>NZ_LT607754.1:3250000-4450000 GCF_900090285.1 Micromonospora inositola | reverse complement strand
ACGGAGACCGAGCTGGCGCCGAGCGCCACCGCCAGGGCGACGGTCAGCAGGATGACGGTGAAGACCGTCCAGGTGGTACGCGGACCGAGCGCCTGGACGACCAGGTCGGCGACGAGCACCCCGGCGGCCACCCCGAGCAGCACCTCCACGGCCCGGCGAATCCGCTGGCCCCGGGCCTGGCCGAGCACGATCAGCGCGGCGGCCGGGGCGAAGAACGGCTGCGGGTGGCCGACCAGCCGGGTGGCCAGGACCCAGGCGAGGGTCGCCGCGAGGGTGGCCTCCACCACCGGCAGCCAGCCCCGCCGCAGCCGCCCTGCGGCCTCCGGGAACCAGCCCCTGCGTGCCATCGCCGCCTCCTCCGCCGCCGGACCAACCCACCCATGGTGCGCCGGCCGGCCCGGACGGCAGCGCTCGGGTGGCCTGAGCCGGCCGGCTCAGCCGCCGGCGCGGTCCGGGCGGGCGATCGGCGTCAGTCGGCGGCGGCGAGGCGGGCGTACTCCGGGGAGGTCAGGAAGCGGGTGAGCAGGTCCGCAGTGCCCGGGGTGTACGGCCGGCCGTCCAAAAGCTCGTCCGGGGTGGTGAAGACGATCGCCGCGCCCTCGCCGAGCACCACGTCCCGCTGCGCGGCCCGGGTCGCGCCGCAGAAGTAGTGCTTGACCCGGTCGAGCTCGGGCAGCTCCTGGGTGGCGAAGTGGCGCAGCTCCCCGTCGGGGCGCAGTCCGGTCTCCTCCCACAGCTCCCGGAGGGCGGTCTCGTCGATGGTCTCCCCCGGCTCCCAGTGCCCGCCGGGCAGGCCCCAGACGTTCGGATGGTGCGGGGCGTGCGCGTCGCGGAGCTGGAGCAGCAGCCGCCCGGCGCGGTCGACCAGCAGGACACAGGCGATCGGGTGCATCCGGCCAACCTACTGCCCGGCGCCCGCCGCCGCGGTCCCGGCCGGTCAGCCCCGGGCACGCCAGACGGGGCTGTCGACATAGTGGTTGTCGAAGCGTTCGCCGCTCGCCGCGATCTCCGCCGGGTCGGCCTCGCCCCGATGCACCCGCGTCTCTCGGACTCGTCGGAAAGGGACGTCGGGTCCGTAAGATCGGCGACAGCACGGTCACGCTGCCGATCGCCGGCGGCGTGCTCCTGCCGCTGCTGGTCGCCGTGGTCGTCGTACACCTGCTCCGCCGCCCGCGACCTGGCCACCACGGCCCCGACCGCCGCCGTCCCGCGACCGCGCCCCCGGCCGACCATCCGAGGCCGGGTCTGACCCGGCCGTCCGCTCGTGGGTCTGAAGGAAGGTGAGCTCATGGTCTTCGGCATCGTCAGCGCCGCCGTCCACATCGTCCTCGGCGCCCTGTTCGGCCAGTGGGTCGGCGGCACCCTCGGCCTGGTGATCGGCGCCGCCGTCGGGCTGCTCGTCGGCGCGCCCTTCGGCTGGGCGATCAGCTCCGCCGGCACATACGGCCCGGACGCGAAGGGGATCCTCCTCTTCGTCGTCGACCACACCTGGAGCCTGCTCAACACCGCCGTCGGGGCGATCCACCTCGCCCTGCACCTCGTCTTCGGGCACCAGCTCGACCGGGTGGTCCCGGCCAGCGGTCGGGTCAACGTGGTCGAGGGGGTGTCGCCCCGATACGCCACCACCATCGGCACGGTCTGCGCCGGATCCAGTCCCGGCATCCAGCGGCACGAGGACGTGCACATCCTCCAGGCCCGGCTGCTCGGCCCGCTCTACCTGCCGCTGGTCATGCTGAACTACGCGCTGTTCACCATCGCCCCGGTCTGGCTGCTCTGGCACGACCACACGAACGCGCCGATCAACCGCTTCACCCGCTACTTCGAGATCGGCGTCTACCCGCACGTCTGGAACGAGGCCGTCGCGTACCGGATCCAGGGGACCCCGCCGCGATGACCGGAGCGACCGAGAAGGGCGTCGCGGACCTCCGGAGGCTCCGCCCCGATACCGCCTTGCGGGACGGGCGCGGCTCTGCCAGCATCGGGTCCATGATCGAGAGAAAGGGCGTGCGCGCCCTCGCGCGATGAGCGCGCGTAACCGGCAGCGGGCCAGGCGCCGCGCCGGAATCGGCCCGGACCAGGCGGCGCACCTCGACCGCTGGCACCGGGCGGCGGAGATCCGCGACGAGTGGTTGCGGATCGCCCTGCACACCGAACCCGCCGACCGGGAGACCGCGGAACGGGCCATCACCGGCCTGTACGCCCTGCTCGGCCGGCGCCGCCCCCGTTTCCACTGGGCGGCGAGCCCCCGGCAGGCCGTCGACCTGTTGGACGAACCCCCGATCCGGCTCGGCGGGCCGGTCGACCCCACCGCCGGCTGGTACGTGGCCCACCAGCTCGCCGTCGCGGCGCACCAGCTCGGCGGCCGGCTCGACGAGCGGGCGGGCCCGGCCGGAGCGTTCTGGTGGACGACCGAGCAGATCGTCCGCACCCGGCCGCCGGCCGACGCGCTGGCCGCCGGCGTCAGCCTGGCGGAGCTGCTCGTCGTCGGGGTGCGCGACTCGCTGAACCGGTCGGTGCACGACGGGCTCCGGACGCCGCTGCGGGCCGCCCTCGCCGAGGCGGTCGGCGAACCGCCCGGCCTGCGCTGGCACGGGCAGCACGACGCGCCCTGGGTGGCGTACCACGACGTGCGGCGGCGGCTGCGGCCCGGGCTGTTCCACCCGGACGACGACCGGCAGCTCGACCTCTGGGCCGACGTCGCCCGCTCCTGCGGCTGGTGGTGGCCGCGGGAGGACGTCTGCGTGGTGACCGAGCGGACCAGCGTGGCGCACACCGAGCCGCTCCCGGGGGCGCTGCACGGCGAGGTCCGCACGCACAACCGGCACGGGCCGGCGGTCGGGTACGCCGACGGTTGGGGTGGCCACGCCTGGCACGGCACCGCCGTACCGGCGTGGGTGATCGACGAGCCGACCGCGGAGCGGATCGGGGCGGAACGCAACGTCGAGGTGCGCCGCTGCGCGATCGAACGCCTCGGCTGGGACGCGTACCTCGACCAGGCCCGGTTGGCGCTGGTCGCCGAGGCGCCTGACCCCGGCAACCCCGGCTGCCGGCTCCAGCTCTACGACCTGCCCCAGCGCGTCTGGGGCGCACCGGCCCGGGTCCTGCTGGCGGTCAACGGCTCCGTCGAACGCGACGGCCACCGCCGCCGGTACGGCCTCAGCGTCCCCGCCGACCTCGACGACCCGGTGGCCGCCGCCGGCTGGTCGTACGGCCTCTCCGGCGAGCAGTACGCCCGACTCCTCAGACGAACCTGAAGGTGATCACATGGACCTGACCCTTGAAGAGCTGACCGACCGCACCGGACTGACCGTTCTCGACCACCTGGAGCAGCAGGTGCGCATCCCCGTCCTCGACGGGCTCCAGGCCCAGGGCGACCTGATCGTCATCCCCCTCGACGTGCTCGACGACGTCGAGGTGCCGGCGCGGGCGCGCTGGCGTCCGGTGCCGCCGGCCGGGGTGGAGCTGCTGCGCGGGGCGGCCGGCGGCAACCCGCACACGCTGGTCGCCGAGTCGGGCGCCGCCGAGTGGACCACCGAGGTCCACGACCGGCAGCGGCTCGCCGTCGGGGTGCTGCGGGCGACCCGGCCCGCGTACCTGATCCATCCTGAGCACGGCGGCTCCGGTATCGCGCCGGGGACGTACCTGGTCCGCCGGCAGCGTGAGCGCAGCACCCAGCGCGGCCAGGCCGACTTCCTGGTCGCCGACTGACGGCGGGGTCGGGCCGCCGCCGCGACGGCGAGCGTGGCGGCGGCCCGACCGATTCCGCCCACATCCTGCGCCGACCGCCGTCACTCCGTCCGGACCCCGTCGGCGCGCTCCCCGGTTCGCTCCCGGCGCGCCGCCCGCCGGCCCCACCAGATCCGTACCGCGATCGCCAGCAGGACCACCGCGAACAGCGCCTCCCCGCCCAGGCCGAGTCGCCGCTCCAGCAGCCGGTACGAGGCGCCGGCCAGGTAGCCGAGGACGGCCACGGTCACCGCCCAGAGGGCGCCGCCGGTGACGTTGGCCAGGGTGAAGGTGCGCTGCGGTATCCCGCTCATGCCCGCGAGTCCCGGCACCAGCGCCCGCAGCGCGGCCGCCCAGCGGCCGAGCACCACCGCCAGGGCGCCCCGCCGCCGGATCAGCGCGAGCGCCCGCTCCACCTGCCCGGAGCGGACGAACCGGCGCGGGGTCCGCTCCAGCAGCCGGCGACCGTAGCGGCGACCGACCAGGTAGCCGATCTGGTCGCCGAGGGCCGCCCCGACCACGGCCGTGACCACCACCGCCCAGAGCGGCAGTCGCCCCTCGTGGGCGAGGACCCCGCCGACCAGCACGGCCACCTCCCCCGGCACGAGCAGGCCGAGGAAGGTCGACGCCTCCAGCGCCGGGAGCAGGAAGACCAGGGCCAGCACCAGGGCCGGCGGCAGCGCCACCAGCAGGTTCAGCACCCGGTCCATCGGGCGATTGTCACCTGGGCGCGTAGGGTCCGCACCTGCATCGCTGGCACTCGTGGGCAGATGATCGTGCTGATCCGGAACCGGCCGGGTCGGGGAATGAATCGCGCGACTGCCGGGGACAATAGGCGGGGACGGGACGGTGACAGCGCGAACGAGCGCCCAGGCCCGAGGACGTGAACGGGACGGGGGGCCGGGCGTGAAGGATGGGACAGCCGCCGACGAGCTGTTTCCCGGCGACGACCCGACCAGCGCCGCGCACCGGGCGACGGACTGGGCGGCGACCCCGCTGGGGCCGCCCGGCAGCTGGCCGGAGGAGCTGCGGTCCGCGGTGCGCACCCTCATGCCTTCCCGGATCCCGATGCTGCTCTGGTGGAGCCACGAGCTGGTGCAGATCTTCAACGACCCGTACACAAGCGTGCTCGGGGACAAGTTCCCGACGGCCGTCGGACAGCGGGCGGCGGACTGCTGGGCCGAGATCTGGGACATCGTCGGTCCCCTGACCGAGCGGGCGCTGGGCGGAGAATCCACCTACTCCCACGATCAGTTGCTCTTCCTGCTCCGACACGGCTTCCTGGAGGAGACCTACTGGACCTTCTCCTACAGCCCGATCGAGGACCCCGCAGGGCGGGTCGGCGGCGTCTTCGTGGCCACCAGCGAGGTGACCGGCCAGGTCGTCGGCGACCGTCGACTGGCCCTGCTGCGGCGACTCGGTGAGCTGTCGATCGCCGAGGCGGACAGCGCGACGGACGCCGTCCGGGCGGCCGCCCGGATCCTCGGCGGCGGGCCCGCCGATCTCCCGGTCGGCATGGTGTACCTGCGGGAAGACCAACTGGACAGCGCCGACGGCCCGGCGCGGGAGGGCGATGACGTGCGCCTGGTGGCGTCGTTCGGCCTCGTTGAGCCGGCCGAACCGTCCGCCGTCGCCGGCACGCCGCCCGAGGTCGCGGAGGCAGTCAAAACGGGACGGCCGGTGCGGATCACGGGCCTCACCGGGACGACCTGGCCGACGGTGCGCACGGACCGCGTCGGGGAGCCGGCCGCGGTCGACGAGGCGGTGGCGCTGCCGCTGCTGGCCATCGGGCACCGCCGGCCGGTCGGGGTGCTGGTCCTCGGCGTGAGCCCCTACCTGGCGCTCGACGAGCCGTACCGGCACTTCCTCGACCTGGTGGCCAGCCGGGTCTCCACCGCGCTGACCGACGTGCTGGCGTACGAGGCGCAGCGGCGACGGGTCGCCGCGCTGGCCGAGCTGGACGCGGCCAAGACCGAGTTCTTCACCGACGTCAGCCACGAGCTGCGCACCCCGCTGACGCTGATCATAGGGCCTGTGCAGGAGAGCCTCGCCGACGAGCGGGAGCCGCTGCCGCCAGCCCAGCGGGAGCGGCTTGAGCTGGTGCACCGCAACGCCGGCCGGCTGCACAAGCTGGTCAACGACATGCTCGACTTCGCCCGGGTCGAGGGCGGCCGGCTGGAGGCGGAGCGGGTGCCCACCGACCTGGCGGCCCTCACCCGGGGCATCGCCGAGTCCTTCGGGTACGCGATGGAGCGGGGCGGCCTGGCCTTCGAGGTGGACGTACGGCCGCTGCCCCGCACCGGGTACGTGGACCGGGACATGTGGGAGAAGGTCGTGGTCAACCTGCTCTCCAACGCGCTGAAATACACCCTCGCCGGCACCGTCCGGCTCCGGCTGGCGGGCGACCACGACACGGTGACCCTCTCGGTCAGCGACACCGGCGTCGGCATCCCGGCCGACCAGCAGCCGCTGCTGTTCCGCCGCTTCCACCGGGTACGCGGCAGCGGCGGGCGGTCCCACGAGGGCGCCGGCATCGGGCTGGCCCTGGTCCAGGAGCTGGTCCGGCTGCACGGCGGTGAGGTCGGCCTGCGCTCGATCGAGGGCGAGGGCTCGACGTTCACGGTACGGATCCCGTACGGCCGGCCCACCGCCGAGCGACCCGGCGGACCCGTCCCGGCGCCCGGGTCGTACGGCGACCAGGCCCTGCGCTGGATGCCGGAGGCGCTGCCGGGCCCGGCGGCGACCGACCGGGCCGGCGGCCAGGCCCCGCCGGCGGGCGCGCCGACGGTGCTGGTGGTGGAGGACAACCGGGACCTGCGCGGGTTCCTGGTCAGCCTGCTCGGGCCCTCCTACCGGGTGCTCGCCGCCGAGGACGGCCGGGCGGCGCTCGACCTGGTCGCGACGGAGCTGCCGGACCTGGTCCTCACCGACGTGATGATGCCGCGGATGGACGGCTTCGCCCTGCTGACGGCGCTGCGCGGCGACCGGCGCACGGCCGGCGTGCCGGTCATCCTGCTCTCCGCCCGGGCCGGCGAGGAGGCGGTGGTGGAGGGGCTGCGGGCCGGCGCGGACGACTACCTGCCCAAGCCGTTCTCCTCCCTCGAACTGCTCGCCCGGGTCCGGGCGCACCTGGAGCTGGCCCGGCTGCGCAACCGGGAGGCGACCTGGCGCACCGCCCTGATCGACTCGTTGCAGGACGCCTTCGTGGTCTACGACGCCAGCTTCACCCTGGTCGAGGCCAACCACGCCTTCTGCCGGCTGCTCGGCCTCGACCGGCTGGAGCTGCCGGCACCGGCCCCGCACCCGTGGTGGCCGGACCCGGACACCGAGCCGGCGGACCGGCGCGAGGTCGAGGCGGCGATTCGGGAGATGCGGACGGCCGACGGCGGGCGGGTGACCGCGCCGCTGCGGCACGCGGACGGGCATCGCATCTGGGTGGAGGCGGTCTACAACGCGCTGGGGGAGCCCGTCACCGGCCAGCGGCTGCACGTGGCCACCCTGCGCGACGTCACCGCCGAGATCCGCGCCACCGCCCGGCAGGCCGCGGTGACCGCGCTCGCCACCCGGTTGGCCAGCGCCAGCGACATCACCGAGGTGCTCGAGGGCGGCCTCGCCGAGCTGGGCGAGCTGCTCGGCGGCGCGCGCGGGGTCGCGGTCAGCCCCGACCCGGCCGGGACGCCCGTGGTGGTCGGCGCCGGGCTGGAGCTGACCCCGCAGATCCGGCGGATCCTCGACCCGACCGGGCCCGCGGACGACCCGTACCTGGCCCGCGACGACGCCGGGCGGGTGACCGGGGTCGGGGCGCGCGTCGATACGGGCATCGGCGTCGCCGGGATCTGGCTGGAGCCGGACGCGCCCCGGCCGATGTCGGCGGTGGACGCGCCGCTGATCCGCCAGCTCTGCGCGGCGCTGGCCCAGGCGCTGGTCCGGGCCCACGCCTACGAGACGCAGCGTGGCGTGGCGTTGGCCATGCAGCGGGCGATGCTGGGGCCGACCGACCTGCCGGCCGGCTTCGCGGTCCGCTACGAACCGGCGGTACTCCCGCTGGAGGTGGGCGGCGACTGGTACGACGTGGTGCCGATGCCGGGCGACCTGTTCGGCGTGGTGGTCGGCGACTGCGTCGGGCGGGGGCTCTCGGCGGCCACCGTGATGGGCCAGCTGCGCAGCGCCTGCCGGGCGCTGCTGCTCCAGGCCAAGAGCCCGGCCGAGGTGCTCTCCGCGCTGGACGGCTTCGCCCGGCTGACCCCCGGCGGGGCCTGCACCACGGTGTTCTGCGCGATCATCGACTGCGCCGGCGGCGAGCTGCGCTACTCCTCCGCCGGCCACCCGCCGGGCATCCTGATGCACCCTGACGGCGCGACCGAGCTGCTGGACGGGGCCGGTTCGGTACCGCTGGCCAGCGTGGCGGTCGACCGGCGCCCGGAGGCGGTCGCCGCGGTGGTGCCTGGTTCGACCCTGCTGCTCTACACCGACGGCCTGGTCGAGCGGCGCCGGGAACTGATCGACGCGGGCATTGCCCGGGCGGTGAAGGTGCTCACCGACGGCCGGGGGCTGCCGGAGGGGGCGCTGGTCGACCGGCTGGTGCGCGATCTGCTGCCGGCCTCCGGCAGCGACGACGCCGCAGTGCTGGTCTACCGGCACCGGGCGCCGACGGTCTTCACCGCCTCGGTACCGGCCGACCCGGCCGAGCTCGCCCCCACCCGGGAGCGGCTCCGGGCCTGGCTGCACGACCTCGGTGTGGACGAGTGGGACGTCCAGACGGTGCTCATCGCCACCGGTGAGGCGTGCGCGAACGCGATCGAGCACGGCTACCGGTTCGCCCCCGGCGCGATCACCACCCTCCGCGCCGAGCTGCGCGAGGACCGGCTGGAGATCGAGGTCCGCGACCACGGCGGCTGGCGGGAGGGCGACCCCGACGACGGCGCCGACCGGGGCCGGGGACGGTTGATCATGGCGCGGGTGATGGACGAGGTGACGATCGTCGGCGCGCCCGAGGGGACGACGGTCCGGATGGTGAAACGACTCTCCGGCGGGTCCTGAGCGCCGCCCACCTGCGCTATCGCCGACCCGGCCACCGCCGGGCCAGCCGGCCGGGCCGTGTCCAGCTCCCGTCGCAAGGCCGACGCCGGAGGCCGGCGGATGGTGAAGATCAGTTATAAGTGACGCATGGACTTCCCGGCGTACCTGGCCACCATGCCGATGCACGCGATCACCGAGATCCACGGTGAACCGGGCCTGCTGGAGCGGTTCCGGCTGGAGATCCGGGCGTTCGACGCCGCCGCCCGGGAGCGGCTCTCCGAGGCGCTCGACCTCGCCGCCGAGCTGCACCGCGACGACCGACGGGTGCGCGAGCCCTACCTCAACCACCTGCTGCGGGTGGCGATCCGGATGATGCACCACTACCAGGTGCGCGATGTCGACGTGATCGTCGCCGGCCTGCTGCACGACGCCGTGGAGGACCACCCGGCGGAGCTGGCCGGCCCCGACGCGGCCGGTGACCCGACGGAGGCTGCGCTGGCCGCGCTGGCTGCGCGGTTCGGCCCGCGCGTCGCCCGCCTGGTCGGTGCGGTCACCAACCCGGCGTACGACCCGGAGCGGGACAAGCACGTCCAGTACCGGGAGCACGTGGCGGCCAGCCTGGACCGGGAGCCCTGGGCCCGGGTGATCAAGATGTCCGACTTCACCGACAACGGCGTTGGCGTGATCCACACCGTCGGGCCGAAGGTCGCCCGCTCCGCCGCCAAGTACCGCCCCCTGGTGCCGGTCTTCCGGGATCTCATCGCCCGGCCGGACACGCCGCTGTCCGCGCCGGTGAAGCGGCACATCTTCGCCCAGCTCGACCTCGCCGAGGAGCGGTTCAGCGCCATCCTCGACCGGCCGAACTGACCGGCGAGTCTGGTCGTGATCCTCGCCGACTACAGCCTCCACACGGAAACTGATTCACAAACCCCGATGAACGGCGGATGATCAGCCGTGGATGGGGCGTGCGGGTGGACGAGGATCCGTCCACCCGCACGCCCGGCTCAGGCGGTCACTGAGCGAACGCCTGGAACTCCGCGATCCGCACGTTGTTCGCCTGCGGGCTGGCGGTCGCGCAGTCGGTCGCCGCCCGCGGGTCGGCGTCCTGCTCGCCGGCGTAGTCCGGCGCGCCGGTGCACTGGTTGGTCACCACCTCGACGCGCAGGTGGGTCGCCCTCGTCCGAGGGATGTCGAACGACCGGATGATCAGCTCCGGCGCCCGGGGCCGCGGCGCCACCGACGGGAAGGCGTCCGTCGGGCTGGTCCAGACGGCGTGGAAGTCGGTCGCGTCGGCACA
The DNA here is from genome assembly GCF_900090285.1 of Micromonospora inositola. Taxonomy (NCBI): domain Bacteria; kingdom Bacillati; phylum Actinomycetota; class Actinomycetes; order Micromonosporales; family Micromonosporaceae; genus Micromonospora; species Micromonospora inositola. Next base: position 4,439,958 of record NZ_LT607754.1, on the reverse strand, counting down.
GGTGATCGTGCCCGTCGCCGTGCACGCCAGGACCCGGAACTGCCGCAGCGCCGAGAACCGGCTCTGCGTGCCCGCGTCCGGGTCGCCGGTGACCGGCGGCCGGAGCATGGCGCTGACCTGCACCCGGCGCACCTGTTGGGTGCCGCCGGCCAGGTCGACCGTGACCTGCCGCCCGGCGACCGGGCTGCCGAGCGAGGCCCAGTTGGTGGCCTCGTCGTCGTCGGCGATCCGGGCCAGGTTGATCCCGTCGCCGCTGACCGTCGCCCCGGCGGTGGTGGAGGCCAGGTTGGTGCGTGCCTGGACCGGCAGGTCTCGGACCTGACCGGCGTTGACGGTGACCGGGCCGACCCGGACGAGCCCGTGACCCGGCGCGCGGACCACGAACTCGTACGTGCCGGGGACCAGGCGCACCTGGTCGGTGAGCGGGGTGGCCGGATCGGTGTCGGCGACCGGCACCGCCCGCGCCTGGTAGCGGCCCACGTACAGCTGCGCCCCCGAGACGACCGCGTCGTCGTCGACCGGCTTGAACGTCAGGGTCGCCTCATCCGCGTACGGGGAGGTGAAACCCGGCGTGGGGTTGACGTCGCCGTTGCCGACGCTGGCTGCGGACTCGCCGAGGCCGCGCGCCGCGAAGGCATTCCAGAGCAGGTCCTGGTTCGCCCCGCCGAAGCGGATCCGGTCGGCGGCGAGCATCGCGTCCCGGGCGTCGACCATGCTCACCTGGCTGACCGCCATCAGCAGGAACGAGTCGAACACCAGCTGGATCCAGCGCCGGTTGCCCGGGCAGGCGGTCACCGGCGTCGCGCCGTTCGCGCAGGACTTCTGCAACGCGGCGTCGCCGGCGCCGTACCGCCGCATCATCGCCGCCCGGATGTCGGCGTTGGTGGCACTCCAGACCTCGCCGGAGGCGTGCACCTGCAGGCCGACGAAGTCGTAGTCGATCGCGCTGTAGTTGAGCGGGCTGGCGCTCATGTTGTAGTTGCGGATGCCGGCGTCCGGGTCGCCGGTGGTGTACTCGCCGATGGTGAACCCGCGCCGGCCGGGCGCGGCGTAGCCGTGCTCGTAGAGGTATTCCATCGCCAGCTGGTCCGACCAGCTCTCGCTCATCCCCTGCGGAGAGCTGACCCCGGCGTTCGGCCCGGCGATCATGCGGTTGCTGATCGCGTGGCCGTACTCGTGGGCGATGACCGACATGTCGAAGTCGCCGTCCACGCAGGGCGCGTAGAACGAGCCGGCGATCGGCTGCCACAGGTACATGTTGGTGATCGGGGCGACCCCGTCCGCCGGGGTGATCTGGTTGGCGTTGTCCCGGGCGGCGAAGTTCGGCGGGCCGCCGCTGATCCCGCCGGCCTGCGCGTTGCCCTGCTCGGCGTCGGTGCCGAGCCCGCTGCGGCCGAGGTTGTCCTGCTGCAGGTTCCAGGTCGCCTCGGTGAAGCCCAGGTGGTACGACCAGTCGTGCATCCGGTTGTGCATCCCGAACAGGTTGGCCCGGGCGGCGTCGATGTCGTTGGCCTGCGGCGAGGTGAAGGTGTCCGGGCTGCACTTCTGCTCGTACCACTGGTTCGTCCAGGGGTAGGCGTAGTTGCGGTCCGGCCGCGGCGTGGCCGTCTCGGTGCCCACGCTGAACGGGTCGTTGCTGTTCCAGTTCTGCACCGCGATCGAGTTGTTGCCCTTGGTCGTCTGCGTGGACGCCCCGGTGGCCGGGTCGACGTCCCAGGGCAGCGGCGACGCGGCGGTGCCGACGGCCTCGTCGCAGCCGGCCGCCGGCTGGAAGCACCAGCGGACCCGGGTGTCGGCCGACGAGTGGTCGACGGACGGCGAGTTCGGGAAGACCTCCCACTGCGGGTTGTCCGCCTCGTGGTCGACCAGGTCCTCGCGGACCAGCACGGTGCCGTCCCGGGCGTCCACGTAGGTGGAGAAGGCGGCCGGGTCGGCCCCGCTGAGGTCCGCGCCGAGGATCACCTCGTACGCCGCCCGCGCGCCCCGGTCGGCGGTCGGCACCGCGACCAGGGAGGTACGCAGGATCCTCGGGTCGGTGAGACCGGCGTCGGCGGCCGCCGCCCGCTGCGCCTGCTCGGCGGTCAGCGTGGCCGGTGCCGGCGCGGCGCCGTCCCGGGCGAGGGAAGCGCTGACGTACCAGACCGCGCCGTCGCGTACGCCGACCGCGAGGACGCCGTCCACGGCGGCCGGCAGGTCACCGAAGCGCTGGCGGAACAGGACGGTGGCGCCGTCACCCATCGGGGCGACGGTCAACTGCTCCAGCGCGTCGGCGCCGCTGGCGGTCAGCCCCAGCAGGTCCCGGTTGGCGGCGACGTAGGCCCGGGCCGCGGCGGCCGGGTCGGCGGCCAGCCCGGTGGCGAGCGGCTTGCCCGTGGAGGCGAGGGTGGCGGGGGTGCCGAAGGTGCTCCAGCGGGCCCGGGCGCCTAGCGCGGCGGCCCGGTCGCGCTGGCGGTCGGTCGGGGCGATCCGCCCCTGTCGGTTGTCTCTGGTCTTGCTGTCCTGGCGGTCGCCCGGCAGGTCACCGGGTCGGGCCTGGGTGGGGGTCTGTTCCCGGGGTGCCGCCTGGCCGCCAGCTCCTGCGGTCAGGACCAGCCCGGCCGCGAGCAGCAGCGCGGTGGTCCCCGTCAACGCACGGGATGGTGTGCGCACGGTCCCTCCTGTCGTCGAACGTCGATGTCCGTCCTGCCATCCGACCAGCTCACAGTGGATCTCGGCATGGGCCGAACATCCACACATGCCTCAGTGTCGATAGCCGCCCGGAACGGCGAAAGGTCATTTGTCCGAATATTCGGACGCCACGCGGCAGCGCCGATGGCGGTGGCCGATAAATCGGTCATGCCGTGGTTACCGTGGTACATGGACGGCGGACTGGCAGCGCCCACCGAGGACGGGGAGTCCCCCGGCCGCGATTCGGCCCCGCCCTCCGCGGAAGCGGGAAAGCCGAGCGGCCGAAGTGGACCGGAGCCGCAAGGAGAGTCGAGCGACACCACCGACGCCTCGGCCACCATCGCAAGCTCCGATGATCGTTGGCGACGCCTGGCTGACCGCTCGCTGAAGCTCTGGCACCGGACTCGCCCGCTCCGGCGGTGGATCGTGGAGTTCTGGCGGCGGTTGGTCCGCACCCTCCAGGAGACGACGCCCATCTCGGCCGCCGAGCCGGCGGCCCCGCCCGGTCCGGTGACGGAAAGCGTGGACACACCGGTGGCGATCCGGGTGTCGGGTCACGGCCGGCGGTTCAACTTCCACATCCATGCCCGGTGCGTCTGGTCGTCGGAGAACCTCCGCCGGGAGGTGTTGCTCAGCTACGCGCACCACTACATGCCGGACGCCGTCCGGCGGCTGACGCACCTCGCGGCCGAGCACGCCGTCAACTTCACGGCGCACCGCGCGCCCGAACTGGAGGCCGAGCTGCAACGCGCGCTGTCGAACCGGGGCCCCTGGTCTTATCAGCGGGGCGACACGGTGGTCACGTGCCAAGCCCATGTCTGGGTGGGCGTCGACCAGCGCGTGCGAAACGTCGTCCTGCCGTACTGGGAGGAGCTGGTCAAGCTCGACTGCGAAGTCGACCTGGAGCAGACACGGGCCAGCTACGGCGACTGGGTCCGTACCCCAAGGGCGACCAGCGCCGACAACGTCGCCGACGCCGAAGCCGCCCCGACCACCAGCGAGAACCTGGCCGGCGAACTGGGGCCCGTGGTGGCGGAGCTGAGGGCCACGGCGCAGCGGCTCGAAGACCTGATCCGCCGGACGCCGCCTGCCGGAGACACCACCTAGCGGCAGGGGCAGGTCTTTCGTCCCGTACCCCGCGGCGCAGCTGTCGGCGCACCGCGCTTCCGGCGGCCGCTGCCGGGGTACGGCAGAATCGGCGGGCGATGGAGGCGGCGACGATCCTCACCGCGCTCGCCGACCTGGCCCCGGCCGGCGCCGAGCGCGTCTTCGACGTGTCCGGCACCGGACGCCCGCTGGTTTGGCTGCCCGAGCCGGACCGGGGTCCGCGCGGCGCCCGGTTGGACCGCCTGGCGGCACTGGACGCGCTGCACCGCGACGAGCGGATCCTCCGCCGCGGCCTGGCCTTCGTGGTGGGCGCGGCCGACCTGGACGGTGGGCGACGCCGGGTGCGGCTGCCGCTGCTGGCCCAGCCGGTCCGGCTGGCACGTTCCCGGCGCGGCTACCGGGTCGTCCCCGCCGGGGACCTGGAACTCACCGCCCTGATCGAGGACCGGGAGCTGGCCGCCCGGCTGGAGGCCGCTCCCGGGCTGGCCGGGCCGGGCTGGCTGGCGGCGGCCGGCACGTCGGCGTGGATCACGGCGGCGGCCGAGGCGGCCGGGCTGAAGCTGGACCGGGTGGTGGCGAAGCCGCCCCGCAGCGTCGACGACACGGTGCTCACCGGAGTGGCCGCCGCCGCGCTCTTCGTGACCCGCGACGTGCTCGCCGGCCGGCTGCGGGACACCCTGCTGAGCTGGGCCGGCCGTCCGGGATTGGCGGCGACCGCCCTGGCCCGGCTCTACACCGACGACGCGGGCCCGACCGCCGGGCCGCCCACGGGGGTCGACCAGCCGGGCGGGGCGGTTCCCGACCGCGGCCCGGGCGGCTCGAGCTGGGCTGCCGGGGTGTCCGCGGTGGCGGCCGGCCCGGTCGACGGGCGCCGCCACGAGGGTCCGGGAGCGGAGGAGGAGGTGCTCTCGCCGCTGCCGCTGAACGCGGCGCAGCGGGACGTGGTGCGGCGGACCCGGGCGGAACCGGTGGTGGTGGTCTCCGGCGCGCCGGGCAACGGCAAGAGCCACACCCTGGTCGCCGCCGCGCTGGACACCGTGGACCGGGGCGGGTCGGTGCTGGTGGCGACGCAGTCGGTGCACGCGGCGGACGTGCTCGGCGACCTGTTGCGGCGCCACCCCGGGCCGGTCCCGGTGCTCTTCGGCGACGCGGAGCGCCGCGAGGCGATCGCCGCCGACCTGGCCGGCGGCGCGGCGGCCGGGGCCGACGACGCACTCCTACGGTCCGACGCCGCCGGCGTGGACGCCGCCCGGAGCCGGGTCACCGCCGTCCGGGCCGGGATCGTCGCCGCCCTCGACCAGGAGCGTCTGGCCGCCGCGCTGCCCGCCTGGCAACCGCTGCTGCCCGCGCTGAGCCAGGACGCGCCGGGCGCGTTCGACCCGGACGCCGACCTGACGGCGATCCGTACCGCGCTGGCCGACGCCACCCGGGCCGGTGCCGGCTGGTGGCGGCGCTGGCGGCAGGCCCGCGCCGCCGGTCGGCTGCGGCGGCTGGCGGGCGTCGCCGCGGACGTACCGGAGGACCGGTTGCGGGCCGCGGTGGAGGCGGCGACGGCGGTACGGGCGGCGGCGCGGCTGGCCGCGACCGGCGGCACCGACCTGACGCCGGCCTGGCAGGCGCTCACCGAGGCGGACGACGCGCTCGCCGCCGCCGTCGGCACGGCGATGCGGCACCGGTCGACCAGCGCCCGCCGGTGGAGCGCCGACGCGCGGCGGGCCGCCAGCGGACTCGGCGCGGCCCTGCGGGCCGGCCGCAACCGCCGCCGCGAGCTGCTCGCCGGGCTGGACGCCGGGGCGCTGGTCCGGGCGCTGCCGCTGTGGGTGGGCACGGTCGCCGACGTGGAGGACCTGCTGCCGCCGGTGGCCGGCATGTTCGACCTGGTGGTGCTCGACGAGGCGGCGCACATCGATCAGCTCCGGGCCGCCCCGGTACTGGCCCGGGCCCGGCACGCGCTGGTCGCGGGCGACCCGCGGCAGCTCCGCTTCGTGTCGTTCGTGGCCGACGTGGACGTGACCACGACGCTGCGCCGGCACGGCCTGGACCGGTTCGCCGACCGGCTCGACGTGCGCCGGTCGAGCGCGTTCGACGTGGCGACCGGCGCCGCGCCGGCCACCTGGCTCGGCGAGCACCACCGCTCGGTGCCGCACCTGATCGGCTTCTCGGCTCGCCGGTTCTACGACGGCCGGCTGGAACTGGTGACCCGGCACCCGCGCAACGAGCGCGCCGACGTCATCGACGTGCTGACCGTCGCGGACGTAGCCGTGGTGGACGGCGTCAACCAGGCGGAGGTGGCCGCCGCGCTCGCCCTGGTCCGCAACCTCGCGGCCGACCCGCCCACGGGCGGGATCGCGGTGGTCAGCCCGTTCCGGGCGCAGGCCGACGCGCTGGAGGCGGCGCTGCTGGCCGCGTACGACGTCGACGAGATCGAACGCCTCGGGCTGCGCACCGGCACGGTGCACGCGTTCCAGGGCAGCGAGGCGGACGTGGTGATCGCCTCGTTGGGGCTGGTCGACGGCGACCCGCCGGCCCGGCACCGGTTCGTGGCCGAGCCGAACCTGTTCAACGTGCTGGTCACCCGCGCCCGGAAGCGGCTCACCGTGGTCACCTCGCTGCGGTCGCCCGAGGGCCTGGTGGGTGACTACCTCGCGTACGCCGGGAAGCCGCCGTCCCCCGCCGCGGAAGCCGAGCCGGCGGAGGGCTGGACCGCCGCCCTGGCCGAGGAGCTGCGCCGGCTCGGGCTGCCGGTCCGGCCCGGCTATCCGGTCGGCCGTTGGCGGATCGACCTTTGCGTGGGCGACGACGCCGACGCGGTCGGGGTGATCTGCGCGGTGCACCCGGACGGGGTCGCCGCGCACCTGGACCGGCAGCGGACGCTGCTACGGGCGGGATGGCGGGTGTACGACGTGTTCGCCAGCCGCTGGTCCGACGACCCGATCCGGGGGGCCCTCGATCTCGCGTCGCGGATCAACCGCCCGTGACCCGGCCGACCACGGTCACGGCTCGCGCATCCAGGTCTTCGGGTCGGTGACGAAGACTCCCTTGCCCTGCTGCCGACGGATCACCCGCAGCGCCTCCAGCCTGGCGTAGGACATCTGCACCGTCCCGTGGCTGACGCCGTACTTCTCGCGCAGCTCGGCGATCGAGGGCAGCCTGTCCCCCGGCTTGAGTTTCTTGGACCTGACGTCGGCGATCACATCGTCGGCGATGCGCCAGTAGTCCGGCACTTCTCGCATGGCACTCCTCGCGTGGCAATCCGATTCGATCACACCGCGACGCGCCTAACAAGCAGCGTTGACTCCTCTGACATGTCTAGATATGTTGGTTCCGAGCCGCTCCTCGCGTGGCAACGAGATCGGCTCATCCCCCTGGTCGGGGCGGGTGTGCATGCCCGTCCCGACCCACCGGACTGCTCCGCTGTCGTACCGCTGACCTGAGCTGCGGCGGCGGAGTGGGCGGGTCGCCCGCGGCCGGCATGCGGACGGCCCGCCCTTCCAGACCCACCGAAAGGACCTCCCCCGCTCCCGCCTGCACAGGAAAGGACCGACGTGGCCCAGGTGTATCGAGGTGGCCAGCTCTACGGGACCGGTCGCCCGGCCCGGTTGACGCCGCACGAGGTGCGGACCCGCGAATTCGACCCGCGTCGGCGCGGCGCCGACCCCGATCAGGTACGCGAGTTCCAGGCCCAGGTGGCCGACGAGCTGAACGACCTCCATCAGGAGGTACGGATGCTCAGCCAGGAGAACGACCGGCTCAAGCGGGCGCTGCGCGACTGGCAGACCATGCACGCCCGGGAGTGCCGACCGCCGCAGGACTACCACACCAACGAGGGCCACTGGTAGCCGTGCGCCCCTCCCCCGGCGACCTGCTGCTCATCGACGGCCGGGCCTCGGCGCAGTTCGCTGGCGAGCGCGCGCTGACCTTCCGCGTCGTCTCGGTCTGCGACAGGCCGACATACGCCGGCTGGGTCTGGCTGACCGGCTACGTCATCAACCGTGCCGGCCGGGCGACCGCCAAGCGCGAGGTCTACGTCCAGCTCGCCAGCCTCCACCGCGCCCCCGCTGTCAGCACTCCCGCCCAGCCTGCCCGCACCAGGTCCTATGCTCCGCGGAATGATCAGAACGACGCCGCGACTGGCGACCGCTCGGGGCTGCATACTCGGGCTCATGCTGGGTGACGCCATCGGCGCGACCGGCGGCAAGGTGCCAGCGAGCGGACCGCTGCGCGCGACGAGCGCCGGCCAGCTCTTCGTCCCATGGCTGTGACGATCGAGACGGCTGTCTATCCGTGGGCTGGGCTTGGTTGGGCGGTGCCGTTTGAGGTTGTTTCGGGTTTGGTGTGGAGGACTTCGCGGGCCTGTTCGGCGGCGCGGGTGATGCTTTCGCTGATGAAGTCGAGGAAGCGGGCGATGTTCTCCAGGCGGGTGGCGGCGGGGGTGTGGGGGCCGAGGATGGCGACGCCTTGGCGTGCGGTTTCGACGAGCTGGTCGTTGGATCGGGCGCTGGCGATCGTCGCCTGGTAGAAGAGTTCGTCGTCGACGACGTAGCGGTCGCGGCGGCGTTCGTCGCGTTCTCGGCGGACAAGGCTCTGGCTCTCCAGGAAGGCGATCGCTTTGGAGATGGACGCCGGGCTGACCTGGAGGCGCTGGGCGAGTTGGGACGCGGTGAGGCTGCCCGCGTCGGTGGTGAACAGGCAGGTCAGCACGCGGGCCGTCATCTTGGGCAGGCCCGAAGCCATGAGGACGGTGGTGAGCGTCTCCTCGTACTCGGCCACGGCCTCGGCGTCGCGTCCGTGCGGCTGGGGGACTGACTCCGCCCCTCGAGAGGTGGCGGGCCTGCGCCGGTGAGCGCGGCGTTCGGTGGCGCGGTGGGCCAGGTCGGCGCGGTAGGCGGTGGGGCCGCCGTTGCGCATCACCTCACGCGTGATCGTCGAGGTCGGACGGTCGAGGCGTCGGGCGATCTCGGCGTAGGGGAGGCTGTCGGCCAGCCCCAGCGCGATCTGCTGGCGTTCCTGCTGGGTGAGCCTGCCTCCCGGCATCGCGATCTCCTTGGTGATCCTTCATGGCGGTCCCTGATCCCCCCACTATAGCGTTCACTTCTCATCCATTGCAATGATCAGAGCAGTTGTCGTTGCGTTACTGTCAAGACCGTTGCAACAGTTTCCTGGGCTCCACCTGCATAGATGGCGATTCCGTGCAACAGGCGTGTTGCCGAGTTCTGGAAAGCAACGTAGCGTTTCCGGTGTCAGAAACAACGAACGAGCACGGGAGAGCACGATGCAGAAGTTCGACACCCCCGCCCCGATCTCCGCCGTCCTGGACATCCCCGCCGGACGCATCCAGTTCATCGCCGCCGACCGCGCCGACACCACCGTCGAGGTCCTGCCCGCCAACCCCTCCAAGAGCCGCGACGTCCAGACCGCCGAGCAGACCACCGTCGCCTACGCCGACGGCGTCCTGCGGATCCACACCCCCGAGCCCAAGAACCAGCTCTTCGGCCCCTCCGGATCCCTGGAGGTCACCGTCCAGCTGCCCGCCGACTCCCGCATCGAGGCCAAGGCCGCTAGCTCCGAACTCCGCGGCGTCGGCCGCCTCGGCGACGTCGCCTTCAAAGGCGCGTACCGCCAGATCAAGATCGACGAGGCCGCGAGCGTCCGCCTCACTGCGATCGACGGCGACGTCGAGGTCGGCCGGCTCAACGGCCCCGCGGAGATCAGCACCGCAAGGGGGGACATCCGGATCACCGAGGCCGTGCGCGGCACGGTCGTGCTCCGCACCCAGTCCGGCGACATTTCGGTCGCCGCCGCCGCCGGCGTCTCGGCCGCCCTGGACGCCGGCACCGGCTACGGCCGCATCAGCAACGCCCTCAAGAACGATGGCACCGCCGAACTCGACATCCGCGCCACCACCTCCCACGGCGACATCACCGCCCGCAGCCTCTAAAGGAGCAGAACCAGGACTATCCGGCCGGGCCCACCGCGATCGAGATCCTGTCGGTCGTCGCCGACGACGCGGCCGTCCGTCCCGAGGGGCCTGCGACCCACGCGTTGAGGTTGGTCCTTGATGTACAGCACGCCCGACGGCAGTAAGACCCTGACCGCCTCCCTGACCCATGTGGACGACGCCGCAATGTCCCTGGCAGAAACGTTCCAAAAGGCGACGCAGAGGCTCGTCAAGGAGGTGTTCTACGGCAGGCAGGCCGAATCGGCTGACGCGGCCGAGCCGGCTCAGTAAACAGGGCTGAGCACCGTGAACCCGTACACCTTGAGGGTGGACTCCTTCCGGTCGTGCATCAGGTAGAACGCGAACCGGGCCACGCCGAGCTCGCTGAGCTCGGCGTGGCCCGTCCACATGCGCGGACGCCGAAGCCGAGCAGGTTGAAGAACGTCCCGATAGGCAACCAAGCGAAGACGGTGTAAGCCGCAGGACGGCGAGCGATCCGATCAGCTCACGGGCTGGGCCAGCGCCATCGAGCGTGTCTGGGAGCACTTCGACGTCCGAAAGGCTGTCGTGGCACCGCGCGACGGCACCATCGGCCTTCACGACGTCGCGTGGTCCGACATGCGCCATGACTACGGCCATGCTGGAACATTCCGCGTTGCTCGGCCGGGCCAGTTGGGGTGTATAGCAAGGCAGGCGCGGGGTTCATGATCATGTGATGTCTTGAGCCTGAGGTCATGAGAGTGTCCCGTGCCTGCCGATGTGTCCTCCGCGATCCCTGCTGTGCTGGTGAGGCTGGGTCTGCTGGACGCCGGCCGAATCGCTGACCTCGAGGGCCCGCCCCACCGACGGCTGCTCGCCTTCACCGGCCGGGCACTGTGACCGGTCAGGGAGTCTCGTCGACCAGCGCGCGGATGTCGACGAACACCCGCTCGTGAGCGGCCGCCGCCTCGGACGATGTCAGGTCCATGCCCTGGATGAATCCGTGGACTAGTCCCGGCTCGCATCGATAGGTCACCGAAATCCCGGCCTCGGTCATGCGCTTGGCGTAGGCCTCGCCCTCGTCCCGCAGCGCGTCGTGCTCGGCGGTCACGAGCACGGTTCGCGGCAGGCCCCGGAGGTCGGGAATCCGAATCGGGCTCAACATGGGATCGAGCCGCTGCTCATAGTCGGGCGCCCACTGCTCGACTGCCCAGGCCAGGAAGTCCGCATCGAGCCCGTAGCCGTTGCCCTTCTCCTCAACACTGGGCTGTGAGAGCGTCAGATCAGTGTTGGGGCACAACAGTATCTGCGCAGCCGGGACCGACTCGCCCGCATCGCGCAGCCGCAGGCACGCCAGCGTCGCCAGGTAGCCGCCCGCGCTGTCGCCCGCCACCGCCCACGGCCGCGCCCAACGCAGCACCGCCGCCACGTCCTCGATGCCGGTCGGGCATGGATGCTCGGGTGCGAGCCGATAGTCCACCGCGAGCACCTCGACTCCGCACGCGGCGGCGATGCGCCGGCACGTGCGATCGTGCGTGTCCAGATCGCCGAGGACCCATGCCCCTCCGTGCACGAATACCAGCACCGGACGCGGCTCGCCGTGCCCGTACCGGCGCAACGTCAGCCCGCCGGGCCCGGGGAAGTCTTCCACGAGCGGCAGCTCGGGCCCCTTGGGCCGCTTCCCATTGCGAGCGCGGATCTGCTCGCGCAATTCCGTCAGGTCGGGAATCGCCACAGGAGGCATTCTCGCATCATGGCCCCACGGACGAGGATGCCCGAGGCGGCAGTCGAGCGCTCTGACATCGGTCCCGACAGCCCGCAGGCGGCCCGCGGAATCGAGCGCCCCAAACGAGGCCGCCAGCAACCCGGTCGGAGCGCGGCAGCTGGCGCCCGCGGCTGCGGGCGTCGTCGAGCCCTCAGCGCAGTCCATCGGCTCACGTTCACACGAACACGGAGGTACACAATGTCGAGCGCCACCAGCGAACGGCTGCGACGCGGCTGGACTGGGGCGGGCCTGGTCGCTGTCTGCGCCGTTGCGGCGTGCGACAACGGGAATGGCGCGACCACGGGTCCGCTGCCGTCGCGACCAGCACCGCCGCCAGCACACCATCAGGCGTCCCTGATGTCGGCGTACAGGTCCGAGTACATAGGTAGGTACGCCGTGACATACAAAGATCCACATGACGACGGGTCCGGACGGTCGACCTGAGGCTCCCATCGTCACTCGGGCGACTACTTCCTCCGGCTACGCTCGGTCACCGCATCGCGGACGGATGCGCGCGCGGATCGCGGCAGATCCGGACGTGCCCCACTCGTTGAGCTGCCAACGCCCGACCAGCGGCATTAGATGAGGATGTTTCCGTCTGCGTGGTCCGCCCATCCCAACCGGCAGCGTGGACCTGGTGCCGGCTGGCTGCTGTTAGAACCGCGCGGGTCGCCAGGACGGCCCCGCGATCTTCGGCGGCTTGGTCAGCGTGGGCTTGATGGCGTGCCAGGTGGCGCGCCACTCACTGGGAGGAAGTGCCAAGGTGGCGCACACCTCGCGCGCCAACTCCTCGGGGCCACGGCCACGCCACAGGGTGTCGACGAAGACCTGGTAGTCACCGTCGATCTGAAGGGCGACCCGGAACAGCTCGTGATCGCGGTAGTCGTTGGCGACCCAACTGGTTCTGAGGCCGTGGGTGAGCAACCGTTCGCGGTCCATGTCCGTCAGGACACGTCGTCCGGCTGTGCGCTCTGCCGTCTCCCACGAATGATCCGCGGCCACCCGTGCGACTTCCACGTCGTACTCGGCGGCCGCGAAGGAGACGCCGCGGTTCATGGGCACCTCGATCGACCAGTCCCAGTGCACCAGTTCGCCGTCCCGCGTGATGGTGACGTCTGTGGATCCACAGCCGTACACGCCGCATTCGCAGCGGGCGATCGGGACGGTGCGCGGCTGGGAGGCGGCCACCAGACGATTGGTGGGGACAAGGACGTCGTACGGGTCCATCCCGAGGCCCGCTGCCGCAGAGGTCATCTCCGTACCGTTGACGTAGACCTGCACTTGGAATCCGCCGCCTGCGTCGCCGGGCGCCGGCGTTACTTCCAAACGTAGAGAGTCGACTCCTGGCCGGCGGGCGACTCCTCCGCCTGTTGCAAGGGCGAAGCCTGGGGGGACAGTGCCCGGGTAGGGGATCTTGAGTTCCTCGAGCGACTTGGCCACGAGTTCGCGGATATCCCAGGATGAGTCTCTCACCGAAGCGCCAGCGAGTTCGCGCAACGTCGGCGAGTCCAGCCCGTCGATCAGCGCCTGGCAGGCGGCATGGATCATGTCCGCCAGGCCGTACCCGGTGTCGGCGTTCCATCGCGCCACAGCGTCGTACAGGCGCTGCTCCGCGGACCCGCTGCCCTTCTCAGTCACGCCAACCATCATCCACAGCCCCTGTGAGGACCGCACCGTCGTTTCGCGTCTGCCGCCCTCGGAGCGTCCGCTCATCGGCAGATCCGGTCGTCTCGGACGCGCTGTCAGCGGCAGATCAGTACACCTGACCTTCGTCGACGCCCAGCCACGGGTGAGGCAATGCGCCCGGCAGCTATCCGAACGCATTGACATCGGCAGGGTCGCATACCGGTCGTCTCGAGCCGGTGGCGTCGGCGGCGATCAGTCTCCTGATCAGAAGGGGGGTGCGTCCTCGCCCATCAACGCCAGCACGACGCCTCCCTTCCCGCTCTTGAGGCTCTGGACCACGACCTTGCCGGTGCTGCCGTCGGGCAGCTCCAACGTAAAGGTCTTCCCGACCGCGTTCTTGGGGCCATTGCCGGCGCTGTTGGCGGGTCGGAAGTCGCCTGCCCACGGCGGGGTCCCACCCTTGCGGGCGGGCTCGGCGAAGAGCGCGGCGGTGCCGGGGGTCCTGGTGCCGTCCGAGGAGAGAAGCACTGAGGTGCTGCGATAGGTAGCCATATACGTCAAGGCTATCCCGGACTGCGCTCGTTCGCGCCACGACAACTGAGCCGTAACGCGAACGGCCACGGAAAGCGACCTTGATCTGCTCTCACCCCTTGGGTTGACCGTGCGTTGGCCGTGGCCCGAGCTAGACCCCGGTCGCCGAACCTGCAGCTTCGGCGGTCGACAGCCCGCCGGCTCGGCCGACGTCTCGCCACCGCGTCCGCACTTGCCCGCACCAGGCCCAAACGCCTCGCAGGTTGTCGGCGCGCGCGACTCGCGGCATGAGCGGATGCTCGGTTCTGCGCCGCGCTCTGCGTCTTTGCGGGCTTCATGATGGCAATCGGGACCGCCTTGATCACGTAGTCCTCGGTCAAGTCCGGTTGCACGTCGATTGTCGCGTCGTCACCGACGTAGCGGACGACGAACACGGTTCCTCGCAGCCAAGCGGCATCGTCGTCCGTCAAGCTGGCTGGCAGCTCACCCGCGAGTCGTACTTCGTCTCCCGGCAGGATCGCGGCACCCCGCCGCCGCCTCGCCACGCTCAATATCCGAGATCAACTGGACCAGGGTGGTAGGGCACCGCCGTTCGAGCGGGCGAGCGGCGGGACAGTAGGTGTCCGGTCAGTGCGGCGGCGAGGCCGGCCAGCCCGGCCGCCGCGAAGCCGCCCGCCGGCACGGAGACGTCGATCGCCACGCCGACGAGCGGGGATCCGAGCGCGAAACCAGCGCTCTGCGCTGACGATTGCAGACCTGTCGCCTCACCCCGCACGCCGGCCGGCGCCAGCCGGCTCACCGCGTCGGCCACCGTGGCAAGGGTCGGCGCGGTGAGTAGCCCGCTGCCGACGACGGCCACGCACAACCAGGGCCAGTCGTGGGCGAGCCCGGCGGGAATCGTCACAAGCCCGAGCAAGCCGAGCAGCAGCCACGTGGGCAGCGGCCGGGTCAGCGCGCCGTAGATCAGTCCGCCGACGACGGACGACACGCCGAACACCACTACGACCACGGCAGCCCAGGACACCTGACCTGCTTCTTGCAGCGTGGCGACGATGGCGAGGTCGACGCCGCTGAGCAGCGTCGTCGTGCCGAACGCCATCGTCAGCACGGCGGTCATTCCGGCGCCCAGCCACTGCCTGCGCGGGGGCCGTCCGGCCGCGCCGGCATCCGCCTCGGCATCGGCACGCACCGGTGGGTTGAGCAAGGCGATTCCGGCTCCGCCGGCCACGATCGCGGCACCGACCCCCCACGCCACCACATCGGGGGACATCGTCGCCGCACACAGGATCACCACCGCCGGGCCCACGATGTACGACAGCTCGCCCTGCACCGATTCCAGCGCAAACGCGGCCCGGCGCTGCTCCGCTGTCGTCATCGCGGCGATCGCCTGCCTGCTCACCGCCTGGGCCGGCACCATCAGCAGACCCGCCACGAAGCTGGCGACCAGCAGGAACCCATACGGCAGGATCGGCACGCTCAGCCAGAACACGACCTGCACTACGACGGTTACCAGCAGCACGGTGCGCAGGCCCCGCGAGTCGATCATGCGGCCGAGCAGCGGCCCGCCCAGCGCCACTCCGGCGGTCAGAGCCGCCGCGACACCGCCCGCTGCCGCGTAGCTCAGCTCCAGGCCCAGCACGACATACAGCGTCAGTGCCATCACGTCGGCCGTTATCGCGGTGCGGGCAAGCAGCGAAACGCCCAGCAGCGATGCCATCCCTGGCACGGCGAGCACCTGTCGGTATCCGGTCACCAGCGTGACGTTAAATCATCCGTCACATCATAAGAAGTGGGTAATTTGTTGGAGCTGGCATAATGAATGCTTATGGCCAGAGATCTTGAGACCGCGTTGCTGCGGTCGTTCGTCACCGCCGTGCGGGCGGGCAGCATCAGCCGTGCCGCGACCGCGCTCGGACATACCCAGCCCGCGCTCAGCCAGCAGTTGCGCAAGCTCGAGAGCGTTGTCGGCCGTCCGCTGCTTTACCGGTCGCCGTCTGGCGTCTCGCCGACCCGGGCGGGTGAGGAACTCCTGCCGTACGCCGAACGCATTCTCTCGCTCTCCGCCCAGGCACTCACCGAAACCGGACGCGCGCTTACCGGCCACTGCGTCGTCGGGTTGCTCGAAGACCTCGCCGCGTCCCAGCTTCCGCAGGCCCTCGCCGACCTCGCCCGGCTGCACCCCGGCGCGACGCTGGAGGTGCTCAGCATTTCCAGCGCCGCGATGCGGGAAGCCTACGACGCGGGCCGCGTCCAACTCGTGCTCGACGCGGTGCCGGACGTTCCCGGGCCGCCGCGCTGGACGGTACGCCGCCCGCTGGTCTGGGCGATCGGCCAGGGTATGGACGTGGCTGCCGATCCGCTGCCGGTGGTGCTGTTCTCGAACCCGTGCTCCTGGCGTACGTCAGTGCTGGAAACGCTGGAACGTGCCGATCGGCGCTGGCGGGTGGCCTTCGAAAGCAACAGCCTGGTCGGGGTGCTCGCCGCGGTACGGGCCGGGCTCGGCGTCGCGGCGCTCATGCCCGCGAACCTCGAACCGGTCATGGCCTGCCACGACGCGGACGCCCTGCCCGTCCTGCCGGACGTCGAGCTCGGTCTCGCACGGCACCCACGGACCGAGGGTGATCCGCTGATCGACGCCGTGGAGACCGCGCTACGTCGCATGGTCTGAGCACGAACCCGTCGAGACCCCGAGCATGTCGTGCCCACCGGTTCTGCTGGCCTCGACGCTTCGGCGGTGAGCGGTCACGACGGCGCGGCGCTAGAGACGTTGCCGGGTCCCGGCGACCGCGTTGTGCACCTGGGCCCGTCCGAAGGCCACGGGACGTGACCTCGGCCGGCGCGCCGGCCGATGCCGGCGCTTACGCCGCCAGCAGGCCGAGCGGGGCCGGCCCTGCGCCGCGCTTGCGCGGCGCCGTGGCGCATGTCCGCTCCGGTACGCGGCCGGCCAGCCGATGCCGTTGCCGCCATGTGCGGCGCGCACGCTCAAGTGCTCTCCGCCGCTGAGGTGTCCATCGGGTTGCGCGTAGCCGGCACCACCCGCAACGACGTTCGAGACGCGCTGTGGAAGGAACGTAGCCCGGTCAAGACGTTCGGGCCGCGCGGCACCGTGCACCTGCTGCCGACGCGTGATCTACCGCTGTGGACCGGCGCGCTCGGCGCGTTGCCACCGTCCTCGAACAGCCTGCCCGCCGACGCGCGGCTGACCAGAGACCAGACCGACGAGGTCGTCTCGGCGATCGCGGAAGCACTGGCCGACGCGGAACTGACAATCGACGACCTCACCGCAGCGGTGGTCGCCCGCACCGGCTCTTGGGCCGCCGACCCGGTCGTGCCCGGGTTCGGCGGCATGTGGCCGCGCTGGCGACAGGCGATACACCTTGCCGCACACCGTGGCGCACTCCGTTTCGGCCCGAACCGTGGACGGAAGGTCACCTACACCAGCCCGCAACGGTGGCTGCCAGGATTCCGGCCCGCACCGGCACCCGACGCCCTCGCCGGCCTGGTCCGGCGCTACCTGCACGCGTACGGGCCGGCAACACCGCAGCAGTTCGCGCAGTGGCTGTCCGCGCCTCGCCGCTGGGCGACCCAGTTGTTCGACTCCCTCGTCGGCGAACTGCAACAGGTCGACGTCGCCGGCACGGTCGCCTGGGTCTCGGCCGGCGACACCGCGCCAGCACCCGTGCCGTCGCACGGGGTACGGCTACTGCCATACTTCGACGCCTACACCGTCGGCGCTGACCGCTGACGCCCGGCGGCGACCGCTCGGGGTACCGGCTACTGGCCCGTGGATGGCCCGACCTCGGATGAAACGAGTGGTGAGCACGGTCATCTGTAGTACTGTCCCGGCTCACGACAGTGACCAGAGACAGGCGCGCACGTGAACATGACCGAGACAACCACGCGCGGATGCTACGGAGCGTGACGCACGCCTGCCGGCAGGGCATCCGTCGCAGCCCGGCGTGCCGGAAGTGCGCCCGCCGTCGCCCCCTTAGCGACATGCGTGTTCTTGGCCACAGTGGACGTCACACGTTCTGAATAGCGCTCTTGCCTGGTTGAATCTCATCGAGATTGGTGGGTGATACTACTGATGCGTGGTGCCAAACCGGTCCGGATCCTGGCGTGGGTAATAACGGGGGCCATCCTGGGGCTGGTGCTGTGTTGCGGCGGGCTGTTCCTCGCCGGCACAGTCTCGCCGAGCTTGTACCGATAGCAGAACGGCCCGCACGCTGGCGGACCCTTACCGCCCTCATCCTGAGACCGGCGGGTCAGGTGGTTGCGCACCTGGTCGGCCCATCCGTTGTTGTTGGGTGATGGCGCCGCCGAACCCCTGCATTGCAAAGATGGCGCGATCCGTCGGCTGGTGCCGGTGATGACCGTTCACCTGCATCAGAAGTCTGCCGACGCCGCTCTCCATCAGACTCTGTCTGCCGTGTTGGCTGCACCAATGGCTGTACGACCGCGAAGGCGAGGAGTCCAGATGTGCCCCGCGCGGCTTCCGTCCTACTGGCCCAGGCCGCGCGGATCGCGGCAGATCCGGATGTCCGTGCTTCGCGCCGTCGCCCGGCGAGTGCCGGCACCGGGATGGACGAACCGCGTTGTCACTGTGCTGTTCTCCCGTACCGCGTGAGGACGGCGGCACCGGCCTGCTCTGCCGACAGACACCGCAGGTAGGTAGGCGGCTTGCCGGCGAGGAAGAGTCGCCGGCCGGTGCCGAGGACGGTGGGGAAGGTCAGGAGCCGGTACTCATCGATGAGGTCCTCGGCCATCAGGGCGTGCACAATACTCAAGCTGCCGGTGATGATCACATCGCGTTGCTCGTGCTTGACGGCATCTATCAGGTCGCGGTCGATGACCTGCGAGTTCGCCCACGCCGAGGAGTCAGTCATGGTGCGAGAGGCGACCAGTTTGGGCGTGGCGTTCATCCGTGCGGAGAACGGGTCATCGCGTCCTGGCCAGAGATGGGAAAACAACTGCCAGGTGGTACGCCCCAGCAGCAGGATCCCGTCGTCCAGCATACTTCCGAGGCGGAACTTGTCACCGGCGACCGTCTCGGGACCGTGCCGGAACGCCCAGCCACCGGTCGGTGTGCCCCCCGATCCGTCCGGATCCGACACGATTCCGTCCAGGGTGATGAACTGAATGACGATGACGCTCACGACGTATGCCCCTTCGTTCGATGCCTACCCGTACATACCGGCGGCACCGCTCGGACTCATCGCGCCTGGCGAACCTCGTCGGAAGAAATCTGCTGGGGAAGGTCGAACGCCTCGAACACACGCGGATCGGCGAACACGACATTGTGCGCGACCCGGTCGCCGACGACCGTGAATATCTGCAGGGTGTGGAGTCGATGCCCGCCACAGGACTCCGGCGCGTACGCGGCGAGTGCCGGCTGCCCGTTGGCGGTGAGGTGCCTCATGACCCAGTCCGTCCCGCGCATCTGGAACACGCGGTCCATGAACAGGCCGTAGTGGCGGCTGCCGCGATACCAGAGCGGGACCGGCGGCATCTCCAGGACCGCATCGTCGGTGAGCAGCCGCACGAGCGCCGGGACGTCAGCCGCCTCGAACGCCCGCACATACCGTTCGATCACCGCCCGTACCCGGGGATCGTCCGGCTCGGTGACCTCGCCGATGTCACCCACGGCTGAGAGGGCGGCACGAGCACGCTGCAGCGTGCTGTTGACGGCTGCGACCGTGGTCCCCAGTTGTGCGGCTACCTCGCCGGCACTGAACTGCAGTACCTCCCGGAGCAGGAGCACGGCCCGCTGACGCGCCGGCAGCACCTGCATCGCCGCCACCAGCGCGAGCCGCAGGTCAGCCCGCACCTCCAAGTCGAACCGGGCATCGGGAAACGGCTGCAGCCAAGGGACATCGAACGCCGCTGCGAGTGGCGCGCCAGGATCGTCACATGCCGCGCCCAGCCCGGACGGCAACGGCCGACGCGCCCGCCCCTCCAACGCGGTCAGGCACGCGTTCGTGGCGATCCGGTACAACCAGGTCCGCACCGACGCCCGTCCGCGGTCGTACCGGTCACGGGCCTTCCAGGCTCGCAACATCGTCTGCTGGACCAGATCCTCAGCATCGTGAAACGAGCCCAGCATCCGATAGCAGTACGCAACCAACTCACTCCGGTAAGGTTCGAGATCCACCTGTCCATCCTGGCGGACGCCGCCCCGCCTGTTCGTGAGTCCCCATACGGACGCCGGGCCGACACTGAGTCAGCCAGCCACACAGTTCACGGTGTCGCATAACATCCGCTCATCGGCAAGACCGAGCACCGTCTTGACCGACCGACTGTGACGCTGCGTGACACGCGGTCAGCGGCAGATCCGGATGCGATGATCGGCGGTGCCCGGTTTGGCCGGCCGGGAGGCGCGGGGTGTTCGGTGACAAGGGTGGGCATCCGACGCCGCACCGACACAGGTGCGGCGATGTCGCCGGTCACCCGGGAAGGGGGCGTAGGGCTGGCCGGCAACTGGCGCTAGGCCAGGACCCTGGTCAGGACTCACTCCGGTGCCGCCGGGTCGCAACCGGAACCTGTTCTGTTGGCAAGTTCCGTTAGCCGGCGTTCGAGGAAGCGCCGTTCGGCTCCGTCCTCGGTGAGTTCCCTCGCACGTCGATAGGCGTCGCGCGCCTCATCGGTGCGCCCGAGCCGTCGCAGCAGTTCGGCCCTAGTTGAGTGCAGGTAGCGGAAGTCGTCCAGACCGAGTTCGTCGACGATACGCAGACCGGCCTGTGGTCCTTCGGTCTCGGCGACGGCGATGGCGCGGTTCAGCTCGACGACCGGCGAGGCGGTCAGGCGGGTGAGCTCGCCGTACAGGGCGGCGATCTGCGCCCAGTCGCACGGCGTCTCGGCGTGCAGCGAGGCGATCGCAGCCTGGAGGACGTAGGGCCCTCGGCCGCCCAAAGCGATCGCCTGGTCGAGTTCGGCGCGTCCCCGGGCGATCGGCGTGGTGTTCCACCGTGACGGATCTTGATCTTCGAGCAGCACCAGTTCGCCGTCGTTGAACCGCGTCTCGCGGCGGGAGTCGTGCAAGAGCATCATCGCCAGAAGCCCGCGAACCTCGGGGTCGTCAGGAAGGAGTTCGGTCAGTGCACCTCCCAGCCAGATCGCCTCGGCCGCGAGCTCGTCGCGACCGCCATAACCCTCGTTGAAGATCAGGTACACGACGGTGAGTACGGCGTCGAGACGCTCACGGAGCAGGTGATCCGGCGGGATCCGGAACGGGATTCCCGCCGCCTTGATCTTGCGTTTGGCACGCACCAGCCGCTGCGCCATGGTGCGCTCCGGGACGAGCAGGGCGCGGGCGATCTCGTCGGTGGTCAAGCCCCCGAGGGTACGCAGCGTGAGCGCGACCTGCGCCTCGATGCCGAGCGCCGGGTGACAGCAGGTGAAGATGAGTTCCAGGCGTTCGTCGGGAAACGTGGTGGTGTCCACGGGCATCTCGACCTCCTGGGCAGCGACGAGCAGGCCGAGCCTGGCGGCGAAAGCTCGGTCGCGGCGGATGTGGTCGGTGGCGCGGTTACGCGCCGTGCGGATCAGCCAGGCGCGCGGGTTGGTTGGCACGCCGTCGCGTGGCCAATGATCGGCGGCGATGACGAATGCCTCCTGCGCGGCGTCCTCGGCGAGGTCGAAGTCGCCGAGGACGCCGATGAGGGTGGCCAGGACGCGTCCCCACTCGTCGCGGAAGATCTCGTCAAGTGCCGTTACCAATACACTTCCGACGGCCGGATCTCGACGGCTCCGCCATAACGTGCCGGTGCTCGCGTTCCGTTCGCTGCCCGCGGACGCGCTGCCGGGACGCGAGCGGCCACCTCGATCGCCGCGTCGATGTCGTCGGCCTCGAGGATGAACAGACCGCCCACGGCCTCCTTCATCCCGACGAACGGGCCATCGGTCGTCAGGGTCTTGCCTCCTAAGACCCGCACAGTGGTCGCGTTCTCGGCGAGTCCCAGCGGCGGCGCGGGGGTGACACCCGGTGTCTGGTTGATCCCCTGGTAGTCGGCGTAGACCTGCTTCTGCTCCTCCTCGGTGAGCGCGGCCTGCCGTTCGAGCGCCGGGCCCTGGTAGATGAGCATGACGTACTTCATCGCTACCTCCTCGTCGGTACCAGATTCGCAGTAAGACGAACGGCGAGCCGCGAAATCGACACCTCGACGTCGAAACTCGATCCGGCCCCGATCAGAGCAAGGCCGTTCGGTAGGCGATCATCGTCCACGCTTCACACAGGCGCATAGTGCACGCTCATCGACACGTCCGGATGCAGGCACCCGCGATCCGGTTACCTTCCGTGACGAGCACTTCGCGGCAGATGTGCACACTCGACCGCCAATAGCTATACTCCTCGGACGCGTCCTCAGACCGCTCGAACTTCGGCGAGCCGCTTGACTGCGTACTCGTCGTCCCAGCAGACGGCGGCTTCCCACGCGGCCGACGCTTGCGCGGCGATGTCGTACGCGCCGTCGTCGAGGCCGGCGGCGTTGCCGGGCAGCACGAGATCGAGGTCGGGGACGTCGACGTGCGACTCGTCCCAGTCGATCAGCGCGACCCGATTCGCGGTCATGCGGACGTTGCCAGGGTTGGGGTCGCCGTGGACGACGCATGTCAGACGCCCGGTGAACCGCGCCCACGCCGCTCGGCATCGAGCAACGCCCTCAGCGGGCATCGCGCCTAGGTCGATCTTCGTCCCGGTCTCGGCGTGCAGGAGGTCGGTCGACGATCGCCAGCCTGGGCGCTGCGGCCAGCCCTGCGTCAACCGATGCAGCTCGCGCAGCATGCCGGCCACGCGACGCCAGTCGGCCTGCGTCTCGGGCGGTCCGCCATCCAGATAGGTCATCACCACCAGACCCTCGGCGAACAACCGGCCGTCCATAGTCGGGATCGGCACCGGCACGGTCAGACCTTCACGGTCGAGGTATTGGAGGAGCTCGGTCTCCCACGCGAGATCAGCGTCGCTCCTGGTGCCGAGACGACCGACGGCGAGATGCCCATTGACGCGCACGCTCCACACGTCGTTCGCAACTCCGCCAGCTAGCGGTTCGATGCGAGCGACGTCTTCACCCCACCGCCCGAGTGCCTCCCACCCCACTGGCCACATCTTACGGGCTCCGAACATCACTGTTCTCGGCAGATCCGGTCGTTCAGCGACCGGTGAGCCGGCGCCCTGATCGCGGAAAATGAGGATGCTGTTCAGCAGGGCCCGTTCGGTGCCGCTCTTGGAGCGGGACGCCGGCATGAGCGGATCTTGTATTCGGCTTGCCCTGGACAGAGGCGGATCGGCACTATGCGGTCGTGGGGTCGGACTGGATCTGGGAAGTGCGGGTACCCGTGGCGGCCGGGCCGGCTCTTCGCCAGTTGTATGCACTGGCAGCTGAGCGGGACCTGCGCCCGCAGCGTCCCGATGGGTTGATCAACCTGTTCACCAATCCCGACGCCGACCTACGCACGGTCGAGGATCCCGACACGGCGGTCGCCGCAATGGCGACGGGCACGGAGCACGGCCAGTTCTGGACGAACGGCGACATCGACATCTTCGTCAACTGGGAAGACGGGCGCCTGGTCTGGGCGCTGGACGCATGCTTCTGCTATCGCCGCCCGGTGTCCGAGGCGGACACCTTCCGCGAGCTGCACGGCCGCCTGACCGGCTTGTGGCTTGATGTCGCGCAGCGTCTGAACGCCGACGTCGGTCGAGTCCTCGACGAATGGTCGAGTGATCAGATATGGGAATGGGGCATCCACGACGCACTGCACCCGGCCGGTGGTTGGCCGGCTGAGCTCGGCTGGTGGACCTACCTCGGCCCCGACGGCCGTCTGCCACCGCCACGGCTGCCCGAGGTCGCCGCTCGCACGCGCCGACTCCCGAACGGCGCCCTGCTGGTTACCCTCCTGGACGACCCGGCCGCCGTCGAGCCGCTGCGCTACGAGGACATCCACGGCCGCTGGCTCAGGGCGGCCTGAGCTCCCCGGGGCAGCACCCTGTGTATGCCTTCGGCGGCCCAGTGCGCGCGCATGGCGGCAGATCCGGATACTCGATCACCCGCCCGTTCGGGTTCTTGGCGACATGCCAGGTTATGCCGCGAAGGCGGTGCCGGTTGCGGTAAGTGTGGAGGAGGAGGTGTCCGATGACGCTGCCGTACGCGACCTTGCCGGGCGACCTCGACCACCTGATCGCCGACGAGCACGTGGTGGCGAACCGCCTCTTCGAGCACCTCGAGGCCGGACGCGGTGACCGGCGCATGCTGGTCGACCAGGTGAGTTACGGCCGCGCCCTGCACGCCCACGCCGAGGAGGAGGTGTTGTATCCGGCGCTGGCCGCGATCGGCGCCGCCGGGGACGCCGAGGAGGGGCGGGACGAGCACCAGGCCCTCAAGAGGCTGCTCGTCCTGCTTGACCATGCGGATCCCGGCAGCCACAAATTCGAGCGGGCGCTGACCAAGCTGATCGGCGGTATCCGGCACCACATCGAGAAGGAGGAACGGGAATTCCTCCCGGCGCTGCGGCGGGCGGTGGGCGCGGAGGAGATGGGCCGGCTCGGCGAGCGGTACCTCGCCGCCAAGCAGTCGGCCCCGGCCCGCTCGCATCCCACCGTCCCGCCCACCGGACGCCGTGGCAGGCTCATGCACGTGGCCGCCGGGTTCATGGACAAGGTGCGCGACCGGGTATCCGGCCGCAGCAACGTCCTGTCGACCGACGCCTCCTGGCTGCTCGACACCCAGGCGCAGCGGATCCTCGACACCTGGTCCCGACTGGTACTGGCCCCGTACGAGCTCCTCACCCTCGAGCAGGCCCGCCAGCAGCCGAGCCTCGCCGACGCGGCGATGGAGATCCTGCAGCAGGACGGGCGGCCGACGGACCCCGAGGGGGTCGGATCGGCAGCGGACGTCACCGTGCCCGGCCCGGGTGGTGATCTGGTCGTACGCGTCTACAAGCCGCTCGGCCAGACCCGCGATCCGGTGCCCGTCGTGATGTGGGTGCACGGTGGCGGTTGGATCCTGTTCACGAACGACGACTATGACGCGTCCTGCCGCGCCCTGGTCAACCGGACGGGCGCGATCGTGGTGTCGCCGGAGTATCGCAAGGCTCCCGAGCACGTGTTCCCGGCCGCCCACGAGGACGTGCTGGCCACCTACCGGTGGCTCCGGACCAACGCCACCGGGCTCGGCGGCGACCCGTCACGCATCGCCATCGGTGGCGAGGGCGTCGGGGCGAACATGGCGGCCGCGACCTGCGGTCAGCTCAAGCAGGCAGGTGAGCCACTGCCCGTGGCGCAGGTGCTCGTCTGCCCGCTGACCACCACCGCCCAGTACGGCGCGTCCATGCGGGATGCCGCAGACGCCCGGCCGCTGAATCGTCCGCTGCTGTCCTGGATGATGATGCACGCCTTCCGTGGCGTGACCGACAGCCTGAAAGACCCCAGGGTCGATCTGCTCCCGCTCTCCGCGCAGGGCCTCGCCGGTCTGCCGCCGACACTGATCGTCACCACCGACCGCGACGTGCTGCAGAGCCAGGGCGACGAGTGGTGCGCCCGCTTGGAGGCCGCCGGCGTGCGGGCCACGTCGGTCCGTTACGGGGGAGTGATGCACGACTTCTTCGGCCTTGCCGCGGTGCTGGACAAGGCCGCGCACGCCCAAGAGGAGGTCGCTCTGCGCCTGCGCCAGGCGTTCGGGCAGGCCCCGGCCGCACATCCGTTGGATGGTGCGCCAATGCGAAGGCCCAAGGTCATCGGGTGACGCTGGCTGCCATGTCGCGGATCGTCCAGCTGCTGGCCTCGCCCGTACCTCGGTATGTGGGCCGGCCCGCGGACGGTCCGGCGCCGGCGCCGTCGGGCGAACTGGTCGAGGAGGTCCGGATCCGGGCGGGCCTGGGCATCGTCGGCGACCGGTACTTCGCCAAGCAGGCGCATCGCGACGCGAGCGTGACCGTGATCGCGCAGGAGTCCTTGCCGCCCGGCGTTGATCTGGTGCAGGTCCGGCGCAACGTCCTCACTGCCGGCATCGCCGTTTTTGGGTCAGCCTGGGGTGAGGAGGCAGAACTCGTTGCCTTCCGGGTCGGCGAGGACAGTCCACGGGACATCGCTCTGGCCTAGGTCGATGGCGGTGGCGCCGAGAGTCCGCAGTCTGGCCGCCTCTGCCTCTAGGACGTCACCTGGGTATGGGCGGAGGTCGAGATGGACGCGGTTCCACACGGTCTTCACGTCGGGTGTGCGGAGGAACTGCAGATATGGGCCGACGCCCTTGGCGGAGCGCAGTACCGCGTTGTGGTCGGTCATCTCGTGCAGGGACCAGTCCATGGCCTTGCCCCAGAAGCGGGCCATGGCTCGCGGATCCGCGCAGTCGACCACTACCGCGGCGATCGGTCCGGTGTCTCGGTAGAGCGGTCGGGGGTCCAGCACGCAGAACTCGTTGCCCTCTGGGTCGGCCATGACCGTCCATGGGACGTCGCCCTGGCCTACGTCGGCGGGTGCTGCGCCGAGATCCTTCAGGCGCGTGACCACCTCCGCCTGATGGGCCGCCGAGGTGGTGGCGAGGTCGACGTGCACGCGGTTCTTCACCGTCTTGGGTTCCGGGGAGACGATGAGGTCGAGGCAGACAGCGACGGGGTCGGGGTAGACGAAGCCCTCGGGTTCGAGGTTGGTCACGCCGGGTCCCTCGCTGGAGACTCCCCAGCCGAGCGCCTCCGCCCAGAAACCGCCCAGCGCGGAGTCGTCCCGAGCCTTCATGTTGATTTGAACAAGCCGCGCTGCCATGCCGACGATGCTAGCGGCAGTCCGGCACATCAAGATCAGCCGTACTGATCTCGGCATGTGCGTGTGCCGGCCGAGTCAGCACTTCGTGACGCCGCGTAGCGCGCGGATCGCGGCATAGAAAGACGTTCTGCGTGTCGATGCAGGACGTAGGAACGTCCCCCTGATGCGCTTGTCGGGCTTGGTGTCCCATCGCAGGAGGAGGACGTTCATGGGTAACGGTAGCGGTGTGTCCCGGGGTGATCGCAACCGCAACGCCCGGCTTGCTCGGCTGCGGGCGTTGGTGCCGGTGACCAACGCGATCGTGGGGATCGATTTGGCCGACGCGAAGCAGATGGTCGTAGTCACCGATCACGACTCGAAGGTGTTGGCCCGTAAGACATTCCGCTGCCGGGCCTGGAATCTCGGGGCAGCGCTGGACTGGGCCGCCGAGCGGGCCACGGCGAAAGGCTGGGCGGGGGTGACGGTGGCGTGCGAGCCGACCGGGCACCGGTGGCGGGTCCTCGGCCAGCTCGCTGCGGACCGGGCGATGCCGTTCGTGTGTGTGCAGCCGATGCTGACCTCGTGGGCGCGGCGCAGCGAGGACCTGACCTCGGACAAAACCGATGAGAAGGACGCGGTGCTCATCGCCCGGCTGACCGCGCAGCTGCGCTGCTACGTACCCGAGCCGGTCGATGAGACCTGGGGCCGGCTGCGGCATCTGGGCGCCCGCCGCGAACAGCTCATCATCGAGATGGTCAGCCAGGTCCAGCAGATCCGCGCGCTGCTCGAGTGTGTGTGGCCCGCCGCGCTCGACACCGCCAAGCAGCCGTTCCGGTCCCGCACCTGGGCGGCGGCGATGACGGTGATCTGCCAGCGTGACGGCGGTGACCTCGCCCGCACCCGACGCCTCGGCGCGGCCCGATTCGAGCAGGCCGTGCGCCGTGAGATCACCCGCCGCGGTGGGTGCAAACCCTCGCTGCGCATCCTGCGGCACCTGTTCACCGCGTTGACCGACCCCACCGGGGTGACCGCCCACCGGCCCGGTGCGCTGGAGCGGGTCGCGTTCCTGCTGCAGGACTGGCACACCGCCGCCGACAAACTCACCGACACCGACACCCGGATGACCCGCGTCCTCGACGAGCTCAAGCTGACCGAACTGGCCACCTCCATCCCCGGCCTATCCGCGGTCGGCGCGGCGGCGATCCTCGCCGAGACCGGTGACCCGAACCGGTTCGCCACCGCCCGCGCCCTGGTCAAGCACGCCGGCCTCGCACCGCGGGAGAAACTGTCCGGGACGTTCGTCGGCCGCACCAAACTCACCGGCCAGGGCCGACCCGCGCTGCGTCTGGCCGCCTGGCGGGCGGTCTGGGGCGCCCAGCGCAGCAATGCCGTCTATGCCGCCCGCTACCAGCATCTGACCACCCGGGAGACCAACAAACTCACGGCGACCCAAGCCCAGACCGTCATCGCCGCGGCGATCCTGCGCCAGTTGCACGCCGTCATCACCACCGGACGAGCGTGGAACGCCGACATCGCCACCTACGGCAGCCACCACCGCAGGCAGGTGGCTCTAGCCGCCTGATTCCTCGTCGCGGCGTTCAAGCTGACGGCCGGGGCGAGCCCTACGCGGCATTGAGACACGCACTGTGATCTCGCCGGTCATCATGGGCAGCCCCGGCCCGTCGTCTCATCAACCCGATTACACGTTGCCGGGGACCAACCCCATCACCGCTATGCAGGGACAGACGACGGCCGAGGCACCGACCAAAAGCTTGACACAAAACGACTTACGCTGATGACCGGACGTTCAGCGGTCCCTGTCTCACCGGCGGGTGTAGCGGGGCGATGATCACGCCCTTTGGTGGTCGTGACGCTCTCGGTCAAGTCGACCTCGATGGATGTCTGTTCCGGTTGCGGCAGACTGCCCGTCAGGCGGTGACCTTGAAGATGATGGTGTCGCTGAACGTGGTGCCCTCGATCAGGTAAGCGTAGCAGCCTGGGCCCGACACGAACGTGCCGGAGGGCCACTGGGTGGGGTCGTTGCTCAGGCCGAAGACGAGCGCTTCTGCTTGGCTGGCAGCGGCGTCGTAGTAGAGCCGCACCTGGCCGTGTCCCGGGCCGTCGAGCCGGCCTATGCGAACCACGGCGGGCCCGGTGTAGCCGCCCTTGTTCGCCCAGACCACCTTTTTCTCGTACAGCCCGTCCGGTCGCGGGGTCTCTCCGCTGAGCCGCAGTGTGGTGTTCGGCCCGAGGTACGGGGGAAGAGGATAGAGGGGGCCGGTGCCGAACACGTTGGTGGTGAACTGGCCCTCACCTGCGGCCAGAGGTCGGGCCTGCGTGACGGGGCAGTCGGTTCCGGCCGGAATGGTCGGCAGCCGCAGCGGCCGGGCGAGCAGCGAAGCTACTGCCGCCGCGGGTGTGCCGCTGGGCGGCGGGGCGGACCGTGCGAAGGGCATCGGCGTCGACGGACCTGGCGTACATGCGGTGAGCAGGAGCGCCGCGGCCAGCGTGGGGAGACGTCTCATGTCCAAGAGCCTGATTCGCGTCACGACCGTAGCCGCCTCCCCAACAAGTAGGACGCCTTGCGTGCCCAACGAGGTGCGCATGACCGAAGTCGTCTCGGGCTTTCAGCCTCGCACCACTCGTGTCCGGTGTGGATTGGCCGATCGGCCCGGACGCCGGCCCGCGGCCGCAGACTCCGCCGCCGACGGTCCCGCCACCATCCGACGTCGCGAGGGCGCCGCTGCAACCCACGAGTTGGAGCGATGTTGTGCGGACACCTCGGAGGTGCTGGTGTCGACGGCCCCGTCCCGGCCGGGCCTCGGGCCGCGTACCGGGTGGATCTACTGGATCTGTCGATTCGGCGCTGCGTACGCGCCGGGATGTGCGGCATGCGCAATGCGGCAGATCCGGATGCCTCGCTTTGGGCAAGCGGGATCTGTTCCGAATACTGGTTGCCGGCCACGGGTCGCACCCACGCATCGTCGGCGCCACGCCTCGGTCTCGGCCTTCGGGCCGATGCAAGCACGATGAGGGCGGCTGTCGATACCGGGGTGTTGCCGTTCGTCGTCCTGCTAGACATGTGACGGAAGGAGGAGGCGTGCGGTATGTGATGCTGGTCTGCGTCGCCGAGGACGAGGAGCGCAACGCTGACCCGACAGCGTGGGTCGAGGAGATGCAGCGCCGCGGTGTCCGCCAGTCAGGCGACCGGTTGCGACCGATCCGCGACTCGACGACGGTACGGGTGCGAAACGGCGAGGTACTGGTCGCGGACGGGCCGTTCGCGGAGACCAAGGAGCAGATCGCCGGGTTCGACATCCTCGATTGCACGGACCTCGACGAGGCGATCGAGGTGGCGACCAAGCACCCGGCGGCGCAGTTCGGGACCCTTGAACTGCGCCCGATCTGGGAGGGCCGGTTCTGGGAGACGTGAATACTCCGGACGCAGTGGCCAGAGCCTTCCGTGCCGAGCGGCTGGCGGTACTGGCCACCGTCATCCGGCTGACCGGTGACTGGGAGTTGGCCGAGGAGTGCGTCCAGGACGCCTTTGAGGCGGCGCTACGGCGATGGCCCGTTGACGGCGTACCCCGGCGCCCCGGCGCGTGGCTGACCACGACGGCGCGTCACCGTGCGCTCGATCGGTTGCGCCGCGCGAATGTTGAGGCGGCCAAGCTGCAGGAGCTTGCCGAGGCGCCGGATGCGGGCGACGACGAGTGGACCGACGACCGGCTGCGCCTCATCTTCACGTGCTGCCACCCTGCGCTGACGCTGGACGCGCGGGTGGCGCTGACCCTGCAGACGGTCGCTGGCCTGGCGACCGAGGAGATCGCGCGGGCGTTTCTGACGTCGACCGCGACGATGGCGCAACGGGTGGTTCGCGCCAAACGCAAGATCCGTGAGGCGGGCATCCCGTACCGGGTACCGCCTGCGGATCTGCTGCCGGAGCGCCTTACCGGCGTACTGGGCGTGCTCTACCTGCTGTTCAACGAGGGGTACTCCGGGCGCCGGGAGCTCGCCGGAGAAGCGATCCGGCTCGGCCGGCTGCTGGTGCGCCTGATGCCCACAGAGACCGAGGTGCGGGGGTTGGTCGCGCTCATGCTGTTGCAGCACGCCCGGGCGGCGGCGCGCACGGACCGAAACGGTGACCTGGTGCCGCTGGACGAGCAGGACCGTAGCCGCTGGGACCGCACGCTGATCGACGAAGGCCGCGGGCTGCTCACCGGTACCCCCACGCCGTATCAGCTCCAAGCCGCCATCGCGGCCTGCCATGCCACCGCGGCCACGGCGGCGGATACCGACTGGCCGCGCATCGCCGGCCTGTATGAGCAGCTCGTCGGGCTGACCGGATCGCCGGTGGTCCAGCTCAACCGGGCGGTTGCCGTCGCCATGGCCGAGGGTCCGCAGGCGGGCCTGCGGCTGGTCGATGCGCTTGCGGCGTCCGGTCGGCTCCAGGGCTACCACCTGCTGCCGGCCACCCGCGCCGACCTGCTGCGCCGGCTGAATCGGCGGGCGGAGGCGGCGACAGCGTACGAGCAAGCCATTGCGCTCGCGCCGACGGAGGTGGAGCGGCGCTTCCTGCGTCGCCGGCACGACGAGTTGTGACATAGCTCACGGGGGTCGAAGGCCGGCCGGGGCGGATCGTCGACCGGGCATGACAACCACAACCGGCCGCTGGCCCGCCACCGCCGTCTTCTTCCTCAATGGACTGACTTTGTCGACCTACATCGTGCGGATACCGACGACGAAGGTTGCGTACCACCTGACAGACGGTCAGCTCGGCGTGCTCGGCGTGCTGTTCGCCGTCGCCGCGCTCGCCAGCATGCAGGCGGTCGGTACGCTGGTCGCCCGGGTGGGCAGCCGCCCGGTGCTGCGCGTGTCCCTTGCCGTGATGCCGGTACTGCTCGCGCTCATCGGCTGGGTCCACGGCGTCGCTGCCCTGGCCGCTGTCCTCACCATCCTCGGCGCGGTACACGGCACGACGGATGCGGCGATGAACTCCCATGCGGTCGCCGCCGAGCGCCGCGCCGGCCGACCCATCCTCAACGGCTGCCACGGCGCGTGGAGTGTCAGCGCGGTCCTCGCCTCGCTCATCACGGCCGGCCTCGCGCACGCCGGCGTCTCCCTGACCGTACACCTGACGGGCGCCGCCATTGCGTTGCTCGTCGGCGGGGTGGCGCTCGGCCCGTTCCTGCTGCCTGCAGACGCGGACCGGCGCCACGGCCGGCCTGCGATGCGCGGGCGCGTCGACTGGCGGGCCGGCTGGAGCCGGACCGTCGTGGCCCTGGGGTTGACCGGTACCGCCCTGATGGTCTGCGAGGGCGCCGCCCTCGGTTGGGGCGCGGTCTTCCTGCACGACATTCGCGGTGCGTCGCTGAGCATCGCCGCGGGCGCCGTCACCGCGTACACCGCCGGCCAGACCGGCGGGCGGCTGGTCGGCGACCGGCTCACTTCCCGGTACGGCCGCCAGCCGGTGTTCCGCACCGGCGGACTCGTGGCCGCGGCCGGGCTCGCCATCGCCGTGACAGGACCGCGCCCCGCCACCGCGGTCGCCGGGTTCCTCGTCGCCGGGCTCGGCAGCTCCGTGCTGCTCCCGTTGACGTTCAGCGCGGTCGGGCAGGCCGGCGGCCAGCGGACCGCGACCTTCGTCGCGCGGTTCACCACGTTCACCTACGCGGGAATCCTGCTCGGCCCCGGGCTCATAAGTGCGGCCGCCGAACTCGTCGGTCTCACGTGGGCATTGGCGGCGTTGGTACCGATGCTCTGCCTGGTGTCCACGCTGACCCGCCTGCCGAGCCCCCCGCCGCGCGTTGCGGCAACCGCCTCGGCCGGAACCGCCTGATGTTCCCGACCAGGACAAACGCCGCCGGCGCCGCATGTTCCCTCCACCACCTATCAACGCCTGGTCAGGCCGGAACCGCTCGAGACGGAACACGCTACGGTTGCCAGCCCGATACGTCACGCCTACACCAAGCTGGCTCGACGAAGCACAGGCGATGCGGTACGGCGTGCTGCTTGATCGAACGTCCTCATCTCGGCTATGTGCGTATGCCGGCCGAGTCAGCACTTCGTGACGCCGCGTAGCGCGCGGATCGCGGCAAATGAGGATGTCACCCTCAAGACGTTCACGCTGCGGCATCTCGCTGGCCGCCCGCGCCCGATTCTGAGACGGGTCGGGTCTACTTCGCCGGTGAGGCACGAGGTGGCCTGGCAGCACGGCGCGTTCGTCGCCGCCCGTTCGGCGGTCTCCGCGCTGCACCAGCGGGTTATGGCCGGCTGATCACCCAGCCCATGCTGTTAATAAAGGGCCCTTGCTATGCGGAGTGCGATAACAAGGGCCCCTTCCTTTCAGGCGTTCGCTGGGAGCATGGCCGGTGCGGGCAGTTCGGCCGACTCGCTGCGCCGCAGGAGGCTCAGCGCGATCATCCCGAACGCCGCCGTTGACGCGATCGCCCAGAGGATCCCGTTGTAGTTGCCGGGTGAGAAGTCGCCGACGAGCGCGAGGAAGCCGAACGGCGCCGCCCAGACCGGGATCAGCCGTGCCCGCCAGGCGGCGATGGTGAGCAGGGTCAGTCCGAGATCGAAGGCGAAGAGCCGCAGCACCAGGATGAGGATCGCGGCGGTGCCGCTGGAGATGACCTCGCTCGCCGCCGCCATCGCGTCGCGCTGCGGGTTGGCCGCCAGGTCGAGGTCCGACAGGGCGAACATGGCGTGCGCCGCGAGGCCCATGGTGCCGAGGAACACCATGGTTCCGGCGATCCGGATGAAGACCCGGCCGCGACCGCGGACGAGCCGGACGACGGCTGGTACCGCGGCGGCGAACAGCACCATCGTGGTGAAGTCGAGCAGGGCAGCGGCGAGGAACGCGTAATGGTGCTCCGCGAGCATCGCCAGCTCGGCGGCTGGTTTGTCCTCGACGTAGTTGCGCGGCACGATCAGTTCGGAGACGAGATAGAGCAGCGGTGCGGCGACCAGGGCGGCGGCCAGCGGCCGGCCTGCGCGGCTGGACGGAACGGTCACGGTGATCTCCCAGTGGAAGTGGTTGGAGCCGGCGTTGCCGGTTCGTGCCGCGAACCGGCACGACCCAGACGCTAGGGATCCCGGCCCCCGGACACCCCCGCCGCGAGTGGTGATCGGCTCCACCTGCGGGTGGAACCGGATCGAGGTGACCGGTACGACAGGCGGACGCGGTCCCGGATCGCTCCCGCCTAGGCTGCACGCCATGACCACCACCCCCACCTGGCGTCGCGCCGTCGTCGACGTCGCCCCGGCGGTCGCGCTCTGCGTGCTCGGGCTCGTCGAGGTGCTGATGGGCGAGCTGACCGGTGCGGTGCGAGCCCAGCACGTGGCGGGTACCGTGCTCGTCACCCTGGCCCTGGCGTTGCGTCGCCGCTATCCGGTGCTGGTGGCGGTCGCGGTGAGCGGCGTGATCGTCGCCGTGTCGTTCGGCGGCGAGCCCCCCGACGAAGTGGCCGCCCTGGTAGCGGTGGCGGTGGCGGCGTTCGCCGCCGGCGCGTACGCGAGCACCGGCGCCGGCGTGCTGGCGGCGGTGACGCAGTCGGCGGCGATGGTGGTGGCGATCGCGCTGGATCCCTCCGACTCCTCGCTCGCCAACGTGGTGCCGACGATCGTGCTCTTCATCGGTCTGCCGCTGTTGATGGGTGCGGCTTACCGGCAGCGCTGGCTGCACGTGCTCGCCCTCTCGGAGCGCGCCCGACAGGCGGAGGAGACCAGGGAGGAGCAGGCGCGCCTCGCCGTCGCGGCTGAGCGGCGCCGGATCGCCCGTGAGCTGCACGACCTGGTGTCGCACACGGTGAGCGTGATCGCCGTGCAGGCCGAGGCCGGCCAGCAGCTTCTCGACCGGGAGCCGGCCAGCGCGCGCGCAGCGTTCGCGGCGATCGCCGACGCGTCCCGCTCGGCGCTGGTCGAGCTGGCCCGGCTGCTGCGGCTGCTCTCCGCAGACGAGGACGACCGCGGCGCACCGGCCCGCGTCGAGCTCGCCCCGCAGCCCGACCTGGCTATGCTCGATCCGCTCGTCGGGCGGTTCCGAGCGGCCGGGCTGCCGGCGCGCCTCGAGATCGAGGGTGCCGCCCGGCCGATCGACAAGGGGGTCGGTCTCTCCGCTTATCAGCTGATCCAGGAGTCGCTGACCAACTCGCTCAAGCACTCCGAGGGCGGTGAGGTGGTGGTCCGGCTGCGGTACGGCAGCGACTCGCTCGACCTGGACGTCCGGGACAACGGCAAGCCGCGCGAGGGCTCCGGCGGCACCGGCCGGGGGCTGCTCGGCATGTGGGAGCGGGTGTCGCTCTGCGGCGGCAGCCTGGAGCTCGACGTCTCCGCCGGCTTCCGGGTGCACGCCCGCCTACCGCTGCGGCCCACGGCGTGATCCGGGTGCTGGTCGCCGACGACGAGACCCTGATCCGGCACGGGCTCGCCGCGATCCTCGGCGCGGCGACGGACATCGAGGTGGTCGGCGAGGCCGCCGACGGGCTGGCCGCGATCGATGAGGCCCGCCGGCTCGAGCCGGACGTGGTCCTGATGGACGTCCGGATGCCGACCCTCGACGGCATCGAGGCGACCCGGCGGGTGGTCCGGCTGCCCAACCCACCCCGGGTGCTCGTGCTCACCACGTTCGACCTGGACGAGTACGTCTACGAGGCGATGCGGGCCGGCGCCGCCGGCTTCCTGCTCAAGAGCGTGCCCGGTGAGCAGTTGGCGTTCGGCATCCGCACGGTGGCGACCGGCGATGCTCTGCTCGCCCCGGCGATCACCCGCCGGCTGGTGGAGGAGTTCCTGCGCCGGCCGGCGCCGGGCACCGGTACCCCGCCGAGCCTGGCCGGGCTGACCGCCCGGGAGACGGACGTGCTGCGGCTGGTCGGCCGGGGGTTATCCAACGCCGAGGTGGCCAGCGAGCTTTTCCTCGCCGAGAGCACGGTGAAGACGCACGTAGCCAACTTGCTTGCCAAGCGGGGGCTGCGGGACCGGGCCCAGCTGGTGGTGCTCGCGTACGAGTCAGGGCTGCTGCGCCCCGGTGGCTGATCAGCGCCGGGGCGCCCGCCCGGGCGGTCAGGTGAGTGGGCCGGTCGCCGGCGGGGTGGTCGGCGAGTCCAGCCATGCGTCGATCAGCCCACGCACTTCTGCCGGTGTCGCTGACGGCGGGTTGTGGAAGATGATGCTCATGGCGCACCGTCACATCCTCGCTCAACCGCGAATCGGCACAGCCAAGCGGCCGGGCCTTCGGGCGCACTCGGCTCGGCGGACCGCGCACGGATGGTACCCGAGCTCCTTACATGCCACTGTGCCCGCTCGGCGGCAGATCCGGATACGTGACCTTGGCAAATCCGCACGGCGGCGGTGGTAACAGCCGTGACGGTGACAATCGGATGGTGGATCAGGCCGGTCAGGCGGCCGGTTCGCTGGTGGGCGACCGGTGGCCTCCGTGGCACGCGGCCAACGCGTCTGCCACGATTTCAGCGTCAGCTTCTGCGACGTCCGCCGGGTACTCCGGTAGCAGGTCGTCCCAGACGACCAGCCACGACCCGTACAATTGGGCCTGCCCCTCGGGCCGAGCGAAGAACCAAACGTGCAGGTGGGCGCCACCATCTCCGATGCGGTAGACGTGGGCCCGCGAGATGTGCGGCAGTGCCTGCATGTGGCGGACGATGCGAGTGCTCAACAGCCCCAGTTCGGCGGCCAGTTCGTCAGGTAGATCCGCCATGTCGTAGTGATCGCGCGGATACAGCATGAGCACCAGCGGGACGCCCACTCCCGGAATCCGGACCAGCCGCCAGTGATCGTTGATCCAGATCCCTTCGTCCCGGTCGCGGCAGGCGTTGCAGTCCGACGGATCCTCGCCGTGCCGCGCGGGCTCCGGGAGCACCGGCGGGCGCAACGGCGCTACGCGCAGTCCGTCCGGCTCGAACGGACTGATCTCCCATCCCGTCATGCGTGCCAACGGGAGCCGGCGCTCGCTGTCCGCGACGGCGACTGCGTGGTCATAGAACTCGTCCGGTCGCAAGGCCATGCGGCGAAGACTAGTACGACAAGATTCCAAGTGATCGATAGCCCCGTTGTGGCTGCCAGGCACCGCCCGATGGTCTCGTACTCGATGGTCCGGATGAACTCGAAGCATCCGCTCGTCGGCACGACAGCGCACTGCGCCGGGCGGGGCCAACGCGCGGACAGCGGCAGAAGCGTGCGCTTGACCTTGGTTCATGGCGGCGAAGGCATCTGGGGGCGGAACAGTAGGCTGCGGCGATGAACAAAGTGCGCCAAGCCTTGGTGTTCGCCGACCACAGCCAGTTCTATATTCAAGATATCGACGGGCAGATGGCGGCCGAGGCAGACGAAGGCTACGACTGGCCCGAAGCATGGTCGGAGGATGCTGTTGCCGTCTACCGCATCGGCCTGGACGGCCCGTGTTCGATCGCGATCGGCGCGGCCCGCAGCGACCACGTCGAGACGACGCTGCGGGTACACGGCGGAGAGCC
The DNA here is from genome assembly GCF_900090285.1 of Micromonospora inositola. Taxonomy (NCBI): domain Bacteria; kingdom Bacillati; phylum Actinomycetota; class Actinomycetes; order Micromonosporales; family Micromonosporaceae; genus Micromonospora; species Micromonospora inositola. The sequence goes on along the minus strand of NZ_LT607754.1, from coordinate 4,403,131 downwards.
GCGCTTGGTCGAAGCCGAGCACATCGTGGAGGCGGACCTGACGGTGCCGAGTGGCGTGGTCCACGTCTTCGGCTGCATGGAACTTCCCGGGCCCGAGCACCGAGTTGAGATCCCTGCCGGGCAGTACCGGATCCGGGTCTCGCACGTGCCGTGCGGCCCGCCACCAGTGCCGGTGAAGGCGTTGGAGGAGGGTCCGCACTTCCGGTATCAACTCGATCTGTGGCCGTGCGCGGAGGTAAGCGGCGTCGCGGTCATCCGGCAAGGGAAAGGTTTCTGAGGAAGGACGGCCCGCCGAGGTTCTTCAGCACCGACATCCGTACGGAACGTGACGCACGCTCGGCGGCAGATGCGGATGCCGTTACAGGACTCCGAGCCGCTCGCCTATACGTTGTCGCGTGTGGCAATCTCGTCGGCGGACATCCGGCTGATCGTCCTGCCGGCTTCGGTCTCCACCAGCGTCAGCGCACCAATCCAACTCGGATCATCCGGGTACTCCCAACTGGCGGGGTCTGCCAGCAGCACCGGCAGCTGGTCCCTCGGCACAGGATCGCCGTGCGCCAAGCCCTCCCGGTCGTCATTGGCAACCCGCCGCACGTAGCGGCGCATTTCCATCCAGCCGCGGTCCACCAAGTTCAGCAGGACGGAGGCCAGCTCGGACAACGACGGCTCCGGCTGGGCGGGGTCCAGGTCACCGAACACGCCGGGCAGGAGGTCCATCTCGAACGAGTTGATGAAGAAAGCCCGCTCGATATGCGTCAGGAGCTGCCACTCACGAAGGCTCACGAACCGATCATCACATGCGGCACGGAACACAGATGGCGAGCCAGGCGGCCACCCGCGCTGTCAGCGGCAAATCCGGACGCCAAGATCATAACTGCCACGTTGTGGCCCCCAGCGGACCTCTAATCGCTGCAGCTACTCCAGCCCGGCTGCGACGCGACCAGCGGTGGTAGCGGATGGCCACGCGGTGGCGGGTGTCCGGCTCCGTGACCGGGAGGGGCTCATCGCGGCGGCAGTAGGGACAGCAGGCGATCGGGAACCGGCAGCCGACGCGCCGCGAGGACGGCCAGGCCTGCACCGGTCGCGTTCAACAGCACGTCGTCGATCGACGAGACGCGTCCGAGTGCCAGGGCGTACTGCAGCGCTTCCACCGCGGTCGACATGCCCGCAGCCGCGGCGACCACGTATGCGAACCGGACCTGCCACCCCATGCCCAGACCGAACCCGACCGCCGCGAACACCAGCAGATTGCCCCCGATCTGGAAGAACGCGGTCAGCGGGCGGTCGGCGAGGATCTCCATAAGGTCGCGCAGCGGCACTAGCCGAACCTCTCGGGGGGCGTCGAGTGGGGTGAGGACCACTATCAGCCACGGCAGCGTCCAGACCGCCATGGCCGTCGTGGCCAGTGCCCGCCGGACCGCCAGCCCCGCTGGGACGCCGCGCTGCCGGTAACAGGCCACGAGGTGACGCGTGCCGACCAGGCTGGCCAGGACGAGAGCCACCGCTGTCGCCACGACCGGAAGCCAACGCAGGTACCCGCCTGGAATCATCGTGGACCACCATAGTTCGGCCGGGCATCAGCCCACGCCAACGAAATGTGTGGATCCCGTGCAACAAGATCGGGTGATCGCTCATCGGCAGATCCGGAAGCCGAGCGACGTGCCGCCTCAGGGTAACCGTTACGCAGGGTTACCGGACGAGGCCGTCACAGAGTCTCACAGTGGTCGAGGTTGCCGATCACACCCGGCCGCGTGCTTCGGTCGATAGTCCGGAGAAAGGTGTATCGAGGTGGCCCAGCTCGAGTGCGTGCCGCCGCAGGAGTACCACACGAATGAGGGCCCCTGGTAGCCCGTGCGCCCCTCCCTCGGCGACCTGCTGCTGATCGACGGCCGGGCCTCGGTGCAGTTCGCCGGAGATCGCGCCCTGACGTTCCGCGTTGTCTCGGTCTGCGACCGCCCGACGTACTCCGGTTGGATCTGGCTGACCGGCTACGAAATCAACCGACGCGGCAACGCGACCGCCAAGCGCGATATCTACATCCAGCTGTCCGGCCTCCACCCCGTCACCAGCACCTCGGCCCCGAGCCGCTCCCGTGCCACCCGCCCCTATGCTTCGCGGAATGACCAGGGTGACGGAAGAGCAGGTCGCGACCGCTCGGGGCTGCGTGCTCGGGCTGATGCTCGGGCTGATGCTCGGTGATGCGATCGGTGCGACCGGTGGCAACGTGGTGCCGGTCCAGCGGGACACTGCGGGCCACCAGCGCCGGCCAGCTCGCCTGCTTCACCGTCGACGGGCTGATTCGGACCCACGTCCGCCTCACGCATGAGGGAGTCTGCCCACCGCCGATCAGCGTTTGGCATGCGTACATGTGGTGGGCAGCCATGCAGGGCATCTCTGGCATCGAGCCGTGGCTGGACCACACTGGCCGGACGGATGGCCTGCGACGGTGCCAGCCCTGGCCAAGCGGCGGGGTCGGCGCCGGCAACGGTTGCGGCGTTACAGGGGCGGACCGCCGGCACGCTGCACAAGCCGGTTGGCACGAGCATCGGCGCGCACGGGTTGACCCGCAGCCTGCCGGCAGGCCTCTGTGATTGGTGGCCCTCCTCCGACAACTTCGGGGCAGAGATCTCGGCTCTGACCCACACGGGCGGGGCGGTGGATGCCGCGGCGCTGGGGTCGACGCTGATCCGACTGCTCGGCGAGGGGAGGATCCGTCTCCCCCAACGGCCGGTCAACCTCATGGCGGACGGATGAGTGAAAGGGCAACGAGCGTGTCGACGCCCGCGATTCGCACCTGCTCAAGGGGCATTGTGGCGGCGGCCCACCTGGAGCGGTGGGCCGGACGCAGCGTCACATGGAGAAGTTCGGGTCGTTCTTGATGATCGAGAAGACGCCACCCTGCGGGTCGATGAGTGTGGCGAATCGCCCGGCGGGCGAGTCCTGCCGCAGCTTCTCCGTCGCGCCCAGCGAGATGGCCAGGTCCGCGGTGGCGTCGCAGTCGTCGACGGCGAAGTAGACGCTCCACTGCGAGGGCATCGGTCCCCAGTCGGGCCTGATCTGCAAGGCTCCCGCCACGGGCTGCCCACCGGCCTCGATGAGCGTGTAGGTCTCGTTGCCGCCCATTGCCACGTCCCGCGTCGTGACCCCGAAGACGGAGGTGTAGAACGCCTTGCTCGCCGCGATGTCGCTCGTCATGAGCTCGGCCCAGGTGAGGCTGCCGTGCTCGCCGGTCACCTCGGCACCGCGGTGCTTGCCGGGCTGCCAGATCGAGACGTACGCGCCCGTGGGGTCGAGCAGGACCGCCATGGTGCCCTGGTCCATCACCTGCATCGGTCCCATGATCACCTTTGCGCCGGTGCCCTCCGCGGCGGCAGCGGTCGCCGTCGCGTCGTCCGTAGCGAGATAGGTCGCCCAGGACGTGCCGCGCTCCGCATCCGCCGCCGGGCCGATCCCGGCCGTCTGCCGGCCGTCCTTGAGGAACGCTCCGTAGCCGCCCGCGTCGGGTCCGAAGTCCAGGTGTGTCCAGCCGAAGAGCCGGGTGTAGAAGGCGACGGCACCCGGAATGTCGGTCGTGCCGATGTCAACCCAGGTCGGAGCGCCCTTGGGGAACTCTGGTGTCGTCATCCCGCCATCCTGACATACCGGTCGGATAATTCCGGGCCGGTTGCGCGCCGCGGTGACGTTCGCGCAAACCGAGTAATCCCGCCCGGCGCGCCCCGAGAGCAGTGATATCAACTACGCGCATTCTTGATATCATCGCCCGGCCGCGCCCGTTCCACCGGTCAGGTCGGGAAGCCCACCGCTCTTGAGCCAGTCGGCAAACTCGCGCCGCTTTTCCCTATTGACGACCGCTTCAAGAGCGGCGTTGACAGTCGCCTTCTTCGTCGTGGTACCCAGGATCTTCGACGCTTCCGCGAGCAGGTCGTCGTGAACGTCCAGGATCGTTCGTGACATGGTAAGGGCCTCTCTCCCGGCAGCGAGTCAGCACGCCCACCGTAGCTCCCGTGCTCGACGAGTTGTCCGACAGAGGGCTGCTGGCGGTGTGCGGAGCGGTGGAGATCGAGGTGATCCACAGTGCCCGCACGGCCAAGGACGCGCAGCGCGCGTTGGCTCCTCGGCGGCTTCCAGTGGCTGGCCATGCCCGACGAGATCTGGGACCGGGCGATCGACGTCCAGGTCCAGGCGCTCCACAAGGGCAACCACCGAGCCCTGTCGATGGCGGACCTGCTGATCGCCGCCGCCACCGCCGAACGCCACGGCGCCACCGTGCTGCACTACGACGGTGACTTCGACCTGATCACGGCAATCACCGGTCAGCCAACAGCCTGGGTGGTGCCTCCCGGCTCGGCTGACTAATCCGAGACGTCAACCCCACAAGATCGCTGTTGACGATCCCGACGACCATCAGGAAGCCGCCACCGCGCTGCGGTGGACGTTGACGACCCAGGCGTCCGGCAGGGCGGCCCACTCGTTGTCGCATTCAACTGGGGTCTCGAGACACCTTCACCGAGCTCCGCAGCCCGCTGTTGATCGGGCTGTCAGCCCTGCGCGGCGCGCTCCGACTGCGGCTGGCGCGCCTGGAGGAACGGCCCGAGGCCCGTCCCGTCCTCGGTGGCCAGGAAGGCGCAGCGGGCGTTGAGCAGCGCCTCGTCGGCGTGCGTCATGCAGCCCCACACGGTGTCGCCCCACGAGTCGGCGAGCTTCACCTCGGCCGGCTCGGGGCACGGCTCGCCGCGTGGGCCGCCGATCTGGCAGCGGGCCGGGGCGCCGCCCCGGCGGTGGACCGCCTCGGCGGCCTGGCGGATCAGCGAGAAGCGCGCCTCGCCGGGCTGCTCGACCCGGGCCTGCTCGGGTACGGCCCGGCGCTGCCCGAAGACCACCACGTTGCCGTCCGGGTCGGCGGTCCGGCACTCCCCGCCCGGGGCGTGCTCGGGGTAGCCGACCCGCTCGACGGCGTACCCGGCGGCGGTCAGCCGCTGGAGCGTCGCCGTCAGGTCGTCGACGTAGAAATAGATCAGCAGGGGCAGCTCGACGGTGACCAGGCGCGGCGTCACCGCCGCCAGCAGCAGGGTCAGCTCGCCACACTGCAGGTACGACCAGCGGGACTCGCCGTCGCCGCCCGAGCGCTGCTCGGAGTAGCCGAAGACCTCGTAGAACCGCCGCGCTGCGTCGGCGTCCGCGACGTACAGCACCGGCACCTGAGCCTGCACTCCGTTATGCACCGCGCCACTCTACCCACGACGGACATCCGACTCAGGTGTTGGAGATCGTACTTTTCTTCCCCGGCATGAGGGTGCCGCCCAACGGGACCGGTTGGGCGGCACCCCCACGTCATTGCGCTACAGGGCGCCCTCGAACAGCGCGACGTTGTTGTCGAAGCCCGGCTGGACCGTGATCGCGATCAGCGACAGGTCCTTGGTGGCCGCCGAGAAAGCGAACTTGGCCGTCCGCTTCTGCCCCGCAGCGATCGTCGACTGGAACGAGCTCTCGATGCCCTTCGCGCTGTCGAAGACGCTCTCCGCCTGCGTACCGTCCTTGCCGAAGGCGGCGGTGACCGTGACCAGGCCGAGGTCCAGCGGCTCCGCACCCTTGTTCTCAATGGTCACCGACACCAGGATCGCGCTGTTTCCCCGGGTGTGCCCCGCGGAGTAGGTGCTCGGGGTGAACTTCGTCGGCTTGCTGGCGGACACGAGGATGCCACCGTCCAGCGTCACCGAGTCGGCACCCATCTTGGCGACCTTCTTGGTCTCGCCCTTGGCCGCCTGGGCCGCCGCACCGGTGGCCTTGGCGCCACCCTCGGTGACCTTGCCGGTGTCACTGCTGCCGGCACCACAACCAAGAGTGATCAGGCCGGCGACGACCAGGCCCGCGACGGCCAGGCGGTTCTGCTTCTGCATTTGTTCTTTCTCCCCGATATGTACACAGCCCGAAGGCTGTCGACGGCGGCCACACCCAAGGGCCACCGACTCTGCGCATGCCAGAGCGCCCCACGCGCGCTGGTTTCAGACCGGTGCCAGGACGAACTGAGGGACCCGTTGGGTCCCGGTCAGATCCGCCGTCCGGACCGGCCGGCATGACGGGACCCGGCGACACGATTCCCAGGTGGGAGCCGGTACCGGTCCGTACGCATGCGGGTAGCAGTTGACCATCGGCAACTAATGTTCCGCGTCAACCATTCGGGCGACGTTACCGACGTGTTGATCAACTAGACGAGCCGTCGGGGCATCTTGACGCCAACCCACGGCGCTGGTATTCGCCGTGCCAGGCCGGCCGCCGGATGTTCGCCGGCCCGTCGGCCGCCGGGCGTTCCGGGGACCCCACGGGAGCACGCACCGCCCGTACGATCCCGCCATGGCCTTCATCGACCGGCATGGAAGCGAAGACTGGACGCCGCCGCAGCGGCCCAACTGCGCGTGTCCGGAGCACGACGACGAGCTGGCCGGCCTGGCGTTGCCGGTCACCGAGCGCGGCATGGAGCCACTGACGGTCCGGGACCTCGTCGAGGCGAGTGCGCTCGGCGTCACGCCCGCGCAGTCGCGCGACCGGTGGCTGGAGATCTACGACGAGACGGACAGCGGCCCGGACCTCATCGGCCCGTTCCACTGGGGGCTGTGGCTCGGCGACGAGGCCCGGATGTGCTACGACGACGCCGCGCGCACCCTGGACCAGGCACTGCTGGACCGGCCGGGCGTCGAGCGGGTCGAGTGGATGGAGCGCGAGGAGTTCCTGGTCGGCGCGCCCGGCCTCTGCGCCAGCGGGATGCTGGCGGCGATGGCGCGCGCCCTGGCGGACCCGCGCGTCCGCGCCGCGCTCAGCCGGTAGCCGGGGGGGCGGCCCGGCCCGGCGCCGTCCCGACCGCCGGGCCGGGGCGGGCCGGTCAGGCGGCCAGCGCCGCGTACCGGCCGGCCCGGTCGAGCAGGCTCTGGTGGTTGCCGGACTCGACGATCCGGCCGTGGTCGATCACCGCGATCTGGTCGGCGTCCCGCACCGTGGAGAGCCGGTGCGCGATGGTGACCACCGTGCGCCCCTCCGACAGCGCGTCGAAGGCCCGCTGCACGGCGCGCTCGGTCTCGGTGTCCAGGGCGCTGGTCGCCTCGTCCAGCACCAGGATGCGGGGGTCGCGCAGCAGCGTACGGGCGATGGCCAGACGCTGCTTCTCGCCGCCGGAGAAGCGGTGGCCGCGGGAGCCGACGACCGTGTCGTACCCGTCGGGGAGGCCGGCGATGAGGTCGTGGATCTGCGCGGCGTGCGCCGCGGCCTCGATCTCGGCGTCGGTGGCGTCCGGCCGGGCGTACCGGAGGTTCTCCCGCACGGTGGTGTGCAGCAGGTAGGTCTCCTGGCTGACCACGCCCACGACGGCGGCCAGGTCGGCCAGGCGCAGGTCGCGCAGGTCGACGCCGTCGATGGTGACCCGGCCGGCGGCCGGGTCGTGGAACCGGGTGATCAGCGCGGCGAGGGTGCTCTTGCCGGAGCCGGTCTCGCCCACCAGGGCGAGGCTGGTGCCGGCCGGGACGTCCACGCTGACGCCGGCGACGGCGGCGGTGTCGCTGCCCGGGTAGCTGAAGGTGACGTCGGTGAAGCGCAGGTGCCCGCGCACCCGGGCCGGGTCGATCTCGACCGGTCGGGCGGGGTCGTCCACGTCGACGGGCAGGTCCAGGTATTCGAAGATCCGGGCGAAGAGCGCCAGCGAGGCGGTCAGCGAGACGCCCACGTTGAGCAGCCCCATCAGCGGCCGGAACAGCCCGCCCTGCAGGGCGGTGAAGGCGACCAGGGTGCCGATGCTCAGGGTGCCGGCGGTGGCGGGCAGGCCGGCGCTGAGGTAGATGACCGCCGGGATGGCGGCGAAGATGACGCTCATCGCGGCCATCCGCCACCGGCCGGCCAGCTCGGAGCGGAGTTCCAGGTCGACCAGCCGCGCCGAGGAGGCGGTGAACCGCTCGACCAGCTTGGGCCCGGCGCCGAGGGTCTTGCTGAGCTGCACGCCGCTGATCGACAGCCCCTCCTCGATGGTGACGTTCAGGTCGGCGAGCTCGCGCTGCCGCTGCGCGGTGATCTCGCGGCGCATCCGGGCCACCCGGCGGGTCAGCCAGATCGCCGGGGGCAGCACCACCAGCGACACCAGGGACAGCCGCCAGCTCAGCGCCACCATGGCGACGGCGGTGGCGACGACCGTGGTGAGGTTCGCCGCGATCGAGGTGGCGGTGGAGGTGACGACGGTCTGCATGCCGCCGATGTCGTTGGTGATCCGGGACTGCACCTCGCCGGTGCGGGTGCGGGTGAAGAACGCGATCGACTGCCGGTGCAGGTGGGCGAAGACGTCGGTGCGCAACCGGTGCATGACCTCCTGCCCGACCCGGGTGGAGATCCAGGTCTGCACGACGCCGAGCACCGAGGTCACCGCCGCGACGGCGACCATGCCGAGGACCAGCCAGACCAGCAGGGTGAGGTCGCGCTCCGGCAGGGCCCGGTCGATCACGGTACGGAGCAGGAACGGCGACGCCATCGCGATGACGGAGGACGCCACGATGATCGCCACGACGACGGCCAGCGGACCGCGGTGCGCGGCGAAGAGCCCGCCCACGCGGCGCAGTGACACCTGCCGGGCCTGCGCCTTCTCGGCGGCGCTGACGGTGCGGGGGCCGCCACCGCGGACTTCTCGGGGTGCTTCCAAGGGGTGCTCGCTTCCTGTTCGGGGTGATGCTGAGGTTACCTCATCATGAGGTAACAACAGGAAGTACTGCTACGGTATTCCGGTGACCGGGAACGACGAGGAGAGCCTGGCCGAGCTGTTCTGGGCGGTGGCCCGGCGGCTGCGTCACCAGTCCCGCCGCACCCTCGAACCGTGGGAGATCAACCCCGGTCACGCCCGGGCCCTCGCGGTGCTGCTGCGGCACGGCGCGCTGCGGCTCAGCACGCTCGCCGAGCACCTGCACATCGCCCCGCGCTCCACCACCGAGGTGGTCGACGGCCTGGAGGAGCGCGGCCTCGTCGCACGCCAGCCCGACCCCGACGACCGGCGCGCGACCCTGGTCGCGCTGACCGACGAGGGCACCCGGGTGGGGACGGCGATCCGGGCCGCCCGGGACGCCGAGGCGGAACGCTTCTTCGGCGACCTCGGCGCGGCCGACCGGGCCGACCTGGCCCGCATCCTGCGTACGCTGCACGACTGACCGGCCGCACCCGATCCGGCACGGAAAAGTGCAGCGCTCTTGTCGACCGTCGGGCCTGCCGGCGTGTCCGTCACATGCTGCTCAGGTTGAACGAGTAGCGGAACGGGCAGAACTGGTCAGGTCCCGAGAGAATGGAGAGGCACGTGGCGCAGAAATTGACGGCAACGACGACCGGGGTCATCGATGCGGAGCCGGCCGCGGTGTGGGCGGTACTGACCGACCCTGAACTGCTGAGTCAGGCCTTCTTCGGCGCGAAGGTCGAGACGGACTGGCGGGCCGGCAGCCCCATCACCTTCAGCGGCGAGTGGGACGGGAAGTCCTTTCAGGACAAGGGGGAGATCGTCACCGTCGAGCCGGACAAGCTGCTCCGGTTCACCCACTACAGCCCGCTGAGCGGCCAGCCCGATCTCCCGGAGAACTACCACACGGTGACGTTCGGCCTGACGCCCGCCAAGGGTGGCACCGAGCTGACCATCAGCCAGAGCAACGCCGGGAGCGAGGAGGAGCGGAAGCATTCCGAGGCCAACTGGGCGCAGGTGTCGGACACCGTCAAGCGGCTCGCCGAGCGCTGAGGTTCCGCCGTTGAGCGCCGCCACCGACTGAACTCGTCGACCGCCGGTCAGCGCAGGCCGGCGGCGATGGCGTCGACGAGCAGCGCGCCGAGGGTCCGGGCCATGATGCCGCGTGCCGTCTCGACGTCGAGCCCCATCGCGTCGCGCATCATCGACCAGGCCGACCAGGTGCTCGCCACGGTCAGGGCGTCGAGCAACTGCGCGCGCCCCTCCCCCGCGTACGCCAGCTCCGGGCCGAACACGTTCTCGATTCCGCTGCGCACCCGGCCGATGTTGCCCTCCCGGTTGCGCCGCAACTGGGGCGAGAAGGGCTCGCGCAGTGCGGAGGCGCGGGCCGAGGGCGCCAGCACCTCCAGCATCTGGACGCGCTGGGCGCAGAACTGCTCGACGCGCCGGGTGAGCGGCAGGTCCGGCGGGATCGGACGGAGCAACTCCAGCTGCCGCTCGCTGACCCGCTGCCCGGTCGCGGCGTACAGGGTCTCCATGTCCTTGAAGTTGGTCCACAGGGTGCGCAGCGACACCCCCGCGCGTTCGGCGATGCGCTCCCCCGTGGGCTTGAGGTCCCCCTCGTCGATCAGCGCCAGGTGCGCCTCGACGATGGCGCCGCGGGTGCGCTCGGCTCGCGCGGCTCGCCCGTCCATCCGCGCCGACGCATCGGCTTCCACGTCGATCATCTGACGGTCCCCTGTCGGTACGGCCGGCGGTGCCGGAGGAAGCTGCACCGGAAGCGTAACGACGCCTGCCGGGTGCCGCGGAGCCGCCGCGATTCGCTCGGAACGGGCCGCCACAACCGCCGTGGCGGCCCGGTTCCGAGCGGTCCGCCGGCCCTGAGACCGGCGGTCGCGCGGGTCAGGTCGTCGGGATGGCGTCCGCCGGCGGGGCGGTCGGCGTCTCGGTGAACTCCTTGACCTCGCCGTCACCGTCGTCGGTGGTCCAGGTCGGACCGAAGTAGCTCTGCACGCCGCCCGTGACCTTGTTCATCCGGACGCCGCTGTAGCCGGCGTGCACGTCCTCGCTGTACCGGAACGGGGTGAGGCCGGGCCCCTTGAAGCCGCCCTTGCGCACCGCGTCGAGCAGCTTCTCCCGGGTGAGGTCCTTGCCGGCCGCCAGCAGCGCCTGCACGAACGTGTACGCCATCGAGTAGCCGTACACGGCGTTGCCGTCGATCGGGTTGGCCGCGTTGTACTGCTGGTGGATCTTCGTGAACGCCTGGATCCACGGGTTGCTCGCGTCGTTGGCCATCGGCAGGTAGTTGTCGGCGAGCATGCCCTCCAGGATCACCTTCTTGTCGCCGAGCTGCTTGGACAGCGTGGTGTAGTCCGCGCCCACGTTGGACACCACCCACTGCGCCTTGAACCCCTGGCCGGCGGCCTGGCCCATGGCCAGCGCGGTGAAGCCGGGGATGCTCGCCGAGATCACCACCTGGCAGCCGGCCGCCTTCAGCGCCCCGATCGCCGGGCCGACCTGCTGGTTGGTGGGGGTGTAGGTCTGCTTCGCCGCCACCGGTCCGAGGACCTTCTCGACCCCGAGGAGGGAGTCGCGGCCGAAGTCGTCGTTCTGCCCGAAGTGGCACACCTTCGCACCGGCGAACTGCTGCTTCACGAAGGTGGCGAGGATCTTGCCCTCGACGGTGTAGTCGGGCTGCCAGCCGAAGGTGGTGGGGTACTTGTCGGGCTGGTTCCAGTTGCGGCTGCCGGAGGAGACGAAGAGGTCGGGCACCTTCTGCGCCTTGACGAACTCCAGCACGTTGGTGTGGGTGGGGGTGCCGAGGCCGCCGAGGAGCGCGAAGACCTTGTCGTCGAGGACGAGCTTGCGGACCACGTTGTCGGTGTTCGCCGGGTTGTAGCCGTCGTCCATCACCTTGTAGACGATCTTCCGGCCGTTCACCCCACCCTTGCTGTTGACGTGGTCGAAGTAGGCCTTGGTGGCGGCGGAGATCTTCGAGTAGCCAGGCGCGGCGGGACCGGTGAGGGGCTGGTGGGTGCCGATCACGACCTCGGTGTCGGTGACGCCCGGGACGTTCTCGGCCGCCTGCTGCTCGTCGTTGGCGCAGGCCGACGCGCCGACCAACAGCGCGAGGCCGGCAGCGGCCGCGAGTGCGCGGCGTGCGGTGGGATGCATGGTTCTCCATTCCGGTGCGACGGGTGCGAACGGGGTGGGTGGAACCGGGTGGGTCAGGGGCGCGGGGTCCGGCGGCCCGCCCGGAGACGTGCGGTGAGCGTGCGGGCGGCGCCCTGGAGGCCGCCCGGGGCCGCGAGCATGACGACGATGAGGATCAGACCGAACACGGCGAGGGCCAGGTTGCCCTCCAGCCGCTGGGCGAGGCCCGACGGCAGGGTGAAGGTCTCGGTGATGAGGCTCGGCAGGTCCTGCAGCGCCACCAGCAGGACCGCCCCCCAGACCGCGCCGGCGAGGCTGCCCAGGCCGCCGATCACGATCGCCATCAGCAGGAACAGCGACAGGTCGAGCGAGAACTTGCCGGGGGCGACGGTGGCGGTGAGCACCGCGTACACACCACCACCCAGGCCGGCGCAGGCGGCGCTCACCACGAAGGCGAGCACCTGGTTGCGGGCGACGTGGATGCCGGCCAGCCGGGCGGCCACCTCGTCGTCGCGGACGGCGCGCAGCGACCGGCCGAGCCGGCTGCGCACCAGGTTCGCCATCAGCAGCATCGTCAGCAGCGCGGCGAGCAGCGCCACCCAGGCCAGCCAGCGCTCCGGCTGGAAGTACGCGCCCAGGAACGCCGGCGGCGTCTCCATCGGGAAGCGCAACCCCTGGTCCCCGTTGAACACGTCGGTGAAGATCGTGGCGATCGCCGGGACCAGGGTCGCCACGGCGAGGGTGACGCCGGCCAGGTACGGCCCGCGCAGCCGGGCGGCGGCCAGCCCGATGACCAGGCCCGCCACCGCGGTCACGACGACGGCGAGCAGCAGGGACAGCGGCAGGATCCACCGGCCCTGCACTCCGCGCTCGTCGAGACCCTGCTGAACCAGGGCGACCGTGTACGCGCCGGTCGCCATCAGCGCCCCGTGCCCGAGCGAGAGCTGGCCGTTGAGCCCAACCAGGACGGTGTAGCCGGCGGTCACGCAGAGGAACGCGCAGACCCGGGCGACCTGGAGGTTCTGGTACGGCGGCAACTGGTTGGTCAGCAGCACGACCGCCGTGCCGGCGAGCACGGCCAGGACCAGGTGGCGCAGCAGCGTCGACCCGCGTGCCCCGGCGGCCCCGGGCGGGCCGGGCAGCAGCCGGCGCAGCGGCGACGGAGCGGCGGGCCGAGGCGCCGCCGTGGAGACCTCGGGAGGCTGGGTCGCGGTCACACGTGCCTCGCTCTCATGCTGGAGAAGAGCCCACCGGGGCGGACCAGCAGGATCGCCAGCAGCAGGACGAGGATGGCCAGCGGCGTGGTGTCGGGGCCGAGGTAGCCGGTGACGTACGACAGGATCAGGCCGACCAGCAGGCCGCCGACCACGGCGCCGGCCGGGCTGTCCAGGCCGCCGACCACCGCGGCGGTGAACGCCACCACGAAGACCAGGTCCATCGCGTGCGGATGCAGCCCCAGCCCGGTGGGGACGACCAGCATGCCGGCGAGGGCGCCGACCGCGGCGGCCAGCGCCCAGCCCACCGTGAGCATCCGACCGACGTTGACGCCGAGCAGCCGCGACACCTCGGGCGCGAAGGCGGACGCCCGCATCCGCAGGCCGATCGGCGTCCGGGTGAACAGCAGCGCGAGCAGCACCACGACCGTCAGGACGGCGCCGAGGACCCACAGGTCGTACGGGGACATCGCGGCGACCCCGCCGACGGTGAGCGCGTCGGTGTCGAACGGCGTGGCCGCCGGCCGGTACTCGTTGCCGAAGACCATGCCGAGCACCGCCTGGATCAGCAGCACCAGGCCGAGGGCGACGATGACGTCGTTGAGCGGGTTTGCGTGGCCGACGAAGCGCATCAGCACCCGCTCGACGAGCGCACCCAACGCGAGGCCGGCGAGGACGGCGGCGCCGAAGCCGAGCCAGTACGAGCCGGTGGCGGAGACGACCGCGTAGCCGACGTAGGCGGTCGCCACCGCCATCGCGCCCTGCGCGAAGTTGACCAGACGGGCCGCCCGCCAGATGAGCACCAGGGCGAGGGCGAACGCCGCGTAGACGGCGCCGGTGGACAGTCCGTCGAAGGTGAGGAACAAGAACCGGTCCAAGCGCGGATCCTTCCTACGTGGCGGGCGGTCAGAACCCGAGGTACGCGTGGCGGAGCGTGGCGTCGTCGCGCAACTGCGCCGCCGGGGTGGCCATCACGACCCGGCCGAGGGACATCACCACGCCCTGGTCGGCGACGGAGAGGGCGCTGCGCACGTTCTGCTCCACGAGCAGCACGGTCAGCCCGTCGCTGTCGCAGAGTTGGCGCAGCAGCGCCATGATCTGCGCGGTCACCCGGGGGGCGAGCCCGAGCGACGGCTCGTCGAGGAGGAGCAGCTTGGGGCGCGCGATCAGCGCCCGCCCGAGGGCGAGCATCTGCCGTTCCCCGCCGGAGAGCTGGTGGCCGGCGTGCCGGCGCCGCCGGGCCAGCGGTGCGAAGAGCTGGTACACCTCGTCCTGCGCCCGGCGGGCGTCGGCCCGGTCCCGACGCCACAGGCCGCCGAGGCGCAGGTTCTCCTCGACGGTCAGCTCGGCGACGATGCCGCGTCCCTCGGGCACGTGCGCCAGGCCACGCCGCACCAGGCGTTCCACGCGTACGCCGCGCAGGTCCGCGCCGTCGAAGCGGACCCGGCCGCCGGTGGGTCGGAGCAGGCCGGAGAGGGTCCGCAGCAGGGTGGTCTTGCCCGCGCCGTTGGCGCCGAGCACGGCGGTGATGCTCCCGGTGGGCACGCTGAGCGTGACGTCGCGCAGCACCGGCACCGGCCCGTAGCCGGAGCTGAGCCCCTCCACCTCCAGGATGGCGGTCACGCGCCGGCCCCCGGGCCCGGCGCCGCCGCCCCGGCCGGCACGTCGGCGCCGAGGTACGCCTCGGTCACCAGCGGGTCGTCCCGCACCTGCTCGGGTGTCCCGGCGGCGATGACCCTGCCGAAGTCGAGCACCACGATCTCGTGGCAGACGGACATCACCAGGTCCATGTGGTGCTCGACGAGCATGATCGAGCAGGCCCCGCCCGCCCGGTCGGGCAGCGCCGTGATGAGCTCGCCCAGCTCGGCGATGTCCTCGGTGCTGAGGCCGCCGGCCGGTTCGTCGAGCAGGAGCAGGCGGGGCCGGGCGATCAGGGCGCGGGCGAGGGCGACCCGCTTGCGGACGGCGTACGGCAGCGTGGCGGGGGCCGCCCCGGCATGCTGCGCGACGCCCAGCTCGGCCAGCAGGTCACGGGCCTCGTCCCGGAGCCGCCGTTCGTCGCGGTCGCTGCGGGGCAGGCCGAACAGGGCGGCGGCGAAGCCGGCAAGGGCGGCGTGGCTGGCGCCGGCCATCACGTTCTCGACGACGCTGAGGCCCGGGAAGAGGCCGACCCCCTGGAGCGTGCGGGCGATGCCGAGGCGGGTGAGTCGGTGCGGGCGCGGCCGGAACGGCCGGCCGTCGAGGGTGAGCGAACCGCTGGTCGGCGGGACGAAGCCGCAGACCACATTGAACAGGGTGGTCTTCCCGGCGCCGTTGGGGCCGATCACGCCGACGATCCGGCCGGGTGGCACCCGCAGGGAGACGTCGTCGAGCGCGACCAGCCCGCCGAAGCGCACGCCGACGTGGTGGAGGGCCAGATCGGTTCCGTCGGTGGGTGGAGGGCTCATCTTCACCTCTTGTAAGACGCGGGGCGAAGCATGGGGCTGGTTGTTACACCGGGAGTGTATCGATCAAGCGGATAGCGTCGATGTTTTCGTTACGACGCTGTGACCTCGGCATGTCCTATCAGGACATTTCCGGGCAGGGGTGAGCCGGCCGGGGCGCGACCGTTGCACTTGCTGTGCAAAGTTTTCGCCTCGGGCGTCACGGCATGACCAGGCCCCCGTCGACGGGCACGGTCGCTCCGGTCACGTACGACGAGGCGTCGCTGGCCAACCAGATCAGCGTGGCGGCGAGCTCCTCGTGCTCACCGAGGCGGCCGGCCGGCGCCAGCGCCTTGACCATCTCGAAGGTGCTCGGCTGAAGCTGGTCGCTCATCTCGGACTGGAAGAAGCCGGGCGCGATGCAGTTGACCCGGATGCCCTTGCGGCCGGTCCACTGCGCGGCCAGGTCGCGGGTCAGCCCGATGACGCCAGCCTTGCTGGAGGCGTACGCGGCCTGCGGAATACCGCCGGGGCGCAGGCCGATGACGCTGGAGATGTTGACGATGGCCCCACCGTGCGTGGCGGCCCGGGCGAAGGCCTGCGCCATCCAGTAGCTGCCCATCAGGTTGACGTCGACGACGGAGCGGAACTGGTCCGGCGTCTCCCGGGTGGCGGGGACGGCGGTGCCGACTCCGGCGTTGTTGACCAGGACGTCCACCCGTCCGAAGTGTTCGACGGCGGTGGCGATCAGCGCCTCGCAGTCCTCGGGCCGGCTGACGTCGGTGGCGCGGGCCGCGTACCGGCGACCGGCCGCCTCGACGAGCGCGCCCGTCTCCGGCAGCCGCTCGACCCGGCGGGCGCCGAGCACCACGTCGGCGCCGGCCTCGGCGAGCGCGCGGGCGAACGACACCCCCAGGCCGGAGGAGGCGCCGGTCACCACGGCGACCTTCCCGTCGAGGCGGAACCGGTCCATCACGCTCACCCTGGTGCTCCTCACGTTCGCGGTGCTCTGGACGCCATACCGACCAGCCGGTATGTTCGGCGTCCGGCGACGGTAGCGAGCCGCCGACATGCGCGTCAATGGGGAGGCAGTCATGGACTTCGAACCGACCGCACGCGCCGCCGAGCACCTGAAGCGGCTTCAGGAGTTCATGGACGACCACGTCTACCCGGCGGAACCGGTCTACGCGGCGCAGCGGGCCGAA
Source organism: Micromonospora inositola (assembly GCF_900090285.1). Taxonomy (NCBI): domain Bacteria; kingdom Bacillati; phylum Actinomycetota; class Actinomycetes; order Micromonosporales; family Micromonosporaceae; genus Micromonospora; species Micromonospora inositola. The sequence goes on along the minus strand of NZ_LT607754.1, from coordinate 4,386,447 downwards.
CTGACGGCGGCCGGCAACCGCCACCACCTGCCCGCCGTCGTCGAGGACCTCAAGGCGGAGGCCCGCCGCCGCGGGCTGTGGAACCTCTTCCTGCCCGCCCTCTCCGGCCTGACCAACCTGGAGTACGCCCCGCTCGCCGAGCTGATGGGCCGCTCCATCGAACTCGCCCCCGAGGCCACCAACTGCGCGGCGCCGGACACCGGCAACATGGAGATCCTGCACATGTTCGGCACCGCCGAGCAGCAGGAGCGCTGGCTGCGCCCGCTGCTCGACGGCCAGATCCGGTCGGCCTTCGCGATGACCGAGCCGGACGTCGCCTCCAGCGACGCCACCAACATCTCCACCCGGATCGAACGCGACGGCGACTCGTACGTCATCAACGGCCGCAAGTGGTGGACCACCGGCATCGCCGACCCGCGCTGCCAGGTCATGATCGTGATGGGCAAGACGGACCCGTCGGCCGACACCCACCGGCAGCAGTCGATGATCCTGGTGCCGGTGGACACCCCCGGCGTCGAGGTGGTCCGCTCGCTGCCGGTCTTCGGCTACCACGACCAGCACGGCCACGGCGAGGTCGTCTTCTCCGACGTGCGGGTGCCGGCGGCGCACCTGCTCGGCGAGGAGGGCGGCGGCTTCGCCCTCGCCCAGGCCCGGCTCGGACCCGGTCGCATCCACCACTGCATGCGCGCCATCGGCCTGGCCGAGCGCGCGCTCGGTCTGCTGGTGCGCCGCGCCGCCACCCGGGTCGCCTTCGGCCGGAAGCTGGCCGAGCAGGGCGTGGTGCAGCAGCAGATCGCCGAGTCCCGGATGGCGATCGAGCAGGCCCGGCTGCTCACCCTCAAGGCCGCCTGGATGATCGACAAGTACGGCGCCAAGGCCGCGCGGGCCGAGATCGCCGCCATCAAGGTCATCGCTCCCCGGGTCGCCCTCGACGTGCTCGACCGGGCGATCCAGGTGCACGGCGGCGCCGGGGTCTCCGACGACGTCCCGCTCGCGTCGATGTACGCCGGCGCCCGGACCCTGCGCATCGCCGACGGCCCCGACGAGGTGCACGTACGCGACGTCGCCCGGCGCGAGATCCGCCGCCAGCTGGAGTCGCGGTGACCGTCACGGCCACCGAGCCGACCGTGGGGCGGCGGCGGGCGCCGCGCGGCTCGGCCCGGCGCAGCATCGTCGCGGCCGCCACCGAACTCTTCGCCCGGCGCGGCTACGAGGCCACGAGCGTGCAGGAGATCGTGGCCGCGGCCGAGGTCACCAAGGGCGCCCTGTACCACTGGTTCGGGTCGAAGTCCGAGCTGCTCACCAGCATCTACCGGGAGCTGCTCGCCGAGCAGACCCAGCGGCTGCGGGAGATCGCCGACGGCAGCGGGCCGGTCGAGGAGCGGCTGCGCGCGGCGGCCCTCGACGTCGTGGCGCACACCGCCGAGCACGCCGACGAACTCACCGTCTGGGCCCGGTCGGCGCACCTGCTGGACGACGAGCAGGCCGAGGCGACCCGCCGGGAGCGGCGGCACTACCACGACCTGTTCCGCGACCTGGTCCGCGAAGGGCAGGCCAGCGGCGCGGTGCGCACCGATCTCTCCGCCACGGTGATGACCCACGCGTTCCTCAGCGCCCTGGGCAACACGCACACCTGGTTCCATCCCGACGGGCCGCTGACCTTCGCGGAGGTCGGTCACCAGCTCGCCGAGCTGTTCCTCGGCGGCCTGCGCCCGCCGGGACCGGAACCGGAGCCGCCGCACTCCCCCGAGCCGGCGCCCGGGCGGCGCCCGGCCGGCGGCGCCCAGCGGTCCCGGCGGAGCCCGGCGAGGAGGAACCCGTGAGCGACGAGGAGCCGCCCGCCCCACCCGACCCCGCACCGGCACGGCCGGGAGCGGCCGCGGGGTCCGGGGAGCCCGTCCGCGCCGAGCTGGCCGAGGTGCTCCAGCGCCAGGCCGGGCTGCGCGACGAGGCCCGCGCCGAGGCGACGGCGAAGCGGCACGCGGCCGGGCGGCGCACCGTACGGGAGGATCTCGCGGACCTGATGGACGACGGGTCGCGGGCGGTGCGTCAGCCGGCCGCCGCGGCGGGGGCGGTCAGGGCGCGGACCTGACCGGTGCGCGGGCCGCCGGCCAGCGCCCGCGGCGACCACTCGGTGACCACCAGGAACAGCGTCCGGCCGTCCCGCCCGCCGAGGGCGCAGGCGAAGCAGCCCCGGTCTAGGTCGATCCGGTCCAGCACCCGGCCGCCCGCGGCCACCCGCACCGCGCACTGGTTCGGTACGTCGCCGTACCAGACGGCGCCCTCGGCGTCGAGGCAGATGCCGTCCGGCGCGGCACCGGGGAGCTCCGCCCAGACCCGCCGGCCGGTCAGCGAGCCGTCGGCGGCCACGTCGTACGCGGTGAGCCGGGCGGCGTACGACTCGGCGACGATCAGGGTGCCGCCGTCCGGGGTGAGCACCATGCCGTTGGGGAAGGCGAGCCCGTCGGCCACCAGCCGGGGCGGCCCGTCGGGCGGGACCAGGGCGACCGCGCCCGGCGCGAACTCGCCCCCGGGGAAGTCGAACCCGATGGTGTTGACGTACGCGTTGCCGCGGGCGTCCGTCACCACCTCGTTCCACGGGTGCGCCACCAGCGACCGCAGGTCGGCGTGGCCGACCAGCGTGCCGTCCGGCTCCCGGCGCAGCAGCCGGCCGGCCCCGCCGGCGACGACCAGCAGCCGCCCGTCGGGCAGCCAGTCCAGGCAGATCGGCAAGCCGTCGACCCGGGCCACCACCTCGGTCCCGCCGTCGGCGTCGACCGTCAGCACCTCCCCGGCGCCCCAGTCGGCCAGCCAGAGCCGCCCGTCGTGCCAGCGGGGCGACTCCCCGAAGGCCAGGCCGTCGACCACTACGCGTGGGGTCGTCATCGGTGCGTCTCCATCCGCTCCCGGGCCCGCCGGAGGAACTCCCGCTCGGCCGTGTTGTCGGTGCGTTCGATCGCCGCGTCGTACGCCCGGGCGGCCTCCGCGTGGCGGCCCAGCCGGCGGAGCAGGTCTGCCCGGACGGCGTGGAACACGTGGTAACCGGCCAGGTCGAGGTCGTCGACCAGGCCGAGCGCGGCGGCCGGCCCGGCGACCTCGGCCACCGCGACCGCCCGGTTGAGCGCGACCACCGGGCCGGGGGCGACCGTCATGAGCTGGTCGTAGAGCGCCACGATCTGGCCCCAGTCGGTGTCGGCGGCGGTCGCCGCGGCGCTGTGCACCGCGTTGATCGCCGCCTGGATCTGGTACGGCCCGGGCCGGTCCCGCCGCAGGCAGCGGCGGACCAGCGTCTGCCCCTCGGCGATCAGCTCGCGATCCCACCGGTCGCGGTTCTGCTCGGCCAGCGGCACCAGAGCGCCGTCGGGTCCGGTGCGGGCGGGTCGGCGCGCCTCGGTGAGCAGCAGCAACGCGAGCAGCCCCAGCGCCTCCGGCTCGTCCGGCATCAGCTCGGCGAGCAGCCGGGCGAGCCGGACCGCCTCGGCGCACAGCTCGTCGCGGACCAGCCGCTCCCCCGAGCTGGCGGCGTACCCCTCGTTGAAGATCAGGTAGACGACGGCCAGCACCGCCCGGAGCCGGTCGGGCAGGTCCGCGTCGCGGGGCACCCGGTACGGGATCCCGGCGTCCCGGATCTTCGCCTTGGCTCGGACCAGGCGCTGGGCCATGGTCGGCTCCGGCACCAGGAAGGCGCGGGCGATCTCGGCGGTGCTCAGGCCGCCGAGCAGCCGCAGGGTCAACGCGACCCGGGCGGCGGCGCCCAGCGCCGGGTGGCAGCAGGTGAAGATCAGGCGGAGCCGGTCGTCGCGCACGGGTCCCTCCTCGGCCGGTGCGTCGCGGGCGTACAGGAGCGCGGCCTGCGCGTGCCGGTCGGCCCGGGTGGCCTCGCGGCGCAGCCGGTCGATCGCCCGGTTCCGGGCGGTGGTGATGATCCAGCCGGCGGGACTCGGCGGCACCCCGTCGACCGGCCAGCGGCCGACCGCCGTGGTGAACGCCTCTTGGACCGCCTCCTCGGCGAGGTCGATGTCGCCGAGGACGCGGACCAGGACGGCCACCGCGCGGCCGTACTCCGCGCGGAACACCCGCTCGACGTCGGTGGGCATGGGCGACGGTCAGACCTCGCCCTGGAACGGGCGGACCTCGATCGGCAGGGTGGTCGCCAGGGCGTACCGGCGGCCCCACTCCAGGGCGGCGTCCAGGTCCGGCGCGGTGATGATGGTGAAACCGCCGAGGTACTCCTTGCCCTCGATGTAGGGCCCGTCGGTGACCAGCACCTCCTCCCCCTTCGGGCGCAGCACGGTGGCCGTCTCCGGGGCGTGCAGCCCGTCGCCGAAGACCCACGACCCGGCCTCGACCAGCTCGTCGTGGATGGCGTCGACCTTGCGCATCACCTCGGCCAGGAACTCCGGGTCGGGCATCCCCTCGCCCGCCGGCTGGTACATGCTGATCAGGTACTGCTTCACGGTGTCCTCCTCGCCCGGCGGCCGGCCCGTCACCGGCCCCTTCACCCTCCACACGAACGGGCCGCCGCCGGATCGACACGCCGACCGAGGTTGATGTCGGTCGTCTTCGCGGGGTCCGCGCCAAGCGGCCGGCTGTGCTTGGATGCCGATCATGTCCGTACCGACGCCCGACCACGACCATCAGCCCGAGCCGGGCGGCCGACCGCCCGCCGGGAAGGCGCCGGGTCCGGTCCTGGCCGCCGCCATCCTGCTCTACGTCGGCGGCGGGCTGACCCTCCTGTACGGCCTGGTCGGCAACCGCGTCAGCGGCGGGTTCTCCGGTCTGCTGCCGCCCTGGGCGCTGGTCCTGTACGGCCTGCTCTACGTCGGGTTGGGCTGGGGCGTGCAGCACGGTCGGCGCTGGGCCCGCCGCACGGTGCTGGTGCTCTGCGGGGTCGGCGTCGCGCTGGCGGCCGTCAAGCTGGCCGCGGGTGGGAAGGCCTCGGCCGTCGTCGACCTGCTCTGGCCCCTGGTGTACGTGGCGCTGCTCTGCACGGAGGCCGCCCGGGACTGGTTCGGCCGGACGCCGTAGCCGACGGGTCCGCATGGCAGAGAAAATCTTCCATGTATCTATTGAAGTTAATCTTCACCTTGTGACCTAATACTGACAGTTCCTTTCGTTGCTCCCGCCGCCCCCGCGGCATCCCCCAGGGAGGAAAGATGAACCGTCCCCTCCGATCGGCGCGGCGGGCCGCCGCCGCCGTCCTGCTCGCCACAGTCACCCTGGTCGCCTCGGCCACCCTCGGCGCCACCCCGGCCAGCGCCGCCCCGGCCGGCCTGCCCGGCATGGACGTCTCCAGCCACCAGGGCAACGTCAACTGGTCCGCCGCCTGGAACAACGGCGCCCGGTTCGCGTATGTCAAGGCCACCGAGGGCACCTACTACACCAACCCGTACTTCGCCCAGCAGTACAACGGCTCCTACAACGTCGGGATGATCCGGGGCTCGTACCACTTCGCGCGTCCGGACACCACCAGCGGCGCCACCCAGGCCAACTACTTCGTCGACCACGGCGGCGGCTGGTCCAAGGACGGCAAGACGCTGCCCGGCGCGCTGGACATCGAGTACAACCCGTACGGCTCGACCTGCTACGGGCTGAGCCAGGCGTCGATGCGCAGCTGGATCGCCTCGTTCGTGAACCAGTACCACTCGCGCACGGGCCGGTGGGCGACCATCTACACCACCACCGACTGGTGGATCACCTGTACCGGCAACTACAGCGGCTTCGCCGCCAACAACCCGCTCTGGATCGCCCGGTACTCCAGCTCCGTGGGCACCCTGCCGGCCGGCTGGCCGACGTACTCGTTCTGGCAGTGGGCCTCCTCCGGCACCTTCCCCGGCGACCAGAACGTCTGGAACGGCACCCTGGACCGGCTCAAGGTGCTGGCCTGCAACGGACCGTGCTGATCCACTCCGGTGGCGGGCCGCCCGGCCCGCCACCGGAGGAGCCCCGAGACGAGGAGGTCCCGATGTCCGTCCCCGTACCCCGGCGGGCCGTGCTGCGCGGCGCCGTCCTGCTCGGCGCCGCCGCCGGCGTCACCGCCCTCGGCCAGGTCACCGGCGACCGGAGCGCCCGGGCGTTCGCCACCCGCGTCGACCAGCCGACGATCGCCAACTGCGCCACCTGGGGCGCCAGGCCGCCGTCCTCGGCGGTGACGGTGGTGCAGAACCGCCCCAACAAGATCATCATCCACCACACGGCATTCCCCAACTCGACCGACTACAGCCTGGCCCACGCGTACGCCAACTCCCGCGACATCCAGAACCTGCACATGGACACCAACGGCTGGCTCGACTCCGGGCAGCACTTCACCAACAGCCGGGCCGGCTACCTGACCGAGGGCCGGCACGGCAGCCTCTACGCGCTGCTGCACGGACAGACCATGGTCCAGGGCGCGCACTGCGTCGGGCAGAACAGCCAGGCCATCGGCATCGAGAACGAGGGCATCTACCTCGACGTGCAGCCGCCGCAGGCGCTCTGGGACAGTTTGGTGCTGTTCTGCGCGTTCACCTGCCAGCAGTACGCCATCCCGGCCACCGAGATCTACGGGCACAAGGACTTCAACAACACCCAGTGTCCCGGGCTGCTGCACGACCGCCTGCCCGAGCTGCGCAGCGCGGTTGCCGCCCGGCTCGGCTGACCGGGCCGGGGCGGGCCCGGACGGAGGTGGCGCAGCGGCCTGCCGTCGGTGGCCGTCGAGCCCGGGCCCACCCGGCGACGCGGCGCGGCCGTGGCACCTCGCCGACGCTACGAAGCTGATGGCGTGAACGAATCGCGGCCGTGGCCGCGGTGATTCGTCTGCGTCATCAGCTTCGTAGCGCGGTCCGGACCCATCCGTGCCGCCGGTCCGCCCGGCCGAGATTCTCACTGCTCGCTTATATAAGCTGGATCTGATAGAAAGGGGTCGTGCACGCCTTCGACGTCCTCGGGGACCCGGTCCGCCGCCGGATCCTGGAACTCCTGGCCGAGGGCGAGCAGACCGCCGGCGCCGTGTGCGCCGCGGTCCAGCGGGAGTTCGGCATCTCCCAACCGGCCGTGTCGCAGCACCTCAAGGTGCTGCGCGACAACGGCTTCGCGACCGTACGACCCGAGGGCACCCGCCGCCTCTACGCGGTGGACCCGCAGCCGCTCCGCCAGGTCGACGCCTGGCTGGACCACTTCCGCCGGTTCTGGACGCCGCCGCTGGAGGCGCTCGCCACCGAACTGGCCCGGGGCCGACGGGAACGGCGGCTTCGCGAGGGCGGCCCCGACGAGAGGAGCACACCATGATCGACGTGACCGGGCAGATCAGCGCCGTCGAACGCACCGTCGGCAGCCGTACGCTGCCCGCCGGCCAGGCGCGCGTGAGCATCATCAGTCAGACCTACGACGCGCCGCTGGAGGACGTCTGGGATGCCTGCACCAGCGCCGAGCGGATCCCCCGCTGGTTCCTGCCCATCTCCGGCGAGCTGCGGCTGGGCGGCCGCTACCAGCTGGAGGGCAACGCCGGCGGCATCGTCGAACGCTGCGACCCGCCGCACCGCTTCGCCGCGACCTGGGAGTACGGCGGCGAGGTGAGCTGGATCGAGGTGCGGCTCAGCCCGGCGGGCGAGGGACGTACCCGCTTCGAACTGGAGCACGTCGCGCACGTCGACGACGAGCGCTGGGCCGAGTTCGGCCCGGGCGCCACCGGCGTCGGCTGGGACATGGGCCTGCTCGGCCTGGCCTCCCACCTGGCGGCCGACGGCAGCGGGGTCAGCCCGGACCAGGCCGCCGCCTGGATGGGCTCCGACGAGGGCCGCCAGTTCATGACGCTGAGCAGCGAGCGCTGGCGCGAGGCGAGCGTGGCGGCGGGCACCCCGGCCGAGGAGGCGCGGGCCGCGGCGCAGCGGACCACCGCCGCGTACACCGGGGTGCCGGCCTCCTGACCGGCGGCGCGGGGCGCCCGGTGACCCGGGCGCCCCGCTCAGCCCCGCGGGGCCGGGTCGGCCGGGTGACGAGAGCATGTCGTCGGCCCGGCGGGTAACGTGCTGCGGCGTGACCGGCGCACCGTACTCGCACTGCTCCTCCTGCGGCGCGGCCTACCCGGCGGGAGCCGGCTGGCCGCGGGTCTGCGCGGTCTGCGGCGGTACGGTCTGGCGGAATCCGCTGCCGGTCGCGGTGGCGGTGCTGCCGGTGCGCACGGCGACCGGCCTGGGCGTGGTGGTGGTCCGCCGCGACATCGAGCCGGCCCGTGGCCAGCTCGCGCTGCCCGGCGGGTTCATCGAGTACGGCGAGGAGTGGTCCGAAGCGCTGGTCCGGGAGCTGCGCGAGGAGACCGGCCTGCTGGCCGAGCCCGGGCAGGCGCGGCTCTTCGCGGTGCACGGCGCGCCGGCCGGCGGCACCATGATGGTCTTCGGCGTGCTGCCCGAGCGGACGGCCGAGGAGCTGCCCCCGTCGGCGCCGACCGAGGAGGCCACGGAGTGGCTGGTCCTCACCGAGCCGGTCGAGTTGGCCTTCTCCACCCACACCCGGGTGCTGGCCGACTTCCTCGCCGGCCAGCCCGCGGTCTGACCTGAGGGGCCACCACCGGCTCTGATCGACCGCTATTTCTGCTGATTGAATAGGAATGCAGCGTCGCCGAGCCCGGAGGTCCCCCTTGTCACGCCCGCTCTCCCAGGACGAAGGCGACCACGACGCCCGACGGACCCGGCAGTGGCTCGCCGGGGAGGCCCGCTGCGACGGGATCTCCCGCCAGGAGCTGCTCGAGCTGGGCGCGGCCATGGGCGCCGTCACCGCCGCCGCCGCGGAACGGGAGCCGGTCGGCGTCACCCGCGCCCCGGTCGGCGTCGACCCCGGCGGAGCCGGACCCGCCCCGGCGCCCATCGCCAAGCCGCTGCCGCCGCACCTGTTCCGGCGGCTGGACAGCAACGCCGAGATGCGCTGGGAGGCGATGGCCGGGCGGGGGCATGTCGTCCCCAACGACCGCTTCTTCGTCCGCAACCACACCGTGACGCCACCGCTGGACGCCGACACCTGGCGGCTGAGCCTCTTCGGCACCGGGCTGCGCGGCGCGCCGACCCGGCCCGACCCGGTCGAGTTCGACCTGTCCGACCTGCGGGGGCTGCCCGCCGAGGAGCGCACCGCGCTGGTCGAGTGCGCGGGCAACGGACGCCGCTACTTCGCCGAGCAGCAGGGCTACCCCGCCCCCGGCGTGGCCTGGGGCCTCGGCGGGGTCGGCGTCGCGCGCTGGCGGGGCGTACGGCTGGGCACCGTCCTCCGGCTGGCCGGCCTCACCGACGCGGCGGTCGACGTGATGCCGGAGGGGCTGGACCCGGACTACGTCACCGGCGGGATGAACCTCGGCCGGGTACGCCGGCCGCTGCCGGTCGGCAAAGCCCTCGACGACGTGCTGCTGGCGTACGAGATGAACGGCGAGCCGCTCCCCGCCGACCACGGCTTCCCGGTGCGGGTGGTGGTGCCCGGCTGGATCGGCATCTCCTCGATCAAGTGGGTGGGAGCGGTCGAGGTCTCCGCCACTCCCCTCTTCTCGCCGTGGAACACCCAGTTCTACCGGATGTTCGGTCCCGGGCATCCGACCGGCGGCGGGGTGCTGGCCGCCCAGTCGGTGAAGAGCGCCTTCGAGCTGGCCTGGGACGCCCGCATCCCGGCGGGCGCGGAGGTGCTGCTGCACGGCCGGTCCTGGTCGGGCAACGGGCCGATCGCGCGGGTCGAGGTCGCCACCGGCGACGACGACTGGCGCCCCGCCGAGCTGGTCGCCGCCGACCGGGGCGGGGCGTGGCAGCGGTGGACCGTCGCCTGGCGGCCGCCCGCCCCCGGCCGGTGGACGCTGCGCGCCCGAGCCGTCGACGTGACCGGGGCCGGCCAGCCCGAGGCGGCCGGTCACAACGATTTCGGGTACCTCTTCGACGGCGTCGTCCGGCACCCGGTGACCGTGACCTGACCCGTCCCACGCATCTGGAGCGCGGCACCCCGGGGGCGCGGCCGGCAGCGGTCAGCTGGTCAAGTACGCAGCGGGCACGGCGTCGGCGAGCCAGACGCCGTTGGCGCTGCGGTAGAAGAGGTGGCCGTCACGCGCCATCGCCGCCGCGTCGACGGTGAGGATCGCCACCGGGCCGCCCCGCCGGGCGCCCACCCGGCGGGCGGTCTCCAGGTCGGGCGAGAGATGGACATGGTGCCGGCCGCCGCGCCGCAGGCCCTCGGCCATGATGGACGGTACGACCGTGGCGCTCGTGCCGTGGTAGAGCCGTTCCGGCGGTGGCGTCGGGGCCAGCCCGAGGTCGACCCGGATGGAGTGCCCCTGGCTGGCCCGGATGCGGTCGACGCCGTCGGCCCCCCGCTCGACGGCGAAGCGCTGCTTGTCGTTGCCGGCCACCACCTCGTCGAGGACGCCGCGGCTGATCCGCAGCGCGGCCAGCAGGTCGGCGACGGGCACCCAGCCGGCCTGGTCCGGCGTCAGCCCGAACCGGTCCGGCCGGTGTCGCAGCGCCAGGGACATCTTCTTGCTCACCCGGACCAGGTCGCGATGATCCACGGCGACAGTGTCGCCCAGGGCGGCGGCACCCGTCGACGGATACCGGCGATCAGCGGGTGGCGCCCGAGGTGGGACTGACCATCAGCCCGGCCGCGTCGACCACCTCGAAGTCGCTGCCGCGCAGGCCGCCCAGCGTCCGCAGGGCGTCGTTGTCCCACCGGTCGTCCGGCGCGCCGGAGAGGAACCACGCCGAGCCGTGGTCGGCGACGATCAGTCCGTACCGCTGCATGGCCTCGGCGACGATCCGGGCCTGCCGGGGCAGCCGGGAGACACCCACCGACCGCTTGAGCCGCAGCCGCTGACCGAGCTGCGGCAGCGCCGGGTCGGCCGCGTCGGAGGCGGAGTGGCTGGCCGGCCACGTCCAGCCGGCGCGGGTACGCGGCACGGTGACCCGGATGGCGTGGTCGATCCGGCCGGCGGCGACCTCGTCGTACCGGACCAGCCCGGCGAGGATCGACAGCCCGGCGGCCTCGGCGGAGGTCCAGCCCGCCCGGCGCAGCCGGTTCGACCGGAGGTCGAAGACCGCCCCGGAGCCGGCCCGCCAGCCGCCGCCGGCCGGGTGCGCGTCGAAGAGCTCGTACGCCCGGCAGGCAGCCCGGTCCCAGACGATGACGTGCCGGTCGCCGTCGCCGCGCGGCCCGCCCTCGATCGCCGCGTCCGGCGGGATCGGGTACGGCCCCGGGTCGCTCTCCGACGCGTACGAGAAGCTGACCGGGACCCGACGCTGCCCGGCGGGCACAACGGTGACCGGGATGCCGATCGGGGCCCCGTCCCAGGTGCCCGAGCCGAAGTCGGGGTGGGCGGTGGCGCCGGCGCCGATCGCGGCGACCATCGCCGCGGAGCGCGGATGCACGGGCAGCCGGGAGACGTCGGCGTGCCAGACGTTGTCCGCCGGCAGCACCGTGCAGGCCCGCGCCACCGGACGCGGCCGGCCGCCGAAGCCGGCCCGGGCCGAGGGCGCCCCGGTCGGCGCGGCGGGCAGGCTGGCCCCCGCCCCGGCCGGGGCGGTGGTGGCGGGCGCGGGCGCGGCAGCGGGCGTACGGTCGGGCGCCGCGCAGCCCGCTGCGAGCACCGCCAGCGCGGCCACGACGGCTCCGGCGCGGCGGATCGTCGACGATGACATCCCGGGCATCCTGCCGGAGGACCGGCGACGGCGTCCAGGGTCCGGCCGCCCCGGCCGCCTGCACCGGACCCCCGGCATCCGACGGTAGCCGCGCGGCAGCCCGGCCGGTGGCCGGACAGCGCCCCCTTTCGGGCCCGGTCGACTCAGGCCGCGGCGCGGTCCGCCGGCGGACGCCGCCGGCGCGCCGGGTCGGTGAGCACCGGCGGCGACCACACCCCGTCCGGCTGGTAGCGGTTCATCCCGGGCGGGACGATCTCGTCGATCCGGTCGAGGACGGCGTCGTCGAGGGTGAGCGTCGCGCCCTTGAGCAGTCCCTCCAGCTGCTCCATGGTGCGCGGACCGATGATCGCCGAGGTGACCGCCGGGTGCGCCACGGTGAACGCCACGGCCAGCTCGGGCAGGGTGCAGCCGATCTCGTCGGCGAGCGCGAGCAGCTCCTCGACCGCGGCGTACTTGGCGGCGTTGCCGGCGATCGCCGGGTCGAACCGGGCCGGGGTGAGGGCCGGCCGGCCAGCGGTGAGGTCGACCGCCCGGCCGGGGCGGTACCGGCCGGAGAGGAACCCCGAGGCGAGCGGACTCCAGACCAGCACCCCCATGCCGTACCGCTGGCAGACCGGCAGCACCGCGGTCTCCACCCCCCGGGCGAGGATCGAGTACGGCGGCTGCTCGGTGCGGAACCGCCCGAGCGCCCGCCGCTCGGCGACGTGCTGCGACTCCACGATCTCCTCCGCGGGGAAGGTCGAGCAGCCGAAGGCCCGGATCTTGCCGGCCCGGACGAGGTCGCCGAGCGCGCCCAGGGTCTCCTCGATGTCCGTGGTGTGGTCCGGCCGGTGCACCTGGTAGAGGTCGATCCAGTCAGTGTCCAGGCGGCGCAGGCTCTCCTCGACCGCGCGGACGATCCAGCGCCGCGAGTTGCCGCCCCGGTTGGGCCCCTCCCCCATCGGGAAGTGCACCTTCGTTGCGAGCACCACGTCGTCCCGCCGGCCCCGCAGCGCCCTGCCGACGATCGTCTCCGACTCGCCGGCGGAGTACATGTCGGCCGTGTCCACGAAGTTGATCCCCTGGTCGAGGGCGGCGTGCACGATCCGGACGCAGTCCTCGTGGTCAGGGTTGCCGACCGCGCCGAACATCATCGTGCCGAGACAGTGGACGCTCACCTCGATGCCGGTGCCGCCGAGCACGCGGTAACGCATCAGTCCTCCCCGAGGGGGTGTGCGCCGCACTGGCCGGGCGGCGGGGCCGGTCCGGCCAACCTAGGAATTCGAGCGCACTCGAGGTCAAGGCGGGACCGGGTCAGCCGGTGGCTGGCATGTCGAACAGGTGTCCCAACCGTGTGTCGCCCGGGACCACCCCCGGGCTTCCACGGGGTGGGCGATGTCGGGTCGCGTCGCGCCGGCCCGCCCCGGGTGGCAGGCTGAGGGAGTCGCCGGCGGCGGGCGCGACGACGGCCCGCCGACAGACCCGTCGTGAAGGAGAAGATGGACCCGATGGCTGCGGACGTCACCACCACCGACGAATGGCAGGCCCTGCGCAAGCACGCCGAGGCGGTGCGCGGCACCCACCTGCGGGAGTTGTTCGCCGCCGACGGACAGCGGGGTGAGCGGCTCACCGGCGACGTCGCCGACCTGCACGTCGACTACAGCAAGAACCTGGTCACCGACGAGACGCTGGCCCTGCTCACCGCCCTCGCGGAGCGGGTCCGGCTGACCGACCGGATCGCCGCAATGTTCTCCGGCGCGCACATCAACTCCACCGAGGACCGGGCGGTCCTGCACACCGCGCTGCGCCTGCCGCCCGAGGCGAAGCTGGTGGTGGACGGCCAGGACGTGGTCGCCGACGTGCACAAGGTGCTGGACCGGATGTCCACCTTCGCCGAGCGGGTCCGCACCGGAACCTGGCGCGGGCACACCGGCGAGCGGATCAGCACCGTGGTGAACATCGGCATCGGCGGGTCGGACCTCGGCCCGGTGATGGCGTACGAGGCGCTGAAGGCGTACCGGGACGCGGGCATCAGCTGCCGCTTCGTCTCCAACATCGACCCCACCGACATCCACGACAAGACCATCGACCTGGACCCGGCCACCACCCTGTTCATCGTGGTCTCCAAGACGTTCTCCACTCAGGAGACCCTGGCCAACGCCAACCAGGCGCGCCGCTGGCTGCTCGCCGGGTTGGACGCCGACGACTCGGCGATCGCCCGACACTTCGTCGCGGTCAGCACCAACGAGCAGCGGGTCCGCGACTTCGGCATCGACCCGGAGAACATGTTCGGCTTCTGGGACTGGGTGGGTGGCCGCTACTCGCTGCCGTCGGCCGTCGGCCTGTCGGTCATGCTGGCCGTCGGGCCGGAGCGGTTCCGGGAGATGCTGGCCGGCTACCACGCCGTCGACGAGCACTTCCGCACCTCGCCGGTGGAGCGGAACCTGCCGGCGTTGCTGGGCCTGCTCAACGTCTGGTACACCGACTTCCTCGGCGCGCAGACCCATGCGGTGCTGCCGTACGCGCAGTACCTGCACCGGTTCCCGGCGTACCTGCAGCAGCTCACCATGGAGAGCAACGGCAAGTCGGTGACGGTCGAGGGCGAGCCGGTGACGTACCGGACCGGGGAGATCTTCTGGGGCGAGCCGGGCACCAACGGCCAGCACGCCTTCTACCAGCTCCTGCACCAGGGCACGCAGCTCATCCCGGCCGACTTCATCGCCTTCAGCCAGCCCAACCACGACCTGGGCGACATGCACGACCTGTTCATGTCGAACTTCTTCGCGCAGACCGCCGCGCTGGCGTTCGGCCGGACGAAGGAGCAGGTTGAATCGGAGGGCACCCCGGCCGAGGTGGTGCCGCACCGGGTCATGCCGGGCAACCACCCGACCACGTCGATCATCGCGCCGAAGCTCACCCCGGCCACCCTCGGCCAGCTCATCGCCCTCTACGAGCACATCGTCTTCACCGAGGGCACAGTCTGGAACATCAACCCGTTCGACCAGTGGGGCGTCGAGCTGGGCAAGGTGATGGCCAACCAGCTCGCGCCGAAGCTCACCGGGACCGAGCCGGACCTGGGCGACGTGGACTCCTCCACCGCCGCGTTGATCCGCCGCTACCGGGCGCAGCGCGGCCGGGACTGAACCCGTTCGCCGGTGGCGGCGCGCCGGGTCAGTCGCGCAGCAGGTCGGCGTGCGCGGCCCGCAGCCGGGCCACCACCGGGTCGCCGGCCGGCGATCGACGGTCCAGCTCGGCCCAGACCTCGGCCAGGGCGTCGGTGACCGCACGCAGCTCGGCCGCGTGCCGGCGACCGGTTTGCCGGTGCAGGTCCTCCAGACGACGGGCCCAGCCGGCGGTGACCGCGGCGAGCCGCTCCGCGTCGGCCCGCGCCTGGGCCGCCGAGCGGGCGGCGGAGGCGGGCACGATCGCGGCCACCGGACGGGGATCACCGTCGCGGGTGACCACGGTGACCGTGTCGGTCAGCTCGGCCAGGGCGACGAGCTGGGTGAGGCGGGTGCGGACCTCCCGCAGCGGCAGGGCGCGCGGCGGATCGGTCTCGTGGGCCAGGGCGGGGACAGCCATGGACGCATGTTGACGTCCGGGTACGACCAAACTCGGGAACGCAACCGGCGTCAGGCGGTCCACTCCGGGGCCAGCACCGACCAGACCTCCAGGTCGATCCGCCCGTCGGGACCGGGAAGGACCTGGCGGAGCGTACCGTCGTGGCGCATGCCGAGGCGGCGGGCGACGGCGATGCTGGGGGCGTTGGCCACGTTGGTGTGCCACTCCACCCGGTGGATGCCGCGCTCCCGGATCGCCCAGTCGATGATCCGGCGGGCGGCGAGCGTGGCCAGCCCCCGGCTCTCCGCGCCCGGCTTCGTAGCGCACGCGGGTGCGGTGCCCGGCCGGCGGCGCCGGGAACCGGACCGACCGCGACCGACGCGACCACCGAGCGGGACGCCGGGATCGCCCAAGCCGACGGGCCGGGGCCGTGCGTCAGGGGCGCATCTCGTACGTGCCGGAGAGGGCGGCCACCCGCTCCCAGACCCGGGCGGTGCGCTCGGCGTCCCGCACCGGGCGGCGGATGTGGGCCAGTGCCCAGCCGGCCTGCTCCTCGGTGGTGGCCGCCTTGCCGTGCAGCTCGGTGGCGTGCGTGGAGAAGTCGCGGACCAGGAGGTCGAAGATCTCGTCCAGCACGTCGCCGTCCAGCCCGGTCAGCTCCGCCTGCTCCAGGATGAGGTGGCCGTAGACGACCAGCGCGAAGAGCTGGCCGAGGGCGAGCAGGAAGTCCAGGTCCCGCTGCTGGGCCTCGTCCGGGGCGTGCGCGGCGAGCAGCGCGCAGAGCCCGTCGGCCTGCTCCCGGAACCGGGCCACGTTCGGCACTCCGGCGTGCGCGTCGTACGCGGCGCGCCAGTCGTGGAAGCGGATCCCGCCCAGGCCGCGGGCCGGGCCCTGCCGGAACAGGAACTCGTCGTCACACGCGTCGCGGCGGGTCGGCACCGGCGGGTGGTCGGTCGGCTGGAACAGGTAGTTCGCCATGAACTTGAGGATCAGCGCCAGGTTGACGTGCACGGTCCCCTCCAGCTTCGGCAGGCCGCGGATGTCCTTGGCGGCCTTGTCGAAGTAGGTGTCGGCCTCGAAGCCCTTCGCGGCGATCACGTCCCAGAGCAGGTCGATGACCTTCTCGCCCTCGGTGGTGACCTTCATCTTGGTCATCGGGTTGAACAGCAGGTACCGCCGGTCGTCGGGGCCGGCCGAACGGAAGTAGTCGACCGCCCGGTCGCTGAACAGCTTCATCGCGACCAGGCGGGCGTACGCGTCGGTCAGCTCGCGGCGGACGTGCGGGAAGTCGGTGACCCGCCTGCCGTAGAGGACCCGGTTGTGGGCGTGGGTGACCGCCTCGTACATGGCGTGCTCGCAGATGCCGATGGAGGCGGTGCAGAGGTTGAACTTGCCGACGTTGACAGTGTTCAGCGCGGCGTCGAAAGCGGCCTTGCCGGTGTGCAGGAGGTCCTCGGCGCGTACCGGGTAGTCCTCCAGCCGGAACTCGCTGACGTACATCTGCGCGTTGACCACGTTGCGGACCAGCCGGTACGCCGGGTGCCGGCTGTCGGCGACGAAGAAGACGTACCCGTCGGGGCCCTCGACGTCGGCCCGGCGGCCGAAGACGGAGACCAGCCCGGCGACGTTGCCGTTGCCGATGTAGTACTTGCCGCCGGTGGCCCGGAAGCCGCCCGCGCCGTCCGGGGTGAGCACCATGTCGGTCGAGTAGATGTCGGCGCCGTGCGGGCGCTCGGAGAGCCCGAAGGCCATCACGTGCCCGGCGTCGAGCAGTTCGGCCGCGCGGGCCCGAGCGGCGGCGTTGCCGCTCTGCCAGACCGGGCCGAGGCCGAGGACGGTGACCTGCCAGGTGTACCAGTAGCCGAGGCCGTAGAAGCCGAGGATCTCGCTCAGCGCCGCGTTGCGCGCGGTGTCCCAGCGCTTGTCCGGGTCGCCGCCGCCGTCGGCGGCCGGGGTGAGGAAGGTGGCGAAGAGGCCCTCCTTGGCGGCGAAGTCGAGGAAGTCGCCGTACCAGTCGCGCCGGTTGTAGCTGTCGACGAGCGCCTGCTTGCCGCGAGACTCGAACCAGTCGACGGTGGCCCGCAGCAGCCGGCGGGAGGGCTCGTCGAGGTGGGTGGGGTCGTAGGTGTGCGGGTTGAGCAGCAGCGGGTCGGTCACGGGGTCGCCTTCCTGGTCGGGGGGTCGAGGTCGCGGAGGGTGGCGAGGACGTCGTCGAGCCAGGCCAGCACCATCCGCTCGTACGCGATGCCGCCGCGCAGCACGACGTGCTGGAGCGACTCGCGGGCGTCCAGTTCGTCGGGGTCCGGGAAGTCGCGGCGCTCGCCGGCCAGGTAGCCGGCGAGGGTGGCCTCGTGGTCGGCGCGGTACCGCTCGACCTCGGCGACCAGGGCGGCGCGGCCGGGGGCGTCGTCGAACGCCACGCCGCGGATCTTGACGGCCAGCTCGTGCCGGACCGCCTCCGGCTGAACCGGGGCGCGCAGCCAGGTCACCAGCGCGGCCCGGCCGGCCGGCGTGGCCGACCAGACCTTCTTGTCGGGCAGCCCTTCCTGGCCGATCTCCTCGCCCGCGATCCAGGTGTCCGCCTCCATCCGCTTGAGCACCCGGTAGATCTGCTGGTGGGTGGCGGTCCAGAAGCGGCCGATCGAGCGGTCGAAGCGCCGGGCCAGCTCGTACCCGGAGGCCGGCTGCTCCAGCAGCGAGACCAGGATGGCGTGCTCCAGCGACATGCCAGCATCTTGCTATGCAACTCGTTGCATAGCAAGGCCGGGGTTCAGATGACGAAGTGCGTCCAGTAGGTCAGCCAGACCACGAAGAGCGCCCCTTGGAGCAGCGCCAGCGCGGCGGTGAACCAGGTGTCGAGGCTGGCCCGGCGGGCCCAGCGCGCCAGCACCAGCGCGACCGGGAACGCGGCGAGCAGGTAGCGCAGCAGGCTCTTGTGCACCGGCGGGCCCATCGACAGCGGCACCAGCACCACGATCACCGTGTAGACCAGGTACGGCAGCTCGGCCCGGCGCAGCCCGGCCAGGACGACCACCAGGACGGCCACGGCGCACCAGACCCGCAGGGCGTCGGCGCTGTTCTCCCCGGTCAGCGCCGCGTACGCCACCCGGAACGGGTTCTGCACGCTGATCCCCCAGCCCCGCTCCTGGGCGTGCTTGTACGCGTACCAGTCGCCGGACTGCCAGCGGCAGAACGCCATGAAGGTCAGCCAGCCGGCCGGTACGAGCAGCAGCGGCCAGCCCCGCCGCAGGTACCGCCCGAGCGTGCGGGGGTCGAGCCGGTACCCGTGCTGGCGCAGCAGGACCAGGGCGAGCGGTACGACCAGCAGGAAGCCGACCGAGCGGCTCAGCGCCAGGAAGTAGCCGACGATCCCCACCAGCAGCCAGCGACGCCGCTCGGCGTACCAGAAGGCGGCCAGCGCCAGGCAGAGGAAGAGCGACTCGGTCAGCGCCGCCTGGAACAGGAAGGCGGTCGGCAGGAGCAGCAGGTAGCGCACGAACCGTCGACCCGCCGCCGGGTCGGCGCCGCCCGCCGCGCCGCCCGTGCCGATCAGGCGGGCGCCGAGCTGGTGGGCGTAGTAGAGCTGGAACACCAGGGCGAGGTTGCTGACCAGCAGCAGGGCCCACGCGGTGTGCCCACCGAGCAGCGGCGCGACCGGCCGGGCCAGGAACGGATAGAGCAGCGGGAAGCCGAAGTCCCGCCAGGGCCGGTCCAGCGGGAGCTGGGCCAGGTGGTCGTAGAGGAACGAGTCCCAGGCGAACCAGAGCGAGATCCACCGGTGCGGCGAGATGGCGTGCTGCTGGGCCCGCATCATCGCCTCGTCGGCGGGCGGCGCGCCGGGCACCCCGTCCCACGCGCTCAGCGCGATCACGCCGACCAGGCTGAGCACGACCTTCGAGCCGACGAAGACCGCCAGCACGAACCCCCACGGGGCGGGCACCCGGGCGGCGAGCCGGGACAGCGGCCGGCCGGCGCGTCGGAGCCGGACCACGGGCCCCGGACGGTCCGTGGCGGGACCGAGGGCCACACCGGCCGTCCGCCCGTTCACCATCCGTCCCCCACGCGTCGCCCCGCCCGCGACCACCCCGGACCGCGAACCGTCGCCCGGCATCCCCGTTCCGCGGCCGTTGACACCTGTTGTCGGTGGACGCGGGACGGCGGGCGGACCGGGGGCCGGCGACATCGCGCGGCACGGAGAGGTGAGTTCGGGGGCGGGCCGGGTAACCGCGCTGCCGCAACTGTCAGGCGGACGGGCGGAGGGCTCGGGCAGCATGGGCGAGAACAACGGCACCGTGGTCATCGGGGCGGGACCGGCGGGACTGACCGCGGCGTACGAGCTGCTCCGGCACGGCGAGCCGGTCCGGGTCTTCGAGGCCGACGACGTGGTCGGCGGGATCAGCCGCACCGTGGAGCGGGACGGCTGGCGCTTCGACATCGGCGGGCACCGGTTCTTCACCAAGGTCTCCCGGGTGGAGGCGTTCTGGCACGAGATCCTGCCCGACGAGGACTTCCTGCTCCGGCCGAGGATGAGCCGGATCTACTACCGGGGCGCGCTCTACGACTACCCGCTCAGCGCCGGCAACGCGCTGCGCAACCTGGGCGTCGTCGAGGCGTTGCGCTGCGTCGGCTCGTACGGGCGGGCGCGGCTGCGGCCGCCGAAGGACCAGTCGCACTTCGAGGGCTGGGTGTCGGCCCGGTTCGGCTGGCGGCTCTACTCGATCTTCTTCAAGACGTACACGGAGAAGGTCTGGGGGATGCCGGCCGACCGGTTGCAGGCCGACTGGGCCGCGCAGCGGATCAAGAATCTGTCGCTGTCCAAGGCGATGGTCAACGCCCTCCTGCCGCGCCGCAACCGCAAGGACGTGGCGAGCCTGATCGAGGAGTTCCAGTACCCCAAGCACGGCCCCGGGATGATGTGGGAGCGCTGCACCGAGCAGGTGGAGAAGAGGGGCGGCTCGGTGCGTACCGGCAGTTGGGTGACGGCCGTGCACCGCGACCCGGCGGCCCGCCGGGCCACCGGCGTGACCGTGGCCGACGCGGACGGGGAACGGACCGAGCCGGCCGACCACGTGATCTCGTCCATGCCGATCTCCGCGCTGGTCCACGCGCTGCGGCCGGCCGCCCCGCCCGAGGTGCGCGCCGCCGCCGACGACCTGCGCTACCGGGACTTTCTGACCGTCGCGCTGGTCGTGCCCGAGGAGTTCTCGTTCCCGGACAACTGGATCTACGTGCACGACCCGGCGGCGAAGGTGGGGCGGATCCAGAACTTCGGCTCCTGGTCGCCGTACCTGGTGAAGGACGGACGCACCTGCCTCGGGCTGGAGTACTTCGTGTTCGAGGACGACGAGATGTGGCGTACGCCGGACGCGGACCTGGTCGCGCTCGCCACCGGGGAACTGGAGCGGCTCGGCCTGGTCCGGCCGGGTTGTGTGGAGGCCGGTCACGTCGTGCGGATGCCGAAGGCGTACCCGGTGTACGACGAGCGGTACCAGCGCAATGTGGACGTGATCCGGGACTGGCTGGCCCGCGAGGTGCCGAACGTGCACCCGGTCGGGCGCAACGGCATGCACCGGTACAACAACCAGGACCACTCGATGCTGACGGCGATGCTGACCGCCGAGAACATCGCCCACGACGCCGGTCACGACGTCTGGACCGTCAACGTGGAGCAGGACTATCACGAGGAGAAAGCCTCCTCCGCCGACCGCCGGCGCGGTGACGGCCGGCACGGCACCGGCCGCGACGCGCCGATCGTGCCCGCCCGGCCCGCGCTGCGTCGCCGCGTGACCGAGGTCCACGAGGCCGCCTCGGCCCCGGTACGCCGGCCCTGATCCCGGGCGGTAACGCACGGGACGTGAGGGTGGTCATAACGGCTGGACGAGCCGGGCGGCGCTGCTGCTAGCCTTCTCGGCAGGTCATGAGCGCCAGCGTCAAGCCCCGGCTCGCTGGCCGGCAACCCTCCTCCGCGGTGGGGTGCCCCGGGTGAAGACCAGGCACCGGCAGCACGCCGGTGCAAGCGTGGCCTGGTACCCAGGTCATTACCGACCCGAGGGAACCATGTCTGCTCACTTTCGCGCCCCGCTCGCCGACGACGTCGCGTACCCGGCCGGCTTCGCGCTGGTCAAGCGGCGGCACGTCGACCTGATGCGGGTGTGTAGCGACGGCTGTCGTCGCCCAGACGCGCGCTGAGCGCCACACCCCCTTTTCTCGAACCACCCACTCCGGCTCGCCCGCCCCGGGCGTGCCGTCGGCGGCGTGCGCCCACGTCGCCATCCGACCCGGGAGACACCTGTGCGATTCCTTCCTGCCCTGACCCGCGTCGCCGCGCTCGGCGCCGCCGCCGTCCTCGCCGCGACCGCGCTCACCGCCTGCGGCGACGACGCCTCCACCAGCGAGGCCGCCAACCCGTACGGCCTGCTCCAGCCCGGGGTGCTGCGGGCCGGCACGCTCACCGACGCCCCGCCGAACGTCTACCTGAAGGACGGTAAGTTCACCGGCTTCGACAACGACCTGCTGACCGCGGTGGCCGCCAAGGCGGGCCTGAAGGTGGAGTTCGTCGGCACCGACTTCTCGGCGCTGCTGTCGCAGGTCAACAACCGCAAGTTCGACGTGGGCAGTTCGTCCATCACGATCACCGAGGCGCGGAAGAAGACCGTCGACTTCGGCAACGGCTACGACTTCGGCTACTTCGGACTGGACGTGCCGACCGGCTCGCCGATCACCAGCTTCGACCAGCTCGCCGGCAAGCGGGTGGTGGTCGTGCAGGGCACCGTGCAGGACGACTACGCCACCGGCAAGAACCTCAACCCGGTGCGGGTGCCCGACTACAACGGCGCGATCAACCAGCTCAAGGCGGGCACCGCCGACGCCTGGATCGCCCCCGCCGAGATCGGCGAGAAGTCGGCCGCGGACAGCAACGGCAAGATCAAGGTGGCGGCCAAGCAGCTCAGCCCGGCCCCGACCGCGTACGCGGTGGCGAAGGCGAACGACAAGCTGCGCGAGGCGCTGAACAACGGCTTGGACGAGGTCATCGCCGACGGCACCTGGACGAAGCTGCAGGCCCAGTACTACCCGGGCCGGCCGATCCCGGCCGACTTCAAGCCGGGCAGCGGCACCGTCGCCGTCCCGGGCGCGGCGGCGCCGTCGGCGTCGACGGCTTCCTGACGTACGCGAACACGACCGAGCGGGGCGGTAGGAGATTCCGATGGATCCGTTGAGCACCCTGTGGGAGACCTTCTTCGACTGGGACTCCATGCGCCAGGCGCTACCCGACATGCTCACCGTCGGGTTGCCCAACACGCTGATCCTTGCGGTCTCCGCCGCCCTGCTCGGCTCGGTGCTGGGCATCCTGCTGGCGATCGCCGGCATCTCCCGTACCCGCTGGCTGCGCTGGCCGGCCCGGGTCTACACGGACATCTTCCGCGGCCTGCCCGCCGCCGCGACCATCCTGCTCATCGGCGTCGGCCTGGCGCCGCTGGGCATGGAGGTCTGGGGGCCGAACCCGTACCCGCTGGGGATCCTGGCGCTGTCGCTGATCGCCGCCGCGTACATCGGTGAGATCTTCCGGGCCGGCATCCAGAGCGTCGAGGCGGCGCAGCTGGAGGGGGCCCGCGCGCTCGGCTTCTCCTGGGGCGAGGCGATGCGGCTGGTGATCGTCCCGCAGGGCATCCGGCGGGTGCTGCCGGCCTGGGTGAACCAGCTGATCGCCCTGATCAAGGACTCCAGCCTGGTCTACTTCCTCGGCCTGCTGGCCAGCCAGCGGGAACTGTTCCGGATCGGGCAGGACTACGCGGCGAACACCGGCAACCAGTCCGCCCTGCTGCTGGCCGGCCTGTTCTACCTGGCGTTGACCGTGCCGCTGACCCACGCGGTCAACTGGATCGACCGGCGGCTGCGCCAGGGCCGGGCGGTCACCGTCGACCCCGACAACGACGGCGGGCTGGCCGTGGCTGGCCAGGTCGCCCTGCCCCCGCAGACCGCCGCGCCGAAGCGTGAGGACCAGCGATGACCGCCACCAGCACCGTCACCACCACCTCGGTCAGCCTCGCCGTCCGCGACGTGCACCTCGCCTTCGGCGCGAACAAGGTGCTGCGCGGCGCGCACCTGGACGTGGCCCGGGGCGGCACGGCCTGCGTGATCGGCCCGTCCGGCTCCGGCAAGTCCACCCTGCTGCGCACCATCAACCGGCTCATCGAGCCGGACTCGGGCGACGTGCTGCTGGACGGCCGCAGCGTGCTGCGCCACGACCCGGACGCGCTGCGGCAGCGGGTCGGCATGGTGTTCCAGCAGTTCAACCTCTTCCCGCACATGACGGTGCTGCGCAACATCACCCTCGCCCTGCGGAAGATCAAGAAGCTCTCCGAGGACGAGGCCGCGCAGGTGGCCCGGGCCCAGCTCGACCTGGTCGGGCTGGCCGCCAAGGCCGACTCCCGGCCGGCGCACCTCTCCGGCGGTCAGCAGCAGCGGGTGGCGATCGCCCGCGCCCTGGCCCTGCAACCGCAGGTGATGCTCTTCGACGAGGCGACCTCGGCGCTGGACCCGGAGCTGGTCAAGGGCGTGCTCGGGGTGATGGCGGACCTCTCCGCCGGCGGCATGACGATGGTGGTGGTGACCCACGAGATGGGCTTCGCCCGCGAGGTCGCCGACACGGTGGCCTTCATGGACCGTGGCGTGGTCCTCGAGGCCGGCGAGCCGGCCGCCATCTTCGAGTCGCCCGAGCACCCCCGGCTGCGCCAGTTCCTCTCCCAGGTGCTCTGACCCAGCTCAGCCGGCGCCGACCAGGGCACGCAACTCGTCACGGAGCGCGCGGTCGTCGGACGCGACCGCGCTCCACAGCACCACGTCGCCCGCGACGGCGAGCCCGACCATGGCCGGCCCGTCGAACCGGTACAGCGCGTCGCAGCCCTGGTTGCCCGCCCAGCCGTGCGTGACGGGCAGCGCGGTCAGTCGCCCGGCCAGCCGGTCCAGCGCCCCGGACGGCAGCGGGTGGTCGAGGTCGAAGCCGTCGCCGGAGCGGTCCAGCGCCTCGAACAGCCGCGTCTCCCAGGCCCGCGCCAGGGTGTACACGGTGAACCGCTCGGCGTACACCCGGCCGGACTCCCCGGTGGCGTCGTCGGGGGCGAGCAGCAGCACCGGCGGGTCGTCACCGGCGTCCAGCGGCACCACCCAGGTGCAGCAGCCCTGACTGTCGTCCTCCAGGTGGAGCAGCCGCGCGCCGGGGCCGGTGTCGTCCAGGAGCGCGAGCCAGTCGACTCCGGCGAGGTCGTTGTCCTGCATGATCCGTCCCGGACCGCCCACCGCGAACCACTCGCGTACCGCGGCCGGCAGCGTGACGTCCCACCTCCGCTGCCACGCGTCGAGCCGCGCCGCGGCCGAAGGGTCGACGGTCACCTCTCCGTCGAGCAGGGCGTACGCCTCGGCGTTCCACATGCGAACCATCTCGTCATCCTGCCGTGCGCCTCCGACATCCCCGCTCGCCAGCATGCGAGGAACGGTCCTGTTACGACGATCAACTTCACGGGTACAAGCTGATCCGGCCGGGAGCGACGGTCCGGCCGGGCCGGTCCGCCAAGGGGAGGGTGCGGACAGTGCGAGGTTGGTGGAAGGCCGCCGTCGGGCGGCTGCGGGACGCCTGGATCCCGGTCGTCGAGGCCGCGCTCGCCGCGACCGTCGCGTGGCTGATCGCGGCGCGGCTCATCGGCCACCCCGACCCGTTCTTCGCGCCCAGCGCCGCGCTGATGGTCCTCGGCGAGTCCCGGGGACGGCGGGTCCGGCAGACCATCGAGCTGGTCCTCGGCGTGGCGGCCGGCGTGCTCATCGCCGACCTGGTGGTCCACGCGCTCGGCCCGGGCACCGGGACCATGCTGGTCGTGCTGCTGCTGACCCTCGGCCTCACGGTGGCGGCCGGGGCGAGCAGCACGCTGATCATCCAGACCGCGGTCTCCGCGCTCTACCTGGTCGTGGTGGCCGCGCCGAAGGGCGACTTCGTGCCGTTCCGCTTCGTCGACGCGCTGATCGGCGGGGCGATCGCACTCGCCGCGAGCCAGCTCGTGGTCGCCCGCGACCCGCTCGCTCCGCTCGTCGCCGAGGCCCGGCAGACCTTCGCCGACCTCGCCGAGCTGCTCGACCGGATCGACGAGGCGCTCGACCGGTGCGACGAGACGGCCGCCCAGGCGGCGCTGGAGCGCGCCCGCCAGGTGGACGGCTGCGTGGAACGGTTGCAGAAGGCCGTCCAGGCCTGCGGCGAGACGCTGCGGCTGCGGGTCCGTCGCCGCCGGCACCTGGGCCAGGTCGAGGAGGTCGAGGCCACCGCCCGGCAGCTCGACTACGCGGTACGCAACATCCGGGTGCTGGCCCGCAACGCCAGCACGCTGACCCGGCTGCACACGGCGACGCCGCCGGAGCTGGGCGCCGCGATCCGCGCCCTCGCCGCGGCGGTACGCGCCGCCGGCGCGGCGCTCGCCACCGACCTGACCGGCCACGACGACGCCCGCCGGCACGTCGGCCGGGCCGACGAGGCGGCCCTGGAGGCGGTCCGCATCGGCGCCGAACTGCTCGAGTCCGACCCGCCGCTGCCGGTGGTGATGATCGTCGGTCAGATCCGGGCCACCGCCATCGACCTGCTGCGCGGCGTGGGCGAGGACGACGTGGCGGTGCTCGGCCGGGTCGACGAGGCGCTCGGCCTGCCGGCGGTCTGACCGGCGCTCACCCGCCGCAGCGGTCGGAGAGGGCGTACCGTGTCAGCACCACGTCGTCGATCTGGCGGACCTCCAGCACGCGGGCGCGCCGGCCCGGGTGCCAGGGGAAGCGGCCGTCCCCGACGAAGCGCGGCGCCCGGCCGTCACCGACGAAGAAGGGCGCGACCACCAGGTGCAGCTCGTCGGCGAGGCCGGCGCTGAGGAACTGGGCGTGCACGATGCCGCCGCCCTCGACCATCAGCCGGCGTACGCCCCGGTCGGCCAGGTCGGCCAGCACCGACCCCGGGCTGACCGGCTCGCCGGCGTCGACCACGGTCGCCACCCCGCCCAGCCGCTCCCGGGTCTTCTCCAGCGCGCCGCTCGGGCAGTACACCAGCTTCGTCGCCGCGCCCATGCTGAAGAAGCGGGCCGTCGGGTCGAGGTCCCCGCTGGCGGTGACGGTGACCTTCGCCGGCGACGGCGGCACGCCCCGGGCCACCCGCTCGGCCCGGCGCCGGTCGGAGCGCACCAGCAGCCGCGGGTCGTCCCGCCGGACGGTGCCCGCGCCGACCAGGATGGCGTCGCAGCCGGCCCGGACCGCGTCGATCCGGTCCAGGTCGTCGGCGTTGGAGAGCAGCAGCCGCTCGGCCGAGGCGTCGTCGATGTACCCGTCGATCGACATCGCGCAGCTGAGCAGCACGTACGGCCGGGCGGTCACGGCACGAACGGGAGGTCGAGGGCGTGGTCGCCGCGGCTGGCCTTCGCCGCGAGGTAGCCGGCGTTGGCCGGGGACAGGTGCACGCCCGTCGGCACCCGCTCGGCCACCGTCACGCCGCACCGGTCGAGCTGGTCGGCCTTGTCCGGGTTGTTGCTGAGCAGGGCGACCCGGTACACGCCCAGCGCGGCCAGCATCTGCGCGGCCACCGTGTAGTCCCGCTCGTCCGCGCCCCGGCCCAGCGCCAGGTTCGCCTCGTACGTGTCCAGGCCCGAGTCCTGCAGGGCGTACGCGTCGAGCTTGGCGTACAGGCCGATGCCGCGCCCCTCCTGCCGCAGGTAGAGCAGGAAGCCGTCGGCCTCGGCGATGCGTTCGACCGCCTCCCGCAGCTGCGGGCCGCAGTCGCAGCGCTGGCTGCCGAAGACGTCCCCGGTCAGGCACTCGCTGTGCGGCCGGACCAGGGGCGGCGGCCCACCGGCAGCCTGCCCGTCCACGGTCGCCGCCCAGTCACCGAGGCCGAAGGCGAGATGTTCCCGGCCGTCCGCCAGGCCGTCGAACGAGAAGACCCGGGCGGTCGTGACGTACCCGTCGGGGAACCGCAGTGGCACCGTCACCTGGGTCCGGACCGTAGCGGCCGACAGCGCTTCGTCCATTGCTCTCCTTCGTCCGGTGCCGCCGGACGCGCCGGCAGCGCACACCAAGGTCCACCGTAGGCGCGGTCAGCGATCGGTGCTGGCCGTCGTGTCCCGGAGCCGGCGCAGCAGCAGCACGGCCGCGCCGGGCAGGCTCGCGACGAGCACCAGCGCGCCGTACACCATGGCGGCGGCGACGCCCTGCGCGGCGGTCAGGCCGGCGGCGGCGAACGCCCACGCCGCGACCCCCTCGCGCGGGCCGAACCCGCCGACGTTGGCGGGCAGCCCCATCGCCAGCAGGGCAAGCAACGTCAGCGGCACCAGCCGGGCCAGCGGCGCGTCGGCGCCCGCGGTGCGGGCCGCGACCACGAAGGTGGCCAGGTGGCCGGCCACCACGACGGCGGAGGCGACCACCACGCCGACCCAGGTCCGCCGCGCGAGCAGTCCGGACCGGACGTCGGTGACCGCGGTGCGCAGCGCCCGTCCCCACCGGGACGCGCCGGAGCGGGGCGCCGCCCGGGCGAGCAGGACCAGGCCGAGCCCGACGGCCAGCAGCGTACCGGTCACCGCCGGCAGGCACGGCCGGACCGGCGAGGGCAGCGCGGCCAGCACCACCACGGCGATGACGAGCTGGACGACCTGCCCGGCGGTGCGTTCCCAGACCACCGCGCGGATGCCCCGGCTGACGTCGCCGGCGTCTCGGCCGTGCCGCACCGCGCGGTGCACGTCGCCGAGCACGCCGCCGGGGAGCGTCGAGTTGAGGAAGACCGCGCGGTAGCAGTGGGCCACCGCGGTGCCGATCGGCAGCCGTACGCCGAGGCCGCCCGCGACCAGCGCCCACCGCCAGGCGCAGCAGACGGTGGTGACCAGGCCGATGGCGAGGGCCGCGGCGAGCGCCGGGCCGTCGATCAGCCGCAGCCCGTCGAGGAACGGCCCGGTGCCCACCCACCAGACCAGGGCGGCGAGCACCCCCAGCCCACCCAGCGTGCGGGCCCAGGCCCACGGCGACCGGGCCGCGGGGGCCGCCACCGGCGCGGCCGGGGACGCGGCGGTCGCCACCGGGGGTACGACGGGCGTGGCGATGGTCGCGTGCGACAAGCGGTCCTCCCTCTGTCCCACCTGGTGTCACGTACGCCGCCGCCGTCCGGTTCACCCCCCGGCCAGCAGGTCGGCGTGGTGCAGCAGCACCCGCAGCCGGCCCTGGGCCGCCTCGGCCAGCCTCCGCCGCCGGTACGCCCCGGCCGGCGCGGCCAGCTCCGGCCGCTGCTCGCCGGCCGCGTCGAGCCAGCCGGTCAGCCACTCGACGGTGAGCGCCGCCTGCTCCGGGCCGAGCCGCCACGGGCTGGGCCGGACCAGCACGTCGATCCGCCGCCGGGTGAACGCCGCCCGGGTGGCCTCGACCGCGCCCGGCCCGAGCAGGGCGCGGCCGTCGACGGTACGGCGCTGGTGCGCGTTGAACGCCGCGGCGAACTCCGCGTCCAGCGGATCGGCCGGGGTGAACTCCACCCGGCCGACCACGGTGAGCATGAACAGCGTGGGGTGCCCGGCGCAGGCCGCCACCACCCGCTCGACCTCCTCGGCGGTGAGCATGTCCAGCAGCGCCGACGCGGTGACCAGGCCGGCGCCGGCGAGGTCCGCGGCGGTCAGCCGGGTGATGTCGGCGCACCGGGTCTCGACGGTGACCGGGCTGCCGTCGGCGGCGGCGTCCACCAGGTCGGCGGCGGCCCGGTCGAGCAGGCCGGCGTCCCGGTCGTACAGGATCCAGTGCTGCGGCCCGGGCAGCAGGGGCGCCAGCCAGCGTCCCATCGAACCGGTCCCGGTGCCCAGGTCGTGCACGACCAGCGGCCGGTCACCGGCCAGCCGGCGGCGGACCGCGTCGACCAGTTGGGGGGCGCGGGCCGCGGCGTCGGCGGGCTCGCGCAGCCGCAGCCAGTCCGCGAAGTCGGGCGGGAGTTGCGTCGTCATGCCGCCGTCGCCTCCTTCAGTACGGCCGCCAGGCGGGTCGAGGTGACCGCCCAGTCGGTGAGGGTGTCGCGCCGGTCCCGGGCGGACCGGCGCAGCCGGGCCCGCAGCGCGGGGTCGGTGAGCCAGCGGCGTAGCGCGCCGGCCAGCGCGTCCGGGTCGTCCGGCGGCACGAGCAGGCCGGGTCGGCTGCCGTCGGCGGCGCGCCCGAGCGCCTCGGGCAGCCCGCCGACGTCGGTGCCCAGCACCGGTACGCCCCGGGCCAGCGCCTCGGTGACCACCATCCCGTACGTCTCGGCCCGGGAGGCGAGCACCAGCAGGTCGGCGTGGGCGTACGCGGCGTCCAGCGCCGCGCCGGTGCGGGCGCCGGCCAGGCGGACCCGGCCGGTGAGGCCGGCGCCGGTGAGCTGCGCGCGCAGCCGGTCGACGAAGTCGGGATCCCGGGTCAACGCGCCCACCCAGTCGCAGGTCCAGGGCAGGTCGGCGACGGTGGCCAGGGCCGCGGCGAGCACGTCGTGGCCCTTGTGCGGGGTGACCGCCGCGACGCAGAGCAGCGCGGTGCCGTCCGCTGAGCCGCTGGCCGGAGGCGCGGGGTCCACCCCGGGCGGGGCCGCCCGGACCCGGTCGGCGGGCAGGGCGTACCGGTCGAGCAGCCGGCGGCGGGTCCACTCGCTGGTGGTGACCACGGCGGTGGCGGCGGCCAGGGCCCCGGCCTCGGCGTCGGTCTCCAGCGGCAGGTGCACGAGCACCACCAGGCGCAACCGGCGGCCCTGCGGCGCCAGCACCTCCGGCACGGTCGAGGCGACCAGTCCGTCGAGCAGCACCAGCGCGCCGTCGGGCAGCCCCGCGAGCACCCCGGCGAGGGCGGCCCGCTCCCCCACCCCCGGTCGCGGCCAGCCGCCGGGCACGGGATGCTCCCGGACGGTCCAGCCGGCCGCGGCGAGTCCCCGGCAGGCCCGGCGGTCGTAGCCGTTGCCGCCGCTGGGGCTGGCCGGATCGTCGATGTCGCCCGGCAGCACCACGTGCACCGTGGTCATCCGCTACAGCGACCGCTCGTAGCTGGCCCAGGCGACGTGCGACTCGTGCAGGGTGACGGTGATGCCGGCCAGGCCGCGCGCGCCGTCGCCGAGCCGGCCGGCGTGCACCCGCTCGGCGAGCCGGTCGGCGACCGTGCGGGCCAGCACCTCGGTGGTGGTGTTCACCCCGGCGAAGTCGGGCTCGTCGTCCAGGTTGCGGTAGGTCAGCTCGCCGAGGACGGCCTTGAGCTGTTCGGTCGCCAGGCCGATGTCGACGACGATCCCGTCGGCGTCGAGGTCGGCGCGGCGGAAGGTGGCGTCGACGACGAAGGTGGCGCCGTGCAGCCGCTGGGCGGGGCCGAAGACCTCGCCGGTGAAGCTGTGGGCGACCATCATGTGGTCACGGACGGTCACGCTGAACACGGATCACTCCCCGTCGTAGGTGATGAGGTGGCAGAGCGCGGGCAGGCGGCCCGTGCCGAGTCGGTCGAGCACGTCGGGCAGTTCCGCGAACCGGGACCGGCCGGTGAGCAGCGCGTCGAAGGCCGGATCGGCGAGCAGGTCCAGAGCCAGCGCCAGCCGGTCGTGGTAGCTGCGGTCGGCCCGCCGCGGCGACACCGTACCCACCTGGCTGCTGTGGATGCGCAGCCGTCCCGAGTGGAACGCCCCACCGAGGCGGAGCGTGACCGGACGGTCGCCGTACCAGCTCAGCTCCAGCACGGTGCCCTCCGGGCGGAGCAGCTCCAGGGACCGCTGGAGACCGTCGCCGCTGGCGCTGGCGTGCACCACCAGGTCCCGCCCGCCGGCGGCGTCGGCCGGGAGGGCGAAGTCGACCCCGAGCGCGGCGGCCACGGCGGCCCGCGCCGGGTCGGCGTCGACCAGCTCGGTCCGTACCCCGGGGAAGCGGGCCAGCAGCGCGGCGACGCAGCAGCCGACCATGCCGCCGCCGACCACGGTGACCCGGTCGCCGACCAGCGGCGGGGCGTCCCAGAGCGCGTTCACCGCGGTCTCCACCGTGCCCGCGAGGACCGCCCGGGCCGCCGGCACCCGTTCGGGTACGACCACCACCGCCTGGGCCGGCACGACGTACGCGGTCTGGTGCGGGTACAGGCAGAAGACGGTCCGCCCGCGCAGCGCCTCGGGCCCCTCCTCGACCACCCCGACGCTGAGGTAGCCGTACTTGACCGGGGCCGGGAAGTCGCCCTCCTGGAACGGGGCGCGCATGGTGGCGTACTGGTCGACGGGGACCCGGCCGGTGAAGACCAGGGTCTCCGTGCCCCGGCTGACGCCCGAGTACCGGGTGCGGACCAGCACCTCGTCGGGGCCGGGGGCGGGGAGGGTCACCGACCGGATCTCGCCCTCGCCGGGGGCGCGGAGCCAGAAGGCGCGGGCGTCGCGGGTCACGAATTTCCCTCTTTCCGCATCCGGACCGAACCGGACGGCCGTATTTCCCGTGTTGAGTGGCAGGGTTGCCGATCATAGACACGGAGGCAGGGTGTCCACGGTTCGAAGTGGCCCGGTACTCGGGCTGATCGCCCAGTTCGTCCTGCTGGCCGGGCTCGCCGGTACGGTCGGTCTCGGCGCGGCGGCCTGGCTGGCCGGCCTCGCGTACGGCGTCGCCCTGTGCGGTCTGCTGCGGCGCGGCCTGCGGGCGGCCGGGGCGGACGCGCTCGGCCCGGCGGACCGGGTGACCCTGACCCGGGCGGTCCTGGTCGGCGGGGTGCTGGCCCTGACGGTGGAGGCCTGGGGGCGGCCGGTGCCGGTGGCGGTGCTGGTCCCGCTCACCGCCGTGGCGCTGGCGCTCGACGCGGTCGACGGCCGGGTGGCCCGGGGCACCGGGACCGCGAGCGACCTCGGCGCGCGGTTCGACATGGAGGTCGACGCGTTCCTGATCCTGGTGCTGAGCGTCCACCTGGTGCCGGCCGTCGGCGGCTGGGTGCTGGCCGCCGGCGGGATGCGGTACGCCTTCGTCGCCGCGGGCTGGCTGCTGCCCTGGATGCGCGGCGCCCTGCCGCGGCGGTACTGGCGCAAGGTGGTCGCGGCCGCGCAGGGCGTCGTGCTGGCCGTCGCGGCCGCCGCCGCGCTGCCCCCGGTGGCGACGGCCGTGCTGGTGGCGGGGGCGCTGGCGATGCTGGTCGAATCGTTCGGCCACGACGTCGCCTGGCTCTGGCGGCACCGCCCCGCCGCCATCCCCGTCCCGCAGGTCGCCGTCCCGCACGTCGCCGTCCGGCACGTCACCGTGCCGCGCGCCATGCGGGTCACCGTCACCCGCGCCACCCACGTCGCCGCCTCCGGCGAGCCGGCCACGGGCCGGTGGACGGCCCACCAGCCGGTCTGAGCCGGCACGACCGCCGGCACCACGGGCACCGCAGGGAAGGACCGAGGAGTTGTCACTCATCACGCGCTTCCGTCGACCGGCAGTGGAACCGCCGGACGACGATGCCGCCCCCTCGACGGTGGTCACACCCCGGGGCCGCCGCATCCTGGCCGGAGTCGTCACCGGGCTCGCGGCGGTGCTGGTGCTGGCCGCGCTCGTGGCGCCGGACCAGTTGGGCCGGCTCCGCCCCGGCGCGTTCCTGCGGATCCCGGTGGAGGCGTTGGTCGCCGTCGCGCTGCTGCTCGTCCTGCCGGCCCGGGCCCGCCGGCCGGTGGCTGTGGCGCTCGGTCTGGCGCTCAGCCTGCTGACCGTGCTCAAGCTCCTCGACATGGGCTTCTTCGTGGCCCGGGACCGGCCGTTCGACGTGCTGCTCGACTGGGGGCTCTTCGACGACGGCTTCGGCTTCCTCACCGACTCGGTCGGCCGGGGCGGCGCGGTCGCCGCCGCGGCCGGGGTGCTGCTCCTCGCCGGCGCGCTGTTCGTCCTGCTCACCCTCTCGGCGCTGCGGTTGACCCGGCTCGTGGTCCGGCACCGCACCGGCACGGTCCGCGCCGTCGCGGCACTGGCCGTGCTCTGGCTGGGTTGCGCCGTGTTCGGGGTGCGGGTCTCCTCCGGCGTGCCGGTGGCGGACCGGGAGGCGACCACGCTGGTCGCGGCGCACGCCGGGCAGGTGCGGGCCGGGCTGCGGGACCGGGAGGCGTTCGCCGGCGCGGCGGCCACCGACGCCTTCCGGGACGTCCCCGGCGACCGGCTGCTGACCGGGTTGCGCGGCAAGGACGTGCTGGTGGCGTTCGTGGAGAGCTACGGCCGGGACGCGGTCGAGGACCCGGAGTTCGCGCCGCACGTCGACGCGGTGCTCGACGACGGCTACCGCCGGCTGCGGGCGGCCGGGTACGACGCGCGCAGCGGCTTCCTCACCTCCCCCACGTTCGGCGGCGGCAGTTGGCTGGCGCACGGCACCCTGCTGTCCGGGCTCTGGATCGACAACGACCAGCGCCACCGGGACCTGCTGGCCGGGGACCGGCTGACCCTCAACGGCGCGTTCCACCGGGCCGGCTGGCAGACGGTGGGCGTCCTGCCGGCGGCCACCCAGCCCTGGCCGGAGGGGAAGTTCTTCGGCTACGACCGCTACTACGACGCCGAGAAGCTGGCCTACCACGGCCCGAAGTTCAGCTACGCGCCGATGCCCGACCAGTACACCCTGGCCACCTTCCAGCGGCTGGAGCGGGCGAAGCCGCACGCCCCGCTGATGGCGGAGATCCCGCTGGTCTCCAGCCACTCGCCCTGGTCAGTCATCCCGAAGCCGGTCGGTTGGGACGCGGTCGGCGACGGCTCGATCTTCCACCAGGCGTCCACCAGCAGCGGCGGCAGCCGGGACGTGGTGCAGCGGGACGCCACCCAGATCCGCGCCGACTACCGGCACTCGATCGAGTACACCTTGGACACCCTGGTCTCCTACGTGCTGACGTACGGCGGGGACGACCTGGTGCTGGTCTTCCTCGGCGACCACCAGCCGGCGACGGCGATCACCGGTGAGGGCGCCAGCCGGGACGTGCCGATCACCGTGGTGGCGCACGACCCGAAGGTGTTCGACCGGATCGCCAGCTGGGGCTGGCAGGACGGGCTGCGCCCCGGGCCGCAGGCCCCGGTGTGGCGGATGGACACCTTCCGGGACCGCTTCCTCACCGCGTTCGGTCCGCAGGGCGCCCGGTGACCGGTCCGGCGCCGGTCAGGCCGCCGCGCGGCGGTCCCGCGCCCGCGGCACCGGCGTCTCCCGAGGTTCAGACCCCCGGCCGACCGACGTGCCGGCGCGAGCCAGGCGCATCGCCCGCCGGGCGTTGACCATCGGCTCGCACGGGGCGCTCTGGTGGCCGCAGAGCAGGCTGGGGCACCGGCCCTCCTCGTCCGGCTCGTGCGCGGCGGCGACGTCGTACGCCGCCCGCCACAGCAGCGGGTCCGTCACGTCGTCCGGCAGGACGGCGTCGCGGCTGGACCGGGTTTGCGTCGTGTCGGGCACGCCGAACCCCTCTCGTCGTCGCTCTCTGTCTGACTGACCCGTCAGGACCAGGTCAAACCTCCCTCAGGCGGGCGGCGGCGTCCACGAGACGGCGGTCACGCCGGGCCTTCGCCCCCGGGTCACGCCGGATAGGCGTGGGTCTCGGCGGCCTTGACCGCCGCCCAGACCCGGTGACCGGGGGCGAGCCGCAGGTGGGCCGCCGCGGCCGGGGTGACGTCCGCCGCGACGGTGATCGGGCCGTCGAGCTGGACCCGAAGGTTGTCGCCGTGCCGCTGCACCCCGGTGACGGTGGCCGGCCACACGTTGCGCGGGCTGCCGTCGGGCCGGGCCGGGTGCAGGGCGACGGCGGCGGGCGGGAAGGCGACGAAGGCGTCCCCGACGACCCGGTCCGCGGCGGTGAGGGTCAGCTCGCCGACCCGCACGGTGTGCCCGTCGGCGCGGCCGCGGTGCAGGTTGAGCCCGACCAGCCGCGCCACGTAGTCGGTGCGCGGCCGGGCCGTGACGCTGGCCGCGTCCCCCTCCTGGACCACCCGCCCGTGCTCGACGATGAGGAGCCGGTCGGCGAGCACGAAGGCGTCCAGCGGGTCGTGGGTGACCAGCAGCGTCGCGACGGAGTGGCCACCGAGGTGCCGCTGGAGCTCGGCCCGGGTGTCCAGCCGGGTGCCCGCGTCCAGGGCGGCCAGCGGCTCGTCGAGCAGCAGCAGGGTGGGGTCGACGGCGAGGGCCCGGGCGAGGGCGACCCGCTGGGCCTGCCCGCCGGAGAGCTGCCGGGGCCGGCGGCGGGCCTGCTCGGCCAGGCCGACGCGGTCCAGCCAGCCCCGCGCCCGCTCGCGGGCGGCCCGCCGGTCGGCGCCCTGCCGGCGGGGCCCGAACGCGACGTTGTCCAGCGCGCTGAGGTGCGGGAAGAGCAGGTAGTCCTGGAACACGACGCCCACCGGACGCCGCTCGGGCGGCACCCAGCGCCGCCGGTCGGGGCGGTCGAGGTCGACGCCGTCGAGGGTGAGGTGCCCGGCGGCCAGCGGGTGCAGGCCGGCGAGCGCCCGCAGCGCGGTGGTCTTGCCGGCGCCGTTCGGGCCGAGCAGCGCGACGACCTCGCCGGCGGCGATCCGCAGCCGGACGTCGAGCTGGAAGGCGTCCCGGTCGGCGACGAGGTGTGCGTCCAGCAGGGGCGGTGCGGTCACGGGGCGCCGACCCAGCGGTCCCGCAGTCCGGCCAGGATGGCGACGGAGACGGTGAGCAGGATGAGGCTGAGCACGATCGCGGCCGGCAGGTCGGTCTCCAGGGCGAGGTAGACGGCGAGCGGCATGGTCTGGGTCCGGCCGGGATAGTTGCCGGCGAAGGTGATGGTGGCGCCGAACTCGCCGAGGGCCCGGGCCCAGCAGAGCACCGCCCCGGCGGCGACGCCGGGGGCGACCAGCGGCAGGGTGACGTGGGTGAAGGTGGTCCAGCGGCCGGCGCCGAGGGTGGCGGCGGCCTCCTCGTAGCGCGGGTCCGCGCCGCGCAGCGCGCCCTCGACGGCGATGACCAGGAACGGCATGGCGACGAACGCCTCGGCGAGCACCACCCCGGCGGTGGTGAACGGCAGGGTCACCCCGAAGGTGGCGTCCAGCCAGGACCCGAGCAGCCCGCGGCGCCCGAAGACCAGCAGCAGCGCCACCCCGCCAACCACCGGGGGCAGCACCAGCGGGACGGTGACCAGGGCCCGGACCAGCCGCCGGCCGGGGAACTCGACCCGGGCCAGCAGCCAGGCCAGGGGTACGCCGAGCAGGACGCAGAGCAGCGTGGCGAGGGTGGCGGTCTGCAGGGACAGCCGCAGCGCGGTGAGCACGCCGGGCTGGGCCAGCCGCTGCGGCAGGGTGGTCCACGGCGCCCGGGCGAGCAGCCCGACCAGCGGCAGGACGAGGAAGATCAGCCCGAGCCCGGCGGGCAGGAGCAGCGCGAGGGGCACCCGGTGCCGGCGGCGCGCCGGTCGGGCCGCCCGCCCGGCGGTGTCGCGGGCCGGCACTACGCCTGCGGGGCCTGGAAGCCGGCGGCGGTGAGCATGGCCCGCCCCGCGTCCGAGCGGACGTAGTCGACGAAGGCGCGGGCGCCGTTCGGGTCGCCCGCCCGCTTGAGCACCACGATCGGGTAGTCGTTGACCGCGCCGGCGGACTCCGGGAACTCGACCGCGTCCAGGTCGGACGCCGCGGCGCGGGCGTCGGTGCGGTAGACCAGTGCGGCGTCGACCTCGCCGAGCTTCACCTTGGCCAGCGCCCCCTTGACGTCCTGCTCCAGGGTGGCCGGGGTGAGCCGGGCGCTCGCCGCGTCGAGGGCCTTGCGGGCCGCCGCGCCGCAGGGCACCTGCTCGGCGCAGAGCGCGACCTTCACGCCCGGCCGAGCCAGGTCGGTCAGGCCGCTGATCCGGTCGGGGTTGCCTTTCGGCACGGCGATGACGAGCTGGTTGCGGGCGAGGGTGACCGGGCTCGCCGCGGCCTCGCCGGCGTCGGTCACGGTCTTCATGGTGGCGGGTGAGGCGGCGGCGAAGACGTCGGCCGGGGCGCCCTGGGTGATCTGGGTGGCCAGCGCCGAGCTGCCGGCGAAGTTGAAGGTGACCCTCGTGCCGGGGTGGGCGGCCTCGAAGTCCCGGCCGAGCCGGGTGAACGTCTCGGTCAGCGAGGCGGCGGCGAAGACGGTGACCCGCCCGCCGCCGGTCGTGCCGGCGGGCCCGTCGTCACCGCCGCAGCCGGCCAGGCCGAGGGTCAGCGCGGCCACCCCGGCGAGGGCGGCACGGATCCACCGTACGGTCACGGGCTGGTCCTTCCCCTGGGGGCGGTGGCGCGTTCCACCACGACGGCCGTCGACTTGATCACGGCCACGGCCACCGAGCCGACCGTCAGGTCGAGGTCGTCGACGGCCTCGCGGCTCATCAGCGACACGATGCGGAACGGCCCGGCCTGGATGTCGACCTGCGCCATCACCGTGTCCTTGACGACCGCGGTGACGATCCCGCGCAGCCGGTTGCGGGCGGACGACAGCTCCGGGTGCCCCGGGGCGCGGACGAACGCGGCCAGGTCGACGCCGTCAACCACCCGGTGACCGTGGTCGTCCCGGCTGGCGGCCAGCCGGCCGGCGTCGATCCAGCGGCGGACCGTGTCCGGGCTGACCCCGAGCAGTTCGGCGGCCTCGCCGATCCGGAACACCGTCACGCGGCCACCCTAACGGCCCGCACGTGCGATGGGGAAGCCGTCAAATCCCTGGCATCTTCAAGCCGGCATACCCGAGGTGGACCGCGCCTGCGGTCGGCGAAGGTCTGGCGGAGCCGGCGGGGGCCGGTCTCGGCGTACCGGCCGGCCCCGCCGGTGCCCGCGTCAGCGCGAATCGGGGGTCAGGCGTACCCGGCGGAGCAGTTGCGCGTTGAGCGCGACCACGATGGTGGAGCCGGACATGAGCACCGCGGCGACCGCCGGGTTGAGCGCGATCCCGGCCCAGGCCAGCACGCCGGCGGCGAGCGGTAGCGCCACCACGTTGTAGCCGGCGGCCCAGCCCAGGTTCTGGAGCATCTTCCGGTACGACGCCCGGGACAGCCGGATCACCGCGGTGACGCCACGCGGGTCGGAGGAGGCCAGGATCACCCCGGCCGACTCGATCGCCACGTCGGTGCCGGCGCCGATGGCGATCCCCACGTCGGCCCGGGCCAGCGCCGGGGCGTCGTTCACGCCGTCGCCGACCATCGCCACGGTCAGGCCACGGGCCTGTAGGTCGGCCACCGCCTTGTCCTTGTCGGCGGGCAGCACCTCGGCGAGCACCTCGTCCACGCGGGGGCGGAAGCCCAGGTCGGCGGCGACCGCCTCGGCGACCGGCCGGGCGTCCCCGGTGATCATGACGAGCTTCCGCACCCCCTGCTCGCGCAGCTCCGCGATGGCCGCGCGGGCCTCCGGCCGGACCTCGTCCTCCAGGGCGAAGCCGGCGACCACCTCCGGCGGTCCGCCCTGGGGCATCCGGACCAGGTGCAGCACCGCAGCGCCCCGCGCCGACCAG
Source organism: Micromonospora inositola (assembly GCF_900090285.1). Lineage (NCBI taxonomy): Bacteria > Bacillati > Actinomycetota > Actinomycetes > Micromonosporales > Micromonosporaceae > Micromonospora > Micromonospora inositola. The sequence goes on along the minus strand of NZ_LT607754.1, from coordinate 4,347,862 downwards.
CCGTCCGCGGCCCGGGTCAGCTCGTCGGGAACCGCCGCCGCGAGCTCCCGCAGCAGGGCCGGCCCACCGACGGCCCAGGTGGCGCCGTCGACGACCGCCTGGACGCCCCGTCCGGTCAGCGACCGGAAGTCCCGCGCCGCGGCCCGCAGGCCACGGTCCTGCGCGGCCTGCACCAGCGCCCGGGCCAGGGGGTGTTCGCTGTCGGCCTCGACCGCTCCGGCGATCCGCAGCGCCTCGTCCTCGCCGAGACCGCCGGTCGCGGCCACTCCGGCGACGGTGTGCGCGCCCTTGGTCAGGGTGCCGGTCTTGTCGAACAGCACGGTGTCGACCGTCCGCATCCGCTCCAGCGCGAGGCGGTTCTTCACCAGGATGCCGGCTCGGGCCGACAGCGCCGTCGACAGCGCGATCACCAGCGGAATGGCCAGCCCGAGGGCGTGCGGGCAGGCGATGACGAGCACCGACACGGTACGCACCACCGCCTGGTCGGCCCTGCCGAGTGCCAGCCAGGCGACGAACGTGAGCAGCGCGGCGACGGTGGCGACGTAGAAGAGCAGCGCGGCGAACCGGTCGGCGAGCACCTGGGCGCGTCCGCTGGAGGCCTGCGCCTGCGCGACGAGCCGGCCGATGCCGGCCAGCGCAGTGTCGTCGCCGACGGCCTCGACGCGTACCCGGAGGGCGGAGTCGGTGGCGACGGTGCCGGCAACTACCCGGTCCCCGACGGCGCGCGGCACCGGCCGGGACTCCCCTGTGATCATCGACTCGTCCAGCTCGGCGGCCCCGTCGACGATCCGTCCGTCGGCGGGGACCCGGGCGCCGGAGCGGACCAGCACCACGTCGCCGACCCGGAGCTCGGCGAGCGGCACCCGCCGCACCTCGCCGTCCTCCATTCGTTCCGCGCTGTCCGGCAGCAGGGCCGCGAGCGCGGCGAGGGCGCCCTGCGCCTGACCGATCGCCTTCATCTCCTGCCAGTGCCCCAGCAGCATGATGGTCACCAGCGCCGCCAGCTCCCACCAGAAGTCCAGGTCGAACAGGCCCAGGCTGGTCGCCAGGGAGGCGACGTAGGCGACGGTGATCGCCATCGCGATCAGCAGCATCATGCCCGGCGCGCGGTCCCGCACCTCCCGGACGGCGCCGACGAGGAACGGCCAGCCGCCGTAGCAGAAGACCACCGAGCCGAGGACCGGACCGACCCAGCTGATGCCCGGGAAGTCGAGCGAGTAGCCGAACCAGTCCATCACCATGTGGCTGGTGGCCACGATCGGCAGCGTCAACACCAGGCTCAGCCAGAACTTGCGCCGGAACTGCTCGGGGTCGTGCCCGGCGTGCTTGTCGTGCCCCCCGCCGTGGCCGTGCTGTCCGCCCGCCGCCGCGTCCTGGTGCCCGGGCGTCCGGTGTTCGTGTTCCATCGAACTCCACCTCCGCAGCCACCATATACCCCCCGGGGGTATCGGGCAACGCTTCCCCGCCCGGTGTGGTCGGTCGGCCCCCGGCCAAGGGCCATCCTGCCCGGTCGGGGCCGCCCCGACCGGAGCAACGTCGAGGTCGGGAGCCCGGAAGGAGACGGCGACGGGGCTCCGCGTGGACCTCGCCCACCTGGCCTGACCCGGCCGACCAGGGGCCAGCGTCACGGGGACATCGGCGAGTCGTTCGGGTTAGCCTCGGGGCACGGTCTGCCCCGGGGAGCGGCATGAGCAGCCAGACGACGAAAACGGTGATGCCCGCGGCCTTCTTCGGCCACGGCAACCCGATGAACGCACTCGAGGTCAACCGCTACACGAGCGCCTGGCGGGACTTCGGCCAGGCCGTGCCGCGACCTCGGGCGATCCTGGTGGTCTCCGCGCATTGGTACATCGGCGCCACCGCCGTCACGGCCATGCCCCGACCCCGCACCATCCACGACTTCTACGGCTTCCCCCGGCAACTGTTCGACCTGGAGTACCCGGCGCCGGGGCTACCGGAGCTGGCCGAGGAGATCAGCGACGCCGTGCACCCCACCTGGGTCGGCGCCGACGTGGACTCCTGGGGCATCGACCACGGCACCTGGTCGGTGCTGACGCACGCCTTCCCGGACGCGGACATCCCGGTGGTGCAGTTGAGCATCAACGCGTTCAAGGGGCTGGACTACCACCTGGACCTGGGGGCCCGGCTCGCGCCGCTGCGGGAACGCGGGGTGCTGGTCGTGGCCAGCGGCAACGTGGTGCACAACCTGGGCGGCGTGGACCCGCGGCTGACCGACGACGGCTTCGACTGGGCGCGGCGCTTCGACGACGCGGCCCGGGAGGTCCTGCTCGACGCGCCGACCGAGGCGGCCCGGTTGGACGGCCACCGCGACTACGACCTGGCCGTCCCCACGCCCGACCACTTCATCCCGCTGCTGTACCTGGCGGGGCTGGCCGACGCCGCCACCGGCAGCCCGGAGGTGCTGGTCGACGGGTACGCGTACGGATCACTGTCGATGACCGCGTACACCCTGGGGCTGAGCTGCCGGCCGACGGAGCCGGCGACCGGCGCGCCCTCGCTGCCGGCCGACGTGCCGGCGGACTCGGCGAACATCTGACCGTGCCGCCTCGGGCGTCGCCCGGATCAGCGGGCCGTTGCCGGGCTGGTTCGCCCGGCCCCGGTCCCGCGTTCCGCGCACCCACCGATTGGCGCTCCGCCGCGGTCACGCCATCAGCTGTCGGCTCGCCAGCGGTAGAACTCCCTGGCCACCGCGTCCTCCGGGCCACGCCAGGCGTCCGGGTTGTACGGGCTGATGAACGGACTGAGCTCCGCCATGATCTTGGCAAAGGCCGCCTGGTCGTGGTCCTGCCCCGAGGCGTCGGCCAGCGCGGCATCGGTGCGCTCCAACAGGTGCACGTAGAGGTCGTCGATCGAGTACAGCCAGCGCCCGGTGACGCCCAGCTGGACCGGCAGCGACCCGGCGTCGGATTCGCCGAAGATGCGCGCGACGTCGGGCTCGGCGCCGGGCTTGATGCGCCCGACGATGACGGTGAGATTCCTGCCGGCGGACTCCGGCGCCGGATCCGCGGGAACCCAGCGGTAGAACTCCTTGGCGACCGAGTCGGACGGGTTCTGCCAGTTCTTCGGGTACGGCGTCACGTACGGGCCGATGACCTCCGCGATCTTCTGGAACGCGGGCAGCCCCCGGGTCTGGCCTGTCAGCTTCGGGTCCGCGACGCGCTCGATCACGTGGATGTAGAGGTCGTCCAGTGTCAGCAGCCTTCGCCCGATCACGCCGAGGTCCTGGGGTCGGGTCGTCTTGTCGTAGTGACCGAAGACATCGCCGACGATGCCGTCGCTGCCCGGAACCATGTGACAGACGATCACGTTTCGGAAGACCATGACTGCTCCTCGGGAGAGTGGACGGTGGTTCGGTGGACATTGATGTGTTGTTGCCGATCGGAGCGTGTGCCGGGCGGGTCAGGCGGTGAACCGGACCGGAAGCTCCAGCAGGCCACGGAACGGCGACGCCGCCGGCAGCCGACGCAGCTCGGCGACCGGCACCCCGAGCCGCAGCTCCGGTAGCCGGCGCAGCAGCGCCCCGATGCCGATCTGTGCCTCCATCCGGGCCAGCGAGACCCCCAGGCAGTAGTGGACGCCGTGGCCGAAGCCGATGTGCGGGCCGCGCTCGCGGCAGAGGTCCAGCCGGTCCGGGTCGGCGAAGTGCTCCGGGTCGTGGTTCGCCGAATTGATCACCACGCCGACGACCGACCCGCGCGGGATGCGGACGCCCTGATACTCGACGTCCTCGGTGGCGATCCTGGGGCTGGCCACCGGCAACGGGCCGTCGAACCGGAGCAGCTCCTCGATCGCCGAGGGCAGCAGCTCCGGCTTGGCGCGCAGCAGGTCGAGCTGGTCGGGATTGGTCAGCAGGGCCACCGTCGCGTTGCCGATGAAGTCCGCGGTGGTCTGGTGCCCGGCGAACAGCAGCAGGAACGAGGTGGTGACGAGCTCCGCTTCGGAGAGCTTCCCGTCGTGGTCGCAGGCCTCGATCAGCGCGCTGATCATGTCGTCGGCGGGGTGTGCGCGCTTGGCCTGCACCAGGTCGGCGAAGTAGTGGTGCAGCCGCAGCTGGGCCTCCTGCACGGCCGCGCGGTCCTCCTGGGGACTACGTCCGGACGACCCGGACGTCCTGATGACCTGGGTCCAGTCGAGGACCCGGTCGTGGTCGGCCTCCGTTATCCCGATCAGCTCGCTGATCACCCGCATCGGCAGCGGGATCGCGAAGTCGTGCATCAGCTCGGACTGACCCTGCGGGACGATCTTGTCGAGCAGGTCGTCCACGATCTGCGCCACCCGGGGCCGCAGCGCCTCGATGCGGCGCGGCGCGAACGCCTGCGACACGATCCGGCGCAGCCTGGTGTGCTCCGGCGGGTCCGAGTTGAGCATGTTCTTGTTCAGCCCCTCGGAGTTCGGCCCGAAGATCCGGAGGTAGTGCTGGTCGGGGCCGTACAGGTCCTTGGACAGCCTGGGGTCGGTCAGCGCCGCCCTGGCGTCGTCGAACCGGGTGATCAGGTACGAGTCGAACCGCGGCGAACTGACCGGGCACACGGGTTTGTCTTCCCGCAGCCGGGCGAAGGTGGGATAGGGGTCGGCGGCGAACTCGTCGGTGTAGAGCTCCGACGCGGGTACGGCATCCTCGGTCATCGCGACTCCCCGGCCTCGCTCCGCACACTGTGCAGGACCTGGTAGGTGTGCCGTTGCGCGGATTCGCGAAGCTCGCGGATCATGCGCAGCAGCCGGTCACGGTGTTCGCTGCGGCCGAAGGCGTCCAGCCGGTCGCGGTCCGCCCAGTCGCTGATGATCAGGTAGCTGCGCGGGTCGTCGGCATCGCGGACCAGGTCCTGGTGCAGGCATCCGTCCAGCGTGCGGATCTCCTCAGCCGCCGAGAGCCACTCCGCCTCGAACCGCTCCTCGCAGCCCTCCCTGGTACGCATCGCGAGCACGGTGCGTACGGTGGTCATCGCGCGCCTCCGAAGACCAGTTGCAGGTTCTTGCCGAGCGCGTCGGCGTCGATCGGCTGGCTGCGGAACCCGATGTGCCCGTCCGGGCGGACCAGGTACAGGGCGGTGCCGGCGACGCCGTACGCGGCCCGGAACTCGCCCCCGGCGTCCCGCACCATCGGCGGGTCGAGCAGCACCGGCGCGTCGGCGTCCGGGCTGAGCAGCAGGTAGACGTCGATCTGCCCGGGCGCCTGCCGGCGGACGTCGGCGCACGGCTTCCCCACCGCGGTCAAGGTCCCCTCGTCGGCCGTGCCGTCCGCGTAGACCAGCAACGTGTGCCGGGTGCCGCGGGTCAGGTCGTGCAGTCGCAACGGGTGCCCGACGCCCCGCCGGCGCAGGCCGCCGACGTCGGGGGCACGGTCGCCGGGCCCGGGGCCGGCCCGCAGGGCGTCCGGAGCGGACAGCGACTCGCCGACGAGCGGGCTGTCCGAGTAGCTGAGCAACATGGACATCTCCTGCAGGAACTGCCGCTTCAGGTCGTTGCGGTCCAACTCGTCGGTGAAGGCCATCCGCACCGCGCGCCCGACGATCTCCTCACCTTCCGGCCGCCGTTCGGTCTCGTAGCTGTCCAGCAGCCCGGGCGCGGCGATCCCCCGCACCGCCAGGGCGAGCTTCCAGGCCAGGTTCCAGGCGTCCTGGATCCCGGTGTTCATGCCCTGGCCGCCCGCGGGCGGGTGCAGGTGCGCCGCGTCGCCGGCCACGAACACCCGGCCGTCGCCGTACCGGTCCACGATCCCGTGGCTGATTCGGAACACCGACGACCAGCGCAGGTTCGACGCGCGCGTGCCGGGCGGGGCGAGCTGGTCGATCGCGGCCTGGATGTCGGCGAGGGTCGGTTCGGCGAGTTCCTCGCTGAATCCCGGCGGGGCGTCCTGCCCGCCGATCTGGGCGAAGAACCTGGGCGGCGCCAGGGTCGCGATCCGGTACCGGGACTCGCCGCGCAGTGGGACGCACACCAGCATCCCGTCCATCCGGCCGTCGGTCTCGTGCATGAACCGGAGCAGGTGCCCCTCCGGCATGTCCCAGTCCACGTCCACGTCGCCGAGCATGAACAGCTGCGGGAACCGGCCCAGCCCGCCCGAGAACGTCAACCCGAGCAGCTCGCGGACCCTGCTGTGCGCGCCGTCGCAGCCGACCAGGTACTTCGCGCGCACCATCTCCTCGCCGCCACCAGCGGTCGCGACCGCGGCCAGCACGCCGTCGTCGTCCTGGGTGAACGCGATCAGCTCGGCGCCGCGTTGCGGGCGCACGCCGAGGGTGGCCAGCCGTTCGGTGAGGATGCGCTCGGTCTCGTACTGCGGAAGGCCGAGATGCGCGTACGGCAACTCCGGCAGCTCCCAGCTCATTCGATGGGTCTCGTCACCGTTGACGAACACCATGTTCCCGGTCAGCCAGATCCCGGCGTCCATCGCCTCCCGCACGATGCCCTGGTCCGCCCAGATCTCCATCGTGCGGCAGTGGATGCCGATCGCCTTGTCGGCCTGTGCGGGCGGGGTGACCTGCTTCTCGATCACCCGGCACTCGATGCCGCGCCGGGCCAGCTCGACGGCGGCGGTCAGCCCGGTGGGCCCCGCTCCGACGATGAGTACGTCCGTTGTGGTGTGCACGTCGATCTCCTTGCCCGTACTCGGTTCTCGGCTGCTTTCGGGATGGTCCATGTCGTGGAAGAGGCGGCGCCGGAAGTCGCGGAGGAGGAACGGCGCGATCGGCCCGGCCTCCTCCTGCGCGTGCGCCGGGTTGCCGATCCACCGGTAGAACTCCGCTTCGCTCGCCCATTCGGCGAAGATGTGATGGACGTCCGAACCGGGCTCGCGCAGCAGCTCCTCGCGGAGATATCCGGGCACCTCGGCCATCCTCTCGGCGACCTCGACGTACCCGCGATCGAACTCCGTGAGCCTGGCGGCCGGCACGGTGATCTCGACATCCACGAAGACCTTCGAGCCGTTGCCGTCGGCGTCGCGCATCACCCGGTAGCTCTCCGCTCCGGAGGTCTCGCACAGCGCCTGTACGGCATCGGCGAAGCGCGCGGCGATCGGTCCCTTCTCGTAGCCGCGCAGCGCGGACTCGTCGGCCCACTCGGTGACGACGACGAACGACCGCGGGTCGTTGGCGTCGAGCAGCAGCTCCTGCCGCAGATTGCCGGCCAGCCGGCCGATCTGGCCGGCGGCCGTTCGCCACGCGGACTCCACGGCGTGCTCGAACCCTGGACGCGCACGAAACCGGACCATCGTCCTGATCATGAATTCCCCTTCGAGCGCCTGCGGAAGACGGTCGGGCTGATGAACCCGCCGTAGCCGCGCGCGCTGACCAGGAAGACGTCGACAGCCATCCGGCAGGACTCGCGAACGATGAGCAGCAGCTTGCGGATCATCACGGGCCTCCTTCCTGATCCCGATCAAGGTTCTCTTCGTCGTGCGGCAAGGTCCCGACCGGTGTCGCCCGGACCACGACGACGTCCTGCGACCCTGCCGGACGTCGCGTCACGCCGCCGTCACCGGCGACCGGTGTCGAGTCCACCGCTTTTGACGTCGTGGGGACGGGCCCGGGACACAGTGGAGGCCGCGACAAGTGGGCCGGCCGGCCCGGGACGACCCGCACCGGAAGGGCCCGGGCCGGCGCCGCTACGCCGGCGCGTGGATCGGCGCGAGCACGTCGTTGATCAGCGCACACATCGCCGCGGACGGTTCCAGCTGCAGCTCGCGCAGCAGCAGATCCCGATAGCCGGAGAAGGCGTGCAGCGCCTCGTACGCGTTGCCCTCCGCCAGGTGCGTCTCGACCACCAGCCGGTGCGGCGTCTCCCGCAGCGGATCGGCCGCCATCGCCTCGAGCGCGGCCTGCAACGCCTCGCCGTGCTCACCGGCGCGTAGGTGGGCCCGGGCCAGCTCGTCGAGCAGGTGCAGCCGCAACTGTCTGAGCCGTTCCCGCTCCACCAGCACCCAGTCGTCGTACCAGCCGGGCAGCAGGTCGTGGCGCGCGGCGGCGAGGACCGCCGCGGCGGGCCGCGGATCGCCGCCCTGGCTCACCCGGGCGGCGACCCTGGTCAACTCGTCGACATCCAGGTCGACCATGGGGTGCAGGCAAACCGTGTCACCGGCCGTGATCATCGGGCAGAGTGGATCCCGACGCAGCCGCCACAACGCCGTCCGCAACGAGGACAGCGCGCGCTCCTCCGACACCTCCGGCCACAGCAGGCCCGCCAGCTGGGCACGGGTGGCGCCCGGTCGCAGGCCGATCAGGGCGATGCTGCGTTGCAGGCCGCGCGGCGCCACCACGGCCCGCCCGCCGTGCAACAACCGAAAGCCGCCGAGCAGCAGAAGGCGGACCCTCGGCTCGATGTCGGACACCGGCTCTGGCCCGGTGATGCCTGTCGTGGACAACCGCGTGCTCTCCTCAGAGGTCACGATCGAACCCCCTGCATCGGGACCCTGGTCGGCGAAAGCCGCTGTGGTGGACTGGCCGGTCCGCGACGCCACTGTCGGGCGGCCCGCTGGCACCCTGCTCGGACCATCACGAGATCCAGCGAAGCGTGACGAACTTCGTCATCGTTGCCACGCCGCGTCGGTGCGCGATCGGCCCTCCGACCGGGCTTGAACTGCCCCGGGACCGCTCGCCTCAGCTGGGAGTCTGCGGGATCGGCGTCACTCCAGCGTCACCGTGCGGCAAAATCCGTGGGCTTGCGGTGACGGTCCGTTGACACCCGTGGTCGCCCGAACCCGCGCGCCTGATGTGAGTCCGGTGTGAGCGGAGCGTGAGCGAGCGGCACGATTCTTGGCCCTGGTTGGCAAACCCGTGAATCCAACTGAGAGGTCTCGGGCCATGATGCGGTGGATCGTCGGGTCAAGCGTCAAATATCAACGACTGGTGCTCGCCATCGCCGTCGCCCTGATGGCCGTCGGCTTCGTTCAGCTTCGCAACACGTCCGTCGAGGCGCTGCCGGAGTTCGGGCCGGTGCGGGTGGACGTGCAGGTCGAGGCGCTCGGGCTCTCCGCCGAAGAGGTGGAGAATCTGATCACCAACCCGATGGAGAACGAGTTCTTCAACGGGATCCCCTGGCTGGCCAAGCTCGAGTCCCGCACGTTGCCGGGACTGTCCTCGATGGAGATGACGTTCGAGCCGGGAACCGACCCGATCCGGGCCAGGCAGGTCGTGCAGGAGCGGCTCACCATGGTCGCCATGCTGCCGGCCGCCTCGTCGAGGCCACCCCTGGTGGTGCAGCCCCTCTCGTCGACCAGCCGGCTGATGATGGTCGGTCTGTCGTCCCAGGACCGCTCACTGATCGACATGTCGCTCCTGTCGCGCTGGACGATCGTGCCCCGCCTGCTGAGCGTCCCCGGCGTGGCCAACGTGGCCATCTGGGGGTTCCGTGACCGCCAACTGCAGGTGCAGGTCGATCCCGCCAAGCTGATGCAGCACGGCGTCACGCTGGACCAGGTGCTGCGCACGTCCGCGAACGCGCTGTGGGTCTCGCCGCTGACCTTCGTGGAGGCGTCGACACCCGGACTGGGCGGCTTCATCGACACCGCCAACCAGCGGATCGAGATCCAACACAATCAGCCGATCAAGACCGCGGCGGACCTCGGCAAGGTCACCGTTCAGGGTGCCGAGAACCGCGGGGTGCTCCTGGGGGACGTCACCCAGATCGTCGAGGACCACCAGCTCCTCATCGGCGACGCGGTCGTCCAGGACGCCCCGAGCCTCATGCTCGTGGTGGAGAGGTTCCCGGGCGCCAAGGTCTCGGACGTGACGCGGGACGTGGAGGCCGCACTCGACGAGCTGCGCCCCGCCATGCCGAACGTCCAGATCGACACGACGGTGTACCGGCCGGCCACCTTCATCGAGAAGATGGTCGACAACCTGACCACGACGCTGATCCTCGGCGCCATCCTCCTGCTGCTGGTGCTCGGCGCCTTCCTGTTCAGCTGGCGCACCGCGCTGGTCAGCCTGCTGACCATCGCGTCCGCCGTAGCGGTGACGGTGCTCGTGCTGTCCTGGTTCGGCGTACCCCTCAATATGATGTCCCTGGCTGGGTTGGTGATGGCCCTCGCCATCGTCGTGGACGACGCGGTGGTCGCCGTCGACAACGTCAGGCAACGGCTGCGGCAGCGCCGGGAGGATGCCTCCGACGCGCCCGTCTCCGACACCATCCGGGGAGCCATCCTCGACGTACGCGGCCCGCTCTTCGTCGCCGCCCTGATCGCCGCGGTCTCGGTCGTGCCCCTCTTCGTCCTCGACGGGGTGCGCGGCGCGTTCCTCACCCCGGTCGCCCAGGGCTTCCTGGCCGCCACGGTGGTCTCCCTGGTGGTCGCGCTGACGGTCGCCCCCGTGCTGGCCACCCTCCTGCTCTCCCGGCCCTCGCTGCAGCACGGCCCGTCGCCGCTCGCCCGAGCATTGGAGCGGGCGTACGGCGCGCTGCTGCCCCGGCTGCTCCGGAGACCCGTCTGGTCCTATGCCCTGGTCGGGCTCCTCGTGGTGGCGGGCCTGGTCGCCCTGCCGTTCCTCGGTTCGCGGCCGCTGTCCCCGACGCTTCAGGAGCGGGACCTGCTGATCACCTGGGAGGCGCCACCCGGCGCGTCCCGACCGGAGATGAACCGGATCACGAGCGCGCTCAGTGCCGAGCTGCGGGCCGTCCGCGGAGTACGCGACGTCGGCGCGCACACCGGGCGGGCACTGGCGTCGGACCAGGTCGTCAACATGAACTCGGGCGAGGTGTGGCTCAGCATCGACCCGGCGGCCGACTACGGCCGGACCCTGGCCGCCGTGCAGCAGGTGGTGGACGGCTATCCCGGGGTGCAGAGCGACGTGATCACCTACTCGGACAAGCGGATCCGGGAAGTGGTGACCCGTGGCGCGACGGAGGACCTCACCGTGCGCATCTACGGCAACGACTACGCGGTGCTCAACGAGAAGGCCCAGGAGGTGCTCGGCATCATCTCCGCCATCGACGGCGTCACCGAACCACGGGTGCGGACCGCACAGGTCGCCCCCACGGTGGAGATCGAGGTCTCCGTCGCGAAGGCCGCGAAGTACGGACTCAAGCCGGGCGACGTGCGCCGGGCAGCCGCCACCCTCATCTCGTCCACGGTCGCGGGCAACCTCTTCGACGATCAGAAGGTGTTCGAGGTCGTCGTGTGGGGCGTCCCCGCGGTGCGCCAGAACCTGTCCACCATCCAGAGCCTGCTGATCGACGCGCCGGTCGGTGGCCCGGGCGGCGGCCCGACCCAGGTGCGCCTGGCCGACGTCGCCGACGTCAGAGTCGTGGCGAAGCCGGAGGTCATCACGCACGACCAGGTCTCGCGCAGCATGGACGTCGTCGCGAACGTGCGCGGGCGTGGCCTGGGGGCGGTCACCACCGAGGTCAAGAACCGCCTCCAGCAGGTGACCTTCCCCCGCGAGCACCACCTTGAGGTGCTCGGCGAGGCCCAGGCAAAGGCGAGTTCCGACTTCCGGGTGTGGACGTTCGTGATCGGCGCCGTGATCCTGATCTTCTTCCTGCTACAGGCCGGCTTCGGTAGCTGGCGGGTGGCGTCGCTGTACTTCCTGCTCCTGCCGACGGCACTGGCCGGCGGGCTGCTGCTGGCGGCCGTCGACCGGGCGGCCGTCTCGGTGGTCGCGCTGCTGGGGCTGCTCACCGTGCTGGCCATGGCCGTTCGGGGCGGCATCCTGCAGATCAAGCGGTACCAGCAACTGGAAGACGAGGGCCACGTGCCGGGTGCCGATCTGGTCGAACTCGGGTCGCGGCAGCAGCTCATCCCGGCCGTGGCGGCCATCCTGGCGGCAGGGCTGGCACTTGTTCCCATGGCGATCTACGGCGGCGTGTCCGGCCTCGAGATCGCGAGTCCGCTCGCCCTGATCATCCTTGGTGGCCTGATTACGACTGCGCTGCTGAACCTGCTCGTCCTGCCCGTGCTGTATCTGCGGTTCGCCGTCCGGTCTCCGTCGGTGCCCCCGTCGGAGCCTCGGGCCGGATCGCTACCCGCGCCCAGGCCACAACCCGAGGCAGCGGGCAAGGAACCCACGTCAAGCCCGGCGCCGGCCTGATCGAAAGCCGGAGAGTCCCATGCGCAGACAAGGAGGCGACCACATGCGACACGGTGGTCGGTGGATGGCAGCGATCCTGATCACGCTGGCGTCGGCAGCCTGCACGACGCCCGCCTCGAACACCTCGAGTGGCCACAAGGACAGCCCTGCCATGGTCGAGGCGATCCCGGGCAGGGACGTCAAGAAGGTGACCTTGACCGAGCAGGCGGCTCGCCGGGTGGGCATCGCGACGGTCACGGTCGGCGCGATGCAGCCGGCGGCACCGGTCGGGCCGAGCCCGTCGCATGGAACGCCGGCGACGGTGGTGCCCTACTCGGCAGTGCTCTACGACGCGAACGGCGTGACGTGGGTCTACACGGTTCCCCAGCCATTGACCTACGTCCGCGAGAAGGTCGCGGTCGCGACCGTCGGCGGGGCGCGCGGAACGGATGCGTTCCTTTCCCAGGCACCGCCGGCGGGGACTTCGATCGTGACGACCGGCGTGATCGAACTGTGGGGCGCCGAGCTCGGGGTCGGCAAGTAGTCCATCCAGTCGATACGAGGGTAGGGACCCCAAGCCATGATGCGTTGGATCATTGGAACGAGTCTGAAGCTCCGGTTCCTCGTGGTTGTCGGGGCCTCGATGTTGATGTTCTTCGGCGTGCTGCAGATTCGCGACATGCCCGTCGACGCGTTCCCCGAATTCGCGCCGCCCCGGGTGGAGATACAGACGATCTGCATCGGGCTGTCCGCCCAGGATGTCGAGGAGCTTGTCTCCGTCCCGCTGGAGCAGGGGCTCACCGGGATCGAGGGCCTGGACGTGATGCGCTCCAAGTCGGTCTCCCAGCTCTCCTCGATCGTCCTGATCTTCAAGCCCGGGACCGACCTGATGGCGGCCCGCCTGCTGATCCAGGAACGCCTCACCGCCGTCACACCCAGACTGCCGCGCTGGGCCAACTCCCCCTTCATGATCCAACCGCTGTCGTCGACCAGCCGGGTCATGAAGATCGGAATATCCCAGGCGGACAAGTCCGACGCCGCCCACGTCGACATGGCGCTGCAGGCGTATTGGACGGTCCGGCCCCGGCTGATGCGCGTACCCGGGGTGGCGAACGTGGCCATCTGGGGCGATCGGTGGCACGTCAAGCAGGCCCTCGTCGATCCCGAGCTCATGAAGCAGCACAACGTCACGCTGGCCCAGGTCATGGAGGCCGCCGGCGACGCGGTGGACGTGGGCCAGCTGAAGTTCAACGGTGGGTTCGAGATCGGCACCGGCGGGTGGGTCGACACGCCCAACCACCGATTCCAGGTGCAGCACCAACTGCCCGCCCTGACCGGGCAGCAACTGGCCGAGATCCCCATCGACGTGCCAACGGGCGCCAAGCCGGTCTATCTCAAGGACGTCGCCTACATCACGGACGACATCATGCCGCCGTCCCTGCTCACGGGGGACGCGGTCATCAACGACGGTCCCGGCCTCATGCTCATCGTCGAAAAGCTGCCCTGGGGCAACACCCTCGAGGTGACCCGCGGGGTCGAGGCCGCGCTGCAGGAGATGGCGCCTGGCATGCAGGGCCTCAACGTCGACACCGAGATCTTCCGGCCGGCGACCTTCATCGAGACCTCGGTCGAGAACCTCGGTCGGGCGATGGTCATCGGATTCATCCTGGTGGTCCTGATCCTGGTGCTCTTCCTTTTCGAGTGGCGGGTCGCGTTGATCAGCGCCATTTCGATCCCGCTCTCCCTCGTCGCGGCGGGACTCGTCCTGCACTGGACCGGGGCCACCATAAATACGATGATCCTGGCAGGGCTCGTGATCGCCCTCGGCGTGCTCGTCGACGACGCCATCATCGACGTCGAGAACATCGTGCGCCGCATCCGCCAGCATCGGCGAGCGGGCAGCACGAAGTCGACCGCCGCCATCGTCCTCGACGCGTCGGTGGAGGTGCGGGGACCGATCGTCCAGGCCACGATGATCATCCTGGTCAGCACGGTCCCGATCTTCCTGCTCACCGGGCTCACCGGCTCGTTCTTCCGGCCCATGGCGTTCGCCTACGGGCTGGCCGTCCTGGCCTCGCTGCTGGTGGCCCTGACCGTAATCCCGGCGCTCGCCCTGATGCTGCTCACCAGGTCACCGATCGAGCGGCGGGAGTCGCCCCTGGTGCGCTGGCTCCAGCGCGGCTACACCGCGTCGCTGGCACGCATCATCCCGCGTCCCGCCGTCGCCTACGCGACCGTCGTACTCGTGCTGGCGGGCGGCCTCATGGTGGTACCGATGCTGGGACAGAACCTGTTCCCCGCGTTCAAGGAGCGGGACTTCCTCATGCACTGGGTGACCCAGCCCGGCACCACCCGGGAGGAGAGCGTCCGCATCACGGAACAGGTCAGCAGGGAGCTGAGGGCGATCCCGGGGGTCCGGAACTTCGGCGCCCACATCGGACAGGGAACGTTGGCCGACGAGGTCGTCGGCATGAACTTCACCGAGAACTGGATCAGCATCGACCCGAAGGTCGACTACGACAAGACTCATGACGCCGTCCAGAAGGTGGTCGACGGCTACCCCGGACTGCAGCGCGATGTGCAGACCTACCTGAAGGAGCGCACGAAGGAGGTGCTCACCGGCTCCAGCGACGCCATCATCATCCGCATCGTCGGCGACGACCTCGACGTGCTTCGCAACAAGGCCAACGAGGTCAAGGAGCTCATTACCGGGATCGACGGCATCATCGACGAACACGTGACGCTCCAGACCCCGGTTCCTCAGGTGGATGTCCAGGTCGACCTGGCCAAGGCGGCGTCGTACGGGATCAAGCCCGGCGACGTACGCCGAACCGCCGCCACGTTCATCGCCAGCGAGGAGGCGGGCGACATCTGGCGGAACGGCAAGAACACTGAAGTGCACGTGTGGAGCGTGCCGAGCGCCCGGTACAGCATCGAGAGCGTCCGTAACCTCCTGATGGACGCGGCGGACGGGAGCAAGGTCCCCGTGGGTGAGCTGGCCGAGGTCAAGATGGTGCCCACGCCCAACCAGATCCTGCGGGAAAACGGATCGCGGTATATCAACGTGGGTGCCAACGTGGCCGCGGGGAAGGCCCTGGGCGACGTCGCGGCCGAGGTTGAGCGCCGCTTGGCGACGGTGGACTTCCCGCCCGGCTACCACCCGCAACTGCTCGGTGAGTACAAGGAAGCGACGAGCGCCCAGGACCAGCTGCGGCTCTTCGCCGGCGTCGCGGTGATCGGGATCCTCTTCCTGCTGACCACCGCCTTCAACAGCTGGCGGCTGTCGTTCCTGGTCCTCCTCACGCTGCCCATGGCTCTGGTGGGCGGGATCCTCGCGGCATACGTCGGTGGCGGCATCCTCTCGCTCGGCTCGCTCGTGGGATTCTTCACCGTGCTGGGCATCGCCGCCCGCAACGGCATTCTGATGATCAACCATTTCCAGTATCTCGAGCGGGAGGAAGGGGAAAGCTTCGGTCGCAGCCTCGTCCTCCGTGGCGCGAAGGAGCGGCTCTCGCCGATCCTCATGACCTCGCTGGCGACCGGGCTCGCCCTGGTTCCCCTGGCCATCGAGGGCAGCCTGCCCGGTCACGAGATAGAACACCCGATGGCGGTCGTGATTCTGGGCGGCCTGGTCACCTCGACGCTGCTGAACCTGTTCGTCCTCCCGTCCCTCTATCTGCGCTTCGGCCGACACGGGGACTGGTCAACGCGCCGGCCCCTAGCAGCACGCGTGTGGCCCACGGCCCTGCGGCCCGGAAGGTCACCTGCTTGACTGGCGGACTCTCAGCCGAGCTACGACGAATCGCCGGAGTTGCCGACGGGCCGTTGGGTCATGGCAGGTCAAGCGCAGGATCGCCGCGAAGTATCGCTCTCTCCAGCCGCTGCAGCTGCGGCGATGGGTCGAGTCCGAGTTCGTTGACGAGCCGGCTCCGCGCGAGCCGGTAAGCGACCAGCGCGTCGGCGGCGCGGCCGGCGCGGTACAGGGCGAGCATGAGCTGCGCGAGCAGTCGTTGGCGGTACGGATACTGCCCGGCGTACTCGGCGATTTCGTCGAGGACGGCCTCGTGCCG
Organism: Micromonospora inositola; assembly: GCF_900090285.1. Classification (NCBI taxonomy): domain Bacteria; kingdom Bacillati; phylum Actinomycetota; class Actinomycetes; order Micromonosporales; family Micromonosporaceae; genus Micromonospora; species Micromonospora inositola. The sequence continues at coordinate 4,331,772 of NZ_LT607754.1, read as the reverse complement.
ACCGAGCCGCAACTGCGCGTCCAACCACTCCTCCATGGCCGTCAACCGCGCTTCCTCCAGCCCTCGGCACAGATCTTCGATTCGTGGTGTCGCCACGTCGGCCAGCGGGGGTCCGTGCCACAGGTCGAGCGCCCGGCGCAGCATCGACGCCCTTTCCAGGTCGTCCGTCTCAAGACGAGCCTCGGCGAGGAGGGCGCGGAAGCGGTGGGCGTCCACATCCATCGGATCGGCTTGCAGGACATAGGTCGGGCCGCGCGTGCTGATCCTTACGCCTTCACGTCCCGCACCGGCCATGGCCAGGACGGTGCGCAGTTGTGAGACGCGGACGTGGATGGCATGGCGAGCGGTCTGTGGCGGCGATTCAGGCCACGTCAGGTCAACCAGACGGTCGAGTGGAACAAGCTGATTCACGTTCAGCGCGAGGATCGCCAGCACAAGCCGCTGTTGGCGTGGCCCGAGATCGACCTGTCGAACCCCCGCCCATACCTCCACCGCCCCCAAGAGCCGGAACTCCACAACCCCCTCCCCCCGTGATGCGTCTGCACCTCCTCCGCCTCGCTGCGCAGGGTCTCGGATCCAGGCCGTCGATGCTGTGATGGTCAGGTAGATCGGTGGGTCGGCAACGTCCTCAGTATTCCGCCGACACCACCTCACAAGTGGTATACACGAGCCAAGACAGTCGAACGCACTCAAACTAGGCTATAACAGAATGCGCGTATGAATGTCAAGGCTTGAGTCTCATTTCTGAAATTGGAGGCCGACCCAATCTGTATTCGCGGATAAAAAGCGAGTAATCATCAGAAATTCTAGTCGGAAAACGCCACAATTTTAATTTCCCACCAACCCGCGCAGTTCCGCAACGGGCAAGTGCACCTGGCCGCCTTGTTCTCCTCACAAGGTGCGTTTGCCGTAAAGGGGATTGGCGGGACCTTTCCCGGCAAGGCGGTCAATTAGCGCGCAGGCAGGCGGATGACGAACCGTGCGCCCCGAGGCGCGTCCTCGACGACTATCGAGCCTCCGTGTGCGTCGATGATCTCTTTCGCAATCGCCAGACCGAGACCGGTGCCGCCGGTTCGACGGCTCCGGTCCTCGTCCAGGCGCGTGAATCGCTCAAAGGCACGCTTCCGGTCCGCGGCCGGAATCCCCGGCCCGTCGTCGTGGACGATCAACCTGACTCGGCGGTCGTCGCTGCCGAGCTCGACGCGGACCGATGACGAGGCATAGTGCTCGGCATTGTCGAACAGATTGCGTACGGCCCGGGTCAGGTCGTCGCGACGGCCGTCGACGGCAGCCGCCGAGACCGCGCCGGTGTCGACCCGCAGGTGGCCGCCGCCACGGATCCGGGCCGCTTCGGACAGGACGATGTCGTCGAGGTCGACCGGACGGGTTGCCGCGCGAGGGGCGCCGGCGTCCGCCCGGGCGAGGAACAGCAGGTCCCGGACCAGGCGCTCCATGCGACGGTTCGCCGCGAGCAGGTCGGCTGCCGTGTCGTTCCAGTTGGTGCGGTCGGGGTGGGCGAGTGCGACCTCCAGGTCGGTGCGCGCCGCGGCGAGCGGGGTCTGCAACTCGTGTGAGGCGTCCGCCACGAAGCGACGTTGACGCTCGGCAGCGGCGTGCAACCGGTCGAGCATCATGTTCATCGTGCCCGCGAGCCGGCTGATCTCGTCGTCTGTGGGTGGCACGGACACACGCCTGTCGAGGGAGCGTTCGGAGATGTCGGCGACCTCGGCGCGGATGGCGTCCACCGGCCGCAGGGTGCGGCCCGCGACCGTCCAGGTGGTGAAGGCGACGAGTGCCAGCAGCAGTGGAGCGCCGGCGGCAAGGGCGCTCTGGAGAACCTCGACGGCGTCATCGACCGGAGAGAGGCTCGCCGCCACGTAGACGGTCGCCGGTCCTCCCGGTGTGGCCGTCGGCAGCGCGATGACCCGGTAGCTGCCGCCCTCGCCGAAGGGAACGTCATCGACTGTGCGAACCTCGGGCGCAGCCCCGGGAGGGCGGAACCGGGCGAGAGACTGGTCGCGCCGCAGTCCGGCGGTGGCGGACACGACTCTGCCCGCGCCGTCCACGACCTGGGCGATGCTGCCGTCGTCACCCTCGACAGCCAGGTCCGCGGGGAGCATGCCCTGACGGGCCAGGGCCGCGACGTCGTACGCACGCGCCCGCGCGATGTCGTCGACGCGTTCAACCAACGAACGGCGCAGGAACACCACCAGGCTCACGGCGGTGATCACGAGGGCGAAACCGACGACGATCGTGGCGGCGATCGTGGTGCGGGCGCGCACCGTCGATAGGCGCGCCCGGGACCGGTTGCCGTCAGCCCCCATCGGGGTCCAGTCGGTAGCCGACGAGACGGACGGTCTGGATCGCGGAACGACCGAACGGCTCGTCGATCTTCTTGCGTAGGTGCCGGACGTAGACCTCCACGATGTTGGGGTCGCCGTCGAAGGCGAAGTCCCAGACGTGGTCGAGGATGGTGCTCTTGGAGAGCACCTGGCCCGGGCGTCGCATGAGGAACTCGAGGAGGGCGAACTGGCGAGGGGTGAGTGACACCTGCGTGTCCCCCCGCCAGACCCGATGGGCGGCGGGGTCGAGCCGCAGGTCGCCGACGGTCAGCGTGGCCGGGCGCTCCCGCGAGCCCCGGCGCAGCAGCGCTCGGATTCTCGCGACCAGGACGACATAGGAGAACGGCTTGGACAGGTAGTCATCGGCTCCCGTGTCGAGTGCTTCCGCCTCGTCGAGTTCGCCGTCCTTGGCCGTGAGCATGAGAATCGGGGTCCAGTTTCCGGCCTCGCGCAACTCGGCGCACACCTGATAGCCGTTCCTGCCGGGGAGCATGATGTCGAGAACGATGACGTCGTAGTCGCCGTCAGTGGCCCGCCAGAGGCCCTCGACGCCATCGAGGGCAACCTCAGCAGCGAACCCCTCGGCCTCCAACCCACGCTTGATTGACCGGGCGAGGTGCTTGTCGTCCTCTACCACGAGGATGCGCACTCCCCAAGTGTGCCACCCGCCGGCTTACCGCCCGCTGAAGCCCGCCGACCAGACCTCCGGGTTCGTCCGCATTCAGCCGGTCTTCAGCCAGTCCGCCGTACAGTCACGGTGATGTCCTGGTCGGACGGACCGCAGGTGGCACGTCGTCACCTCGCGCTCGGCGGGAAAGGGGGACGCTCATGGCCAGCGTGCAACTCGAGGCTGTCCGGCTCACCAAGCGGTTCGGGGATCGTACGGCGGTCGATGGGCTCAGCTTCGCGGCGCGACAAGGCGAGGTCATGGGCTTGCTCGGCCCGAACGGATCGGGCAAGACGACGACGATCCGACTGCTCACCACGGTGCTGGCACCGACGACCGGGGAGTTCTCGGTGGCTGGTGTTCCATGCACGCGGCCGGGCGAGATTCGACGGCGGATCGGGGTGCTGCCCGAAAGCAGCGGCTATCCCGGACACCAGACCGGCGAAGAGTACCTGCGCCACCACGCGCGGCTGTTCGGCCGCGCCCGTGCAGACGCCGCCCGGGTCGCCGGGCGGCTGTTGGCGGAGGTCGGCCTGGCCGAGCGGGCCTCGTCGCGGATCTCCACCTACAGCCGGGGCATGCGGCAGCGCCTGGGTATCGCGCGGGCGCTGGTCAACGATCCCGCTGTCGTGTTCCTCGACGAACCGACGCTCGGGCTCGATCCGGCCGGGCAGCGTCAAGTGCTGTCGATCGTCCGCGAGATCGCGGTGAGCAGAGGAGCCACCGTCATCCTGAGCACCCACACCCTTCCGGAGGTCGAGGAGATCTGCACGAGCGTGCTGATCCTCCACAAGGGGAAGGCACTCGTCTCCGGCACGTTCGCCGAGGTCACCCGCGCCGTCCCCACCCAGCAGCACGCGCAGGTGAGGGTGCCGATCGAGCTGGTCGGTCGGGCCCGGGAAGCGCTCGCGGGCGTTGCCGGCCTGACGATGGAGCCCGCCGACGAACGCCCCGACATCCTCAGGATCTCCCTGAGCGGAAGGCCGGTCGCAGGACAGGGCGGCACGGAGACGGGGATGAACGGACCACTGCGGGCGGTGCTGAGCGCCGACGTACCGGTCCTCGCCTTCGAGGTCGAAGGTGCGCGCCTCAGCGACGCGTTCCTGGCGATGACCACGGAGGGTGTCCGATGACGGCGGGTCTGCGTGGGCGCGTCCGGAACGCCGAAGCCAGCGCGGGCACGGTTCGTGGCGACAGCCAGGGCTGGCTGGTCGTCGCCGAACAGGAGTGCCGCGATCTGTGGGTGAGCGGGCGCGGTCCCGGGTTGGTCTTCGCGTTCAGCGTCGTCCTGAGCGTCATGACCTACCTTGCCGGCACCAGTCAGGTGCTCAACTTCCTCGAGCAGCGGGAAGCAGTGAACCTCACCCTGCAGGTCGCGGTGGCGGTCGGCGTCCTCGTCACGCTCGTGGTCGCCGCCGACGCGATCAGCGGGGAGCGGGAGCGGGGCACGCTGGAGAGCCTGCTGCTCACGCCCGTCTCCCGCCGTGCGATCGTGCTGGGGAAGATGGCCGCCGCGCTGTCGCTCTGGCTCGCGGCCTTCGTCGTGAGCGTGCCGTACCTCTGGGTCCTTGGACGCGGTGTGTCCATCGTGGGGCAGGCGCTGCTGCTCGGCCTGCTCGTCGGCACGCTGCTGGCGGTAGCGCTCGCCGCCCTCGGTCTCCTGATCAGCGCAGTGTCGAGTTCCAACAAGGTCAGTCTCGCGGTAAGCCTGTTCCTGCTTCTGGCTCTCTTCGCGCCGACCCAGTTGCCCGGCGGCGCGCCAAAGGGCTGGTTCGGAGATCTCCTCGTCCGGCTCAATCCGGTCGGCGCGGCGCTGCACTACCTCACGGCTGTGCTCGTCAACGGGCACGCCTGGACACGGGACCTGTCCTACCTGGTCTCTCCGCTACTGACCGCTGTACTGGCCGGGGGCGTCCTGATTGCCGCCGGCACCCGGATCGTCCGCCTGCATGGAGGGGTGAGCGGAGAATGAAGGCAGGGTTCGCGCTCACCGGGCTGCTGCTGGCGCTGACGGCTCCCGTTGGCCTGGCCGCGTCGGCGGCAGCCGCTCCGCCGCCAGTGCCGGGCGCAGTCGAGGTCGAATTGGACCAGAGCCGGCTCAACACCGTCGTGGGCGAGAGATTGACGGTCAGCTCTCGCGTGATCAACTCCGGTGACGCACCGACCGACCGGCTGGTGGCCCACCTCAACGTCGCGAGCCTGGACGGCATCTACGTCGACCTCGAGGACTGGTCGGCGGACGTGACACGGGAGGTCCCACCAGTGGCGCCGGGCAGCAGCACGTCACTGTCCTGGCAGTTCCAGGCCGTCAACACCGGCAGTTTCGACGTCTACGTCGTACTCATGCCCAACGGCGACTCCACGGCGGGCACCGGCCCGCTGGTGGCGAGCCAGCCGGTGCACGTGACGGTTGCCGGGAAGCGGACCCTGACCGCGGCGGGCTCGCTGCCGGTCGCCCTCCTGGTTCCGGTGGTGCTCGGCCTGGTGGCCGCGGCCGCCAGATACCGCGTCCGGCGTACGGGCTGACAGGAGCTACTCAGGCTCGGAATCAGTTGATCGATCTGCTTCACCGCCGACCGCCTCTCACTGCGCGGCGACGGACATCGGCGCGCTGAGTCGGCCCTCGTTCCCGCTGCGGTCGAGCCCGGACACGCAGTAGGAGAGCGGGCGGTCGGCCGGCGCGGTGCGGTCGACCCAGCCGGTACCCCGGGCGGTGGCGACGAGCCGGGCCGCGTCGCCGTCCACGCGGTAAACGGCGAAGCTCGCGGCGCCGTCCCCATGCCAGGTCAGCGCCACCCCGCCGGCGTCCTCACGCCGCGCGCCGGCGACCGCTGGCACTGCCGGCGGCGCCGCCGGCAGCTGCGCCATCGGGGGCACCAGCGCCGGGCCGGCGTAGTGCGCCTCGCTGTACCGGCTGACCGCTCCGAGCTTGTCGGCGCGCACCTGCCTGGCGCTGAAGTGCACGCTCCCGCTCACGCCGTGCCGCCGGTTGAGGGCGAGCTGGCGGTCCAGCTCTCCCGGGTCGCGCCAGGCGCCGCGCTCGCCCACCCGGTAGTCGGCCTGGCCGATGTAGAGCTGCACCCGGGTGCCCCGCACCGTGGCCGCCCACCACGGCAGCAGCTTGGCGTAGTCGGCCTTGCCGAACCCGATGTGCCAGTAGAGCTGCGGCACGACGTAGTCCAGCCACTGCTCCCGGACCCAGAGCCGGGTGTCAGCGTAGATGTCGTCGTAGCTCTGCAAACCCGCGGTCGCTGAGCCGGTCGGGTCGGTGCGGTTGTTACGCCAGATGCCGAACGGGCTGATGCCGAACTTCACCCACGGCTTGATCGCCTTGATCCGCTCGCTCATCTCGCGGACCAGCGTGTTCACGTTGTCCCGGCGCCAGGCGTGCTTGTCCGCGAACCGCCGGCCGTACCGGGCGAACGCCGCGCCATCCGGAAAGTCCTGCCCGGCCTCCGGGTACGGGTAGAAGAAGTCGTCGAAGTGCACCCCGTCGACGTCGTACCGCTGGACCGCCTCCAGCATCGAGTCCTCGACGAACTTACGCGCCTCGGGGACGCCCGGGTTGAAGTAGAGGCGGCTGCCCGGCTGATCGGCGCTGGGATAGGTCACCACCCAATCGCCGTGCCGCCGCAGCGGATGGGTCGGCGCGAGCTGATCCAGCCTGGGGCCGGGCCCGCCCACCGCGGCCGGCTGTCCGCCCCGGTACGGGTTGAACCAGGCATGGAACTCCAGGTTGCGGGCGTGCGCCTCGGCGACCATGAACTCCATCGGGTCCCAGCCCGGGTCGCGGCCGTCGCGGCGCCCGGTCAGCCACTCCGACCACGGCGCGTACCTGGACGGCCAGAGCGCGTCCCCGCTCGGCCGCACGTGTACGAAGACCGCGTTGTGGTTGCGCCGCACGGCCAGGTCCAGCCAACCCCGGAACTCCGCCCGCACCGTCTCGGCCGGCAGCCCGCGCCGGCTCGGCCAGTCGATGTTGTTCACCGTCGTGATCCACATGCCGCGCAGCTCGCGGGGCGCCCGGGCCGGCCGCCCGGCACAGGTGGGGGTGCCCCCCGCCGGGCCGGCGTCGGGCGCCGCGCCGAGGACGGCCGCGTCGCCCGGCTCCGGTGCACCGCCGTCGCCATCAGCCCGATCCCGCAGCGACCAGGCGCCGACCGCGACCGCCACGGCGAGCGCGGCGACCACCGCGACCAACGCCTGCGGCGTACGACGGCGGTGGGCGGACGGAGCGGACGGGTCGGCGGCAGGCATCGTCCCAGTCTGCCCAGCGCGGCCCGCCGGGCGAACCAGTTAGGCGGTAACTTAACGGTCAGATAAGGCTGGCCGCTGACTCTGTGGTGACTTCAGCCGAAGCCTCGCCCTCGATGACACCTGCGCTGCGCGGCGCATCAGAAACGCCTCGCTCGCCGGCGCGGCGGCGGTCATCCCCTCGGGCCCGACAGCGCGTGGCCTGTCGAGCGTTCTCTGACGCTCCCGTGGCCAAATATCTCACCCGAAGCAGACCGGGCTTCGGGGGCGCTCCGAGAGCACAAGGTATGAAGACCATGGCAGATCAGGTATCGGAGACAGCTCTCATAGCGGGTAGACCAATCAGGCTGGTCTGTCAGGAGGGGTACCGCTCTCATGCCGAATGACTTCTTGTCAATAGCTCTAGATCAGTTCCGGGTGGCCGGCCAGGAGTCGGACGGGCGGCTCGAGTCCCGGTCCGGCGCCAGCGTCCGCACCGTTCGCACCGTGGACGGGCGTGCCGCGTACCTCAAGATCGTTCCCGCCACGCTGGGTTCCCAGGCGATCGCAGCCGCCCGGCGGGAGCTGCGCTTCTACGAGGACCTCGCACCGGTCGCACCGGTACGCACGCCGAGGCTTCTCGACTGCCTGGACACCGAGAACGGTGTGGCCGCACTGCTCGAGGCGGCAGGCGAGAACCGACAGGCTCAAGCGTGGACGGGCCGGATGTGGGCGGACCTGGGTCGGGAACTGGCCGGCCTACACAACATGCCGCTGCCGACGGGTGCGGACTGGAACCGGCCCGATGCGCTGCAAGAGGCTCTCGCCGATCCGGACCTGGACCAGATCAGCGCCTTCTGGGCCCCGACGCTCCCCCAGCTCGCCGCACTCCTCGCCCTGCGCGTCGAGCTGGGGGCTCACATCGGGGCGCTGCCGCCGACCTTCATCCACGGCGACTGCCACACGGGCAACCTCGTGCACGCTGCCGACTCTCTGGCCTTCTGCGACTGGCAGGCAGCCGGCATCGGCCGGCCCGCCGCCGATCTGGCCTTCCTCAGCGTCCGCGCCACACCCGCCGGCTCAGTTGTCCCCCCGGCGCTGATCAATGCGTACCTGGACATTCGGCCGTGCGATCACCAGACGCTGCAGCGCGCGCTGCTGGCAGAAGAGCTCGCCACCTTCGTCTTCCTGTGGCCACCTTTCGCGGCGGTCAACAGCTCGCTGGGAATCGCCCGCGTCCGCCGGAGGACCCTCGAACTCGCAAAGCGGTGGTTCGGAACAGCAGCTGACGGAAGCGGAGCCTGACATGAACGATCAAGCGGTCGACGCCCGCCCGTTCACCGGGCCGCCGGACCTCTGGAGCCAGAGTCGGTCACCTACGCCCCGAGGAAATCGCCTGTCACACGCTCGAACTCGGCGGAGTGTGTCCAGATGAGCGCGTGGCCAGCACGGTCGATGACGACCATCTGGGAACCAGCGACACCGTCGTGGAGCATCTTCGCGTGGTGGATCGGTATCGCTTGATCGTTCGACGCGGCGATGATGAGCGTCGGACATGCGATCTCCGCCAACCGGCGCCTGCTGTCGAACGCCATCGTCTCCTTCCAGGCGGACACCATCATCTTGCGGTCCTGGCCCGCCATGAGCCCGGCGAGCCAGTCGGCACGTTCCTTGCCCAGCTGCGGCGCCGCCTGGGAGACGACCAACCTCGCCGACAGCCGCATGCCGAGGACCTGGAGCACCAGCGGCAGGAGATGGCCCTCAACTTTCTCGCGAAAGGTCGCCATGTTGAACGCGAAGGTGCAAGCGAGCACCAGGCGGTCGCATCGGTTGGGGAAGTCGAGGACCATTTGTTGAGCGATTGCACCGCCCTGCGAGTAGCCGAGCACGGCGGTGGAGTCGATGCCCAGATGGTCGAGCAGCTGCGACAGGTCAGATGCGAGTTGCGCCGCCGCGTACGGCGGCGGAAGTCCCCGACTTCGCCCGTGGCCGCGCAGGTCGGGAACGATCACGCGATGGCGGGTGGCGAAATGCTCAACCACCGGCTCGAACATCTCGCCGGTGACCATCAACCCATGCACGAGGAGGAGGGACGGCCCCGATCCCCGCTCGGTGAAGTAGAGGGGCTGTGAAGGTGATCGTGCAGAGCTCATGGCAGTCCTACGGCCTTCCGCGCAGTGTTTGCGACCCCCATCGCCGTCCCGGCCGACGATTCGGTTTCTGCCCGCGCATATTCGCCAGGAGCAGTACCGGCGGCAGCGATTGACTGCTTGAGCGCGGCGTATCGAGCGGCATCTTCTGGGTGCTCACGCAGGTAGTCACGCAGTATTCGCTGATTACGCGTCGGCCAGCTGGCCAGCGTGACCACATGCAAGATGTGAGTCCTGACGCCGTCCGTCGCGCGAACGCATAGCAGCCGGTCCAGCATACCGTTGAGGTGAGGGCGGTAGCCGAGCCCACCCAGCGATTCTTCATGCTGCTCGACGATGCCGAGGTCCTCCACCGCGGCCATCAGATCGACGATCGGCTTCGCCCGCCAAGTCGAGCCGATGTGTTCGACCTCGTGGGCCACTTCGGACAGGACTTCCCGCACTTCTGCGATGGCGGCGGCGGCGAGGGCTGGCCAGGTGGGGTCGTACGGAACGATCTGGACAACCTGCTTGTCGCTGAGCTGCACAGGGAAAGTATGCGACGGCTTTCCCTGTCGCCCTGGGCTGCCGTAGTCCGGGACCCCGTCTCCGCCGATCGCGCGGACGGGACTCGCCCTCTGCAAGCCACACGATCCGCGGCACGACAGGGCCGCGCTAGGCCGCCTCGACGAGTCTGGCGAGGTTCGCCAGGGCAATGCGCGTACCCGTCTCGTTGTCTTCGGCCGGGATCGCGTCGGGAATGCCGTCATGAACGACGACGACTTCGGTGCCGCCGTCCACGTCGGTGAGCGTCGTGGTCATGGTCATCGCGCCGCGGAGCGCGGGATCGTCGGTCTCGAACTCGACGACCTCGACCACCTGCTGGTCGGGCACGATCTTGACGAAGTGGCCGTGGTAGCTGTCGGTGTGTGCCGTCGACTTGCCGGTGTTGTCCGCCGCCTCGTAGGTGAGCGAGACGCGCAACGAGCCGCCCTCCCGCGCGTCGAACTCGTGCACGTGGCCGCTCATGCCGGTGGGCACCCGCCACTTGGCCACCGCGGCCGGGTCCAGCAGTGCCCGATAGACGGCCGAGCGCGGTGCCTTGACGAGTTGGGATACCTGGGTCGAGTACATCGAGTAAATCTAGTGTCCGGCGCTCGGGATGGCATCGAGGCGCACTCACATCGGAACCCGTCGTCGTTTCCGCAGGCTGGGAAATCGACCGCTGGGCGGTCGCCGCCCGCGGCGCCAACACCTGACCACAAACGCGGGATGCGTCGGAGGCCGTGCGGTGCGTACAGTTCCGGGTCGGACTTGGGGTGGGCCGGGTAGATCCGGCGCAGGGAACGGGATGAGACAGCGGCGGCATGACGACGGACAACATTACGGAAACCGGTCAATACGGCATTGACCGCGGCCGGCTGGAGACCTGTCTCAGCGTCTTTGAGGCGTTGGAGGACCTGCCTCCCGATCATCCCGACGTGGTGCGGGTGCAGCGGGCCACCGCGAAGCTCTACAAGGTGATCAAGCAGCGGCGACGCGAGGAACGGCGGGATGCCATCGCGGCGGCCGACCGCGCGGTGACGGCGGCCACCGCCACCGGCGCCCCGGGCCGGATCGACGACGAGACCCAGGGCATCCCGCTCGCCTCCCCCACCGTGGGTGCCACGGCCGGCTTCCTGCACAATCCGCGCGGCTGCTACGTCTGCAAGCAGCGCTACCGCGAGGTGGACGCCTTCTACCATCAGCTCTGCCCGCCCTGCGCCGCGCTCAACCGGGAGCGCCGGAACGCCCGCACCGACCTGACCGGCCGGCGCGCGCTGCTCACCGGCGGCCGGGCGAAGATCGGCATGTACATCGCGCTGCGACTGCTGCGCGACGGCGCGCACACCACGGTGACCACGCGGTTTCCGCACGACGCGGTCCGCCGATTCGCCGCGATGCCGGACAGCGGGGACTGGCTGCACCGCCTACGGATCGTCGGGATCGACCTGCGCGACCCTGCCCAGGTGATCGCCCTCGCTGACTCGGTCAGCGGCCAGGGACCACTCGACATCCTGATCAACAACGCGGCGCAGACCGTCCGCCGCACGCCCGGGGCGTACGCGCAGCTCGTCGCCGCGGAGGCGGCGGCCCTGCCGGACGGCCCGCTGCCGGAGATGATCACGTTCGCCAAACCGGCCGGCCGGGGCGACCCGGCGGGCAGCCTGATCGCCTCGCCGCAGTCGGCCGCGATCACCCCGCACGCGCTCACCGCGCTGGCGCTGACCAGCGGCTCCGCCTCGCCGGAACGAATCGCGGCAGCCACCGCCATCGACGCCGGTGGTCTGGTGCCGGACCTCGACCCGGTCAACAGCTGGGTGCAGCGGGTGCACGAGGTGAACCCGGTCGAGCTGCTCGAAGTGCAGCTGTGCAACGTGACCGCGCCGTTCGTGCTGGTCAGCAGGCTGCGACCGGCGATGGCCGCAGCGACCGCCCGTCGCAAGTACGTGGTGAACGTGTCGGCGATGGAGGGCCAGTTCGCCCGCGGCTACAAGGGGCCGGGGCACCCGCACACCAACATGGCCAAGGCCGCGCTGAACATGCTGACCCGGACCAGTGCCCAGGAGATGCTGGCCGACGGCATCCTGATGACCAGCGTCGACACCGGCTGGATCACCGACGAGCGGCCCCACCCGACGAAGATGCGGCTGGCGGACGCCGGCTTCCACGCCCCGCTGGACTTGGTCGACGGCGCGGCCCGGGTCTACGACCCGATCGTCCGCGGCGAACAGGGCGAAGACCTGTACGGCTGCTTCCTGAAGGACTACGCGCCCTGCGCCTGGTGATCAGCGCGCCCACCCCGCCGACGACGCCAATGACGCCTCGGACGACTCACACCCATCGGGTTTGAGACAATCAACAGGCACGCACGCGAGGCCTGAACCACTCAACGCCGCGAGTCAACCAAGCCCGGGGCAGTCCCCCACTCGACGAGGAGGAGGTGCGTATGCCACTCGACCATGACCCGTGGCCGACGCTGGAGGAGTTGCTGCGCGAGGAGGGCGAGCTGGAGCTTCCGGCCCTGTCGGAGTCGGACGCGTACGAGTTGGGGATGCTGGCCGTCGCCGCAGCGAGGGAGCAGCGGCTACCGATCTCGGTCGGGGTGTGGCGGGCCGGGCGCCAGTTGTTCCACTGCGGCCTACCGGGCTCGACGCTGGACAACGACGGGTGGCTGCGTCGCAAGGGACGGGTGGTGATGCGGTTCGAGCACTCGTCGCTGTACATGGCACGGCTCTGCCAGGACAAGCAGGTGACGCTGGTGGAGAGGTTCGGACTGCCGGCCTCAAGGTACGCGGCCGCCGGGGGTGCGGTGCCACTGCGCGTTCGCGCCACCGGCGTGGTGGGATGGTTCGGCGTTTCCGGGCTTCCGCAACTGGAAGACCACCGCTTCGTCGTTGATACGCTTCGCGCGATCTCGCGATAGTCCTGCGCCGGTGCCGTAGCCGACGCCGACCCAGACCGGCACTCATGAGCCGCCGACGATGCAGGACCTGACGCCACCCGCGTTGTCCCACCACATCGGCGGCTTACTCACGCAGATCAGCCCCGCCCTGGGCGGGCCGTGATCACGGCCCGCCCAGGGCGGTTTGCTACCCCCGACTCAGTTCGGGCCGGTGATCGTGAAGGGCAGCGCGACCCGGGTCGCCGAATCGGCGCCGGCCAGCGTGATGCTGGTCGAGCCCGGCTTCGCCGTCCCTGGAACGCTGATGGTCGCGTCGGAGACGACGCCGTCACCATTCGCGCGCACCGTGCTGGAGGCGAGGCCGGCACCGAAGCTGATCGTGACCGCCTCGTTCGGCGCGAACCCAGAGCCGTTGACGACAACTGACGTACCGCGCGGTCCGGAGGTGGTCGACACAATCACCTGCGGTTGGTACGTCGGCACTGCCGGCTGCCCGGTCACCTGAACGGTTGCCGTCGCCGGTGTCCGCGAGGACGCGCCGGCGGCGGTGACGGCGTACCGGCCGGGCCGCGTGTCACGGGACGCCGCGATGGACGCGTGTACCGCTCCCGAGGCGGACGCCACGACCGTCACGCTCCGCGCCGGGCTGGTACCGAGCTTGACGGTCACCTGCTCGCCGGCGGCGAATCCGCTGCCGTTGACGGTGATCGTGTCACCGGCGGCGACGGTGCCGGACGCGGACACCGCGATCGTCGGCTGGAGTCCGCCACGCGCCACGGTCACGGTGAAGGTCTCAGTGCTGCTCGACAGGGTGTCCCATGCGGTGACGTGCACCGTGTACGTGCCCTCCTGCGCGTAGGTGTGCTGTCCGCTCATCGCACCGGCCGGGCCGACCGTGACGTCGTCCGGAACCGTGCCGTCACCCCATTGCACGCGCGCGTGGTAGCCCGTCGTGTCGGGAACGCCGCCGGTCACCGAGCCGAGATCCGCCGAGAAGGCCTGCCCGGCGGTGGCCGTCTGGTCCTTCGGCGGGGTGGTCGCCAGCGCGGCGGCCGGCGTGCCGTCGTCGGCGATGGCGAACACGTGGATCCGGCCCGCCGAGCCGGGGTCGCCGGTCTGCGTCGGCAGGGTCACCGAGATGAGCGTCTTGCCGGCCGGGATCTGGTACGGCGTGGTGGCGAACAGGAACGGCTGTGCGCTGTCCCGGCTCGTGCCGAGGAGACGGTACGCGGCCTTGGCGACGACGATGTTGCCGTAGGACGGGGTGCCGTTGGCGTTGCCACCCAGCGTCCAGTCACTCATCTGGATCGGGATGCCGGCGGTGCTGCCGTCGCTGAACGTCGCCGTGCCGGTGGTGCTCTGGTCGCCCTGCGTGCCGGCGCCGATGAACGAGATGCTCTTGGCGTCGGGCGGAAGGTTGAGAACCACCGCCCTACCGTTGCCGGTCGCGTCGTCCGGCTGCCCCGCCGGGATCGCCGGCAGCGTGAAGTGCAGCGCCGTTCCGGGTACCTGGTGCTGCTGGCCCTGGGTCACGCCGGCCGCCGCGAGGGCCGCACGCGAGTACGCCCACGACTTGGCGTCGCAGTTCGCCGCGAGGGCGCCTTCGTCGCCGATGCAGACGGTGTCGAATGCGGCGGCGAGGCTTGAACTCGGCGCGTAGGCCACGTCGACGCCGACCGTTGCCGCGCTCTGGCTGGTGCCGTCGGTCACCGTGACGCCGGCCTGGTAGTAACCCGGCTTGGCGTAGGTGTGCGAGCCGCTGACGCCGAATACGGCGCGCGAGCTCACGGACAGGGTGCCTGCGGTGGCCGGCGAGCCGTCACCCCAGTCGATCGTGGCCTGGTAGCCGGTGGCGGTGCCCCCGGTGACGGTGGCCAGCGCCACCGACACGGCGGCACCGGAGGTGGCGTGCACGCCGCTCGCGGCGGTGACCGCGACGGCGCCGCCACCAAGCAGGACGTCGCCGCCGGCGAGCAACTCGATCTCGGCGAGGTTCGTCTGCGCGGCGCCGGCCGTCTTCGTCACGGCCAGGCGGAACTGCGCGAACTGCCCAGGATGGCTGATCCTGAACGGCCGGGTCTGGTCGCGCCACGGGAACGCCTCGCCGCTGCGGGAATCGACGGTGGTCCAGGTGATCCCATCGTTGGAGCCCTGCAACCGCCAATCCGTCGGATCGCCCGCGCTCGCCCCGGAGGTGAGGGTGTAGTAGGTCGGCGTCTGCTTGCCGCCGCGGAACACCCAGGTTATCTGCGGCGTCCCGGCGGCGAAGGTCAGCTGGGTGGTCGAGGAGTCGTCGAACAGCTTGGCGGCGTCCTGCCCGCCGTTCGCGGTGGCGGTGCCGAGACCGGGGCCGGTGGTGTCCTGCAACGGCTCGGGCACGGAGTCGCCCTTGGTCAGTGACGGCGGTGCGTCGTTAGCGCCGGTGCCCCAGGACGACGGATTCGGGCCCATCTGGAAGTCGATGGTGCCGCCACGGGCGAGGACCGACGAGTCGATGGACACCCCGCGCTGCGACTTTCCGTTGACCTCCACGCTCTGCACGTAGACGTTCTTGATGCTGTTGTTCGCCGCGTTGACGACGATGTCGCCGCTCTGCCGGTGGACGGTCATCCTGCTGAACTGCGGTGAGCCGATGGCCCAGTTGGACAAGCCGGCCTGCAGCGGATAGATGCCCAGCGAGCTGAGGATGTACCACGCCGACAGCTCGCCGTTGTCCTCGTCGCCCAGGTAGCCCTGGCCGATCTCGCTGCCGACGTAGAGGCGCTGCAGGATCTCCCGCACGATCGCCTGCGTCCTGGCCGGCGCGCCGGCATAGTCGTACATGTAGGGGATGTGGTGCGACGGCTGGTTGCTCATGCCGAGCTGGCCCATGCGCACCGCACGCGCCTCGAGCATCTCGTGGATCGTTCCGCCGTACCCGCCCGGATGGTCGGCGTTCTCCGGGGTGGCGAAGAACTCGTCGAGCTTCTGCTCCAGCGCCTTCCGGCCGCCGTACAGGTTGGCCAGCCCCTGGCCGTCCTGCTGCGCGGTGAATGCGTAGTTCCACCCGTCGGTCTCGGTGTAGACGCCACCCCAGTCCAGCGGGTTGCTGACGAGGAAGTTGCCGGCGGCGTCGCGTCCCTGGAAGAACCTGGTGTTCGCGTCGAAGAGGTTGACGTAGTTGCGGGCACGCTGGAGGAAGTACCTTGACTCCTCCTTGAGCCGGTCGCGCTCCGATTTCGGCGTGGCCGGGTCCTTGGCCAGGGCGGCACCCATGTTGCCGATGCCGTAGTCGTTGATGAAGCCTTCCAGCGCCCAGGACACCGACTCGCCGGTGGAGGTCGGCGTGTAGCCGAGGAACAGCGAGGTCTCGATGCCCTTGCGGCCGACCTCGCTGCGCCCGGACGCCACGGTCGCGTCCTTGACCGCCGCGTCGTACGCGCCGAGCGGGTCGGGCAGCTCGACGCCGTTGAGGTAGGCCTCGGCCATCGCGACGTCCGCGCTGGTGCCGGTCATCAGGTCGGCGTAGCCGGGTGACGACCAGCGGGCGATCCACCCGCCGTCGCGGTACTGCTGGACGAACCCGTCGGCGATCCTGGCCGCGATGTCGGGGTACAACAGCGAGTACGCGGGCCACACGGTGCGGTAGGTGTCCCAGAACCCGTTGTTGACGTAGATCTGCCCGTCGACGATCTTCGCGCCGGTGTGCGTGGCGGTCGACGTGCCGGTCGGCGCCGACACCGGGCTCGCGTACTGCCAGTGCGGGGCGGTGGCGGTGCCGGTGTTCTCCGACTGCGAGTTCGGATACAGGTTCAGCCGGTACAGGTTCGAGTACAGCGTCACCAGCTGCGTCTCGGTCGCACCCTGAACGTCGATCCGGCCGAGCCGGTCCTCCCATGCCGCGGTGGCGGCCGCCTGGACCTGGTCGAGGCTGTTGCCGGTGACCTCCAGGTCGAGATTCCGGTGTGCCTGGTCGACCGAGATGAATGACGTCGCGATGCGCAGCGTGACCTGCCGGTTTTCGGAGGTGTCGAAGGTGGCGGACGTGGCGGCGGACGTCCTCGGCGCCCGGTCGAAGGTGCCGGACACGAACATCCGGCTGCGACCGGCCGACAGGCCGCTTCCGTTGTCGACCCAGCCGCTGAACATGCCGTCCGTACCGATGGCGAACGTGCCGTTGTAGAAGACGAGGCTTCCGGTGGCCTGCCCGGACGGGAAGGTGAATCGCATGATCCCGCCGTGGTCGGTGGGCGACATCTGCGCGATCAGGCCGTTCTGCAGTGTGACCTGGTAGAAGTCCGGCCGCGCGAGCTCGTCGTCGTGGCTGAAGGCGAGTGCCCGACCGCTGGGCGCTCCGGTGAGCGATCCGCCGGCCGGCACCGGCATGACAGACATCTGGTTGCGATCGCCCATCCACGGGCTGGGCTCGTGCGAGATCGCAAGTCCCTGCAGCGTGGGCAGATTGGCCGCGTTGTTGTTCCGCTGGTAGTCGTACTCCCACGAGTTCGAGGTGGCGTTGGTGACGGGCGTGAAGAAGTTGAAGCCGTTCGGCATCGCCGAAATCGGCAGGTTGTTGCCGCGCGAGAAAGAGCCCGATGCGTTGGTCCCGCGCCGGGTATCGACGTAATTGTTCAGGCTGGAGCCGTCGATCGGTGTCGGAGCGCCCGCCAGGGTGATGTCGTCGAGCCAACCCTGGAAGCGGGTCGAGGCCGCCGCCTCGGGATCGTCGTAGGCGAGCAGGATGCGGTCGATCGTCCTGCCGTTCGCGACCGCCCCGACCTCAGACTGCACCGCGTTCCACTGATCGGCGTAGAGCACCTTCGACGCGCCCTGCCCGGCGGCCGTCAGCGGGTATCCGTGCTGGTCCACCGGCGAAAGCTGGCTGAGGTAGTTGCCGTCGGTGAAGTGCAGGTCGACGGCCGCGTAGGTGGACGGATACCGGCTGTCCTGGCCGGTGAACTCAGGGAAGATCTTGTAGGACAACCGGGTCTTTGGCCCGACCGGGATGTCGACCTCGAACACCTTGTTGGTCGCGTACGAACGACCGTCGTCCACGGCGCCGCCCGAGTATCGCAGCGAAGCCAGCCCGGTGAATCCGGCCCTGGGCTTCATGTTGTGGCCACTGACCGGACCGGTGCCGACGACACTGACCATCGGGGTGGCCGGCGGCTTGGCGTTCGAGCCGTCGCTGATGTCCCAGTCGGCGAGCTGGACGAGCGAGTCTCCGGAATTCGCGGAGATGTTCAGGCGGTAGTAGCCGTAGGCGGTCGTGTTGGTGAAGCTGTAGGTGTTCGTGGCGAACCGCCCGCTGAAGCTCTGCCCTGTCTGACGGTTCAGGTCGGTCCACGTGCTGCCGTCGTTGGACCCCTGCACCGTGAAGTCCCTGGGGTCACGGGTCGGGGCGTCGTTCGCGGAGGTCAGCGCGTACCGCACCACCGTCGCCGGCTTGGCCAGCTGGTAGGTCACCCAGCCGGTCGGGTTGAACGCCAGCCACTTGGTGGAGGGGCTGCCGTCCTTGAGGTTCGCGGCGGTTTCGTTCGGCGGGTTCTCGGCGCTCGCGGTCACCGCGTTGACCAGACCCAGCAGGCTGCCGGGCAGTCCGGTGGGGCTCGAGCCGCTCAGGTTGGCCTGGACCGGCTTACCGCTCGCGTCGACCTCGACGGTGCTCGCGGCGGGCTGCGGGTCGGCCGACTCGAACGAGGAGCTGAAATTGCCGGGCGGCGCGGGCGCGGCGCTGGCCGGAGCTGCGGCGACGAGCAGTCCCGCCGGCAGCAGGACCGCAGCTGTCGCGGCGACCAGTCGGGCGGACAAGGGGCGCGCAAGGGGCGGGTACGACATGGGGGCAGGGGCCTTTCGACTCGATCCGGTCGAGTGCGTCGAACGTTTGGGCTGAGAAGATGGTGGGGTTGCTGCGGTCGATCGATCGCGATGGAGCGCGAGTGTGCTTAACGGCGCTCAGGCCGGGCGAGCCGTCCGTCGGCGTGGGCGTCAACGCCGTCATCGGCCGGGACGACCTGCTGGCTCGCCTGTCCTGCTCCGTTGGCCGCTTTGGGGGTGATGTCGAACAGGTGTAGCGCACCACCGTCCGAGGTGGTCGACAGCACCACTTGTGCGACCGTCTCGCCCCGGCCGGCCGGTAACGTCGCCGGAAACACGCGGGCCTCGTCGACGCAGTCACGGCGCCACCCGGCAGGACGCTTGCACCCGTAGTGCCGAACCGCCGATCTCGGCCATGCACTCTCCTTCGGAGGTCGCACCCCGCACCCT
Source organism: Micromonospora inositola (assembly GCF_900090285.1). Taxonomy (NCBI): domain Bacteria; kingdom Bacillati; phylum Actinomycetota; class Actinomycetes; order Micromonosporales; family Micromonosporaceae; genus Micromonospora; species Micromonospora inositola. The sequence continues at coordinate 4,312,710 of NZ_LT607754.1, read as the reverse complement.
GACATCGTTGTCAACAGGACCGTGACCCACGAAGGCAGGAGCCGTGGACAGTCGCTGATGGTTCCGGGCAAACCACGGCCGTGTCAATGGGTTCACCAGCGGGCTTCCCCCTGACGGCGCCGGGAGCCCCAGGCGCTTCTACCACTCGCTGATGTCCGCGCCAACGGAGTGCCGGTGACGTGATCTCAGCGAGGAACGCCGGCGGGACAAGCGACCCAGGGCGTCGCCTGGTTCAGGGCCGAGCGCGCTCGTCATCCGGACAATCCCACCGCGCACGACCTGGCCGACCGCGCCAACGACTACCAGGAGATCGCGGAGGCCGCCCGCCTGGGCATCCCGATCGTCTTCACGTCAAACCCGCGCAACCACATCAGCACCAACCTGGAATTCGGAATCGTCGAGGCGACCGGCCAGTTCTCCACCTGGCCCGGCACCCTCGGCCTGGCCGCCGCGGACGACCCGGCGCTGGTGCGGGCCCAGGAGATCGCCGACTCTCCCGAACCGCAGGCGAAGGCCGACGAGGCACACCGCCGGTCCATCGTGCTCATGCGCAACGACCGGAAGACGCTGCCGCTGGCCGATGCCGACGTCGCCACGACCCGGCTGTACGTCGAGGTTGTCACCGGGAACAACGCCGACGTGCAGACCGAGGCGCTGAAGGACGTCATCAGCGAGACTGACCCGTCCGTACGGGTCGTGGACAATCTCGAGGATGCCACGGCGGCCCTGGTGTGGGTGCGGCCGAGCACCTACGAGATCTCCGACACCGAGGGCGTCTCGGTGGAACTCGACGAGAAGACGGGCGTGGACGTGGCGCGGGTCAAGTTGATCGAAGCCACGGTCCCGACGATCCTCGCGATCAACATGGTCAACCCGTGGGTGATCAACGAGATCGAGCCGGCTGCCGCGGCGGTCGTGGCCACGTTCAACGTCAAGGCCGAGGCTCTGGTGGACGTGCTCCGCGGCCGTAGTCCTTCGTCACCCGTCCTGGTGATGGGCGCTGCGGTGCTCAGCGTGCTCGCGGTGCTCGTGACGAGGAGACCCGCGACCAGACCCTTGCCGACGTGTCCCCCGAGCCGCGCTCGGACGAGCCGCTGGCGAAGGTCTGAACGTTCCCATCCCGACGAGCCGTGGTCTGCCGACCACGGCCCGTCGGCGTTAGCTCTGTCCGTCGTGAGCACCGATCGGCATCCCTCGTCGACACCCGTCCGTACTGGGCGAGGCGGTGTCGGTGCTGTTCGCGTTCACCGCCGAAGACCACGGCGTCAGCCTCGCCGAGCTGGCACGCCGCACCGGCCTCGCCAAAGGCACCCTGCACCGCGTCGTAGGTGACCTCGTCGATGCGCGCCTGCTGGACCGGACCGACCAGGGCTACCGCCTGAGCAGCCAGGTGTTCCAGCTGGGCATGCGCGCCTCGGTCGAACGGGGCCCGCTCGAGGTGGCGACGCCATTCATGGAAGACCTCTACGAACGCACCCACGCCGCCCTGCCGGGCGACCAGCCTACGGGCGCCGCGTCGTTCCGGTGTCGTCGGGCTCGCCACCCGGAGTGAGGATTGCGGTCACCGCCGCGCCGCGATCGAGCAGGGCCTTGCGGTTCACCACGGCCACCACGACCGCCGTCGCGACGAACAGCCACATGTCCCACGGTTGGGCATCGGGCCAGACCGGGTTGTTCATCTGCGCGTGGAACAGGAACGACACCAGCAGGCTTCCCCGTGCGGCGTTGAACATCGGCGTGAGGACGACACCGATCGCCACGACGCCGAAGAAGAACGGCCAGAACGCCCACGCGGACTGCTTTGTCCCACTCAGCAGGAACGACGGCGTGTGCCAGACCGCCACCACCAGGCCGAGCAGAAGCCCGGCCCACAGCGGCGAGAACCGCCGCTGGAGCAGCGGCAGCGCCACGCCCCGCCAGCCAAGCTCCTCGATGGGGCCGATGAAGAGCATCGGCAGCAGGGCCGGCAGCCACGGCGTACCACGGTGAGAAGGGGAACGGGTCGGCCAGGTTGCCCGTGATCGCCGCTCCGGCGTAGAACACCGCAGGCATGCCGACGAGCAGCACGAGCCACCACGACAGCGACATCCGCCACAAGGTGAAGCGACGGAAGAAGGCGCCCAGGCCCGATAGCCCGTAGTGGCGCGCCGAGGCTGGACGTTCTACCCGCAGCACACGGTCGGGTTCTGGCGCCGGCGCCGCTGCCTGGAGACGCTGGTACACCGCTGCCAGTTGCTTCCGACCGGGCTCCCCCGTTGGGCCAGGCCTCAGCGTTGACTGGTGCAGGGTCCCGAGCGGGCCGTCCCGCCAGCAACCGATAACCGCGGCTGCAGGCCGGTGAAGGCGGCGACCAGACCGGGCGTACGGCTTGTCGGCCACGCCGACGGGCTCTGTCGCATCGAGCGTGGGCAGGATCGAGGGCTGCTCTACCCCCGCCGCATTCCCCACGTGACCGAGAAACGACGCTCCGTGCCGGGGGTTTTCATCGTTGTGCCGCGCCGGTACGGTGCCCGGATGCGACATGTCGGAACCTTGATCGCCGCGATCGTCATCGGTCCGCTAGCCTGGATCCTTCTCGCCATCGGCCAGGACCGCTCAGTCCAGGCTTTCACCACGGCGCAGAGCAGCGGCGCCTTCAACACGGGTGACTTCGTACGGACCGCGCTGCTACTGGCAGCGGCTGGAGTCCTGCTCGGGCTCATCGCCACACTGCGATTCTCCCCGCTCGGCGCCGTGCTGACCGGCCTCGTGTACGCGAGCAGTTATCTCGCCATGCTGACCCGCCCAGCATGGCTGCTGCGGCTCCTCGGCCACAAGCTGACGGTGGCCGGCCAGCACGCCGACCTGGCCACCCCGGTGCGGACCGGCACGACGCTGCTGATCGGTGCCGCGATGCTGGTCGCCGTGCTCAGCGCGCAGCGCTGGCGGCGCTGGCCAAATCCAGCCGCCGAGGCACCCGAAATGGCAGCTCTGGAGAGTCCTTCTTCGCCTTTCGCTTCAGCACAGGACCGCCCACTCGGTGCCGAAGGGCTCGGCCTCACGGCAGGCCAGACCCGCCAGCCCGACGCGACCACCGTGAACGACACCGGACCGCAGCGGACCGGGGTCGGTGCCGGTCACTGGGCGAACACGCTGCGAAACAACTCCGAGGCGCGGCGCTAATCGCACAGCACCGCCGGCTGCCCGGATGAACAGCCTCGCTGCGGGCTCTCATCGCCGCTGCGGGTGGCGCACCCACCCGCAGCGGCGATCCTCCGCCGTGGGGAAGCGGCGCTGACACCAGTGCCCCTGGATGATTCTGCTCGCGACTTCGGGCACCACCTGTTGGTCGGTTTCGACTCCAACTGCCGCAGCTTCGCATGATCAATGTCGGTGAGTTCTGGCACCGCTTGTCGATCATGGTTCGGTCGTGGAGTGTTCGCCGCGGGCGCGGTTTGGGCCATGCGGTTTGGCCGTCGCCGGTCGGGCTAGGTGTCGAAGGCTCGGACCGTGCGGAGCAGGAAGCCGAGCAGAACGAGCTCCCGGCCGCCCGTCTCCGCGGCCACGTCGATCTCCTCGACCTCCGTGTCGACCCACTCCGGCTCGGGGAACCCCGCCCGCAGCAACTCCTCGGTCACGCCCCAGCCATGGCCCGCCTCCAGCGACACCGCCAGTACGAAGACGGTCGCGCCCGGCGCGGCGAGGCCCGGCAGTAGCGCGAGGTAATCGTCCACCTCGCCACCGCCGCGGCGGCTGAGGCTGTGCAGCAGACCGGAGTCGAACACCGAGTCGAACGGCGCCGACGGCAACGACAGGTCCGTGGCATCCTGGACCTCGAAGTGCACCGTCAGGCCCTCGCCGGCGGCTTTGGCGCGGGCCATGTCGATCGCCACGCGCGAGATGTCGATCGCCGTTACCTCGTAGCCGCGGCGGGCGAGGGCGATCGCGAGATCACCTGTGCCGCAGCCGACGTCGAGCACCTTCGGGCCCTTCACCCCGTCGTCGAGCACCTCCGCGAGTGCCGGCTGTGGACCGCCGATGTCCCAGGGCGGCCCGCCCGAGTCGGCAGTGTCGCGGTAGAGCTCGTCGTAGTCGTTGCCATCGGGCTCGTCGCCGTCGACCTCGACGTTGCGTTCGCTCACCGCAAACCCCCTGGACAGCCAGCTCGCCGGCATGAACCTGAGCTCGACCCGCACGGTCACACTGTCGGCATAACACGTGTAGGAGGCGATCCTACGTCGCGGATGGTGAAGCAGCCTGCCGCCTTGGTCTCCGACGCCCGCCGGTGGTGTCGAAACTGACTGACACGAGACATCAGCGAGTCTGTGGCCGCCGTCGCGCCGACCGGCCACGCCGCGCGAGCGGGGGCCGCGCCGGCCGGGTCCGTTGCCGGGTTTGAACGGTGACGCCGGGCGCCGAACTGTCCCTAGTGGTCGGTCGGCCCGGCGGTCGCCGCCTGGCGCAACGCGTCGAGCAGCCCGCGCAGCGCCGGCTGGACCGGTGACGACTCGCGCACGGCCGCGTAGATCGCCCGGACCGGCACCGGGTTGCGGACCTTGCGGACGACCACGCCGGGATGGCGGCCACCCAGCCCCAGCTGTGGCACCAGGCTGACGCCGAGACCGGCGGCGACGAACCCCTGCGCGGTGGCGTAGTCCTCGCTCTGAACCACGGTCCGTGGGCTGAAGCCGGCCGAGTCGCAGGCGTCGAGGATGGCGTCCAGGCAGGGGCCCGGCCATTCGCTGCCAACCCACGGCTCGTCGGCGAGGTCGGCCAGGTCGAGGACCCGCTTGCCTGCCAGCCGGTGTCCGGCGGGCAGCACGGCGCGGTAGCCGTCGTCGAGCAGGTGCACGAACCGGATGCCGTCGGTGGGCAGCCGGTCCGGCGGCCGGACCACCAGGGCCAGGTCGGCCCGACCCTCCTTCACCTCCGGCAGCGGGTCCTCGGGATCGGCCAGCTTGAGCTCGACCCGTACGCCCGGGTGTTCCTGGCGCAGCCGGGCGAGGGCGGGGGCGACGAGGCTGGCTCCGGCGGTGGCGAAGTAGGAGAACGTGACCCGCCCGGTCCGCCCGGCGCGCAGGTCGGCGAGCGCGGTTTCCGCCTCGGCGACGTGTTTGCCGATCCGGGCGGCGTACTCGGCGAGCAGCCGGCCGGCGTCCGTGGGCCGGACCCCCCGGCCGGTCCGCTCCAGCAGGGCGATCCCGGCCTCCTTCTCCAGCGCCGCCATCTGCTGGCTGACGGCGGAGGCGGTGTAGCCGAGCTCCCGCGCCGCCGCGGTGACCGAACCGCTGGTGACCACCGTCCGCAGCAACTGCATGCGCCGCACATCAAGCATGTAGCACAGCTTAACGCTGCCTCCAGATCTTTTCGCTTGTCTTACAGCCGCCGGCCGCGACACGGTAGGGAGCAACCCCACCCGTACGGAGGATCACGTGCAGAGCGGCGCAGGTCGAACCCTCATCCGGATGGCCGTCCTCGCCCTGCTGTGGGGATCGGGCTTCCTCTGGATCAAGATCGCCCTGACCGGTGGCCTGACCCCGCTGCAGATCACGGTGATCCGCTGCGTGCTCGGCGCCGCCGTACTCCTGGTGCTGGCCGGTTCGGCCGGCCAGCGGCTGCCGCGCGACCGCCGGACCTGGGGCCACCTCGGGGTGGCCGCCCTGTTCTGCAACACCCTGCCGTTCTTCCTGTTCAGCGTCGGCGAGCAGACCGTCGACTCCGGGGTGGCCGGCGTGCTCAACGCCACCACGCCGCTCTGGTCCCTGCTGATCGGCCTCGCCCTCGGTACGGACCGCGGCCTGCGCCCGCTGCGCCTGACCGGCCTCCTGCTCGGCTTCGCCGGCACGTTGCTCATCTTCGCCCCCTGGCAACAGAGCGGACTGACCAGTTGGGGCGCCCTGGCGCTGCTCGCCGCGGCCGCCAGCTACGCCATCGCCTTCGCCTACATGGCCCGCCATCTCACCGGGCCGGGAAGCGCCCGGTTCGCCCTCTCCGCAGCCCAGTTGCTCGCCGCGACCGGGCTGACCACGCTCGCCCTCCCGGTGGCCCCGGCGCCGGTCGACCCCACCGCGGTCGCGGTGCTCGCCGTCGTCGTGTTGGGCGTCTTCGGCACCGGCGTCACGTTCTACCTGAACTACCTGCTCATCGCCGACGAGGGCCCGACGAGCGCCGCCACGGTCGGCTACCTGCTGCCGGTGGTCTCGGTGACCCTGGGCGCGATCGTCCTGGGCGAGTCGTTGGACGCCCGGGTCATCGCGGGCATGGCCGTGGTCCTCGTCGGCGTCGGCCTGACCCGCGGCCGGCCGCACCGCCCGGACCCGACCACCACCGCCGACACCGCCACCGCCACCGCCACTGCCGCCCGGCGGACGCACGGCGGCGCCCACTCCAGCACCGAATGAACGGAACATGAAAGCCAACTCCCCATGGCGGAGCGCCGATTTCCGCACCCTCGACGCGGGCGGTCACCACGACCACCCCCGACTCCCGCCGACAGAGATCGACAGGGCACGCGACTGCGAGTTGGAGTGGTCAAGCACGCTCGACCACCGATACGTCAAATCACGCAGATATCCTGGGAACCTTTTCACCAACGGTTCAGCGCGGCGGCCAACTGGGCCAGGGCGACATGGGCGGCGTCGAACAGGGCCAGTTTCCGCGGGAAGTTGTGGATGAGCCCCTGGTACCGGGCTGCGGTGACGGGAACGCCGGCCGCCAGCAGCCTGGCCGCGTACCGTTCACCCTCGGCGGACAACAGGTCGAGTTCGGCGGTGATGACCACGGCGGGGGGCAGGCCGGTGAGGTCGGCCCGCAGTGGGTCCAGATCCGGCTGTGTACGGTCCACGCCGGGTGGGGCGAACGCGTCCCAGAAGAACCGCATCTCCTCCCGGTCCAGGCCGTACTCGTCCAGGGCCGGATAGTCGGCCGCGGGGTCGATGACCGGGCAGATGAGGATCTGTCCCGCAAGACGGATCCCCGCATCCCGGGCGCGCCGAGCGGTCACCGCCGCAAGGTGCCCTCCCACGGAGTCACCGGCCACCGCTATCCGGCCCGGGTCGAGGCCGTGCCGAGCCGCCCCGGGCCCGCGCAGCCAGGTGAGCGCGCGCGTCATGTCGTCCACCGCAGCCGGGTACGGATACTCGGGGGCGAGCCGGTAGTCCACGGAGAGCACGGCCCAGCCCGACGCGGCCGCCAGGTGCCGGCACAGCCCGTCGTGGGTGTCCACGCTGCCCATCACCCAGCCGCCGCCGTGCGCATAGAGGACGACCGGCATTGCGTCGTGATCGGCGTCGCGGTAGAGGCGGGCGGGCACGCCGCCGGCGTCGAAAGTCACCACGGACCGGATCGCCGGTGCGCTGCCCACCTCGGCCGGAGTCGCCCGGACCATGCTGAGCCGTGCCGCCGGCAGGGTCGCCCGGGTGAGCGGGACACGCTGCTGGACTTGCATCGCCGCCCGCGCCTGCGGGTGCAGCCGGCTGGGGTCCACCCCCTCATTATCACCTGCTCGACGGATGGCTACGTTGCCGACACGGCGGTGACGGATCGGCGGAGAGGCGGCTACGGTGTGGACCGTGGATGAGCTTCTACCGGCACTGCCGGAGGACTGGGAGCGCTGCCTTGCGGTGGCCGCACACCCTGACGACATCGAGTACGGCGCGGCCTCGGCGATCGCCCGCTGGACCGCACAGGGCAAACAGGTTACCTACCTGCTGGCCACCCGGGGCGAGGCAGGAATCGACGCCATGCACCCGGACCAGGCCGCGCCGTTGCGCGAGGAGGAGCAGCGCGCCGGGGCCCGGGAGGTCGGCGTGGACGTCGTGGAGTTCCTCGACCACCGCGACGGGGTCGTCGAGTACGGTTCAGACCTGCGCCGCGACATCGTGCGGGCGATCCGCCGGCACCGGCCCGACGTCATCGTCTCGGGCGCCTTCACCGTCCGCATGGTGGGCGGCATGACCAACCAGGCCGACCACCGGGCGGTGGGGCTGGCTACGCTGGACGCCGCCCGCGACGCGGGCAACCGGTGGATCTTCCCAGAACTGGTGGACGAGGGGCTACCACCCTGGGGCGGCGTGCGCTACGTCTGCTTCGCCGGCGCCGAGCGCCCCACGCACGGCGTGGACGTCACCGGCGAGCCGTTGCAGCGCGGTATCGCCTCGCTAGCCGCTCACGCTGAGTAGACCAACGGCCTGGGCGTGGCCGGCCCCGAACCCGGGCCGTTCCTTACCTGGGCGGCCCGCCAGGGCGGGCCGGCGCTGGGCGTGGAGGCGGCAGTCCTGTTCGACGTGCACGCCCTCGCCTTCGAGGGCCCACCACCCTGGCTGTGAGCCCTGCCAGGACTCCCTCCGGTGAGCGTGTCGGGCGACCGCGAGCTGACGCTGCGCCCGCCGGAAATAGCATCCGTCCTGATTGGAGCTCGCGAGGCCCGGCGGGGGCGCGAGGGTCGCGACTACTGTCGCCGGGACCGTCGTACGGCCAGGGCCTGTGTCGAAGTCGGTCACAGCCACTCGTTGATCGCGGCGATGTGAACCGTGGCCTCGTAGCGCACGGCAAGCTTGTCGAACCGCCGCGCTTGCGTTTGAGTCGGTTGATGCCGCACCCCACGGCATGACGCTGCTTGTACCGCTGCGGGTCGAAGGCCGGGGGTCGGCCGCCCTTGGAGCCGAGTTTGCGCCGGTTGGCGTCCTGGTCGGCCTTGGCTGGGATGTCGCGGCGATTCCGCGTCGGCGCAGGTAGCGGCGGTTGGCTCGGGACGTGTAAGCCCTGTCCGCCAGGACCCGGTCCGGGCGGGTGCGGGGCACGGGCGGTACTTCGTACGGGCTCGGTGCGTCCAGGCGTTGTCCAAGTCTGGTTCGATGCTGGCTACTCCGTGCACGCGGACTTGCCGACGCCTTGTCGTAATCACGATCCAACCGGCGGCGATGTTCGCGGTCGCAAGTGTCTGATGGCCCGGTGGGCTCTGCGATCCGGCCATCGAGATGGTGCCGGTCGAAATATCGACGGCTATCGGCGGGGCATCGGCGCGGGGGCTGCCCGGTCGTCTCCCGTTCCATGAACGTTCAGCCAGCTGTCCCTGCCCGCGTTGTCTGCCGTCCCTAGGTTGCTTAGGGCTACGAAAGAAGGGGCTCATGGACGCACTCCTCGCAATCCGGGCTCGCGGGATCACCAAGTCTTTCGGCGACGTCGTCGCACTCGACGGCATCGATCTGGATGTGACCCAAGGGCAGATCCACGGGTTGGTCGGGCCAAACGGCGCCGGCAAGACGACATTGCTCGGCCTCCTGCTGGGCCTGGCCGTCGCCGACAGCGGCCACCTCGAGATATTGGGTACGCCGATCGCGCGGGCGCTCGCCGCTCCCGACGGAGTCGCCGGCTTCGTTGACGGTCCCGGCCTCTACCCCTCGCTCACCGCCAGGCAGAACCTCGCCGCCCTGGCCGCTCTCCGCGGCCACGGCGCGCGGACAACGGGGATCGACGACGTGCTCGACCAGGTCGGGCTCACCGACGTCGCCGACGACCGGGCTAGCGGCTTCTCCCTCGGCATGCGTCAGCGGCTCGGGCTCGCCGCCGCCCTCTTCACCAAGCCCCGGCTGCTCGTGCTCGACGAACCTTCCAACGGCCTCGACCCGGCCGGCAAAAGACACGTACACAGTGTCCTCACCCGGCTCGCGACCGACGGAACCAGCGTCGTGCTCTCAAGCCACCGCATGGACGACCTCGAGGCACTGTGCTCCGAGGTCACCATCCTCGCCACCGGACGGGTCGTCTTCTCCGGCTCACTGAGCAAGCTGGCCGCCGAGGACCGTGAACTCGACTACCGGCTACGGACCTCCGACCCTCAGGCCACCCGCCGGCTGGCTGCCGACACGGCCGGCATCCACGTCGACGACGACGCCGGGGCACGGCACGACACCGAGGTGCTCGTCGTGCGCGCGCTGGTGCCCGCCCTCGACGAACTGGTGGTGCGGCTCGTGCACGCGGGCATCGCGGTGCGCGAGCTCGCACCCGTGATGTCGCCGCTCGAGGCTGCGTTCCTCGCCCTAACCGAGCAGCAGGAGGCCATCCGATGACCGCGGCCATCGCCAACACCCACGCTGCCGGTACCCGCCGCGTCTCGGTGGCGCGCGGCTACCGCTTCGAGCTGGTCAAGCTGGTCTCGCAATGGCGGATCCGCTTGCTGGTCCTCGCCTGCTGGATCGCGCCGGCGCTCTTCGTCGCCGCCGTGAGCCAGCAGAGCTCGCTGCCCGTCGACACCCTCTTCGGTCGCTGGATGCACGCCACGGGGTGGGCCGGACCGCTCGTGATGCTCGGTTTCGCGGGCACCTGGGCCCTCCCGCTGCTGACCTCGGTGGTCGCTGGCGACGTGTTCGCCTCCGAGGACCGGCTCGGCACCTGGCGCCACCTGCTCGTGACGGTCCGGTCGCCTCGCCGGATCTTCGCCGCGAAGGCATTGTCCAGCCTCACCGTCATCCTGCTGCTCGTGGCCGGGCTGGCCTGTTCCAGCGCGGCCGGCGGGGTCGTGGCGGTCGGCAACCAGCCGCTGGTCGGCCTCGACGGCCACCTGCTGACGCCGGCGGACGCCGCCGGGAAGGTCCTGCTCGCCTGGGTCTGCGTAATCGCCCCGACCCTGGCCCTCGCCGCGATCGGACTACTCGGGTCCGTCGCGCTGGGGCGGTCCCCGATGGGACTGCTGCTGCCCGCGCTCGTCGCGCTCGCGATGCAGCTCGCCCAGATGCTGCCGCTCCCCGTCGCCGTACGCCTCGCCCTGCCCGGCTACGCCTTCATCTCCTGGAACGGTCTGTTCACCAGCCCGGCACAGCTCGGCCCGCTCCTGATCGGCATCGTGGTCAGCCTGGTGTGGGCCGGGACCGCGACAGCGCTGGCTTACCTGCTTTTCCTGCGGCGCGACTTCACCAACCTGACCTACGACGGCTCAGGGCGCCGCGCGGTCACTGCCGGAGTCCTGCCGCTCGTCGGGCTGGTCGCCGTGACGGTCGCGGTCGTCGCCGCGGCGACCCCGGCCACGGGCTCCGGGATCGAGCAGGACAGGGTGCAGCGCTCGGTCGCCACGGCATTCGCCCACCTCTACCGCATGCAGACCAGGCAGCTCAACCGCCCCGACGTCACCGAAGCGCAGCTGAAGGCCACGGCGGCGTGCAACAAGGGCGGCGGCAAGCTCGCCGCCCAGGGGCCGGGCAACGACTGGCGTTGCGTCATCTCCTGGCATCTCCCCGACGTCGAGGCCGCAGGGACGGCCATCTACCAGCTCGACGTCACCGCAGACGGGCGGTTCGTGGCCGATGGCGACGGACCGAAGGAAGTGAACGGCTACTTCCTGGTGCGGACCCCGACCGGGGACGCACCGAACCCGCTCTGGCAGTTCGACGGCAACGTCGAACTGCTCCCCACCACGAAGGGATAGCTCAATGCAGGTAACACGCCGCCGTCGGCGTGTCGGGAAGGACCATTCCGGCCTTCTCGGTCGACGCATCGGCCACCGGATGCCCCTTGTAGCGGCAGGCACCGCCGCTGTCGTCGTCGTCGCGGGCCCCGGCATCGGTTTCGCCCAGACGCACCAGTTCGGCACCGATCAGGTCGGCCAGACCACCGACCAGGGCCTGGTCGTGTCCGGCGACCAGTACATCAACCCGATCGGCGAGCGCCTCGTCATCAACAACGGCAAGATCATGTCGTCCGCAGTCAGCCCGGACGGCACCCACGTCGCGGCCTCCATCACCGACGGTGGAATGGCGCTCGCCATCGTGGACCTGAAGAACTGGAAGATTCAACAGCTCGTCGGCAACAACGCGGCGGCGAATCTGCGCATCAGCGGCAACGACGTGGGCCAGGAAGGCCCCACGTACTCGCCCGACGGTTCGCAGCTGTGGCTGGGCCAGGCCGACGGCTACCGCAAGTTCACCGTGAGCCCGGACGGCACCCTCGCCAACCCGACGTTCATCCGGATCCCGCAGGACGGGCCCAAGCGCGCGCTGGCGGGCGAGGCCGTGTTCTCACCCGACGGCTCCACCGTGTACTCCGCCGTCAACGGCCAGAACCGGGTGGTCGCCATCAACGCGGCAACCGGGGCCATCCAGCAGAGCTGGGCCGTGGGCAACGCCCCGCGTGACATGATCACGGTCGGGACCAAGCTCTACGTCAGCAACGAGGGCGGGCGTCCGGCGAAGCCCGGCGAGCCGACGATCAACTCGTACAACACGCAGGTGCTGGCCGACCAGGTGACCGCTGCCACCCTCAGCGGCACGGTCAGCGTCATCGACCTGGCGAACCCGACCGCCGCCCCCTCGAGCATCGACGTCGGTCTGCACCCGACCGCCCTGTACGCCAAGAACGGGGCGCTGTTCGTCACCAACACCGCCACCAACGACGTGTCGGTCATCGACACGGCGAGCGACAAGGTGGTCCAGACCATCGCCACCCAGCCGTGGCCGGAGGCGACGGTGGGCTACGAGCCCGACGCGGTGACGCTCACCGACGACGGTCACCTGCTGGTGACGCTCGGCCGCGCCAACGCGGTCGCCGTCTACCGGTACACGACCCCGCTGGAGCCGGTCAGCTACGTCGGCCTGCTCCCGACGGACTACTTCCCCGCGGAGATCACCACCGTCGGCAACGACGTGCTGGTCTCCAACACCCGTGGTATCGACGCCCGCCGCCCCAACAACCCCGCCGGGCACGGCACCCACGACACGACGTCGAGCCTTACGCGGTTCACGCTGCCGAGCGACGATGTCATCAAGTCCGAGACCGGCAAGGTGTTCAGCCAGAACGGCTGGCACGGCGGCTCGGTCACGCTGACCCAGGGTAAGGGCGACGCGAAGCCGGTGCCGGTCCCGCTGAAGCTCGGCGACCCCTCGACGATCAAGCACGTCTTCCTGATCGTCAAGGAGAACCGGACCTACGACCAGGTCTTCGGTGACGACCCGCGTGGCAACGGCGACCCGTCGTTGGCGCAGTTCGGCGAGAACGTGACGCCGAACCAGCACGCGATGGCTCGACAGTTCGGGCTGTACGACAACACGTACGACATCGGCACGAACTCCGCCGAGGGCCACAACTGGCTGATGCAGGCCGACGACCCGGAGTACACCGAGTCCTCGGCCGGTGAGTACATCCGCAGCTACGACACCGAGGACGACGCTCTCGGCCACCAGCGGACCGGCTTCATCTGGACCGGTGCGCAGGCGGCGGGGAAGACCGTGCGGGACTTCGGCGAGTTCCACCAGTTCCTGACCAAGCCGGCCGGCGCGAGCTGGCAGAACCTGTACTGCGACACCAAGAACATGGCGGCGACCGGGCAGGACACCGCCTACTCCATGGTCTCGTCCTCGCCGATCCCGTCGCTCAACAACGTGTCCGTGCCCGGCTTCCCGAAGTTCGACACCGGTGTCCCGGACATCTACCGGCACGAGATCTGGAACCGTGACTTCGAGAAGAACGGGCCGGCGAACCTGAACATGTTCTGGCTCTCCAGCGACCACACCGGTGGCCCGCCGAACGCGGCCGCTCAGGTCGCGGACAACGACCTCGCGGTCGGCAAGATCGTCGACACGATCTCGCACAGCCCGTACTGGAAGGACTCGGCGATCTTCGTTGTCGAGGACGATTCCCAAGCCGGCCTCGACCACGTCGACGGCCACCGTGCCCCGATCCAGATCATCAGCCCCTGGGCCAGGCACGACGTCGTCGACAGCCGCTACTACACGCAGATCACGATGATCCGGACCATCGAGCAGATCCTCGGGATCCACCCGATGAACCAGAAGGACAGCGCGGCCAGCCCGATGCGTGGGGCGTTCACCCAGAACGCGGACTTCACGCCGTTCACCGCGCTGCCCAACCGGACCTCGCTGACCGCGGGTCTGAAGACCCCGCCTGCCTGCGGCCTGGACACCCCCGCGCCGCAGAACCCCCTCGCCGCGGCCGCGCCGTCGGCGACGGTGCCGGCGGACAAGCAGCAGGTGGCGGCGAAGTGGGACGAGTGGAAGTCGCACCAGCGGCTGACCGGGCCCGACGCCAAGCCCGACTTCGCGAACCCCGCGCAGATGAACCACTTCACGTGGTACCAGACGCACGAGTGGACGAAGCCGTACCCCGGCGAGGACAAGATCTTCGCGCCGGAGGACGTGCCGGGCGCCTACATCCCGTCGTCGGAGTCCGACGGCTGACGTAGGCTGATCGCCTCATGGGGCCCCTGACCGGCGTCACCGCTGGCCAGGGGCCTCTTCTGCCCCCTGTGTGGCAAATGCAGGATTCCGACCATCGATGTCCGCCCCGAGCGGAGGACTGCCCACGGCGCCGTTGCGTTGTGGGATCGGAAGCCACGTTAAGCCCGTGCCGGGTGGGCGGTCAGATCGCTTGGGCGAGTTCGGCAAACGCCGCTGCGGCCCGTAGAACGGGCGGGGCGTACACGCCGTGGATCACCGAGATACGCGGCACCAGAACGATGTCCTCGCCTTCAGCCAGGTCTCCGAACTGTGGTCGGAGTGGAGAGCCACAGAAACCGGGGCCGGCATCGTGCCCGAAGTCGAGTTGTCTGCTCTCGCTACTCGCCGCGGAGGCCTGGCACCTTCACGACGATAAACTCGCTGTCGTCCGCGCGGCCGGGGTTGCGCCCCGCGTTGGGGAAGTTGTTGTCACAGCCGAGAAGTAGCTGGTTGCCTGCGATCTGATGGATAGCCTCGATCGACTCGCACGTCACGCGGTACGGGTTGCCCAGTCCGACGTCGCCGCTGTGGACGGGGGGCAGGGAAACCAGGTCCGGGTCGGGCACGGCCGCCAGGTCGACAGCCTCCGTCTTCACCAGGGACCCGCCCGCATCGATGTCGGCGAGGTTGACGACGTACACCTTGCGGAACAGCGCGTTCAGCCCAAGACCACCGTCGCGCTCGACCACCGCAAGGTGGTGCCGGTCGAGGGCCGCCAGGTCCGACACGAAGTAGCCCGGCTGCTCGGTCCGATACAGCCAGACCCGCCCTGTGAAAGCCTCCTCGCGCACGCTGAACTCGAAGACGTAACGCCGCGTGGTGCCGAGTTCGGCCACCGTGGCGCCCTCCAGAGCCGGGTACAGATACCTGCCGTCCGGGCTGATGGCCATGGCCTCGAAGCCGCGGCTGTTCGGCTGAGTTGCCGCCGCTCCCCTGAGGTGAGGGTTGTTGGGCGACTGCAGACCGCCAGGCGCCGCGAAGGGCGGGTCGAGCAGTTTGCCGGTGGCGTCGAAGTGTAGGAGCCACGGCCCGAACTCGTCGCCGACCCATAAATCCCCGTCAGCGCCGCTCTGGAGGGACTCGGGATCGATGTCGCCGCCGGTCAGTGGCCGGTCGGTCGTGCCCTCGTTGACAATAGTGAAGCCGATCAGGCGGTCGGGGTCACGGAACTGGATGAACTCGGCCAGATCGACGTCGACTTCCCCGCTGCCATCCTTGGCGGTCTTGAAGTCCGGCTGGATGTAGTAGGCGCGGATCAGGAAGTCCTTCGAGTTCGCCTTGGCACCGAACCCGTTGTCCGGCATGGCGAGGTACTCCCCTGGGTGTCGGCCGGCGACAATCGCCGAGAATCCCTCGACCGGCTGCGACCGCAGCGGGAATGTGATCCCATTGACGGTTCCGGGAGGTAGGAGGGTCCCGGAGGGCGGGCCGGGGGCGTACGTCTCGACCGGTAGCACGGCGCGACCGAGCAGCGTCGGTTGTGACCTTCCGTTGTCATCGCCGTATGCGCCGGCGGAAGGGACCGCCACCGTCGTTGCGAGCGCGGCGGCGATGAATGTGGATAGTCGCCTGATCATCATCGGCTCCTCTACACGGCAATGAACCGCTAGTGAGAACGCGCAGAGACGGTGTCCCGGGTACGCGTTGCCGAGGTCCGACGCTCACACGGGACCGACTCGTCCTTCAGCTTGGTCCAGATGGGACCGCCTAACAATCCCCTCAACGACGCCATTGCATGGACGAAAGTGGCGCCGTTGCGTTGAGCGTTGGCAAGATCGAGGCAGGCTTGACCGGTGAAGCCATCAACACGTCCTCGCACCTGGCTGCCACCGAAGTCGGCGTTCGCCGGGTTCCGGTTCCCAGCCGAGGTGATCGTGGTCGCGGTGCGGTCGTATCTGCGGTTCAACCTGTCCTACCGTGACGTTGAAGAGCTGACAGGTCATCGACGTGCTCCTCTCGACCCGCCGCGACGCCGACGCGGCCCGCAGGTTCTTCCACCGGGCCCTGTCGACGTTGAAGGCGACACCCAGCGAGGTCGTCACCGACGCCGCCGCCGTCTACCCCGGCGTGCTCGGCGAACTGATCCCGCAGGCGTGGCACCACGTCGAGCAGTACGCCAACAACCCGATCGAGGCCGATCACAGCCGGCTCAAACACCGGCTGCGATCGATGCGCGGTCTACGAACCGACAAGACAGCACAAGTGATCATCGCCGGACACGCCTTCATGCAGAACCTACGACGCGGACACTACGAACTCGCCGTCGACGCCCGGCCGACAACGCGGGCCGCCGCTGCGTTCACCGAACTCGCCCACACGATCTGACCGCCGACCCGACACAGGTTCAACGCGTCCAGCGATCCAGTAACGCAACTGTGAGTGTGAGGGTGCGGTTCTGAGATCGTAGGAGCCGTGCTCCCGCGGGCCACGGTCTGACCCGTAACGCAACCGGCTCAGTCGATGCCTTTGCGCTGATCTGTCGACTGTGGCTCGCGGGAGGGCCTGCTGTCACCGGACCGGTAGAGCGTGTCCCGATAGGGGCCTTGCTGCAACAAGGGCACCATCACAGTTCTGACCGCCCTGCCGGCCCGGCGATGGCCATCCGCCGTCCCAAGCCACCAGGAGACAAACGGTCCATGCCCAGCATGCCGAACACCGCCCCGGACAGTCAGCCCGACCCGACCGGCGAGGAGGTCATCCTCGGCGTCGACACCCACAAGGACGCCCACGTCGCCGCAGTGACCACCCCGCTCGGCGTCCAGGTCGCCTCTGCCAGCTTCCCGACCACCGCCGCCGGCTACCGCGACCTGCTGGCCTGGGCACGTGGTTTCGGCGACCTCCGCCGCGCCGGTGTCGAGGGAACCGGCTCTTTCGGCGCGGGCCTGGCCCGCTACCTGCGTGACCAGCGTCTGACCGTGATCGAGGTCAACCGCCCCGACCGCGCGGCGCGCCGCCGCCACGGCAAGACCGACACCGTCGACGCGATGGCCGCCGCCCTGGCGGTGCTGTCCGGCCGGGCCGCCGCCACCGCAAAGACCGCCCGACGGGCCGGTGGAGATGCTGCGCATGTTCCGCCTGGCCAGAGCCTCCGCGGTGAAATCCCGCACCCAGGCGGTCAACCAGCTCAAGGCCGTCATCGTCACCGCCGCCACAACGCTACGCGACACCTTGACCGGCCTGTCCGACACAGCGTTGATCCGCCACTGCGCCACCCTGCCCGACACCGCCCCGACCGACGTGGCCACCGCCACCGTCTACACCCTGCGCCGCCTGGCCCAGCGTATCCAGACACTCACCGCCGAGGAACGTGAACTCCAGCGCCAGATCACCGCCGTGCTGAACTCGTACGCGCCACAGCTGTTGCACCGTCACGGGATCGGCCCCGACAGCGCCTCCGCGCTGCTGATCACCGCAGGGGACAACCCCGACCGGATGCACAGCCAGGCATCCTTCGCCGCGCTATGCGGCGTCAACCCGATCGAGGCGTCCTCGGGCAAGACCCGCCGGCGCCGACTCAACCGCGGCGGCGACCGCCGTGCCAACGCCGCCCTCTACCGCATCGCCCTGACCCGATCACGGGGTGACCAACGCACCCAGGACTACCTCGACCGACGCAGCAGTCAAGGCCTCACCCGCCGCGAAGCCATGCGATGTCTCAAGCGGTACATCGCCCGCGAGATCTACCACCTGCTCCGCCAGCTCGATCCCGTAGATCCGACCCCACGAACCGCTTGACAGAACATAGGGGCATCGGCGCCGATGAGCGCTCTCAGCGCCAGATGCGTGCACGTGACCTTGGTCGACGCCGGGCCGGAGTGTCGACCAAAACAAGCGGACCCGACCTGACGTGGCATTAGGTCAACTTTCGCGCAGCCTCTGGCGGCTACCCACCCGGCCCCCTTGGCCGGGGATGCCGGTTGAGTACTGATCTGTGGAGGCCGGGACACGCACGCCCGCCACGAGACGGCGTACGACCTCGGGATCGCCGATGATGACGGCGCCGGCCGCTACGAGTCCGGCCAGGTCGTCGGCGCCGAAGGCGGCTAAGAGGGCATCCGTCGCGGTGACCAGGACGGCGCCCGGCTCCTCGGGCGGCTCGTGGGCGACCTCGGCGCCGGCCGATGTGAGGCGCACGCCGAACACGCCGGCAGGACCGTGGTCGCGCAGTTCGATCCGGAGCGTCGCCTCGGGCCGCTCCGGCGTCGGCACGAAGAAGGTGCGGATGCTCAGCATGGCGCTGTCCACGCTCACGAAGAGGTGTTCCGCGGTCGGCGGGGCGGCCAGCGCCCAGGTGCCAAGCGCGACCACGATCGGCTCGAGGCCGCGACCCCACGTGGTCAGCTCGTAGACCCGCACATTGCCTGGCGGAGGCAGCTGCCGACGGCGTACGACGCCCGCGTCGGCCAGCTCGCGCAGCCGGTCGGACAGCGCGTTCGGGCTGGCGGTCGGGAGCGCCTGCTGGAGGTCGGTGAACCGTTTCGGCCCGAGCAGCAGCTCGCGCACCACGAGCAGCGACCACCGCTCACCCACGATGTCGAGGCCGCGCGCGACGCCGCAGGCCTGCCGATAGCCCCGCTGGACCGGCATGGAACACCTCCCTTTCGTACTTGCTCGATCCTAGCAGGCACTATTAGCCTCATAGCCACCGACACGAGGAGGCACCCATGTCCACGCCAGCGACACCCCCGCTCACCGACCGCGAGACCTGGCAGAAGCAGCTCGCCGAGCTCCGGCTCCGCGAGAAGGCACACACCCGTGAGGGTGACGCCATCGCCGCGGCCCGCCGGCGGCTGCCGATGGTCGAGGTCGACCCGACCACCCATCTGGTCGGTGCCGACGGCCCGGTGCCCCTGCTCAACGTCTTCGAGGGGAGGACCCAGCTGTTCGCGTCGTACCACATGTGGCACCCGGGCGGGCCGGCCGCCGACCAGTGCGAGGGCTGCACGTTCTTCACCGGCCAGGTGCTCGAGCTGTCCTACCTGCACTCGCGCGACGTCACGTTCGCGGTCTTCTGCCAGGGGCCGTTCGAGGAGACGTCGCGCTACCGCGACTTCATGGGCTGGCAGGCGCCCTGGTACTCGGTGCCCGCGGAGTCACTCGACTCCCTCGTCGCCGGGCGCGCGTTCGGGATGAAGGCGTGCTACCTGCGCCAGGGCGACCGGGTGTTCGAGACCTACTGGACCACCGGGCGGGGATGCGAGGCGATGGCGCCGTCGTACGGCCTGCTCGACATGACCGTCTACGGTCGCCAGGAGGACTGGGAGGTCTCGCCGGAAGGCTGGCCGCAGCGCTTCCGAACCGACGGCGACCAGTTCCGGCTCGACGGGCGGCCCACATCGCAGTGGTCGCGCCTCGCCGCCGGCCGTGACGACGACCTGGGCGCCACCGGGCCCGCCGGCAGCGAGCACCAGTGCTGCCACTGAGGTTCGGCGCCTGCCGATCGGATGAAATCACCCGCCGAGTGCGCCGCTCTACCGAGCTGAAGGCCCCGCACGTGCGCCCCATCGCTATTGGCCCCGGCCCATCGGTAAGGGCGCGCGGATGCTCCGCCCCCTATCGTCGGGGCACAGCGACACGTCGCTCATGCGCGGGCGACGTCTCCTACGATGATCGGCATTGACCCTCTGCGATGGTTGCTGACGGTGGCGTTCGGAGGGGCGGCCGTCTTTCACCTGCTCCGGTGCCTGCGCCCACCCGCGGCGTGGCTCTCTCCGGTGGCGGAGCATCGACTCTCCGAGATGTTGCACCTGGTCACGGGCCTGTCGATGATCGCGATGATCTGGCCGTGGGGCGCGGCGGTCCCGGCAGCTGCCTGGATTGTCGTTTTCATGATGTCGGCGGGGTGGTTCATGGTGCGGGCGGTGTGGACCTCGCGACGTCGTGCGGTCCCGGTGTTCTTCGCCACCGCGACGGGGACCATGGTGTGGATGGGTGCCTCGATGCCGGGGCACGCCTCCGCCGGCGGTCACGGCGGCATGGACATGGCCGGGATGGGTCATGCGCCGGTCGGGTGTGCCGGATGGGTCAGTGCGCTGCTCGGGGGCTACCTGGTGCTCGCCGCATTCTGGTGGGTTGGCCGCGGGATGCGCACTGGTGGTCTGTCCACGGCGACGACGGACGTGCTGGCGTGCCCGCAGGACTGGTCGGCGGTGTGCCACGGTGTGATGAGCGCGGGGATGGGCATCGCCCTGCTGGCGATGGCGTGAACGACGGGCGCCAGGCGGGACGCTTGTCTTCGGCACGACCGTGCGCCGGCTTGATCCGGTTGTCGTGACGCTGCATAGCGCGCGGTCGGCGGCAGATCCGGATGCCCAATGCGCCGATTCAGAGTGCGTGTGTGTCGCTCGTGTGCCGTCTGGTCAGGCTGACACTGAGGTGGAAGGCCAGTCGCCCGGACGCGAAGTCCCGCAGTCCCGGTTGAGCTTAGGAAACCGGGCCGCGGGTGAGCCTGCGCAGGGCCTGTTCGGAGGGGCTGCCGGGATCGGCATGGTAGATCACCAGGGTCTGGCTGGTGCCGCTTATCTGCAGCTTCTCGTACCGGAGTCGCAGCTCGCCGACGCGGGGGTGGCGCAGGGTCCGGACGCCGCCGCCCGACCGGACCCCGACGTCGTAGCGGTCCCACAACCGGCGGAACCGGTCGCTACCGGACGACAGCTCCGCGACCAGCTCGGTCAGCGGCGGGTCGTCCGCGTCCACCGCCACCAGGGCTCGCAGGCTGGCCACGGCATTCGCCTCGATGTTCTCGGTGACCGGATAGTCCCGCAGGGACGCCGGGTCGAGGAAAATCGCCCGCAGCACGTTCACCCCCGCGGCGAACAGTGGGGACAGGGCGGTGGCCGCCGAGTTGGCGTACAGCACGTCGGCGTAGCGGCCCTGCACGAACGCGGGCGTGTCGGGCCAGGAGTCGACGAGCTGCCGGATGCCCACCGGCACCCGCTCGGGCTGCCGGGGCGGGCGGGGCGGCGCGGAGCGAGCCAGCCCGTGCAGGTGGGCGGTGGCGTCGCCGTCCAGCCGCAGCGCCCGGGCCAGCGCGTCGAGCACCTGGGCCGAAGGGTGCCGGTCCCGGCCCTGCTCCAGCCGCAGGTAGTAGTCGGCGCTGATCCGGGCGAGCAGCGCCACCTCCTCCCGGCGCAGCCCGGGCACCCGGCGCCGCCCGTGCGGGGGCAGCCCCACGTCGTCCGGACCGACCACTTCGCGCCGGGCGCGCAGGTAGTCGCCGAGCGGACCGGCCTTGCCCATCCGCCCATCGTAGGGGTCGACCGGGCGCGCCCAGCCTGGTCCTACCACTACCAGGAAAACCGGGACTCCGGATAGCGCCGCCGGGAAGCGGCACGGTGGTGGAGACGAAAACGACCAACAGAGATCGGAGTGACATGACCGAGCTGATTACCACCCCGTTCGGGTTCTCCTCGACCGCCACCGAGGTGATCAAGGACGTCGACTTTGCCGGCCGACGCGCGATCATCACCGGCGGCGCAGCCGGCATCGGCGTGGAGACCGCGCGGGCGCTGGCCCGCGCCGGCGCCGAGGTGGTGCTGGCGGTGCGCCGGGTCGGCGCGGGGGAGCAGGCCGCGGCCGACATCACCGCCAGCACCGGAAACCCTGGGGTCACAGTCCGCGAGCTGGACGTGGCCGACCTGGATTCGGTACGCCGTTTCGTGGCCCGCTGGGACCAGTCGCTGCACATCCTGGTCAACAACGCCGGGATCATGGCGCTGCCCGAGCTGGAGCGCACCCGGCAAGGTTGGGAGTTGCAGTTCGCCACCAACTACCTCGGGCACTTCGCGCTGACCGTCGGACTGCACGAGGCCCTGGCCGCTGCGCGCGGCGCCCGGGTGGTCTCGGTGGCCTCCACCGGGCACCTGTTCTCGCCGGTGGTCTTCGACGACCTGCACTACGCCTTCCGGCCCTACGACCCGCTGACCTCGTACGCCCAGTCGAAGACCGCGGATGTCCTGCTGGCCGTGGAGGCGGACCGGCGCTGGTCGGGGGAGGGCATCCGGGCGAACGCTCTGAACCCGGGCGCGATCGCGACCGGGCTGCAGAAGCACACCGGCGGGCTGAAGACGCCGCCGGAGCGGCGCAAGACCCCGCAGCAGGGGGCCGCGACCTCGGTGCTGCTGGCGGCGTCGCCGCTGCTGGACGGCGTCGGCGGCCGGTATTTCGACGACTGCGCCGAGGCGCCCGTGGTCACCGCGCGGCCCGCGGACTTCCGGGGCGTGGCCGCGTACGCGCTGGACCCGGGCAACGCCGAGCGGCTCTGGGACGAGTCGCTGAAGCTGATCGGCTGAACCGGACACCGCGCACGAAAGGAGACGACAATGACCGCAGCGGGGTTCATCGGCCTGGGCGACCAGGGCGCCCCGATGGCGCGCGCCGTCGCCGGCGGCGGCTACGATCTGCACGTGTGGGCGCGCCGGCCGGCGTCGCTGGAGGCGCTGACCGGAACCACGTACACCGGGCACGACAGCGTGGCCGAACTGGCCGCAGCCGTGGACGTGCTGCTGCTCTGCTTGCGGGACGACGCCGACATCGCCGATCTGCTCGAACACCGGCGGCTGCTGGACGGGTTGCGGCCGGGCAGCGTGGTGGTCAACCACGGCACCGGCGACCCGGGCGCCAACGTCGCACTCGGCGAGCGGTTCGCCGCGCACGGGGTGGCCTACCTGGACGCCCCGGTCAGCGGCGGCGGGCCCGGCGCTCGGGGGCGGACGCTGACCACGTTCGTCGGCGGCGACCCCGAGGCGTTCCAGCGGTGCCGGCCGGTTTTCGAGACGTTCTCCCGCACGGTCGTGCACCTCGGGCCGGTGGGCACCGGGCAGTTGACGAAGCTGCTGAACAACGCGATGACCATGAGCAACCTGAAGAACGCGGCCGACATGTTACGCATCGCCAGCGCCCTGAAGCTGGACATCAAGGCGCTGGTCCGGGCGATCTCGGTGAGCAGCGGCGCCAGCTTCGTGCTGAGCGCGCTGGCCACCGAGATCACCCTGGACATCGCCGGGCACCTACAGGGCCTGATGCGCAAGGACCTCGCGCACTTCGCCGACGCGGTGCGGGCACGGGGGATCGACCCCGACGAGCTTCGCGACCGGGGCCTGGCCGGCGCGGAGAGCCTGGTCGAGGCGGTAGACATCGTCGCCGGCCGCGCGGCCGGGACGGCGTAGTCCGCGCGGGGACGGTGGCGCGGCACCGTCGGGTACGGCGCCGCGTCGTCCCTGGTGGTCCGCTCGAAGGCGGCTGGCAGCCGAACCAACATTGCGGACTGCTTCCCGACCCTGACGAGGGGGTGCGGAAGTTCGCGGCCCGCGGTCTCGCGAATCTGATCAGCGAGTAGTCGCACACGCTATTCGGCAACTCCGGTTGGCGATTCGCCGCGCGGATCGCGGCAGATCCGGATGTCGGCCGGCTACCGGTGAGAGGCGTGCAATAGTCGCGGGCGTGCCGTTTCCTCTCGAGGCGCTCTCGGCTGCTGTCTCGGCCCGAGCCGAGACCTGGGCGCGGCTGGAGATGCGCTGGCACACGCGCTCGGTCGAACCGAATCACGGCAAGCCCGTCGTGAGCACCGAGCTCGAGTCTTCGGCGTGGCTTGCTGAGATCATGATCTGGGGCACCGGCGAGGCAGAGCTGGCAACGGTCCGCTTGGCCGACGACAGGGTGGTCAACAAACACTACGAGCTTGCTGGCCGCAGCGATCTCGAAGCACTCCTCAATGACCTGATCGATCTGCTCGTCGACGACAGGATTCCCGCCGCCGCAGTCGTTGCCCAGTGGCCGGGAACGCCAGCCTGACACTCCGCACGGCGGCAGATCCGTGCACCTGACCTCGGTCAGGCGCCCCCTCAGACATACATCACCTGTCACAATCAGCGGCTTTCCAGTGCGTCGGCCTGGCGGCGCAGCTCTGCCGCAATGTCGTTCCAATCGGGACCGTGCATGTACAGGCTGTCGGCCGCCTCGCGCATGAGCGCCGGCTCGTTCGGCCGCTGCAGGAGCACAAGCCGGTAAGCGAGATTGCGGACCCAGACCGGCAGAAGGCCGTCGACCAGGTTCGGGCAGAGTTCCCGCAGCATCGCGAGGATGGCATCCACGTCCGCGAAGGTCAGCTCTTCGACGAAGTAGTGCTCATGGTGGTCCGGACCACACTGCGACGCAGGCCGGTACTCGTCGCCGTAGAGACACCGGGCGTGCTCGGTCAGGGTGCTGTGCATGACCGCAGAGCCTACGGCTACTCAATCTGCTCTCCGGGAGGTCCGGCGCTTCCGCAGACGCCTCGGGGCATCCATGGTTCCTGATCCCAGGAACACAACGCGGCATCACGGCACGGTGCCGCGACATGATCAAATGCACGGATCTCGGCACGGTCGGGTCTTCGATGCCAAACCACTCCTGACGGACCGTGACGCCCGATCGGCGGCATGTGCGGATGTCCTACCGCGGGCTGTAGCCACGCCGGCGCTTGATCGGCCCTCGGTCCGCGCCCGTGGGGCATACTTTCTCAGTCATGACCTTCAACGTCACTGCAGACGCCTATGACCGGTTCATGGGTCGGTTCTCCGAGCCGTTGGCCGCGCGGTTCGCGGAACTGGCCCAGGTACAGGCGGGCCAGCGGGCGCTAGACGTCGGATGCGGACCGGGAGGACTGACCGCACAGCTGGTGGACCGTCTGGGCGCAGACGCCGTCTCGGCGGTCGACCCATCCGCCTCGTTCGTTGCAGCCGTCCGCGTGCGCTTGCCCGGGGTCGACGTGCGCTCGGCCGTGGCTGAACGTCTTCCTTTTCCTGACGACAGCTTCGACCTCGCCCTCGCCCAGTTGGTCGTGCACTTCATGGCCGATCCGGTGTCCGGGCTGTCGGAGATGACCCGGGTCACCCGTCCCGGCGGCTTGGTCGCCGCCTGCGTGTGGGATCACGCTGGAGGCAGCGGTCCGCATGCCACGTTCTGGCGGGCTGTGCACGACATCGATCCACATGTGCGCGACGAGTCGGAGCTGGCTGGGGCTCGCGAAGGTCACCTGGCCGAGCTTTGCGAAGCAGCACGACTGACGGACATCGAGCCCATGTCGCTGACCGTCACTGTCCGGTTCGCCACATTGGACGACTGGTGGGAGCCGTTTACGCTCGGCGTCGGACCGGCCGGTGCCTATGTCGCGCGGTTGGACGAGGCGCAACGCGATTGCCTGCGCAGCCGATGTGTGCGGCTCCTGCCACCGCCACCGTTCGAGATCGCTGCTTCAGCCTGGTGCGTGCGGGCTCGCGCCTGACCGCGGCCCAGCGCGGGGTCGCTCACTCCCAGCCACTTGTGTCACCGCCGCTCAGTCACCGGCATGACCGCGCGACTCGCGGCATGAGCGCGCACCGGTACCCGTACGCGTGCCGGGCAAACGGTTACGGCGTTCGCGAGGACTCGACCGGGCGGCTGCTGGCGTTGTATGAGTTCTTGGCGGCGACCACGGCCGCCTGGATGTGCTCGGGGTCGACGCCGTGTACGTTGAGCGGCGGGTGCACACGCCGGACAAGTTCGGCCTCGATGGTCGCCGGCTCCGCATCCTCCGCCCAGGTCAAGCGCAGGTGCGCGTACATCCACGCGGTCAGCCGCGCCTCATCCTCAGGGACCAGGACAACACGATCGGTCCAGGTCGTTCGGTATCCCTCGGGCACAAGAAGCCCGGCCAATGTACGGCGCAGAGTCGAGCTGCCCGAACGCCTCAGATGGTTGCGCAGGATCCGGCCCCGCAGGCTGGTCGCCCGTCCGAGATACAGCAGCCGTAGCGACGGGACGCTTTCATTCGGCGGCCCGGGGAGGTCGGGAAAGATCGAAGGACCAGCCCACCAGGCGTAGACACCGCTGCCACGGCTGAGCCGCTTGACGGCGACATCGAGTCCGACCGGCACGCCGGAGAGCAGCCGCAGGGCTTCTGCGACCCGGGCTCCGTCGGTTGGGACGTCGTCGGGTCGCGTTCCGGGAATGGTCATCGAGACCATCCTAGACGTCCCGGGCGATTCGTGGCCGGGGCTGCAAGGACACCGGATGCTCCACGCAAGATTCGGCAGCGCCCCGATCAGCGGCCACGGACACTGACAGACCGATCAGCAGGCCGCGCCCGGTCGGCGGCAGATCCGTTCGTTTGTGCTCAGGAGAGCCATAAGAGCCGACCCGCCCGCCCCGCGAGGTAACTTGTGCATCGGCCGGCGACCTCCGCCGAGCAAGCGACGCGCTTCCCGGACCGCACCCGACAGGCTCAGCGCGGATTGCGGGCCGCGATCCACCCGTCCCGGTACGGGGCCAGGAACCCGATCAGGGCGGCGAGCATCGCGTCCGGAGCCTGCTCGGCGACCCAGTGTGCGCAGTCGGGCAGGACCACGGTTTGCACGTCGTCCGCGACGAGGTCCATCCACTTGCCGACCTGTTCGCCGAAGCTTTCCGCTCCGCCGATCGCCAGGACGGGCATCGTCAGCCGCCGGGTCTTGCGCTGCTCGTTCTGCGCCTGGCTCACCGGGAAAGCGCGGTAGAGCTCGAAGCTGCCGCGCAGCGCCTCCGGGTCGGCCGCGAGGAGGTCGACGTAGTACTTGACGGCGTCGGTGGACAGCATCTTCTTTCCAGCCGCGGCCGAAAACTTCGCGCCTAAGAAGATGTCCTCCCGCCCGCTGACGAGCTTCTCGTTGACCTCTGGAAGTGCGTTGAACGGGATGTGCCACAGGCGTTCGTTGAGCGGCGCGGGAAGGAACAGTGGCGGCGTGGGAGACACGCCCGGAAGAGGGGCTTCCCCGAGGGCCAGGCGGTCGACCCGGTCGGGGTGATCAGCGGCCAGGGCGTAGCCGATGAGCAGTCCGGTGTCGCAGCCGACCATGGCGAACCGCTGGTGGCCGAGCGCGTCCATCAACGCCACAAGGTCGTTTGCGACGGTTGCGGTGTCGTAGCCGTCCCGGGGCTTGTCGGACAGCCCCACACCACGCTGATCGACCGCGATCACCTCGAAGTTCTCGGCCAGCGCCGGCATCATCAGCCGCCATGCGTACCAGGTCTGGGGCCAGCCGTGTACCAGCAGCAGCGGCGGCCCGTCGCCTCCGATGACCGCGTGCAGGCGCACTGCCCCGGCGCCGACGTACCGGCTGGTGAACGTGTCCGTGAACCCGTCCGGCAGGTTCGGAGCCTGCGAGACGGAGCCGGGGCCCTCCGCGGCGAACAGGCCGGTGGACGATGCGCTCATGTGGGGATCCCCTCTCACCGCAGATCACGGCACTGGAGTGCCACTTCCGTCACGCCCTCTCTTGGGTGACGCTGCCACAACGCCGACGGCCATGGACGTGGTTGCCGTTGACCTTCCTCTGTTCGGCTGACAGCCGGCGGGGCTGCGACGCAAAAGGACCACTGCTCCGTCACGTCAACCCCACCGAATACTCGGCGGAGTGCGACTCATCATGTGGAACCGACGTGTTGGCCACCGATGTAGCCAGCACGATCGTTGCCACGCGCGCATCTCGTGACCATGACGCGGGATCGGTCGCATCGTGCGCCGCCAGCACGCCCCACGTCGAGATCGCCGCGAGCGCCAAGCCCAAGGAAGCAAACCTCTCCAATCGTCCGGTCACCCACTCATAGTCGCTGACGGGCGCACAGTACTGCGGCCATGATCACCAACCATGTGCCGCGCACTCAATTCGGCAGATCCGGTTGCTCACCGACGAAGGTCAGCGCCCGGACTGCGGCAAATCAGTACACGTGCTTCTTAGGGCGCGTCTCATTTGGATGGTCGTTGGCCTGGGGGCATGATTTGCTCCCGTGGACGAGGCCATGATCCGCACCTGGGCGCCGGATGATCTCTGGGAGATAGCGGCGCCGTTGATCCCGCCCGCGCCGGTTCGTCGGCAGGGTGGTGGTCGCCGGCGGGTGGATGACCGGGCGGTGCTGGCCGCGATCGTGTACGTGACCCAGGCGGGTTGTTCCTGGTGGAAGCTGCCTGAGGCGTCGTTCGGTGTCACCAGGGCCACCGCGCACCGCAGGTTCACCGAGTGGACCGCGGCCGGGTTCTGGCTCCGGCTGCACGAGGCGACCCTGGACCGGCTCGGCGCCGACCGGCGGATCGACTGGTCGAGGGCGGTGGTCGACTCGATCAGTGTGCGGGCGGAAAAAGGGGCGATCTGACTGGCCCAAACCCGGTCGACCGCGGCAAACCAGGCAGCAAACTCCACGTCATCTGCGACCGGAAGGGGCTGCCCCTGGCCGTGCTGGTCACCGCCGCGAACGTCCACGACAGCCAACTGCTGCTGCCCATGCTCGACAGCGTCCCGGCGATCCGCACACCCAACGGGCGCCGCCGGTGGCGGCCAGACAAGTTGCACGCCGACAAGGCGTACGACGCCCGCGAGCTGCGCCGCGAGGTCCGGCGACGGGGGATCAAGGTACGCATCGCCCGTAAGGGCATCGAGTCCTCCACGCGTCTGGGCCGGCACCGCTGGGTCGTTGAAGCCTGCATGTCCTGGCTGATGCGCTACCGGCGCCTCGTTCGCCGCTATGACCGCAAGGGCGATCACTTCGAAGCCTTTGCCACGATCGCCAGCACCCTGATCTGCTACCGCCGCCTCACCAAATGAGACGCGTCCTTACGATGTCGTGCGCAATTGGGTAGGGCCGTGAGCTGCGGTGATTCGTCTTCAGCTACCAGGTGATCATCCGGTCGGACACCAGCCCGGCGACGGCGTCGATGGTCTCGGGCAACAGTTCACGGCGGCCGGTGAAGCGTTGGAGTTGCCGCCACCACTTCAGTTCGGCGATGGCGTGCTCGACGGGAATCCGTTGTGATGACTGCTGTCTGCGTTCGGCTTCCCACGCGGTCTGACGTGCCGGTGGTGCGCCGGGGCGTAGCTTCAGCGGCGGAGCTACGACCTGGCCGGGGTGGGTCTTGGCCAGACCTTGGTAGCCGGCGTCGACCAGCACTGTCACCTGCGGGTAGGCGTCCAGCAGGGCATCAATGCCCTCGACGCGGGCGGCGGTGGTGTCGTGCATCCGGCCTGGCCGGTGTCCGCCGCACCACAGCGTCGCCCCGTACTCATCGGCCACGACGGTCGCCTTGATCGTGTTCTGCTTGACCTTGCCGGACACGAACGCCTTGCGGCCGGGCCGGCCGACGCGAGGGCGGCGGACGCGGATCTCTGTGGCATCCAACCGCAGCGTCACACCTTCGGCAGCGGCGTAGGCGAACACGTCGGCCAGAGTCCGCAGGCGGACTCCGTTCGGGCGGGCGAATCCTCGACCGGCCAGTAACGGCCGGACCTGACCGATCGCCCGGGTCACGGTCGAACGGTCCACCCTGAATGCCACCGCCAGAGCTTCGTGCGGCACACCCAAACGCAGATGAGCCAACGTGATCACCAGCCGGTCCGTGAACCGAAGCGTCAACCGCCGACCGGCACCGGGAGCCCGCCGCCGGTGGCCGCCGCGACGGGCATGCAACCGACCCTCTCGCCCAGCCAGCCACACCAGCCGCAGCTCGTCCCGCAGGAGGTGCAGATGCCGGCGGGAGATTCCCGTGAACGCGGGATGGCTGAACACACGACGAGCCCACCGGATCGACACCAAAAGATCATCACCTACGGTGGATTCCCGTCAACGACCGTCCTATTGCGCACGAGATCGTTAGTGAGGAGTGCTGCAACGTCAGGCGAGTTGCCCATGGTTTCCTTGCGCGAGCACGGCCGAGCCTCAGCCAACGTTGAGAAGCAGAACCTCGTCCCGTTGGAGTCTGGACAACGCGTCGTGGAGCAGTTCCAGGCCATCCATCGCCGCTATCCCGGCCTCCTCGAATCCGAGACGTTCCTTCTCGAAGTAGGCCCGGATCTGGTCTTCGCGATGCGCCTCGGGAGCGAGCTTGTCCAGGTACTTCTTGTGCACGGAAGTGAGAAGGAGTGTCTCGCCATAGACCCTGTTGATGGCCGACGACTCGGCCTTGAGATCCGAGCGCCGCAGCCGTACGCCGCGGCGCTGCAGATACGCCAGCAGCGCCAGCATGCAGTTTCCCGACCACTCGTATCCAGGCCGCACGGGGCGTGCATGCTCAACCAGTACCTCGAAGAATGCAGCGTTCCGGTCGAAGCCCGCGCTGGAACGGGTCAGGCGAGCCCACCACGACGTCCGGCCGGCCAGATCGGCCAGTTCCACCGCCCGCTCTCGATCGAGCACGTACAGGGATGCGATCGCAGACACCTCAGAGGCCTCCCCACATCGCGGTCCGGTACGACAGCATAGTGACGCACGCTCATCGGCATGAGCGGTCACGCGTGCGGCTGTGTGCGGGCGGGCCTTACCTTGCTCGGCCTCGCCCACCCGGTCGACCTTGACGGGGTCATGCGGTTCACGGCTACGAGTGGGTGTTCGACCGGCCAGCCCTGGAATGGCGGCCGTCCAGGCGGATCGTCCACGGGTCGATCCTGTCGATCCGCAGGTGGGTGCCGCTCCACGGATCCCGGCCGAGTACCGCCCGGACGGCTTGCTCGGACTCCGCCTCCATAGCCAGCACCACACGCACGTCGTCGAGCGGACCGCCCAATACGATGATTCCTTCGTCGGCCAGCAGGTCCATGTACGACGCGTGGGCGAGCCAGTCGGTCTGTTCTTCCATCGGCCTCGCAAGATCCCAATGCGGGCCGGCGTGCGACAGGTGAACGAGATACATGGCCTCGTCCTACCACCGTGGTCCCACACTTTCGTTGTGAGCTAGTGGGGTCCGGCGGTGTGATGCTCGTAGGGCGTTCATCTGGCGGTCGGCGGCGTGGCTGTCCGTGGCGGCGCCGGTCTGTGATGGGATGCCGGTGCGTAGCGGGGTCTCGCGGATGAGCCAGGAGGCTGCGAACGCGGTCACCGCGAGGGCGGCGGCGCCGAGGAGGATGCCGTGCAGGCCGCTGCTGACGGCTTCGCGAACGGCGTCGGCCATCGGAGCCGGCAGGTTCGGCAGCCGCTCGGGTGTGAACTCGCCGCCCCGCTCCAGTTGGCTGGTTGTGTCCTGGCCGAGGCGCGCGGTCAGGTCCGCCTGCATCCGGGACGCGTACAGGGTCCCTAGCAGGGCGATGCCCAGCGATCCGCCGATGGTGCGCAGCAGGGTGAGTGTTCCGCTGGCGGCACCCATGTCGCGCGAGTCGGCGCTGTTCATCGTGATCAGCGTGGTGCTCTGCATCACCAGGCCCATTCCTACCCCAATGACGAGGGTGAGTGCCGAGGCCGCCGCCGCGGCGGTGTCCGCGTCGAGCAGCAGCAGGGCGAGAGCCCCCGCGATCATCAGCGCGCCGCCGAGGATCGGATAGAGGCGGTAGCGACCGTTGCGGCTGATGAGCTGGCCGGTG
Organism: Micromonospora inositola; assembly: GCF_900090285.1. Lineage (NCBI taxonomy): Bacteria > Bacillati > Actinomycetota > Actinomycetes > Micromonosporales > Micromonosporaceae > Micromonospora > Micromonospora inositola. The sequence goes on along the minus strand of NZ_LT607754.1, from coordinate 4,281,170 downwards.
GCCAGTTGCGCACCGAGCATGCCGAACATCAGCGGCAGCAGCAGCATGCCGGCGGCCGCTGGCGAGGCGCCTTGGACGAACTGCATGTACTGCGGCAGGTAGTTGGTCACGCTGACCATGGCGGCGCCGACCAGGAAGCTGAGGATCTGGGCGAGGGTGAAGTTGCGGTCGGAGAACAGCCTGGGCGGGATGACCGGTTCGACGGTTCGGCGTTCGACGGCGGTGAATCCGACCAGGGCGAGTACGGCGACTGTGGCCAGGGCGAGGACCTGCGGTGAGGGCCAGGGGTAGGTGGTGCCGCCCCAGGTGGCCAGCAGGGTCAGGGCCACGATGGCGACGGTGAGCAGGGCCGCGCCGCCGTAGTCGATGCGGGGTTTGACGCGTTCGGCGGGCGGGAGACGGATCCGGGTGGCGATGATCAGGACCGCCAGGGCGCCGATGGGCAGGTTGACGTAGAAGGTCCAGCGCCAGCTCAGGTAGTCGGTGAGCAGGCCGCCCACGAGGGGCCCGCCGACGTAGGCGATCGGCATGATGATGCCGATCATCGACTGCAGCCGGCCGCTTTCGCGGGGCGGCACGAGCACGCCGATGATGGCCAGCGCGCCGACCATGAGCCCGCCCGCGCCGAGACCTTGCACGGCGCGGAAGGCGATGAGCTGGCTCATGTCCTGCGACAGGCCGGCCAGTCCCGAGCCGAGCAGGAAGAGCGTGATCGCGGTGATGAAGGTTGCCTTGCGGCCGAGTAGGTCGCCGAGCTTGCCCCAGATCGGGGTGGTGGCCGCGCCGGCGAGCATGTAGGCGGTCACCACCCAGGCCAGGTGGTCCAGGCCGCCGAGGTCGCCTGCGATCGTGGGCAGCGCGGTACCCACGATCAGGCCGTCCAGCATGGCCAGGAACATGCCGAGCAGCAGGCCGAACACGCCCACGTAGAGAGATCGAGTCATGCGTGTCACGCCGCGTACGGCCGGAGGGCCTTGGCATCGCGCAGCGCGTGCGCCCACCAGGCGAGCCGATCCAGCATCACTTTGGCGGCGGCCCCGGCGGCCGGATCGACTGCCTTGCCGTGGCCGTCGAACTGCTCCCAGACGCGCTGGAAGCCGACGCTGTCGCGGATGGTGACCGCGTGCAGCTCGGCCAGCACCAGGCGCAGCTGCTCGACCGCGCGCAACCCGGCGGAGAAGGCCCCGTAGGAGACGAAGCCAACCGGCTTGGCGTGCCACTCGGTGGTGTGCCAGTCGATGGCGTTCTTCAAGATGGCGGGGAAGCTGTGGTTGTACTCCGGCGTGACGATGACGAAGGCGTCGGCCGCCGCCATGCGCGGCGACACCGCGGCCAACAGGTCCCTGGCCTCGTGGGACGCCGGCGGCTGGCCGAGGACCGGAAAGACGGTGGGCAGCGGCGTCTCGACCAGGTCGATGAGGTCGGCTTCCATATCGCCGCGCTGGGCGACCTGGTCGAGGATCCAGGTGCCCACGGCCGGGCCGAAGCGGCCGTCCCGGGTGCTGCCGAGGATGACGGCGATCTTGAGTTGGTTGTCCTTCATGAGGGGATAACTCCTCCGCTGTGTACAACGTATTGGCGAGATACAACGTACACACACGCTGTGTACGTTGTCTACTCGGGATACGCTGTATCCCGACCAGGTGAAGGGAGCCGTATCCATGGCCACCGAGAAAGACAATCCGGGCGAACCGCTGTGGGCGCGCCTGGAACGTCCGGCCCCCGCTCCGCGCCAGACCCTCTCGCCGCAGCGCATCGCCACCGCCGCGGTGAAGATCGCCGACGCGGAGGGCCTGGACGCCGTCACCATGCGCCGCCTGGCCACCGAGCTCGGCGTCGCGCCCATGGCGCCTTACCGCTATGTGTCGGGCAAGGATGACCTCCTGGAACTGATGGTCAACCATGTCTACGACGACCTGCGCCTGCCCGGGAACCTCGGCTGGCGCGAGACGATGCGCGCCCTGGCTCTCCAGACCCGCAAGCTGATGCTGCGACACGTGTGGCTGGCTCAGTTGCCCCCAACGGCCATGCTCTCGCTTACCCCCAACCGCATGGCCATCGCCGAGAAGGCTCTGTCGGCCCTGGACGGCCTGGGCCTGGACGCCGACGCGATGATGAGCGTGTTCCGTGCCGTCGACGCCTACGTACACGGCGCCATGACCTACGAGATCGCCGTGCAGAACCTCATGCGCCAGCAGGGCTGGTCCGACGGCGGCAAGCTGCGCAGCGAGCTAGCACCGCAGATGATCTGGCACATGCAGACCGGGCGCTACCCCACCTTCCAGCACTACCTGGGCACAGCCACCCGCAAGGACGACGCCCGCTGGCAGTTCGAGACCGGCCTCGACTACGCCCTGGACGGCATCGCCGCCGGCCTGGACATCTAAGAAGATCTGGGGGATGCACGCCATCGGACACGGAGGGCGATCACGGCTACGCGCCTCGCGCCAGGCCGACCGGACACTGGCCGACGTGACCGGCGAGGATTTCGGCCAGGCGCTGACCGACAACAGAAGCCGAATGAGCGGCCATCACCGCCGCGGCAACGGCCCTCGAAGCCGAGCTGTCCTTCCCGCTGAGCCGACTCATCGGCGAAACGCTCGACGTGCAGCGGCACCGGGCAGCTCCGGGATGAAAGGTCTGGCCGCGGGCGGTCAGCCGGATAAGCGCCACAACCCGCAAAGCGGCCCACACCGTAGACGTCAGCCAACATACTCATCTCGGCAAAGTCGGACGTTACGGGAGCGGGGCTCAACGCGCGCATCGCGGATGAGGATGTTCCTGTGCCGAGAAGCGGCGGCTGCAGAGTCTCGTCACCGGGCGGGGCGCAGGGGCGCGGTGGCCTGATCGGACACTGCGGCTGCGTCGCGTGACGGGTTGACCGCCCGCGCCCGCCGGCCGGCCGGACGGCCGCCCGACCCAGTGGTCCGGGCGGGCGTCCGGCGCTGTGGCGGTGTCACTCGCAGAACACCTGCACCTTGGCGTCGGGCTGGTCGACGTCGACGGTGAGCTCATCGAGCTGCTCGATGAGCTCCTCGATGTGCTGCGGCTTGAGCTGGGTGAGGTCGATCGGTACCCCCGACTCGTGCAGCTTCGTGTTCACCTGGGTGAGCGCCTGCGGAGGGATAAGGCTCGTGAGCCGGACCCCGGCGCGCAGCAGCTGTAGCGGGACCCGGACGTTGACCCGGCTTGGCCCGTCGCCGCCGGAGTCGTCCTCCGAGTTCACCACCACGCGCAGGTACTTGGGTCGGGGTTTCGGGCGGGGCGCGGCTCCCGGCGGCGACTCGGGCTGTTCTCGTTCGAGGGCGTCGATCAGCCGCTCGGCCTCGTCCGCGGTGATCTTGTCCTCGGCCAGCATCTCCAGGACCTGGCGGCGCTGCTCGTTCATTGTTGCTCCCCTCTGCCTCATCTGACGCTTACCAGCACGGCCGTTCGGCCGTCCTCAATCTCGAACCGGGTGCCGGGCAGCGCGCACAGCAGTTGCCCGGTGCCGCGCAGCGCGCCCACCAGGCTGACCCGGAAGACGAGGCAGGCGACCAGTCCGGCCAGCACGACGAGTAGCAGCAGCGGTGACAGCACCAGCAGTACCGGCAGGACAGGGACGTACAGCCGCAGCCAGCGGCCGTCGGGACGGCGTTGGCGGTACGTCACCAGCCGCGGGATCATCGGGACCTCTCCAGCTCGGCCAGCGCCTCCTGGACGCTGATCTCCCCCCGCCGCAGGCGGTCGACGACGTCGGCGCCGGTGGGCGCCGGGTCGGTGTCGACGAAGTCGAGGTGCTCGGCGATCCGGTTCAGCCGGGACTTGATCGTCGGGTAGCTCACCCCGAAGATCCGTTCCATCTCCTTGATCGAACCGTGCGACCGTACGAACGCGGCAACGAACACCTGGTCGTCGACGCTGAGCTGGGCCAGCTGCGGCGGCTCGAACCGACCCTCGACCACGACGCCGCTGCCGGCGAGGCGGACCCGCTCGACCACGAACGGCTGTCCGTGCGTCAGGTCCGTCAGTTCCTGCCAGTCCACCGATCTTCAATGGCCCGGACCGCCCGACTCCCGTCGTCCACGATCCGCCGTGTCCCCATGGTGGCCAGCAGTGCAGTCGTCCCAGCCAGCATGTCGTCGACGTACCCGCGGCCCGGCGGGCGGGCAGTACGCCGACAAAGCCCACGATCCCGTGCTGCGCATTCGCCGAAGGCCCGACGTACACCCGCCGGGTCGTCGCCGCGGCGCACGTCAGACTCCATACGACAGCCGGCACCGGCCAGGCGTGGAGCAGCGAAGCCTGACCTCTTCGGTGTTCGCTGGGAGGTCACGCCGGCCCGCTCGCCCACATCACCGCACGTCCCAGCAATCCGCGCGGCCCGGCTTCGTTAAGCACTTCGGGCGCGGTGACCACTTCGCCGGCCTGCACCCAATCTGCACCCACCTGCAAGCCATGATCACCGGCAAGGTCCTTACCGCTTTGACCTGCGGATACTCCCCTGCCAGGCGACATAGAATGCTGTCGACCGCTGCTCAATACGGCCGAGCACTCCGTGTGAAGCAGGACGCTGCACCCACTTTGCCTGCGAAAACGCAACACGCCAGGTCGGGGCGTATGCCGTTGAGCGCCGTTCGGTGCCGTTGAGCTCAGTTCAACGGCGTTCAGTGCACCCAACTGCTCCCAACGTGCTCCCCCAATCCCGGCCCCGCAATGGACCCACACGGTCAGCCGGGACAGTCTGCCTAACGCAGGGCCGTTCGCCCCGCGACACGAAGCGAGCGACCCCCACGGTGGGTACGGACAGTGACGAGCGCACTCGCGGGCGCCGCGCTTTGTCAGCGGCAGATCCGGATGTGGACTGCGAGCACGATCAGCCTCCCGCCATGATCCTTGAGATCGGACAGAAGCTCCTCGAAATAGCGTGGCCTTGCGGCTAACCTTGCGGCCGTGATGGGACATGACGTGCGGTACCGGCTGGAGCAGGAGCACGATCACGCGGCGGTACGGGAGGTTCACGCTCGCGCGTTCGGCCATCCGGACCGAGTGCCGGGCCTGGTTGACGAGCTGCGGACCGCCCCGGCGCCGTTGGCGCCGGTGTCGCTGGTGGCCACCGTCAACGACGCCGAAGACGATCGGGTCGTCGGGCATGTGATGCTCAGCGGATGCCGGCTGGATGCGCCGGAGCGTTTGGTGGCCGTGTACTCGCTGTCGCCGCTGGGCGTCCTGCCGGAGTTCCAGCGATCTGGGATCGGTACCGCGCTGATCGGTCACGCCCTGGCCGCCGCCGACGCCCAGGACGTGCCGCTGGTGTTCTTGGAGGGTGCGCCCGGCTACTACGGTGCACGGGGCTTCGACGACGCCGAGCGGCTGGGCTTCCGACCGCCCACGCTGCGGAACGCGCCAGGCGCGTTCCAAGTGGCCCGGCTGTCAGCGTACGAGGACTGGATGCACGGCGCGTTCGTCTACTCCGACGTCTTCTGGGCACACGACTGCGTCGGCCTGCGCGGCGAACGGCTGCGCGCGTTCCAACAAGCCGGGGGCCGGTGACCCATGATGGCCAGCGGGCCGGTGATCTGCGATCAACGCCGCGCAGCGACGCGGGTCGCCGCGCTTTCCTCATTGGACACTTGACACCCGGATCTCGGCATGGGCGCTATCGGATCGGCGGACGTGTTGAACCCGTCCCGGGGTCCTCGGTCAGATCGCTTGGGGCGAGTTCGGTGAACGCCGCGGCCACCCGCGAAGCCGGCGAGGCATCGACGGCGAATTCGTAGTGTCCGCGTCGGAGGTTCTGCATGAACATGTGTCCGGCGACGATCACTTGTGCTGCCTTGTCCGTTCGTAGCCCCGCGCATCGGTCTCAACCGCTGTCTGAACTGGCTGTGATCAGCCTCGATCGGGTTGTTCGCGTACTGCTCGACGTGGTGCCACGCCTGTGGGATCAGCTCGTCGAGCACGGCGCGATAGACCGCGGCGGCGTCGGTGACCACCTCGGTGGGCGTCACCCTCAACGCCGACAACGCTCGCCGGAAGAACCGCCGGGCCGCGCCCGCGTCGCGGCGGGCACGTCGATGACCTGCCCGTACTGGTCGACCGCCCGGTACACGCAGCGCCACACCCCCTTCACCTTGACGTACGTCTCATCAACGTGCCACCTGTCGCCTGGTGGGTGCCGGCAGAAGCGGGCGGCGCCGGCCAGCAGCGGGGTGAACCGCTGCACCCATCGGTAGACCGTGACGTGGTCGACCTCGCACCCCCGGGCGTTGATCTCCGCCGCATCGACGCGCTCGTCCGACATGTCGGTCTGGTGACTGCTTCGGCCGCCGCATGCCTGATTGGTGGTGATCCCGGTCACCTCCGCCGTCCGGCCATTGGCGGTCGCGCATGGCGGGCGGCAGGGTCGGGGCCGGCGTTGTCGCGCCAGCTCAGTCGTCCCAGTAGGTCAGGAGCGTTCGTTGCCCGCCCACCGGCGTCCCCGCCCACCCCGTTCGGCCGCGCTGCCCGTCGCGACCGGAGCCCTCGCCGCCCTGCTGGTCGGCGGAGCGGGTCTCGGCTTCGCGCTGATCGGAGACGCCGAGGCTGACTCCGGCGACGCCGTGTCGGCGCGGGCCGCCGGCGCGCCGGACCTGCGGCCGGCACCGGCCACTCCCACGCCGGATCTCCCGGCCACGCCCAGTGCGCACGTCGTCTCCGGTCCGTCTCCCGCCGACGTCGCCCCACCGACCGTTCCGGTGGCCCAGACCGAGTCGCTGCCCAAGCCGACCGCCGACACGGCGACTCCGCGCTCGGCGACCGGCGCCCCGAAGCCGACGGCCACGAGCCCGGCCACCAGGCCACCGACCGCGAAGCCGACGGTGCGTCCGACGCCCGGATCGACCGGCGCCCCCTCGTTGCCGCCGCCCACCGCCACTCCCAGCCCGTCCGGCAGCCCCACCCCGGCCCCGTCCACACCTGGTCCGACTCCGTCGGGCGGCACGCCGGGGCCGAGCAGCCCTGCGCCCAGCGGCTCCGCGTCCACCGACCCCGCGTCGCCACCGGCAAGCCCCACAGGTACGGCGACGTCGGTCACCTCCTGACGGTCGCCGCCGTCGGAGCAGGCCGGCGCACATGCGCTTACGAGGTACTCCGGCCGTGAAGTCGCGGCGTCCCGGATGGCATCACCAAACCCTGGGACCAGCAAGCCACAACATGCCCGGCCCCGCCGCGTCCTCGCCGCCGTGCGCAACGATCGGCGCCGGCCGTCGCCAGTGTCCGCCCCGGCTCAACCTGGCGCACACCATGCACATCTGTTCGGCCCTGAGCGCGGAAGGCGATCCGAGCCAATGGGCCGTCGAGCCTGTGGCCCATCGGGAGTCGCTGCGCAGGCAGCTCACTGTCGACGGCGGTGAGACCGTCCATGACGCGTCGCCAGTCCGCGCTCCTGGGTTGCGGTGACGTTGTCGTACTCGGTCTGATGGCGGCGAATTTCGGCATGGTGGTCGGACGACCAGGCCGCCAGGGCCAGGACGGTGGACAGGAGCGAGGTGCCGAGTTCGGTGAGGGCGTACTCGACGCGGGGCGGGACTTCGGGGTAGGAGGTCCGGGTGACGAGCCCAGTGCGCTGCAGGTGCTTCAAGGTCAGCGTGAGCATGCGCTGAGAGATGCCGGGGATCGCGTCGCCCAGGTCCGAGTAGCGGATGGGGCCATCGGCGAGCGTACCGATGATCAAAACGCTCCACTTGTCGCCGACAAGGTCCAGGACCTCGCGGATGAAGTCGGCGTCTTCGTACTGCGGGCTGATGGACCACCGGCTCCACCAGGCCCTGGACCGGTTCCCGTACGGCGACCAGGTGCAGGTGATCCACCGGTCGTCCGGGGGCCGGCCCCAAGGTCAGCCGGCGGGATCGACAAGGACGCCGGGGTTGAGGATCCAGGACGGGTCGAGCGCGCTCTTGGCGGCGCGCAATGCGCGCGCGACCGGATCCGGACGCTGCCGGTCGTACCACGGTCGGTGGTCGCGGCCGACGGCGTGGTGGTGGGTGATGGTGCCGCCGGCGGCGAGCAGCGCGTCGGAGACGGCATGCTTGATCTGGTCCCACTGGGCGAGGGTGGCGCCCCAGCGGCCGGTGGCGTACACGCCGAAGTAGGGGGCGGGGCCGTCCGGGTAGACATGGGTGAAGCGGCAGGTGACCACACCGGTCGCGGCGACGGCGCGGAGCGCGTCGCCGGCCACGTCGAGCACGGCGGCGCGCAAGGCGGGGAATCGGTCCCAGGTGCAGGCGGTCTCGAACGTCTCCACGATCATCGACCGGGCGGCGAGCGCGTCGCGCTGGTACGGCATCCGCAGGAACGCTGACCGCCAGGCGTCGGCTGCGGCGGTCCGCTGCCGTGGGCCGGACGAGTCGTCGTCGCGGGGCGGCTCCGGCAGGGTTCCCCCGTGGTCGCGGCACAGCTCGACGGCGCGGTCCAGCCATGGTGTGACCGGATGGTCGGCGGACTCGAATCCCAGGACGAGCACGCCGCCGGTGGTGGCGGCGCCGGCGTTGAGGAGCGCCTCCGCCGGGTCGAGCAGCCGGCAGTTGCTCGGGTGCAGCGCGGACTGGGCGATGGCCCGGGTGGCGGCGACCGCCCCGTCGTAGTCGGTGAAGTGCACCGAGGCGCCTGCCCGCCAGCGCGGCCGGTCCTGCAGCCGCATCCACGCCTCGGTGATGACGCCGAGCACGCCCTCCGAGCCGAGGAACAGCCGATCCGGGGACGGCCCGGCGCCGGAGCCGGGCAGCCGGCGCGACTGGCTGGTGCCCGCCGGGGTGACCACCCGCAACGACTCCACCAGGTCGTCGATGTGGGTTAGGACGGTGGCGTAGTGACCGCCGGCGCGGGTGGCCAACCAGCCGCCCAGGGTGGAGAACTCGAACGACTGCGGGAAGTGCCGCAACGTGAGGTCGTGCCGCCGGAGCTGGTCCTCCAGCGCCGGGCCGAACACGCCGGCCTGGATGCGGGCCGCCCGGCTGGTCGGGTCCACCTCCAGCACCCGGTCGAGGCGCCCGAGGTCGAGACTGACCGCCGCGGGATACGCGTCGTCCAGCCGCGGCTCGACTCCGCCGACCACTGACGAGCCGCCGCCGTAGGGGATCACCGCGATGTCCCGGCCCGCGCACCAGTCCAGGACGTCGACGACGTCCTGCTCGGTCGCCGGCCGGACCACCAGGTCCGGCGGGTCGTGGACGTCCCCCTGCAGGTTGCGGACGACGTCCCGGAACGCCTTGCCGTGGGTGTGCGCCGCCCGGTCGGCCGGGTCCGTCGAGCACAGCCGGGCGAGTGACGTCGGCGGATCGACCCGCGGCGGGCGCAGGCCGAGTTCGGCCACCGGCGGCGCGACATGCTCGGTCAGGTCGACGCCGGGCAGCAGGGCACGCACCCGGTCGGCCAACGACGTGGCCTCCGCGCCGGTCACTGCGTCCTCGACGTGCCCCCAGCCCCACCACGAACGGTGTTTCCCGGCCATGCGGCCTCCCCGCCGTCCACCATCGCCAGATCGACTCGCCGGTAACGTACTCGACGGCCGGCACCCCGTCGATGCCGTCGTGGTACGCGCGGACTGCTGCGCCGCGAAACGGTATGGGGGCTGGCCTTCCCGACGGTCACCGCCCACCGGGTGCGGTACCGCACGGACCGCGGCCTGGGCGAGGAGCGACCAGCGCGGGCCAGTTTACGATCGACCTGACCCGACTGACCTTCGGCCCCAGCGACGCTGTATCGGACATCGCCGGCTGGCTGCTCCGCCAGGGATTCGTGCCGGCCGCGGCCGACACCGGCACGACGGCGGCCCACGTTCGGCAACCGCCACCTCAGCCAGACCTCCAATCGGCCCCTCGGCAGCTTACCGGCGCATCGGAGTCCGTCCGGACGGAGGATTCATCGATGTCCAGCCTTTTCGCATGCTGGCGAGACGACTACCCGCGTCTATGGCCACTCCCCGAGCGGCTGTGCCCACCAGGGGGGGTTGGAGGGTCGCAATGAAGCGCTCCACCGTGTTCCTGTCAGCGTTACTCCTGATGATCTTCGGGCTCGTCGCACCCTCGGCGGCACAGCCGTCGCAGGCTGAGCTCGACATGTACACCGTGCGGGCCGAGCCCGCGCAGGCCGCTCAGCTCGTCCAGGAGGGTCTCGACGTCGCGGCCACCCGGCTCGTCGGGGAAGACGTCGAGTTGGACGTGGTCCTGAGCGACGCCGAGCGTGCCCGGCTCGGCGACCGAGGCCTACGCGTCGCGCCCAAGCGCAACAAGGACGGCAAGACCCAGCGCCAGCTCGCCGCCGAGCAGGCGGCCAGCGGATACAACGTGTGGCGGTCCTGGGACGAGCCGGGCGGCATCCGCGACGAGCTGTACGACCTCGCGAAGCGGAACCCGCAGCTGGTCAAGCTTGAGGTGCTCGGGCACACGTACCAGGGACGCGAGCTCATCGCGCTTAAGGTGACGCAAGCGGCCAAGGAGGTTCCCGACGCCTCGCGCCCGGCCGTGCTGTACAGCTCGAACCAGCACGCCCGCGAGTGGATCAGCGTCGAGGTCAACCGTCGCCTGCTGAGGTGGTACATCGACCGCTGGCGGGCCAACGACAAGGACATCAAGGACCTGCTGAAGAGCACCGAGCTGTGGTTCGTCATCTCCGCCAACCCGGACGGATACCAGTACACGTTCGACAACGAACGGCTGTGGCGCAAGAACCTGCGCGACAACAACAACGACGGTCAAATCGCCGTCGGCGACGGTGTCGACCCGAACCGCAACTTCAACTCGCGCTTCAAGTACGACGAGGAGGGCTCCTCGTCCATCTCCGCCGGGGAGACCTACCGCGGGCCGAGCCCCGCCTCCGAGCCCGAGACCCAGGCGATGCAGGGCCTGCTCGACCGGATCAAGCCCAAGTTCCAGTCCAACTTCCACTCCTTCGGGCCGTACATCCTCTACCCGCAGGGCTGGCAGATCGGCACGCCCGAGGCCGACAACCCGATCTACACCGCGCTCGCCGGCACCGACGCCCGCCCGGCGATCCCGGGCTTCGACCCCGGCATCAGCTCGGATGAGCTGTAGGTGACCAACGGCGAGACGACCGACTACGCCGACACGGCCAACGGCACGGTCGCCTTCACTCCGGAACTGAACGAGGGGTGCCCCGGCTGTGGCTTCGTCTTCCCGGATGACGAGGCACTGATCCAGGCCGAGTTCGAGAAGACCCTCCCGTTCGATCTCGCGCTGGCCGGCTCGGCCACCCGCCCGGCGGACCCGGTGTCGCCGGTCGGCATGACGGTCAAGCCGTTCTACCTCGACCAGACCGAGGTCGACCCGGAGAACGGCGCCCTGGCGATGTTCGACTTCACCTTCGACGTCTCCTACGGCGACCCGCAGGAGGTACGGGTGCTCGCCAAGCGCAGCCTCGGCGCCGTGACCGTCAAGTTCCAGATCAACCGCGGTACGGTGCACAGCGCCCCTACGTCGGAGTGGACCGGTGGACAGCGCTACGGAGTCGGGAACTCGAACTACTACCGGGTCATGCGCGGACAGGTGACCGGCACCAACCCGGGCGACACGGTGAAGGTGTGGTTCGAGGGTGGCGGGGCCGCCAGCGACTCGTTCACCTACCGGGCGCTCGCCGAGAGCACAAACCGCGTGCTGGTCATGGCGGCCGAGGACTACACGGGCGCCTCGCCCGCCCAGACCCCCGGCCCGCACTTCCTGTCGTACTACACCGACGCCCTGGCGGCGAACGGGATCGGGTACGACGTGTACGACGTCGACGCTCGAGGGCGTACCGCGCCGGACGCGCTAGGCGTACTCAGCCACTACGACGCGGTCATCTGGTACACGGGCAACGACATCATCACGCGCGAGCCAGGCTGGGGTGCGGGCAATGCCTCCCGGCTGGCGATGGAGGAATTGCTGCAGGTGCGTGACTATCTCAACGAAGACGGCCGCGTGCTCTACACCGGCAAGTACGCCGGTCACCAGTACGCGCCGGGCCACGGCACCCAGCGTTACGACCCGTTCGAGAACAAGATGTGCTCCGACCCGGCCATCCTGCGACGGTGCCGCGCGCTCGGCGGCTCGGGCGACGGCCTCAACGACGTGATCGAATACTGGTTCGGCGCCGGGGCCATCAACGAGGACGCCGGTGCGAACCCGGCCGGCGGGCTGTACGACGTGGCCGGCATCGACACCCCGTTCAACGGCCTCGACTGGGGCTTCAACGGCCCCGGCAGCGCCACCAACCAGGATCACAGCGCCTCGTTCCTGACCACGAGCGGGCTGCTTCCGGTCGCCGACTTCCCGCAGTTCCGCAGTTGGCCGGCGGCCAGGTACGACCGGCCCGGTGGGCCCTTCGACCCGCACACCGGTGACAACTACGCCTACTCGCAGATCGCCGACGTCTCGTACAAGCGGCTTACCCGGACGCTCACCGTTCCGGCCGGGGGTGCCACGTTGTCCTTCTGGACGTCGTACAACACGGAGGCGGAGTGGGACCACGTGCTGGTCGAGGCCCACACGGCCGGACAGAACGACTGGACGACGTTGCCCGACCTCAACGGCCATACCAACCAGGAGACCGGGCAGTCGTGCCCGGCCGGCTGGCGCGACCTGCACCCGCACCTCGACCACTACCAGACGCTCAACACCGACGGCACGTGCAGCCCGACCGGTACGACCGGCGCATGGCACGCCGCCTCCGGTGTCTCCGGTGGCTGGCAGCAGTGGCGGGTCGACCTAGGGCAGTTCGCAGGCAGTCAGGTCGAGGTCTCGATCGCGTACGTGAGCGACTGGACCACGCAGGGCCTGGGCGTGTTCGTCGACGACGTCGAGGTGTCCACGGGCGAGGGCAGCACATCGTTCGAGGACGGGCTCGGCGGCTGGGCGGCAACCGGACCGCCGGCGGGCAGCGCGTCGAACACTAACAACTTCGTCCGAACGACGGCGGCGGGCTTCCCCGAAGGCGCCGTGGTCGCCACCGATGCCACGCTCTACTTCGGCTTCGGCTTCGAGGGGATCACCGATGTGGCCACCCGGAACTCGGTAATGGGCAGGGCCATGGGGTATCTGCTGCGGTGAGAACAACGGCTGACGGCGGCCGATGAGAGTCATCGGCCGCCGTCAGCCGTCGAACCCGGGGAACAACCGCAGTCCGAAACATACCGACTGGTAAACGGTGGCCGCGAAATGACGGGCGTTGGCTGATGGTCAAGCCACTGCAGGGCCGCCGGTCATGATCGCAGGGACAGTGCCGTGCCGCCTACGACTGGACCGTGCCCCTTCTCAGGCCCGGGCGCCGGGTAACTTCGGCGGCGGCAGCGGCAGCTCGACGGCGGCCACCTCCCCGACCCGCACGGCGGAGTGCGCCGGTGGCAGCTTGTCGGCTAGCGGCGAGCGGCTGTGCAACCGACCTCGGCCAGTCGGGTCCGGCCGCCTGGTCACCTCGCAGGTCACCATCCGGATCGGCGGAGGCGGCGCAGTCAACCGGCCGGCACCCCAACGCACCCAGAGCGGAATCCGCCCCGCGTCGGCCTCGGCCAGCAACTTCTCAAAAGTACGGCGGCGCGTGCCGTGGTCGACCTCGACGACGACCGGCGGCCCGTCCGGGCGGGCACAGGCCACGTCGAGCACCGACTGCTGCGCGGACATCGGCGGCGGCAGCGGAAGCACGCTGGACGCCCGCCGGTAGACCCGCCAGCCCCGCTCCCCCGCCCAGTCGACCACCACGTCGATCAGCCGGGCGGTGACCTGGTCTGTGGTCAGGTCGGTGAAGGTGAGCGCGTCGAGCCGGTCAGCCAGCGACACCGCCAGCCGCTCCCCGTCCTCGCCGACCGTCATCGCCGCAGGGTAACCGCGCGACCGGCCGTCCTCGCCAACGGGGTAGCGCGAGGACGGCCCACACTCCACGGAAATTCGGGTAGCGGCCACGGCGCGGACACCGCCGCACGCTGTAATCCGACAGCCAGCGAACTCGTACCGTGGGGTCGGCGCGGACAGCTTCGGCGGTGCGCTCGCGTAGCAGCTCACGCGACCTGGTTACAGCACCAAGAACGCCGATCCCAACCACAGGATCGAGGTCTACCGGGCGCGCAACCTGAGCCAGAATGGCCAGCCGGCCACGGCCGGGGCTGCGAATGCAACGACGACAGCAAATCTTCCGCTTACAGTTAGGTCCGCTTACAGTTAGGTTGGTCACTGGTCTTCCCCTCCGGAGGTTGGCATGCGCCATCGGTTCGGCCGGCGAGTCTGCATCACCGTCATCTCGGTTGGGGCGCTTCTGTCGTCTCCGGCAGTGCCGGCGGTGGCCGAAGGGGCGGTCCCCGCCAGTGCGGCGAATGGTAGTGGGCCCGGCTACTCGGACGACGCGACGCTCCGTGGCAAGATCATCAGCAGGCTTCAGCACATGACGGTGCAGGAGAAGGTTGGGCAGCTGTTCGTCGTCGAGGTGTACGGCCAGGATGCCAGCACAGTGTCTCCGACGATGGCGGCTCGAAACCGGGCGCTGTACGGTGTGGACACCCCGGCCCAGGTCATCGACAAGTACAAGCCGGGCGGGGTCATCTACTTCGACTCCAGGCGCGGGCCCGACAACGTGCAGGACCCGCGTCAGATCGCCACCCTGTCCAACGGGCTGCAGACGGCCGCCCTCAGCCAACGGCAACCGATCCCGCTGCTCATCTCCACCGACCAGGAGGGCGGCGCCGTCGTCTTCCGCCTCGTCGCACCGGCCACGGCGATGCCCGGCAACATGGCCCTCGGCGCGGGACGATCGGTGACGGACGCACACCGCTCGGCCGAGGTGATCGGCACCGAGTTGGCGGCCGTCGGGATCAACCAGAACTACGCACCGGTCGCCGACGTCAACGTTAACCCCGCCAACCCGGTCATCGGCGTACGGTCGGTCGGCGAGGACCCCGAATTGGTCTCCAACATGGTGGCTGCCCAGGTGAACGGCTACCACGACGGCGGCGTGGCCACGGTTGCCAAGCACTTCCCGGGGCACGGCGACACCGCCACGGACAGCCACTTCGGCCTGCCGGAGGTCACCCACACCCGCGAGCAGCTCGAGGCGATCGACCTGCCGCCGTTCCGGGCCGCGATCGCCCAAGGCGTCGACACGATCATGACCGCACACGTCGTACTCCGGTCGGTCGATCCCAGCGGCGCACCGGCGACGATGTCGCAGCCCATCCTCACCGGGCTGCTGCGCGAGGAGATGGGCTACGACGGGCTGATCGTCACCGACGCCCTCGACATGCAAGGGGCGACAAGCACGTACCCGCCGAACGTCGCGCCGGTCGAGGCGTTCAAGGCAGGCGCCGACCAGCTCGTGCTGGCGCCGCAGATGGACGTCGCCTACACCGCGGTGCTCGACGCCGTCGGCAGCGGTGAGATCTCCATGCGGCGCCTTGACGAGTCGGTCTACCGGATCCTGCGCCTGAAGATGACGAGGGGGCTGTTCAAGGATCCGTTCGTGAACGTCGAGCTGGCGGCCAAGGTCGTGGGCGCGTCCGACCACCTCCGCGACGAGCAACTCATCACGGACCACACCACGACGCTCGTCAAGAACGACAGCGACGTGCTTCCGCTCACTCGCGACCCGCAGAGGGTTCTCGTGACCGGCTGGGGCGTGACGACGACGACCACGCTCGGCAACGCGATCGGCCGACGTGGGCAGACCGTGACCGTCCTCGAGACGGGCACGACACCCAGCCAGACCAGGATCAACCAGGTGGTCGCCGACGCCGCGCACAGCGACCTTGTGGTGGTGTCGACGATGAACGCCGCCAGTGTCAATCCCATCACGGGGTTGCCCACCGCGTCGGCCGCCGCTCAGCAGGCCCTGGTCAAGGCGCTGCTCGCGACGGGCAAGCCGGTCGTCGTGTCCGGCATGCGCAATCCCTACGACATCTCGTACTTCACGGAGGCACCGACCTACCTTGCCACCTACGGCTACACGGCCGCCTCGATGGAGTCACTGACCCGCGTGTTGTTCGGGGAGGTCAACCCCGTCGGAAAACTGCCCGTCACAATCCCCCATGCGAACGGGTCGGGTGCCCTCTACCCCTTCGGACACGGGCTCCGCTACGACGGCTGACCGGTCGTTGACCAGGAATATGTGCAGGCCGCCGCCCAGTCCTCCTCGACACCTTCGGGGCTGCCGAAGAGGTCACCGAGCAGGAAGCCCTGACCAGAGCAGAGCGTGGCCAGTGAGATCGGGAGCTGTCAGCCGGAGGCCGCCGGTCGAAGCCCGTACCGTTCGGCCGCGCGCGCCTTGGCCTTCGCGGCCTCCACCTCGCGGTCACGGAGAGGTGCCTTGGTCACGAGGCTGTCCAGTAGGGTCCGGGTGGCCGCCGTGACAGCGCGGATCGCCTCGCCGAACGCCTCCTCGTTGGCCGCGGACGGCCGTGTCGTGCCGCTGACCTTGCGCACGTATTGGATGGCGGCGGCCTCGATCTCATCGTCGGTCGCAGGCGGTTCAAAGTTGTGGAGCACGCGAATGTTCCTGCACATGCCTCTACGATGCCAGGCCGAGCCGACAGCGGCAGATGGGTACCAACGACGACCGCATTGACGATGTATGCCGCGCATAACCTGATCATCGCGAGCCCCCCATCGCCGGATCGTCCCTGCGGCGCGGCGACCGCGTGCGCTCGTGATCCCGATCCTGCGGCCACCCCATTTCGCTGCGAGCGCTCGCCGTGGCCGGCCTGGCCCGACTGCCGCCAGCAGCGATTGGCGAGGCGGTCAGCTACGGGAGCGCGGCAGGCAGCACTTCTTGTACTTGAGGTCCGAGCCGCACCAGCAGGCGTCGTTGCGCTCCGGCGGCCAGGAAATCTGCGCGCCGGTCCGGGTCGCCAGATCTCGCCCGTAGCGGGTGCGGATCTCCGGATCCGTCGGATCCCCGTTGTGCCGGCTGGCGTAGCCGTTCAGCCCATCCACCGATGCGCCGACCACGCTCAGCCCGGTCCGACCGGTGTTGGCCTGCTGGACGAGGTGTCGTTCCAGGCGGCCCCGGTGCGCGTCCCAGTCCGGCCCGTACGCCTCGGTCAGCTCGGCGTGCTCGGCGAGCAGGCGGTCGAACTCGACCCGGGGCCAGAAGAGCAGGTCGGGCTCCGTGCCCTGCCGCTGCTCCGCCCGGCGGACGAGCTGAGCCTCCAGCCGGTCCGCCAGATCGTCCTGCCGATCATGCGGCAGGTTCAAGTCCCGGCGTACCCGGTGCCGCTGTTGGAGCAGGAAGAACAGGACGCCGGGCGCCTCCGGAGGGCCGACCTCCACCGTCGCCTCGGCGGCGGGTACGGCCTCAGTGGGTGCTCCGGCCGCCGTGGCGCGCCTGCCGAGCACGGTGTCGACCGCTTCGCTCAGCCACTCCTCGGCGATCACCGAGAGATCGCCGGCGTCCAGTGCCGCGCTGACGTACACCGGGGCCTCGGGCTGCTCGATCAGGAGCTGGCGCAGCGCGGTGAGTTCCGCCATCGCCTCGTCCTCCCGGCCGCCGGCCCGGAACAGGATCCGGGCCCGCAGCGCCCGGGCGAAGCCGGCCCGGGCATCCTCTACCGACGGGTACGCCTCCAAGGCCCGGTCCGCGTACCGGAGGGCGGCGTCCAGCCGCCCTCGGATCTCGGCGATCTCCGCGGCCAGGGTCAGCGCGTCCCCGGCGTCCTCCGGCTCCGCCAGCCGGCCCTGCTCCACCGCGTCTGCCAGGTCGGTTGCGACGCCGAGCGGATTGGCTGTGCCGAGCGCCGAGCGGCGAAGTTCGTCGAGGTCAGCGCTGGTGATCAGATCTCTCGTCGGCACGATCTCACGGTACGTCGGGCTCCGCCCGTAGCGCTGGCTGATCACCTGTTACGCCGATCTCACGCTGCCTCGGGCCGCCGTCCCGGGCGGGGATCGGGCCGCGGTCTCGACCGGGGGATCCGGCCGTCGAGGGCGGGCGGCTCTTCTCCGGCTGAGATGCGGACGCTGGCTGCGGCACGAATGGGTGCCGAGCATCAAAGGGTGGCATCCGGGGATGGCCGCGCCGACGGCACCGCGATCGTGACGGAGATCGTCGGGCCGGCGATCTTGTCCGGGGCAGATCGGTTCGCCGACGGTCGATACTGCGGGTGCGCCGAGAGCTCTCCGAGCAGCGGTGGTGGTCCTACTCCTGACGGCGTCGGTGGCCTGTGACAGCCCGGCGACCGACGCAGCTCCGCCGGTGTCATGGCCAAGGAGATGCTCCGCGAAGGCAAGATCGAGCCGGCCTCACCCACGGCGGCACTCACGCCGAACGTGAGCGACCAGCGCAACTACCTGTACGCCGTGGTCGACAAGACCACCCTGCCGGCCAACTCGGGGGCGAACTGGGTCGGGGTCTCGCTCGGCGTACGCCTCGTCAACGGCCAGACCGTCTACCTGTCGCACCACGTCGACCCGACCTGGTCGATCCAGCGCGACATCCCGGCGGCCACCACCGTCGAACTGCCCGCCGGCACCACGACCGACGACATCGCCGAGGTGAGTATCCACCGGGGCGTGGTCGGTGCCGACAGCGGCGCGACAGTGCAGGTGACCGGAATCCAGCGTGGCTTCTTCCTGGGCCAGGACTACCTACCCCAGCCGTCATTCCTAACCTGGAACGGCGACGTCGTCCTCGATCCGACCACCACGTCTCAGGTGGTCTGGCGGCGCTGAGCCGAGCTTTCCCGGGGGCCGTCGGCCGGTGGCCGGCGCCCCGCCCGCATTCCGGGAAAGTGGTGCGGGCATGCCGGTGGGGGCGGCCAAAAAGTTTTGTTCGGTTCCTACAAACGGTGCCGCTAAGGGTTCGGTGGTTACGACATGGCGCTGCCAGCCGGCAGGCGGAAAGGTGATCACTGCCGGAGGCCGGGGTCTCGCGGCGCATACATCGTGGGTCTACCGGAGGGGTCGGTCGGGTGTTCAGCCGTGTCGCCATCGTCAACCGTGGTGAGGCCGCGATGCGGCTCATCCACGCGGTCCGAGAGCTGGCCGCGGAGACCGGGACCCGGATTGAGACCGTCGCCCTGTACACCGACGTCGACCGCACCGCCACGTTCGTGCGTGAGGCGGACATCGCCTACGATCTCGGTCCCGCGTCCGGGCGCCCGTACCTGGACCTGAAGGCGCTCGAGCGTGCGTTGGTGGAGACCGGGGCCGACGCCGCGTGGGTCGGCTGGGGCTTCGTCGCAGAGGACCCGGCGTTTGCGGAGCTGTGCGAGAAGGTCGGGGTCGTCTTCGTCGGGCCGAGCGCGAAGGCCATGCGCAAGCTCGGTGACAAGATCGGCGCGAAGCTGATCGCCGAGGAGGTCGGCGTGCCGGTCGCGCCGTGGAGCCGTGGCGCGGTCGAGACCCTGGACGCCGCCCTGGCGGCGGCGACCGAGATCGGCTACCCGCTGATGCTGAAGGCGACCGCGGGCGGCGGCGGGCGCGGTATCCGCGTGATCACGAACGCGGCCGAGCTCGCCGACGCGTACGATCGCACCAGCCAGGAGGCAGCGCGGGCGTTCGGCAGCGGCGTCGTGTTCCTGGAGCGCCTGGTCACCGGTGCACGGCACGTCGAGGTCCAGGTGATCGCCGACGGCCAGGGCACCGCGTGGGCGCTCGGTGTCCGCGACTGTTCGGTGCAGCGGCGCAACCAGAAGGTCATCGAGGAGTCGGCGTCGCCGGTGCTCAGCCCGGCGCAGGCCGCCGAGCTCAAGGCGTCGGCCGAACGGCTGGCCGTCGCGGTCGATTACCGGGGTGCGGCGACCGTCGAGTTCCTCTACCACCCTGGCGACCGGCTGTTCGCGTTCCTCGAGGTCAACACCCGCCTGCAGGTCGAGCACCCGATCACCGAGTCCACGACCGGGTTCGACCTGGTCAAGGCGCAGCTGCACGTCGCCGCGGGCGGGCGGCTCGAAGGCGAGCCGCCGGTGGAGCGCGGGCACGCCATCGAGGCCCGGCTGAACGCCGAGGACCCGGACCGCGATTTCGCGCCCTCCCCGGGCCGTATCGCGCGGCTGGACCTGCCCGCCGGACCGGGCATCCGGGTGGACACCGGCGTCAGCGAGGGTGACACCATCCCCGCCGACTTCGACTCGATGATCGCGAAGATCATCGCCTACGGTCGCGACCGCGACGAGGCGCTCGGCAGGCTGCGCCGGGCGATGGCGAACACCACGGTGATCATCGAGGGTGGCGCGACGAACAAGAGCTTCGTGCTCGACCTGCTCGACCAGCCTGAGGTGATCGACGCCAGCGCGGACACCGGCTGGATCGACCGCGTCCGCGGCGCTGGCAGACTCGTCGCGCAGCGGCACTCCGCCGTCGCGCTGGCGGCCGCCGCCATCGAGGCGTACGAGGAGGAGGAACGCATCGAGCGGCGGCGGCTGCTGTCGACGGCGTTCGGCGGGCGCCCGCAGGTGCAGCACAGGAGTGGCCGGCCGCTGGACCTCAAGCTGCGTGGCGCAGGCTATCGCATGCGCGTGGCGCGGGTCGGCGCGCACCGGTTCCGCGTCGGCATCGAAACGGGCGGGGCCGTCCGCACCGCCGACGTCGAGCTCGACCGCTTCGACCGGCACACCGGGCAGATCGTCGTCAACGGTGCCCGGTACCGCCTGCTCACCGGGACGCACGGGCCGATCCACCTGGTCGAGGTGGACGGCGTGACGCACCGGGTCAGCCGCGACGAGGGCGGTGTCGTCCGCTCACCCATGCCCGCGCTGGTCGTCGCCACGCCGCTGGAGGTCGGCGCCGAGGTCGAGGCGGGCGCGCCGGTGCTGGTGCTGGAGGCCATGAAGATGGAGACGGTGCTGCGGGCGCCGTTCAAGGCGCGGCTGAAGGAATGCGCCGTCTCCGTGGGCAGCCAGGTGGAGGCCGGCGCACCGTTGCTGCGGCTGGAGCCGCTGGCCGAGGAGGCTGACGAGGACGCGGACGGCCCGGCCGCCGCGTCCGTCGAGCTGGACCTGCCCGCCGCGCCCGGGGAGATCCCGGCGCGGAAGCGCGCCACGCGCGGCCAGGAGGACCTGCGCGGCCTGCTGCTCGGCTTCGACGTCGACCCGCACGACGACCGTCGGGTGCTCGACGACTACCTCGCCGCGCGTCGGGCCGCAACCGAGGACGGCCACCGGCCGCTGGCCGAGGAACTCGACCTCGTCAACGTGTTCGCCGACCTCGCCGAGCTGAGCCGCAACCGGCCCACGGGCGAGGACGGCGGCGACGACGCCCACGTGCACAGCGCCCGCGAGTACTTCCACACCTATCTGCAGAGCCTCGACGTCGAGCGGGCCGGACTGCCGAGTTCGTTCCAGGGCAGGCTCGCCAAGGCGCTCGGGCACTACGGTGTCACCGACCTGGAGCGCTCCCCCGAGCTCGAAGCCGCCGTGTTCCGGATCTTCCTCGCCCAGCAACGCGCGTCCGCCGACGCCACGGTCGTCGCGACGCTGCTGCGCGCGTGGCTGCGGGAGTCGCCGCCGGACGAGACGCTGCGCGAGCCGGCGGGCCTCGCGCTGGAGCGGCTGGTGGCCGCGACGCAGGTCCGTTTCCCCGTGGTCGCCGACCTCGCCCGCGGCGTGGTGTTCGCCTGGTTCGCCCAGCCGCTGCTGCGCCGCAACCGCGCCCGCGTCTACGCCAAGGTCCGCAAGCACCAGCGCCACCTGGACGCGCACCCGGACGCGCCGGACCGCGCCGAGCGCATCGCCGAGATGGTACGCAGCACCGAGCCGTTGGTTCGGCTGCTCGGCCAGCGGCTCGTCCGCGACCACCTCGACAACGCGGTCATGCTGGAAGTGCTGACCCGGCGGTACTACGGCAACAAGGGGCTCACCAGCGTCGGCATCCGCGAGGTCGCGGGCTGCACGTTCGTGGTCGCCGAGCGCACGGACTCGAGCGTGGTCTCCGCCGCGGTGAGCTTCGACGCGCTGGGCGGCGCGCTGCGCGGGCTCGCCGAGCTGGCCAGCGGCGAGGACGCCGTCGACGCCGACATCTACCTCGCCTGGGAGAGCCAGCCGGAGGACTTCGCCGCGATGGCCACCGCGCTGCTCGAGGTCGTCAACGCGCACCCGCTGCCGCACCAGGTCCGCAGAGTCACCACCACCGTCGCGGGTCGCGGCGGAGCGGTGATGCACCACCACTTCACGTTCCGCCCGTCCGGCGCCGGGATGGCCGAGGAGCGGCTGATCCGCGGCCTGCACCCGTACATCGCGCAGCGGATGCAGCTGGAGCGGCTGCACAAGTTCGACCTGACCCGGCTGCCGTCGTCGGACGAAGAGGTCTACCTCTTCCAGTGCGTGGCGCGGGAGAACCCGTCCGACGAGCGTCTCGTCGCGTTCGCGCAGGTGCGCGACCTGACCGAGCTGCGCGACCACGACGGCCGGCTGGTCGCGCTGCCGACGACCGAGGACACCGTCGCCGCCTGCCTCGACTCGATCCGCCGCGCGCAGTCCCGGCGACCGTCGAAGACCCGCTTCAACACCAACCGCATCGTGATCTACGTGTGGCCGCCGAGCGACCTCACCCGGGAGGAGATGGAGATGATCGCCGGGCGCGTGCGCCCGACGACCGCCGGTGCCGGGCTGGAGGAGATCCTGTTCATCGCGCGGCAGCGCGACCGCGGGACCGGCGAACTGACCAAGATCGCCGTTCGAATCTCCTTCGAGGCCACGGGCGGCGCCGAGCTGACCGTCGGCGAGCCGCCGGTCGAGCCGGTCGAGCCGCTCGACGACTACCGGCTGAAGGTGCTGCGCGCGAGCAGCCGCAACACGGTGTACCCGTACGAGCTGACCGGCCTGCTCGGCGACTTCGCCGAGCACGACCTGGACGACGACCACGCGCTGGTGCCGGTCGACCGACCGAAGGGGCGCAACACCGCGGCGATCGTCGCGGGCTTGGTCACGACGCCGACCCCGCGGCACCCGCAGGGCATCACCCGGGTCGTACTGCTCGGCGACCCGACGAAGTCGCTGGGCGCCCTGTCCGAGCCGGAGTGCCGCCGGGTGATCGCCGCACTGGACCTGGCCGAGCGGATGCGGGCGCCGCTGGAGTGGTACGCCCTGTCCGCCGGCGCCCGGATCTCCATGAAGTCGGGCACGGAGAACATGGACTGGGTGGCGGCGGCGCTCAAGCGGATCGTCGAGTTCACCCAGGACGGCGGTGAGATCAACATTGTGGTCGCGGGCATCAACGTCGGCGCGCAGCCGTACTGGAACGCCGAGGCGACGATGCTCATGCACACCAAGGGCGTCCTGGTGATGACACCGGACTCGGCGATGGTGCTCACCGGCAAGCAGTCGCTCGACTTCTCCGGTGGCGTGTCCGCCGAGGACAACTTCGGCATCGGCGGCTACGACCGGGTGATGGGCCCGAACGGACAGGCGCAGTACTGGGCGCCGAACCTCCCCGCCGCGCGGGACGTGCTGATGTCACACTACGACCACACGTACGTCGCACCCGGCGAGGACGTGCCGCGGCGGACGACCACCACCGACCCCACCGACCGCGACATCTCCGACTTCCCGCATGCCGCAGCCGGCAGCGACTTCACCACCGTCGGCGAGATCTTCTCCGCCGGGGCCAACCCGGACCGCAAGAAGCCGTTCGACATCCGGACCGTGATGCGGGCGCTGTCCGACCAGGACCACCCGGTGCTGGAACGCTGGGCGGGCATGGCCGACGCGGAGACCGCGGTGGTGCAGGACGCGCACCTGGGCGGCATGCCGGTGTGCCTGCTCGGCATCGAGTCACGGGCGGTGCCGCGGCGTGGCTTCCCGCCCACCGACGGCCCGGACACCTACACCGCGGGCACGCTGTTCCCGCGGTCGTCGAAGAAGGCCGCGCGCGCGATCAACGCGGCCAGCGGCAACCGACCGCTGGTGGTGCTGGCGAACCTGTCGGGTTTCGACGGCTCGCCCGAGTCGATGCGAAAGCTGCAACTGGAGTACGGCGCCGAGATCGGCCGCGCGATCGTGAACTTCCGCGGGCCCATCGTGTTCTGCGTGATCTCGCGGTACCACGGCGGCGCGTTCGTGGTGTTCTCGAAGGCGTTGAACCCCAACATGACCGTGCTGGCGCTGGAAGGCTCGTTCGCTTCCGTGCTCGGCGGCGCTCCCGCCGCTGCGGTGGTGTTCTCCGGCGACGTCGACGCCCGCGCCGCGGCTGACCCGCGCGTGCGGGACCTGGAGGCCCGCGCTGCGGCCGCGTCCGGAGCCGACCGCGCCGCGTTGACCGCGGAACTCGACGAGCTCCGCTCGTCGGTCCGCGCGGAGAAGCTCGGTGAGGTGGCCACGGAGTTCGACCGCGTGCACAACATCCAGCGCGCCGTCGAGGTCGGCTCCGTTGACGCCGTCATCCGTGCAGCCGAGCTCCGTCCCCGCATCATCGAGGCCATCGAGTCACATCTGCGTTGACCGGCCGGGAGCGATCATCACGCCGGCCGTCGTGAGATACCGCGATGACCTGACTGGCGATCGGCGGGGCGTGAGCCCTGCCCCTGCCGAAACCCCATCCTCCCTGGTGAGGACCGGTGCGTGGGTGGTGGAGCCGCTGGCCGGGTCGCTGGGCGCTGAGCCCGGGCGTAGCTGCTGATCGATGCGGCATGATGGGCTGCCGTGCTGCTGCGACTCAACATCGCTAGCCGTCAATTCATGGCTTGAACTAACAACCATCAAAAGTTAGGCTCCGCGAGCGGAGCCAGTATCACCCTCTACTCGCAATCGCGGACGGCACCGACGCCGGCGCCTGCCGTGAGGACCCTTCCGTTTGAATCTGGAGGCGCCGTGAGGCAATCCGTTACTGCGGCACTCGCCGTCGCATCGGCAACGGTCACCGTGCTCGCAGCCACGCCGGCGTCGCCGGCGACGGCCGACCGTGGCAATGTCGTGACCGGGACCTACTCGACCGGCGCCGAACACCGGTGGCAGTCGTTGCCCACCATCCGCGTGGGCAACGACAAGGGCGCATCCGCCGACACAACTGTCGTCATCGACCCCAGCCAGACGCGTCAACGCTACAGCGGCGTCGGCTTCTCCCTGGACGAGACGAGCGTCTCCAACCTCTGGAAGCTCGACCCGGCGAAGCGGGAGCAGGCCGTCCGGCTGCTCGTCGACCCGAAGACCGGGGCGGGCCTCGACCGGTTCCGCCTGACGATCGGCAGCCCTGACGTCATCGAGCACCTGCCGTTCTGGTCGGAGGACGACCTGCCTACCGGCGTCAGCGATGACTTCGACCTGAAGCACTTTTCGATCCAGCGCGACATCGACCTGCACATCATCGACACGATCAAGCTGATCCAGCGCTACAACCCGCACGCCACGTTCTTTGCGTCCGCCTGGAGCGCTCCGGCCTGGATGAAGACGAACAACCGCTTCATCGGCGAGGTCGCGCTTCGGCCGGGCAGCACGACCAGCTACTACCAGGTCGGCAAGCTGCGCGATGACTGCATTGACGTCTTCGCCCGCTACTATGTCAAGTTCGTCCAGGCGTACGCGGAGCACGGCATCAAGATCGGTGGGCTGACGCTGCTGAACGAGCCCGGCATGGACGTCGTCTACCCGGCCATGGACATCAGCGTCGAGCAGCAGCAGAAGCTGGCCATTGCGATCAAGCGCGAGTTCGCCGCAGCCAACCTCGACACCCAGCTCTACGTGCACGACTTCAACTTCTGGGACTGGCGCGACCCGAACAGCACCGAGACGAAGAACTACTACCGCATCTTCGAGGACGCACCGGACGGCTCAATCACCGGGGCGCAAGTCCGCGCGGCAGCCGACGCCATCGCCTTTCACCCGTACTGGGGCGACCCGACCGTCATGCGCGACGCGTACGAGCAGTACGGCAAGCCCATCGAGATGACCGAGACGGGCAGCGTCTCCCCGGACACCCTCCTGAGCTACTTCCGGCTGGACGCCAGCTCGTACGTCATGTGGGCCCAGGCCACCGACCAGGACGGCGGGACACTGCACTGGACACCTGCGCGCGACAACAACATCGACTGGGCGGAAGTCGGCCGGACCACGAAATGGCCCAACCGTCTGGTCACCGTCAACACCACCACCCGTGACTTCACCGTCCGGGACGAGCTCTACCAGTTGGGGCAGTTCGCGCGATACCTCGGCCCCGACGATGTACGTGTGCAGTCGAGTGGCGAGGCGAACGGCATCAGCAACGTGGTCTACCGGGACAAGGCCAACAACTTCGTCGCCGTACTCCGCAACAGCAACGACGCTGACAGCAAGGTACGCATCGTGCTCGCCGGTCAGTCCTTCCTCGAGACGGTGCCGGCGCACTCGTTCGCCACGTTCCGGTGGAAGGGCAAGCTGCCGCCGACGAAGGGCAATCACGCCCCGGTGCTGGACAACGTCGCCGATGTGGTCGCCGACCAGTACAGCACGGTGCAGGTGCAGCTGACAGCGGCCGACGTCGACGGCGACCCGCTCGGCTTCTACGCCACCGACCTGCCGGACGGGGTCAGCATCGACGGCACCACCGGGCTCGTGACGATCCACCCCACCGTGGCCGGCGAGCAGGATTTGACCTTCGTGGTCACCGACGGCCAGGCAAGCGACAAGGTGAGGGTCCACCTGACCGTGCGGCCGCACGGCGCGCCCATCGGCGCAAAGGTCGAGGCCGAGTCGTACCTGGAGCAACACGGCTGGGACGAGGGAGGCTGCTGCTTCGTCGAGAGCAACCCGGCCGCCAGCGGCGGCAAGAACATCGGCTGGACGGCCGCCGGAAACTGGCTCAAGTACCGCATCGCGGTCGCGCAGGCCGGAACGTACGACCTTGAGCTGCGCGTCGCCAACGGCACGGGTGCCGCCGCGGCGAACGCGCTGTCGTTCCGCAACGCGAGCGGGCAGGTGCTCGCGACCGTATCCGTGCCGGACACGGGCGGCTGGGGTAGCTACCAGTCGGTGCACGTGCCGGTCGCCCTGACGGCGGGCGATCAGCTGGTCACGGTGTACTGCGAAACGGGCGGGTTCAACCTCGACTACTTCCGGCTCACACCGTAGTCAGCCGCCACGCGTTCACGCGGCCAGGTCGAGACCTCTGCGTTCTCGACCTGGCCGCGGCGTCGTCCCGCCCGCCCAGAGGAGCCGCCGGTGACTGTCCTGACAAGGTCGGGTCAGGACTCGGCAACCTCGGCTCCGCCGACAGCAGGTGCCCGAGCTTCGGCGGGGCTGGCTGGCTGGGCTGCTGTCGACAGCCATTTCCCCGGCAGTCCAGCCGATTCATCAGAAATTCCTGCGGCATCCGTTCATCAGGCCACGCACCGTTGCCTTGCCTACCCGTGGATACGGGTCTGAACGGCGGCCCGCGATGTGCGGCGCGAGAGAGGGCCCGGGCGGTGACACCACCCGGGCCCTCTCGGTCGGCCGGAACTAGACCTTCTGCAATGCGAAGTCCAGCGTCGTCGCCTCTCCCCTTCTGATCTTTACAGCCGTCGTCTGTGGCTGATAGCCGTCGATCGCGCAGATCACCTGCAACGGGGTTGTTTCGGACGTCGAGCCACAGCTGGTAATGGCCGCTCGCATCGGTTCTGAGCGTGTAGTGCCCCAACGACGTGTTGATTTGGACCGTTGCGCCAGGCAACGCACCTGACGGCCCGGTGACCGTACCGGTGATCTTGCCCCAGGTCTTCGGCGGGTTGACCGTCATCGACACCGGGACGGTCGGCGTCGTGTACGGCGTATCCGTGCCGATCACAACAGCCGCCGTGTACGTCCCCGGCTGCGTGATGTCCGGAACATTCGCGTCGACGGTCACGGTGACCGTGGTGCTGGCACCCGGTGCGAGCGTGAGCGTCGTCGGGTTCACCGCGAGCCAGCTCACGTGGTTCGTCTCGCCGCAGTCGACCCTGCCCGGCAACACCTCGGAGCTGCCCAGGTTCTGGGCGTCCTCGCCACCCGTGTTACCACCGATCTTGTAGAACCCGCAGGCGCTACCACTGCGGTAGAGCGTGTTGTTCGAGTTCGAGATGGGCGTCCAGGTGTCGCTGGCCGGGTCGAGGCCGAAGCCCTGGTTGGTGACCACCGAGTTGTGCTCCGTGACACCACCGGAGACCAGCAACCGGCCCTCAGCCGTGGTGTACCCGGACCCCCACAGGTCGATGGGCATGTCGGCCGCCGGCGACCACGAGTCGGCATGCGGGTCGTAGACGTACGTGTGGCGCGTCGCGCCGCCGGAGCTGGACTCGCCGCCCGCGCAGTAGAGGGCGTCGGAGATCGCACCACACGCCTCCCAGCTCACCGGCTCGGGTAGTCGGGGGCGCGGTCCCACGAGTCACTGGCCGGGTCGTACACCATGACGTCCTTGGCGCCACACACCATCTGGAGGCAGCCGCCGACGACGTACATCCTGCCGTCGAGCACCGCGACACCGGAGCCCGCGAGCGGTTTCGGGTTCGTCGCCGCGGTCGTCCACACATTCGTTGCCGGGTCATACACCTCGGACTTGCCGTCGGGGGCGCCGTCAACGGCCGAGCCGCCCCCAGCCGCCTGTTGCGTAGATCTTCCCGTTCAACACCGCCATGGTCGGCCGCTGGCGATCGTCCGCGGGGCTCGCCAGCCGGGACCAGCTGCCCGCGGTCGGGTCATAGGCGTACATCGCGTGGGAGTAATCGGAGCCGGTGACCCCGAACGCCGAGTAGATCTTGCCGCCGAGCGAGACGACGCCGTTGTCCTGGATCGGGCTCGGGTAGTCGGCGATCGTGGTCCACGGCGCGGCGGCCGGTGCCGAGCTGTTCGGTGCGGCGCTGCCCGCCTTGGGGGTCGACCCGACCGTGTTGCGCAGGGACAGCGGAGAGTACGTGCCCTTGATCCGCGTCGTGGGCGACCGGCTGGCCATCATCCCCATCAGCTCCAGCGAGCAGGATGTCGGCGTCGCCTACGTGGTCCACCCATCGTCGCTACTCGACGCGTTCATCACGCTCTTCGAGGCGGAGTGGGACCGGGGCATACCGCTGTCCATCGACGGG
This sequence comes from Micromonospora inositola, assembly GCF_900090285.1. Lineage (NCBI taxonomy): Bacteria > Bacillati > Actinomycetota > Actinomycetes > Micromonosporales > Micromonosporaceae > Micromonospora > Micromonospora inositola. Next base: position 4,252,244 of record NZ_LT607754.1, on the reverse strand, counting down.
CCGGTCGACGGCGCGAGCGGACCGGACGAGGAAACCAGGGACCTCTTGACGCTGCTCGCCTCGGGCCTAACCGACCAAGGTATCGCCCGGTCACTGGGCTGGTCGATCAGGACCACGCAGCGCCGGATCCACGCGCTGATGGAAGACCTGGGTGCCACCACCCGCTTCCAGCTGGGAATGACCGCCACGGCGCGTGGCTGGCTGTGACGTCCCGTCTCAACGGGGCGTTGTCGCGTTTGCCCTCGGCCCTCTTGCGGTCGAAGCAGCCGCGGCTGACGGGTCGGCAAGGGCGGCGAACGCGGCGAGGACGAAGGCGCGTTCGAGCTGTTGAAGCCGCAGTCCGGGGCGGCGCCAGCAGGCAGCCGCCCCGGATTCGGGCGTGGTTCAGGCGATCCGGTAGGCCCGCTGGATCGTCTGTGTCACCGTGTTGCCGGCGGTGTCGGTGGCCGTCAGGCGCAGCGACACGAAGCCGGGCCGTCGCGGATGGGCGATGCGGGCGACGCCGCGGACGATCGGCAACGCGATCCACGTCCTGCCGTCGTCGAAGGATGCGGCCACGCCGAGCGTGCGGCCCGGCGCGGCGGCTGAGCCCGCCTGCCGGTCCAGCGCCACGGGGATGGTCATCGTCCTGCCCGCCTGGGCCGTGTTGGTGTCGTCGAGCGCGGGCATCGGCCGGGCCGTGGTCAGGGGCAGTCGCTGCGGCGTCGACGTGTGCGCCGAGATGAAGGTCCAGGCCACTGAGACCGACGTCGACAGGGTGTCCGGGGCGCCGCGGGTGACGGTCGCCTCCAGGCGGTAGGCGGCCTTGTCGGCGGGCACCGAGAAGTCCGCGTATGGTCCGTCCGCGGTGGCGATCTCCTTACCGTTGCTTGACAGCCGGAAGTGGACCTGCAGGTCGTCGCGGCTCGCGGGGCGGCCGGTCGCGTCGCCGAACAGGGGTGGCGACGCGACCGAGATGGTGTCGCCGTCGCGGCCCGCGTACCCCAGCGGCGACCAGGTCGGGGCCCCGCCCACCGTGGGCCCGAAGGGCGCCGCGTTCCAGGTCTGGGTGTACGTCCTGCCCGGGTGGAAGGTGGACTCCTGCGTGGTGAGGTTGTCGCCCTCGACGAACGTGGACGTCCAGACGATGCCGCCGTCGGTGTTGTAGTACTCGGTGGCGTGGAATGGCAGGTCGAACGAGGTGCTCGAACCGATCGGGCCGGGGCCGCCGGGGGACGCCGCGCGGTGGAGGCGGACGGCGGTGGCGGTGGTGGACTGGCTCCGGTAGGTCGCCTTGACGGTGGCGAGGTTCTTCGGCGACAACGTCCTGGTCAGCCCCGTGAACATGTCGCCGTGGCCCACATACGCGAGGTCGTACGTGTAGGGGCTGTTCCGGAACGTCCGGTCGGGGCCCGGTCGGGCGAGCCCGATGCCCAGCGTCGCGGCGAACTCGGGGGCCGCGACGGCAGGCCCGATCCGGCCGAAGAAGACGTCCGCGAACGACACCCCGCTGAGCTGGACACCCGGGTAGCGGAAGCCGTCGTTCCAGTTCGCGCTCACGTTGATCGACAGCGGTGCGGCGTCCCGCTGGGGCACGGTCAGCGAGACCGGCTGGGCCGTGCGGGCGTCGAGCGCCTCGGTGACCGGGCCGTGTACGTCCAGGACCGGCTGCACGAGCAGGGTCGACACGTTGCCCTCGTGGATGGTGCTGTAGAGCGCGTAACGGCCCTTGGGTAGCCGCAGGGTGCCGCCGCCCGGTTGCCCGTCAAGGGCGGTGAACTCGCCGGTCGCCAGGTTCGCCGCCACGGTCTGGTACTCCGTGGCCGGTCTGCCGTCGCGCCCGGTGTGGTCGAGCCGGACGTCGTAGCTCTCGATCTCGCGGTTGAGCGCGAACGGTGTCCGCACCCGCAGGTCCCCAGCGCCGGTCGCGGTCAGCGCGCCCTGGTAGAGGCCGTCGGGGGCGTCGACCCGGGTGTCCACGGTGATCGTCGCCTCGGCGCGGCCGCCGGCCGGCACCACCAGGGTGGTCGGGCTGACGGTGATCATGCCGGCCGGGGCCGGGGCGACGGTCAGGGACAGGGTGACCGGCGCGCTGCCCGTGTTGCGGTAGCCGATGACGCGGGAGATCGGGGTGTCGTCGGCGTGGGGCCAGCGCTGGACTGGGAAGTCGACCGCGGCGACGTCGGCGGCGATCGGCTGGGCGACCGCTCGGCCGATGTCCACCCGGCCCGCGCCCTGCTCGTAGAGGCTGTCATCGCCGGCCGGCTTGGCCGAGCCCATCAGGGCGGCCTTGAGTTGCGGGCCGGACCAGTCCGGATGCTGCCCAGCGAGGATCGCGGCCGAACCCGCCACGTGCGGGGTGGCCATCGACGTGCCCGACATGGCGACGTAGCCGCCGCCCGGGGCGGCCGCCGCGATGTCGACGCCCGGCGCGCTGATCTCGGGCTTGATGTGGTTGTCGCCGATGCGGGGGCCCCTGGCGGAGAAGTACGCCCGCTGGTCGTCGGCGGCGACGGCGGCGACGGCGAGTGCGTCGTCCGCGGAGGCCGGTGACATGACCGACTTCGGTTTGCCCTCGTTGCCGGCGGCGACCACGAAGAGCGTGCCGTACCGGTGACTCAGGTCCTGGACCGCGGTCTCCAGCGGGTCGAGACCCGGCGCGTCCGTGCCGCCCAGGCTCACGTTGACCACCCGGGCCTGCGACGCGGCCCACTGCATGCCGGCGATGATGTCCGAGTCCTGGCACTCCTCGGTGGCGCAGACCTTGCCGACGACCAGCTTCGCGCCCGGTGCCACGCCCCGGTACCGGCCGCCCGAGGCGGCGCCGCTGCCCATGATGGTCGACGCCACGTGGGTGCCGTGGCCGACCGTGTCGCCGGGGTCGTTGCCGCCGGTGAAGTCCCGGATCGCGGCGATGTGCCCGGCGAAGTCGGAGTGGCTGGCGTCGATCCCGGTGTCCAGCACGCCGACCGTGACGCCGGTGCCGTCGAAGCCGGCCTGCCAGGCCGCCGGCGCGCCGATCTGCGGCACGCTGCGGTCCAGGGACACCCGGCGCTTGCCGTCCAGCCAGACGTGGGTGATCCCGGCGGTGAGCGTGCGCTCGGACGCCGTGCCGCGGGTGAGTGACGCCCACAGCGTGACCCGCTCGTCCAGTCCCGCCCGCACGGCCAGCGCGTGGGCGGCGGGCAGGTCGGCCCGCACCCGTGCGGCACCCTCGACGGCCGCGGACCGTGCCTGCGGCGCCATGTTCTCCGGGTACGCGACCAGCAGCGGTAGCTCGGCCGCCCGGTCGTCGTAGCCGAACTCGCCGAGCGCGGTGAGGTCGAACAGCCGCCGGTCGAGTCGCCCGTCGTGCAGCAGCGGCATCGCGTCGACCGGGACGACGAACTGGTGACCTCCCTCCCGGCTGCTCACGAACCGCATGCCGGGCCGCCCCGGCCCCCGCTGGATCTCCAGGTGACCGTCCGCGTCCAGCGACACCCGATCCCCGGTGATCAACGTGAAGGTACCGGGCTTGCCGGAGACCGTGGCCCCCGGCTTCTCCTGCGCGTCCGCCTGTGAAGCCGTGAGGCCGGCCGCCGCCAGCACGGTCGCCAGCACCCCGGCTGTCAAGGCGCGTCGTTGCCGTCGTCGCACATCGTCCTCTCCGTCACGGGCCTCTCCCGGGACGGCACGATGACGCCTGGCCCGCTCGACGGGTTGATCACTCACGCTGTGACGTGTACCACAATCCTTCACCGCGCAGATGGACCGGGCGTCCCTCCCGGGTCTCATTTCGGCGGTGACCACGAGACGAGTTTCTGGGGAAGGTGCAGGTCAGGATGCGTGACGCCGAGGAGTTCGACGGCTTCTACGCGGCCTGCGCGGGACGGATCGTGGGTCACGTCTATGCGCTGACCGGCAACCGCAGTGAGGCGGAGGACGCCGTCGCCGAGGCTTTCATGCGGGCCTGGCAGCGCTGGCGGACTGTGCGGGAGGCGGACAGCCCGGAGGCGTGGGTCCGCCGGGTCGCCTCCCGAATCGCGGTGAGCAGCTGGCGCAAGACGCTCAACCGGATCCGTGCACACCGCCGGGCCGCCGTCGACCAGAGCGTGCCCGGACTCAGCGTGGACCACGTCGCCCTGCTCCAGGCGCTGCAGCGGCTGAGCGCCAACCAGCGCCGCGCCGTCGTGCTGTACCACCTGAACGATCTCAGCGTTGCCGAGGTGGCAGCCGAGATGCAGGTGCCCATCGGGACCGTCAAGGCGTACCTTGCCCGCGGCCGACGAGCGATGGCCGGAATGCTGACCGAGACGCACCACGAGGAGGCGTCCCATGGCTGATCCGCACGACGACCTCACGGCCATCGCCGACAGGGTCCGGGACGTTACGACGCTGCCCGCAGCGCAGACGTTGCGCCGCCGCAGCGACCAGCGCCGGCGGCGCCGGGCGGCAGTCACCGGCGCGGGCCTGGCCGTGCTGGTCGTGACCGCCGGCGCCACCCTGCTGCCGGCGCGGGACCACGTTGAGACGCCGGACCGGGGTGTTGTCGGCCCGGCGGGCGAGGTCCCGCCATCGGTCGCCCCGTCCGTGACCGCGCCAGCGGGACCGCAGGAGTTCCTCGGCGGCCGGCGGCAGGTCCTTATCGTTGTGCCCGGCATGGGCGGGGCCGCATTGGCGATCGGCCGTGACGACGACCGGGCGCGGGCCACCACCGAGCCGGGCATCGACGACCGGGCCCTGTGGGTCCTGCACCCCGAGGGGGACAAATTCCGGATCATGCTGGCCACGCCGCGTGGCACGAGCCAGGTCTGCATGACCGTCGTGCACGACGCCGCGCCGGGCAGCGTCCGCGGCCGGGTGTGCGATCCGACCGCGCAGACGCAGCTCTTCAAGATCGAGCAGATCGCCGACGGGAGCTACTCGATCCTCCAGGATCGCCGCTACGTCCAGGTGGTCGACGGCACCAACGCCCTGGTCCCCGACCTGCCCGAAGGCCTGACTACCACGTACGAGTTCGAGGACCGCGGTCCCGCCGCCACTGACTGGTCCGGCGGGGGGAGCAGCCCCACCCCTTGAGCAGAGGGCGAACAGCAACCACACCCGTGCGGCCCGTATGAGGTGGAGCCGATCCGACACGCGGTGGCCGACGAACTACTAGGCGGCCCCCGGAGTCCGCTGGAACATCCGACGGCCCGCTCCATCCGACAGATGGAGCGGGCCGCACCCTGCTGTGATACGGCCGGTAACACGGCTCCCTACCCGCAAACAGATCGTGACCCGGGCCCCGTTCCACGGGCCTATCGGTGGTGTTGGTGGAACGATGGAAGACGTGGGAACTGCGAAAACTGCTACACCTGCCATCTCGCCGCTTGCTGGCGAGCCGATCAAGCGTGCGGATGCCGAACGGCTCGCGGGAGTGCTGAAGGCATTCGCCGACCCGGCCCGGCTACGACTGCTCAGTCTGATCCAGTCCGCTCCGGAGGGCGAGGCGTCCGTGAGTGACCTCACCGCGCCGCTTGGTCTCTCCCAGCCGACCGTCAGTCATCACCTTCGGATCCTCACCGAGGCCGGTCTGCTCGAGCGCGAGAAGCGAGGCGTCTGGGCGTACTACCGCCTGGTGCCGTCAGCCATCGCCGCGATCGCCGACTCGTTGACGCCGCCCCGCAAGCGGGCGACCAAGAAGGCCCGCTGAGCGGCACTCAAGGCCGCCGCCGGTGCCCGGTCCTGCAGGTTGCCGACAATGACGTCCGCTCTGGTCACGGCCGGCTTGACCACGCCGACAATGTCTGCCTCGTCAACGTGCCCGGGCTAGTCGTATCGCCGGCGGCTCAGCCGGCCCGGACCGGTGTCAAGGCAGGAGGAACCGGCCCCCGGTGGTCATGTGGCGCGGGGGTGCGGCGTTCAGGCGGCGAAAGCGCCGATATCGGCTGATCTTTCGCGAGTGCCACCGTCGCCGCGCCCGTCAAGCCGGGACGGCGCCGCCAAAAGCGCGCGCAGCTCGCGGACCGCTGCCCGCCCGGCGCGGTTCGCGCCGACTGTGCTCGCGGACGGCCCGTAGCCGACCAGGTGGATGCGGGGGTCGGCGACCACCCGAGTTCCGTCCACGACGATGCCGCCGCGGGGCCCCCGCAGCCGCAGCGGGGCCAGGTGGTCGAGCGCCGGCCGGAAGCCGGTGCACCAGAGGATGACGTCCACGTCCTGTGCCGAGCCGTCGCGCCACCGGACGCCGTCGGAGATGATCCGGTCGAACATGGGCCGGCGTAGGAGGAGACCGCGTTCCCGGGCTTCGCGCAGCTGCGGTGTCCACGACAGCTCGGTCGCGCTGGCGATGCTTCCCGGGGGCAGGCCGGCCCGTACCCGTGCCTCCACCTTGGCGACCACCTCGCGTCCGTAGTCCGGCGTGAAGGGCCCGTCCCGGAACACCGGCGGCCGGCGGGTGACCCAGGTCGTCGTCGCCGCGACGTCGGCGATCTCGACCAGGAGCTGCACCGCCGACGTTCCGCCCCCGACGACAACCACCCGCTTTCCTGCGAATTCCGCCGGCCCCCGGTAGTGGGCGGTGTGCAGCTGCCGCCCGCGGAACGTCTCCCGTCCCGGGTAGTACGGCACGAACGGCCTGGTCCACGTCCCAGCGGCGTTGATCAGTGCCCGGGTGGTCCAGGTGCCGTTGTCGGATTCGACGAGGAGTCGTCCGTCGCGTGCGTTCCGGACGGCCGTGACGGCGACTGGCCGCCGCACGTCGATGCCGAAGTCCTTCTCAAAGGCGGTGAAATAGGCCGGCACCGCGTCGGCGGCTGGCTCGTCCGGCGACGGAGGCGTGAAGCGCATGCCGGGCAGGTCGAAGATCCCGTGCACGGTCGCCATGCGCAGCGTCGGCCACCGGTGCTGCCAGGCCCCGCCGGGTGCCGGGTTGGCGTCCAGGACGACGAAGTCAAGACCGGAGGAGCGCAGGTGGTATGCGCTGGACAGCCCCGCCTGTCCGGCCCCGATAACCACCACATCAGTTTCCGGCATGTGCTGGACAACGTCTCAGGCTCACCCGGACCTTCCCACGGGCGATGGATCTCACACCGCCCGGACGTACCCGCCCAACCCGGCCGTGGCCCGCTCGGTTTCGGCGGTCGACCCGCCCAGGTGGCAGCCGACCAGGGTTACGGTCGAGCGGCCGAAAAGTGCCAATGCCGATCATTTCCTCGGCGCAGATGAAGGGCTCGGCCTCGATCATGTACATCGAATACAAACAACTCTGGGCCGACGTCGGCCAAGACTTCACGATCATCGTTCATGGCGAACTACAGCTGACGCCCAGATAGCCGCATCAGCAGATTGCTGGTGCCGTTGCTACGGTCTGTGTTCGAGGATGGACACCGACCAAATTCCCATACGCGCCGATCATCGACTTGGATGTCTTCCACCTGTGCCACCGCAGTACGCCTACCAGCGTGTAGCCGAAGACATGGCGAACCGGATCAAGTCCGGGGAGTTTCCGCCTGGCTCACGCCTGCCCAGCCGCGCCAAGTTGTGCGAGCAGTACGAGGTGTCCAGCTTCGTCGCGGACCGTGTGTTTCTGATCTTGAAGATGCAGGGGCTGACGGAGTCGCTGCCCGGAGCCGGGTCTACGTGAAGGAGAACGGCTAGCGGTGGACGTGGGCGCCTCGGGATACGCACCCTGGCCGTGTGGCCCGACCAGCGTGTCGCAGCTGGCGCAGTCACGGCTCGTGGCCGAGCCTTCACCGCGCTGCCCGCGATCTTTGAGCCGGCGGAGAATGGGCGCCCAGGGAAGTCGCGCCCGGCATACCGTCTGCGGCGCCCTCTCGGCCTGGCTTGCCAGGCTGCAGGCGGGTCAGGCTGGTCGCATCTCCCTCACGTTCGGTGCCCTCAGTGAGACACGCTGCCGCCATTCGGTAGCGGAGTCGACGGGTCCTATGTGGCCGAAAGGTAAAGCAGGGCTGGTGCCGACGCCGTGATCAAGGATCCCCCCCGGAGGCTTCCCAACTCAGATAAACGCGGAGGCCGATTGGACGCGCCTTCCCAGTGGCGACTTCTTCTCGATCCACCGCGAGTCCACATCTGAGCCAGGGGCGCTGCAGGGTCGCATTCCCGATCTTCCCGGCAGTGACGATCTTCGTCGCTCCCCCGGCAGGCCCACCCCGCCCGGCTGCTACAAGAGGTTGAAAGGCTGACGTCTGTCGCGTGTCTGCGTGGTCTGGGTCGATGGGTTCAGTGGCACCGAGTGAGGAGGTATCGGGGGCTGATGGTGGGATAAACGCGGCGGCCCGGACGCGAGGAAACCATCCGGCAGCAGGTCACCCACAGGTCACCCTGGCACGATGGGCGATCCGGCAGGGCTGTGGTCAGTTCCCCTGACGCAGAACTCGTTGCCGTCTGGATCTGCCAGCATGACTGCGCCGTCCTTACCGATCTCGAGCCGAGTGGCCCCGAGGGAGATCAGCCCGTCGACCGCCGCTTGCTGGTCGCCAGCGGCCGGGATGAGCTCGAAGCGCTGCTGGTTCGGCTCCTTTTTCGGGGCCACGGGCGGGCCTGCCCATGCGACCTTGGTGCCGCCGCGCGGTGACTGGATCGCGGTCTCCTCGTCCTGGTCCCACACCAGCGGCCAGCCCAGCACCTTGCTCCAGAACAGGCCGACTTCCCGGGTGCCGTCACAGGTGAGCTCACCGAGGAAGCCGCACCCGGCGAGGTAGGCGTTGCCGGGCTCGATCACGCAGAACGCGTAGCCCGCGGGGTCGGCCAGGACGACGTGCTCGTCCTCAGGTCGCTGCCCAACGTTGAGGTGGCGGCCACCAAGCTTCAGCGCCATCGCCACCGTGTGCTGCTGCTCGTCGAGATCGGCGCTGGTCAGGTGCAGGTGCATGCGGTTCGCTCCGAGTTGGCCCGCGCGGCCCGGAACGAACCGAAGACCGAGCTGGGCGTCATCGCCCGGCAAAAGCGCACCGACGGCATCCTCGATGACCTCCCGGCCGAGCAGAGCGGCCCAGAACTGCGCCGGACGAGCCGGGTCGTGCGCCTCGAAGGTCACGGCCAGCAGTCGCGAACGCATCACCAGACAGTAGACACCGCCCCGGCAAGGCAACAAGGCATTAACGAGTTGGTGCACGTACAAGAGGTTGAAGGCCGAGGTCCGCGTCGTTATGGCAGTTCGGGTTCGAGGGTCATGCCGGTTTGGGCGAGGAAGCCGGCGACGGCCGTCCGGCCGGATGATGACCCGACTGAACAGGAACCTGACGGCGATGAGACACCGACACCTTCGACGCCGTGTTCGCCCCAGCAGGCGTCACCGTCCTGAAGACCCCACCGCAAAGCCCGCGAGTAACCGCCTACGCGGAAAGGCTCGTCCTCACCGCACGCAGCGAGGTCACCGACTGCATGCTCATCTTCGGAGAAGGACATCTACGCCGCACGCTCGATGGATACGCGCGCCACTACAACGGGCGGCGGTCACATCGAGCCCTGCAGTTGCAGCCCCCGCGATCCGACCGTCCCGTCGTTGACCTGACCCACGAGCGGACCCGCCAGCGTGAATCAACTGGTTGGCATTGCTACAAAGGCCTCGTCACGGTACTACCCGTGGTGGCCGGACCTCCCGTCGTTCGTCCTGGCGCGGGCCGTGCACCGCGCCTCGGCCTGGCTGCCGGTCACCGGCAGCATTGCGTGGGCGGTCGCGGTGACTCCTGGCTCGACTCGGTTGACCAGGCTGATTCCCCACCCCAGCGGCGCGGTGTCGGTCGCGACGGACAGCTCTACTCGGTAGCCGTGGGTGACCCGGTCGGCGTTGGTCACCGTGTAGGTGACCTGCGCCGCGCCCTGGGTGCTCAGATCGCAGCGGGTGACGCTGGCCTTGACAGGTTCGGCGGATGAGGCCTGAGGCGGCCCGAGCGCCAGGCCGACGACGACCGCCGCGACGGCGAGGCACGCTTCGGTGACGGCGAAGTATCGCACCTGTCTCTGACTACGCATGGTTGAACACCACCGTGGCCATCAACCACACCGTGGACGCGCCGGTGGTGGCACTCGCCGCCGGGCGAGCGCCGGCACTCACCGGCAGGTCCTCGACCAGTAGGTCCATGTTGCCGTTGGGTGACAGGTTCGTGCGGGCGTTGTATGCGGGGTCAGGGACGAGCAGCGTGCCGAATCCGGAGTCGGCGTAGAAGCCGAGCGCGAGTTCGCCGTCGGCGGTGGCCGGGTTGGTCGCGGCTGACTGCACGGCCAGCGCGCCGCTCGTCGTACCCGTCGCCGTGGCCTGCTGGTCCACGGCTGCAGCGCCCGCGGCGGTCGACAGCCCGGCGTACTCCAGGGCGGCGACGCCCACGTCGGCGGCGCCGGACACCGACGCGGTGATCGTCGGCTTGGTCCCACCGTTGTTCACCACCGCGGTCCACACGCTCATCTGTGTGTGGTCGGATGCGGTGAACGAGGTGACTTTGGTGAACGTGTCGCCGGCGTTGTCGGTGACGGTGTTCACGGTGGCCGATCCCGCGCTCCAAACGCCCACCTGCACGATGAGCCGGTTGTCGCGGGTGGTGGTTTGCGGTGTGGCGACGGCGAGGCTCGTCCGTCCGGCACCCTTCGCTGACACCTGCTGCACGAAGGCCGGTGCCGGCGGGCTGACGCCCGGGGTTACGGGCGCCGAGGGCGCAGACTGCGGCCCGTCGCCGATGGTGTTGGTGGCGCTCACGGTGAAGGTGTACGTGGTGCCGTTGGTCAGCCCGCCGATCGTGCCGGTGGTCGACGGTGGTGACCCGCTGACAGTGGTCGGTGCCTGGGCCGTCGCGCCCACGTACGGCGTGACGGTGTAGGAGGTGATCGCGCTGCCGCCGTTGCCGGGCGCGGTCCAGGTCACCCTCGCGGAGCCGTCGGCGGCGGAGGCGGTGACGCCGGTCGGTGCCGACGGGGCCGTCGGCGGTGCGGTGGATGCGGCCTTGAACACCAGTGTGCCGAGCAGCCAAATGGTGTTGGAGCCGGTGCCCACGGCCGCGTTTGGGGTCGCGCCCGCGGCCACGACCTGGTCCTCGGTGAGCAGGTCCATGTTTCCGTTGGGTGAGACGTTGCCGCGCACGGTCCAGCCGGTGCCCCCGGTGAGGCTTTTGCCGAAGCCGGAGTCAGCGTAGAAGCCGACGGCCAGCTCGTTGCCGCCCGTCGTGGGTGGCGTCGCTCCGGACCGGACCGTGGCGGCGACGCTGGTGGTGCCCGACGCCGTGGCCTGCTGGTCGACCACGCTGGCATCCGCGACGGTGGACAGCCCCGCGTACTCCAGCACGTCGACGCCGATGTCGGCCGGGCCGGACACCTGTGCGGTGACCGCCGAGGACTGACCCGCGCCGGCGGTGACCGGCGCGGTCCACACGCTCAGCTCGGTGCTATCGGGTGCCTTCCAGCGCGCCACCTCGACGAACTGGTCGCCGGCGGCGTCGGTGACGCCGGTGGTGACGGCGCCGGCCCCGCTCCAGGTGCCGACCTCGACGATCAGTCGGTTACCGGAGCCCAGGACCGCCGGCAGCGTCGCCGACAGGCTGTCGCTGCCCGCGGACTGGGTACCGGTGTGCTGGACGAACGTCGGTGGCGGCGCGATGCCGGGGGTGACCGCAGCCGACGGCGCTGACGGCGGAGAGGTACCGATCGCGTTGGTGGCGGTGACCTTGAACGTGTAGGCGGCGCCGTTGGTGAGGTTGGGGATCGTGGCGCTGGTCGCCGGTGGATTCCCCGTGACCGTGGTCGACAGCTGCGCGGTCGTGCCGATGTACGGGGTGACGGTGTAGCTGGTGATCGGGCTGCCGCTGCCCGGCGGCGCCTTCCAGGACACGTTCGCGCTGCGGTCCGCGGGTGTCGCCGTCACCGCGGTCGGCGCAGCCGGCGCGGTGGGGTTGGCGCCGATCTGCACCATCGAAGCGACCGATGGCACCCCGTTGCCGTTGAGGATGAACAGCATGTAGTAGCCCGGAGGCGCCAGTTCCGGCCCAGCGGGCGCCTGCACTGTCAGCCCGCTGCCGTTTTTGGTGAAGCTGAGCGGCACAAAGTGCTGGTTCATGTCCATCTGATGGGTGTCCGCACCGAGCGATACCAAGTTGACTGCCGTGATGGACGTCGCGTCGGGGGTGGACACCGAGATCGTGCCGCCGTAGGAGCCGCCGCCGGAGGTCGACGTGATGGTGGGTCGGGGACCGTTGGAGAGGTAGGCGGGCGAGTAGTACTGCGCCGAGTACTGGGCGGCGCCGCTGCTGCCGAACGGGTGGCCACCGCCGGCCACCAGCACCCGCGCGTCCGGCATCAGCAGCGCGGTCGAGTGATAGTTGCGGGCCGCAGCCATCGGCGCCGCCGCCGTCCAGGTCTGGGTCGCCGGGTCCCAGATCTCGGCCGGCAGCATCCCGCTGGTGACGATGCCCTGGTCGGTGTTGGTGTTGCCGCCGACGGCGAGAACTTTGCCGTCCGGGAGCATGGTGAGTGTGTGGTAGACCCGGGCGTTGTTCATCGGCGCTGTCTGCTGCCAGGTCGGGGTTGCCGCGTTGAGGTCGATGACCGCCGTCGTCTTGAAGGCCGATCCGGGACGGTTGACATCGACGCCGCCGCCGCTGTAGAGCACCTTGCCCGGCCGGTACATCACGGAGGACCCGTTGTGGACACCGCTCGTGCCGCCGACCGGGGTCCAGGTCTGGTTGTTCACGTCGAGCAGGAATGAGTTGTCCTCGTTGGGCCCGATGGTGAAGACCTTGCCGCTGGGCAGCAGATACGAGAACGGGTACTCGGTCTCGTGGACCTGGGGGGTGGACACGCCGGACAGCAGGGTCCAGGTGTTGGTGGCCGGGTCGTACACCTCGGGGGTGTCCGCCCAGTGCGAGGCGTCGGTGTCGTTGCCGCTGATGGCGACGTAGCGACCGTCGGCCAGTTCGGTCACGGTCGGGTACCACCGGGGCCTGTGCATGTCGGCGACGCGGCTCCAGGTGTTGGTCGCCGGGTCGAAGATGTTGGTGTCGACAATGCCGAGCTGCCCGGTGGTCAGCCCGCCGTAGCCGCCGACGACCAGCAGCCGCCCGTCCGGCAGGCTCGCGGCGCCGTCGCAGAAGACGCTGGTCGGGGCGTTGAACGTGTTGAACGCCTGCGGCGATGCCGGGTTCCACACGACCGTGGGCTGCGGTTGCTGCCAGCCGTCCCAGGCCACCACGCTGCCGTTGTAGAGCAGGGTGTTGCTCAACGCCACGATGGGCCAGGTCTGCAGGCCCGACCATGATCCACCGGCCTGAGGGCCCGGCGTGACCGGGGCCGATGCGGTCGAGGCCGGGCCGGTCCCGACCCCGTTGGTGGCGGTCACCGTGAAGGTGTATTCCGTGCCGTTGGTCAGCCCGTTCACCGTCGCGGTCGTCGGCGGCGGCGAGCCGGCCACGGTGGTCGGGGCTTGTGCGACACCGCCCGCCGACGGCGTGACGGCGTAGCTGGTGATCTGGCTGCCGCCGTCGCCGGGTGCGGTCCAGGTCACGGTGGCACTGCCGTCGCCGGGCGTGGCGGCCACCCCGCTGGGGGCCTGCGGCGCGGTCGGCGTCGTTGACGACGCGGCCCGCAGCACGACGGTGGCCATCAGCCAGGTCGTGCGTGCCGCCGTGCCGGCGCCCCCGTTGGGCGTCGCACCCGCGGCCACAATCTGGTCCTCGACGAGCAGCTCCATGTCGCCGGTCGGGGAGAGGTTGGCGCGCTGGGTAAAGCCCGTGCCGGGGGTCAGGGTGGCGCCGAAGCCGGAGTCCGCGTAGAGACCGAGTGCCAGTTCACCGCCGGCGGTCGTCGGGGCGGTGGCGCCCGAGCTGACGGTCGCGGCGGTGCTGCCGGTGGTACCGGCAGCGTGCCTCTCCTGGTCGACCACCGAGGCCGTGGACAGGCCGGAGTACTCCAGCGCCGCGATCCCCAGATCAGCCGACGAGGTGGCCCGTGCGGTGATGGTCGGCTTGGTCCCACCGGTCACGACGACGGCGGTCCAGACACTCATCTCGGTGTGGTCGGACGCCGTGAAGCTCAGGATCTTGACGAAGGTGTCGCCCGCGTTGTCAGTCACCGCGCTGACCGTGGCCGACCCTGAGTTCCACACGCCGACCTCGACGACCAGCCGATTGCCCGCTGTCGTCGGGTTCGGAGTGGTGACAGCCCGCGTCACGCCCAGACCATGCCCGGTCACTTGTTGCACGAACGCCGGTGGGCCGGTGGCGTACACCGGCTGGGCGGGAACCAGGATCGTCGCATTCAGCAGAACGATGGAGGATACGAGCACGGCGCCGCGGAACGAGGAAGACATGGATCCTCCATCACTCAAGCCAATGAGCGGAGTGTGCCAGTGCGGAATTGCCCGGCGACCGAACGGCAAGATGGCCGACAGTCGGAGCCGGCGAGTGTGCGCGGGTCGTACCATCCGCGTCTCGTTCGACGCAGCATGAGATCGTCGAACAACACACGCCATCGCTCGGCGTCTACCCTGTAACCGGCAGCCGCCGCTCCATCATGGTCAATCCACACAACCGTCCATGATCGTCGGCGGCTGCCCTCGTTTCCGCACCGGCATGAACCCCAGCTCAGCCGAGGTCAACATCTCCGGCTGGAGTACCAGAGAGGCTCCGCCTCGGACCGCCAAGCACCGCAGCCGAGCTGGACGAATACTTACGGGTGATCTTCGGGCAGGCTCAGGCAAGGACCTGCGGTCCGATCTTGGCCGACCGCCGCCGCCCGCTGCGCCAATGTCCGGCCGCCGAGACGACCGGCCGTGCCACCCAAAGTGGCTGGTCAGAGCCCATGTCTGCAAATGTGGAGCGGGCCAGACCAGGTGAACCGCCCCGGGGCTGGTAGAGACCTCATCCCCTGGATGCGCCAACACCACGCCACCGTGCTCGCACTCCGCCCCGATGCCGTCGTCTACGCCGCTGCCGCCGGCGACGCCGACCTGCCTTGCCCGCCGTTCGTCCACCCGCCACAGAGCCCCGTCGCCGAACAAGCGCCCTCGCCCACCGCGACGACGACGCCCTGACCTGACCCGCCCCCATCGCATCGACGCCTACCACCACGTCGCCCGCGCCATCAAGGAGAGCTGGCCATGCTCAACCTCGCGGTCATGCTCGAAGGCAGCGCCGAACGGCTCCCGAGCAGGGTTGCCGTCGTCCTCGGTAACACTCGCTTGTCGTACGCCGAACTCAACGGTGCGGCGAACCAGGTCGCCCACCACCTTCATGCCAGCCGACGCGGTCGTCGCCGTGTCCCTCAAGGCTGCCCGCGCCGACTCCCGCCCTGGGGCAGCTGTCCGGGAATCGGCCGACCCGCCGGGACAAGGGGGGCGGGACCACCCGCAGGGCCCCGCCGGATTCGTCGACCGGGTGATCTCCCGCGGCGGCGTGTCTGGTGACGGCAGCCCGACGACGGACGCCGCCGCGGAAACCATCACCACCGACGACGGGCCACCTGGCCAACTCCCCGCCGACCTGCGCGTATCCGACGTCATTGGCCTGTCATTGGAGGCCGTACGGGATCTTCTCATCCGCTACCAGTTGGCCGGCTACCCGCCGGACCTGCTGATCAAGATACCGACGAACGCCGTCCGGACGTACGACTTCCACCGGCGGCCGACATGATCGAAGTCGGCCGGCGGGCAGCGCTCGATGCCCTCGCGTCGAGCCCGTTCGCCTGACGGCGCCCCCAGAGATCGAGACCACTCCGCTGGTTTTCGTTTGTTTCGCAGCGGGTAGCCGCGCCCGGTGAGCGACGCCGACGATCGGTCCATGGCTCGCCGGACGCTGATCGTCATCGGTCTGGTCCTCGCCACCCTGGTCGGGCTGGCGTCGGTGTGGGAGACCCGGCGGGTGCTGATGTGGGTGGTGGTGGCCGCGTTCTTCGCGGTGGCCCTGAATCCGCTGGTGGATCGGGTGCAGCGACGGTTCGTCCGGCGTCGGGCGGCGGCCACGCTGGTCGTGTTCCTGGCCAGCTTCGTGGCTCTCGCCGCGCTCGGCGTGCTCATCGTGGTGCCCCTGCTGGACGAACTGGCCCGGTTCACGGACCGGGCGCCGGACCTGTTGCGCGAGGCTCGGGCCGGGCGAGGACCGGTCGGCGAACTGCTGGAGCGGTTCCACCTGCGGCAGTACGCCGAGGCCCACGCCGACCAGTTCCAGCGCTTCGGCGGCAAGCTCGGCCGGTCGACGGTCGGGCTGGTCCGCGGGACGGTTCAGGGCGTCGCCGGAGTGCTGACGGTGGTGGTGCTGGCGTACCTGATGGTGGTGCAGGGGCCGCGGATCACCGCCGGGACGCTGGCCCTGGCCGGCGGCGACCGGGCGCAGCGGCTGCGCCGCATCGGCCGGGAGTCGGCGCGCACCATCACCGGCTACCTGAGCGGAAACCTCCTGATCAGCCTGATCTGTGGCCTGGCGACCTTCGTGGTGCTCGCGCTCACCGGCGTGCCGTTCGCCGCCGTGATCGCGCTGCTGGTCGCCATCGCGGACCTGATCCCGCTGGTGGGGGCGACCCTCGGCGCCATCGTCGCGGGCGGCGCGGGCTTCCTGCACTCGCCCACCGCCGGGGTGATCGTGCTGGTCTTCTTCGTGGTCTACCAGCAGGTCGAGAACCACCTGCTGCAACCGGTCATCATGTCCCACACGGTCCAGCTCAACCCACTGACCGTGCTGGTCAGCGTGCTGCTCGCCGCGGAGCTGGGCGGCCTCCTGGGAGCCCTGCTGGCCATCCCGGCCGCCGGCATCGCGCGAATTTTGCTGCGTGAGTTCGTGCCCGCCGACCGGCAGGCCAGCTCCGTGCCAGCCGAGCCCGGCCCCGCAGACCGCACGGGGGGACCTGCACCGTCTGAGCGGCCTCGGTCAGGGTGGCCCGGACCAGCCGGCGGGCGACCATCCGGAGGACGACGCGACGGCCGGCAGCCGAGACCTGGCGACCGGGACCGGCCACCGGCCGGCGAATGACGGGGCTGACCGGCGGCGTGCCGCCACCTCAAGCGCGCCCGCCCGGTCCAGGTGGAGCGCCCCGCTTGAGGTTTGACCCGGACCGAGCGGGTGCGGTCTGGTGGCCTCCGGTATGCGACGGGGCGGCGCCAAAGCGGCTGGCCATCCCGGAGCGCCGGGGCCAGGGCGAGCAGCCCTGGCCGCCGGAGGCCGGATCCGGGTCGTGGGGCTGGACCCCCGGAGGCAGCTTCCTTGCCGGATCGGCGCGGTACCCGCTGCGCGGACCGGCTGCCGTAGCGGCCGCGTCCCGCTGAGTGGGTGGGCAGGAAGGGCCGGCCCCGGGCAGTAGTCGTTGTGCGGCGGCCATGTCGGCAACGTTCGAGGCCCAACGGCATGGTCCGACTACCGTTAAGACGGGCATAAACGGCAGAAACGGGCGGCCGATGACGACGGGTAAGTTAGGGGTACTGCTGCGAAGACCCGGGCAGGGGCGGCCGGCATTCCTGGAACTGTTCTTCGACCTGGTGTTCGTCCTCGCGTTCTTCCGGCTCTCGCAGCAGCTGCTAGAGCATCTGAGCTGGACTGGCACGTTCCAGACACTGGTGTTGCTGCTCCCTGTGTTGGCGGTTTGGATCTCTACGGCGAGGTTGCTGGACGCGTTCGACCCGCAGCATCCGCTGGTGCAGCTGCTGGCCATGCCCATCATGTTCGGCACCCTCTTGATGGCGGCTGCGACGCCTGAGGCGTTCGGCCGCAAGGGCTTGGTCTTCGCAGGTGCGTACCTCACCGTCCGGCTTGGTGGCCTGGCTGTCGCCATCTTCTTTTTGCGTGGCCACGAGGCACAGCCCAGCGCGGTGCGGCTACTGTTCTGGGTCGGCATGGCTACGGTGCCATGGATCGCGGGTGGGCTCCTGACCGGCTGGGTGCGTGGAGCGTTGTGGGTAACGGCGGCGGTCATGGAGTACGCGGGGATCGCACTCGGCTTCCCCACGCCGCGACTGGGCCGCAGCGGCGAGCGTCGACTCGAGGTCGTGGTTTCCGAGGAGCACACGGCCGAGCGGTACCAGCAGTTCTTCATCATCGCGCTCGGCGAGCCGATCCTGGTGACCGGACTGACATTCGGAAGCGGCGAGTTCGGGGCTGACCGCAGCGCCGCGGCCCTACTGGCGTTCGCCACCACGGCACTGCTGTGGCGCATCTACATCCACCGCGCCGGAGCACTGCTGGCCGGCGCCATGACAATGGCCCCCAACCCACGCCGCGTTGCTGTCCTGACGATCTACTCCCACATGATCATGGTCGCCGGCATCGTCACCATCGCCGTCGGCGACGAACTCCTCATCACCCACCCGCTCGGACACCCGAACCCGGCCTGGACCGCCGTCATCCTCGCCGGACCCGCCCTGTTCCTCGCCGGACGCGCCACCTTCGAGTACGCGGTGTTCGGCCGCGTGTCCGCCCCCCGCGTGATCGGCGCACTCGCCCTGGTCGCCCTCACCCCGGCAATGCGGCCGCTGCCGCTGCTGGCGGTAGCCACCACCGCCGCCCTCATCCTGGCCGGCGTCGCCGTAGCCGACATGCTCCGCACTCGAAGACTTCCATCCGAGCAGCCGTCACCATCCCGTTAGACGAATCGAACCCGCACGGTCAGATTGGGAATCCGGTTGAGTCGCGGGGCTGTCTCCTGTGCCTGGTGCTGCCGCAACGGCTCGGGTCCGGCATCGTGGGGTGATCTGAGGGGGTCGCTGTCGGCAATAAGCTGCCCGGCGTCGCCGAGCGCATAGCCATGGGAGCGGATGCAACCGAATCGCCTCGACTGGGAGAACGGGTCGCAGGTTTGTGAGGGCCGGGCGGGGTACCCCCCGCCATGGCCGCTGACCGGAGCCCCCTGCCCCGCCCTGAGGAGGTGGTCGAGCAGGGCAGAGACCTGGTGGCGCAGGCTGCACGCCGTGGTGGTAAGGCCGGCCGACTGCGGCTGCGTCAGGTTGAGATCGTCCTGGTCATCGCGGCCCAGTGCGGGCTCGCCGCCACCCTGGCCTGGGGGCTCGCGCACGAGGTGGCGGGGCGTCCCGCGCCGGTCTTCGCGCCCAGCGCGGCCGTCGGCACGATTGTCGCCGCACTCGGACAGCGCGCCCGACGTACGGCCGAACTGATGCTGGGCGTCGGGCTGGGCCTGCTCATCAGCGACCTTTCACTGCGTTACCTCGGGTTCGGGGCCTGGCAGATCGGCGTGGTGGTGGCGCTGGCCATCGCCGTCGCCCTGCTGATGACCGGGCACAGCGGCGCGCTGGTCGCCCAGGCCGGCAGCACCGCCGTGCTGCTCTCCACGCTGTCACCGGTCCAGCACAATCTCGAATGGGAGCGGCTGATCGAAGCCGGGTCGGGCGCTGTCGTCGGCCTGGTGGTGGTGGCGTTACTGGTGCCGATCGACCCGATGCGCACTCTCGAGCGCGCCGCCGCACCGCTGACCGAGACACTCGCATCGCAGCTTCGGGAGGTCGCACACGCGCTGAGACAGCGGGACCCGGACCGCGCGGTGCGGGCACTCGACCAGCTTCGCGGTATGGACGGCGACCTCAACCGGCTGCACGAGGCGCTGGGTGGCGCCGAGGAGGTGACGATGATCTCGCCGGTCCGGTGGCGGCGGCGCCGCGATGTCGAACGCTACCGGCGCGGGATCCAGTACATGGATCGAGTGGCGCTCGCGTGCCGGTCCATGTCCCGCTGGGCGGCGACCTCGCTGCAGTACGACGAGCCGGTGCCGGAGGAACTCATTGCCGCCGTGGAGAGGCTCGCCGAGACGGTCCGAGTGCTGCAGCGGGAGGCACGACAGGCTGGGCCGTTCGAACAGACCCGCGAGGCGGTACTGGACGTCGCTCGGCTGGTCGGCAAGGCGTGCCGAAAAGGCCTGAGAGCGTACGGAAGTGCCATGGTGATCCAGCTCCGCACGGCGTCGAGTGACCTGCTCCGGGCGACCGGGTACGAGACGGACACGGCCAACCGTGTGGTACGGGAGGCGGTCAACGCCTAGATCAGTCGAGGGCCCTCCTGGCTGGGTGGACGTCGGTTACGGACGGCCATCGAGGGCGGGCAGTGGCCGCTGGCAGATCTCGTGGGCCTGGTCGGGCGGAGGGCCGAGCACGCGCAGCAGGTCCTCGGTGACCCGGTCGGTGGCTTCGGCGTCGTCACGCTCGGGGTGGTACAGCAGGATGCCGCGCCGACGCAGCGGCGCTGCCGTACGTCTGCCCGGACCGGTCGTGGAGGTCGACGATCTCCGACAGCAGCCCGCGGTCTTCGACCTCCCGCGGCCCGGGGTCGGCCTCTCGATACAGCCGCACCGCACGCCGGCGCAACTTATAGGGCGACACAGCAGTCGCTGCGGGCAGTGCCAATGTCGGCAACGTTCAAGGCCCTACGGCATGGTACGACTACGGTCAAGACCGGCAGAAACGGCAGAAACGGGCGGCCGATGACGACGGGCAGGGCGAGCAAGCTGCTACGAAGGCCCGGGCAGGGGCGGGCGGGATTCCTGGAACTGTTCTTGGACCTGGTGTTCGTCCTGGCGTTCTCCCGGCTCTCGCAGGAGCTGCTGAAGCATCCGAGCTGGACTGGCGCGTTCCAGACACTGGTGTTGCTGTTCGCCGTGCTGTTTGTCTGGATCGCTGCCACGAGGTTTACGGACACGTTCGACCCGCGACGTCCGCTGATCCAGCTGGTGGTCATGTCGATCATGTTCGGCACCCTCGTGATGGCGGCTGCGGCGCCGGAGGCGTTCGGCCGGCGGGGCCTGGTCTTCGCAGGTGTGTACGTCTTCGTCCGGCTTGGTATCTTCGCTGTCGCGATCCTTCTGTTGCGGGGCCACGAGGGGCAGCGCAACGCGCTGCGGCTACTGTTCTGGGTCGGCGTGAGCGCGGTGCTCTGGATCGCGGGGGCTTTCCTGCCCGGCTGGGTGCGGGGAGCGCTGTGGATGACGGCGGCGGCCGTGGAGTTCGTGGGGATCGCACTCGGCTTCCCCACGCCGCGGCTGGGCCGCAGCGGCGAGCGTCGACTCGAGGTCGTGGTCTCCGAAGAACACGTGGCCGAGCGGTTCCGGCAGTTCTTCATCATCGCGCTCGGCGAGCCGATCCTGGTGACCGGACTGGCATTCGCAAACGGACCGTTCGGGGCTGACCGCAGCGCCGCGGCCCTGGTGGCGTTCGCCACCACGGCACTGCTGTGGCGCATCTACATCCACCGCGCCGGAGCACTGATAGCCGGCGCCATCACGGCGGCCCCCAACCGACTCCGCGTTGCTGTCCTGGCGGTCTACGCCCACGTGATCATGATCGCCGGCATCGTCACCATCGCCGTCGGCGACGAACTCCTCATCACCCACCCGCTCGGACACCCGAACCCGGCCTGGACCGCCGTCATCCTCGCCGGACCCGCCCTGTTCCTCGCCGGACGAGCCATCTTCGAGTACGCGGTGTTCGGCCGCGTGTCCGCCCCCCGCGTGATCGGCGCACTCGCCCTGGTCGCCCTCACCCCGGCAATGCGGCCGCTGCCGCCGCTCGCGGTAGCCACCACCGCCGCCCTCATCCTGGCCGGCGTCGCCGTAGCCGACGCGGCCCGTGCCCGACGATTCCCATCCGAGCAGCCATCACCACCCGGTTGAATGATCGCGAGCGGGCAGAGATCCAGCGGTCAACTGTCCTGGTGCTGCCGCAACGGCTCGCGGCCAGCATCGTGGGTGGTCTGAGCGGGGTCGCAACGCCCATAAGCTGCCCGGCTTCGCCGAGCGGGTAGCCATGGGAGCGGGGGCAACCGAATCGCCTCGACAGGAAGCTCGACAGGGAGGAGAACGGATCGCCGGGTTTGTAAGGGCCGGGCGGGGTAACCCCCGCCATGGCTGCTGAGCGGGGAGACCTGTCTCGCCCCAACGCCGCTGCCGGGCACGCCAAGGACCTGGCGGCGAAGGCCCGGCGTCACGGTGGCGAAGCAGGCCGGCTGAGGCTGCGCCTGTTCACGATCATTCTGTTCGTAGCAGCTCAATGTGGGCTTGCCGCCACGTTGTCCTGGGGGCTGGCGCACGACGTCCTGGGTCGCCCCGCACCGATCTTCGCGCCCAGCGCGGCCGTCGGCACGATCGTCGCCGCCCTCGGGCAGCGCGCCTTACGTACCGCCGAGATGCTGCTCGGCGTCGGGCTGGGCCTGCTCGTCAGTGACTTTCTCATTCGCTCCCTCGGGTTCGGGCCCTGGCAGATCGGCCTGGTGGTGATGCTGGCCATCGCCGTCGCCCTGTTGATGACCGGGCGCAGCGGTGCGCTGGTCGCTCAGGCGGGCAGTACCGCTGTGCTGATCGCCACGTTCTCCCACGTGCAGCAGGGCCTCGAATGGGCGCGGATCGTCGACGCGGGAGTGGGCGGCGCCATCGGGCTGGCGGTAGTGGCGTTGCTGCTACCGATCAACCCGATGCGCATTCTCGAGCGGGCTGTCGCACCGGTCGCCGCGACCCTCCACACGCAGCTTCGAGAGGTGGCACACGCACTCGCCCGGCGTGACCCGGACCGCGCGATACGGGCGCTGGACCAGCTGACCGGCATGGAACCCGACCTCGCCCGGCTGCACGAGGCCCTGGCTGGCGCCGAGGAGGTAACGACGATCGCGCCGCTACGCTGGCAACGCCGAATCGATGTCAAGCACTACCGGCGCGGCATCCAGCACATCGATCGGGTGATCCTCGGGTGCCGGGCGCTGGCCCGCTGGGCCGCGACCACGTTGCAATACGACGAGCCGGTCCCGGAGGAACTCCCCGGCGCCGTGGATAGGCTCGCCGAGGCGATCCAGTTGCTGAGGCGGGAGGCGCGGGCGGGTGGGCCGTTCGACCAGACCCGCAACGCGGTGTTGGACGGGGCGCGCCTGGCCGGCCAGGCGTACCACAGGGGCGTCAAGCCCTTCTCGGACGCCGTGGTGATCCAGCTGCGCACCATGGCGAGTGACCTGCTCCGGGCGACCGGGTATGAGCCGGAGACGGCCAACCGGATGGTGCGCGAGGCGGCCACTTCCTAGGAGCGGCCCGCTCGGGCGCATGAACATCGGCCTACGGGCGACGGCCATGCAGGTCGGGCAGCGGGCGTTGGCAGATCTCGTGGGCCTCGTCGGCCGCGAGGCCGAGCATGCGCAGCACGTCCTCCGTGACCTGGTCGGTGGCTGCGGCGTCGTCACGCTCGGGGTGGTCGTGCAGCAGTTGGCCAAGGCACAGCGCGGCGCCGGCCACGATCACCATCGCCAATTCGGGCTCGCGCACCTGGAACCGGCCGGCGCGGACGCCGTCTTCGATGTCGCGCCGGGCTCGAGGCGCGAGCCCCCTGCCTGAGCCGGCCAGGGCCAGGCCGTTGTTGAGCAGGACCTTGCTCAGTTCGGGATTCCGGCGGTGGAGGCGTCCGGTCAGCCGGAAGCTCTGCGCGAAGACGTGAGCCGGGTCGTCCAGGCCGACGGTCAGCTCGTCGAGCAGGGCGCCGTAGCGGTCGAGTGCGTCTTCCACTGCGGCCTGGAAGAGCTGTTCCCTGCTGTCGAAGTGGTTGTAGAACGAGCCCATACCCACGTCCGCGGCCTGGGTGAGTTCGAGAATCGGGACGTTCAGCTGTCCGGCGGCGAGGAAGGTCTGGGCCGCGCGAACGAGCGCCGAGCGGGTGCGGGCTTTGCGCCGTTCCAGGCGGTTCGGGGCGTGCCTGATCTGCTGCTCCATGCCTGCTCGATCACCTCTCCCAGGTCGGTCTGCACCCACTTTAACCCTGGCGAGCTTCAGAGTTGACGGAATCGTCATCCGGCCTTGACTGACGCTACTCTCGTAAGTGACGATTTCGTCATCACCTGGAAAGGAGCGGGACATGACCGATGGGCACGACCCGCACACCGGCCTGCACAGCGAGCAGGGTGCCTTGCGGGGCGAGCACCCGGGGCGGGCGCGCAACCCGGTCGTCAAGGTGCACGACCTGGCCTGGCTGGAGTTCCAGAAGCCCGATCTGGAGCGGGCCGAGGTCTTCGCCCGGGCCTTCGGCTTCACGACCTCGCTGCGTACTCAGGACGAGCTGCACCTGCGGGGCACCGACCCCGGTTCCCCCTGCGTGCTCATCCGCCGGGGCCCCCGGTCCCGGTTCATCGGCCCCGCGTTCAGGGCCGCCGAGCCGAACGACGTGCTGCGGCTCGCGGACGCGACCGGGCGGACCATGGCCAGCCTGCCGGAGAGCCTGGGCGGGGTGACGGTGGACCTGGTCGACCCGAGCGGGGCGCGGGTACGCGTGGTCGCGGACACGCACGAACTCCCCGCGCTGCCCACGCAGCAACCCCTGACCTTCAACGTCGGACACGACGTGGCGCGGACGAACGCCACCCAGCGGCCGCCGCGGGAGCCTGCCAAGGTGCAGCGCCTCGGTCACGTCGTGCTGCAGACGACCCGATACCTGGAGACGCTCAACTGGTATCTCGAGCACCTGGGCCTGATCGTCAGCGACTTCCTCTACCACCAGGGACAGCGCGAGCGCGGCCCGGTCATGAGCTTCATCCGCTGCGACCGCGGCAGCACGGCCACCGACCACCACACGCTCGCCATGACACTCGGCCCGGCCAACCGGTACGTGCACTCGGCCTACCAGGTCCCCGACCTCGACTCCCTGGCCGCCGGCGGGGAGCACCTGCTCGACCGGGGCTACCAGCGGTCCTGGGGGATCGGCCGGCACATCCAGGGCAGCCAGATCTTCGACTACTGGCGCGACCCGGACGACTTCCTGGTCGAGCACTTCACCGACGGCGACCTGTTCGACTGCACGCTCGAGCCGGGCTGGGCACCGATGAGCGCCTCCGGGCTCGCCCAGTGGGGTCCGCCCGCCACCAAGGACTTTCTCGGCATGAGACCCGGCCGGGAATCGCTTCGCGAGCTGCGCGCGGTCATCAGCGCGCTGCGCGAGGACAACGAATTCGACCTCCACCGCCTCCGCGGCCTGATGAAAGCGTTCACCTCATGACCACCTCCGTCCTGCGCACCGCCGACGCCTGGTGGGTGCTCACCCCCACCGGCGCCGCCAAGGTGCACACCAGCGCCACCGCCACCGCCGAACTGCTGGCCGACCGGCCGGCGATCGTCGCGGCCGCGACGAGCAGCGACACCGTTCCGGTGGACGACCTTGCCCTGCTCTCCCCGGTGACGGCGCCCTGCCGCGTCGTCGCCCAGATGACGAACTTCGCCTCGCACGTCACGGACACCAACGGCAATCCCGAGACCGTCCCCCTGACCTTCTTCCGCAAGACGTCGGGCTCGATCAGCGGTCCCTTCGCCGACGTGGTCCGTCCCGCCCATGTGCGGCTGCTTGACTACGAGGTGGAGATCGGGCTGGTCTTCGGCCGCGAGATGCCCGTCGGCACGACCGTCACCGAGGACAACCTCGCCGACTACGTCGCGGGCCTGGTGGTCACCAACGACATCTCCGCACGGGACGTCCAGCTGCCCAAGACCCAGTTCTACGAGGCCAAGTCCTACCCGACGTTCACGCCGGTCGGCCCCGCGCTGGTGCTGCTCGACGCCGACGAGCTCAAGCGGTTCACCGACCTGCGGCTGAAGCTGTGGGTCAACGGCGAGCTCCGGCAGGACATGACGGTCGCCGACATGATCTACCGCCCGGTCCAGGCGCTGCAGGCGCTGACCCGCTTCCAGCGGCTCGACCTCGGTGACCTGCTGCTGACCGGGACGCCGGTCGGGACGGCCCTGAGCGCCCCGCCGAAGCCGGTCGCGTTCGTGGCCTCGCTGCTACCGCCCGCGGTGAAGTGGAAGATGTTCTTCAAGGGCCAGGCTCGGAACCCCAGGTACCTGAAGGACGGCGATGTCGTCGAGGCCACCGTCGCCACCGATGACGGCGCGATCGACCTGGGCCGGCAGCGCACGGTCGTGAGGTACGCCCAATGACCGGGCCCCTGCTGTGGCCGGACTACGCCACCCCCGCCGAGCTGGCCACGATCGAGGCCGTGCCGCTGGCGGCGCGGGGCCTGCCCGAGTCGACCTACGCGCTGCTCGCGAGAGCGGCCACGCGGTGGCCGGACCGTACGGCGATCTCCGTCCTGCCGGACGCCCCCCGCTGGCGGGAGCCGCTGCGCCGTACCTTCGCCGAACTCCTGGCCGAGGTCCACCGGTACGCGAACCTGCTCCATGACCTCGGGGTGCGGCGGGGTGACGCGGTCGCCCTGATGTCACCCAACTGCGCCGAGCTGATCACCGCGACGCTGGCCGCGCAGCTCGCCGGGATCGCGGCGCCCCTGGGCGGCGGACTGTCCCGGCCGCACCTCGCCGAGCTCCTCCGGCGCTCCCGTGCCCGCGTGCTGGTCACGGCCGGGCCCGAACTCGCGCCGGACACGTGGGACACCGCGCAGGCGCTCGCCCGGGACGGCCTGCTCGACGCGATCCTCGTGCTCCGGCCCACCGGGGCGGCGGACGCGCCCCAGCCGCTGCCGGCCCTCGACGGTGTACGCGTCGGCTACCTCGGCGAACTCGCGGCGCCCATGAATCCGGCCACCTTCGACGGTGCCCTACCCCGGACCTCCGACCTGGCCGCGATGTTCCACACCGGCGGCACGACCGGCGCGCCGAAGCTGGCCGCGCACACGCACGCCAACGAGGTCGCCGACGCGTGGATGCTGGCCGCCAGCTCCCTGTTCGACGAGGAGACCGTGGTCTTTGCGGCCCTCCCGCTGTTCCACGTCAACGCACTCGTGGTCACCCTGCTCGCGCCGCTGTTCAAGGGGCAGGCTGTGGTGTGGGCCGGTCCTCTCGGCTACCGCGACCCCGCGCTCTTCGGCGCGTTCTGGAAGATCGTCGAGCACTACCGGATCGCCGCCATGAGCGCGGTGCCCACCGTGTACGCCGTACTGGCGCAGGTCCCGATCGACGCCGACATCAGCAGCCTGCGGTTTCCGATGGTGGGGGCCTCGCCCCTGCCCGCCGCGGTCCGGGACACCTTCCAGGCCCACACCGGGATAACCCTGGTCGAGGGCTACGGGCTGACCGAGGCGACCTGCGCGAGCGCGCGTACCTTCCCCGACGCATCGCGGCCGGGCTCGGTCGGGCAGCGCCTGCCCTACCAGCGGGTGCGGGTCGTCGCCACGGACGGCACGTGGGAAGACCGACCCGTCGGCGAGACGGGCGTGCTGGCCATCAGCGGCCCGACGGTCTTCCCCGGCTACGTCATCGGCCGGGACGAGAACGGCCACGTCCTGGACGGGCTCGGCAAGCTGGTCGACGGCTGGCTGGACACCGGCGACCTCGCGCGCCTCGACGAGGACGGCTTCGTCTACCTCGCCGGCCGGGCCAAGGACCTCATCATCCGCGGCGGACACAACATCGACCCCGCGATCATCGAGGACACGCTGCTGGCCCACCCGCAGGTCACCGCGGCCAGCGCGGTCGGGCGCCCCGACGTCCACGCCGGCGAGGTACCCGTCGCCTACGTCACCCTCGCGCCAGGCGCCATCGTGACGGAGGACGAACTGCGCGACTGGGCGAGCGACCAGGTGCCCGACCGCACCGCCGCGCCCAAGACCGTGACGATTCTCGACGAACTGCCCGTCACCGCCGTGGGCAAGCTCTACAAGCTCGCCCTGCGGAAGGACGCCGTCCGCGCGGAACTCCGTGCCGCGCTCGACCAGATCCCTGGAGTAAAGGACATCGAGGCCGCGATCGAGGGCAGCTCCATCGTGGCCACTGTGAAAATTCATCCCTCTGCCCAGGAGGAGGCCGTCAAGGCGATCCTGGGCCGGTATGCCATTGAATGGCGATTGGTGGTTGTGTCATGACGCTTGCTGCGGCCATCCTCGCGGTACTGCTCGCGCTGGTCTTCCTCGCCCTTGGCACGGCCAAGATCCTGGCCTTGCAACCGATGCGGGAGCTGGCCGCGGAGGCCGGTTTCTCCGTCGCCGCCTATCGCCGCATCGGCCTGCTCGAGGTCGCCGCGGTGATCGGACTGCTCGTCGGCCTGTTCCAGCCGTTGATCGGCGCCCTCGCCGGTGCCGGACTGCTGCTCCTGCTCGCCGGGGCCATTGTCGTGCACCTGCGTAAGGGAGACGGCCCGCGGAAGTACGCCCTGGCCGTCGTCTGCGGGCTCCTGGTCGCCACCTACCTCGTTCTTCAGCTGCTGGCGGCACAATGACAGTGGTTCCCGTGGTGATCGTCGGCGCCGGCCCCACCGGGCTCACCGCCGCGACGCTGCTCGCCCAGTACGGCGTCGAGTGCCTGATTCTCGAGCGGTGGGATTCGGTCTACCCCCAGCCCCGGGCCGTCGCCCTCGACGACGAGGTCCACCGCATCCTGGCGCGCCTCGGGCTGCGGGACGAGTTCGCCGCCATCTCCAGACCCCACCGGGGCCTGCGGCTCCTCGACCGAAACATGCGGGTGCTCGCCGAGTTCCAGCGCGATGTCGAGCCGGGCCGGCACGGCTACCCCCAGGGGAGCATGTTCGACCAGCCGGAACTGGAGGCGATTCTCCGCCAGAATCTCAAGCAGTACGACACCGTCACCCTTCGCGGCAACACCGAGGTCACCGCGCTGACCCAGGAGGCCGGCGGGGTGCGGATCGACTTCACCGACACGGCCACGGGCGAGCACGATGTCGTCCGCGCGGCGTACGTCCTGGGGTGCGACGGCGCCAACAGCCTGGCCAGGGCCTCGATCGGCGCCAGCATGCAAGACCTGGGATTCACGCAACGCTGGCTCGTCATCGATGTGGTCACCGAGGCCGACCTCGGCCAGTGGGAAGGGGTGCACCAGCTCTCCGACCCCGCCCGCGCCGGCACGTACATGCGGATCGGGAAGACCCGCTACCGGTGGGAGTTCCAGCTGACGCCGGGTGAAACCGCGGACGACTTCCGCGACATAGCCCAGCTGCATCCGTTGATCGCGCGGTGGACCGGGAACATCCCCGTCGGGGAGCTGGAGATCATCCGTGCGGCGGAGTACACCTTCCGCGCGCAGGTCGCCGACCGCTGGCGCGACCGGCGGGTGTTCCTGCTCGGCGACGCCGCCCACCTCACCCCACCGTTCATCGGTCAGGGCATGTGTGCCGGGCTGCGCGACGGGATGAACCTCGCCTGGAAACTCGCCGGCGTGCTCGACGGGACCCTGCCCGAGACCGTGCTCGACACCTACGAGATCGAACGCAGGCACCACGCCCGCGCCATGATCAAGCTGGCGAAGTTCATCGGCACCGCGATGACGGCCGGCGGCGAGGTGGGCAACCTCATCCGCCGGGCGGTGGCGCCGCGGCTGCACCTCGTGCCCGGCCTCACGGACCTGGCCACCGACAGCCAGACACCCCCGCTGCACCGGTCCGACCTGGTGATCCGGCCACGCCTGCGCCGCACCCTCGCGGGCCGGCTGTGCCCGAACGCGACCGTCGACGGCGATCGCCGATTCGACGACGTGGCCGCCGGCCGATTTGCGATCGTCACATCTCACGAGCCGTCCCCCACCCAACGAGCCGACATCGAACGGCGTGGAGCACTTCTCATCACCGCGGAACCCGGCAGCGAGCTATACCAATGGCTGAGGACAGGTGGGGCGCGCGTGGCGGTCGTCCGTCCCGACGGCACCGTCCTCAGTGCCGGCCGCCAACTGCGCGCCTGTCACTGAGTCACACCGCCGTATCCGCCGCCGCCATCCCTCACCAGACTGCCCAGCCGGAGGCCCCTCCCCCACCATCCCGAAACTGATCCGTAGTGGAGATGCTGACGCCGGACATCCGGCTCTCACTTTTCGTGATCCGGCGTCGGCACCGATGAGTGTGCCGTCGAGGGGGTTGTCGGTCAGCGTTTCGTCCGCTTCGCAGCGGGTAACTGCGCCCGGTGAGCGACGCCGACGGCCGGTCCATCGCTCGCGCTCACCGGCGTGCCGTTCGCCGCCGTGATCGCCCTGCTGGTCGCCATCGCCCACCTGATCCCCCTGGTGGGGGCGACCCTCGGCGCCATCGCCGCGGGCGGCGCCGGCTTCCTGCACTCCCCCACCGCCGGGTGATCGTGCTGGTCTTCTTCGTGATCTACCAGCAGGTCGAGAACCACCTGCTGCAACCGGTCATCATGTCCCACACGGTCCAGCTCAACCCACTGACCGTGCTGGTCAGCGTGCTGCTCGCCGCCGAGCTGGGCGGCCTCGTCGGAGCCCCGCTGGCCGGTGGGCAGGAAGGGCTGCCCCCGGGCAGTAGTCGCTGTGCGCGGCTTCTGTGTCGGCAACGTTCAAGGCCCAACGCATGGTACGACTACGGTTAAGGCGGACAGAAACGGCAGAAATGGGCGGTTGATGACGACGGGTAGGTTGCGCGTACTGCTGCGAAGACCCGAGCAGCCGCGGGCGGCATTCCTGGAACTCTTCTCCGACCTGGTGTTCGTCCTCGCCTTCGTCCGGCTCTCGCAGCACCTGCTGGAGCATCTGAGCTGGACTGGCGCGTTCCAGACACTGGTGTTGCTGTTCGCCATGATGCATGTCTGGGTCTCTACGGCGAGGTTTACGGACCTGTTCGACCCGCAGCATCCGCTGGTACAGCTGTTCACCATGCCGATCATTTTCGGCACCCTCGTGATGGCGGCTGCGGCGCCTGAGGCGTTCGGTCGGCGGGGCCTGGCCTTCATAGGGGCGTACCTCGCCCTCCGGCTTGGTGGCCTCGCTATCGCCATCTACTTTTTGCGTGGCCACGAGGTGCGGCCCAGCGCGGTGCGAATACTGTTCTGGGTCGGCGTGGCTTCGCCGGCATGGATCGCGGGTGCGCTCCTAACCGGCTGGGTGCGTGGAGCGCTGTGGCTGACGGCGGCGGGCGTGGAGTACGCGGGGATCGCACTCGGCTTCCCCACGCCGAGGCTGGGCCGCGGCGGCGCGCGTCGATTCGAGATCGTGGCCTCCCCAGAGCACGTGGCCGAGCGGTTCCAGCAGTTCTTCATCGTCGCGCTCGGCGAGCCGATCCTGGTGACCGGACTGACATTCGGCGAAGGCGAGTTCGGAGCTGACCGCAGCGCCGCGGCCCTGGTGGCGTTCGCCACCACGGCACTGCTGTGGCGCATCTACATCCACCGCGCCGGAGCACTGCTGGCCGACGCCATCACAGCGACCACCAACCTGAACCGCGTTGCTATCGCGACGGTCTACGCCCACGTGATCATGGCCGCCGGCATCGTCACCATCGCCGTCGGCGACGAACTCGTCATCACGCACCCGCTCGGACACCCGAACCCGGCCTGGATCGCCGTCATCCTCGCCGGACCCGCCCTGTTCCTCGCCGGACGGGCCATCTTCGAGTACGCGGTGTTCGGCCGCGTGTCCCGCTCCCGCGTGATCGGCGCACTCGCCCTCATCGCCCTCACCCCCGCGATGACGCTGGTGCCGCCGCTCGCGGTAGCCACCACCGCCGCCCTCATCCTCGCCGGCGTCGCCGTAGCCGACGCGGTCCGCGCTCGAAGACGCCCCTCCGAGCAGCCGTCACCACCCGGTTAGCGGGCTGGCGTATGAGGTCCTGGGCCGCCCCCACCGATCTTCGCGCACAGCGTGGCCGTCGGCACGATCCGCCCTCGGGCAGCTGCTGTCGAGCGGACCGTGCAGTCGGGTCGCACGGCTCGACGGGCGCAGAGGCACAACGATTACTAGATCCCTCAGTGGACCATCCAGATAACCACGGGGTTCGCTGCGCGGGCCATGAGCGCACCATGCGATGCGGTCGGAGACACTCGGACGATGAAAGGTATCCCCACGAAGACGTTGTATCACCGCTCGTTGGGCTGGCACGCCCCCGCCCTGCGGCGAGCCGTCATCGTCGCCTCCATCGGGCTGATCGTCGCTCTCGCGCTCCTGCCCTTCATGGCCTGGGAGTTGGCCGCGGTTGGGGGCTGGGACACCGCTGCGCTCACCTTCCTCATCACGGTCTGGCCGATCATTGTCCGAGCAGACGGCTCGCATACCGCGCTGCTCGCCAGACGTGAGGACGAGACGCGGGGAACCGCCGCCGTGCTGCTGGTAGGGGCAGGCGTCACCAGCCTGCTGGGGGTCGGCTTCACCCTCAGCCTTGCCGGCCGGCAGAGCGGCTCAATGCGGATACTGCTCATCGGCGTCGCAACGCTGACCGTCCTGCTGTCGTGGACCATTGTCCACACGGTCTTCACACTGCGCTACGCCGACCTGCATTTCGGGTCGACGGCCGGGGGCATCGGTTTCGGCGGCGAGTCCGTGCCAGGGGGGCCTACCTACCGCGACCTGGCCTACGTCTCTTTCACGATCGGCATGACTTACCAAGTCTCCGACACGGCCATCAGCGACCCTCGGATCCGGGGCACCGTGCTCTCCCATGCCATCCTGTCGTACGTATTCGGCGTGGTGATCGTGGCGGGTGGTGTCAACCTCATCGCTGGGCTGGCCCGTTGACCATATCGACCCGTGCCGGCTGCCTGGTCTTGAGCGGCTGACGCTCCGTCCCTGACCCCGAGCTCTCGGTCATCCGCCCTCAGCGGCGTACCAACGCCAGCCGGCGAGAGCCCGCCGGGTAGGGAAGGGCTTCTGCCAAGGCGGCCGCCCGTCGAAAAGCGTCCGCCGCATCCCGCTCGCGGCCCAGCGCCGCCAAGGCGGCGGCATGCACCGTCCGCGCGTCCGTCTCCGCAAGCCGCTCCCCGGCCCGCTCCGCGCGCCCCACCTCTGCCGCCGCCACCTCGACGGCCTCCTGAACGTGCCCGCATGCCAACCACGCGCGGGCCATCAGGTGCGCCCACCTCGGCTGTCGGTCTGCGAGGAGCGCCAACGCGTCCTCCGGGCGCCCCTCCTGCAACGCCAACTCGGCTCGCACCGACCGCACCTCGTCCTGGGCCTGAAAGTCCCCCTGCGCGCGTGCCACGCGCTCGGCCTCGTCCAGGAGCATGCCCGCACCCGGCATTCCCATCCGGATCCGCACCCTGGTGAGGGCTGCCAGGGCGTACGGCACGCACCAGCCGACGCCCGGCCCCGTCTCCCGCACCGCGGTCTCCGCCAGGTCCCGGGCCTCGGCCGTCTCCTCCATCAGCAGATGGAGCTTGGCCAGGTTCGCCCGCTCGAAGACCGTTGCCGTCGGATCGCCGGCCCGCTCGGCAAGGTCCAACGCCCGCCGCCCCGTTTCGATGGCCTCCCGTAACCGCCCGGCCCGAAGAGCGGTTTCCCGCAGCACCGAAAGGACCAGGGCGAGTAGCTGCGGATCTCCGTACGCCTTCGCGTGCGGTAGTGCGCGTTGCGCGACCAGGCCCGTCTCCCCGAAACGACCGGCCAAGCCCAGGGACGTCGCACGCATCGCCAGCGCCCGGGCGAGCAGTCCCCGCCGCTCCGGGCCGGCCACCGCCCGCGCTGCGGTTTCCGCCGCCCGCGCGGCCGCCGCTCCCTGCTCGTACCGGCCGGCGACGAAACAGAGCACAGCCCTGGCGAGATGATGGGCGCTCGTCGTCGCCGCCGGCGTGTCGGGAGCGGGCGCAGTGGCATCGAGCAGCCGGAGGCCCTCGTCCGTGCTCCGCGTTTTCGCCATGAGTTCGGCGAGTCGGGCTGCGGCGAGCACCCGTCCGTCCCGGTCGCCGTGGCGCTCCATCTCCGCCAGAGCCTCGCGGAGCAGCCGGGCCGCATCCTCGAACCGGCCCATCCGGCGCAGCACGGCGCTGTGGTCCATCCGTGCGCGCGCCGATTCGGCGACGAGCGCGTCGAGCCGGTCGGTGAGCTCCGTGTAGTAGCGGTCTGCGGTGTCGTTCGCGTGATGCGCCGCCGCCCGTTCCGCTGCCCGCCGCAGATACCCGGTGGCGCGCGGGTCGTCAGCGCCCGTCAACTGGACGGCGAGCGTGTCCACGGCATCCGGCCGGCGCCGGAGCACCGCCTCCGCGTACGCCGAGTGCAGGAGCCGCCGCCGGGCCGCCGACAGCATCTGGTAGCAGGTCATCCGGATCAGGGGATGGCGGAAGGCAAGCCCGGCCACCTGACGGCCCTCGACGGCCACCGGCCGCTCCTCCAGCACCGAGGCGGCGACAGCGGCCTCCACGGCCTCCGTCGCCTCGGCCGCCGACAGCTGTGGCTGCCCGCAGCGCCGGGCGACGTCCAGGACCTCGGCGAGTGCCGCGTCCTGACCCGCCACCGCGACCACGTCCACCACGCGGCGGGCTGTCGGGTCGAGTCGTCCGAGCCGCTGGGCGACCACCTGCCGGATTCCCTCGGGTGCTCCCGGAACGCCCACGACCCCGTCCCGGAGCGCACGCGCCAGTTCGAGTGCGAAGAGCGGATTGCCCAGGGACAGCTCCCACACCCGTTCGGGGACTTCAGCGGCCGGGGAGCCCAGCGCGTCGGCCGCGAGCTCGAGACACGCCTCCCGGGGCAGGCGGGGCGGTTGGACGGCCCGGGCGAGCGACTGACGCACCAGCATGTCCAGCGCGTGCCGCCGCGGATCGGAGTCCGGCAGCTCCTCGGGGCGCAGCGTGGCGAGAAACCGCCAACCCATACCGTTCTCCCGTGCCCGCCGCGCGAGATAGCTGAGGAGCTGGAACGAGCCTGCGTCGGCGGCATGAAGGTCGTCCAGAACCAGCAACACCGGCCGAGTCGCCGCCAGCTCCTGGAACAGCGCGGCCGCTGCCTGGAACAGGCGGTCCCGCTCCTCCTCGGGGCTTCGCCACGACCTCGGCTCCACCCTCCCCAACGGCAGGAGCCCGGCCAGTTCCGGATACTCCGCGCCCATGCTGGCGCGCTCCTCGAGGGAGCGGTCTGCCAGCCAGCCCTCAACCGCCTCCGCGAACGGGCCGTACGGCCGGCGCCCTTCCGCGTCGTGGCCGGCGCCCCACAGCACGGCCGCCCCCTTCTCGGCAGCACGGCGGGCCGCCTCGGCAACGAGGCGCGTCTTGCCGAGGCCGGCCTCGCCGGTGACGAGGAGGACCGGCGGGGTGTCGACTTCCAGCAGCTCGGCCAGCACGTCATCGCGACCCCGCAGCGGCAGGGCGGGTGGTAGCCGCACCGCCGCCGGCAGCGCCGGCTGTCCCGACCGGGCGGCCGAGGTCGGCGCGGCGAGGGCTCGGCGGTACAGCGCTTCCGTCTCGGCGCCCGGCCGAACCCCGATCTCCGCGTCCAGCGCCTCCCGGCACAGGTGGTACTGGTGTACGGCCCGGCGTCGGAGCCCCTGCCGGAGGAACGCCTCGATCAGGATGCGGTGGGCGTCCTCCTCGGCGGGTGAGGCCGCCAGGACCTGCTCGGCGGTCTCCACCGCTTCCTCGATGGCGCCGGCCGCAAGATGTGCGGCGGCCAGGGCGAGGAGGGTCCTTTCCCGCAGCGCGGCCAGTCGTTCCCGGCGGGTGTGAGACCACGGCGCGTACCGGTCCTCGGGGAGAAGCTCGCCGGTGAACGCGTCGAGCGCGGCCATCAGTTCTGCTCGGCCGCCGTGCGTGAGCGCTGCCTCCGCGAGCCGTTCGGCTTCGTCGGCGTCGATCCATACGGTGTGCGGAGCCAACCGCAGCAGCGCCCCCTCGCCGATCAGGTAGGACGAGGTGGCCCGGGGCGCGAGTTCCGGTTCGACGGCCCGGCGGGCGGCGTGCAGCGCCACCCGCAGGCTGCGCAGCGCTGCCTGGGGATCGGCGTCCGGCCAGCAGATCTCCATCGCCTCCTCGCGATGGAGGCGATGGTCCGGGGCGACTGCGAGCAGCTTGAGCAGCGTCCGGGCGCTCGGCCGCGGCCACCGCTCCGCGAGCGGTGGCCCGTCGTTCCGGTGGACCCGGAACCCGCCGAGGAGGTGCAGCCGCAGCACCTGGATCTCCCTACGCTGATGAGGGCTCCCACCATAGCGGGAGCCCCCATCAGCGGTGTCAAGTCAGGAATTGGTCACGACGCCCGTCACCATTCCGTGAATCCGGTTGTCGACCCCCATGTCGTACCGGTAGCCGGACAGTTCGGCCATCCGGTCCTGCCCGAGGTTTTCGTTGTGCAGGCCGACGATCTCGTCCACGCCGTCACCGGTGAGGTCCGCGATCAGTACGTTCTGGGTCGCGTACCGCTGCAGTCGGGCCTCGTGATCCGGGTAGTGACCGCCCTTGAGTACGCCGGAGTCCCAGATGTAGAACGCGCCTTCCGTCCCACCGACGAGCAGCCGGCGCCCACCGGGACCGGTCGCGAAACCGGCTCGGTGGATGGTCGGCAGCGTGTAGATCAGGTAGTCGTTGCCGTCCGTGCCGAAGGTTTGCAGCGAGGCCGTTCCGGTGAGGATCAGGCCCTCGTCGCCGGTGAACCAGTTGCCGAGTGTGAAGGTTCCACCACCGATCGCGCTCTTCACCACCCCGCCCGTGCGGACGTCGCGGAACTCGAAGAACTCCCGCCACCAGCCGTTCTCATCGCGCACCATCCAGGTGGCCACTGCCGCATGCCCGTCCGCGTACGGGATCGCGGGCGAGGCGTACACGCCGTGGAAGAGCTGCGCACCGTAGATCTTCGGGTCGCTACCCGTCCACACCGGGCTGGCGGTCCAGGCGACCGTACCGGTCCGGGCGTCCAGAGCCAGCTCCCCGACCGTGGCGGGCTCGCGCTGGTAGGCCGTCTGGTACGAGCCGAGCACCCGGCCGTCGGCCACCGCCAGGTCCGAGACGGCAACCGGCCCCGTGCCCTGGGGAGCGTAGGACCACAGTTGGCGGCCACTACCCCGGTAGGCGCGGACGGCGTCGGTCGGCACGAGCACGTCGTCAGCGCCGTCGCCGTTCAGATCGGCCACGGTCACCGAGCGGACGAACTGCCCCGGCTGGTCGATGGTCGCGCTGACCCGACCGGTGGTGGCGTCGATGATCACCGCGGCGGTCTCGGCGGCCACCACCAGGTCGTCGCGGCGTCCGTCACCGTCCGTGTCACCCAGCACGATGTCGCCGTACACGGCGCCGGGCAGGGTGGCCTGCCACAGCACCCGTGGCTTGCCCGCGGCCAGCGACGGACCGTCGAACGCCCACAGGCCGCGGGACTGGCCGCCGGCCACCACGTCCTTTCGGCCGTCTCCGTTCACATCGACCGCGATGCCGGTCGACAGGTCGGCAAGGAGCGGTACGAGCCCCGCCGACGTGCCGTTGTCCAGCCGGTAGAGGTGGATGTTCTGGG
Source organism: Micromonospora inositola (assembly GCF_900090285.1). Taxonomy (NCBI): domain Bacteria; kingdom Bacillati; phylum Actinomycetota; class Actinomycetes; order Micromonosporales; family Micromonosporaceae; genus Micromonospora; species Micromonospora inositola. Next base: position 4,215,254 of record NZ_LT607754.1, on the reverse strand, counting down.
CGTTGTCGATGGTGCGTACCAGCCAGTCGTCGCCGGCCTGGTACGGCTCGGCGTAGATCGGGGAGGCGACCACGCCCTTCTGCGACCACCGCACCGAACCGTCCGTGCCGCTGAGCACGGTGATCGTGCCGTAGCGGCGGCCCCCCGAGTTGACCGCGTGCTCCTTGTCCGCGGTTGTCACGTACGAGGCGATGGCCTTGCCGTTCGCGATCCGCAGGCCGAGGACGCTGTCACCGTCCCGCACGTTCGACTCGTCCCGCTTCACCGTGTACGACCAGAGTTCCGTCCCGCCGTCACCGCGCAGGCCGCGCACCGTCGCCGCGTTGATGTCCAAGTCGTCGTCGAAGGTGGCTTCGGCGACCGCGTACTCGACGCCGCCGCCGCCCTTCAGCTCGCCGACCGCCAACTCGGTAGCGACCGCGTTGACCCGCTCGTCGAGCACGGTCCGGGTGCCCTTGGCCAGGTCGTAGCCGACCAGCTGGTACCGCACCCCGTCGGTGTAGTCGGACTGCTCGACGGCGACGAGCCGGTTCCGGGACGGGTCGACGACCGCCTCCCGCCCGTACATTGTGCCGGCGGTCTGCCAACGCGGCGCGCCGTTCGCCGTGTCGATCACGATTGTCTGGCTCGCGGCCGGGTCGGTGTCGGTCTTCCGCACGTACCAGGAGAGGGCTGCCGCGGTGTCGGAGAGCGTGGTGACCGAGGCCCACCGGCCGTCGCGCTGGCCGGTGTCGTACGACCAGGTCGCCGCCGGGGTCAGTCGCCCGTCCCCGAACGTGAAGTGGAAGCCGTACAGCTTCGTCGTCAACGTCTCGTCGGCGCCGAAGTTGTTGGACGGCTGATCGGCGACGAGCAGGGTCTTGCCGGCGAGGACGACCTGCTGGGCGTCGGGGAAGATCTGCGACCACAGGGTCGCCCCGGTCTTCCCGTCGAGGACGGTGACGAAGCTACCCGTCGTCAGGGGCGAGCCCGGGGAGGTGAACGGGCGATACGGGCTGGCGCCCACCTTCGCGGTGAAGGCGACGTCAGCCACCCCGTCGCCGGTCAGGTCGCCCTGCGCGAAGCCCCGGTCGGCCAGGTCCGCGTACGGACTGTTGACCTCGTAGCCGACGGCGATACGGGCAGGGTACGGCTCCTTCTGCCACGGCCGCAGCGGCTTGACGTGCCAGTCGGCGTAGAGGGAGTCGCTGTCGCGCTTCCACACCGCCTGGCCGCCCGTCGTGAGACGGGTGATCAGGCCGAGACTGTGCACGGCGAGGAAGTCGCCCTTGCCGCCGCCGAGTGGGGCGGTTTCGGCGTTCCCCCGGTACGTCTCCAGCGCGGACGCCTCGGTGAGGGTGACCGGTGCCGCGTCCTGCGGCTGCTCGGCCGGCGGTTCGGCGGTGTCGCTCGGCGCGGCCGCCTTCTGGGCAGAGGGGGCCGCCGTGAACCGACTCTCGAGTTCAGCGGCTTGGGCATCGGTCAGGACCCGCGCCTGCGACCCGTCCTCGGCGTACGCCGGGTTGGTGATCGCGGGGAGCGCGGCGAGCGCGAGCCCGGGCGCGAGCAGGGCGGAGGCGAGGCGCAGGGCGCCTCGGGGTCGGTTCTTCATTATGCCGCCTTGAGGGTGATACGGAGGGCGCTGTGGTCGGTGAGGACCGGTTCGTTGAAGGAGTACTGCACGGCGTCGACGCCGGCCTGGCTCTCGATGCCGACGGTCGCTGATCCGCCCTTCTCCAGCGCCGAGGCGCCGTCGATGGACTGGTACTGCAGGACGATCTCCCCGGTCGCCTCTTCGAAGACCGCCTCGAACGTCACTCGCCGGCTCGAATCGGCGGCGAAGGTCGCGTTCTCCCAGACGATCACGAACTTCCGCTGTCCGGCCGTGCCGGTGACAGCGGTCTTCACGGCCGACTTCTTGTCGAGGACGAGGTCGTCCCAGTAGGCAGCGAGGATGCCGTTCGGCTGCGACGCCGCCGGCAAGGTGGTGTTGACGTAGTCGCCGAGCCGCGGGGAGAGGAAGTTCACCAGGCCGTTGGTCGTGATGTTCACCTGGTTGTACGGGACGCCGTAGAAGCTCACCGGGAATGGCAGGGCGACGGTCTTGGCGTTCTCGTCGCCGGAGAGGGCGACCTTGGTGGCGCCGCTGACCCAGGAGTACGTGGCGGGCAGGCAGCTGTTGCCGAAGGCGTCGCTGTGGGCGGGCAGTCGGACCGTCAGGCTCTCATCGCCGTCCACGGTCAGGGTCGTCTGGTAGGTGCCGTTGCACAGCACCGGCGCGGCCGGCGTCGCCACCAGGGTGAAGGATCCTTCGGCGACGACCGGGAAACGGACGGCGCCGGCGGCGTCCGACACGACCGGGGCGAGCGGTGCCTCGACGATCCGGACGCTGGCACCGGGGAGCGGCTTGCCCGTCACGTCGTACACCGTGCCGGTCACGGCGTGCCGGGGAACGGCGTCCAGCGCGATGTCGTGGGAGAGGGCCTGGCCGTCGGTGACGGTGAGGTCCTCCGTGACCATGCGGTAGCCGTAGCTGACGCTGGTGACGGTGTACGCGCCGGCCGCCAGGACCAGCCGGTAGGCGCCCGAGGCATCCGTGGTCACGGTGCGCTGGCCGCCCTGGCCCGTTGCGGTGATGGTGATTCCGGCCAGGCCGGCGCCGGTGACCCGGTCGGTGACGGTACCGGTGATGGTGGCCGCGGTGTGCGGGGCCCGGTCGACGGCGGCGAAGGCGTCGAGCTTGCCCTCACCCCAGACGTTGTTGGCGTCGGCGGTGCCGCCGCAGTGGGTGTCGTCGACATCCCGCGCGGAGTCGTTCAAAACGGCCCGGGTGGCGTCGATGTCGCCGACGAGGGAGGGGGCCGCGGACCAGAGCAGGGCGACGGCACCGGCGACATGCGGGGTCGCCATGGACGTACCGGAGATCGCCCGGTAGCGGCTGCCCGGCCAGGCGGAGCGGACGTTGACGCCGGGCGCGGCGATGTTCGGCTTCATGGAACCGTCGACGAGGGAGGGGCCGAAGCCGGAGAAGGACGCGATGGCTCCGGTCGCGTCGTACGCGCCGACCCCGTACGTCGGAGCCTGGGCACCCGGCGCCTCGGTGGTCGAACAGGAAATTCCGTTGCCGGCGTTGCCGGCGGCGAACGCCTCGAAGATGCCGGCCGCGTTCCAGGCCTCGATCATGTCCTGGTAGAAGGTGGTGTTCCCGCCGCCCCAGGAGTTGTTGACGATGTCCGGGGCGAGATCGGGCCGGGGGTTCTGCCCGTTGTGGTCGGTCGGCGCGAGGATCCACTGGCCGGCCTTCAGCAGCGAGGTGTCCGAGCAGGAGCTGGCCTCGCAGCCCTTGGCGGCGATCCACTTCGCGCCGGGTGCGACGCCGATGCCGCCCGCGCCCGCGATGGTGCCCATGGTGTGGGTGCCGTGGCCGTTGTTGTCGCAGGGGGTGCCGCTGTCGGGGCACTGGCCGGACGCGTCGTACCAGTTGTAGTCGTGGTTGTAGGTGCCGTCGCCGAGGTTGCCCCGGTAGTTGTCCGCCAGGGCCGGGTGGTTGAACTCCACGCCCGAGTCGATGCTGGCGACAACGACGCCCTCGCCGCGGTCGGCGTACTGGGACCAGACCTGGTCGGCCCCGATGTCCTTGACGCCCCACTCCGGGACGGCCTCGGCCGTGGTGACGGGGCCCATCGCGGCGGTATCGATGGCGTAGTGCTGCTCCTGCCGCAGGGCGGCGACATCGGGACGGGCGGTCAGCCGCTCGACCAGGTCCCGGCCGCCGGTGACCTTCACGGCGTTCGCGATCCAGTACGACTCGTAGCCGATCTTCGCCTGGTCCAGGTAGCGGGTCAGCGAGCCCTGGTCCCGGGTGGCCTCGGCGCGCAGCGCCTGGTACGCGGCGACCTTCCGCGCCTTGCCGCGCTGGCGAGTGGCACCGGACAGGTCGGGACGGCTGTCCAGGACGACGAAGAAGGTCGCCTCCTGACCGGCGGCAACGGCGGCGGCGAGACCCGGGTCGACGGCCGCATGGTGCCGGGGCGCGGCGGTCGCGGCCGGCGCGGCGAGTCCGCCGACGACGGTGACGGCAACCGCTGCCCAGGCGGTGGCTGCTCGCCGCAGGGGTGAACGGGGCAAATGCATCTATCTAGCTCCTCAATTGCCGATACGGGGATAGCCGGTGACTCCGTTTCCTGGGAAGCCGTCGGATGGGCGATCGGGAAGCGCGGAGCTGGCCTGGTCGGGCAGGCTACGGCTGGACCGTTACTGGCGAATTACTGACGCGGCGCGGGAGCCAGCCAGTGGGTGGAACCGTCAGTGGCGGGGTGGGGGGCCCGACCGCCTCTCCCCTCTTCATGAGCCCCGGGGGCGCTGGAAACCGACGCCACGCTCGATGGGCGCGGCTAACGTGCGGCGCCGGCCCGCCGCTTGGTCCACACGTCGAACGCGACGGCGGCGAGGAGTACCAGGCCCTTGACCAGCATCACCTGCTCACTGGGAGCCCCGATCAGGGACATGCCGTTGTTGATGACGCCCATGATGAGGCCCCCGGTGATCGCGCCGACGACCTTGCCGACGCCGCCCTGGACGGCGGCGCCGCCGATGAAGGCTGCTGCGATGGCATCGAGCTCGAACTGGTTGCCGGCGGTCGGGCCGGCCTGGTTGAGGCGGCCGGCGAAGATGATGCCGGCGAGGGCGGACAGTACCCCCATGTTCACAAAGATCCAGAAGACGTTGGACTTGACCTTGACGCCGGACAGGACGGCGGCTTGCAGGTTTCCGCCGACGGCGTAGATCTGCCGGCCGAACACGGCCCGGTTCATCAGCAGGCTGTAGCCGAGCACCAGGGCGGCGAGCAGCACGAGGACCCAGGGCAGGTTGCGGAATCGGGCGAGCTGCACAACGATCCCGAGGACGAGGAACGCAGCGAGCGCGATCTTGGCGAGGAAAGTCGGCAGCGGATCGACCGCCTGGTGGTAGCCCAGCCGGGCGGCGCGGGTGCGCCACTGGGTGATGGCTATTCCGGCCACGGCCGTGATGCCGACGAGCAGGCTGAACAGGTCCGCACCGCCGAGCGGTCCGAGGCCGACGTTGCCGAGGTAGCCCTGGGTGAAGCCGTTGGACAGGGTGCGGATCTCCTCGGGGAACGGGCCGATGCCCTGGTTACCGAGCACGGTCAGGGTGAGCGCGCGGAACAGCAGCATGCCGGCGAGGGTGACGATGAACGCCGGAATCCCGAAGTAGGCGATCCAGTAGCCCTGCCAGGCACCGATGAGAGCGCCTGCGATGAGGGTGATGACCATGGCGAGCGGCCACGGTGCGCCCATGTTGACGGTGAGGACGGCGGTGATCGCGCCGGTGACCGCGACCACGGAACCGACCGACAGGTCGATGTGTCCGGCGATGATGATCAAGATCATGCCGATGGCGAGGATCAGGATGTAGGAGTTCTGAACGATGATGTTGCTGATGTTCTGCGGCTGCAGCATCGCGCCGTCGGTCAGCACGGTGAACAGCAACACGATCAGCGCGAACGCGACGTAGATGCCGGACTGACGCAGGTTGACGGTGAAGCGGCGTGGCGCGCGGCCGGCCGGTTGCCCCGGCTGGGCCAGCGTGGTGTCGGCCATCGCAAGGTCGGCGTTGGTGGGTGCGACGCTGGTCATGCTGGTCTCCCGTTTACTGTCTCTTGGTCATGTAATGCATGAGCCGCTCCTGCGTGGCATGCTCGCGGGGCACCTCGCCCGTAATCCGGCCGGCGGACAACGTGTAGATTCGGTCGCACAGCCCCAGCAGCTCGGGCAGCTCGGAGGAGATCACGAGCACGGCCCTACCCTCGTCGGCGAGCCGGTTGATGATCGTGTAAATCTCGTACTTGGCCCCGACGTCGATGCCCCGGGTCGGCTCGTCCAGGATCAACACGTCCGCGTCGGTGAACATCCACTTTGACAGGACGACCTTCTGCTGGTTTCCGCCGCTGAGTTTGCCGGTGACGCTGAGCACGCTGGGGGCCTTGATGTTCATGCTGGCCCGGTACTCGTCGGCGACCCGGTACTCCTCGTTGTCGTTGACCCATCCGCGCGTCGCCAGTTTGCCGAGCGCCGCGGCGGAGACATTGCGCTTGACGTCCTCGATCAGGTTGAGGCCGTACCGTTTCCGGTCCTCGGTGACGTACGCGATGCCGTGCCGGATGGCGTCGCGCACGGACTTCAGGTGGATGTCCCTGCCGTCCTTGACGACCCGCCCGGTGATGTTCGTGCCGTACGAGCGGCCGAACACGCTCATCGCCAGCTCCGTCCGCCCGGCGCCCATCAGCCCGGCCAGCCCGACGATCTCCCCGCGGCGCAGCACCAGGTTGGCGCCGGACACCACGACCCGGCCGTGCCGGGTCGGGCTGTGCACGGTCCAGTCCTCGACGCGCAGCAGCTCCTCGCCGATCTTCGGCGTGTGTGGCGGGAAGCGGTGGCTCAGGTCCCGGCCCACCATCCCGGAGATGATCCGGTCCTCGGTCACCTCGTCGGTGGCCATGTCGAGGGTCTCGATGGTGCGCCCGTCGCGGAGGATGGTGATGGCGTCCGCGATCGCGAGGACCTCGTTGAGTTTGTGCGAGATGATCACGCAGGTGATCCCCGCGTCACGCAGCCCGCGCAGTAGATCCAGCAGGTGCGCCGAGTCCTCGTCGTTCAACGCCGCGGTCGGCTCGTCGAGGATCAGCAGCTTCACCTCCTTGGAGAGCGCCTTGGCGATCTCCACCAGCTGCTGCTTTCCCACCCCGAGATCGATCACCGGGGTTACCGGATTTTCGGCCAGGCCCACCCGCGCCAGCAGCTGTGCCGCCTCGTGGTTGGTCCTGTTCCAGTCGATCAGGCCCCGATGGGCCCGCTCGTTGCCGAGGAAGATGTTCTCCGCGATCGACAGCTGGGGGCACAGCGCGAGCTCCTGATGAATGATGACGATCCCGCGGTGCTCGCTATCGCGGATGCCGGAGAACCGGCACGGCTCGCCGTCGAAGTAGATCTCGCCCTGGTACGTGCCGTGCGGGTACACCCCGGACAGCACCTTCATCAGCGTCGACTTACCCGCGCCGTTCTCGCCACAGATCGCGTGGACCTCCCCCCGGCGCACGGACAGGTTGACGTCCTGAAGCGCCATGACCCCGGGAAACGTCTTGGTGATGCCCTGCATCTGCAGGATGTGATCGCTCATCGCCGCACTCCCTTCGCCGGCACGTGTCCTACGGGGCTGAAGACTCCCGCCGCGCCGCCTTGTGGGCGCGGCGGGAGTCACCCCGGGTCAGCCCAGCTGCGCGCCGGTGTAGTAACCGGTGTCGACGAGCGCCTGCTTGTAGTTGCTCTTGTCTACGATGACGGGCTGCAGCAGGTACGACGGCACCACCTTGACCCCGTTGTCGTAGTCCTTGTCGTTGTTCACCTGCGGTTTGCTCCCCTTGAGCACGGCGTCGGCCATCTGCACCGTCACCTTGGCGAGCTCGCGGGTGTCCTTGTAGATCGTCGAGTACTGCTCACCCGCGATGATGGACTTCACCGACGCCAGCTCCGCGTCCTGGCCAGTGACGACCGGGTACGGCTGGCCGGCGGTGCCGTAACCGTTGCTCTTGAGGGCCGACAGGATGCCGATCGACAGCCCGTCGTACGGCGACAGCACCCCGTCGACCGTGGCGCCGCCCGTGTACGTCGAGGTCAGCAGGTCCTCCATGCGCTTCTGCGCGGTGGCCGGGTCCCAGCGCAGGATGGCGACGGTCTTGAAGTCCTTCTGGCCGCTCTTCACCACAAGCGCGCCCTTGTCGATGTGCGGCTGCAGTACGCTCATCGCACCGTTGAAGAAGAACGTGGCGTTGTTGTCGTCCGGCGAGCCAGCGAACAGCTCGATGTTGAACGGCCCCTTCGCCTCACCGGGCGAGCCGTCCGGCTTGAGCAGCTTGAGGCCCACCAGCAGCGAGGTCGCCTGCTGCACACCGACCTTGAAGTTGTCGAACGTCGCGTAGTAGTCGACGTTCGGGCTCTTGCGGATGAGCCGGTCGTACGCGATGACCGAGATGTTCTTGTCCTTCGCCTGCTGCAGCTGCGTGGTCAGCGCGGTGCCGTCGATGGACGCGATGATGAGCAGCTTGGCGCCCTTGGTGATCTGGTTCTCGAGCTGGTTGACCTGGGTCGGGATGTCGTTCTCGGCGTACTGCAGGTCGACCTTGTAGCCGAGCGCCTCCAGCTGCTTCTTGACGTTTTCGCCGTCGCTGATCCACCGCTCCGACGACTTGGTGGGCATGGTGACGCCGACCAGCGCGCCGGCGGTGTTGCCGGACTGCGCCTGCTGGTCGACGGTCTTGGTGCTGGAGCCGCAGGCGGTCAGGGCTGTGGCGAGCACGATGGCTGCCGCCGCCGACCCAAGCCGGGTGATGAGCATGAGGTCTCCTCTAAAACGGGGAATGGGGTAACGCCGGGTCTAGCGGCTGTGCATCAGCCGGTAGTAGGCCTGGTTCCAGCGCAGCCGGTCACCCAGGTCGGACGGGGTGGTGCGGTGGTCGATGAGCAGGAATTCGGTGTTCACCATGTCGGCGAAGTCCCGCAACGTTTCCGCGCCAACCGCCTGGGTCAGCACGGTGTGGTGCGGTCCGCCGGCCATGAGCCACGCCTCGGCGGAGGTGGACAGCGACGGGGCGGGCTTCCACACCGCGCGAGCGACCGGCAGGTTGGGCAGCGGCTCATCCGGCGGTGTCACCTCGACCGTGTTGGCGACCAGCCGGAACCGGTCGCCGAGGTCCGTCATGCCGATCACCACGCCGGCGCCCGGTGCGGCGTCGAACACCAGCCGTACCGGGTCCTCCCGGTCGCCGATGCTCAGCGGGTGGATCTCGCAGGACGGCTGGTCCGCGGCGATGCTCGGGCAGACCTCCAGCATGTGAGCTCCGAGGATCTTCGGCTCGCCCGGCCCCAGGTGGTAGGTGTAGTCCTCCATGAAGGAGGTGCCCCGCCCGCTGCCAGCACCCATGGCCTTGACCGCGGCGAGGAGAGCGGAGGTCTTCCAGTCCCCCTCGCCGCCAAAGCCGTAGCCGTCGGCCATCAGCCGTTGCACCGCCAGACCGGGCAGCTGCCGCAGGTCGCCGAGGTCCTGGAAGTTCGTGGTGAACGCGCCGAAGCCGCCTGCGGTAAGGAAGTCGCGCAGGCCGACCTCGATGCGCGCGGCGTACCGCAGGGACTCGTGGCGCTCGCCACCCCGGGCCAGTTCCGGTGCGAGGCGGTACGCGTCGGCGTACTCGACGACGAGCGCGTCGATCTCGTCAGCGGCGGCGCCGTCGACCGCGCCGGCCAGGTCATTGACGCCGTAGGTGTTGACCGAGACGCCGAACCGGAGCTCGGCCTCGATTTTGTCCCCTTCGGTCACCGCGACGTCGCGCATGTTGTCGCCGAAGCGTGCCAGGCGAAGCCCGCGCAGGTGGTCCACGCCGAGCGCGGCGCGGATCCAGCCGTCGAGTCGGGTGACCACCTCGGCATCGGAGGCGTGACCGACAATGGTCTTGCGGGTCACCCCGAGTCGCGTCTGGATGTAGCCGAACTCCCGGTCGCCGTGCGCGGCCTGGTTGAGATTCATGAAGTCCATGTCGATGGACGCCCAGGGCAGCGCCGCGTTGAGCTGGGTGTGCAGGTGCAGCAACGGTTTGCGCAACACGTCCAGCCCACTGATCCACATCTTGGCCGGTGAGAACGTGTGCATCCAGGCGATGACGCCCACGCAGCCGGGGTCCGCGTTGGCATCGAGCATCACGTGGCGGATCGCGGTCGAGTCGGTCAGCACCGGCTTCCAGACGATCTCGGCCCCGAGTTGACCCGAGGACACCAGGGTTCGCTGGATCTGCTGGGACTGGTCGGCGACCTGGTTGAGGGTGTCAGGTCCGTACAGGTGCTGGCTGCCGGTGAGGAACCAGACCTGGGGTTTTGGGGCCGATGCCATGCTGGGCTCTCCTGTCGGGGTGCGGCTCACGCCTGCCCGTAGACGTTCTGGTAGCGGTCGTAGAGGGCGTCGATGTCGCTCTGCCGCATCGGCAGCGGCGCGCCGAGCTGGCGAGCGATGTGCACGGTCCGGGCGACGTCCTCGCACATCACCGCGGCTTTCACCGCGGCCCGGGCGTTCGACCCGATGGTGAACACGCCGTGGTTGCGCATGAGAACGGCCGGCGAGCGGTGGGTGCGGAGCGTCGCCACGATGCCCCGGCCGATCGAGTCGTCACCGATGAGCGCGAACGGCCCGACCGGAATCTCGCCGCCGAACTCGTCGGCGATCATGGTGAGCACACACGGGATCGGCTCGCCCCGGGCCGCCCAGGCAGTCGCGTACGTGGAGTGGGTGTGCACGACGCCGCCCACGTGTGGCATGTGCTTGTAGACGTACGCGTGGGCGCTGGTGTCCGACGACGGTGACAGGTCCCCGTCGACGAGGTTGGCGTCGAGGTCGGTGATGACCATGTTCTCCGGGCGGATGTCGTCGTAGCTGATGCCCGACGGCTTGATGACCAGCAGGTCCGCGCCGGGTACGCGGGCCGAGACGTTGCCGGCCGTCCACACCACGAGTGCGTTGCGGGGCAGCTCGGCGTGCAACGCGGCCACCTGGTCTCGCAGCCCCCGGATGGTGGCGTGGACAGACTGGATCACGCTCATCGGGTCACCGCCGAACGCTGGATGGCGCGCAGCTTGCGCATGAGCTTGTTGTCGCCGCGGCCGAACTGGTCGTGCAGCCGGGTGTATTCGGCGAAGAGCTCGTCGTAGACCGCCGCGTCCGCCTCGTTCGGGCGGTACGCCGCCCGAACGACCCGTCCCATGCGGGCGGCTGCGGCACGCGCGTCGGGGTAGGCGCCGGCGGCGACTGCGGCGTGGATCGCCGAACCCAGCGCGGGTCCCTGCCCTGACGGGACCATGGACAGCGGTAGTCGGGTCACATCGCTGTAGATCTGCATGAGCATCGGGTTCTTGGCGAGTCCGCCCGCGACGACCAGCTCGGTGACCGGGACTCCGGCGTCGCGGAAGGTCTCGATGATGGTGCGGGTGCCGAAGGCCGTGGCCTCGATGAGCGCCCGGTAGATGTCCTCCGGCCGGGTGGCAAGCGTCTCTCCCACCAGCAGGCCGGACAGCTCGTGGTCGACGAGCACCGAGCGGTTGCCGCTGTGCCAGTCCAGGGCGAGCAGTCCGTGCTCCCCCACGCGCTGGCGCGACGCCAGTCTGGTGAGGTACTCGTGGACACTCAATCCTTCGGCCTGGGCCTGCGAGGTGTAGCTGGCCGGCACGTGCGTCCGTACGAAGTGCGCGAAGATGTCGCCCACACCGCTCTGGCCGGCCTCGTAGCCCCAGAGCCCCTTGACGATGCCGTTGTCCACTACGCCGCACATGCCAGGCACGACGCGTAGCTCGCGGCCGTTCATGATGTGGCAGGTGGAGGTGCCCATGATGGCGACCATCTGCCCGGGGTCGAGCGCGTTGGCTGCGGCTGCCGTGACATGGGCGTCCACGTTGCCGACCGCGACCGGAATGCCGGGGGGCAGCCCCGTCCACGTCGCGGCCTGGCCGGTCAGCGTGCCGGCGGCCTCCCCCAGCTGGCCGATGGGCTGGTCCAGCCTGGTCGCGACGAAGTCGGCGAACGCGGGATTGAGTTCGGCGAGGAAGTCCGGGCCGGGGTACTGCCCGTCCTGGAAGATGCCCTTGTAGCCGGCGGTGCAGGCGTTGCGGACGTAGCGGCCGGTGAGCTGCCAGACGATCCAGTCCGCTGCCTCCACCCATCGCTGCATGGCCGCGTAGATCTCCGGATCCTCCTCCAGCATCTGCAGCGCCTTGGCGAACTCCCACTCCGAAGAGATCACGCCCCCGTAGCGGGCCAGCCAGGGTTCGTTCCGCTTCACGGCGAGCTGGTTGATCCGGTCGGCGTGCGGCTGGGCGGCGTGGTGGCGCCACAGCTTGACGTAGGCGTGCGGCCGGTCGGCGAAGTGGTCCAGCTCGGACAGGGGTGTGCCGTCGGCCAGCGTCGGGACCATGGTGCAGGCGGTGAAGTCGGTACCGACGCCGATGACGTCGGCCGGGTCGATGCCCGCCTCCTGCACCGCCTGCGGCACCGCGACCTGCAGCACCTCGCGGTAGTCCTGAGGCACCTGCAGCGCCCATTCCCCGGGCAGCGCCTCGCCGGAGGGCAGGGCGTCGGTCACCACGGCGTGGGGGTACTCGTGCACGGCCGAGCCCATCTCGGCGCCGTCGGAGACCCGGACCACCAGGGCCCTTCCCGAGAGCGTGCCGTAGTCCACGCCCACCACGTACTTCTCTTCACTCATGTGCTGGTCCCTGTCGGTGGCGCGGTGCTCTGGCGCACCACGAGCTTGGGAATGACCAATGGCGAGGGCTGCAGGGCGTCGCCGTTGATCGCCTGCGTGATGACGTCGATCGCACGTCGACCGATGGCCTCGAAGTCCTGCTCGATCGTCGTCAGCGGCGGGATGAGGTAGGCGGCCTCGGGGACGTCGTCGAACCCGACGACGGAGATGTCCTCCGGCACCCGCCGGCCGCGCTCGTGCAGCGCACGGAGCACACCGATCGCCATCTGGTCATTCGCCGCGAAGACCGCGGTGGTCTCGGACATTCCGTAGATCCGCAGCCCTGCGGCATACCCGCTCGCGGAGCTCCAGTCGCCGTGCACCGGCTCGGCCGGGCGCAGCCCCGCCTCACTCATCGCCAGGCGCCAGCCCTCGACACGGGCGCGCGCCTCGGCCCAGTTGAGCGGACCGCTGACGTGCACGATCTCGCGGTGCCCGAGCTTCAGGAGGTGCTCGGTTGCCATCCGGGCGCCGAGCACCTGGTCGACGCCGACGCTGAGGGACGCCTTGGACAGGTCTCCCTCCACGACGACGAAGGGGACGCCGGAGCGCTGCTTGCGCACCACCTCGAGAGCCTCGTCGTGGCCGGCGATCATGACGATGCCCTCCACGCCGACCCGCATGAGGTGGTCGTTGGCGTCGTCGAGGGCCCGCCGCGTCACCTCGGACAGGCTCACGGAGGTGGCGAAGTACCCGGCGGCGCGGGCGGCGTCCTCGACGCTCCGATGGATACTCGTGGGACCGAACAACGTCCTGGCGGTGCCGATGATGCCGATCATCCCGGAGCGTCCGCGCACCAGGGCGCGGGCGGCGGTGTTGGGACGGTAGCCGAGGCGCTCGATGGCCTGTAGCACGCGCTTTCGTGTCTCCGGCTTGATGCTGGGCGACCCGTTGATGACCCGGGACACGGTCTGGTGCGATACGCCCGCGAGGCGAGCGACGTCGGCCATCACCGGGGCCTTGACAGCCTCCGTCACGGCTGCCTCCGCATGAAGACCCGCTGCATCACGATGAAGAGGAGCAGCAGCGTTCCGATCGCGATCTTTGTCCACCATGAGCTCAGCGTGCCTTGAAACGAGATCAGTGTCTGAATGACACCCAGGACGAGAACCCCGAGCAGCGAGCCGAGGACGTAACCGACGCCGCCGGAGAGCAGCGTGCCGCCGATCACGACGGAGGCGATGGCGTCCAGTTCCATGCCGACGGCGTGCAGGCCGTAGCCGGAGAGCATGTAGAGGGCGAGAAGAAGTCCGGCGATCGCGGAGCAGAGCCCGCTGATGACGTAGACGCCAACCTTTACCTTGGCGACCGGTAGGCCCATCAGCATCGCCGAGTTCTCGTTGCCGCCGACCGCGTACGCCGTACGGCCGAGCCGGGTTCGGTGCAGCACCCAGACGCCTACCGCCACGATGGCCAGGGCGATCACCACGCTCCAGGTGATCGAGACGTTGTCGGACAGCGGGATCGCCGCGGTGGCGAAGGTGCGGAAGGTCGGGTCCTTGATCGAGATCGACTCCACGCCGACGACGAAGCACAGGCCCCGGGCGAGGAACAAGCCGGCGAGCGTCACGATGAACGGCTGGATCTCGAAGTAATGGATGACCAGGCCCATGAGCAGGCCGAGCGTCGATCCCATGGCCAGCACCAGCAGCACCACGAGCGGCGCCGGAAGCCCAGCCCGCAGGCCGGCCGCGGCCACCATCGTCGACAGCGCGACAACCGCGCCCACCGACAGGTCGATGCCGCCGGTGACGATGACGAAGGTCATGCCGACGGCCAGGACGACGAGGAAGGCGTTGTCGATGAACAGGTTGGCCACGACCTGACCGGACAGGAACCCGTCGTAGCGGGCGGCGCCGACCCCGAAGAGAAGCACGAACAGCACGAACGTGGCGATCACCGGAACGACCCGGCCGGGTACCGACCGGCGACCCGGAAGCGTCCCGAGCGAAGCCTTGCCCTTGACGGGCGTTGCTGAGGTCGTCATGGCTGGGCCACCTTCTCCACCATCGCTGCAGTCAGGGTCTGCGTGTTCGGTCGGGCCGCGGGCTCGGCGTCAAGATCCGGGGGCGCGTGCCGTCGCCGGGTGCGACGAAGCAGGGCGGCCCGCGCCTTGGGCGCCTGCAGGAGGCACACGGCGATGACGACGACCGCCTTGAAGACGAGCGTGATCTCGGGCGCGATGCCCATGCTGTACACCGTCGTGACGAGCGTCTGGATGATCAGCGCGCCGAGCAGGGTGCCGGTGAGGCTGTAGCGGCCGCCGGCCAGCGAGGTGCCACCGATCACCACGGCCAGGATGGCGTCCATCTCGATCCAGAGCCCGGCGTTGTTGGCGTCGGCGGCGCTGACGTTCGAGCTGATCATCAGGCCGGCGACGCCCGCGCAGATCGCGGCGAACACGTAGACGGTCCACCGGATCGTGCGCGCGCGCAGGCCGGCCAGCCGGCTGGCCTCGGGGTTGATGCCGACGGACTCGATGAGCAGGCCCAGCGCCGTCCTTCTGGTCAGGAGGGCGACGAGCACGAACACGGCGACGGCGATGAGGATCGAGACGGGCAGCACCAGGAAGCCGGCGCCGACTGTGCGGAACGTCGGGTTGCGTACGGTGATGATCTGGCCGTCGGTGATGAGCATCGCGATGCCCCGCCCGGCCGTCATGAGCACGAGCGTCGCGATGATGGGCTGGATACGCAGGGCGGCGACGAGAAAGCCGTTCCACAGGCCGAGCACGGCGCACAGCGCCAACGCGATCCCCATGCCGGCCAGGGCGGCCCCGGCGCTGGTGGGGTCGGCCGCACCCGCGATATAGGAGCAGGTGACCGCACCGGAGATGGCGACGATCGCGCCCACCGACAGGTCGATCCCCCGCGTGGCGACGACCAGACACATGCCGAGCGCGATGAGCATGGTGGGCGCGCCGTTCTTGAGGATGTCGACGACGCTGCCGTAGAGGTGGCCGTCCTGAATCCGCAGGGCCAGGAACGACGGGCGTACGACCGCGTTGGCCGCCAGCAGCAGCACGAGGGTCACCAGCGGCCACAGCAGTCCGCTGCTACGGAACCGGTTCAGGGGGCGCGTGGAGGTCATGCCGCCACCGCCTCGGTACGCTCGTCCACGTGGGCGATGAGCCGCATGATGTCGTCCACGGTCGCGTGCTGGTCGAGCTCGGCGATCTTGGTGCGGTCCTTCATCACCACGATGCGGTGGCTGAGGCGCACGACCTCCTCGAGCTCGGCGGAGATGTAGACCACGGCCACGCCTTCCTGGGCGAGCTCGGCGACGAGCTTCTGGATCTGGGTCTTGGCCCCAATGTCGATGCCGCGGGTGGGCTCGTCGAGGATGAGCAGCTTCGGCTTGGTGACCAGCCAGCGGGCGAGCAGCACCTTCTGCTGGTTGCCACCGGACAGCTTGCCGACGAGCGCGTCGGGGTTCGTCGGCCTGATGTCCAGCGCTTTGATCCACTTCTCGACCACTTGGTCCTTGACCTTGCGAGGGATGGGCCGAGCCCAGCCGTTGGCGGCCTGCATGGCCAGGATGACGTTGTCGCGGATGCTGAGGTCGGCCAGCACACCCTCGCCCTTGCGGTCCTCGGAGCAGAAGGCAATCCCGGCGGCGATGGCGGCGCGGGGATTGCGCAGGTGCACCACCTTGCCGTCGACGGTCATCTGGCCGCTGTCCGGGCGGTCCGCCCCGAAGAGCAGCCGCGCGAGCTCGGTGCGACCGGAGCCGAGGAGTCCGGCCAGGCCCACCACCTCGCCGCGGTTGATCCGCAGGTCGAGCGGCGCGACCGAGCCCTTGCGCCCGACTCCGGTGGCCTGCAGCACGGGAACGGTGGAGGCCTCCTCACCGGCCTGTCCGGCGAGCCGCTCGACCTCCGCCAGCGCGCCGAGTTCTCGTCCGATCATGAGGGAGACCAGCTCGAGCCGGCTGAGATCGGCGGTGCGGTACTCCCCCACCAGCCGGCCGTTGCGCAGCACCGTCATCCGGTCGGAGATCTCGTAGACCTGCTCGAGGAAGTGGGACACGAAGAGGATGGCGACGCCCCGGTCCCGCAGCACGCGCATGATGCGGAAGAGTTCGGCGACCTCGTCCTGATCGAGGCTGGAGGTCGGCTCGTCGAGGATGAGGACCTTGGCGTCCACGGCGACCGCGCGCGCGATCGCCACGAGCTGCTGGATGGCGATGGGATGCTCGGCGAGGACGGATCCGGGGTCGATGTGGAGTCCCATGTCGGCGAGCAGCTCGGCGGCGCGGGCCCGGGTCGCCCTGCCGTCGATGGCGCCGAACCGTCGCAGCTCGCGGCCGAGCAGGATGTTCTCGGCGACCGTCAGGTTGGGGCAGAGGTTGACCTCCTGGTAGACGGTGCTGATCCCGGCGTCCTGGGCCTCGGCCGGGCCGGAGAACGACACCTCCCGCCCCTCGATGGTGGTGACGCCGGCGGTCGGGGTGTAGACGCCGGTCAACGCCTTGATGAGCGTCGACTTGCCCGCGCCGTTCTCCCCCATGAGGGCGTGCACCTCGCCGGCGAAGAGCCGGAAGTCCACCTCCTGCAAGGCCTTCACACCCGGGAACTCCACCGAGATCCCGCGCAGTTGTACGAGCGCGGGCGGTTCCGTCGCAAGGGGTGCCTGCTTCGCGTCCACCGACATCGTGGTCCTCCATCACGTGCTACGAGCCATGGCCGGCTGCGGTGCCGGACGCCGGGGTTGCGGCACCCCGCCATCCGCGGGGATGGCGGGGCGCCGGTGGGCGGAGTCCGCCCGACCTCAGTACTTGCGGTTGGGCAGGTCGGCCTTCGCCTGCTCCTGCGTGAACGTCGTCTCCTCCGTCACCACGCGCTCGGGCACCTGCTCACCGTTGACGACCTTCTTGGCGAGGTCCATCAGCTGGGGGCCGAGGAGCGGGTTGCACTCGACGATGTAGTTGATCTTGCCGTCGGAGAGCGCCTGCATCCCGTCGTGCACCGCGTCGACCGTGATGATCTTGATGTCGACGCCCGGCTTCTTGCCGGCCGCCTCGATGGCCTCGATGGCGCCCAGGCCCATGTCGTCGTTGTGCGCGTAGACCACGTCGATCTTGGGGTTGGACTTGAGGAAGGCCTCCATCACCTGCTTGCCGCCGGACCGGGTGAAGTCGCCGGTCTGGGAGGCGATGACCTTGATCTGCGGGGCCGCCTTGGTGGCCTCGGCGAAGCCCTCCTTACGGTCGATGGCGGGGGCCGCGCCGGTCGTGCCCTGCAGCTCCACGACGTTGACCTCGCTCTTGCCCGCGGACTCCTTGACCAGCCACTCGCCGGCCTTCTTGCCCTCTGCGACGAAGTCCGATCCGAGGAAGGTCTTGTAGAGCGAGGTGTCCTGCGAGTCCACGGCGCGGTCGGTGAGGATCACGGGAATGTTGGCGCGCTTGGCCTCGAGCAGCACCGCGTCCCAGCCGGTCTCGACCACCGGGCTGAAGGCGATGACATCCACCTTCTGCTGGATGTAGCTGCGGATCGCCTTGATCTGGTTCTCCTGCTTCTGCTGGGCGTCGGAGAACTTGAGATCGATCCCCGCCTCCTTGGCCGACTCCTGGACGGACTTCGTGTTGGCGGTACGCCAGCCGGACTCGGCACCGACCTGGGCGAAGCCCATGGTGATGGTGTCGTTTCCGGCTCCGCCGCCACCGGACGCGGCCGAGTCACCGCCGCATCCCGCCAGGCCGACGGCCAGCACCACGCCAGCGACGGCCGCGAGGAACTTCTTCGACATTGGACTTTCCTCCACTTTCTGACGCCTTGGTGGGCCCCGCCGTGCGGCTCGTTCCTGGTCCGCCGCCTGGCAACCACTGCCCATCTGGCGCAGAAGTGTGAGCGTTAACATCCGCGGGTGTCAACCCCTCGTGTCCTCTTTGTCAACGGAAGATGTCGCTGCAGGTAGGAGTATTGACACGATCGGAGGCCGCCCGTATGTTAGCGCTCACTTTCGAGCATGTTAACGCTCACTTCGCAGGCCAAAGCGCGTTCCTCCAAGCGCAACTGCTCCAGACAGCACCCGGCTACACCACCCGTCCCGACGCCCGGCCTCGGCCGAGTCACCAGGAGGAAGCCCGGCAATGTCCCCTTCCCGGCCCCGCCCGGCGCGCCACTCCGCGCCCCACCGAACCCGCCGCCTGCTCGCCGGCGTCACCGCACTTGTCACCAGCCTGGTCAGCGTCACCGCCCTGGCCCCGCCCAGCCAAGCGGCCACTCTCGACGACGGCCTGGTTCTGCACTACAACCTGACCCAGACCAGCGGCACGGCCGCGACCGACAGCTCGGGGCACGGCCGCAACGGCACGCTCAGCGGCGACGCGACCTGGCAGGGCCCGGACGGCCTGCGCCTCGGCGGCGCCAACGGCCACGTCCGGCTGCCCGACAACATCCTGCGGGGCCTCACCGACATCACCGTCTCGGTGCAGGTCAACATGGCGACCGACCAGGCCACGCCGTACTTCATCTGGGGGCTCGGGAACACCGGTTCCGACGGCGTCGGCAACGGCTACCTGTTCAACACCGGCAATGCCTTCCGCGCCTCCATCGCCAGCGGCAACTGGTCCACTGAGCAGACCGTGACCACCGGCCAAGATCTCACCCGGGGCAGCTGGCGCACCATCACCTACACCCTCGGCGGCGGCACCGCAGTGCTCTATGAGGACGGCGTCGAGGTCGCCCGCAAGTCCGACATCACCCTCACACCCGGGTCGATCGGCGGTGGCACCACCACCGCCAACTACCTCGGCCGTTCGGTCTACACCACCGACCGGTACCTAAAGGGTCAGGTCCGCGACTTCCGCATCTACGACCGGGCCGTGACCGCCGACGAAGCCCACACCCTCGGCGAACAGACCGCCTCCGGAAGGGCCGCGGCGGACGCGGCAGCCCTCGACCTGGGCGACACGTCCGGGGTCACGGAGAACCTGAGCCTGCCGACCCGCGGTGCCGGCGGCTCCACCATCACCTGGTCGTCGAGCAATCCCACGCTCGTGTCGAACACCGGCGTGGTCACCCGTCCCGCACCCGGATCCAGCAACGCGACCGTGACGCTGACCGCCACCGCGTCGTACGCCGGCTACGCCGCCACCCGGGAGTTCGCCGTCACCGTCGTCGAGGACATCACCGACCAGGAGAAGGTCGAGGCAGCCCTCGCGGCCATCGTCATCCACGACCAGGACGCGATCCGCGGCAACATCACGCTGCCCGCCAGAGGAGCCCGCGACGTCACCCTCAGCTGGACCGCCAAGGGCTCCTCCATCGTCAGCAGCACCGGTGAGGTGACCCGGCCGCCGTACGGGTCGAGCGCGGTCAAGGCCCGCCTCAGCGTACGCGCGACCAAGGGTGCGGCCAGCGGCGTACGCAATTTCACCCTGACCGTCCTCCCGCTGCCAAAGAAGGACCCCCTCGAGGGCTACGCCTTCGCCTACTTCACCGGTGAGGGCAGCGCTGACGGCGAGCAGATCTACTTCGCGGCAAGCCGCGGGAACGACCCGCTCAAGTACGACGAACTCAACGGCGGCCGCCCCGTCCTCACCTCCGGTGCAGGCGACGAGGGCGTGCGCGACCCGTTCATCATCCGCAGCCCCGAGGGCGACAAGTTCTACCTCATCGCCACCGACCTCAAGATCTACGGCAACGGTGACTGGGACGCCAGCCAGCGCACCGGCAGCAGGTACATCGAGGTGTGGGAGTCGACCGACCTGGTGAACTGGTCGCAGCAGCGTCATGTGCGCGTCTCCCCCGACACCGCCGGCAATACCTGGGCCCCGGAGGCGTACTACGACGACACCATCGGCGCCTACGTCGTGTTCTGGGCCGCCAAGCTCTACGCACCGCAGGACACCGCCCACACCGGCAACACCTACAACCGCATGCTGTACGCGACGACCCGCGACTTCCGCACCTTCAGCGAGCCCAAGGTGTGGATCGACCCCGGCTACTCGGTGATCGACTCGACCGTGATCAAACACGGCGGCACCTACTACCGCTTCACCAAGGACGAGCGGAACAACACCTCCAGCACCCCGTGCAGCAAGTTCATCCTGGAGCAGAAGTCGACCCAACTGCGCAGCACGAGCTGGGACTTCGTCCAGGACTGCATCGGCAAGGCGACGGACACCACCGCCGGCATCTCCCAGGGCGAGGGTCCGACGATCTTCAAGAGCAACACCGAGGACAAGTGGTACCTGTTCATCGACGAGTTCGGCGGGCGTGGCTACCTGCCGTTCGAGACCACCGACCTCGACGGCGGGCAGTTCACCATGTCGACCGGCTACGACCTGCCGGCCCACCCGCGGCACGGCACCGTCCTGCCGGTCACGAAGGCCGAGCTCGACCGCCTCCGCCAGGGCCCCTCGCCGGCACCGACGACCAGGAAGGGCATAATCGCGGACTACCACCTCGTCGGCGGCATCGGCACGACGGTGGCCGACAGCTCCGGCAACGGCCGAGACGCCACCATCCACGGCGGGGTCACCCGGAGCAGCGACGCGATGACCTTCGACGGCACCGACGGCTACGTCGACCTGCCGGACAACCTGCTGACCGGCCTGTCCGACGTGAGCGTCTCCGCCCAGGTGTGGATCGACCCGGCACAGGAAACGCCGTACTTCATCTGGGGCCTGGGCAACACCACGAACGGCGCCGGCAACGGCTACCTGTTCGCCACCGGCAACTCCTACCGCACCGCCATCGCGACCGGGAACTGGTCGACCGAGCAGAACATCGGCACCGGACGCGACCTGAGCCGGGGCAGCTGGCACACCATCACCTGGACGCTCTCCGGCGGGGTAGGCCGCCTCTACGACAACGGCGTCGAGGTGGCACGCAACACCGGCGTCACGAACAAGCCGGGTGACCTCGGTGGCGGCATCACCACGGCCAACTACCTGGGCCGCTCCCTCTACACCGCCGACCGCTACTTCAAGGGCCGGATGCGCAGCTTCACCCTGTGGAACCGGGGCCTGTCGGCCAGTGGGGTGCTCGCCCTGCCCGGAAACGAGACCGCCATCGGCGCGGTGAAACTGGACGCGCTCAAGGTCCCGGCCATCATCAACGGCGACACGAACACCGTCACCCTGCCGGTCAAGCCGGGCACCGACCTGACCGCTCTCGCACCCGAGTTCGCGATCAGCGACGACGCCCAGGTCAGCCCCGCCGACAAGTCCGTCCAGGACTTCACGCGACCGGTCACCTACACCTTGACGGGCGCCGACGGCAGCAGCCGCGCCTGGACCGTCAAGGCGGTTGTCATGAACAGCCCGGTCCTGCCCGGCTACAACGCCGACCCCAATATTGTGCGCTTCGGCGACACCTACTACATCTACGCCACCACCGATGGCTACCCGGGCTGGTCCAGCACGACCTTCAAGACCTGGTCGAGCAAGGACCTGGTCCACTGGACCGAGCATCCCACCATCCTCGACCTCGGCCCGGACGTGGCCTGGGCGGACGGGCGGGCCTGGGCGCCGGCCGCGATCGAGAAGGACGGCCGGTACTACCTCTACTTCTGCGCCGACGCCAAGATCGGGGTGGCCGTCGCCGACTCCCCCACCGGCCCGTTCGTCGACGCGCTCGGCAAGCCGCTCGTCGCCGCCAACCCCGACGGTGGTCAGGCGATCGACCCCGCGGTCTTCACCGACGACGACGGCCACAGCTACCTCTACTGGGGCAACGGCAACGCGTACGTCGTGCCGCTGAACCAGGACATGACGTCGTTCGACGCCACGAAGGTCAAGCGGATCACCGGCCTGACCGGCTTCCGCGAGGGCCTCTTCATGGCCAAGCGGGGCGACACGTACCACCTCAGCTGGTCCATCGACGACACCGGCAGCGAGAACTACCGCGTCGGCTACGCCACCGCCACGAGCCCGATGGCCGACGGGCTGGTCAACCGGGGCGAGATCCTCACCAAGGACGTCAGCCTCGGCATCCTCGGCACCGGGCACCACAGCATGATCCAGGTGCCGGGCACCGACGACTGGTACATCGCCTACCACCGGTTCGGCATACCCGGCGGCGACGGGACGCACCGTGAGGTGACCATCGACCGCCTGCGGTTCAACGCCGACGGCACGATCGCCAAGGTCGTCCCGACGCTCGAGAGCGTACCGCCGCTGGCGCACTGACTCTCCGGGGGCGGACGTCACCGCGATCTCCGGGGCGTCCGCCCCCTCCGGTACTCACCACCACCCCAGGACAGGGAGGCCCATCACCCATGCGCACCCACCGCCTCGTCGCGGGCCTGGTCACCGGTGTCGTTGGCACGGCGGCGCAGTACGCCGGCGCCCCCGCGCTCGGTGCCGACACACCGACCGCGCTCGACTACACGATCAACGTCGACGCCCAGGGCAGCGGCCCCGCCATCGACCGTGCCATGTACGGCGTCTTCTTCGAAGACATCAACCGCGCCGCCGACGGCGGCCTCTACGCCGAACTCGTCCAGAACCGCTCCTTCGAGTACCTTCCGGTCGACAACCGCTCCGACACCGGCCTCACGTCCTGGAGCGCCGTCTCCTCCTCCGGCGGTAGCGGCACCGTCGCCACCGTCAACGACGACGCCCGCCTCAACGAGCGCAACCGCACCTACCTCAAGCTGACGCTGAACAACGCCGGTGCCGGCACCTACGGCGTACTGAACTCGGGTTACAACACCGGTATTGCGATCGAGGCCGGCAAGACCTACGACTTCTCGGTCTGGGCCCGCACCGACGCCGCAGGCGGCACCTCGTTGACCGTCACCCTGCGCAACCAGGCCGGCACGACGTACGCCGCGCCGGTCCAGCTCGCGGCCCAGGGCGACACTTGGCGCAGGTACACCGGCACGTTCGTGGCCACCGGCACGACCGACGCAGCCCGCCTGGCGGTGGAGGCCGGCGGCGACGGCACCCTGCGCCTCGACATGGTCTCGCTCCTCCCCCGCGACACGTTCAAGGGACGCCCCAACGGCCTGCGCAAGGACCTCGCCGAGAAGATCGCCGCCCTGCGCCCGGGCTTCGTGCGCTTCCCCGGCGGGTGCATCGTCAACACCGGCAGCATGTACGGCTACGACGCCGCCAGCGGGTACCAGCGCGCCCGCGCCTACCAGTGGAAGGACACGATCGGGCCGGTCGAGGAGCGTGCCACCAACGCCAACTTCTGGGGCTACAACCAGTCGTACGGCCTGGGCTACTACGAGTACTTCCAGTTCGCCGAGGACATCGGCGCCAAGCCGGTGCCGGTGGTGCCGGCGCTCGTCACCGGCTGCGGGCAGAACCGGGCCGTCGACGACGAAGCGCTGCTGCAGCGGCACATCCAGGACACCCTCGACCTCATCGAGTTCGCCAACGGCCCGGTCACCTCGACCTGGGGTGCCAAGCGCGCGGCGATGGGTCACCCCGCACCGTTCGGCCTCGACCGCATCGAGGTCGGCAACGAGGAGAACCTGCCCGACGCCTTCATGGCCCGCTTCGTGAAGTTCCGCGACGCCATCGCGGCGAAGTACCCGGACATCATCGTGATCAGCAACTCCGGCCCGGACGACATGGGGACGACGTTCGACCGGGCCTGGGAGCTCAACCGGGCCAACGGCGTGGAGATGGTCGACGAGCACTACTACAACGACCCGAGCTGGTTCCTGCAGAACAACAAGCGCTACGACAGCTACGACCGCTCCGGCGCCAAGGTGTGGCTGGGCGAGTACGCGTCGTGGGACAACAAGCTCTCCAACGCGCTCGCCGAGGGCGCGTACCTGACCGGCCTGGAGCGCAACGCCGATGTAGTGACGATGGCGTCCTACGCGCCGCTGCTCGCCAACATCGACTATGTCCAATGGCGGCCGGACCTGATCTGGTTCGACAACGACCAGTCCTGGGGCTCGGCCAACTACGAGGTGCAGAAGCTGTTCATGACCAACGTCGGTGACCAGGTCGTGCCGAGCACCTCCAGCGGCGCGGTAAAGGAACCCGAACCCGTCACCGGCGCGGTCGGCCTGTCCACGTGGCGGACCGCGGCCAGGTACGACGACGTGGCGGTCACCTCGGCCGACGGCACAACGCTCTTCAGCGACGACCTCTCCAACGGAGCCGACCGGTGGACGCCGATCGCAGGCCGCGGCGTCTGGTCGGTCGTGGACGGCGCCTACGTCCAGTCCGACACGGGGGCGGAGAACACCATGGTTGAGGCGGGTGACGAGAGCTGGCGCGACTACGACCTCAGCGTCAAGGCGACCAAGCTCTCCGGTGCCGAGGGCTTCCTGGTCGGCTTCGGGGTGAAGGACTCCGGCAACTACTACTGGTGGAACCTCGGCGGCTGGAACAACACCCAGGGCGCGGTGGAGAAGGCTGTCAACGGCGGCAAGACCACGCTGATCGCCAAGCCCAACACCATCGAGACCGGCCGCACGTACGACGTCAAGATCCAGATCCGCGACACCAAGGTCACCCTGCTGCTCGACGGGCAGGTGTGGGGCAGCTTCGACGACAACGCCGTCACCGAGCCCTTCGCCCAGGTCGTCACCCGCGACGTCGCGGCCAAGCAGCTGATCATCAAGGTCGTCAACGCCCAGGATGCCCCGGCTCGCACCACGATCAACCTCGGGGCCGGCGTGCGGGTGATGGACAAGGCGCAAATGACCGTCATCAGCGGTGACCCGCAGCAGCTCAACACCCGCACGGCGCAGCCGATCAAGCCGGTGACCAGCACGATCAAGGGCGTCGCGACCACCTTCACCCGGATCTTCGAGCCCAACTCGGTGACCTTCATCCGAGTGCAGACCAGGTAGGAGCCGCAGATGAGCATGCACCTCACCCGACGTACTCTCCTGCGCGGCGGCCTCGGCGTGGCGGCGACTGGGCTAATCCTGCCCGCCGTCGGCGAGGATGCTTGGGCAACGCCCCCGCCCACGCCCACGGACGCCGACATCTACGGCGCCCCGACCACCAGCCCCCTCGTCTGGCAGCGGGCCGACCCGTTCGTCACGCCGCGCACCGACGGCCTCTACTACTTCACCGCTTCCGTCCCGGAGTACGACCGGCTCATCGTCCGCGCCTCGCCGACGATTGAAGGGCTGGGCAGCGCCGCGGAGACGGTGGTGTGGCGTCGTCCGGCCAGCGGGAAGATGGGCGGCCACATCTGGGCGCCGGAGCTGCACCGGATCGACGGCCGCTGGTATCTCTACTTCGCGGCCGGCGACTCCGACGACGTCTTCCGGATCCGGATGTACGTCATGGAGTCGATCGCCGCCGACCCCCGCGACGTCAGCGGCTGGTCGTCACCGCGCCAGATCATCACGCCGTGGGACAGCTTCGCGCTCGACGCCACCACCTTCGAGCACGACGGGCAGCGCTACCTCGTCTGGGCGCAGAGCGAGCCGGAGATCAACGTCAACAGCAGCCTCTACATCGCCCGGATGACCTCGCCGTTCACCATCATCGGCACACCGGCCCGGATCGCCACGCCGACGAAAGCGTGGGAGGTCCAGGGCTTCCGGGTCAACGAGGGACCGGCGGTGATCACGCGCAACGGCCGGATCTTCGTCACCTTCTCGGCCAGCGCCACCGACCCCCGCTACTGCATGGGGTTGCTCACCGCGGACGCCCGCGCCAACCTGCTCGACCCGGCCACCTGGAGCAAGAGCCCGGACCCCGTGTTCACCACAAACGAGCAGACCGGCCAGTACGGCCCGGGCCACAACAACTTCACCGTCGCCGAGGACGGCGAAACGGACTTGCTCGTCTACCACGACCGGGACTACCGGGACATCGTCGGCGACCCGCTCTACGACCCGAACCGGCACGCCCGCGTCCAGCGGCTCTACTGGCACGAGGACGGCACTCCCCTATTCGGGGTGCCGGTTGGCAAGGGCGGACCCGTCCTGCGGCTGTCGCCGGCGGACGCCCCGTCCGCGTTCGTCCGCCACTACGCGTACCTGCTGCGCGTCGACCCCGACGTGCGGGAACTCGCCGACTCCCAGTTCCGGTTCGTGCCCGGGCCGGCCGGCGAGGGCACCGTCTCGATCCAGTCGGTGAACTTCCCCGACCGCTACTGGCGGGTGGACGGCACGAGCCTCCGGATCGATCCGGCCGAGGACGGGAGCGGGTTCGCCGCGCAGGCCAGTTTCCGCAGGCTGCCGGGCCTGGCGAACAACGACGGAATCTCCCTCGAGTTGTCCGATCGGCCCGGCGTCTACGTCCGCCACGACAAGGGCGCCCTCACGGTCGGCAAGCCGTCCGGCTCGAAGTCGACGTTCTGGCTGAGCTGAGGAGGGGAACGGCATGAACACTCCTGCCCTGGACCGGCGCGGCTTCCTCCGCGCCACCGCGCTGGCCGGCGCCCTGCCGCTGCTGCCGTCGCTCGCCGGGACCGCGGCGGCCCCGGCAAGCGCCATCGCTGCGGCGTCGGGTGCCGCGCTCCCCGCCCCCGCGGCGTGGCGGCTGCGCCCCTTCGCCCTCGCCGACGTCTCGCTCTCGTCCGGCCTGTTCGAGGACAAGCGCGCGCTGATGCTCGACTACGCGCGGGGCTACGACGTCAACCGGCTACTCCAGGTGTTCCGCGTCAACGCGGGACTGCCCACGCTCGGCGCGGTCGCGCCGAGCGGCTGGGAGGGCCTGGACGGCGAGGCCAACGGCAACCTGCGCGGCCACTACACCGGGCACTTCCTGTCCATGCTCAGCCAGGCGTACGCCAGCACGGGTGAGCAGGTGTTCGCCGACAACATCTCGACCATGATCGGGGCCCTTGTGGAGTGCCGGCAGGCGCTCAACCGGTCGCCCTCGGTGCGGAGTGTGCCTGGGCGGTTCGGGACGGCGGTGGAGAGCCAGCGCGGGTCGTACGAGTTCGCGCAGCTGCCCACCACGGTGCTCGGCGGCGCGGCGGAGCTGACCTTCGCGGCGTGGGTGAGGCCCAGCCACGGTGCGGCGTGGGCGCGGATCTTCGACTTCGGCAACGACACCACTCGGTACATGTACCTGGCCGCGCGGAACCAGAACGGCCTGCCCCGGTTCGCGATCACCACCGGGGGCGCCGGCCGGGAGCAGGGCATCAACGCCAACGTCGCCCTGCCGGTCGGCGAGTGGAGCCACGTCGCGCTCACCCTGGCCGACACGGTCGCCACCCTCTACGTCAACGGCGTCGTCGCCGGGCGCAACACCGCGATGACGCTCGGCCCCGCCCAGCTCGGTCAGCTCAGGAACTACTGGCTCGGCCAGTCGCTCTACCCCGACCCGGTCTACGCCGGCGCCTTCGACGACGTCAATCTCTGGTCCCGGGCCCTCACCGACGCCGAGGTGGCGGCGCTGCGGACGCAGCCCGCGTCCGCAGCGCCCGCCGGTCGGGGTGACCTCGCCTCCTACGACCTGGACGAGCCCGACGGGCAGGTGCTGCACGACTTCTCGGGGCGCGCCCAGCACGCCACCTGGCTGCGCACGTGGGGCGGGCCCAGCCACCCGGGCTTCCTCGCGGCATACCCGGAGACGCAGTTCATCACCCTCGAGACCATGACGGCGTCCAACTACTTCGTCGTCTGGGCGCCGTACTACACGGCGCACAAGATCCTGCGTGGGCTGCTCGACGCGTACCTGGCCACCGGCGACCTGCGGGCGCTCGACCTGGCCGAGGGGATGTGCGACTGGATGTACTCGCGGCTGTCGAAGTTGCCCGCCGCGACCCTGCAGCGGATGTGGGGCATCTTCTCCAGCGGCGAGTACGGCGGCATCGTCGAGGCCATCTGCGACCTGCACGCGCTCACCGGCAAGGCCGAGCACGTCGCGCTGGCCAAGCTCTTCGACCTCAACCGGCTCATCGACAGCTGCGCCGGAGCGCAGGACATCCTCGACGGGCTGCACGCCAACCAGCACATCCCCATCCTCACCGGGCTGGTACGGCTGCACGATGAGACCGGCGAGGACCGCTACCTCGCCGCGGCCAGGGGCTTCTGGAACATGGTGGTCCCCGCGCGGATGTACTCGATCGGCGGCACGAGCACCGGAGAGTTCTGGCGCGTGAGCGGCCGCATCGCGGGCACGATCAGCGACACCAACGCAGAAACCTGCTGCGCCCACAACATGCTCAAGTTGAGCCGAATGCTCTTCTTCCATGAGCAGAACCCCAAGTACATGGAGTACTACGAGCGGGCGCTGTTCAACCAGGTGCTGGGGTCCAAGCAGGACAAGGCCGACGCGGAGAAGCCGCTCACGACGTACTTCATCGGGCTCACCCCCGGGCACGTTCGCGACTACACCCCGAAGCAGGGCACGACCTGCTGCGAGGGCACGGGGATGGAAAGCGCGACAAAGTATCAGGACTCGGTCTTTTTCGCGGCCGGGGACGGGTCGGCGCTCTACCTCAACCTCTTTGTCGCCAGCACACTTCGCTGGGCGGCGAAGGGCGTGATCGTGGAGCAGTCCACCGCCTTCCCCGTCGAGCAGGACACCCGGCTGACGATCTCCGGGAACGCCACGTTCGACCTGATGGTGCGGGTGCCGGCGTGGGTCGGCCCCGGCTTCGCGGTGGCGGTCAACGGCAAGGCGCTCAAGCTCGACGCGGTGCCCCGGACGTACCTGCGGGTGGCGCGGACGTGGCGCAGCGGCGACGTCGTGACGATCTCGCTCCCCTTCACCGTGCGGACCGAGGCCGCCCTCGACGACCGGTCGCTGCAGTCACTCTTCTACGGTCCGGTCAACCTCGCGGTCCGGGACGCCAGCCGCTCGTACCTGTCGGTCGGGCTCTACCGCAACGCCGCACTCTCGGGTGATCTGCTGCCGAGCCTGACCCCGGTCGAGGGAAAGCCGCTGCACTTCACTCTCGACGGCCGCGAGCTCGCGCCGTTCCACGAGGGCACCGAGGACCCGACACACGTCTACTTCCGGCGCTCCGAACCGATCGTGGTGTTCGGCGGGCGTGACTCCGGCGTGGCGAACCCCGTACGCGCCAACGGTGTCTCCTTGCTGGACGAGCTGTGGTCGGGCGCGCCCTATGGCAGCAAGACCGAACTGCTCAAGAAGCTGGAAAGCCTAACCAGCTCCTGGGTGACCGACGGCTTGCTGTCGGCCGGTGACCGCAGCACCATCCTCGCCACAGCCAAGTGCGCGCAATTCGTGCCCTGAACGCGCTCTGCCATCACTCGGTGCAGTACCCATGGGGTTGGCCGTACTGCCAAGGGGCCAGTTCTGGCCCACCACACCGCCGACCAACAGGAGAAGAGGCGCTACCGATGAGACGAAACACGCGGCGTCTACTCGCCGCGATCAGCGCGGCCACCATGGCGGTGGGCGGCACGGTCATCGCTGCAACGGCGACCGCCACGCCGCAGGCCGCACGGGCCGCGGCGTCGCCGACCGCGTCGCTGCCGGCTGTCACGGTACGCCCCGACCCGTCCTATCAGGGGCAGCCGTATGAAGGCTGGGGCACGAGGCTCGTCTGGTTCGTCAATGTGACCGGTGGTTACCCGGACGAGGTCCGGGAGAAGCTCGCCGAGATGCTCTTCGGCGAGGAGGGTCTGAACCTCAACATCGCCCGCTACAACATCGGCGGTGGCAACGCCCCCGACGTGCCCGACTACCTGCGCCCCGGCGGCGCCGTCCCGGGGTGGTGGCGGGCGCCCGCTGGTACCACCCGAAACGACAAGGACTGGTGGCACCCCGAGAACCCCGATCACTGGAACTGGAACGCCGACCAGAATCAGCGATGGTGGATCAACCGCATCAAGAACGACGTCACCCACTGGGAGGCCTTCAGCAACTCACGGCCGTATTTCCAGACGGTCAGCGGCTACGTCTCCGGCGGATTCAACGCGACCCAGGACCAGCTCAGGATCGAGAGCATCGACGAGTTCTCCACCTATCTGGTCCGGGTCGTTCAAGAGGTGGAGCGGACGCACGGCATCAAGATCGACACCATCAATCCCTTCAACGAGCCCAACACCACGAGGACCGACGACCACGGCGAGCGGATTCGGCACTACGTCCGTGACCTGTGAGCACGCGCAGAGATGCAGAAACGCACGCACATGCCGCTGGTCGGTGCCGGCGGATCGCGCCGGGTCGGGCAAGGTAGGCGGGATCACGACGCTGCGATTTCCGCCGGCCTTCGATGTTCGGCGATACGGCTCCTGCGGAGGCTATGGCGGATGACCAAGAGTGAAGCGATGTCTCAAAATATCCGGGGTGCGCCGCGCACGCAGGTAGCAATCACCGCCCTGCTCATCGTCGCTGGCGTGCTCATCCTCTTCGTCCCCGCCAGTGACGAAGGTCGGGTCCTCGTGCCGATCAGCGAAGGTCACGGACTATCCGCCGTAGACGGGATCGGCGCGGCACTGCTGGCGGTGGGCGGCACCTGGCTGGAAGTGCTCGTGGTACGGCGCCTGCCGTACCTCGCCCTGCCCCCACGGGCCTTGTTCGGACTCGGCCTGCTGGCCGGCCTCGGCATGGGGCTCCTGATCGCCTCGGTCTTCTCGGGATTCTTCTGGTGGTGGGCTGTCGGCGCCACCGCACTTGGCGTTGCCGTCCTCGTCCTCGTGCCCCTCACGGCGCGCCGTTGAGGGCGCTGACCGTACGTCCGCTTCTGCCGCGATCCGCGCGAGTGCGGCGAGCGCCTCTTCACATCCGAACCGCGCCTATGCCGATACGCTCGCGGTGGGCCCCGAGGACGTTGAACCCCTGACCGACCTGAGTCCGGCCGACTGGTTGATCCAGGAGGTGACGGGCTTTGAGGGGGCGGGTCCCCGACGTTGTGCCGGCGACGTAAGACGCCTTCGCGCGGGTCGTCTCCCAAGAGGACCTGCCGTTGCCGCTGCTCCGCAACGTGCTGGCCAGGCATACCCAGACGCCGGACACGTGCTGGTTTGCCCACTGGGACGGCTGGCCGGCGGCGGGGGCCTGGAGGCGGCGAGCACCGATGTTCCATCTGCCGCATCGCGAATTTCTCCGGTTCACCGGAAGCCTCGACGACGATCTGATGGCCTTCGCGGGCGACAACCGGGGGCCGAGCCTGTGGTGGCCTGAGGACAGGGCGTGGGTGGTCGCAAACGAAGTGGACTCCGATGCGACCTACATCGCCGGGTCGCGCCAACTCCTGGACGACCTCCTTCGAACCAACGGGCTCGACGTCGCCGAGGTCGGACCCAACGACCAGATCACGGTCGATGAATGAAGAACCGCCGGGAGTGTTCCCCGACATCCGGATCTGCCGCCGATCGGGCGTGTCGGCTACGTGCGTCCGTCACGGTCGGGGCCCTCGGCTGCGAGGCCGCACAGCGACGAGTCACTGTAAGTAGCTGTGGACAATGGCCACAGCGCCGTGCCCTGTACGGGCTCGGGCCGTTGACCACGGTCGAGACGATCCGCTAAGCCGGGCGGGGCAACTCGTTGACCGCGGCAGGCCCGATGCCGCCGGCGACGAGGCCGACCGTGACCACGCCGACGACCCCGGCGCGGCGGGCGCGACGGGGTCGTACCGAAGCAAGGGTGGCGTGCCGGCCAGCAGTGCAGCCAAAGCGCCGACTCCCAGTCAGCCAGGACGGCGGTGCCGGCCTGGGAACGCCTCCGGTACCAACGGTGCTGCCGGAACCTCGGGCGACGCCGGACAGGGCTGACCTCCCGCCGGCTCAGTGCCAGTCGCTGATCTGCACGTCCCGCGGCGCCGGCGCACCCTCGCCGGTCTCCACCAGCGACTTCAGGCTCATCAGGAACGAGCCCCACTTGGTGCTGCAGTGGTGCATGAACTCCACCGGCTCCTTCCAGCCCTGGTGCTTGAACAGCACGATGGTGTAGTCGCCGTCCTGGCGGAGGTCCCAGTCGATCGTGGTCCCGATCCACTCCTCGGGGCCGTCGACCACCCGCCACGCCACCCGCTCGGACGGCCGTAGCTCGACGACCTCCATGTCGAAGCCACCGACCGGGAACCGGAACTCGAGGACACCGCCGACGTCGCCACTCCCCTTCGTGTCGTCGGTCCACCAGCCGGCGAGGCCCTCGACGGTCGTCAGCGCGTCGTACACCTTCTCCGGCGTCGGGGTCTTGACCCCGACCCTGTGCAGAATGTCCACCATCTCGACTCTCCTTGATCTCGTCAGTTCCGTTGTCAGTCCTGTTGGGTGCGCTGGATCGCCTCGGCGATCCGCTTGATCCGCTGCAGCCGGGCATCCCACGCCGACCCGACCGAGGACAGCTGGGCCACCGCGCGGGCGAGCTGGGCGTCGTCCACCCGGTACCGCTTCTCCCGACCGGCCGGCGTCGCCCGGACCAGGCCGACCCGGTCGAGGACGCCGAGGTGCTTGGCCACCGCCTGACGGGTAACCGGCATCTGCTGACTCAGCGTGGTCGCGGTGCCGTCGCCCTCGATGAGCAGCAGGTCGAGCATCCGGCGCCGGGTCGGGTCCCCGATCGCGGACCAGAGGTCGTCGTCGACCTTCTCGGCCACCGCGGTGCTCATGGCCGCACCTGCAGCGTCGCGACGTACGGCGCCAGCCGCGGCAGATAGAAGTCCCAGCCGGTGACGTGCTCCTGGTACTGCTGCTCCAGGACGGCGACCTCCCAGCCCATCTCGCGGAAGCCGGTCTCGGTCATCTTGAGCAGCGTCCCGCCGCCGGACGGGGTCAGGTCGAAGGTGACCAGCAGCGAATTGCCCTCCGCCGCGACCTCGTCGGCCGGGTGCGTCCACCGGAACGAGAACGTCCGCGGCGGTCGCGCCTCGACGACGGTGAACGGCACCACTGCCCCGCCGGCGTCGCGGTCGCCGAAGACGATCTCCCCCGCCGACCCGGGCGTCGGGTCGTACCGGGCGTCGTCTGGCCACCATTGCTTGAGGTGGTCGGGACTGCTCACCACCTCGAAGACGATCTCGGGCGACGCCTCGACGTAGATCTCGCGCTCGATGGTTCCGAACTCCATGACACCCTCCCGCAACGTTTGGTTGCGCATGACGGTACCCGGAAGGTCGGGCTCGTGCAACCATCAGTTGCGCTTTGGAGACGACAACCCGACTCGGTCCGATAGCTGGCCAACATGAGCACGCCCGATCCACGTCCTCCACGGCCGAGATCACGTGGACTGATCTGCCGCCGAGCGCGCGTTGGCTGCTCGGCGGTTGCGCACGGTCAGCCGATGAGCGGACGCTTTTCGGCTCGTCTTTCGGGCGCCGCGATTCGCCTGTGGATCACCGGTGGTTGTCGGCTTAGCGGGTGGTGGGGTTGGTCAGTCGGTTCAGCTCGGTGTCGGCGAGCCGGCGCAGGGTCTGGTCGGGGTCGCTGGCATAGCGGTGGAGGATGTCCGGGGCAGCGTCGGGCGCGAGATGTCGCGCCACAACCGCGACCCGCTGCCGGACCGTAGGGTCCGGGTCGTCCGCCAACTCGACAAGAAGCTGCCCCCAGTGCGATGGCTCGCCGCCGGCGCTGGCGAGTCCGCTAATGGTGGCCGCCCGTACCGCCGCCTCATCGTCTTGCGCCAGCATCGTGAGCCGTGGTGTCACGCGGGGATCGGAGTCGACCGCCTTCGCGAGTGCTTTGGCGGCCTGGACTCGCAGCTGCGGGTCGTCGGCGGCAGCCAGCGCCAGTAGCGCATCTACCGCGGCGTGCCCGCCAACCGAGCCGAGGGCTTCCGCGGCGCACTCGCGGACGTGCCGTCGGAGTCGTCGAGCAGCTCCAGCAGGGCCGGGGTCGCCTCGTCCCCACCGAGCCGCCCAAGTGCGTACGCGACCATGGAGCGTACCTGCGGTGCCCGGTCGGCGGCGAGGGCAACGAGCGGCGCAACCGCGTCAGCCCGGCCGGTGTAGCCAAGCCGGCTCGCCGCCGCCACCCGCACCTGCTCGTCCGGGTCACGCAACGCCAGAACGACCGCACCGAATGCCCGCTCGTCGCCGGCGGGGTCAGGGATCGAGCCGATCGCCATGGACCTGACCTTCGGGTCGGAGTCGGTCGCGGCCGCGGCCAGCAGCTCGACATCCTGCGCTTCGACGACGAACCCAAGCGCCCACAGCCCCTCGCGGCGCAGCTCGGGCGTATCACCCGTGGCGAACTCAAGCAGCAAGCACCGGCTGGCCGCCCGGTCCGCGTGCAGTAGCTCGATGATCTCGGCCTGCAAGCTGTCCTGGTCGTCCCCGAGATCACGCGCAGAGGCGCGCAGCAGCACCGGCAGCCCCGCCACACCCTCGATGCCGGCCAGGACACCGGCAATCAAGTCGCGACCGTAGAAGTTCCCCTCGTCGAGGAACCGGTCCAGTGTCTCCTGCAGCGCGGGTACCAACGTGGTGTCCCCGCACGTCGACAATGCCGTGACGGTCGCCACGATGTCCTCGTAGTCGTCCTCAAGCTCCACGGCATGTCGGACCAGGGCCTCCAACGCCCCACGACTGTCGATCACCCGGACACCATGCCACACCACGATCCGGCGGCGGAACAAAGCACCGACGTGCAAGATCAACGCGCTCATCTAATGGGTTCTGTCAGCCTGCTGGTGCAGGATGGCTCCGGGAGATCACCTGCACCCAGGCATCCTCGACGATCGTCCTCAACAGACAGACGCCGGGGTTACGAGACGTCCCTTAGTCGGAAGGGGAAGCGTGATGGTGAATGTCGTCCCGACGCCGGCCTCACTCGCGACCGTGATGGTGCCCTGGTGATCGGTGACGATCTGCCGGGCGATGGCGAGGCCGAGGCCACTGCCCCCGGTACGGCGGCCCCGTGCGGCGTCGGCCCGCCAGAACCGGTCGAACACATGCGGCAGCGCGTCCGCTGCGATTCCCGAGCCGGTGTCGACGACCTGGACGATCGCCTGCGTGTCGGTGCGGCTCGCGACCAGCCGGACGCTGCCGCCCGCAGCGGTCGCCCGTAGTGCGTTGGTGACGAGATTGCCCACCACCTGGCGGAGCCGGTCGGGATCGGCGTGTACCGCAACCGGCTCGGCCGCCACGCGCAACGACACCCCGGCTGACTCCGCCCGGGCGTGGTGGGCGGTGCGGCAGGTCTCCAGGAGTTCGGCCAGATCCACGGTGACCCGGTGGTACGCCAGGTTGCCGGCCTCAGCCAGGGCCAGGTCCTGCAGGTCATCGACGATGCGCTGTTGCAGCACCGCCTCTTCGAGCAGCGAGGCGTAGAGCTCCTGGTCCGGCGTGATCACGCCATCGGAGAGCGCCTCGAGATAGCCGCGCAGGTTGGCCAGCGGGGTGCGCAGTTCATGTGCGACGTCGGCGACCAGCCGGCGTTGCCGCTCCTCCCCGCGCTGCAGGGAGTCGGCCATCCGGTTGAACGACCGGGCCAACTCCGCCAGCTCGTCGTTGCCCCGCACCGGCACCCGTCCGGCGAGGTCGCCCCGGCCGAGCCGCTGAGCGGCCGTGGTGAGCGTGTCGATGGGGCGCAGCACTCGCCGGCTCAGCAGCACGGTGCCGATGACCGCGACCGTCGCAACGCCCGCCGCCGCGGCGAGCAGCGGACCGGCCGCCAGCGCGGACGCCGGATCGCCGCGAGCGCCGAGGTAGACCCGGGCGGGTATCGGCGCGACGTCACTGATCTGGTTGGTAAAGGCCTGGGCCAAGCAGGAATCCAGTGGTTCCACCGCCGTCAGGGCGCCACAGTCCTGCACCCGGTCGGCGCCGGCCGCCCGGTCCCGGTCCGGCTCGGCCGCGGCGTCGCGACAGCCGTCGACGATCTCGTCGACGCCCTGGCGATCGCGCACGTCGGCCGCGCCCAGGTCGGCGTCGAACTGCGGAACTCCCGTGCTGGTGGGTGAAGCAACAACAGGGACGGATTCCCGGGTCAGGCAGGCCGCGAACAGCACGCCGGTGCGGTAGGCGGCGATCGCGAGGACCACGCCTTTCTCCCGGGCCGGCTCCGCTGGCAATGCGGCCAGATTCAATACCGGCCGCGGGTCGACGAACCCGACCATCGTGCCCAGCGGCCGGGCGGTGCGGTTCTCCTGGGTGTCCGTGTCCACGATCACGTCACCCGTGTCGGCGACCAGGTGGATCCGCTGACCGGTCTGGGCGCGCAGGGCCTGCACCAGGTCGGGCACGCCCTCCCAGGTGCCGTGCTGGCTGCCGTACGTCCTGAGTCGGCCGACGACCTGGTCGAGTTGCGCCCGGTCGGTGGTGGCCGAGTCGTTGATCTGTTGCGAGGCCTGCCGCAGGGTCAGCCACGCGGTCGCCGCGGTCGCGCTCACCGCGACGAGGATGACCAGCCAGAGCACCCGTAGCCGAAAACTCACCGGCTGGCTCCGGGCGTGCCCTCGGGCGTCGGCGTCGCCGCCGGTTCCGGCTCCGGTTCGGCAAGCCGGTAGCCGCGGCCGTAGACGGTCTGCACGTACCGCGGCTCGGCAACATCATCCTCGATCTTGCGGCGCAGGTTCATCACGTGCGCGTCGACGGTGCGTTCGAGCACGAAATGATCGAATCCGAAGGCCCGGTCGATGATCTGCGCCCGGGTGAACGCCCGCCCCGGCTCGCCGGCGAGCACCTCGAGGATGCCGAACTCCTTGGCCGTCAGGGCGACCGGCCGGCCGCCGACGCGTACCTCGAACCGGCCGGCGTCCACCTCGAGCTCGCCGACGCGCAGCACCGCCCGTTTGTCGGCGCTCACCACCCGGGCCCGGCGCAGCAGCGCCCGTACCCGGGCGGCCAGCTCCCGCGGGCTGTACGGCTTGGTGAGGTAGTCGTCGGCGCCGATGTCCAGGCCCAGCAGCATGTCTTCCTCGGTGGTACGGGCGGTCAGCAGCAGGACCGGGATGTCCGATTCGGCGCGCAGGATCCGGCACACGTCGAGGCCGTCGACGACCGGCATCATCACATCGAGGACCACCAGGTCCGGCCGGCGAGCCCGGCACTGGTCCAGCGCGCCCCGCCCGTCGCCGACCAGCAGCACGCTGTGCCCCTCGCGTTCGAGATAGACCCGCACCAGGTTGGCCTGCTTGGGGTCGTCCTCGGCGACCAGGATCCGCGCGCTCATGTTTCCCCATTCTGCCTGGTGGTGGCGGGGGTCAAGTAAACCCGAAACCCGTGAAGAACTGATGTGGGCGGGCTCCGAAAGCGGCGAGCGGGATATCCGCACAGCTGGCCCACGGCTTCTTCAAGGGTTCTTCACAACAGGCTGCCTACCGTGCCCGTCATGTCAGTCAGGAGCCGGACATGATCTTCGAACCAGCACACCCAGGCCGCCGCGACGAGCAACGGCGGCGGGCGGTCCGGCGGCGGATCCGGGAGACGCTCGCGGTGCGCCGGGCCGCCGCTGTCGGCGGGCACGGGGCCGCCGAACCGCCGGATGAACCGCCCGTCGAACCCAGGGCTGCCGGGTGACGCCTGGTACGCGCGGTCGGCGCGCGCCGACCGATGTGATCAACGGGAGTGCCCAGCTCGCCGAGGCCGTGATCGATCTTGCGGCGATCGCGGAGAACATCCGGACGATCGCGGCCATCGCACGTACCGGGTTGATGGCGGTAGTGAAGGCCGACGGGTTCGGGCACGGCGCGGTGCCGGTGGCGCGGACTGCGTTGGGGGCCGGCGCCGACTGGCTGGGCGTGACCTCGGCGACGGAGGCGGTGGCACTGCGATCGGCGGGCATCGATGCGCCCATCCTGAGCTGGCTGCACCGGCCGGACGAGGACTTCACCCGCCTGATCGCCGCGGACGTCGACATCGCGGTGTCGACCACGACCCATCTGCGCGCGGTCGCCAACGCGGCCACGGATCTCGGTGTGCCCGCCGCAGTCCAGCTCAAGGCGGACGTCGGTCTGTCACGCAACGGTGCCAGCGGCGACGAATGGCCCGAACTGGTCGCCTGGGCTCGCAAGCACGAGGCGGAGGGCAGCGTCCGGGTACACGGGGTGTGGTCCCACTTGACGAACGCCGACGTGCCTGGATGCCCGAGCATCGGGCGGGAGCTGTCAACGTTCCGGGAGGCGCTGCGGATCGCTCGGGATGCCGGGCTTGACCCCGAAGTGGCGCATCTGGCCAATTCGGCGGCGACACTGGCCGCCCCGGAGACCCGGTTCGATCTCTGTCGGATCGGCCTGGCCATGTATGGCGTCGACCCCTTTGGCGCGACTGGTCCCCGCCGTTTCGGCCTGCGACCCGCCATGACCCTGAGGTCAAGGGTGATCAACCTGAAGCGCGTGCCCGGCGGGACCGGCGTCTCGTACGGGCCCGACCACGTGACCAATCGGCCGACCACGCTCGCTCTGCTGCCGCTCGGGTACGCCGATGGTCTGTCGCGCACCGCCGAGGGCCGCGCGTGGGTCTGGCTCGCTGGTCGACGATGTCCGATCGTCGGCCGCATCGCCATGGATCAGTGCGTCGCCGATGTCGGCGATCTACCGGTGGTGCTCGGCGATCCCGTGGTCGTCTTCGGTGCCGGCGCCGAGCCGGGCTCGCCTGACACGGCCGAGCCGACGGCCGCGGAGTGGGCGCAGTGGGCCGGCACCAACCCGCATGAAGTCTTGACCGGAATTGGAGCGCGAGTGGCGCGCGTACACCTACGCGGGGGAGCGGCGACATCATGACTGTTCGTTTGGCGGTGCTGTTCGGTGGGCGCAGCGGGGAGCACGAGGTCTCCCGGCGCTCGGCGGAAAGCATCCTGGCCCATCTCGACCGCGACACGTACGACGTGACCGAGGTGCTGATCGAGCGGGACGGCCAGTGGCGGGTGGATGGCGACCGGGCCACGTTCGCGCAGGCGCTGCGGAGCCTGGGCGGTCAGGACGTGGTGTTTCCGGCGCTGCACGGCCCGTACGGTGAGGACGGCACCGTCCAGTCGATGCTGGAGTGGCTCGGCGTCGCGTTTGTCGGAAACGGTGTCTTCGCCAGCGCCGCGGGGATGGACAAGCCGGTCACGAAGAAACTCCTCGCCGCCGACGGCCTGCGCGTGGCCGCCGGGGTGACGCTGCGCCCCGACGAGGAGCTGTCGTCGCGGGATCAGGAGCGGCTGGGGCTGCCCGTCTTCGTCAAACCGGCCCGGGCCGGCTCCAGTCTGGGAGTCTCCAAGGTCGAACAATGGGCGCAACTGCCTGCCGCCCTGCGGCTCGCGCGCGAGAGCGACGCGAAGGTTCTCGTCGAACGCGCCGTGCGCGGGCGCGAGATCGACGTCGGCGTCCTTCAGCACCCCGACGGTCGCGTCGAGGCCGGGCCGCCGCTGGAGATACGGGTGGCGAACGCCGCCTTCTTCGACTACGACGCCAAGTACGACGGCGGTGCCGTCTTCCACATTCCGGCCCAGCTCGACCCCGGCACCACCCGACTGCTGCAGGACCGGGCTGTGCAGGCGTTCCACGCGCTCGGCTGCCGTGGGCTGCTCCGCGTCGACTTCTTCCTCCCGGATCGGGACGCCGACCACGGCACAGGGTGGACCGGAGACTACCGGGAGCCGGTGATCAACGAGGTCAACACCTTCCCCGGATTCACCGCCGCCTCCCAGTACCCGCAGATCTGGCAGCGGGCCGGCGTCGGCTACTCCGCACTGCTCGACATCCTCATCCAGGGCGCACTGCACCGACGCGACACCGCCTCCCCCTGCCCGAGTCCCTGCTGATGGCCGTCTACACCGCGGAACATCTCCGTGGTCTCCGCATGATCGTCACGGGCGGGGGAACGGGCGGGCACACCTACCCGGCGCTGACCACGATCCGTACGCTCCGCGACCGGCTAGCGGCAGCCGGCACCGCACCGGACGTCCGCTGGGTGGGCGTCGCCCACGGACTGGAGGCCAGAATCGCCCGGCAGGAGGGCATTCCCTTCACGGCGATCACCACCGGCAAACTGCGCCGCTCGCCGAACCTGCACGAGTGGGGCCGCAACGTCGCCGACGCCTTCCGCGTGCCGCTCGGCATCTTCCAGTCCATCATGATCGTGGTGCGCACCCGGCCCGACGTGGTCTTCTCCACCGGCGGGTACGTCTCCGTCCCGATCGGGATCGCCGCCTGGATGACCCGCCGCCCGCTGGTCATGCACGAGCAGATCCTCACGCTCGGGCTGGCGAACCGGATCCTCGCCCGCCTGGCCGATCGAGTCCTGCTGAGCCACGAATCCTCCATCGACCATCTGCCCGCCCGAGCGAAAGCCCGCGCGGTGATCACCGGCAACCCGATCCGGCCCGAGATTCTCAGTGGCAACCGCAACCGGGCGCTCGCCGCATACCACCTGGATCCGCGCCTGCCGCTGGTGTACGTCACCGGCGGCGCCCAGGGCGCCGTCCAGGTCAACAACCTGATCGCCGACATCCTCCCCGGACTCCTGCCGAAATGTCAGGTGCTGCACCAGTGCGGTGACTTCTCACTCGACCGGATGCGGCAGGTCGCGGCCGCCCTCCCGGAACACCTGCGCAGCAGGTACCGGGTGGTCGATTACGTCCACGGCGAGCTGCCCGACGTCCTGAGCGCTGCGGACATCGTCGTCGCGCGCAGCGGCGCCGGCACGGTCGCCGAACTCACCGCCCTGGGCAAGGCATGCGTCTTCATCCCGCTCATCCCCACCGGAGGCGACGAGCAGCGGCGGACCGCACGGCACCTCGCCGACGCAGGTGCGGCCCGCATGCTCGCCGGCTCCGACGCCTCCGCCAACCGCCTTTGTGAGGAGATCATGGTGCTGCTCGACCACCAGGAGCGACGCCGGGAGTTGGCCAACGCCGCCCGTCAACACGGCCGGCCCCATGCGGCCACGGCCGTGGCCAGCGCGATCATCGACGCCGCTGGGCGGTACCGGTCATGATCCTGCTGTCTGATCGGCGAATCTCGGCCATCCCGCTCGGCGACAACGGGGAGGCCCTGGTCGACGTACGCCAGGTTGCGGAACTTCGGGTTGACGATCGCCTGGCCGACGAGGCCGGGGCCTACGCACACCTGCGTGAGGCAACGGTCCAGCGCCTGCTCGCCGCCCAGCGGACCCTGCCTCGGGGGCTGCGGCTGCGGATCATCGAGGGGTACCGGCCACTCAGCCTGCAGACGACCTACTTCGAGGGCTACAAGGACGAACTGCGCCGCAGGTACCCGGACTGGGACTCGGCGCGCCGGCACGTGGAGGCCAGCAAGTACATCTCGCCGCCCGAGGTGGCTCCGCACAGTACCGGCGGGACGGTCGACCTCACGCTCTGTACGGCCGATGGGCTCGAACTGGACCTGGGCACGATCGTCAACGCCAGCCCGGTGGACAGCGCCAACGCCTGCTTCACCGGATCACCCGACATCTCGCCGCAGGCCCGCACCAATCGCGCCATCCTGGGCCACGCGCTGTCGTCCGCCGGCATGGTCAACTACCCGACCGAATGGTGGCACTGGTCGTTCGGCGACCGCTACTGGGCGCTGAGCACCGGGGCCGCCCGGACCCGGTACGGGCCAGTAGATCTGCCGTGAGGCGGCTGTACGAGATTGATCTGTTGCGGATCATCGCAGCCCTGGCGGTGGTGATCTTCCATTACACCTTCTCCGGCTGGATGCAGGGGCTTTCACCGGTCTCGTTCCCGGGGGCTCGGCGAGGTGTCCCGGTACGGTTATCTCGGCGTGGACCTGTTCATTGTGATCAGCGGTTTCGTCGTGCTGTTGTCCGCGTGGGACCGCAGGCCCCGGGCGTTCGTCGTCTCCCGGATCGTGCGGCTCTACCCGGCCTTCTGGATCGCGGTCACGGTTGTCGTCGTCATGCCGGCGAGCATGCCGACGGCGGGGATCACCGCGGTTTCATCGCGGTTCACGCCCACCGGCAAGCCACGAAACCAGCGGCACCAGGTGACGAACCTCCACAAGTAGGTGCACAACGCCTAGCTGGGACGGTGAGGCCATAACCGGTGGCAGGCACGCCGATCATGGAGGTCCTATGGCGATGCGCATGGATGTGATCCCCGGACAGGCCACTCTTGCGTCGTGGGCGGCCCAGCAGCGAAAGGTCCGGCCGCGGCGGTTCACCTCGTCGGCGGATGGGCTGCGGTTCGCGTTCTACGGCCGGATGTCCACAACGGACTGCCAGGATCGGGCGTCGTCGTGCCGGTGGCAGCGCGACTACGCCCAGGACCTGGTCGCCGGTCATGGTCGGATCGTGGCCGAGTTCTTCGACGAGGGTGTCTCCCGCCGGTTGGCCTGGCCGGACCGGCCGCAGGCGGCACGGCTGCTCGCCGCCGTGGCGGACCCGGCGCGCGGGTTCGACGCGATCGTCGTGGGCGAGTACGAAAGCGCCTTCCACGGCCAACAGCTCGAACAGCTGACCCCCACCATCGTCCGGCACGGGGTGCAGCTGTGGCTGCCGGAGACCTACGGGCCGGTGGACTTCGACAACCCCCGACAGTTGGCGCTGCTGGACCTGCTGGGCGTGGTCTCCCAGCGGGAGGTGTCCCGAGCCCGGCACCGCACCTCCGCGGCCATGCGCGCCCAAGCCGAACTGCAGGGTCGACGCCTCGGCGGCCGGCCACCCTACGGCTACCGACTCGTGGCCGCCGGACCTCATCCGAACCACGCCCACGCCGCCTGGGGCGGCGC
Organism: Micromonospora inositola; assembly: GCF_900090285.1. NCBI lineage: Bacteria > Bacillati > Actinomycetota > Actinomycetes > Micromonosporales > Micromonosporaceae > Micromonospora > Micromonospora inositola. The sequence goes on along the minus strand of NZ_LT607754.1, from coordinate 4,172,497 downwards.
CTGCATCGCCTGGAAGCCGACCCGGTCACCGCCCCGTACGTCCGATGGATCTTCGAGCGGCGGGTGTTGGGATCCGACCACGGGAGGATGATCTTCGCGTTCCTTGCACTCTCAGGCGGCGAGTGCTAGACCGTAGTTAGCACTCGCCCTGTGCGAGTGCTAGCCGAATGGGATGAGCCCTCTGGTGGGGCGTGCGCGTACGTCATCGCAGGTCGGTCCGATCAGTGCTGCATGTCAGCACGACGAGTAGAGGACGACGCAGATGGCCAAGTTGATCGCATTTGGTGAAGACGCCCGTCGCGGCCTCGAACGTGGCATGAACATCCTCGCCGACACGGTGAAGGTGACGCTGGGCCCGAAGGGCCGCAACGTCGTGCTGGCAAGCAGCTGGGGCGCGCCGACCATCACCAACGACGGTGTCAGCATCGCCAAGGAGATCGAGCTCGACGACCCGTACGAGAAGCTCGGTGCCGAGCTGGTCAAGGAAGTCGCCAAGAAAACCGACGACGTGGCCGGCGACGGCACCACGACGGCGACCGTCCTGGCCCAGGCCCTGGTACGGGAGGGGCTGCGCAACGTCGCCGCGGGCGCGAACCCGATCGCGCTCAAGCGCGGCATCGAGCAGGCCGTGGCCGCGGTGACCGAGGCGTTACGTAACCAGGCCCAGGACGTCGAGACCAGAGCGCAGATCGCGGCCACCGCGTCCATCTCCGCCGCCGACGCAAGCGTCGGTGAACTCATCGCCGAGGCGATGGACAAGGTCGGCAAGGAAGGCGTCATCACCGTCGAGGAGAGCAACACCTTCGGCCTGGAGCTGGAGCTCACCGAGGGCATGCGCTTCGACAAGGGCTACATCTCGCCCTACTTCGTCACCGACACGGAACGGATGGAAGCCGTTCTCGACGACCCGTACCTCCTCATCGTCGAGAACAGGATCTCGAACCTGACCGACCTGCTCCCGATCCTGGAGAAGGTCATGCAGGCGGGCAAGCCGCTGGCCATCGTCGCCGAGGACGTCGAGGCCGAGGCTCTCGCAACCCTGATCGTCAACAAGGTCCGTGGCACTTTCACGTCGCTGGCTGTCAAGGCACCCGGCTTCGGTGACCGCCGCAAGGCCATGCTGGCCGACCTTGCCGTCCTCACCAATGGTCAGGTCGTCAGCGACACCGTAGGTCTCACGCTGGAAAACGTCACCCTCGACATGCTCGGCCGGGCCCGCAAGGTGGTCGCCACCGTGGACGAGACCACCATCGTCGACGGTGCCGGTGACGTGGAGCAGATCGCCGGCCGGGTCGCCCAGCTCCGCGCCGAGATCGACAACAGTGACTCCGACTACGACCGGGAGAAGCTGCAGGAGCGGCTGGCCAAGCTGGCCGGCGGCATCGCGGTGATCAAGGTCGGTGCGGCCACCGAGGTGGAGCTCAAGGAGCGCAAGCACCGCATCGAGGACGCCGTCCGCAACGCCAAGGCCGCCATCGAAGAGGGCCTGCTCCCCGGCGGCGGCGTGGCCTTGGCCAACGCCGCGGTCACGGCGTTCGACAAGCTCGACCTTGCCGGTGACGAGGCCACCGGCGCGAACATCGTGCGGGTCGCGTTGACCGCGCCGCTCAAGCAGATCGCCAGCAACGCCGGCCTTGAGGGCGGCGTGGTGGCAGAGAAGGTCAACTCACTTCCCGCCGGCCACGGCCTCGATGCTGCCACCGGCGAGTACGTCGACATGATCAAGGCGGGTATCGTCGAACCGGCCAAGGTGACCCGTTCCGCGCTGCAGAACGCCGCGTCGATCGCCGCGCTGTTTCTGACCACCGAGGTACTCGTCGCCGACAAGCCATAGACGCCCGGCGTCGGCTTGCCGGGCAGCGACGACCTTCGGGGCTGTCACAGACCGGGGCCGGCCAGTGCGGCTGCGTGCCGCACTGGCCGGCCCCGTCAAGGGATTGAGCTGTCGTGCCGTCAGGGACGGCGGGGTGGACCCGGAATCAGGCGGTGACGGTGAGCTGGTTCTTGACGCTGGTCACGCCGGAACATGACCACGACACCTTCTCGGCCTGACGGCGTTCGGCCCACGATCGCACGGACCCGCGCAGCGTCACCTCCGCGCCGTTGACATCAGCCTTGATCTGGTGGGAGTCGAGCTGGGCGTTGCGCAGGATCGCCCCGTCGATCGCGGCTTTCAGATCGTCGGACGCTGGAGTGGTCGCGATCAGTCTGATGGTGTTGGCGACCGCGGTGACGCCCTTGAGGTACATGACCGCGCGTGCCGCGGCCTCCCGCTGGTACTGCCAGTTGACGGTGCCGGACAGGGTGACCACGTGATCGCGGACCCCTGCCTTGACTGTGTCGGAGGGTACGTCGACCGCCCAGCTGAGCATCTGGTTCGCCGCCTCGGCGATGTCGCTGTCCTTGGCGCCGGACACGCCCGGGTCGCGGACCACGATGTCGTCGGTGACGGCCTGAACGCCGGCTACTCGCATGGCCGCCCGTTTCGCCGTATGCCGCTCGGGCAGGCTGCCCACGTCGCCGGAGAGTGTCACCACGCCGCCGTTCGCCAGCACCACGAGATGCGCGGCGTCGATGCTGGAATCAAACAACAGTTCGTCGGTTACGTTGGTCTGCAGGTCCTTGTCGCTCCTCCGGACAGTCTGTGTCATAGGCCAACCATGACCCTCCGGCTGTCAGCACGCCAGCCGATTTGGTGCATATTCGAATAAATCTTGAGATTGATTCTCAACTGCATGTGTTTAACATGTTATGCCGGCTTATTTGGTGCGGCATTGTTTGTCACCACTGCGGGGTGACTCTCCACGGTGGTCCCGCATCCCACACCGGCGATGTCGAGAGCGGTCCTCAAAGCCTCGGCCGTGATTGGTGTCATCCCGGTTGCGGCGATTCGAGCACGATGTCGTGCCGACGTACCCCTCGCGGCCCTCATCGCCGCGACCCGAAACTGCGCACCCTGTGCACCCTCGTCGGCGACCGTCACCTCGCCGTACCCGTCGAACACGAAAAGCAGTTCCGCCGCACGCTGCGCGCCCTCGGTCACACCATCGCCACCTCGACGGGATGAACCAGGCCGCAACGGCCCAACAACCACTTCCTCGCAGGGCAGACCGCGTCGGCTGGGGGACTCGAGCATGCCGAGCCCGTCCTCGCCGCGGCCATCCCCAGGGCAATCACCGGCACACTGTTGCCGCCAGCTGAGGCGAGCACGACCATCGCCCGCCGCAGCCGCACGACCGAGCCGGTGCCCCGACGCACCAGACGTTGCAGCCGTTGACCCTCTTGATCACTCAATCGACGTACCCGAACCGGCTCTGCCACCCCGACAGCCTGACGGCCCCACGCCGGCCCAGCCCTTCACTCAGGCCGGCGTGTCACCAACACCGCCAACGTTTGTGGTCAGAGCACTAGATAACTATCCCGGGCATTCTCGCCGCGTACCTGGCCGACAGCGATTACGAATGGCTGATAGGAGTGAGCCGCGCCGGGAAGTGGTGCACACCTCACGGTGCTGGGGGTCTGTCGCCAGTGCGGGGGCGGACAAGACCCGACTCGTAGGCGAGGACCACGGCCTCGGCGCGGCTCTCGAGGCCGAGTTTGGAGAGCACGCGCGCGACATGCGTCTTGACGGTGGCCTCACCGAGAAACAGGCGCTCGGCGATCAGCCGGTTCGTCATGCCCTGCGCGAGGAATTGGAGGACTTCCAGCTCTCGCGGGGTCAGGTGACCCAGCTGGACCGGTGGGGGTCCGGCATCGGCGGTGCGTAGTCCATCGACGAGCCTTCGCGAGACGGTGAGGTCGAGGACCGTTGCTCCCTGAGCCGCGCCACGGATGGCCGTGATGATGCGTTCCTCTGGAGCGTCCTTGAGCAGGTACCCAGTGGCGCCGGCCGTCATGGCGCGGCGCACCTCGCGATCGGCGTGGAAGGTCGTCAGTACGAGCACCGCCGGCGGCGGCGTGACCGACCGCAATATCTGATAGGTGGCTTCGGCTCCGTCCCAGCGCGGCATCCGCAGGTCCATGAGGACGACGTCCGGCGTGGTGCGACGGGCGACCTCGACGGCTTCCACGCCATCGGCCGCCTCGCCGACGACGTCTATGTCCGGCTCGGCGGTCAGGATCATGCGGAGGCCGCTGCGGATGAGGTGTTCATCGTCGACGAGGATGACGCGGATTGTCATGACGGCTGTCCGTCGAACGGCAGGACGGCGTGCACGGTGTGCCGCCCGTGACCGTCGGCACCGACGTGCAGGGTGCCGCCCGTTAACCGCACCCGCTCGCGTAGCCCGACCAGCCCCCGGCCGGTGCCGGCCACGCCACCCCCGATGCCGGCGCCGACCGCCGCGTCGGCCAGCAGGCCAGCCGTCCCGTTGCCGGAGTCGACCCGCACGTCGATTCCGTCGGCCCGGTAGGTGACCGTGACGCGGGCCGGCGTCCCCCCACCGTGGCGCAGCGCGTTCGTCAGAGCCTCCTGGACGACGCGGTAGGCCGACACGTCGATGCTGGCCGCATGCCGGGTCGGCGCTCCGGTCACCTGGAGCGTCACCGGCAGGCCAGCGGCGGCGACCCGGTGGACGAGCGCCTCGAGCTCGGCCGGGCCCGACCGCACCTCCGACTCATCCCCGTCCTGGTCGGGATCGCCCAAGAGGGCGAGCATCCGCCGCAACTCGTCGATCGCGTCGCTACCCATGTCCTCGATTGCGTCCAATGCTCGGCGCACCTGCTCCGGATCCGTGTCGATGCATCGGCGGGCGCCGCGCGCCTGGACGACGATGACGGTCACAGCGTGAGCGACGACGTCGTGCAGCTCCCGCGCGATCCGTCGGCGCTCGGCGGCGACCGCCTCGCGTTCGCCCGCCTCGCGCATCCGCTCGCCCTCGACCACGGCCAGTTGTGCCATCCGCGCCCGCCGGTCCCGTCGGTGCATGGCCCTGCCGACCGCCCAGGCGAGCAGACCCCACAGGCTGTTCACGGCGACGGACCCAACGTCATAGTCCATCAGCAGGCTGCGCACCACCCCGGCCACGACCACGACCGCCGTCCCAGCCAGGCCCGGGCGGATCGGGGCGTACGCGCCGATCGCGTACGCGGCGACCAGCAGCGCCAGCGCCTGGATCAGGCTCTCGGTCGGGTGCGGGGCCAGCAAGGGATAAGCCGCGAAGCAGGCCGCGACGACTCCCGTGGAGGGCAGGGGCGCGGCCCGGCGCCAGACCAGGCCGATTGTCATCGCGAGCGTCGTGATCAGCGAGGGTTCCGGGTCCGCGGCCAACGCCGGGATCGCGACAATCTCGACCACGGCCAGGACGGCCAGGCACGCGGGCAGGACAGTGTCCGACCAGGTGAGACGGTGAGGCACGCCAAAACGATAGGTGCCCGGCCGGACCAGGCACATCCGCAATCCGGTGGACCCGGGCGGCAGAGGTCCGTCGCGGTGATGACGTGCGTCCCCCGATCGCCGGACGACCTGGCGCGGTTCGGCTTCCTAATGTCACGCCGAACCCGCCCACCGGGCGGGCCATGACAGTGGAGGAACCATGACCGCGCCGTACATCAGCATCCGACGCCGGGCCGCGCTCGCCGGCCTGGTTGTCGGCCCGCTTCTGCTCACCGCCGGCGAGCTCGTCCAGCCCGATTCCGGCGACGGCGCCGACGGGATGGCCGCCGCCATCGCGCAGTCTGCGGACGCCTGGCTCATCGGCTGGACGCTGACGATGCTCGGCGCCGCCGTCATCCTGCCCGGCCTAGCCGCGCTCAGCGCACGAATCGGCCGGCGCGGGAGTGGGCTGAGCACCGCAGGCACCATCCTGTTCGGCGCCGGGCTGCTCGGCCTGGTTGGTCTCGCCGCCAGTGAGCTCTCTCTCGTACCCGTCGTCAACCAGGACGCGGCGGCGGCCGTGCCGATCCTCGCGCGCATGAACGAGAGTGCCGCGCTGCTCACGATCTTCGCGCTCTATCTGCCCGGCTGGTTCTTCGGTCTGCCGGTGCTTCTGGGCGGCCTGTTCCGCGCCCGGGTCGCGCCTTGGTGGTCCCTCGCCGCTGGCATCGCCTCGGTCATCGTCGGCTTCGTGCTCGCCGACACCGTGCCGCAGGCCGATGCCGTCTCGTCCGTCCTGATGCTGCTCGCGTTCGGCGGCGTTTTGGCTCACCGGGACCCGGCCCGGATCGCCGTCGCCGCCAGAACCGCAGACGCGACAGTGACAGCCTGAACATGTTCGCAGCCGACCCAGATCCCGGGTCGGTCGCGAACAACACCTCGGTGAGAGTGGCTGGACGTACGGAGGCGCAAGGGCAGCCAGCACCTGTTCCACGCCGACGGCACCATCACCGCGCAGGACGCCTCCGGCCGGGAGTACGACGTCGACGGGGAGGCCGCCATCTACGACAACGACGACGCCAAGGGCTTCCTCGACGAGATCAACCCGGGCAACGCGGTGAAGGCGAACGTCTACTTCGACGTGCCGAAGGGCACAAAGCTGAAGACGATCACCTTCGACGCCGGCCTGTTCACCCTAGCCGAGGACGCCGTCGTCACCCTGTGACCGGCCTAGCAACAGACGACAGCCCCGGAGAACCTCCGGGGCTGTCGCCGATATCGCCGGCCGGCATGCGGGCAGCAGCTGAACCTGCAGGGGCGAGGGCAAATCATTTCTCGCGGTGGCTTCTGGTAGACCTTCCGGCGTACGAGCTCGTCTGCTCTTTCAAGTTCATGTCGACGTCGACTTCGCCGCTGCCACCCTTGGCGGTCTTAAAGTCCGGCCGGATGTAGTAGGCGCGGATTAGGAAGTCCCTCGAGTTCACCTTGGCACCGAACCCGTTGTCTGGCATGGCGAGATACTCCCCTGGGTGCCGGCCAGCGACGACCGCCGAGAACCCCTCGACCGGCTGCGACGGCAGCGGGAATGTGATCCCATTGACGGTCCCGGGAGGCAAGAGGGTCCCGGAGGGCGGGCCGGGAGCGTACGTCTCGACCGGCAGGACGGCGCGACCAAGCAGGGTCAGTTGCGCCCTTCGATTGTCATCGGCGTGCGCACCAAGGAATGGGATCCCCACCGTCACCGTCACCGTCACCGCGAGCGCGGCGGTGACGAAAGCGGACAGTCGCTTGATCATCATCGGCTCCTCCGGACGGTGTGATCCGTTAGTGAGCTTGCGTGAGCCCATGTCCCGGGTACACGTTGCCGAGGTCCGACGCCCGCACGGGACCGACTCGGTCTCCACCCGGGCTCGAATCGGAACGCGTGACCATCCGCTCAACGATGCGACTGCGTGGACAAAAGTCCCGTCCACTCCTTGGCGCCATCCCGTACCCGTCCAGCCGCCTTGTGCGAGCGCGACTACGGGACAACCTGTCGGTGAATGACCTGCCGCTGCTTTTCGGGCCGTACGCCGTGGTCGGATCGGGTCGGCGCTACAGAGGTTGAAAGACGCAGGTCTGTTGTGGAGGCTCCTCGGCGCGTCGTACCGACGTGACCGGGTTGAGCCTCAGTGGGACGGCGCTAAGCTCGGGGTCCGGCTGGCCGGCTGCCTTGTTGCGGACGCTCGGCTGAGCGACATGTCTGTGAGACATATGTATGTCTGACGGACATGTCGCTCCCGGCGTGACCCCGAGTCAGGCGTCTGCGGTCGCCCGGGTTGCCCTCCCTGCCGGCGTGGAGACCGGGCGCGACCGATCGACGCCGAGCGCCAGGCCGGCGAAGCCGGCCACCATCAGCACGCTCACCGCGACCTTGAGCGGGACCCCGTCGGTGACCAGGTCCAGCACCTGCCCAGCGGTGAGGACCAGCGGCACCCAGAGCGCCACCAGCCGGGCCCGCCAGGCGCCGAAGGCGAGTACCAGGAGGCCGACCAACCAGCCGAGCAGCCACACCGCGAACGAGGCCATCACGAACGGGTCTCCGTCGAGGGCGTTCGTCACCGGCCGCGCGGCGTCGGCGTCGACCCCGCCGCCGGCGAGGGCCCCGAAGTAGGCGTTGTAGTGCCAGAGGTGGACGGTGGAGAAGTAGAGGCCGAGCAGGGCGGTCGCGCCGCCGATGGTGGCCGCGACCGGTTTCCGTCCGGCCAGCACGGCCGCCAGCCCGAGCGTCGCCGGCAGCAGCAGAAGATGGGCCAGGGCGAACAGGACGGTCTCCACCCGCCACGCGCCCAGGTTCTCGGCGGCCACCGCCACGTTGCTGGCGGTCTCGGACACGTCGTCCGGGAACATCACCCAGTAGAAGGCAGTCGCGACGCCGTACAGCAGGCCGCCCGTGAGCAGGACACCCGCCGTGAGCCGCCGGCTCCACTGCCGTCCGGTCTGGTCATCCATATGAATCTCCCTCCAAGAAGCTGTGCGAGGGACGCTAGGAGCCGGGCCCGGCCAGGTCGTCGGCCGTGAAGTTGATCCAGGGGTGGAGTCCCGGCCGCCGCCGCTACACCTGTGGGTGGACGCGGAACTCCGCTCGCGGTGGATACCCTTCGACGCATGTCAGCCGCCCTCGACATCCGGGCCCGGTGGCGCGAGGTGGCCACGGGGCTCGCCGGTGTCGCGCTGCTCGCGTTCGGCCTGGCCGAGCTCTACGTCCCGCTGGCCGGCTATGTCGAGGGGCAGGGGCCGGACCTTGCCGCGCTTCCCGACGGCTGGCTCGCCGTGCTCACCGTGCTGGTGGCGGGCTACGGCCTCGCGGTGGCCGGCTGCACGTCGTACCCCCGAACGGCCGCCGTCCTCGCCGGCGTCTGCTTCACCGCGCAGAGCTTCACGCCCGTCCTACCGGAGTGGCCGGTCGTGCCGCTGCTGGCGCTGCTCGCCGCCTGCTTCGGCTGTGTCGCCGTGGGTGGCCGGGCGGCGCCCACGGTCGCCGTGGTCAGTTACTTCGGTGCGCTCGGGATCGAGAACGCGGTGGCCGGCGACTCCGACTGGGTGTTCATCCTGTTCGTCGGGCTGGCCGTGCTGGGCCCCGGGTACGCCGTGCGGATGCGGCGGGCGCAGGCGGCGCGGCTGGTCGCGCTGGCCGCCGAGCGGGAGGCCGCCGCCCGGACGGACGAGCGGCTGCGGGTGGCCCGGGAACTGCACGACATCGTCTCGCACGGAGTCTCGGTGATGGTGCTGCAGGCCGCAGCGGCGCAGGCCGTGCTCGACTCGGACGCGGGTCAGGCCCGCATGTCACTCGACGCGGTCCAGGACGTCGGACGCGAGGTGGTCACCGAGCTGCGGCGGCTGCTCGTCATCCTCCGCGGTGCGGAGGCGGCCCCGGAGGGGCTGCCGTCGCTGCGGCGGATCGACGCGTTGACCGCCGCGGTGCGCCTCGCCGGCGGCCGGGTCGAGGGGACCGTCACGGGCGACCTCGGCATGATCCCCACCGCCACCGATGTCAGCGGCTACCGCATCCTCCAAGAGGCGCTGACGAACGCCGCCCGGCACGCGCCGGGCTCGACCGTCCGCGTCTCGATCGAGGTGGCCGGCGACGCCCTTCGGCTGCACGTGGTCGACGACGGAGCGCGGCCGGCTCGGCGGAACGCCGGCACCGGCCACGGTCTGACCGGCATCCGGGAGCGGGCGGAGCTGTTCGGCGGCACGGTCAACGCGGGTCCGCTCGCGCAGGGCGGGTTCGAGGTACGGGTCGAGCTCCCCTTCGACGCCGAGGCGTCCGCTGCCCCGCTCTCCCCGACGGGAGTCAGCGGGTGACGCGCGTCCTCATCGCCGACGACGAGGCGCTGGTGCGCGGCGGCCTCCGCATGATCCTCACGGCACAGCCCGACATCGAGGTCGTCGCCGACGCCGCCGACGGCGAGGAGGCCGTGCTGCTCGCGGCCCGGTGCGTGCCCGACGTGGTGCTGATGGACATCCACATGGCGCCCACCGACGGGATCGCCGCCACCGAGCGGATCCTGGCCGTGCGCAATGAGACCCGGATCATCATGCTCACCACCTTCGACCTCGACGAGTACGTCTACCGGGCGCTCCGGGCCGGCGCCTCCGGGTTCATGCTCAAGACGACCCCGCCCCGGGAGCTGGCCGAGGCGGTGCGGACGGCGGCCCGGGGCGACGCCCTGCTCTCCCCGTCGATCACCCGTCGGCTGATCGACCACTACACGGCGACGGCCACTGTGGTCGGCAACCCGGGCCTGGCGGAGCTGACCGCCCGGGAGACCGAGGTGTTGCGGATGATGGCGCTAGGCCTGTCCAACCGCGAGATCGCCAGCGAGCTCTTCGTCGAGGAGGCGACCGTGAAGACGCACGTGAACCGCATCTTCGCCAAGCTCGGGGTGCGGGACCGGGTGCAGGCGGTCGTGCTGGCGTACCAGAGCGGGGTGGCCCAGCTCCGGCGGTAGGGCGGGTGCCGCCGTCAGCCGATCAGCGGGCGGAAGGTGCCGAGCGCGGCGGTGAACCGCTGCCGGCGGGCGATCGTACGGTGATTGCCGGCATCGAAGCCGCGGGCGTCCATCGCCACCGCCAGCCGGGTGCCAGCGACAGCCCGGAGAACGCCCGGGCTGTCGCTGTCTTACCGCAGGTCGGCGGCGATCCGGTCGGCGTCGGCGGTCAGGGCGTCGTAGCCGTCGGCGGTGAGCTTGCCGCCGCGTCGCAGCTCGTCGAGCTTCTCGCGCAGCTTCTTGAGCTGCTCCTCGGCCTGGTCGGTGTCGCTCTCGGCGATCTCCTTCGCGATTGCGTCCACCTTGGTGTGCAGGTCCCTGGCGGCATCCGGGTTCAACCGGCCGGCTTCCACCTGTTCCCGGATCGACTGGCGCATGCCGGCGATCGGGTCAGCGGGTGGGGTGGGGCTCGGCCTTCGGGAGGTGGCTTGCCGGCTCGGTGTCGGGCTGGCCGGGTTGCTGGTGGCAGAGGCGACGGCCCGCAGGGTCGGCGTGGCGGGCGCGACGGTGAGCGGCACGGCCGGCACGCGGGGCGCCACGACGGTGGTGGCCGATGCCGGCGGCGTAGTGGGCCCCGCGACCGAGGTGTGGTCGTCGCGGTCGAGCAGCGTGACGCCGGTCAGGGCGAGCAGCGCGACGCCGAGCAGGGCCGCCGCCAGCAGCACCTCGCGCCGATACCGTGCCGGGCGGTAGCCCGGCCTGGGGCGTGCCGGGCCGACTGCGTCCGACCTGGGCGGAAGAGCGATCACCGGGGTGGACCGTCCCGGCCGGCCCGGGTCGGCCGGCGTGACCGACACGAGGGGAACCGGCGTGCCGGCCCGGGGCAGCAGGGCCGCGAGGCGGCCCCGGACTTCGGCCGCGTCGGGCGGCCGGTCGGCGGGATCCTTGGCCAGCAGTTCGGCGGCCAGGGCGTCCAGCTCGGCGGGCACGTCGGGCCGGCGCTCGCGCAGCGGCGGGGGTGGCTCGTTGACGTGCTGATGCAGCACGCTGAGCTGCTCACCGACGAACGGCGGACCGCCGGCGAGCATGGCGTAGACGGTGCAGCCCAGCCCGTACAAGTCGGTGCGGTGGTCCACCGGCTGGCCGAGGGCCTGCTCGGGAGACATGTACGAGCTAGTGCCGAGCTTGGTCGCCGGCCCGGTGAGGGTGTTCTCCCCCTCTGCCCAAGGAAGGCGGGCGATGCCGAAGTCGCAGATCTTCACTGTGCCGGTGACGGTGACGATCAGGTTGCCCGGCTTCACGTCACGGTGCACCACCCCGGCCGCGTGCGCGGCGGCGAGCCCGTCGCAGGTCTGCACGGCGATCGACAACGCCTGCAGGACGGGGAGCGGGCCGTCGGCGAGCAGTGCGGACACGGTCCGCCCCTCCACCAGTTCCATGATCAGGTAGGAGTCGTTCTCCTCGGTGCCGAAGTCGTAGACAGCGACGATGTGCGGATGGGCCAGCCCGGCCGCCGCACGGGCCTCCCGGTCGAAGCGTTCCGCGGCCATCGGCTCCTTCAGGCCTGCCGCGGCGAGCACCTTGATCGCCACCGGGCGGTCCAGCCGCAGATCGCGACCGCGCCACACCTCACCCATGCCGCCGCTGCCCAGCAGCTCCTCGGACCGATAGCGGCCATCCAGCAGACGTCTCAGCACGGGGCCTCACTGCTCCAACCCTGCACGCCGCTACACGGGGGGCGGTGACGCGACGGCCGGCATCGGGGTCATCGGACGAACCATCAGGAGTTCCTCATGGTGGACGGTCCCCCGGGCTGGTCAACGCGCCATCGGCACCGAGGAAACGACCGGCGTCGCTGACAGCTTGGAGGAGTGCGTCCTGAGCGTCGGGCTTGGGACTGTTCAGGTGACAGCATGATGGGCCGGTGATTAAGTCCGCGGCAGAGGCCCGCATGGCAGCGACGCCGGGAGGCACCATGACGTCAGCCTTGACCGTGCCGACGAGGCCAGCCCTCCGGCCTGGTCGAACATTTGTTCGATAACCTGGCCGCGTGGAGTAGCGAACGCGCTGGCACATCACGATCCGCTGGGACCGGGCCGACAACTCGCCCACCGGCGTGACCGTCCTGGAGCGCGTCGTCGACTCCCCCGCCGACCTGCGCCGCCTGATCGAGCGGGCCCGCGCCGACCCGCACGTGGTCGCCTTCCCCTACCGCCAGGCCCGGGAGCTGGTGGGCGACGAGCCGCAGCAGTGCCACAACGGGCACGGCTACGCCGGCGGCTCGGCGACCACGCCGATGCGGGACTGGTGGCCGCGCCGCTGCGGACGCCCCCGCCCACGCCACACCGCCCAGACCGTCCTAGGAGGATCGGTTCCACGGTGGACGGCGAGCCACCCCACCCCCACCTTTAGCTCGTCGCCAGCACGCGGGCGGGGATCAGCTGCCCACGATGAATCACACGATTCTCGACACTGCTGCTGCCGGGACACTCACAGGCAGCGTCGAACCCAGCTTGGCGAGTGCGGCGGCGAGGCCTTCCCCTCGATCAGCCTCTGAACCGATCACAGTCAGGCCCTTCCCATCGCGCACCTGGCGCGACTCCAGGGCAGGTACACCCAGGCGCGGCGGCTCGGACTGGTCCCCGACGACTACCCCGAGCACGTCGAGGAGTCTCCTCTGGCAGCCGCCGGCACGAAGGGCCGCCGCAGACAGCCCTTCGTGACCACCCGTGGCGGACGGAGTGCAGTGGAGAAGGTCAGGCAACGGTCGTGGCGCCGACGACCTCCATGTAGGTGCGCTCCCGGGCCATCTGGTGGCCGAGAATCCCGAAGGCGAAGATCACGGGCAGGGCCATGCTGCCCATCGACGTGACCTGGCCGATGGCGACGGCCAGCGGGATCTGCAGGGCGAGCAGCCACGCCGGCAGCTTCGGCGTGAGGCCTCTGCGGAGCAGGGCAATGCCGAGCATCGTCGACCCGATCAGGGTCAGCAGCAGGCCGGGCAACGTGATCAGGAACGCCGTCTCGAAAAACGCGTTGTAGGTGCCGAACTGGGTCCAGTAGTCGCAGAACACCCCGACGCAGGCCCACACGTAGCCGGTCAGCGCTACCCGCCAGGCCCACTTCTCGAAACCGACCGGGCCGCGCCGCCGGCGCACGACGAACGCGCACAGTGTGAACGCCACGAACACGGGTAGCCAGATCTTCCCGTAGGTCAGGTACACGGCGTCCGGGTTCGCCCAGTCGAGCAACGGCTTCAGCGCAGACCGGGCCGGGTCCGACCACAGGCGGGTCAGCGGCAGCTCCAGGTCGCCCTTTCCATCGACGGTATTGTGTCGCGCCAGCGCATGCAGCTGGCCGGCCACCAGGCCGAACCACGCCATCACCCAGGCGAAGCGCCCAATCGTCCGTTGCCTCTCCACCGACTCCAACATGAATCCTCCTCAGCACGTGGTCGACCCCCTGCCGACCGTCCTACCGAAACGCTAGGAAGGCGGGCACGCCGAGGTCGTCAGTGCTGGGCACGGACGCATGTCCACCCCAGGGTGGAGAACAGCTTCACCTAACGGTGGGCGCGTGAGGGGCTGGGCTGGTCCTACGCTCAACCCGTGACCATTGCGTGGCGAATCCTCGCGCGAGACGCCGCACTGCCGGTGGCGCTCGCCATGGTCGGTGTCGCCGAGATGGCGGCGATGGGCTCTCATCCGTGGGGGTTCGGCGCCGTGCTCGAGGTCGTGGCCTGCGCCCTGCTGGTCTTCCGACGGCGCAACCCGCTGGTTCTGGCGACGCTCGCCACCGTGGTGCTGCTGGCGATTCCCTGGGTGGGCCCGCAGCTCGACGAGGCCAGCGTTCCGATCCCGATCTGGGCCCTGGCGGTGTTCTCGCTCGCCCGCTGGGTACGCGACCTGCGCGGGTTGGTCGGCGTCGCGGTGATGGCGGCGGTGGTATTCGCCGACTACGCGTTCGTCGACCAGCGCCACCACAACTGGTCCGACGTGATCTTCGTGGCCGCGCTGATCGCGCCGCCGTACGTCCTGGGCCGGCTGACCCGCAGGCTCGCCGAGCAGAAGGGGCTGCTCGAGCACAACCAGGAGCTGGTGAAGCGCGAGGCGGTGCGCGCCGAGCGGGACCGAATTGCCCGCGAGCTGCACGACGTGATCGCGCACTCGGTCAGCGCCATGGTGGTGCAGACCGCCGCCGCACAGGACTTGGTGCGCAGCGACCCCGACAGCGCCGAACAGATCCTCGCGACGGTCGCCGCGACCGGACGGCGCGCCCTGTCCGAGACCGGCACGCTGCTGCACGTGATCCGCGACCACGCCGACGAGCTGGGCCTGCAGCCAGCCCCGGGTCTGGCGGACCTGCCCGAGCTCGTCGAGCGGTTCCGCGCCGACGGCCTGAACGTCGCCGTCGACGTGGACGAGCCGCTGCCCGTGCTGCCGGCCGGCGTCGACGTCTCGGCGTACCGGATCGTCCAGGAGGCGCTGACCAACGCGCTGCGCTACGGCGCTGATCGGACCGCCGCCCTCCGTCTCTCCTGCACACCGACCGTTCTCTCGATCCGCGCCTCGAACCCGAGCAACGGCAGCAGCGGACTGGGAAGCGGGCTCGGGCTTCTCGGCATCGCCGAGCGCGTCTCGCTGCTCGGCGGCAGCCTGTCGCACGGCATCGGCAGCGACGGCAGGTTCCAGCTCGACGCGACCCTCCCGGTTGCCACGCCATGACCAGCGTCGTCGTCGCCGACGACCAGGACCTCGTCCGCTTCGGCCTCGAGATGGTGCTCAGGGCCCGCGGCATCGACGTGGTGGGGCTCGCCGCGGACGGCCGCGAGGCGGTGGAGACGGTACGACGTACGCGGCCCGACGTCGTACTCATGGACATCCGGATGCCCGTGCTCGACGGCATCGCGGCCACCGCGCAGATCACCGACGCCGGCCTCCCGTCGCGGGTGCTGGTCCTGACGACGTACGACCTCGACGCCTACGTCTACGGCGCGCTCAAGGCCGGGGCCGCAGGCTTCCTGCTGAAGGCGACGCCACCAGACCGACTCGTTGCGGGGGTGGACACGGTTGCGGCGGGAGAGTCGCTGCTCGCGCCGTCACTCACCCGACGGCTGATCGAGGAGCATGTACGACGTCCCCCTCCCGTCGAAGGGGTGCCCACGCCGCTCGCGACCCTCACCGACCGGGAACTGGAGGTGTTCACGCTGATCGCGCGGGGGCTGGCGAACGACGAGATCGCAGCGCACCTGGTGGTCGCGGACACGACCGTCAAGACACACGTAAACCGGATCCTGGCCAAGCTGGCGATGACCAGCCGGGTGCAGCTGATCGTGCTGGCGTACGAGACCGGGCTCATACGCCCCGGAGCGGGCGCCGCCTTGTGGGCAGCGTCCGAGAACCACCGTGGACGTCGCTGAGCGTGGCACCACCATTCCCGAATCTCGGTGGCTGAACGCTAACGATCAGGCGCGGTGGTGAGCGCCTTGCTGTAGACCGTGGAGCTGCGCCGGACCGTCATGCCCACCCGTACTGTCGCTGCACGCCGACGGTGTGTCGGCCCTTCTTCAGATCGCCCGTCTCGTCGATGACCAGTACAGCCTCGGCATCACCGAGGTGGTGGCCGACGAACTGCCGGACATCAGCGCGGACCGCGGCATCGTCCCACTTCACCCGGGTCAGCAGGTACGGGCGTCCACGCCGGTGACCGGGGGCTTCGTCAACGGAGAGATTGTGCCGCAGGTACCAGCGGACCGCGACGACGATCGCCTCTGCGGGAAACCGGAACCCGGTAAACGCCGACTTCGGAGGCGACCAGGGGCGACGAGAACTCGATCGCAGCACCCGTCAAGCCTGCCTCGATCCCTCGACACGGGCAACGCAACAGACCCCACCGGTGGAAGCGCAGGTTGCGGTCTCCGTAGTACAGCGCCCAAGTGCCGTTGCTCTTGGTGTACCTCATGTGTGCGACGGGAAGCCTCGTCCACCCCGGCCCGATGTCGGCACGCCACGGCGCTCGATTCGACGACTGTGGCATACCAGGACATGGCCGACTTCGCCGAGAGGATCAGCGACGAGGCGGTCGGGCGGAGGCTGGCGCGAGCACATGGGGGCGTGACATAGCTCGGTCCTCCAAAAGAGATCGATCCGCTACCAAATTCGGAGTTCACGTGACGTCGGATCGGAACGCCGCGCCAGTCGCGGTCTGCGCGTAGCTGAGGATCAACTGCTCCGCACCGGCGGTGTCGATGTCACTGTCCTCGAGCACCACGTAGAAGCCGTACCCGTCTTCGAGCGCCACCAGGTTGCGGGCGATCACGCGCGCGGCGGCGGTGAGCCGAAAGACGCCGGTGGCCTCGCCCGCAGCGAGGATGGCGTGGTAGATGCCGACCTGTCGTTCGAAGTAGGCGTGGTTGAGCGCACCGAAGGTGCGGTTGCGGAACGCGGGGCCTTCGAACTCATAGAGCATCCGAACGAGCTCGTCGTCAGGACCGGTGGGCAGGCCAGCGCGGACCGCCGCGACGAGCTTCTCGTGAGGATCCGCGGCGGCGTCAACGGCCGCCTCGCGGTCGCGACAGAACCGTTCGATGGCGCGGTGGTGGGCTTCCAGCAGAAGAGTCTCCAGCTCGTCGTAGTAGTAGAGGACCGCGCCGGCGGTGAGGCCCGCCTCGTCAGCGACGTCACGTAGGCGTACCCGGGCCAGCCCGTGTTTGACCACAGCGCGTTGCGCGGCAGCGACGATCTGCCGACGGCGCTCTCCCTGATTCTTCGTCCTCGCCACGCAGTCATTCTTTCATAAGTTGTGCAAGATCTAGACGAACCCCTTGACAGGCGCAAGCGGCGATTCTTTAATCCGAAGTTCAAAGAATGATTCGATCCTCGGGAGAGCACCGTGAGCGACACGCAAGCCCCGGCATCGTCGCTGGGCGCACCAGACAAGGGACTCAAAGGCGGCGCGCTCGGGCTCGCCTCCAGCATCGTCATTGGCATCTCCGCGACCGCGCCTGCCTACACGGTTGCGGCCAGCGTGGGCTACATCGTGCTCGCCGTCGGGGTCGCCGCCCCCGCGATGCTCCTGCTCGCGTTCGTCCCGATGATGTGCGTGGCGGTCGCGTTCGCTCAGCTCAATCGCGTCGACCCAGACTGCGGCACCACGTTCACCTGGGCCGCCCGTACGTTCGGCCCACGCACGGGCTGGCTCGGTGGCTGGGTGATGACGGCCGCGTCCGTCGTCGCCATGGCGTACCTCGCTGGCATCGCTGGCTCGTACCTCCTACTGCTCTTCGGCGCGGAAGGCCTCGCCGCCTCACAGACCTGGGTCACCGTGGTCGGCGTCGGCCTGATCTCGCTGATGACGCTGGTGTGCTGGCGAGGCATCGGGATCTCCGTCTGGGTTCAGCGCGTCTTGCTGGTCGTCGAACTGATCATGTTGGCCGTCTTCGCGGTGGTGGCGCTGGTGAAGGTAGCCACCGGTCATGCCCCCGCCGGACACGCGACGCCGTCGCTGGGCTGGTTCAATCCCCTCGGTGTGGGCTCGTTCGGCACGCTTGCGGCCGGCCTGCTCGTCGCGATTTTCGTGTACTGGGGATGGGACTCCGCGGTCAGCGTCAACGAGGAGACCGAAGCCCCCGACCGCAACCCCGGACGCGCCGCGGTCATCTCGATGGCCCTGCTCATCGGCATCTTCGTGCTCGCCACCGTGGCGGCCCAGGCCTACGCGGGCGTCGGCGCGGACGGCATCGGCCTCGGCAACGAGGACACCGCGGCCGACCTGCTCGCCGTGGTCGGCGCCGCGGTGCTCGGCTCGGCCTGGGGCAAGCTGCTGATCCTCGCCGTCCTCAGTTCGGCGATCGCCGCGCTGCAGACCGGGATCCTGCCCACCGCCCGTACCGTGCTCTCGATGGCGACGGCGAGGGCAGTGCCGGCCTCCTTCGCGCGGATGAACCGCCGCTTCCAGACACCGTCTGTAGCGACCGCGGTCACCGGCGGAGCGACCATCGTCCTGTTTCTGGGCCTGAGCCTGCTCGGCGGCGGCAAGGCGGCAGCCGATGCCATCGCATCGATCGGCCTGCTCATCGCGTTCTACTACGCCCTGGTCGGCTACACGTGCGTGTGGCAGTTCCGCAGGGTGCTCACCGGCAGCGCCAAGGACCTACTGCTCAAGGGCATCCTGCCGCTGTTCGGCGCGGTGACCCTCACCGCTGTCTTCGTCAAGAGCGTGTGGGACATGCGCTCCCCGGACTACGGCGTCACCTCGATCGGCGGCGTGGGAGGCGTGCTGCTCATCGGTGGCGGCACCATCGTGCTCGGAGCGCTGGTGATGCTCGGCTACTCGCTGGCCAGGCCCGCCTTCTTCCGGGCGAAGCTCGCGTCCCCCGGGTCGACGGGCAGCGAGTCGCCGGCCGATATCGCGGCGCTGACGGAGAGGCAACCGCTCGGACCGGCCGTCTCCGATCCCGCCTCTTGAAAAAAGGCACCACCCCCCATTGCAATGATTCCAAGGAGTGGCATGCGCACCCTGGCGATAGCCGCCGTCCAGACCAAGCCCATTGCCGGCGACACTGACGCAACCTGGGTGCGCTACGCCGATCAGATCCACGCCATCCGGGAGACATTCCCGCAGGTGCAGCTCGTGGTACACCCCGAGCTGCACCTGTCGGCGCCGGGCCTGCTGCTGCAAGAGGACCCGTCGTACGCGGACCAGGCGGCCGTAGAACTGCCCGGTCCGTTGACCGACAAACTCGCCGACCTGGCCCGCCAGACCGGCCTGTGGCTGGTGCCAGGCAGCGTGTACGAGCGCGGTCTGCATGGCGCGGTCCACAACACCGCCGTGGTGGTGGCGCCCGATGGGCGGCTCGCCGCCCGATACCGCAAGTGCTTCCCATGGCAACCGTACGAGACCACCACACCGGGAGATGACCTCGTCGTGTTCGACATGAAGCTCGGCGACGATCGGAAAACCCGCATCGGGCTCGCGATCTGCTACGACGGGGCCTTCCCGGAAGTCTTCCGTCAGCTCGCGTGGTCAGGTGCGGAAGTGGTGCTGCAACCGACGCTCACCCCCACCCGCGATCGCGAGATGGAACTGGTGTTCGCCAGGGCCAACGCTGGCGCTAACCAGGTGTACGTGGTCAGCGTGAACGGCTCAGATCCGCACGCGACCGGCGAGTCGGTGATCGTAGACCCCGAAGGCATCGTCCGCCAGCAGGCCAGAGGTGGCGAAGAGATCCTCATCGACGTGTTGGACCTCGACGCCGTCACGCGCGTGCGCACCTTCGGCTCGTTCGGGCTTAACCGTCCATGGGACCAGCTGGACAAGCACGGACCGAACCTCCAGCTGCCCATGTACGGTCGCATCAACCCCCGGCCGACCGCCTGAGGTTCCCCAGGGATCTGGACACCGGGTCATGCCGCGATCTAATCCAGCGGAAGACGGTGACGTGGTTCCTGCCTCGGTCCCTCGAGCAC
This sequence comes from Micromonospora inositola, assembly GCF_900090285.1. Taxonomy (NCBI): domain Bacteria; kingdom Bacillati; phylum Actinomycetota; class Actinomycetes; order Micromonosporales; family Micromonosporaceae; genus Micromonospora; species Micromonospora inositola. The sequence continues at coordinate 4,152,743 of NZ_LT607754.1, read as the reverse complement.
GGGCAGTGCAACAGACCCCCGGCGACGTCGACCAGTTCGGCGCGGCGGTGCTGCGCGGGGCGCTGGACGACGCCGACGCGGAGCACCCGGACCGCGTCGAGCTGCACCCGACGGCGACCGGCTAGGCCCGCGTGCCGCTGCCCCGGCGCACCCAACGGCCGCCGACCACCAGCAGCACCAGGCCGACCACCGCCACGATCGGCCCGATCACCGCCCACATGCTCTTGCCGCTCATCGCGCTGCCGGCGAACACGTCGAGGCCTTGCAGCGCCCAGACCAGGCCGGCCACCAGCAGCAGCGCGCCAACGACAACGGACACCCAACCCTTCATCGGGTTGCCTCCTCCAAGCTGACCGGATGAAACGGCGTGGCGCCTCCCCGCCACCCACAATGGGGGCTGTGGCGGCGGGGGCCCCACGACATGCTTCACGGTCGGTGGTGCGGAAAGGTTCAACCCCGGGCCAGCGCCTGTCCGGCCACGCGCAGTCGCTCCGGCTCGTCCATGACGACCCCCCGCCTCGGACAGGACCGCGGTGAACCGCGCCGCGCGGGCATCGAACAACTCCCGTACCCGCCGGTGCAGGTCGACCCGGTTGCGCTCGGCCAGTTCGCGCAGCGCCGAGTCACCGAAGGCCGCCGAATCACCGACCGCGGCAGAGTCACCCAACACCGCGTGGAGTAGGGCCTGGCCGGCCGCCGTGGTCGCGCCGGCCGCCCCGGTCTCGGTCGCCGGCCAGGGTGAACGGGGCGAGGCGAATACCGCGATCATCGGCCGGCACGGTTGATGTCAGTCGTGGATGTCAGCCCGCTCAGTTCGTCACCCACCCGGCTGCGGGTTTGGTCGCGGCAGCGTTCACGAGGCACGGAGAAAGGAGGCCCAACCACCCGCCAGCGGCCGTCCTACGGGCAGGGACTGAAGCCGGCGCAGCACCTTCGGATCCTGAGCTTCCAGCCAGTCGATCAGCTGACGAAAGGATACGAGCCGGACTGAGGGATATTGGGCCATCCGTGTCGCAGCCTGGGCGATCGCCTCCATGTAGATCCCGCCGTTCCAGTGCTCGAAATGGTTGCCGATGATGAGCGGCGCCCGATTGGTGGTGTAGGCGCGCTGGAAGCCGGCGAGAAAGGCGTCGCGCGCCTCGCGGAGCCAGATCGGACGCATCCCGGGATCTCCGTTGGGGGTCCTCGACTGGTTGTACATCATGTTGTAGTCCATCGCGAGGACCTCGAAGCGGTGCCCGGGGAACGGGATCTGCTGCATCGGAATGTTCCACAGGCCCGTGGCGAACCTCGAGGGCCATACCTGGGTTCCGGTGCCGGAACTGTCGTACCTCCAGCCGCGGACGCGCGTGGCACGCAGGAGGTTGGCCTGTCCCTCGAGGCAGGGGGTGCGGCCGCCGATCAGCTCGTGGGCGTAGTCGAACGGCAGTGGGGGTAGGTCGGTGAACCCCGTATTCGTGCGCCAGTTGGACACGAACCCGACGGCCTGGTCGATCTCGCGGTCCCAGTCGGCCGGCGACCACCGCCGCACCCCGCCTGGTCCGCAGAAGTGCCCATTGAAGTGGGTCCCGATCTCATGGCCCTCCTGCCAGGCGAGACCTAGCTGCGCGATCGTTGCGTGAACCGACCGCTCGGACAGGAAACCGATCGCCGAGGAGCCGACCGGGTGCTGCGGCGGTGCGTAGGCCATCCGCTTCGCCTCCGGCAGGGTGTAGATCCCCGAGAGGAAGAACGTCATGGCACCCTGCAGTTCCTGTGCAACGCCGCGGAACCGCGAGAACAGCTGGGCGCCCGTCTCCCCCGCACCATCCCAGGACAAAACCACAAACTGCGGCGGTTCCTCCCCGGGGGCGAGCCGCCGCGCGCGCGGCTGGTGTTGGTGAGGCCCGCTGTCACGGCTGCTGCCATCCCCGATCACCCCAGCCGTGTGGAGTGGCGTTGGTGTCGATGCCGGTGAGACAGCCATCCCACCCGTGGGGTGCGCCGAAGTCCCGCGAACCCCGACCTCGGACGCGCCGCCCGAACCGAGGGGCCGCGGACCCTCGCCCCTGCTGCCATCGCATCCGACCAGCGAGGTCACGGAGGCACCCACTGCCGCACTCAACACGATCCTTCTGCTGACCCCCACCTGGCCCTCCTCAACGATGAACCGCGCACCTGACCCCGACACTGTGACGCCCCTCCAGGCTCGATGGTTGCAACCCGCCGCCAGAGGGGATGCGCGACGTACGGAGGCTGCCCTGACCCCTCGTTTGTAAGGCGCACTCGGCGATGGTCACGGCGTCCGTCACCGTTCGGGACGTCCGAGACCTCCGCCTGATCCGTCCGGTGACGTTCGCCGACGGCCGGCTCCGTTGATGTCAGGTGCGGATGCCAGGGCGGGGACGCTCGACCCCGCACTGCCAGGGGCGACCTCAGTGTTCCGCTGGGCTGCGAAGCCACTGACGCTCGGAGCCGAGTCTCATCGCCAACATCAACTGCAACAGTGACAAGGCACCACCTGGTGGGCGGGGTACGTGGCGCCGAGGACATGCGCCCTTTTCGCACCGTCGTCGGGCTCTCCACCTCTTCGTCTGGCTACTGCTGCGTCTCGTTGCCCGCAGTCCCCTGTGTCCGGCTGTTGACAATCGGAAAACCAAACGGGTAATGGGCGTCCACTCCTGCGGCCAGTCACACTCGCGCAGTGAAGCACCGCGCTCCCCCGCCAGCCGGCGTCCTCTCGAAAGCCAATCGCTACCCGGCGAGGGTTATCGGGATCACCTTTGCGGTGCTGCTGGTCCTTTGCTTTTGCGGTAACGCCTTGGACGAGTTCCTCAGCGACGACGAGTCGACGACCACCCCTTCGGTGAGCGCGAGCGCCGACCACATCGCCGCCGTCCCCCCAACCCCGCCCCGGCCAGTCCATCGCCGACGCCGAGCAGGACGGCGAAGCCCACCCCGAAGCCGACACGCAGCAGCCCTCAGTCGACGGTGAGGCGCACCACCCGCCCGTCCATGCGCTGAACGCCGACCCGAGGTCATGGAACACTTCCCCGCGCCACTAACGCGCGTCGACAGTGACTTGCTGGTCGACCGCATCGAGGTCCAGCACGCCGAGCACGACGGCTTGGCCCCGGTCGGCGGCTTCGCGCAGCAGCTGACGGATGAGGTGGCTGCCGATGCCGCGGTCCTGGTGGGCCGGCTCGAGCTCGACGCGGGCCAGGTAGACCTCGGTGGGGCTAGTCGATGATCAGCACGCCTGGGTCGTGGCCGTCAACGATCACGATCTTGGTTCTGGCCGGTATGAAGCTGCGTGGGTGGAAGGGGCTGCTGGGTCTGCTCGTCCCAGCCCCAGATTGCCTCGATGTAGGTGCGCATGGCAGCGCGGTGCAGCAGGTAGCACATGGTGCTGTCCGCTGCCGTGGCCGGGCGCAGGCCGATGGCCGTCATGCTGCGGCGTCCGTGGGGCGCTCATGGGGCTGCAAACACAAGGACCCGGATGCTGGGCGATGACGACTCGCGGGGAGTAGCGGTCGTGACGGCGAGTTGCAAGTATGCCGACATGGACTCCCACCACCCTCAAGTACCGGCTCCGCCTACACTGAACACCGCGTCCGGCCGCACCCCAACCGGTCGCTGGTACTTCGTGCTAACCATCTTGACGGCGGGACTGTTCGCGTGGGTGCCGTTCCTACATGCGGCCCAGCGGCTAAACAGACCACACCTCCGACGACTGGCGGCGGTTTACGGCGGGGTCGCTGTACTCATGCTCGCGCTAACTGGCATGACACCAGTCGATGCCGCTGGTGATCCAGTTGGCAAGGTCGGCGGGGTACTCCAGTTCCTGACGGTCGTCCTGAGCCTCGCCACTCTCGGCGTTGCGTGCTTTCAGCTCGCGCCACTACGGCGTGAGGCCTACGGACTCGCCACACCAGCGCCCCAGCCGGTCGCCGCTGCCGACCCGGCAGTCGCCGCTGTGCTCGCCGCGCGCGCCAGGCGCGCGGAAGCGAGAGCCATCGTCACGAAAGACCCCCTTATGGCACGTGAACTAGGGATTGGTCGTCCAGACCGGAGGCGGGCATACGACGACGGCGGCCTGGTCGATCTAAATGGCGCACCGGCGGACGTGATCGCCACGACGTGCGACATCCCTGCATCCACCGCTGAGCTGTTTGTGCAGGCTCGTGAAGCGCGAGGCGTCGCGTTCTCAGACGTCGACGAGGCGTTGATCCTCGCAGAGGTCCCGGTACAGCTGTGGGACCAAATCAGGGACCGAGCGATCCTCGTGCCATAGACAGTGACCTCTTCGAGCCCCGCCGAAGAGGTCACCGGACAGGAAGCCCTGGTCCGAGGGTTGCCCGTGGGATTCGACTCTCAGCTGCCGGAATCCCTACCGACTCCGCCACGGCGGATCCCCGAGCCGTACGCCGATGCAGCATGGCACTTCAAGCCGTGTTAGCCGTCACCGAAGGTGACGGCTAACAAACCTGGTGCGGTACCGGCGCCGGAGTGTCGACGATCTGGCAGGTCAGGTGACCCCGATGTTCAGGTAGAAGTGGCCGAGCTTGAGCGAAAGAGAGGCGCCTCCGAAGTGGTGAATGAGCAGGGCCAACAGGATGACGATCAAGATGCAGACGACGAGCCAGATCAGGAACCACACGAACCCTGGGATCCCGTAGCGACCGACGCGAGCCATTAGGCTCGCCCCCTCGCGGTTGGCGCTGCAGCAGGCACCGCCACCCATGGACGTGTCGGCTGTCGATAACTGCGCCCGACGCTAGCGGACGTCTCCATACTGCCTCCTTCATTGAGGTGTCCGCGAAATTTCCCTACCGAGGCGCGCGTCAAACTGGGACGGAGGAGCCCTGATCTTGTCCAGCGGGTCAGGCGTGTCCAGCCCAACCCGAGCTACGGGCCTGCACGGGACGACTTCACCAAGCTCAATGCCGCCGATCATTGGCTCGGCTGGCTCGGACACGATCCGGCTGCGACGATCCGAGAATCCATAGCCGAGGTCCTCGATCAGCAGGTACCGGGCGCGACCTTGCGATGGATGAAGATCACCGAGGAGCCGCGGTACCTCACCGCTGGACGGCCTGCCCCCGATGACCCGGACAGCCTGATCGTTACTCGTGCCGCCCTGGCCGCGTCTTTCGCCATTGGGGTCGACTCGCCGTCCGGTCGCTACGACATCCTGTGGGGCGTCTACAGCATCGCCGTCGTCGGTCTTGGTTCCGGCACGCGTGCCCGCAGCCGGGCGTGGTTCGACCTTTGGACCGCCCTGGATGCGGCCGAACAACAACTCCGCACCCGCATCGCCGAGGTCGAACCGCCAAGCTGACCTGTCGGGCCGCCTACTGTGCGACGCCCAGACGCACGCCGACGCACAACCCCGTGCCGACCGGGTATGAGCCCGACGACTGCGACTGTCCCATGATCAGCGTGGTCTCCGCCCGAACGCCCGTCCTTTGAGCGGCTGAGGCTAGAGCATGCGGAGAAGGCCGTGCGCTGCGGCGAATGCCGTGTCGGAGCGGGGCGGTGTTCGCGCCAATAGGCGTCCGGCCTCGCGGTTGCGGCGCTCACTGCCCAAGCCAACGCCGATGTGTTCGAGGGTGGGGTGGTCGACGAAGGGTGTGAACGCCTCCACCGGCAGCAGGGACTCCGTGATCGTCAAATCCTGCAGCCGTGGCGCGGCCGCGAGGCCGCGGACAGCGGCCGGGTGGCGAAGGTGCCGCATGGCCGTGCAGTCGACGCGCAGGAGCGCGGCGCAGGAGCTGAGGTCGGGAAGCCGATCAACAGGGAGGGCGTCCAACCACAGCCACTGCAGCGCCGGCAGACGCGCCACCACGGCGAGATCGGTCAGCTTGCGCACCGTGCGGAGCGCGAGGCACCGGAGGGTGGAAATCCGGGTGAGCCACTCAGCGGCCGTGAGCGAGCCGAGAGTCAACGCCAGTGACTGCAGTCGAGGCAGGACAACATCGGGAACGACGCGGTCGACGGGAAGCCGCCACAACGCGAGTCCCTGTAGACCGGGATTGGCGGCGAGCAGGTCCGCAAGGCCGCGCCGGTGAGCGACGACCCGCAGCCGGCGAAGACCGCGGAACGCGGCCACGGGCGTGAGGTCGAGAAGCTTCCGGCTCTCTCCAAGGTCAAAGGCCTCCACATCAGGGCTCAGCTGCTGCAGCGGGGCCAGGTCCGCCAGGTGATAGAGGCCGGCGACGCTGAGGCGACGCAGGCGGGGGAACCAGCGCAGGAACCGCAGCGCCGCCAGGTCCTCGTCGGAGCCATACACCCGGAGGGTGACCGTTGGGTGGTCGGTTAGGAACGCGGCAAGTGCTCCGTAGTCCGGCTCGGCGAGCGGCCGGCAGAACTGCACCACCGCGTCATCACGGAGCCCGACGCCAAGCCGGCGCACGTCAACCGAGCTCGACACCTCCACCAAACCCTTCATCGCTGACCATCGTCCCGCACGACCGTCATCCGTTCATAGGGCGGCAGCATCACGCCTCGGGCGTCGATGCATATCCTCTTCAACGTCAATGACGACAGCCGGACATACACGAGCAAGGAGTTGCCGCCATGGCTCGTAAGGTAATCACGATGCTGACCGACGACCTCGACGGCAGCACCGCAGACCGGACCGTGGAGTTCAGCCTCGACGGCACGTCGTACGCGATCGACCTTTCCGACCAGAACGCGGGGAAACTCCGCAAGGCGTTGGACGCCTACATCGGCACCGCTCGGCGCGTCGGACGAGGAGGCATTGCGACCGGCAGCACCAACCGCCGGGCTGCCCCTCCCGCGACTACTCGCGTCGCCCGCAGCCACAACCAGGCAGTCCGGGAGTGGGCAGCGAAGAACGGCTACGAGGTCTCTGAGCGGGGCCGGATCCCCGTCTCCGTGATCGACGCATACAACAATCGCTGAGCCGTCGCCCGCTCACGCGCCTGGGATGTAACCAGCGAGGCATTGACGTCTACGGCATGGGGCCAACCACTTGGGGGTGTACCGCTCCGGCCGAACTGTTCACACGCCCGTTCTGTCGCCGCCGCCTGCGCCAGGTCAAAGCGGACGGTGGCGACCTCGGTGGCCAGGTTGACCTCCGCGGCTGTCACCCCGTCGACGCGGCGAAGCGCCTTCTCCACCCGGCCGACACATGAGGCGCACGTCATGCTGCCGATGTCGAGGGTGCAGCTGGCGGTCGCCTCGGTCGCCGCGGCGGCGGTCGACGCGGTGATGGTCATTGCCGTCTCCTGTTCGGGCCGGGTACGGGGGCTGTGGCTGATTGTTCGGGGGCGGGGATCGGCCCCGAACCGGCGATTTCGCCAGGTTCGGGGCCGGGGTCAGTGGCCGGTGGCCGGTGGCCAGGTCGGTGTACGCGCTCGGGGGCCAGACCGCGAGGATCTTGGGTCGCAGGGTGGCGCCGAGGCGGTGGTAGAAGCGCTGCGCGTCGACGTTGTCAACCTCCATGCCCCAGCGGATGGGTAGTTGCGCGGGTGCGGCCAATGCGGCGAGGGCGGCCATGAGCTGCCGGCCGGCGCCGGAGTCGCGGTGCCCGGGGCGGACGTAGAGGTCGTCGAGGTTGAGCATTTCGCCGCCGGTCCACAGGTGCAGTTGGCGGACTGAGGAGACGTAGCCGACCGCCCGGCCGCCGCGCTCGGCCAGCAGGACGATCACCTCGGGGCGTGGGAGCAGGGCGCGCCACTGCTCGTCGGTAACGTGTACCTGCGCCGCCTGGCCCTCGTGGGCGGCGATCTCGCGGACCATCGTGGCCACGTCGGCGGCGTCATCCGGCGTGGCCCGACGGATCGTGACCTCGGTCATCGCGGGCTCCTCTCGTGGGGTGGGGTGGACGGGGCGGACACGGCGGCGGGAGCGGGCAGGACGGCTACTGCCGCCGCGGTCGGGTTTACGCGACGCCGCAGGTGTCACCGACGTCGCCGGGCTGGGGCGGGGCGTCAGCAGTGGGCGTACTCGTGCGGGCGCAGCAGCATGGCCACGGCCATCGCCGGGAGCATGAGCAGGTGGCCCCACAGCATCAGGGTGCCGGTGTCGATGAGCTCGAGCGCCAGTGGCACGAACAGCACCAGGAAGGGCACGTACATGGCCGCGCCCATCTCGGCGATGGGCCGCCAGCGGTGGCCGCGGAACTTCATCCACGCGGACATGGCCACCGTCATGTTCGTCGCCATGATCAGCGCGCCGGTGTACGGGTTGTGCATCAGTGCGGCGGCGCCGAGGGCGTCGAGGACGAACATCCACACCGGGTGCAGGACCACCATGCCGACGGCCATCGCCACGACCATCTCGGCGAAGTGCAGGGCGAACTTCTTGGCGCTCAGGCGGTGGCCGTTGTGCGCCACGGCGCCGGTGGGCGCGGGGGCTGTGCTTGGGGTGGCGGGTTGGCTGTGCATGGCGTGTCTCCAGGGATGGGCGTGGGTTACGGGACGAGGGCGTAGCCGGCCTCGTCGACTGCGGCGGCGATGTCGGCGCGGTCGACTGGCTGGGAGGCGGTGGCGGTGACGTTGCCGGTGGCCAGGTCGACGGTGACGGACTCGACGCCGGCGACACTCGAGATCTCCTCGGTGACGGAGCGGACGCAATGCGCGCAGGTCATGCCGGTGACTTCGAACGTGGTCGAGCCGATGAAGGTGCGGGGCGTGCCGGAGAGCATGGGGAGCTCCTCGAGGTGCTGGTGGTGCGGTCAGGTAGAAGAGTCGGCGCGGGGGTGGGTGCGTCTTACCGGGGAAGTCGCCGGGTTTTCGCCGGGATCTGCCAGGTCAGTGGCCCTGCCCGCCGGGACCGTGGCCGCTGGCGCCGGTGCCGGGCTTGCCACCGAGCACGGCGAGCGGGGTGAGGATGGGTGGCGGCTGGCCTTCGTCCGCTGACTTCGTCGGGTTGGCCGGGCGCGGGGGTCGGGCAGCGATGGGCATGGACGTGCTCCGCTTCTCTTGGAAGGGGTGGCGAGGCAACCGAGCTGCCTCGGGCATGGTCGTTCTGAGCGTTCGCAGGTGCTGAGCCGGGGGGTCCGGCGTCGCGGTGGCCGCCCAGCTGGGGCGGCCACCGCGGTCCGCGGCTGGTCGAAGGCTGGGTGGGGGCTCAGCCCACGGATGCCATGTCCTGGATGGGCCGATCGTCGCCTTCGTGTCGGCGCGGTCGCCGGCGATGTCGAAGGTGACCAGCGCCGCGCGGGCCCTGGCTTCATCGGCCAGGCGACGGGGCCTGCGAATCCTGAATCCGCCAGGCGACCACGACCAGCCAGATCATCCACGCTACGTCCAGGACGAAGGCCAGCACGATTGCGATCGTCTCCGTTTGCGAGAAACCTGCGGAGCCGACCACCCAGCCCTGCACCAGGTAGGTGAGGCCGGAAAGCCCCATCAGGTGGGCTAACGGCCGCGGGAGCCATGCCGTCCGCATGACTGCGGCTGCGAACAGGAGCAAGGCGAGGCCCAAGGCGAAGTTTTGGTAGCTCCTCACCCCCCACTCAAGCCAGCGGATTGCCTCGGCGCTCGCGAAGCGCGCCGCCTTCTCGGCGTCCGGGGCGCTCGCCCACGCGTTCACAGCCTGCTTGAGGGCGACCCCGTCGACCGCCTGGAGGACGCCGTACAGCGCCAACGTCGCCACCGCCGATGCGGCACCGAATCGACCCGCCCATCTCGCCGTTTTAGCCTGAACGTCCAGGGCGAAGAACAGGGCGAGCAACCCTGCGAGGAAGATCGCCATGCCCGCGAACTGGCCGAGGTGCACGGCTGTCCAGATCCCGCTGCCGGCGTACTCGGCGAACACGGCGGAGTGGTTATTAGCGTCCCCAGCGGCGTGGAACTGGGTGACCACGATGTACAGGAGTTGTCCCACGAGCAGCAGCGTGGCGGACAGGCGCAGCGACGTGCGACGCGCCAGGGGTTCGGTGTGCGCGGGGGTGGCGCTGAGGGCGGGAAATGTGCTGGACACGGCAGGCCTCCAGGTTGCGTGAGGGATGAACGGTGTCACGGGGCGAGGACGTAGCCCGCCTCGTCGACTGCGGCGATGTCGGCGCGGTCCACGGGGCGAGAGGCGGTGACGGTGACGGTCCCGGCGGCCAGATCGACGTTGACGGAGCCGACGCTGTCGACGGCGGCGATCTGCTCGGTGACCGCGCGCTGGAAGTGCGCGCGGGTCATGCCCTCGACCTCCAAGGTGGTCGAACCGATGAAGGCGCTGGACAGCAAGGGAAACTCCTTGAGGTGCTGATGCTGGTGCGGTCAGGTACAAGAGTCGGCGCGGGGGTGGGTGCGTCTCACCGGGAAAATCGCCGGGTTTTCCGCCGGGATCGGCCCGGTCAGTGACGGTGCGCCCCGTGCCCGTGGCCGGTGACGGCGGCACTGGGCTTGCCACCGTGCACGGCGAGCGCGGTGAGGACGAACAGGGCGGCAAGGACGCGTACGGCCATGGCGACCAGGCCGCCGAGGATCACGGTGCGGGCGCCGTAGCAACCGAGCTGTGCGCCGCCGGCGCATGCGGCGACTGGTGCCCGTGGGCGGGGGCCGCCGGCTCGGCGGCGGTCGGCCGATGGCTCCTGCTCGGAAGCGGGGGTGGTGGTCGGCTGCCACGTTCGCCGCCGGCATGATCACTCACGCCGGTGATTTCGCCGGGTCCTGATCCGGGACTTGCCCGGCGCGCTCGGTACCGTCGGACTCATGTTGGCCGGACGGGAACCCGAACGCGCGGCGATCGCCGCCCTGCTCGACGCCGCCCGCACCGGCAGCGGCGGCGCGCTGGTGGTGCGCGGCGTCGCCGGGGTCGGCAAGTCGACGCTGCTGGCCGACGCGCTGGCAGCCGCGTCGGACCTGCGGGTGCTACGCACCTCGGGCGTGGAGTCCGAATCGCCGCTGGCCTTCGCCGCGCTGCAACGGCTGCTGTGGCCGCTGCGCACCCGCATCGACGCCCTGCCGGCGCCGCAGGCCGCGGCGCTGCGCGCGGCGATGGGAGAGGCCGAGGGCGAGGGCGACCGCTTCCTGGCGTTCCTCGGCACGCTGAGCCTGCTCGCCGACGCCGCCGAACAGGCGCCGGTGCTGGTCGTCGTCGACGACGCGCACTGGCTCGACGACGCATCGGCTGCGGCGCTGCTGTTCGCCGCCCGCCGGCTGCAGGCCGAGCGCGTGGCGCTGCTGTGTGCCGCCCGCGACGGCGACGCCCGCCGCTTCGACGCCGGGGACCTGCCCACCGTCGTGCTCGGCGGGGTGACCGGCGCCGACGCCGACGCGCTGCTGTCCGCCCGCGCCGGGATCGACATCGACCCGGCGGTATGCGACCAGCTGGTCGCAGGCACCGGCGGCAACCCGCTCGCGCTGGCCGAGCTGGCCGGGGTGCTCACCGCCGACCAGCTGGCCGGCCGGGCGTCGCTGCCCACCCCGCTGCCGCTGACCGGCGGCGTCGAGCGAGCTTTTCTCGACCGCTATCGCCGCCTCGACGAGCCCGCGCAGCGGTTCCTGCTGGTCGCCGCGACCGACGACACCGCCCGCCTGACCGTGGTCCGCGACGCCGCCGAGCGCCTCGACGCCGCTGAAACCGCCCTGGATGCGGTGGAGCGGTCCGGGTTGCTGCGCGTGGACGGCGATGTGGTCGCCCTCTACCACCCGCTGGTGCGCTCGGCGGTCTACCGGGCGGCCACCAGTGCGCAGCGCCGCGCCACGCACCGTGTGCTCGCCGACGTGCTGACCGGCGACCCCGAGCGGCGGGCCTGGCACATGGCCGCCGCCGCTGACCGGCCCGACGAGGACGTCGTCGCCGCCCTCGACGGGGTCGCCGAGCGCGCCGCGGCCCGCGGTGGCCACGAGGCGGCGGCCGCCGCGTGGGCCCGCGCCGCCGAGCTCACCGCCGGCGGTGAGGCCCGCGGCCGGCGGCTGTACCTGGCCGCATCCTCGGCCTGGCTGGGCGCGCACCCGTCGCGCGCCTCGGCACTCGCCCAGGCTGCCGCGGCAGACGTGACCCATCCGCTGCTGCGGGCGCAGCTGCTCGCGCTGCAGGGACAGATCGAATGGAACACCCGCTCACTGAACGACGGCTACGACCTCATCCTGCAGGCCGCCGAGGTCGCCGCGGCCGTGGACGCGGCGCTGACGGCCCAGCTGGCGATGCTCGCCGCGTCGCTGGCGGCGTTCGGCGCCCGATCCCCTCGCCCGGTGAACCCGACCGCGCTGGTGGCCGAGCTGGCGCCGGACGCGCCGCCCCGGGTGCAGGCCGCCTGGGCCCTGCTGCAAGGGTTCGGCGCCGTCGCCCGCAGCGAACTGGCGGCCGCCGCGGAATCCTTCGGGTGCGCGTTCCTCTTCACCGACGCCGACCCGGTCGACGACCACGTGCTGCAGCCCAACCTGGGCATCGCCGCGATGCTGATAGACGACGACGAGCGCGGGCTGCGGCTGCACGAACAGCAGCTGACCGCCGCCCGCCGCGCCGGCGCGCTGAACATGGTTGAGCACGCCCTCACCCGCGGTGTCCACTTCCAGATCGCGACCGGCGCCTGGTCGAAGGCCGCCAGTGCCGCCGCCGAAGCGCTGCCGCTGACCGCCGACACCGGCCACCCGGGGCTGACCGCGCTGCCCACCGCGCAACTCGCCCTGGTCGCGGCGCTGCGCGGAGACGACGCCGCCGACTGCCACCTGGATAGGGTCACCGAGATCCGGGACAAACACCCGATCGGCATCACCGACGGCCTCGTCGCCGACCTGACGCACTGGGCCCGCGGACTGCGCGCGGCCGCGCAGCCAGCGACCGCGCTGCACCACCTCGAGCAGATCGAAGGGCCGGCGTGGCGCCGCCTAGTCGCCCTCGACCTGTTCGACGCCGCCGTCCGCGGCGACCGCCCCGACCTCGCCCGCACCTGGCTGGCCGAGCTGGACCATTTCGCCGCGGGCACCGGCCTGCCGGCCGCGATCGCTGTCGTCGAGCACGGCCGCGCCCTGCTCGCCGGCGACGGCGCCGAGACCCACTTCCAGCGGGCACTCGCCGCGCACGCCGACTCGCCGCGGCTGCCCGACCGGGCCCGCACCCACCTGGCCTTCGGCGAACACCTGCGCCGCGCCCGCCGCCGGGTCGACGCCCGCGAGCACCTGCGCACCGCGCTGGCGCTGTTCGAGGACCTCGGCGCCGCCCCGTGGGCAGAGCGGGCCGAGCAGGAGCTCCGCGCCTCCGGGGAAACCGCCCGCCGCCGCGATGTCACCACCGCAAACGAGCTGACCCCGCAGGAACGGCAGGTCGCCGCCCTGGTCCGGCAGGGCCTGTCGAACCGGAACGTGGCCGCGCAGCTGTTCGTCAGTCCACGCACCGTCGACTTTCACTTGAGAAACTGCTACTCCAAACTGGGCGTCAGCTCCCGCGCCGAGCTCACCGCTCTCCCGCTCGACCTGTGACCGCCGTGGCCTTGCACCTGAAGACCGCATCAGTCGTTGTCACTCACCGATCCCTCTCGCATTTACTCCCCAGGGGTATGTGCGAGAAGGGTGTCCTTCAGATAACCATCGTTTCCTAATAACGCAGCTGTCGAGTCCCTGGCCCGTCCCCGTCTGAGCATGATCAGGGCGTTATCCACGGCACGCGAGTTGTCCACAGCCTGGGGACCGGCGGCCGTGGTGCGCCAAGGTCTTGACGGCGAAGCTGAGCTGGTCGGCGAGGCCGCCGCCCGGCTGCTGGCCACGGCCACACGCACTCGTGACCCCTCTGCCCCAACCCGAAGACCTCACGTCGCTGGTCCTGCGTACCGATTTCACCGATAACGCGGCGTGGGACGCACTGAAAGCCGTCCCCATCGCCGGAGACCCTTACCCCAACGCGACCTTCGTCAGCGACCTCAGTACCCGCGGTAGGCATCCATGCCCTGGTCCAAGCCGATGCCGACGCGGACGATGACGACAAGCTGACCTACCTGTTCCTCGCCGACTCGACCACCATGGCCGACGACGAACACCCGCTGCTCGCCGTCGACCTCTACGACGAGCCCGGCCGCACCTTCCGGGTGCCACCCCGCTGGTACGCCGAAGTCTCCGCCAACATGTCCATCGCGAACATGGACTTCGCCGACTTCGCCGACGCCGCCGACGAGTCCGGCACGTTCCGCGGCTTCGAGGGTGACTGACCAAGCCCGTGAAGGAGAGGCCAATGGCCCGCCGAATCGGGCACGCCGCGGACTGGAGAGCGAGGCACAAGGTCTACCAGTACCGGCCGCCCGCGACGGAGACGACATACTGACAGCTTGTCGCAGCATGTCGATAGCCCCCACCGTCAGGTCCTATCCCGTGCCTTGAAGCGACACCCCTGTTGGCCCGTTCCGACCCGGTACCCGTTTCGCTACTCAGAAATTGGCCCGGCTTGCCGGCGGCGCAGCGTGCGGATCCACCCCTGGGCGGTGTGCCGGGGCACGTCATAATGGTCGGCGACAGCCGTCACATTGCCGGCCTGCTGGTAGACCGCTTCGAGATCGGCCGGTGAGCGCCGGTACACCCGTCCCTCGCCTCCGGATAATCCGCCTTTGCCGATCCGCTTCGTGGCCTTCGCCGCCGTAGTCGTGGCCTTGGCGCCCGTTGCGGTCTTCGGCTTGCCCGCTCGGCTGTGGGTCGCGCCGGCGCCTGACGCCTGGGTGGCCGTCTTCGCTTTGCTTGCCTTGGTCGCCGGTGACGCCTGCTTGGGCACCACGACGTCAACCGCACCAGCGCCTTCAGCGTTACTCGTAGCCAGCTCATCCGCACCCGTGGTAGGGGCGGTGGGCTGGACCGCCGTCGGCTCGGCGGCGGGCTCACCGTCGCCGATGGGCACGGCGCCGGCCGCGGGCGCCTCGTCGGATACGGCAATTGGCGGCGTGGCTATCGCCTGCTGCCCACCGGCGGCGGGCGCGATCGCCCTCAAGAGCAGGTCCAGGTCGACCGCGGGGATCTGGCCCGCGGTCAGCCCGTCCCCCTGCCCGGCGCGAACCACCAGTTCGGTGATGCGCGGGGTGGTGTCGTTCACCTCGACCTTCAAGGTTGTGGTCGCTCGACTGGGATCGTCAGCGGCGATGGTGATGGTGTAGGAACTCATCGAATCATGCCCTCCAATGTGGATACCGGCCGTCGCCTCATGTAAGACGTCCGGCAACGCGGCAGGAACTCCACCTGTTCACCGATCGGCGTTGGTGAAGAAAGTACCGCAGACCCCCTGAGCCGATATTTCAACCCATCACCAATCACCCAGGTCGGGTTGCTCAAGCGGTACGGCGCCGCTTGTTCTTGATCCTTCCGGCGACGGCGGTTGCGGCTTCATGGTGCAGCCGCTTGACGACGCTCTGGTAAGTGTCGTGGTGGAGTGGCCGAGTTGGTCGGAGACGACTTTGATGTCGACGCCAGCGTCGGGGGCGAGGGTGGCGGCGCCGTGGCGCAGGTCGTGCAGGCGGATGGGTGGCAGCCCGGCTCGTTTGACGAGGCGGCGGAAGCGTTGGGTGACGGCGTTGGGGTGCCAGGGTTCGCCGTCGGGGCGGACGAAGAACAGTCTGGTGTCTGGCCAGTCTGTGCCAGCGGCGAGGCGCCAGGCGGCGCGGCGGGCCTTGTAGGCGGTGAGCACGGCGACGGGGTCGGGGTCGGGGTCGACATCGCGGTTGCCGGCGTCGCTCTTGGGCCGCTCCTGCCGGGTTTCGTAGCCGCGGGTGGCGATCTGGTTGACGATGCTGACCTCGGCCTTGCCGAGGCGGACTTCGGCGTCGAGGAGGCCGCACCGCGGCGGGGTCCGCGGTAGGCCATGAAATGCAGTAGGGGGTGCAGGTCGGGGGCGTGGTCGGCGGCGTAGTCGAGGAACTGGACGAGGAGGTCGTCGGTCCAGACCATGACCGGACCGGGGACGTCACCCGTGGCCCTCCACCTCTCGACCCGTTCCGGTTCCCACACGATCGGCTTGGCCCGAGCATTGGAGGTCTTGACCAGGGTGGCAGGGTTCGGGATGCCGCTGACCACTTTGGGGCGAGGGCGTCGTTGAACGCCTTGCGCAGGGTCGCGCGGATACGCGCGATGGTGGCAGGCCCGGTGGGTCGCACTCCTCTCACGCTGGCGCGGGTGGGCGGGGTCGGGGCTGACTTTCGCGGTAGCGATGTCGGCGTTGCGTTTTTTGATCTTGTCGATGAGGTCTTCGATGTGGTGGGGGCGGCCGGGGCGCCGTCGGCCGCGCTATCCGGGGTGCTTCGCCGCCAAGCCGGTGCACCGCTGTGCGGTGGCGAGCTTGTCGAGGATGCGCTGCTTACCAACCCCGGTGGCCGGCACCGGCTGGCCGCTGCCGGACACCGTCGCCGGGACGAACTGGCTGTCCACCACTGTCCGGTCGCGTACGACCAGGTTCAGCACGCCGGAGTCCGCGCTGTGCGAATTGCCGTACCAGAGGAAGTTGCCCAGTCCGTAGTGCACGTAGGTCTGGCCCAGCCAGCCGTCGGCCAGCAGCGTGTGCGCGTGCGTACCGACCACGATGTCGGCGCCAGCCGCGGACAGCCTTCCGGCGAACGTCTTCATCTCCCCGCTCGGGCACGAATCACCCTCGACGCCCCAGTGCATGAAGACGATGACCAGGTCGGCCTGCTCCCGCGCCGAACGCACCGCGGCGGTGGCCCGGGCGGGATCGAACGCCATTGCCACCCCCGGTCGGGTGTCCGTCGCCCGCCACGACCCGGCCAGGTCATGCACCTGTGACATGCCGAGCACCGCGATCCGCAGCCCTCGTACGGTGGTAAACCAGGGCGCATATGCCGCGTCGGCGTCGCGGCCCGCGCCGAACACCGGGTACTGGGCTTCCGTCGCGGCGTCGAGGGTGTCGGAGAGCCCCTGCTGGCCGTAGTCGAGGATGTGGTTGTTGGCGATCGACGCCGCGTCGACCCCGGCCGCGCGCAGCGCCGCGAAGGCGGTCTTCGGAGCCCGGAAGTGGTACGTCTTCGGCTGCGGGGTGCCCCGGTCGGTCACCGCCGTCTCCAGGTTGACCAGCGTGACGTCGGCGTCGCGCAGCGTCGACGCGATCGCCCCGAAGGCCGTCTCCGGATCGTCGAGCAGGCGCAGGGTACGGCCGGTGAAGTGGACGTCACCGGCGAAGGCCAGCCGCACCTCGACCGGCGCCCTCGGCCCCGGCGTCGCGGTGCCGGTGGCGGACGGCGTCGGACCCGGCGTGGCCCCGCGCCAGACCGGTGCCGGGCCGGTCGATCCGGCGGCGCATCCGGCCAGCCCGACGCCGACCGCGACCGCCGCCAGCGCCGCCAGCGAGGTAAGCGCGGTCCTGCGGATCACCCGGCCGAGGGTACGCGCTCCGGGCGACGCCCCAAGCGCCTGGAGGGTGCTACTGCGGCGCGGCGGGATCTTCAGCGCGGTCGGCCTGAGGCGGCACGTCGAGGTTGGCTGGCTCACTTGACCTGGCGCCGATCCGATAACGCAACTGTGAGTGTGAGGGTGCGGTTCTGAGATCGTAGGAGCCGTGCTCCCGCGGGCCACGGTCTGACCCGTAACGCAACCGGCTCAGTCGATGCCTTTGCGCTGATCTGTCGACTGTGGCTCGCGGGAGGGCCTGCTGTCACCGGACCGGTAGAGCGTGTCCCGATAGGGGCCTTGCTGCAACAAGGGCACCATCACAGTTCTGACCGCCCTGCCGGCCCGGCGATGGCCATCCGCCGTCCCAAGCCACCAGGAGACAAACGGTCCATGCCCAGCATGCCGAACACCGCCCCGGACAGTCAGCCCGACCCGACCGGCGAGGAGGTCATCCTCGGCGTCGACACCCACAAGGACGCCCACGTCGCCGCAGTGACCACCCCGCTCGGCGTCCAGGTCGCCTCTGCCAGCTTCCCGACCACCGCCGCCGGCTACCGCGACCTGCTGGCCTGGGCACGTGGTTTCGGCGACCTCCGCCGCGCCGGTGTCGAGGGAACCGGCTCTTTCGGCGCGGGCCTGGCCCGCTACCTGCGTGACCAGCGTCTGACCGTGATCGAGGTCAACCGCCCCGACCGCGCGGCGCGCCGCCGCCACGGCAAGACCGACACCGTCGACGCGATGGCCGCCGCCCTGGCGGTGCTGTCCGGCCGGGCCGCCGCCACCGCAAAGACCGCCCGACGGGCCGGTGGAGATGCTGCGCATGTTCCGCCTGGCCAGAGCCTCCGCGGTGAAATCCCGCACCCAGGCGGTCAACCAGCTCAAGGCCGTCATCGTCACCGCCGCCACAACGCTACGCGACACCTTGACCGGCCTGTCCGACACAGCGTTGATCCGCCACTGCGCCACCCTGCCCGACACCGCCCCGACCGACGTGGCCACCGCCACCGTCTACACCCTGCGCCGCCTGGCCCAGCGTATCCAGACACTCACCGCCGAGGAACGTGAACTCCAGCGCCAGATCACCGCCGTGCTGAACTCGTACGCGCCACAGCTGTTGCACCGTCACGGGATCGGCCCCGACAGCGCCTCCGCGCTGCTGATCACCGCAGGGGACAACCCCGACCGGATGCACAGCCAGGCATCCTTCGCCGCGCTATGCGGCGTCAACCCGATCGAGGCGTCCTCGGGCAAGACCCGCCGGCGCCGACTCAACCGCGGCGGCGACCGCCGTGCCAACGCCGCCCTCTACCGCATCGCCCTGACCCGATCACGGGGTGACCAACGCACCCAGGACTACCTCGACCGACGCAGCAGTCAAGGCCTCACCCGCCGCGAAGCCATGCGATGTCTCAAGCGGTACATCGCCCGCGAGATCTACCACCTGCTCCGCCAGCTCGATCCCGTAGATCCGACCCCACGAACCGCTTGACAGAACATAGGGGCATCGGCGCCCCTCAACCCGCACGACGACGGTGAAGGCGCCCACGATGCTGTACTCTTCGCCGGCCCGCAGCCGACCCGGGCGATTGGACCGACCCCCCGCCAACTCGGCGCCACCCTGCGCGTTGCGCCGGTGTACCAGCACGATCGGTTCGTTCAGGCCTCGGTCCCGTTGACCAGGCTGCCGGTACTCCACCCAAACCGGTCCGAGGAGGAGCGGCCACCAGGAGAGCTTCACCGCCAGGTAACCGTCGACCTCCGGCCGGTTCACCGCCGCCAAAGTCACTGCTTGCGACGTGAGCGGGAAGGACTGCCACACGCGAGACCGGTGCAGCCACCCCCAATCGTTCAAGGTTCGGGCCGCCAAGCCGGGACCCGCAGCGCGATTGAGGACATCGCGGAATGCCTTGACCCTTCGGACCGCGCTCATCATGTCGTAGTCGTCGCCGTACACGCCCTCGACCTGGGAGGAGGAGCGCTCGAGTCCGAGAGCGTGGCCCATCTCGTGGTGCATGAACACCGGCTCGAACGTGCGGCCCTCGGCATACGCCAGGACGATCTCGTTTCCGCCGACGGACCCGTGGTCGGCGGTGATGTTGTAGCAGTAGGAATCGGCGCATCCTCGGCGGCCTCGCCGGCATGCGCTTCCACCGCAAGGTCGACAAAGCCGGACTCGGCCACTGGACCCCGGCCGGTGAACGCACCGAGCGGCCCACCAGCGACATGGCCGAGGAGAACCGTCGGCTGCGCAAGGTGGTGGCGGAGCAGCGTTGGGCGAACGAGATCTTGAAGGCGGCGAGCGTGCTTGCTGGCTTCCCGGCTGTGGCTGCCGCCGGTACGCGTGGCCGGCCAGCCTGCCGAGGGAGCCTGCTCGGCGAGAAATTAGTCGGGGCCGCCGGCCCTGATCAGACCCGACTCGTAGGCGAAGATGACCGCCTGAACGCGATCCCGCAGGTCGAGCTTCGCGAGTAGATGGCTGACGTGTGTCTTGGCGGTGTGCTCGCTGACGAACAGGTCCGCGGCGATCTCGGCGTTGGTGCGGCCTCGGGCCACGAGATGAAGGACATCGAGTTCGCGGGGAGTCAGCTCGGCGAGTGCGGCGCTGAGCGCCGCCCGCGGCTGGGGCAGCTGGGAGAACTGTTCGATGAGCCGGCGGGCGACGGACGGCGCGAGCGTCGCGTCGCCGGCCGCCACGACCCGTACGGCGTCGATGAGTGTCTCCGCCGGAGCGTCCTTGAGCAGATAACCGCTGGCACCCGCGCGAAGCGCCTCGAATACGTACTCGTCGAGATTGAAGGTGGTCAGGATGATGATCCTGGTGCAGCCGCCATCGGCGACGATACGGCGGGTCGCGGCGAGACCGTCCAGGATCGGCATGCGGATGTCGATGAGTGCGACGTCCGGGCGGTGGCGGCGCACCGCGGCCACTGCCTGCTCCCCGTCGCCCGCCTCGTCGACCACGGTGAGGTCCGGTTCGTCGTCTAGGAGCAGACGAAAGCCGCGGCGTACCATGGCCTGGTCGTCTGCGATCACCACGCGGATGGTCACTGCGAGACCTCGTTGCCCGTGACGTGAACCAGCCGCTCACGTTCGACGGGCAGTGTCGCCCGTATGGAGAACGTGCCGTCCGGCCGTCGTCCGGCCTCGAAAGTGCCACCGTAGAGTGCCGCGCGCTCGCGCATCCCCACCATGCCGTGGCCGACGTGTGGAGACGGTCCCTCCTGATGCGGCGGGGTATTCGTGACCCCGATCGTCAGCTGGCCTCGACCGTGGTCGATCGCCACGTGCGCCGCCGAACCGGCACCGTGCTTGAGGACATTGGTCAACGCCTCCTGCACGATCCGGTATGCGGCGAGGTCGAGCCCGGGTGGCAGCGGCCCCTGGTCCCCGGTCACGGTCAGCTCCACCGGGACACCTGACGCCCGCATCTGCTCGACAAGGCCGGCAAGCGTGGCCAGGCCGGGCTGCGGGGACAACGCCAGTTCCTCACCGTCGGCGCGCAGCAGCCCCAAAAGTCGGCGCATCTCGTCCAGCGCCAGCCGGCCAATCTGCTCGACCTCGCCGAGCAGGTGCGCCTCGTCGGGCCGCTCCCGGCTGATCCGTCGTCTGACCAGACCGGTCTGGACCACCATCACACTGACTGAGTGGGCGATGACGTCGTGCAGTTCCCGGGCGATGCGGGCCCGTTCCTCGAGAACCGCCTGCCGAGCCAACTGCTCCCCCTGCTCCTGCAGGCGGATCGCGCGGCGTTCCCGGGAACGTAGGGCGGCGCCGAAGCCCCAACTGCCGGCGGCCAGCATGAGCGCGAACGGATAGTCGAAGAACTCATGGCGCGTCGGGTCCATCCAAAGGCCGAGCCACAACACCACCGCAGTGACGCCGATGCCGACCAGGCCGATCCGCCACGGCCCGTACGCCCCGACGGCGTGCACGGCGATGATCGTCGCCAGCAGGGCATACATCGGACTGACCGTGTGCGCCACCGTCGCGAGCGCGAGCAACGCAATCAGCACCGCCGTCAGCACTGCCGTCGGCGCCCGCCGTCGCCACGCCAGCGATCCGGTCATCACCAGCGCGATCACGGTCACCGTCGGCCGAGGCTCCTGACCCGGCTCGATGAGCCAGACGCTGGCTAGCGCGAGGGCGGCCAGCGCGCTGGCGACCATCCGGTCGACCAACCTCAGACGCTGTATCCGGTCCACAGAACGGAACCTAGCGCGGGAGTGACGGGACGCGCGTCAGCCGGGCGGGCGATGCGCTGGCGGCTGGCGTCGCCTGCGCGAGGGAGGTACAGATAGTGATGCCGGGCGATGTGCCCCCGTGGCTCCCGGGCCTACCTTGACGAAGCAGTCCCGAACCACCACCCCAGTGGAGGCCATCATGCTCAGCCCTGTGGACCGATTTCGCAGGCGTTTCACCGCTGCGGCACTCGTCGCTGGCGGTGTCGCGATCCTCGTCTTCCTGGCCACCAAAACGGTCAATTCCGGCGACGAGAAAGACGTCCTCGACTCCGTCGCGGCGCATCAGCAGCTCAACGCCGTCTCGTCCGTGGCCCAGCTCCTCATGGTGGCGCTGATGCTGCCGGCGCTCTTCGGCCTGCTGCATCTGTTGCGCCACCGCGGCGCCAGGTTAGCCCACCTCGGCGTGGGGTTGCTGCTGCTCAATCTCGTTGGCAACGCGGTCGACGTGGGGCACAGCAGCGTCGTCGCCGGCATGGTCGACGATGGCGTCAGCAGCCAGGACGTCGCCGTTATGGCGGCGACCAACAGCGACCCCGCGCTCGTGGTCGCGGTGTTGTTCACCCTCCTCGGCCTGCTCGGCTTTCCAGTCCTCGCCGCCTCACTCTGGCGGAGCGGCGCGGTGGCCCGCGCGATCCCGGTGCTGATGCTGTTCGGAATGGCGTCGTTCTTCGTGCCGCTGCCCGAGGCAATCGGTGGCGCGCTGCTGGCAGCGGCGTTCGCGTGGACCGGCGTGCGGGTGCTGCGTGCTCCGGATCGGGAGTGGCTCGACGGTTGGCGGGCCTGCGCACCCGCGGCCCCCGCTGCGGAGGTGAAGGCCGCCTAGCCGGCGCTGGTGGCTGGCTTCGGCCAGCCACCAGCGCTGTCTGGCTTTTGCGGGCTGGTGGTTCACAGGTGGTGGATGGCGGTGGAATTCAGGCGGAAGCCGATGGTCCGGTCCGCACGGCGATCCGCGATCAGGTCGGCCTTCCTCAGACTCGTCACGCCGCCATCTCCAGCTGCGCCGCCAGCGCCCTGCGATCCTTGACCGGCCATGACGCCCTTTGAGGTCCCCCCGCTTTGATGGAGCGGTGGTTACCTGCTGCCGGCTGGTGCAGGGGTAGCGATAGTTGGTTGGGCTGGTTCCTTCTGGCGGGGGTGCCAGGCGGTTTCGTACTCGTCGGGGCTGAGGTAGCCGAGTTCCTTCTGGATGCGGCGGGTGTTGTACCAGCCGTCGATGTAGGCGAAGATCGCGTTCTCGGCCTCGTCGCGGGTCCGCCAGGAGGTGCGGAAGACGAGTTCGATCTTCAGCGTCGACCAGAAGTTCTCCATGAGCGCGTAGTTCGACGTCGCGGGACTACCGCATCGAATGGTTGGGGCGTGGCCGAGCCGGTGGGCCGACCGGCCAGCGGCCTGAGTGGCGTGGCGCTGCCCTCGACGGCACACCGCGGCAGTGACGACGGAGACACGCCCACCGGAGCCCGAGTTCCCCGACCCGGCGCAGCTCTACCCGGAGGTCGCCCGCGCCGGCAGCCTGGCCGCCGCGTCGAGGCGGCCCGCCGCCGAGATCGGCGTGGACGTTGGCGACGTAGCCGCCAACGAGCGCTACCCGCTGCAGTACGCGGGGGTGGCCAGCGCGGTGCCGGAGCGCGTCGCTGGTCGAGGCGATCTCAGCGGGTTCCGGCGCCGTGTGGCTCCCGCTCGGGGTGATCGACGAGGCCGCCGCCGAGCGTGCGCTCGACGCCGGGCTCGACGTCGTCATGGACCGTTGCCCGGCGATCGAGTGGGCGCGACGCCGGGGCGTGCAGGCGTGTGTCGGGCGGGACTGCCGCTCGGGCGGGACCGCGGGTGGCGGCCCCGCCCGAGCGACGGGCTGAGGGTGGTTACATCAGCCCGAAGGCGCGGGTGATGCTCTGGGTGACGCTGTTGCCCTGGTTGTCGTGCGCGGAGGCGCGCAGGGTGACGTACGTGGCGCCGGCCGGGGCGTGGAGCATGGTCTCCCAGCCGTCACCGATGTGGTTGAGCGCTGCCTGCTGCCAGGTGGCGCCGTCGTCGTAGGAGACGTCAAGGGTGACGTCGCCGATCGCATTGGAGCTCGGTCCTCCCGCGAGGTGGGAGGGAGTGACCACGAGGTCGGCGTTCCGGCTTGCCTTGCCCGCGGTGTCGGTGTCGACCTTGTAGTCGAGCTGGATCAACGGCAGGACTGCGGACGTACCGGGGTCGCCGGCCGCCGAGGTGAACCCCCACTCGGTCCGCGTGCTGGTGGAGTACGGGTTCTTCCAGTCGCCCCGGGAGTTCTCGGAGACGAGCCGGTAGGGCAGGCGCTGGGGGCTGAGTCCCGAAACCGCCATATAGTCGGCGGGCCACGTGGACAAAAGCGTGTCTCCCTGGTACAGCGTCACCGTGTTCCTGACTAGGGGGTTGCTGACGGTGATGCCCACGTGGTCCACACCGGAGTCGCCCCAGCCCGGGATCGCGGCGTCGATCTTGTCGTCAGTCCTATTCCCCCCTGTCTGGTTGTCGAGGCGGGGACGGTGGATCGGGCCGAACCAGTGAAGGTCGCTGGTGGTGCCCGCCTTGTAGCGCACCGCCGAGGCCGTCTCCTGGACTTCACCGGGGAGCTGGGCCCGCTCCTTCCACTGGATGTCCGTGTTGTCGGCAGAGACCCAGTCGGTGCGCTCACCCTGGGCTGGAGCCTCGTTAAGGAAAGAGGCGCCTGTTATGAATCCCTGCCAGATGTCTGAGCGGTATTCGGTCGCCCTGTTCGGCCGGTAGTTACGGAAGGAGACGTCGACGCGGGCCAAGTCCTCCTCTGTCGGCTGGTAGGTCAGGTCGTCGGGTATCGCGCCGACGTAGTGACGGACAAGGTCGTAGAGGTAGTCCGTGACGCGGCTGGAGACCAGGGTCAGCGGGGTCTTACCGTGCTGGATCTGGGTGATCAGCTCCTCGCCCTCGTCCTGGGTGAGGGTGGCCACTGAGACAGGCGGAAGGAACGGAAGGGAGATGATGGGCTGCCTGGGCCAGGGCGCCAGCCGGCCCACCCCATCGTTGACGACCAGCAGCAGCCGTGCGCCGGCCTGTGCGGCCGCGGCCTCCTGCTGCTCCAGTACGACGGTGTCGTTGCGGCGCACCACGACGATCTTGCCGTGGGCCTTTAGCCCGGCGTAGTCGGCCGGGGCGCCCTGCCCGGCGAAGATCGTGTCGAGGGTCATCCGTCCATCGGGAAGCGGCTTCGAGCCTCGCTGAAACCTCAGGTCGTCGAAGCTCCGCTTGTCGGAGGCCACCGTCAGTGCGGGCTCCTCCTTGCGCCAGCGCGCGCCGAAGGAGAAGTCACCCTTGGTGACCTTATTGCCGGTGGGCAGCGCCCACATGCTGTCGTACCCGGGCATGAAGGTGCCCGCGGTGCTCATCACGCGATGGGCGGAATCAAATGATCGGTAGACGTCCATGTGGGCATGGGAGTCGGTGGTCTCCTTGGGAACGACGGCCCTGACCTGCCGGGCGGCCGAGGCGTCCAGCGTGACCGCGCGATCCCGGTCCAGGACGATCTCGGGAGCGCTCAGCAGCGCTACGCCCAGGGAGTGCGGGCCGTGCGTGCCCTGCACGTCGGCCTCGAGGAAGGCAGCGTACGTGTCGACCGGCAGCCGGAGGTTGAGCGTGCCCGACTCATCGATCCCGTAGAAGTGAGAGAAGTTCTTTCCCGCCACCCAGAGCAGCCCGGAGAGCGGCTCGCCGCTGCGGTCCTTGGCGGTGATCGAGAGGTTGTAGCGCTCCGCTTCCTTGCCCACTCCGATGAGGGTGTGGGCGAGGATCTTACCGTCGGCGTCGGAGGCGTTGATCATGCCGCTGAAGTGGCTGTCCAGGGGGGCCTTGTCCATGTTGGCCGTGTAGGTGACCTTGCTGGTGCCGTGCGCGGGCACGGTGACCTGCGTGGCGGACAGGGTGAACAGACCCGCAGGCGCGTCAGGCGCGTTGATCGCCAGATTGAGGGTGACCGGGGCGTCGGCGGTGTTGGTGTAGGTCACCTCCTTGTCGCGCTTCTCACCGGGCTGGTGCGGCCACGGGTCGAGGCCGGCGTAGGCGCTGCCGGTCGCGAACATCGTGTCCCGCACAGCGGCCGCGACGTCCAGACGGCCGGAGCCGGCCGCATAGGGGGTGTACTGCGGGGTGGCCTTGGTGGAGCTGATCAGGGCATCCTTGAGCTGCTGGCCGGTCCAGTCCGGGTGCGCGGCGGCCAGCAGCGCGGCGGCTCCCGCGACGTGCGGGGTGGCCATCGAGGTGCCGCTCATCGTCGTGTAGGGGCCCTCGCCCGGATTCGCGGTGTAGTGCGAACGTGCCGCAAGCACGTCGACTCCCGGTGCGGTGAGCTCCGGCTTGAGCCCGGAGTCGCCTACGCGCGGGCCCTGGCTGGAGAAGTCGGCGAGCTGGTCGGAGGCGTCCACGGCTCCGACGGTGAGAGCGGCGTCCGCGGCGCCCGGCGAGGCGACGGTACCCGGGGCGCCACTGTTGCCCGCCGCGATGACGAAGAGCGCGCCGGTCTCCGCGCTGAGCTGGTTGACGGCCTGGCTCATCGGGTCGGTGCCGTCGGTCGGCTGGCCTCCGAGACTCATGCTGATGATCTTGGCGCGCTGGTCGCGGGCGGCCCACTCCATACCCGCCAGGATCCACGACTGCTGGCCTACGGTGTCGCAGCCCGCGCACACCGAGAAGAGCACCTTGCCGATGTGCAGGCGGGCGCCGGGGGCGACGCCCTTCTCCTTGCCGTCCGAGGCGGCGCCGGTGCCGGCGATGGTGGAGGCGACGTGCGTGCCATGGCCTTGGTAGTCGTTGACGTCGGGATCGTTGGGCACGAAGCTGGCCGAGCCGGCGATGCGGTCCGCCAGGTCCGGGTGGCTGGCGTCCACGCCGGTGTCCAGCACGGCGACGTCGACGCCCTGACCGGTGTTGCCTGCCGCCCATACCTCCGGGGCGCCGATCTGCGCGGTGGTGTCGGCCAGAGTGGCCTTGACCTTCCCGTCCAGCCACACCTTGGCGATACCACCGGTGAAGGAGGGCTGGGCGCCGCCGGTGACGCGTGCGGCACTTTGCGCGCCGGCCCCTCCGGTGAGCCCGGACCAGAAGTCGGCGGCGTGGCCGTGGCTCTCGGTCAGCGCGGCGCCCTGAATGCTGCTGAGGGTGCGGACCTTCGCGACTCCAGCGGGAAGCGCTTGGGCGCGGGCGCGGGCGGCGCTGTCGGTATAGCTGACGAGCAGCGGGAGATGGTCGGTGTGCGCGTCATCGTAGCCGTCGGCGAGCAGCTCGGTGACGTTGAACAGCTCCTTGTCCAGGCGCCCGGCGGAGACGTACGGCAGGGCGGAGTCGGGGTAGACGTAGGTGCTCTTCCCGACCTGGTGGATCTTGAACCCGATGGCTTCACCGTCCGGCCCCGTGACCCCCTTGCTCTCGGTGCCGTCGGCGGCGGTGGTGACCGTAACCGTGTCCCCGGTGATCAGGGTGACGGTGCGAAGGGCGCTCGGACCGGATCCGGTGCCGGCGTGCGATGTGCTGGTAGCGCCAGGGGTGGCATCCACCGTGGCGGCGAACGCCGGCGGGCTGACCGTCAGGATCGCCAGGGCAGACGCCAAAGCTGTCAGCTTCGATCTGCGGGGGAATGGGGTTGGCAAGGGGGGCTCCTTTGATGATGTCCCTGAGCCGGGGGCGGCCGGACGGGGTTGATCACGAACCGCCGCAGCTAGGCTGGCAGCGCGCCAGCCGCTGGCGCAAGATGGCAGGCTGACCAATACTTGCCAGGTGGCGGTTTTATGCCGGCCAGCACGATGGTCAGCGGCTGCCGGGACACGCATCCGGCATCACGCAGAACAGCCGGGCCGCCCTCGCACTGGAAAGCCCCGCCAACAACGGAAGCCTGGAGGGCGACATGTTCAAAGCACTGGGCCTCGCGCCAGCGGAGAGTGCCGTGTACGTCGCGCTGGTGGGCAACCCTCGAGCGAGCGCGGACGAACTTGCCACAACCGCCCGGCTGTCCCCGGCTCAGACCAGAGGTGCACTGGTCCAGCTAACCGAGCGCGGTCTGGTCAGCCGGCTTCCGGGACGGCCGGTGCGCTATCTCGCCGCGCCACCTGACGCAGCGATCGGCGAACTGATCGGCGCGGTCGAGTCGAAACTGTGGCAGGCGCGCGACGCGGCACAGGCACTGATGGAGACGCACCGGGCCGCATCTCGTTACATCCATCCGGAGCAGTCACTGGAGGTGCTTGTCGGCCAGGACAACATCGGTCGCAGAGTGACGCACATCGAGAACAGCGCCAAGACGCAGGTACGCGGCTTCGACAAGCCGCCCTACGTCAGCACGCCCAGCGCGAATGTGAAGAGCGCGAATGTGGAGAACCAGGGCAAGCGGCTGCGCCGGGGCATCCGGTATCGGGTGATCTACAGCCGAAACGCGGTCGCCTGGCCTGGGCGGCTACGAGCCGGCCTACTCGCCACGCTGCGCGAGGGTGAACAAGCGCGGGTAAGGCCGGACCTGCCGCTCAAAATGCTCATGGTCGATGACCGGATGGCCGTCATTCCAACCAGCTCCAGCGAGCAGAACGGCGTCGCCTACGTGATCCATCCATCCTCTCTGCTCGACGCACTGATCACGCTCTTCGAGGCGGAGTGGGAGCGGGCCGTGCCGCTGTCCGTCGACGGGCCGGTGGACGACGCGAGCGGACCGGACGAGGAAACCAGGGATCTATTGATGCTGCTCGCTTCAGGGCTGACCGACGAAGGTATCGCCAGGTCGCTAGGCTGGTCGATCAGAACCACGCAGCGCCGGATCCACGCGCTGATGGAAGACCTCGGCGCCACCACCCGCTTCCAGATGGGCATGAGCGCCAAAACGCGTGGCTGGCTGTGACTCTCTGGACCCAACCGCCGCCGGGCAGAACGCGCTCTCGATCCCCTTTCGATGATCGATTCCGGTCAGAGACAGCGGTCGGGTTTGCTACGGGTCGACTGGTGACGGGAAAGAGGTGAGGCCGCACCACTTCGGTGTGAAAAGAGTGGTCTCCGGAGCATCGCTAGTCCACGGAGACGCGCACCAGCAAGCCGAGCCTGACAGCGGCCACCAAAAGTTCCCCATGAACGGCCAGTTGCGGTGTGGCTGTGAGTGATCACTCTTGGCTCGGTAGCTTCGCCGCGGCGCGTGACGAGCGAGCCGGAACGGCGCCGACGGCTGGTGGGTCAGTGGCGTCCAGCTCGGGTCAGGGTGTCCTGGGCCTGGGTGGCCATGGCAGTGACCAGGTCCTCCGCCGAGGGCAGGTCGGTGATGAGGTCGACGACCTCGCCCGCCCAGACCGGCAGCGGGGGCACCGCGCCGCGTGCCACGTCGTCCTGGTACGCCTGACGGGCTTGGGGATCGGCGGCGAGCTCGGCCTCCCGGCCCCGCCAGCGGTCGAGGTAGGGGTGGCCGAGGGTGCGGGCGGGGTACTTCGACGGCCATCGGGAGCCGCGCGCGATGTCCAGCACGGTGCTGCGCTCGGTGTCCTGCCCCCGCCCATCGAGGATCGCCTTGGTGATCGAGGGATCGACCAGGGCCTCGGTGGTGGCCTGGAAGCGGGTGCCGATGAGCGCTCCGGCAGCGCCCAGCACGAGAGCTGCCGCCACACCACGTCCATCGGCGATCCCGCCCGCTGCCAGCACCGGCACCGGAGCTACGAGATCCACCACCGCGGGCACGAACGGCAAAGTGGACCGCCCGCGCACGGCTCCGTGCCCACCGCTCTCGGTTCCCTGAGCCACGATCACATCGGCGCCCAAGTCCACGGCCCGCTTGGCCTCCTCCAGATCTGTGACCTGGAGGATCAACAGAGCCCTTGCCCGGCGGACATGCTCCGCGTATGGGCTCGGATCGCCGAAGGACAGCATCACGGCGCTGGGGCCGTAGCTCAGCGCCAGCTCCACCGCGGCGAGATCGATCCCCCAGGTCAGGAATCCCACACCCCACGGCCCTTCAGTGCCCGCGACGATCGGCACCTCACGTGCCAGCCACTCCGGGTCCCCGTACGCGCCGCCCAGAATCCCGAACCCGCCACCGCGGGAGACAGCTGCGGCCAGCGCGCCACCGGCCGACCCACCCATCGGCGCCAGCGCGATCGGGTACCGCACGCCGAGCATCTCCGTGAACGTCGTCGACAACGCCATGCCCACATCATGCCGCCGCGTCCGACGCGCAGGATCACAAGGCAGCAACTGACCTCCGCGGACCCGACCCGCCACGCCCAGCGATCAGCTCGTCACAGCCTCTCAGCCCGAGCTGAGTCAAGGCGCCGTCGAGCGTCGCATGCGTGGCCACCTGGCTGACCTCGTAGGCGATAGTGCCGACAATGACGCGGAGTGCCGCAACGTCTGTGGCGCCTGCCATCGCTCGATTCTGGCAGATCGGGGAGGCCGGGCGGCGGGCGAGCAGGTGAGCGAGAGGCGGTAGGTGTAACGGCCGACCACGACGATGGGCCCGGGCCAGGGTTTCGCGGTCGCCTCCAGGTGGGTCGGCGCCCGGAGGTCGACCTGGCGGTGCACGTGGCCGCTCGGCTAGGGGTGCTTGCCATCGTCGGTGCGCTGCGTCCCCGATCCGCCTGTCCCCCAGCGCACGCCGCCGCCTGGGCCGACGAGTACGTCCGCTCGCGCAACGCCGACGCCCTCGCGGCCTTCGTCCCCCGCGACGGCCGCTGACGGATCAGCATCCGGGGCGCGCGGCGCGGTGATCCGCCGGGCGGGATGGCCCGGCCGATCACCGCAGCCACGAAGCCGGCACCCGGCCAGGATCAGCCGAGGTCCCGCACCCGTACGTTGCGGAAGGCGATGACCGAGCCGCCGTCGTGGTTCTGCAGGCCGATGTAGCCCTGCGCGTACTGCCGTCCACTGGTGCCCGGGTCGGTCGGACGGCCCGGGAACGGCAGGCCGGGCACGTTGTCGAACTCGTTGATCACCACACCGTTGCGGATCACGGTGTAGTGCTGGCCGACAACCCGGATCTCGAGGTCGTTCCAGACCCCCTTGTCCGCCGGGCGGGCCTGGGCGAGGTTCAGGTCGGCGAACCCGTACACGGATCCGGTCTTCCGCGGGTCGTTGCTGCCGATCTCCGGCGAGTCATTGATCTGGATCTCGTGGCCGCAGTTCACGGCAACCCATGCCGGATCAGTCGTGTTGCACTGGGGGGTGGCGGCCGGGTCGACGCCGGGAAACCGCACGAAGACCCCGCTGTTCGACCGCGCGTTCGCGTCCCCACTCCGCTCATCGCGGAACTGCAGGCGCAGCGAGAAGTCGCCGAACTGGGCGGCTCGGTACCAGAGCATGCCGAGCCCGCCGCCGGTGGGCGAGTTGGTCGTCACCATCGACCCGTCGTCGCGCAGGCCGAACCCGCGGCCGCCGACGTAGCCCCAGTTCGCGTACGACTCGGCCGTCCCGTCGAACAGGCTGACATAGCTCATCGTCTTCCCCACGTCGGAGTGTGCCGCGGTTTCGGTCAGCGCGGCGGCCTCCTCGGTGGTGATCACGTCGGCGCCGACCAGATCCCGGGCGACGTGCGTCACGTGCGCCACGAACCCGCCGTGGTTGGCCCAGGCGCTCTCGTCGTCGATCAGGTCGTTGATCGAACAGCCACCGTCGACGGTCCGGTTCGCCACGCCGCTGTTGTAGTCGAGGAAGCGGACGGTCGGCCGGCTGTCCGGCGCGGCGCACGACGATTGCGATGCGGTGGCCGGCGCCGCCGCGAAACCCCCGCTCAGGACCGCGGCGGCGAGGATCGCCGTACCCGCGAGGAAACGATTCCTGCTACCCACGCTGAACCTCCTTGTCTCACCGATGGAGGCGGCGCTGCCGGTTCTCGCTCGTCAGCTCGCCGTCTGCATCGGACTCTCGTTCCCCGCGAGGTTCTGAGCGCCTCCCGGGGGCGTTACATGACAAGTCCTCGCCCGAACCTAGATTGTTTCCATCGATACATCAAGAAGTTTCGTCGTACCGCGCCCATCTTTTGCTTGAAGCGACGGAAAGCCGAAGCTAAAGGTCAGCCTTGACCGTTTGTTTCGGACTCGCCAGGCTGACCCGTGCCGATCGCGTCGATCCACGTCCCTCGACAGCAGCGCAGCCACGCCGCCCGGGCCCGGCCGCGGGAGGAGACCATCGAGCGCCTGATCGAGCACGGCTGGTCCGGCACCACTACCACGGTGGTGGCGAGCCGCGCGGGCGTCTCGCGGGGCGCCCAACTGCATCACTATCCGACCAGGGCCGCCCTGGTCACCGCCGCCATGGCACACCTGGCCGAGCGCCGGGCCGCCGCACTGCCGGCCGGGACGCAACGGCTGGACCGGCTGATCAACATGCTGGCCGCCGCCTTCACCGGACCACTCTTCGTCCTCGAGCTCTGGGTGGCCGCGCGCACCGACCCGGTACTGCGGGCCGCCCTAGTCCACCCGGACGCGCAGCAAGTCCGTCTTCGGCGGCATGAGCAAGGGCGAACGCAACCGGATCAAGGTTCGCGTCCGCACCGCCATGGCCGCCCAGACCCTCCTCGAGGGCCGCTACCTCGGCGGACGCCCACCCTACGGCTATGCCCTCCGCGACCTCGGACCCCATCCCAACCCCGCCAAGGCCGCCGACGGCAAACGCCTCAAGGGCCTCACTCCAGACGAACAGACCGCGCCGATCCTCCGGCGGATCTTCGCCGAGTTCCTCGCCGGTATCGGGCTCTTCGCCATCGCCGAAGGACTCACCGCCAATCACGTGCCCTGCCCATCCGCGCACGACCGCGCCCGCAACCGGCACCGCAGCGGCATCGCCTGGTCCAAGAGCGCCGTCCGCGTCATCCTCACCAACCCCCGCTACACCGGGCGACAGGTATGGAACAAGCAACGCACCGACGAGGTGCTGCTCGACGTCGACGACGTGGCAATGGGCCACACCGGCGTCATGCGCTGGAACGCCCGGGACAAGTGGGTGGTCTCCAAGGAGATCACCCACGAACCACTCATCGACGACGCGACCTTCGAACAGGCCCAGCAATCCTCCAACGGCGCGGACGGGGAACCGGCGGTCAACACGTCAAGCAGCGCACCCGCAACCCGTACGTCTTCCGCGGCCTGATCTACTGCGCCGCCTGCGACCGACGCATGCAGGGCCAGTACAACCACGGCGACGCCTACTACCGCTGTCGCTTCCCCCAGGAAAACGCCCTCGCCAACCAGGTCGCGCATCCCAGCAATGTGTACCTGCGCGAGGACGCCCTCACCGACCCGCTCGACACCTGGCTGGCCTCCGCCTTCGCACCCCACCGCATCGAACAGACGATCACCGCGATGGCCGACGCCCAACCCCTGGATCATCCGCCCGCACTTGCTACGGCAGCCCAGACGATCATCACCGCATGCAACGCCAAGCTGGAGCGCTACCGGGCGGCCCTCGACGCCGGAGCGGACCCGACGGTGGTCACCGGCTGGATCGCCCAGACCCAGGCCGAACGCGCCCGCGCCGAAGCCGACCTCCACGCGAACGTGGGTAAAAGCCCGCGCCGGATGAGCCGAGCAGAAATCACGAGCCTGGTGACGGCGCTCGGCGACATCGCCGCCGTGCTCCGCGACGCCGACCCCGCCGACAAGGCCGAGGTCTACCGGCAACTCGGCCTCCGGCTCACTTACCAGACGGAAACGCAAACGGTGCGCGCTGCAGTGGATCTCAGCGCGCACCGTGGGGTAATGGTTTGTGTCCGAGGGGGGACTTGAACCCCCACGCCCTATACGGGCACTAGCACCTCAAGCTAGCGCGTCTGCCATTCCGCCACCCGGACCTGCTCGTCCAGCCTACCCTGTCGGCCGCGGTGACCTCGTCACCCGTCAGCCGCCCCGGCGGGCCGCACGGGGCATTACTGTACACGGCTCGGATGGATCATGCACATCGCCGGCCGCCGCGCTCCGGCCACGGACGTTTCCGCAGCTCACGGCGCCGGAGCGCGGATTTCGCCGGCGGCCTGGTCTCAGGATGCGCCGGGGCGGGTAGCGTCCGACCGCCGATTACCGGCAGCATTGCTAACGTGTCCCACCCCTCCCCCCTGACCGCCGCCGCGCACCAGGCCCTCGCCCTGCGCTCGGCCGGTGATCTGGCCAACGCCCGCCGCCTGCTCACCGACGCGATCGTGGCGGCCCGACCGGCGTACGGGGAGGACCACCCCGAGGTGCTGGGCAACGCCCACCTGCTGGCCCGGCTGCACCGCGAGGCCGACGATCCGGCCGCGGCCCGCCGGGTCCTGGAGGAGGCGTACGCGGCCGGCGAGCGCCGCCGCGGGGACGGCGACCCGCTGATGCTGGCGCTCAGCTTCGACCTGGCCGGGGCGGCGGAGGAACTGGGCAACCGGCACGAGGCCCGCCGCAACTACACCCGCGTCGCCACCGCCGGGCCCGCGGTGCTCGGCCCCGACCACCCCGCGGTACGCGCGGCCCGCAGCTACCTCGGCGGCTCCGCCGCCGCTCCCGCCGCCGGCGGCCCGCGCCCCGATCCGGCAGCACTGTCCGGGCCGACGATGTCGCTGCCGGCCGTACCCGCCCCACCGGCGCCGCAGGCCCCGCCGCCAGTTCCCGCCGCACCGCGGTCCGCCCCGCCCGCGCCGGCCGTGCCGGCGTCGGGGTGGGCGCCCCAGCCCGGGCCGCCGCAGTCGGCAGCGCCCCGGGCCGCAGTGCCGCAGCCCGGGGTTCCGCAGCCCTGGGGTCCGCAGCCGCCGCAGTCCAGGGCGCCGCAACCGGCCCGGCCCGTCTCGGCGCCGGCGCACCCGGCGTCGTCGGGGTGGGCGCCGCCACCGGCCCGCGGACCGGCGGCGTCGCTGCCGCCGCCCCCGCTGTTCGCCCCGCCGTCGCCGCCCAGCGCGGCTCCCACTTCCGCGCCGCCCGGTCCCGTCGCTCCCCTGCCGTCACCCCCGGTCATCCCGGCGCCCACGTCGGCCCCGCCCGCGCCGACCCCGGCGTCCCGTCCGGCGCCTGACTCCGCGCCGGTGTCGACACCACCGGCTGGCGCCGCTCCAGCGGGCACCTGGGCCCCGACGCAGACCTCCGCGCCACCGGCGCCCCTGCCGCCGGCCCCGGTAATTCCGGGACCGGCCTCCGCGCCCCCCGCACCGCCCGCCGTCGTCCCGGCCTCCGCGCCGCCCACCTCGCCCGCCGGCCCGTCGGCGGCCACCGGCCCGCTGTCCCGGCCGCAGCCGGACGCCGACCTGATGTCCCCGCCGAGCCGGCCCGCCACAGCGGAAGCCGCCGGGGGCGGGAGCGACCAGCAGCCGCCGGCCGCCCCGGCGCCGGGCTGGACCAAGCCGACGGTGCAGGTGCAGCAGCTCGCGCCGCTGTTGCGCGAGGAGGCGGACCGCGCCGCCGCGGCGGCGCCGGCCCCACCGCCCGGCACGCCACCGGTCCTGCCGGTCGCCGCCGCGCCCGCCAGCGCCCCGCCGCCGCCCGTGAGCGCACCGCCCTTTAGCCCCCCGCCCCTGGGCACCATGCCCGTCAGTGGCGCACCGACGAGCAGCCCGCCGGCTACCCACCCGCTCAGCACTCCGCCAGCGCCGGTCCATCCGGTCAGCGGCCCGCCGGAGCCGATGCCGCCGACGAGTGCGCCGCCCATGCCCGCGTACCCGGTCAGCGGCCCACCGGGACCGACGCCCCCGGTCAGCGCGCCGCCCACACCCGCGTACCCGATCAGCGGCCCGCCGGGGCACCCGGCGTACCCGGTGAGCGGCCCCCCCGACCTGGCGAACCCGTACCCGGGCGGGGCGGGCCACCCGGTAGGCCCGCCGCCGGTGAGCGGGCCGCCGGCCGTGGCTCCGGTCTGCGCGTCACTCGTGCCGCCGTGGGGGTTGACGGCGCCGCCGTGGAGCAGCGCCGCACCGCCGCAGCCGCTCGACCGGCCCGCAGACGGGGGGCCGGACGCGCCGCCGGAGGACGCCGACGAACCGGAGCCGCACCCGCTGCCCGGGCCCGCCCCGGTCACCGACCCCGGCGTCCCGCCGCCGCTGCCGGTCTACGACGGCCTGCTGGAGTTCCCCGAGCCCCGGCCGGCCGATCCGGCGCCCGGGACGGAGGCGTACCCGGCGCAGGGGGCCTGGCCGGCGGTGCCGGCGCCGTTCCACCGGCCGACCGCGTACCCGCAGGTCGAGGAGCCCGAGTCACGCGGCCGCAACCGGACGGCGATCGCCGTGGCGGCGGGCGTCGCGGTGGTGGCCGTGGCCGCCGCGGTCGGCGTGGGCGCGGTGGTGCTCAACCGCGACGCCGCCCCGCCGCCCACGCCCGGGCCGGCGTCGGCGAAGCCGAAGGTGAGCGGCCCGCCGCCAGGTGACCTGCGGTTGCAGGACGACTCCACCACGATCACGATCACCTGGACGGACCCGACGGACGGTGGGGTTCCGTTCGTGGTGGCCGGCGGCCGGGCCGGGCAGAAGCTGGGGGTGATGGCCACCGTCGACGCCGGGGAGACCCGCTACACGGTGAACGGGCTTAGCGCCAAACTGGACTACTGCTTCACCGTGCTGGCCGTCTTCTCGACGGACACCTACGCCACCTCGGGGCAGGTCTGCACCCGCCGGGAGGGCGGTACGGGAACACGCTGACTGGTGCCGTCCACCCGGGACCCCGCTGGTTGTCCACAGGAGGACGGTGCGGGTTCCACGGTCCTCGGCTGGCCCCTATGATGGCTCCCGGCTATGGGAGGGTCGACCGTGCGTAGGCACCTCCCACACCGATACGGGGAGCAGCGACTTGTGTTGCTTTCCTTTCTGACCGTGGGGGATGATCAATGAAGGTCACCCGCATCGCCTACTCGGCCCGCCTGAACCCGGGCAAGTACGCCGCACTGGTGGAGCAGGCCCGTCGGTTGGGTCGGGTTCGTAGTGAGATGTGGCAGCGTTACGGCTCGATCAACGGTGTCGGGGCCGGGTTGCGGGACCGGCAGGTGCGGGATCGGTGGTTGGCTGACGGCACGCACGTGCGGTTCGGCGTGTTGGCGAACGCGTGGAAGGAAACCGTCCGCGACGCGATGGCCGACATCGCCGCGAACCTGGCGGCGGCCAAGGTCGAGGTCCAGTGGGCCATCGGCCGACGCACCAACGCTGGCGCCGAGCGCAAGCGGATGTTCACCACGCTGAGGGCCGACCAGTGGGCCAGTGATCCGTTCCTGGCTCGGCAGATGCGCAAGCACTGGAAGCGCGGGAGAAATCGCACACACGATCAGATCGTCGTGTGCGCCGACAAGTACAACACCGCCGTCGATGGGCAGAGCCGGTTGTGGTTGGCGGTTCCCGGTCTTGAGCCCCGCAAGATGGTAAAAATCCCGCTGTCGACGGCTGTCGCGCCGACGGGCACGCTGCGGCTGATCCTGCGCGGTGGTCGGGTTGAGGTGCACTATCAGATCGACGCGGCGGAGATGCGGTCGTCGCAGCGGCCGTGCGGCGATGCGACGGTCGGTGTGGACAAGGGCTACACCGAAGCCTTGACCGACTCCGACGGCCAGCCCCACGGTGTACAGCTCGGCGTGGTGCTGTCCAGCGAGTCGGATCGGTTGAAGGAACGTAACCGGCGTCGGGCGAAACTGCGGTCGATCGCCAACACCGCCGCCCTGCGCGGTAACCACGCGAAGGCGCACCGGATCAAGGTCAACAATCTCGGGACCGTGAAGCGGGATCGGCAGGCGGCCCGGTACCGGGCGCGGGTGCGCACGGAGATCTTCACCGCCGTACACGAGGTCGTGGAGAAGGCCGCCACCGTGGTCGCCGAAGACCTCACCAAACGCTTCGCCGGGCGCAAGACGCTCGGCAAGAACATCAACCGGCGCCTCGCCGGGTGGACCAAAGGGGTCACCGCCGAGGCCCTAAGAAACGTGTCGGAGCGCAGAGGTTCTGCGCTCGTGCACGTCAACGCCGCCTACACCTCACAAACCTGTCACCGCTGCGGCGCCTTCGGCCGACGCAGCGGGGACCGGTTTCACTGCACTCCGTGCGGGGTGGTGTGGCAGGCCGACGTGAACGCCGCGATCAACATCCTGCACCGAGCCGGCGACCCCGACATCGCCCTGCACACCCCACACCACAAGGTGAAGCAGATCCTGCAGGACCGGACCGATCGCCACCGGACCAGACTGCCGGTCCAGGACTCCAGCCCGGCCATCGCTGAGCGGAGAGCGAATTATCCGAACCGCTCAGCTATGAGCAACTAATGGGAAGCAGGCAGCCGGCAGTGGTCACCATCGAGGACGTCGCGAGCACCGGGGCGGGCACGCCCCGACCCCGTTCCCGGATGCGGGGCGGCCTGGTCACCATCGGCACCGTGGCGGCGCTGCTGGCCGCCATGGGGCTGACCGTCCTCGGGCTGGGCGCCGCCGACAACACGGTCGCCAACTACGACGCCAGCTCCTGGCTGTGGAGCACCACCCGCAGCGAGATGGCCCGGGTCAACGGGGTCACCGCGCGGGTCGACACCCGGGTCGAGGTCCCCGGTGCCCGGCGGCACCAGCTGCAGGTCACCCAGACCGACCGGCTGCTGATCCTGCGCGACCTGAACACCGGCCAGGTCAGCTCGCTGGACCTGGCCACCCTCCAGATCACCGCGACCACCCCCACCACCCCCGGCTTCGGCGTGAACGTCGCGCTGCACGAGGACGCCGCGTTCGTGGTGGACGCGGTGCAGGGCATCGTCCGGCAGTTCGACCCGCGTTCGCTGACCCCGGTGGGCGAGCCGGTGCGCTACCCGCCGGGCATCACCGGCGGCTCGTTCGACGGCGAGGGCCGGTTGTGGATCGCGGTGCCGAGCGAGGGCACCGTCTCGGCGATCACCGCCGCGGCACTGCCCGCCACCCCCGGGGCGGCACCGCCGGCGGGCCTCAGCCCCAAGCGGGTCGAGACGTACGACGTGGCCGAGCCCAGCCACGAGCTGGCGGTCTCCACCCTGGACTCCGGCGTCGCGGTGCTCGACCGCACCTCGGCGTCGCTGGTGACGGTCCGGGGCGGCCGGACGGAGCGGGCGAACCTCAAGATGGCCTCCCCCGGCGCGCTGCCCGTGCGGACCAGCGGGCCCCAGGTGCCGGTCACGGTGGCCGGCGAGCGGCGGGTGCACGTGGTCCGCGACAGCGCGGAGGTGGGGCAGTTCACCGTGCCGGGCGCCGGTGACCGGCTCAGCCCGGCGGTCGCCTGGGCGAACCGCTTCTACTGCGCGGACGAGGCGACCGGCACGGTTTACTCGTTCGACGCGGACGGCAAGCTGGTGGACACCATCAAGGGCTCCGGGACTTCCGGCCCGCTGGAGCTGGAGGTGCGGGAGAACCACCTCTTCATCAACGCGCCCAACTCGCCGACCGCCCGGGTGGTCGACGACAAGAACCAGGTCCGCGAGGTCAACAAGTACGCCAACGACGTGCTCGGCGGCGACCCGCCGCCGGCGCCCCCGCCGCCGCCCCCGCCGAAGAAGCCCCGGGTGGGCAAGCCGGGCGCGCCGCGCGCCGTCACCGCCGCGGCGGGCAACGCCTCGGCCCGGGTGAGCTGGCGGCCGGCCGCCGCGAACGGCGCCGAGATCACCAGGTACGTGGTGGAGGGTGCCGACCAGCGCCACGAGGTGGGCGCCAACCAGCGCGCGGTGGAGATCACCGGGCTGACCAACGGCGAGACGTACACGTTCTCGGTGCACGCGGTCAACGCCAAGGGCGACGGGCCGGCCCGCAAGAGCAACCCGGTCACCCCGACCGCGGCGGTGCCCGACTCGCCGGCCAGCGTCACCGCCGGGGCCCGCCCGGACGGCACGGTGTTGGTGAAGTGGCCCGCGGCCAACGGCCAGGGCAACACCATCGCCCGGTACGCGGTCACCGCCGCCTCGGCCGGCGCCACCGCCCCGGCCGGTGAGTCGACGAAGACGGAGTTGGTGATCCCCGCCGGTGAGCTGGCGTACGGCACCCAGTACGCGTTCACCGTGGTGTCGGTGAACGACAAGGGCGCCGGTTCGAAGGCCTCTCCGGTGAGTAACACGGTGGTGCCGTTCGCCGCCCCCGGCGCGCCCACCGAACTGAAGGCGTCCACGGTGGCCGACCAGCCGGGCACCGTGGCGGTGCAGTGGGCGCCGGCGGTGGAGAACGGCCGCCCGGTCACCAAGTACCTGGTGGACGTCGGCGGGAAGACCAGCGAGGTGACCGACACCCGGACGACGGTCGGCGGTCTGGGCAACGGGCAGAACGTCACGGTGAAGGTGAAGGCGGTCAACGAGGCCGGCCCCGGGCCGGAAGCCAGCACCACCGCCCGGACGGTCGCCGCGCCGCGGATCACGGTGACCGGCTCGTCGGCCGACGCGACGTCGGTGACGGTGTCGTTCACCGTGGACGCCGGCGGCGGGAACGCCACCTGCTCGGCCGCCACCGGCGGGAAGACCGCCAGCGGGAGCTGCTCCAGCCTGCGGGTCACCGGGCTGACCCCGGGCACGGCGTACACGGTGACGGTGACCGCGACCAACGCGGCCGGCAACGGCACCGCCACCAAGGCCCAGTCGACCGACCCGCTGTACGGGATTGCCACCTGCAACAACGGGCCCAGCGGCGATCAGCGCACCTACTGCGACGCCGACGTGTCCGGCCGCAACGGCAACGAGATCTTCTCGGTGCCGCAGCAGCTCAACGCCAAGCAGGTCGGCTGGGCGAAGCCCGGCACCCGGTTGAAGGCGTACTGCAAGAAGCAGGGTGAGAACGTCGACTCCTGGATCTACAACAATCAGAAGCAGAGCACCTGGTGGGTGCAGGTCGACTACTCGGGGCGGAACTACATCCCGTGGGCCTGGCTCAACCTGGAGGGCGGCGACAACATCAACGTCCTGCCCACCTGCTGACGGCGTACCACCCAGTCGAGGAGCACGCGCGCACGTGAACACCCCCGAACCGCTCAGCCAGGCGGAGGTGCAGGGCTTCGCCGCCCTCGCCGCCCGGCTGGCCGAGAACGTCAACGCGGTCGTGCTGGGCAAGCCGCAGGTGGTCCGGCTGGCGTTGACCGCGCTCTTCGCCCAGGGGCACGTGCTGCTGGAGGACGTGCCCGGGGTCGGCAAGACCACCCTGGCCCGGGCGATCGCGGCCACGGTGCAGGGCCAGTGGCGGCGCATCCAGTTCACCCCGGACCTGCTCCCGTCGGACGTCTCCGGGGTGACCATCTTCAACCAGGCCACCCGCGGCTTCGAGTTCCACCCCGGTCCGGTCTTCGCCAACATCGTCATCGCCGACGAGATCAACCGGGCGTCACCGAAGACCCAGTCGGCGCTGCTGGAGGTGATGGAGGAGCGGACCGTCACCGTGGACGGCGTCCGGCATCCGGTGCCGCAGCCGTTCCTGGTGGTGGCCACCCAGAACCCGGTGGAGATGGACGGCACCTACCGTCTGCCGGAGGCCCAGCTCGACCGGTTCCTGGTGAAGCTGTCGGTCGGCTACCCGGACGAGGCCGTCGAGATCGAGGTGCTGCGCGGAGCCACCGTCCGCTCCCCCGACTCGCTCAGCGCGGTCACCGACACCGCCGCCCTCGGGGAGATGGTGCGGATGGCCCGCCGGGTGCACATCGCCGAGCCGCTCTACACGTACGCGGTCCGGCTGGCCGCGGCCACCCGTGGCCACCCGCAGGTGCGGGTCGGGGTCAGCCCTCGCGGCGTCATCGCGCTGACCCGGGCGGCGTGCGCGTACGCGCTGATCGACGGGCGGGGCTGGATCATGCCGGAGGACCTGAAGGCACTCGTCGAGCCGGTCTTCGCGCACCGGCTGCTGCTCACCCCGGACGCGCAGATGCGCGGGGTGACCGCCGCCGAGGTGCTGCGCCAGGCGGTCGCCTCGGTGCCGGTGCCGCTGCCGTCCGGCCAGCCCGCCCCGGTGCACGGCTGAGCCGTGGGGATCACCGCCCGTGGTGTCGGGCTGCTCGTCGCCGCCGTCGCGCTGCTCGGCGTGGGCTTCCGGTACGCGTACCCGGAGCTGACCGTGCTCGGCGCGGCGGCCGCCGTCGCGGTCGGGCACGCGCTGGTCACCGCCGCGTGGCGGCCCCGGCTGGCGGTGGAGCGCGGTGCCGACCCGGACCGGGTGGCCCGCGGCGAGCCGGCCAGCATGACGCTGACCGTGCGCAACACCGGGCGGCTGCGGGCGGCCAACCTGGTCGCCGAGGACCGCTGCGGCGCGGCGCTGGTGCCGGTGCCGCTGCTGCGGCTGCGTCCCGGCCGGGACACCACGGTCCGCTACGACGTGCCGACCCGCCGCCGGGGCGTGGTGCCGGTCGGCCCGCTGCAGGTGACCCGGCGCGACCCGCTCGGGCTGGTCGCGATGGCCCGCCCGTACGGGGGCACCGTGCCGGTCTGGGTGCACCCGCGCATCCATCCGCTGCGCGCGGTGCCGACCGGGGCCGGGCGGAGCCTCGACGGCCGCACCGACAGTGTGCCGCACGGCTCGATCACCTTCGACTCCCTGCGCGAGTACGTGGTCGGCGACGAGCTGCGCCGGGTGCACTGGCGGACCAGCGCCCGGGTCGGCGAGCTGATGGTCCGGGAGAACGTGGACACCAGCCTGCCCCGGATCGTGGTGGTGCTGGACAACCGGGCGGCCGCGCACCCGCAGCGGGTCGACGGGGTGGCGGAGTCCTTCGAGGCCGGCTGCGAGGCGGCGGCGTCGGTGGTCGCCGCCGCGGTCCGGGAGGACCTGCCGGTGAGCCTGCTGCTGGTCGTGCCCGCCGACGGGGGCCCGGCCGGCGCCGGTGGGCCGCTGGACCGGCTCGCCGCGGTCGAGCTGGCCGACGCCGGAGATGACGTGCTGCGGACCTCGACGAGCCGGCTGCGGCAGGAGCGGCTCGGCGACACCCTGGTCTTCCTCACCGGGCCGGGTGGCCGCGGCGACCTGGGACACGTCGGCGCGCTGCGCGGGGCGTACCCGTCGGTGCTGGTGGGGGTCCTCGGCGCGGCGGAGCCGACGCCGGCCGGCGCGGCCGGCCTGGTGGTGGTGGACGCGGCGGACGGCGCGGAGTTCGCGGCCGAGTGGGACGGGGTCCGTCGGTGGTGAGCCTGGCGCCGCCCCGCGAGGCGGACGCGCCGACCGGGCCCCCGCCGCCGGCGGAGCGGCGCGGCGGGGCCGTGGTGCGGGTGCTGGGCGCCGTGCCGGTGCCGGTGGCGCTGATCACCATGATCGCCCTGGCTGGGGTGGTGCTCGACCGGGTGTACGCGGGGCCGCTGCTGACCCGGCTGATGGTCGGCGCCGCGGTGGGCTCGGTGCTGGTCAGCGTGGCCGCCCGGCGGTTGGCGTCCTGGCTGGTCGCACCGCTGTCGGTGCTCGCCCTGGCCGGGTGGACCGCGCTGGCGCTGCGGTTGGCCGCCGCGCACGCCGACCTGCCGGGAAGCCTGGGCGCGCTGACCGCCGACGCCGCCAGCAACGCCATCCCGCGGCTGTTGACCGCGATGATCCCGGTCGAACCGGCGCCGGACACGGTGCTGCTGCCGCTGGTCGCCGCCTGGCTCGCGGGCCTGGCGGGCGCGGAGGTGGCGCTGCGGGCCGGCCGGGTGCTGCTCGGCTACCTGCCGCCGGCCCTGCTCTACGCGGGGGCGCTCTACGTGGTCGGCCCGAACGCGCAGCCGGCGATCTGGCCGACGGTGGCGTTCGCGGCGGTGGCCGCGGTGGGCCTGGCGGCGCTGCCGTGGCGGGACGGGCCGGCGGGCGGCGACCCGACGGCCGGCCTCGCTCCGGCGGTACGCGCCGCGGTCCGGGTCCGGCTGCTCGCCGCCGGCGCGGCGGGAGTGGCCGTCGTGGTCGGGCTCGCCGCCCTGCTCGCCCCGGTGGTCGCCGCTCAGGTGGACGAGCGCCCGGTGGACCCGCGCCGGTACGTGGAACCACCGCAGATCGAGTCGCTGGACGAGAACCCCCTGATCCGGATCTCCGGCTGGGCGTTGAACCCGGACCAGCGACTGCTGGAGGTCCGTACCGAGGCGGGCGGGTCGGGGCGGGAGGCGGCCCGGATCCGGCTCGCCGTGCTCAACGACTACGACGGGGTGACCTGGCGGGTCGGGGCCACCTACCGCAACGCCGGCCGGATCCTGCCGGCGGTGGAGCCGGCTGCGGGCGGCGCCACCGACACGGTCCGCCAGGAGATCACCGTGGCCGACCTGACCGGGCGGCTGCTGCCGGCGGTCGCCACGCCCCGGGAGATCACCGGCGCCCGGGTGGCGTACGACCCGGCGACCGGGACGCTGATCCGGCCGGAGGGGCTGGCTCCCGGGCTGCGCTACACGGTCACCTCGATGCGGGAGCGCCCCGGCGGGAACCTGCTGGCCACGGCGAACGTGCCGGCGGGTGACGCGGTGTCCCGGGTGCTGCGGGTGGCCGACGGGACGCCGGAGCCGTTGCGCCGGCTCGCCGCCCAGCTCGCCGAGTCCAACGGCGCCCCGTACGCCCGCGCCGCGGCGATCGAGCAGTTCCTCGCCGAGCACTACCGGGTCACCGCGGACGCGCCGAGCGGGCACGCGTACCCGAACCTGGCCTTCTTCCTTTTCGGCCCGCGCAACGGCGGCGGGCAGCGGGGCACCTCGGAGCAGTTCG
This sequence comes from Micromonospora inositola, assembly GCF_900090285.1. Taxonomy (NCBI): domain Bacteria; kingdom Bacillati; phylum Actinomycetota; class Actinomycetes; order Micromonosporales; family Micromonosporaceae; genus Micromonospora; species Micromonospora inositola. Next base: position 4,108,687 of record NZ_LT607754.1, on the reverse strand, counting down.
CCGCGGCGTTCGCGGTGCTGGGTCGGCTGGCCGGGCTGCCCACCCGGGTGGTGGTGGGCTTCGAGCCCCGGGGAGACGGCCCGGTCCGCGCGGCGGACGCGTTCGCCTGGCCGGAGGTGCTCTTCGAGGGGGTCGGCTGGGTGCCGTTCGACCCGATGCCGCAGCCGGATGAGCAGCCGCGCCCGGTGGAGGAGGACTTCCGTCCCACCCCGGACGACCCGCCCCCGTCGGAGGTGCCCGCGCCGACCGTGGAGCCGACCGCGACGCCCCCGGCCGAGGCCGCGTCCGGCCCGGCGGACGACCGGTCCGGGCTCTCCACCCCGGTCCTGGTGGGCGCCGGCGCGGGCGGCCTGGTGCTGCTGGTCGGGTTGGTGCTGCTGACCCTCGCCGCGCTGCGCCGGAGCCTGACCGGGGCCCGGCTGGGGCGGGGTGACCCCGGTGGGCGGATCGCCGGCGCCTGGCGGGAGGTGACCGACGCGCTGCGGCTGGCCGGCCACCCGGTCGGCGACGACCTGGCGGCGGCCGAGGTGGCCGAGTCGGCACGGCGAGTTCTCACCGCGGCCCGGGCGGCGACGCCCACTGAGGTGGGCCCGCCGGCGGTGGCGGTGGACGAGCTGGCCGGGCTGCTCAACCAGGTCGCCTTCGCCCCGGGCACGGCGACCCCGGAGCAGGCGGAGCGGGCGGCGGTGGTCGCCCACGGGTACGTGTCGGCGCTGCGGGACGCCCGCCCGTGGTGGCGGCGGCTGCTCTGGTCGGTGCGTCCGGGCCCGCTGCGCTGGCGCCGCTGACGTCTGCCGCCGGGCCTTACCGTCGGGGCATGTCCGGACCCGGCTGGGCTGTCATCGCCCTCCTCGCCGGCGCCCCGCTGATCATGGCCGGCCGGACGTGGCGCGCTCGTCGCCGTCGCACACTCATGGGCGGCCCGCCCAGCGACGTCGGCGGTGGTACCGGGTCGATCTGACCGACGGGCGTGGAGGGTTCAGGCGCGCAGCTTGCGGACCAGCTTGCGCAGGCCGGCCTGCCAGCCGTCCGGGTCCTCGGCGCGCCGGCGGGTGTAGGCGGCGACCTCCGGGTGGGGCAGGATCAGGAACCGCTCCTCGGCCAGCCCGGCGATGGTCGCCTCGGCCACCTGGTCGGGGGTGAGCACCGCGCCGGAGGCGGCGATGACCCGGGCGCCGAGGTGGCCGGCGGCGAGGCCGTCGGCGAGCATCGGGGTGTCCACGCCCTGCGGGCAGAGCGCGCTGACCCGGATGCCGGCGTCCCGGTAGGTGATCGCGAGCCACTCGGCGAAGCCGACCGCCGCGTGCTTGGTCGCGCTGTACGGGGCGTCGCCGACCGCGGTGAGCAGGCCCGCCGCCGAGCACGTGAGCAGCAGGTACCCCGAGCCGCGCTTCAGCATCGCCGGGAGCACGGCCCGCGCGGTGTGGACGTGAGCGAGGACGTTCACCCGCCAGGCCCGGTCCCAGTCTGCGTCGGGGGCCTCCACTCCCCCGCCGGTGGCCACGCCGGCGTTGGCGCAGAACAGGTCGATCCGCCCGTACCGCCGCTCGGTCTCCGCCACCAGCGCGCGGACCTGCTCCTCGTCGGTGACGTCCAAGCCGACGGCGTGCGCGACGGGGCCGATGTCCGCGGCGACCGCACGGGCCGCGTCGGCGTCCAGGTCGGCGAGTACGACGGCGGCGGCGCCCTCGGCGACGAAGCGGCGGGCCAGCGCGGACCCGATGCCGCCGGCCCCGCCGGTGATCACGGCCACCCGGTCGGTGAGGTTCATTTCAGCTCCGGTCCGCGTCGGCGACGCCCAGTCGGGGGATCAGGGTGGTCAGGGCCGCCGCGCCGCCGGCGGCCAGCTCCGGGGTGGGCAGCAGCGCCATCACCGGTACGTCCACCCCGGCGTCGGCGTAGCGGCGGACCTGCGCCACGCAGTGCTCAGGCGAGCCGTGCAGCACCAGCGCGTCGACCACCTCGTCGGGCACGGCCGCCGCGGCGCCCCGCCGGTCCCCGGCCGCCCACGCCGCCCACATTGGACCGAGCGTCGCCTCCCGGCCGAGCCAGCGGTGGAAGGCGGCGTACGCGGGAACGGTGAGGTAGCCGGTGATCAGCCGGCGGCCCAACGCGCGGGCGTGCGCGGCGTCCTCGGTGGGGCAGACGAAGATCCGGGCGACCGCCTCGAAGCCCGGCCGCCGGTCGCCGAGTTCGGCGAGGGCCCGGGGCACGTCGTCGGCGGCGAGCCAGTTGAGGATCACTCCGTCGGCCTCGGCGGCGGCGAGCCGGAGCATGCCGGGGCGCAGCGCGGCGAGCAGCACCGGCGGCGGGACGGCCGGCGGGCGCTCCAGGGTGAACCGGCGGACGGTGAACGTGTCGTAGACCTCGTCGACGGTCTCGCCGCGCAGCGCGGCGCGAAGGAACCGCAGCACGTCCCGGGTCCGCCGGAACGGCTCGTCGAAGCGGACCGCGTTCCAGTCCCGCACCAGCACCGGCGAGGAGGCGCCGATGCCGAGGGCGAAGCGGCCGGGCGCGGTCTCGGCGAGGGCGGCGGCGGTCATCGCCAGCAGCCCGGGCCCCCGGGTGAAGACCGGGGTGATCGCGGTGCCGAGCCGCAGCCTCGGCTGCCACGCCGCGGCGAGCGCCAGCGGGGTGAACGCGTCGGCGCCGGCCACCTCCGACGACCAGACGTCGGTGAACCCGGCCCGGTCGAGGGCCGCGTAGACCGCGGCGTGGTCGGCGAGCGGGATCCCGCTCAACGGCACCGTCATGCCCCATCGGTTCGTCACCGGTCGATCGTGCCCGCTCGCCGGCGTCCCGAGCAAGATCCGAAACAGTCCCGCCGGGGGCGATCCGGGCGATACCCACCGTTACGCCCGGAAAGAGTGTTACGACTGCCAGGTGGGTGGGAGCGACGGCGGGAACCGCCGACCATGACGAGTGGTAGGGCGAACGGCCCGCCGCTCACGGTCGAGGGCAGCGCGGAGCGGGCGACCTTCCTGGAGCTCTTCTTCGACCTGGTGTATGTCTTCGCGCTCACCCGCGTCTCGGCCCGCGCGTTCGAGGACCTGGCCATGGAGCCGGGGCACGTCCGCGGCTGGTCGGCGGTCACCGGCGGCGGCAAGACGCTGCTGCTCCTCTTCGCGCTCTGGACGGTGTGGCAGGGCACCGCGTGGACCACCAGCCGGTACGACCCACACCACACCTGGCTGCAGACCATCGTGATCACCGCACTGGTGTGCAGCATGGTGATGGGAATCGCCACCCTCCGCGCGTTCAGCGAGACCGGGCTGGCGTTCGCCACCGCGTACGTGGTGGCGCAGCTGAGCCGCCCGGCGATTCTGCTGGTGGCCCTGGGCCGCGGGCACCCGTACCGCCCGCTCAAACTGCGGATGCTGATCACGTTCAGCGTGACCGCGGTGTTCTGGTTGACCGGCGCGTTCAAGCCCACCGACCTCCGGGTGGTGCTCTGGACGACGGCGCTGGGGCTGGAGTACCTGGCCCAGCGGTGCGGCTGGCCGGTGCCCGGGCTGGGCCGCTCCACCGTCTCCCGCTGGGACATCGCCGGTGAGCACCTGTCCGAGCGCTACCAGCAGTTCTTCCTCATCGCGCTCGGCGAGGCGATCCTGGTGACCGGACTGGCCTACACCGGCGACGGGTTCACCATGGCGCGGACCGCCGGCTTCGCCATCGCCCTCCTCTCCTCGATCCTGCTCTGGCGGATCTACGTCCAGCGGGCCGGGCAGATCCTCGGTGAGGCGGTGATGAAGGCCGCCCATCCCGCGACCATCGGCCGCTCCGCGGCGGACACCCACCTGGTGATGGTGATCGGCCTCGTGGCCACCGCGATCGGCTACGAGCTGGTCCTCGCGCACCCGCTCGGGCACAACGAGGTGCCGTGGATCGCGATGACCCTCGGCGGCCCGGCGTTCTTCCTGGCCGGCCGGGCCCGCTTCGAGTACGAGGTCTTCGGCCGGGTGTCGCCGTCGCGCTGGGTGGCGATCCTCGTCCTGGTGGCGCTGGCGCCCTTCCTGCTGCGTGTCGCCTCGCTGATCTCGGCGGCGGCCGCGGCGGTCGTGCTGCTCGGCGTCGCGCTGGCGGACGCCCGGCGGGCCTGGGGCCGGCCCCCGGAGGCGGCCGCCCCACCGTTCTGAGGGCGCCGGCGCAGACCGTCCCGGTGCTTCCGAGGGCACCGGCGGGGAGGCTCCGGCGCTACCATCCGCTGGTGACCTTCTCGATCGTCGCCCGGTCCGCCGACGGCCGTCTGCACGGCGTCGCCGTGGCCAGCAAGTTCCTCGCCGCCGGCGCGCTGGTCCCGGCCGCCGAGGCCGAGGTCGGGGCCGTCGCCACCCAGGCGCACGTCAACCTCGCGTACCGGCCGCAGGGGCTGGCGCTGCTGCGCACCGGCGTGGCGGCCGCGGACGTGGTGGCCGGCCTGGTCGCCGCCGACCCGGGCCGGGACGACCGACAGCTCGGCGTGGTCGGGGCGACCGGCGACGGCGCGACCTGGACCGGGCCGCGCTGCCACCCGTGGGCCGGCGGCCAGGCCGGCGACGGCTGGGCCGCGCAGGGCAACATCCTCGCCGGGCCGCACGTCATCGACGCGGTCCGGGACGCCTGGTTGGGCGGGGGTGGCCTGCCGTTCCCGCAGCGGCTGCTCGCCGCGCTGCACGCCGGGGACCGGGCCGGCGGCGACCGGCGTGGCCGGCAGAGCGCCGGCCTGCTGGTGGTCGAGCGGCACGGCGGGTACGCCGGCACCGGCGACACCCTGGTCGACCTGCGGGCGGACGACCATCCCGACCCGGTCACCGAGTTGGTGCGGCTGCTCGACACGCACACCCTGCTCTTCGGCAAGCCCGATCCGGCCACCCTGCGGGACCTGGCCGGGCCCCTCGCCGACGAGGTCGCCGGCCTGCTGACGGCGGTCGGCCACCCGGTCGGCCCGGCCGGCCTCGACGACGCGCTCGCCTCCTGGGCCGGCGTGGAGAACCTCGAAGAACGGCTGGTGCCCGCCCGGATCGACCCGATCGTCCTGGACCACCTGCGCCGCACCGCACCGCAGATCCCCGCCCCCCGCCGCACCCGCTGACCCCACCCGTCCGGGCCGAACGCGGTTCATCCGACGCGAGCGGCGGTGCAGTGGAAGGTCACTCGCTTCCGGTCGCGGCCCCGGGCCGGTCAGCCGGCGAAGGAGAGCCAGCGGAAGGCCGACTCCTCGATCAGGGTCCGTTCCCGGTCGGTCAGCGCTGCCCGGCCGGTGGCCTTGCGGATCACCGTCAGCGGGTCCCAGTCCAGCCCGGCCGGGACGGGCCGGCCGCCGGTCAGCAGGTCGGCCACCACCGCGGCGGCCGCCGGGGTCAGCCAGGGCCGCCGGTCCAGCGCGTCGGCCAGGTCCAAGCCGTGCACGCCGACCTCCACCACCCGGGTCCGCAGGAACTCGGTCAGGGTCATGGCGTCACCGTGCCGGGTATGGACCAGGCGGCCCGGCGGCTGCGCGGCCACGGCCTCGTCGGTGGCCCGCCAGGTTCGCGCGAAGTCCGCCGCCACCTCCGGCACGCCGGGCCGCTCGCGCGCCTCCCGCCGGGCGCTGTCGATCCGGGCGTGGTCCACCTCCGGGGTGAACTTGGCGGCCCCGAAGTAGCCGGCGGCGTCCACCTCCGCCCGGTCCGGGGCGGGCGCGGCGAGCATGTCGACGACGCGGCCGGCGCCGGTGCGGACGTGCGCCACGAGGTCGCGGACCGCCCAGGGCGGGCAGGGGGTGGGCCGGTCGAGGTCGGCCTCGTCGAGCCCCCGCAGGATCTCCGCCAGCCGCGCGCACTCGTCCCGGAACGCCGCCCGCACCTCGTCCACCCGTGCTCCCCCGATCGGTCCAACCCGCCGGGCTACCCTCTCACGCCGCCGTTTCGGCACCCACGGTCCGGGTATGCGCCGGTGGACGAAAGGGGGCGTCGAATGGCCGGCATCATGCTGCGCAGCACCGCGTTCAATGACCACGACCTGCTACCGGGACGCTTCTCCCGGGAGGGCGGAAACGTCTCGCCGCCGCTGGAGTGGTCCGAGGTCCCCGACACGACCGAGGAACTCGTCCTGATCGTCGAGGACCCGGACGCCGGGAAGGCTCCCTTCCTGCACTGGCTGGTCACCGGGATCTCGCCCGAATCCGCCGGGGTCGCCGAGGGCGCGATACCCGAAGGGGGCCGCGAGTGGCCCAACAGCTTCGGTACGACCGGGTGGGGCGGCCCACACCCGCCACTGCACGAGGACTCGCACCGGTACTTCTTCCGCCTCTACGCGCTGGAGCGCCCGCTGGAGCTGCCCGAGGCGCCCCAGGCCACCGAGGTGCACAGCGCGCTCACCGACAAGGAGATCGCCAGCGGCACGATGGTAGGCACCTACTACCGCAGTTAGCCCTTGTACCGGGGCACCAGGCGGTGCACCACCGCGAGGACCAGCGCGGTCACCACGGCGATCGTCCCGACGATGCCGGCCGCGCTGCCCGCGTACCCGACGAAGAGAGGGCGGCGGGACAGCTCGTCGGCGGGGACCTCGGGGAGATCGACCAGCCAGGACAGGGCGAGCGCGGAGGCGACGAGGGCGAGCGCCCCGCCGATGCCGAGCACGGCCGCCGCGACCCGGTGCGCGTCCTCGGCGGAGAACGCCGCCTGTTCCCGCTGGAAGAAGAGCAGGACCAGGCCGGCCACCGCCGCCCAGGCTCCTACCAGGAGGAACGCCGCCACGGCGTCGCTCGGTCGGTGCCAGCCGGCGGAGAGGGTGGCCACCCCGGCGGCGGCGGCGTACCCGGCGCCGAGGAAGGCGCCGAGGACCCGCACCTTGGGCGGGAGCACCAGGATCAGCGCGACCGCCACCGAGGCGGCCACCGCCGTGTGGCCGCTGGGCAGGCTGTTCCCCGCAGCCGCCCGCTCCGGGTCGACGCCGAAGTCCGGCCGGGTCAGGAAGTGCTTGAGCACCTGGGTGCTGACGTTCGCGCCGACGATCAGCAGGGTGGCCGTCACCGCCAGGGCCTTGCGGCCCCGGATCAGCGCGATGAAGCCGATCACCGCGGTGGCCACCACCAGGGACACCACCGACATCGCGTTGAGGATCCGGTCCACCGGACCGTCGATCCGTTCCTGGCCGATCCGGTTGCCGGTGAGCGCCACCGTGTCAAGCCACTGGCCGACCTCGGTGTGCAGGGCGAAGCGCCACACCACGAGGAGTGCGGTCACCTGCACCAGGGCCAGCACGACCAACCAGACCGCCGTCCAACCCCTCGCAGTCTCCCGCACCCGCACACCGTAACGGCCGGACCGGGTCGGCGCTCGGTGGGACTGCGGCGGCCCACGGCGGCGGTGCCGGCAGGCCGGACGAGGTGGTGGGACAAGACCGGTCGGGACCAGCCGGCGCCGGAAATGAAAGAGAGGCCGCCACGGGGGGAGCGGCCTCTCCGGTGATGTACGTTACTCCGTCCACCGCTGCCGCGTGATCCCGTGCAGCCCGGATTTCGCGGGCTTTTTCGCGGCAATCTCGTCTCCGGACGGAGCGGTTGGCCGGCTGATCCGCCGCGTCGGCCGGACGGCCGGCTTACCCGGCCTGACCCTGGGAATCAGGCCGTCCGCCGACCGGGCTTCCGCAGTTCCCCCGGGGCCTGGTCGGCCTCCGGACGGGCGGGGCCGGCCACCCGTCCGGAGGAGCGCGTCACCCGTTGGGGAACAGTTCCCGTAGTCGGCGTACGCCATGGCGACGTCGTCGAACCGCCGGTAGTCGCCGCGCTGCTCGCTGATCAGGGTCCGGACGGACGTGGGATCCACCGCGCCGCCCTGTCCGCCACGGCCGCCGGAGCGGCCCGGGCCGGGCTGGCGGGCGCCGGGCTTGCCGTCGTGGCCGCCACGGCGGTCGGTGGCTGCGACAGCGCCCCGGACCGGGAGAACAGCCCGGACCCGCGCGGACCGCTGCGCTTCCCGCCGGGCTTCGGCTGGGGCGCGGCCACGTCGGCGTACCAGATCGAGGGGGCGGCGAAGGAGGACGGCCGGGGCGAGTCCATCTGGGACACCTTCAGCCACACCCCGGGCCGGACCCGCAACGGCGACACCGGCGACATCGCCGCCGACCACTACCACCGCTAGTCGCTGCTGGACAACTTCGAGTGGGCCGAGGGGTACGACCAGCGCTGGGGCCTGGTCTACGTCGACTACCCGACGCAGCGCCGGGTGCTCAAGCGCAGCGCCCACTGGTATCGCACGGTGATCCGCGACAACCGCCTCTGAGCGCCGCGGCGGCGACCCGGCCGGGGTGGACGCCCCGGCCCGGTCGCCCCGGTCAGCGGGGCAGCGCCTGCTGCAGCTCCGCCCGCAGCGCGGGGGTGAGCATCTCGCCGGCCTGCTTCGCCAACCGCGCCATCTCGTAGCCGACCACGCCGATGTCGGCGTCGGCGGCGGCCAGGGTGGCCAGGATCGAGCCGTCCCGGATCTGCATGACGAGGAAGTACCCGCGCCCCATCTCCACGACGGTCTGCTTGACGATGTCGCCGTCGAACATCTGGGCGGCGCCGGCGGTGATGCTCATCAGCCCCGAGGTCACCGCGGCCAGCTTGTCGGCGTGGTCGCGGGGCAGGTGGGCGGAGATCGCCACCAGCAGCCCGTCGGAGGAGACCACCACCGCGTGCGCCACCCCGGGGACCCGCTCGGCGAACGCGTTGACCAGCCAGCTCAGGTCACGCGCCTCCTGGCTCAACGTCATCATTGTTGTCTCCCTTTGCTGCGGTCGCCGACGGGCGGCATGATCAACTCTGTGGTCTCCTCGGCCTCGGCCCGCCGCACCCCGCCGTAGAAGCGGGAGAGCATGCCGCCGACGGCGTCCGGGTCGGGTTCGTGGCGCGGGTCGGGGCGGGCGGAGCGGGTGACCGCGGCCAGCTGCGCCATCGGCACTCGTACCGGCAGGCCCCGCTCGTTGGTCCCGCCGGTCACCGGCGTCTCGGCCGGCGCCGGGGTGACGCCGAGCGTCGACGACGACGGCCCATGGCGGGAGAACCAGCCGCCGCCGTCGGCCGACGGGGTGAGCACGTTCTCGGCCCGGATCGGCGCCTGCCGGGTCTGCCGCGGCACCGGCGGCGGCTCCGGCCGCCGGCCCGCCACGGGCAGCTCCGCCGGCGCCTCCGGCCGCCGGCCCGCCACGGGCACCTCCGTCGGCGACAGAGGCGGCTCCGGCCAACGACCGGCCACCGGCAGCCCCGGCACCGGCACGGCGGGCGGGGTGGCCGGCCGGGTAGCCGCGCCGACCTGGGTCAGCATCCGGCGCGTGGCCGGCGCGTCCAGCCCGGGAGCGGGTGCCGGCGCGAGCAGCTCGGCGGGGATCCGGACCTGGGCGACGAGGCCGTCCTGGCCGCCCTGCAACCGGATCTGGACGCGATGCCGCGCGCCCAGGTGGCTGACCACGAACAGGCCCATCCGCTCGGAGGCCGCGACGTCGGCCGCCGGTGGCTCGGCCAGCAACGCGTTCGCCTCCGCCAGCGCGCTCGCGCTCATGCCGAGCCCCCGGTCGGCGATCTCCACCAGCGCCCCGGGGCCCTCGGCCCCAGCGCTGACCCGGACGACGGTGTCCGGGCGGGAGAACGCGGTCGCGTTCTCCAGCAGCTCGGCGAAGAGGTGCACCAGGTCGCCGACGGCGTGCCCGACGACGTGCAGGTCCGGCCTCGAGTCGTGGCGGACCCGCTGGTACTGCTCGATCTCGGCGCCGGCGGCGAGCAGCACGGCCGTCAGGCCGACCGGGCGGTTCCACCGCCGGGTGGACTCCGTGCCGGCCAGCACCAGCAGGCTCTCGTCGTTACGGCGCATGCGGGCGGCCAGATGGTCCAGCTTGAACAGGTTCTCCAGCTGCTCCGGATCGTTCTCCTCGCGTTCCAGGTCGTCGAGGAGCTCGAGCTGCCGCTCGACCAGCACCTGGCTGCGCCGGGCGAGGTTGACGAACATCGCGTTGACGTTGCGGCGCATCAGCGCCTGCTCGACGGCCACGCTGACCGCGCTGCGGTGCACCGCCACGAACGCCTCGGCCAGCTCGCCGATCTCGTCCAGCGAACGGACCACGGCCGGCGGTACGTCCATCCCGGTCACCGGGCTGTCCACGGCGCGCAGCCGGTCGAGGGCGTCGGGCAGCTCGACCTGCGCGATCCGCAGCGCCTGGCTGCGCAGCAGCCGCATGGACCGGGCGATGGACCGACCGATCAGCAGCGAGATCAGCACGGCGACCAGCAGTACCGCGACGATGCCGCCGACCACCAGCAGGGTGTCCCGCAACTGCCCCGAGCTGGCGTCGTCGGCGCGGCGTACGGCGTCATCGAGCACCTCGCCCTCCAGCTGCCGGAGCAGCTCCTGACGCTGCTCGCTGGCCGCCCACCAGTGCGGTGCGGACAGCACCGCGGGTGGGGCCGCGCCGCTGGGGAGGGTCCTCTCCTCCATGCGGGTGGCCGACACGAACCCCGGGTCCACCGACGTCTGGTCGTAGCGGCGGACCTGGCCGGCGGTGGCCGCCACCCGGAACGCGCCCAGCGCGGTCAGCTGCTGGGCCCGCAGGTCGGTCAGGGCGACCTGATCGTCCAGCTCGTACCGGCCGGCGCGGGCCGCCTCGTAGAGCTGGGCGCGGATCCGCGACGAGAGCTCCTTGACCCGGGCGAGCTGAACGTACCGCAGCACCGCGTCGGTGAGCGCCCGCTGGTTCTCCCGAGGCGACGGCGCGGCCAGCAGGTGGAGCAGCGCGCCGATCGCCCGGTGGTAGTTGTTCAGGATGGTGTCGCTGCCGAGCACCGCCGGCGGCACCGCGGGACGGATGTAGATGACCTGGTCGTACGCCTCCAGCACCTCCGAATAGGACACCCGCCAGGCGGCGTCGGCGTGGGCCAGCGGCTCGGCCGCTCGGCGCAGCTCGGCCAGGGCTTGGTCGGAGGCGGTCTGCAGCGGCTTCAGCTCGAAGATTGCGGCGTCCCGCTCGGCTCCGCCGCCGGCCCGACGCAGCGCGGCGAGCTCACCCGCTGTGCGGTCCCGTTCGTGCTGGAGCCGGTCCACCGCGAGGGTGATCTGCCGGCCGATGCCGACCTGCTGGGCGAAGTCGCTCAGCGTGGTGGTCTGCCCGACCAGCGCCCGGGTCTGCACCCCGGCCAGGACCAGGAACGCCACCGACGGGACGATCAGCACGGTGGCGAGCTTGGTGCGCATCCGCCAGTCCCGCAGCCGCAAAGCCGAACGGCGACGGTGCGGTACGACCCGGACGTCGAACCGGTTCCGGCGGTGGTTCGAGACCGCGCCCCGATCGGGGTCGGGACCTGCGCCCACACGTGCCTCCTCGGTCCCTCGCCTCCGCCACCTCGGGGAGCGCAGTCCATCCAACCAGGCCGGCGTACGGTGTCAACGGCCTGACCGGCCGGTGAACGAGGACGGTCAGCCCGGCCGGGCACCGGCTACGGTGTTCGGCGCCTCCGCCTCGTCCGTCCGGCCGATGCCGCCGAGCCGAGCCCCGTCGGCGACCCGCCCGAGCGCCACCAGCGCGGCCCCGGTCGCCCCGATCTCCGGATGCCGCTGGTGCCGCACCTCCCGTGGCGCCAGCGCGGCGACGAACGCCTGTCGCCACCACGCGGAGGCGGCCATCGCGCCCCCGCCGAGCACCACCTCGGCCGGCTGCACGACGCCGGACTCCAGCAGCGCCAGGTCCTCGGCGACCAGCTGGCACAGACCGGTCATCAGCCCGGCGAAGAGGTCGACGGCGGTGGCGCCGAAGCTGAGCCCGCGCAGCTCACCGGAGCCGGCCGGCGCCACGCCCGGCGGGCGGTCACCGCCGAAGCGGGGGTTGGCCGACACCCGGCCGTCCGCCGAAACCCGGGACAGCGCGGCCTCCAGCTCGGCGCCTTCGGGCAACCGCAGCTCCCGCTTGGCCCAGCCGAAGAGGTTCCCGCCGCTGGAGTACGCCGACCCGGTCACCACGTGCTCGTGGTCGACCCGGTAGCGCCAGAGCTGGTCGGGCAGCGGCGGCAGCGCCGCCCCGGCCGGCAGCGGCTGGATGAGGCGTACCGCGGCTGAGGTGCCCACGGTGACCGCGGCCCGGGACGGGTCGACGCAGCCGGAGCCGACATTGGACGCCGCGCCGTCGCCCACCGGGACGGTCCACCGGGCCCCGGCCAGCTGCGGCCAGCGCCGGGCGTGCTCCGGCCGCAGCCGGCCGCGCCAGCCCATCGGGGCCAACGGGGGAAGCTCGCCGGGGCCGACGCCGGCCAGGTCACAGGCCTCCGCGTCCCAGTCCAGCCGGCGCAGGTCGAGCAGCCCGGTGCCGGAGGCCATCGAGACGGAGATCGGCGCCTCGGTGAGCAGCACCTCGAGGACGTACTCGGCCAGGCCGGCGAAGCGGGCGGCCGGGGTGCCCGCGCGCTCCCGCAGCCAGGGCAGCCGCACGGACCAGTAACCGCGGTGCCACCAGGCGCCGGTGCGCTGGTGGAAGGCGTGCAGGTCGGTCGGACCGGCCGCGCCCGCGGACGGTGTCGCCCGGGTGTCCAGCCAGGTCAGCACCGGACCGAGCGGCTCGCCGTCGACGTCCAGCGGGACCACCGAGTGCCACTGCGCCGAGGCCGTCACCAGCTCGACGTCGCGCAGGTGGCCGGCGTCGGCCAGCTCGTCCAGGCACTCCGCCAGGCAGGCCAGGTAGCGCGGGCCGTCCAGGGTGCCGGTGCCGTCCTCGCCGGTGGCCAGGTGCACCTTCCGCCGGGCCAGCGCGCCGGGCCGCGGGGTGGCGTCCGCGTCCAGCACGAGTCCCCGTACGGAGGAGGTGCCCAGGTCGAGAGCGAGAATGTTCATTGCCGGTCAACCTACCCGGCAGGCCGGGCGGCGAAGCCAAGATCCGACCCGGCCGGGACCGCGCGATCGGGTTCCCGGGGGCCGCCGGGTCGCGTACAGTGATCGCCATGCCCGCGCACCTGTCCTGCTGGTGGCCCGCCGACCCGGCGGCCCACCCCCGCGCGTAGCTTTCCCACGCGGCCGCCCGACGAGGCGGCCGCCGGTCTCTCCCCGGCATCCCGGGCCGCCCCGCCGGCGGCTCCCGGCCCGAGGAGACCCCGATGACCCGCCCGCACGACCTGCTCGCCGCCGCCGCCGCCGACGGCGTCGACCCCGGCCCGTTCGCCCTCGTCCGCCGCGAGGGCGCCGACCATCTCGAGCTCTTCACCGGCACGGTACGCACGGCCGACCGGCTCGCCGACATCCCGCTGCCCGACGGCCCGCCCGGCCCGCGCACGCTGGCCCTGGTCCCGTACCGGCAGATCGGCGAGCGCGGCTTCGCCTGCGTCGACGACGGCATGCCGCTGGAGTGCCTGGTGATCTCCGCACACCAGCGGATCGGGCTGGCCGACGCGCTCGACGTCCTGCCCGACCGTCCGGTGCGCAGCACCGGGGCCGGCTTCGACGTCGCCGACGACGAGTACGCCGCGACCGTCGGCCGGGTGATCGCCGACGAGATCGGCCGGGGTGAGGGCGCCAACTTCGTCATCCACCGCACCATGCGGGCCACCGTGCAGGGGCCGCCGCTGGTGGCGGCGCTGGCCGCGCTGCGCCGGCTGCTGCTGCGCGAGCGCGGCGCGTACTGGACGTTCGTGGTGCACACCGGCACCCGGATCCTGGTCGGGGCCAGCCCGGAACGGCACGTCAGTGTCGACGACGGCCTGGTGATGATGAACCCGATCAGCGGCACGTTCCGGCACACCGGCGCGGCGGCGGACCGCGACGCCCTGCTGCGCTTCCTCCACGACCCGAAGGAGGTCGAGGAGCTGTACATGGTGCTCGACGAGGAGCTGAAGATGATGGCGACCGTCGCCGAGCACGGCGGCCAGGTGGTCGGGCCGCACCTGAAGGAGATGGCGCACCTCGCACACACCGAGTACCTGCTCGCGGGGCGCGGCTCGCGGGACGTCCGGGAGGTGCTGCGGGAGACGATGTTCGCCCCGACGGTCACCGGCAGCCCGATGGAGAACGCCTGCCGGGTGATCGCCCGGCACGAGCGGACCGGCCGCCGCTACTACGCGGGCGTCCTCGCGCTGCTCGGCCGGGACGACGACGGCCGGCAGACCCTGGACGCGCCGATCCTGATCCGGACCGCGGAGCTCTCCCCCGCCGGCGAGCTGCGGGTACCGGTCGGGGCGACCCTGGTCCGGCACTCCACCGCCGAGGACGAGGTGGCGGAGACGCACGCGAAGGGGGCCGGGGTGCTGGCCGCGCTCGGCCTCGGCCCGGACGCGCCGGAGCCCGCCGCCCGCCCGGCGGTCTCGGCGGGTCTGACGCCCCGCCACGACCCGGAACGGTCGCTCGCCAACGATCCCGAGGTTCGCGCGGCGCTCGCCGCCCGCAACGCCCCGCTGGCCCGGTTCTGGCTCGACCAGCGCACGCCCGGCGCGTCCGCGCTGCCCGGGCTCACCGGCCTGCGGGCGCTGATCGTGGACGGTGAGGACACCTTCACCGGGATGCTCGCCCACCAGCTCGGCGCGCTCGGCCTGCGGGTGGACCGCCGCGACTGGCGGGAGCCCGCCCCGGTGGACGGGTACGACCTGGTGGTGGTCGGTCCCGGGCCGGGTGACCCGGGCGACCCCGCAGCGCCGAAGATGGCGGTGATGCGGGCGCTGCTGGCGGGCCTGCTGGCCGCCGGCCGGCCCACGCTGGCGGTCTGCCTCGGGCATCAGCTGCTCTCCGGGCTGCTCGGGCTGCCGCTGCACCGGCGGGAGGCGCCGTACCAGGGGGTGCAGCGGGACGTGACGGTCTTCGGGGCGGCCCGCCGGGTGGGCTTCTACTCCACGTTCACCGCCCGCGCCGACGCCGACCGGGTGGCCAGCGCGTACGGGCCGGTGGAGCTGTCCCGGGACCCGGCGGACGGGGCGGTGCACGCGCTACGCGGGCCGGGTTTCGCCGGGGTGCAGTTCCACCCGGAGTCGGTGCTCAGCCGGGACGGCCTGGCCGTGCTGGCCGACCTGCTCGGGCATCTGCTCGCCAATCCGGCCCTGACCGGGCATGGTCCGGCCGATCGGGGGTAGGGCTGAGGGCGACCGGTGGTGGTGGTCCGGACGGGTCGAGAGCCGTTTCCTTTCATGATGCGTGGGTGAGCTCATGATTGGATGTCCTACCTTGCGGTGGGACGGTCCCGGTCTTCCCCGCCGTGGCGGTGCCGGGTTGACGTTTCACAGCCACCAGCCCGCCGGGGCGGGTCTTACGGTCGGCTCCACGTCCGTTTCGCGTCTCCGGGCCACTCCCGGCGACGGTGACCGCCAGCGCGGCCAGGTTCCGTGCGGCATTGACGTCCCGGTCCAGGACGAGGCCGCACAGGGTGCAGGTGTAGGTGCGCTCGGACAGGGCGAGCTTGGTTTTCACCGCGCCGCAGCTCGAGCAGGTCTTCGAGGACGGATACCACCGGTCGGCCACTACCAGCCGCCCGCCGCGCCATGAGGTTTTGTACGCCAGTTGCCGCCGTAGTTCGGCGAACCCGGCGTCGGCGACGCTTCGGGCCAGCCGCCGGTTGGCGAGCATCCCGGCCACGTTGAGGTCTTCCACCACCAGCGTGCCGTACTCGCCGGCGAGCCGGGTAGTCAGCTTGTGCAGACCGTCACGGCGCAGATGAGCCACCCGGGCATGCGCCCGACCGAGCCGGGCGGACGCCCGCTCCCACCGCTTCGATGCACGCCGGCCGGTGCGCCGGTCAGGGCCGACCCCGCGAGACATGCGCCGGGCGAGACGCCGCATCCGGCGGGCGGCGCCGTCCAAATGGCGCGGGTTGGGCTCCACCTCACCGGTGGACAACACCGCCAGATGCGTCACACCCAGGTCCACGCCGACCGTCGCATCCGGGCAGGCCGCCGCACCCCGGGCGCGCTGCACCGCGCAGGTGAAAGACACGTACCAGCGGCCACCGTCGCGGCGCACCGTCGCCGACACGATCCGGGCGGTGCCCGCCTCCAGCCGGCGGGCGAGCTTACGAGCCGACTCGTGCAGCTTCAACCGGCCCAGCCGAGGCAACACCACATGCCTACGGTCCGGCTCGACGCGGATGGCCCCGGTGGTGAACCGCACCGAGGGTGTGGAGCGGCGGCGTGACTTGAACCGCGGGAACCCCACCCGGCGCCCGGCCCGCTTGCCGGTGCGGGACTCCGACCAGTTCTTCAACCCCCGGGCCAGCGCGTCCAGGCCGGTGTTGAACGCCTCCTTGGAGCACTCCGCCCACCACGGCGCCACATCGGACTTCGCCTGATTCCACGCCCTGCGCAGCGCCGGCAGAGACCAGCCGATCGCGGGGGTGAGGTGCTCGTCGTCGATGCCGTAGGTGCGTTCGGCGGCCCGCTGGTCCATGACCGCCTTGACCCGGGCCAGCGCCCAGTTGTGCGCCACCCGCGCCGCCCCCGCGTGAGCCAACACCACCCGCTCCTGCCGGGGCGTCAGGTCCAACGCGAACCGGTACGCCTGCACCACACCCAACCGCTCCCGGCCCGCCACGCCCAGCACCATAACCACCGGGTACGACGTAAACCGCAACCACCAACGCCGCACCCCACGGCACCGAGCCGCCGACCGCCTGATCCCCCTTCACGTGCACCACCCACACCGCAAGCCACTCTTTCAATGTCACCAGCGCATGCCAACGCCTACTCAACCGGCAACAGTTGACACCCCCCGTCCGACCACCGGTCACCGCCTGTCGGGTCAGCCGGCCATGCCCTTCTTCAGGGCGGTGCTGATCTGGATCGCGCGCTTCGCGGTCAGCGCGGTCGCGTTCAGCGCGATGTCGTCGGGCGCGGTCTCGCCGTTGTTGCTGGTGTGCGAGGCGCCGTACGGGTTACCCGCGACGAACTGGCTGGGGTCGGTGTAGCCGGGGGCCACCACGATGCCACCCCAGTGGTAGAAGACGTTGAACAGCGCCAGCAGGGTGGACTCCTGGCCGCCGTGCGAGGTGGCCGTCGTGCAGAACGCCGAGTAGACCTTGTTGACCAGCGCACCCTGGGCCCAGAGCGGGCCGGTGGTGTCGATGAACTGCTTGAGCTGGGCGGCGACCATGCCGTAGCGGGTGGGCGAGCCGAAGATCACCACGTCGGCCCAGGAAAGGTCGTCGAGCTGCGCCTCCATCACGTCCTGGGTCTCCAGGTGGTGCGCCTGCCACCCGGAGTTGGAGCGGATCGCCTCGTCGGGCGCCAGCTCACGTACCTTGCGCAGGCGCACCTCGGCCCCGGCCTCGCCGGCGGCCTCGACCGCTGACTGCGCCATCTGGTAAGTGATGCCGGTCGCGCTGTAGTAGATCACCGCGACCTTGGTCCGACCATCCATCAGACGTTCCCTCCTCAAATCGGATCAGCTCCGGCGACTACCCGTTGCGTGCGGCATCAAACGGCCGCCGGACACACTCATGTCGATCGATAGGTTGCGGCTGCTCAAGATTTGCGCAAGTTTCGATCCGCAACGGTGCCGAGGCTCCGCCCGCCGGGGATTCTGATCGCACCGGTGCCGGCGGAACCCCGCCGCCGCCCCGCGCCGGGGCCTGAACGGGGGATCGCGCTCCGCCGGCGACGAGGCTGGCGTAGCGCGATCAGGGGTCAGCGGACCAGGGCGTCCATCAGCCGGTCCAGCTCCGCCGCCGGATCGGCGGTCAGCCCGGTGTGCACCGGACCGGCCTGGATCATCGTGCTCCGCGGGGCGGCCAACCAGCGGAACCGCTCCCCCGGCTTCATCGTCCGCGCCGGCCCGTCGCCGCCGCAGGTCCGGTCCCAGGAGCCCAGCGCCGCCGCCACCGCCTCCAGGTCCACGTCGGGGGCCAGGGCGCGGGCCCGGTCGGCGTCCAGGTGGGTACGCGCGCCGAGGAAGTGGCGGGCCTGACAGTAGAGCAGCACGCCCACGTTGATCTGCTCGCCGCGCTCCACCCGGGGCACCAGCCGGATCACCGCGTACTCGAAGGGCTCTCTCATGCCGCGCTCCCGGCGGGCAGCCAGGCGTCGGTCCGCGCGACCCGCCGCGCCAGGTGGTCCACGTACGCCGCCCGGGCGGCGTCGGGGGTGTCGAAGTCCGGGCCGGTCAGCCACTCCCCCGGCACCAGCGCGAGGACCTCGGTGAGCAGCTCCCGCCCGATCCGGGGGGCCAGGTCGGCGTCCGCCTCGGCCAGTCGGGTGGCATACGGGGCGAGCACGTGGTCATCGGCCCGGTAGACCCGGTGCACGGCGGCCTCGGCGCGCGGCCAGTTGTGGTGGAAGTAGAGGGTGGCGCCGTGGTCGATCAGCCACAGCTGCCGGTGCCACATCAGCAGGTTGGGGTTGCGCCAGCTCCGGTCGACGTTCTCGGTGTACGCGTCGAACCAGAGCACCCGGGAGGCCAGCTCCGCGTCGACCGGGTGGGCGACCGGGTCGTAGCCGAGCGCGCCGGGCAGGAAGTCCATCCCCAGGTTCGCCCCGCCGCTGTTGCGCAACAGCTCCTGCACCTCCTGGTCGGGCTCGGCCCGACCGATGACCGGGTCGATGGTGAGCACCACCAGCGGCGGCACCGCCAGCCCGAGCCGGCGGGCCAGCTCGCCGCAGATCACCTCCGCCACCAGCGCCTTCGGCCCCTGCCCCGCGCCGCGGAACTTCGCCACGTAGGTGCCGAGGTCGTCGGCCTCCACCACGCCGGGCAGCGAACCGCCCTCGCGCAGCGGGGTGACGTACCGGATGCCGGTGACCTGACGAAGCACGTCGCCCACCCTAACGGTCCCGAAAGCGTCGGACCGGCCGCCTATGCTGACCGTCCACCACCGGCGGGAGGCGACCCGATGGACGTGCGGCTCACCGGCGCGGAGGCCCTGGCCCTGCGGATGACCAGCCTGCTGCTGCGCCCGCACCCCAGCGCGAAGCCGGCCGACGTGGCCGGGGTGGTCGAGTGGTTCGGCGCCATGCAGGCCCAGGACGCGGCGAGCGGCATGTGGTCGCTGGGCGTACGGCTGCAGGGGTGGAGCCTGACCGACGTCCGGGCCGCGCTGGAGCGGCGGGAGGCGCTGCGGACCTGGCCGATGCGCGGCACGGTCCATCTCGTACCGCCCCGGGACGCCCGCTGGATGCTGGCGGTGACCGGCGTACGCGCGCTGGCCGGTGCCGCCGCCCGCCGGGCCACCCTGGGGCTCACCGAGGCCGAGGCCGACCGGGCCGCCGACGTGCTGGGCGCCGCGCTGGTCGGCGGCGGCCGGCTCACCCGCGCCCAGTGCCTCGCCACCCTCACCGCGGCGGGGATCGACACGAGTGGGCAGCGCGGCTACCACCTGCTCTGGTACGCCAGCCAGCGCGGCGTCACCTGCATCGCCCCGCACGTCGGCACCGAGCAGACGTTCGCCCTGCTGGACGAGTGGGCGCCCGACCCGCACCGGCCGGAACGCGACGAGGCGCTCGGCATCCTGGCGCTGCGCTACTTCCGCGGTCACGGGCCCACCACACGGCAGGACTTCGCCGGTTGGACCGGGCTGACCGCCGCCGACGCCAGGCGCGGCATCGCGGTGGCGGGCGACGCCTTGGCCACCGTCCGGGTGGACGACGCGGAGGCGATCGTCGACGCGGCCCTGCTCGACGCGCCCCGCGCCCCGGTCGACGACCTGCACGTGCTGCCCGGCTTCGACGAGTACCTGCTCGGCTTCAAGGACCGCGCGCTGATGCTCGACCGGGCGCACCTGCCCGCCGTCGTCCCCGGCGGAAACGGGGTCTTCCAGGCCACCGTGGTGCGTGGCGGCCGGGTGGTCGGCACCTGGAAGCGCACCATCGGCAAGACCCGGGTGACGGTGACCGTGCAGCCGCTGACCCCGCTCGCGGGCGCGACGCGGGCCCGGGTCGAGGAGGCCCTGAACGGTTACGCCCGCTTTCTCGACCTGCCGCTGCGTCTCGCCTGGTGACGCCCGCACCCGGCACAGCGATGACGGCCCTGGCCGCCGCCGCATGCAGACCGGCCAGGCGCGCCGGACGGTCTGACCGGTCACGGCGCCGGTGGGGCCGCCCCGCCGGCCGCCGGGTGCCGGGCCAGGTCGGCCGGCGTGTCCAGGTCGGCCGGGCTGCCGGCGCCGTCGCACGGAACCAGGGTCACCAGATCTGGACGGGCACGCAGGAGGTCGCGGGCACCCCGGTCCCCGGTCGCGTACCGGCCGAGCATCGGCCACGTGGCACGGTCGAGCAGCACCGGATGCCCGGTCCGCCCGCCGTAGGTGGCGACCGCGACGGTGGCGCCGGCCGCGTGGGCCGCGCGCACCCGGCACACCGCGGCCGGCGCGAGCGACGGCTGGTCGACGAGCACCACCACGGCGGCGTGGACGTGCCCCGGCAGCGACGCCAGGCCGCAGCGCAAGGAGCTGCCCAGCCCGTCCCGCCAGTGCCGGTTGAGGACCAGCACGGTCCCGGGCAGCTCGGGCAGTGCGTCCGCGCCCGCGCCGACGACCACATGGACCGGCGCGCAGCCGCCGGCCCGGAGCAGGCGGACCCCGCGCCGGACGAGCGGCTCGCCGGCCAGCTCGACCAGCGCCTTGGGCCGGCCGAACCGGCGCCCCGCCCCGGCGGCGAGCAGCAGCCCGGCGGCGATCACCGCAGCGACGCCGCGGGCTGGCGGGCCGGGTCCGGGGCGCCGCCACGATGGATCGGGCCGCTCAGGGCGTGCAGCGCCCGACCGGTGCCGCCGTGCCGCCGGGCCACCACCTCCGCCGCGATCGCCAGCGCCGTCTCCACCGGCGTACGTCCGCCGAGGTCGAGCCCGGCCGGCGCGGCCAGCCGGGCCAGTTGGGTCGGTGAGACCCCGTCGGCGCGCAGCCGGGCGAGGCGGGCCTCGTGCGCGCTCCGGCTGCCGAGCACCCCGATGTAGCCGGCCGGGGTGTCCAGGGCCGCGCGCAGCAGCGGGATCTCGTAGCGCGGATCGTGACCGAGCAGGCAGAGCACCGTGCCGGCGTCGACCGGGGTGCCGGCCAGCCACCGGTGCGGCCAGGCCCGGTGCACCTCGTCGGCGTCCGGGAACCGTCGGGTGGTGGCGAACGCCGGGCGCGGGTCGCAGACGACGACCCGGTAGCCCAGTCCGGCGCCGACCCGGCTGAGCGCCGCGGTGACGGCGGTGGCGCCGAACAGCAGCATCCGGGGCGCGGCCGGCACCGCCTGGAGCAGCACCCGGACCGGCGGCCGGTCGCCCCGGCGGAGCACCACGGTGCCGCCGTTCAGCAGGCCGGCGGCGCGGCCGACGACCCATTCGTCCAGCGCCGGGTCGCCGAGGCCGCCCTCCGTCGCGTCCGGCCGGACCACCAGTTGGGCGGCGAAGGGCGCCGGCCCACCGACGACGGTGGCCACGGCGACCGGGTCCGGGCCGGCCAGGGCGGCGAGCGCCCGCCCCGTCGGGCCGTGCGGTGTGACGCGCCGCAGCAGCACCTCCAGGACCCCGGCGCAGCCGGGTCGGGCCGGCCAGGGACCGTCCGCGCCGACGGCGTACCGGGCCAGCCGGGTCCGCCCGGTACGCAGCGTCTCCGTCGCCGCGTCGAGCACCGCCGACTCGGCACAGCCGGCGGGGATGCCGCCGCGCACGTCTCCGGACGGGTCCACGGCCAGCAGGTCGCCCGGTGCGGTCACGCCGCCCGCGGTACTGGACACCACGGCGGCCAGTCCGAACGGGACGCCCTGCCGGCGCCACTCCAACGCCGCGGCCAGTATCTCGTCCATCCCGCTCCGCCGATCCCCACCCGTCGGGCGTTCGCCCGGTTTTGTCCGTTAACGGCAGGAACGACGGTAGTCTGACCGGGTGCGGGGCGGGCGGGAGAGCGGGAATCCGGCGGACGACCAGTGGTCGAGCCGGATCGCCCTCACCGTCAACGGCGTCGGCCACGACCTGACCCTGGACCACCGGACCACCCTGCTGGACGCGCTGCGGGAACGGCTCGGCCTGACCGGCAGCAAGAAGGGCTGCGACCACGGCCAGTGCGGCTCGTGCACGGTGCTGCTCGACGGCCGGCGGGTGAAGAGCTGCCTGATCCTGGCGGTCACCCTGGACGGTCGGGAGGTGACCACCGTGGAGGGACTCGCCGGACCGGACGGGCTCTCCCCGCTCCAGGCCGCCTTCGTCGCACACGACGCGTTCCAGTGCGGCTACTGCACCCCCGGCCAGCTCTGTTCCGCCCGCGGGATGCTCGACGAGGTGACCCGGGACTGGCCCAGCGCGGTGACCGGGGACCTCGACGGGCCCGTGGAGCTGACCGACGACGAGGTGCGGGAACGGATGAGCGGCAACCTGTGCCGCTGCGCCGCGTACCCGAACATCGTGACCGCGATCCGCGCGGCGGCGGCGTCCCGGTGAGAGCCTTCCGCTACCACCGGCCCGTCGACGTCGCGGAGGCGGTCGCACTGCTCGACGCGGACCCGGGGGCGGCGTACCTGGGCGGCGGGACCAACCTGGTGGACCTGATGAAGCTCGGCGTGCAACGGCCGGGCCTGCTGGTGGACGTGACGGGGCTGCCGCTGGACACGGTGGAACCCGGGCCGGACGGCGGGTTGCGGATCGGCGCCACGGTGCGCAACAGCGACCTCGCGGCGCACCCGCTGGTCCGGCGGGACTACCCGCTGCTCACCCGGGCCCTGCTCGCCGCCGCCTCCGGGCAGGTGCGCAACATGGCCACCACCGCCGGCAACCTGCTGCAACGCACCCGCTGCGGCTACTTCCAGGACACCGCAAAGGCGTGCAACAAGCGGGAGCCCGGCGCGGGCTGCGCGGCGCTGCACGGACAGAACCGCGAGCTGGCCATCCTCGGCTGGTCCGAACGCTGCGTGGCGACCCACCCGTCGGACCTGGCGGTCGCCCTGGTCGCGCTGGACGCCATGGTGGAGGTACGCGAGCCGGACGGCCCCCGCGACGTGCCGCTCACCGAGCTGCACCGGACGCCCGGCGACCACCCCGAACGGGAGACCACCCTCCCCCGCGGCGCGCTGATCACCGCGGTACGGGTCCCACCGCTGTCGTTCACCCGGCGGTCCACATATCTGAAGGTGCGCGACCGGGCCTCGTTCGCGTTCGCGGTCGGCTCGGTGGCCGCGGCGCTCGACCTGGACGGGGACGTGGTCCGCGACGTCCGGCTGGCGTACGGCGCGGTCGCGCACCGGCCGTGGCGGGCGTACCGGGCGGAGGAGCTGCTGCGCGGCCGGCCGTTCACCGCCGAGCTCGCCGCCCGGGCCGCGGACGCCGAGCTCGCCGCGGCCCGCCCGTTGCGGCACAACGCGTTCAAGGTGCCGCTGATCCGCAACCTCACCGTCCGCGCGCTGACCGGCCTGGCCGGACCGGTACGGCCGTGAGCGCGCCGGCGGTCGGCGCGGTGGGCCGGGGACATCCCCGGCTTGAGGGCCGGGACAAGGTCACCGGGGCGGCCCGGTACGCGGTCGAGTACCCGGTCGAGGACGTGACGTACGGCTGGGCCGTGCCGGCGACCGCGGCGCGCGGCCGCATCGTCCGGGTCGACGCGGCCCCGGCGCTGGCCCTGCCCGGGGTGCTCGACGTGCTGCACCACGGCCACGCGCCCCGCCTGACGCCCGGGGTGGACGCGGACCTGTTCCTGCTCCAGGAGCCGACCGTGCACTATCGCGGGCAGTTCGTCGCCGTCGTGGTGGCGGAGACCATCGAGGCGGCCCGGGAGGCGGCCGGGCTGGTCCGGATCGACTACGACAGCGAGCCGCACAGCACCGTGCTCTCGGAACATCACCCGGGGCTGTACCGGCCGGACACGGTCAACCCGGGCTTTCCGACGGACACCGCCGAGGGCGACTTCGACGCCGGCTTCGCCGCCGCCGAGGTGCGGATCGACGCCACCTACCGCACCCCGGCCTACCACAACAACCCGATGGAGCCGCACGCCACCACCGCCCGATGGCGGGACGGGCGGCTGCTGGTGCAGGACTCCAACCAGGGTTCCTCCCCGGTGCAGGCGACCCTCGCCGAGCTGTTCGCGCTGCCCCGGGAGTCGGTCCGGGTGGTCGCCGAGCACGTCGGCGGCGGCTTCGGCAGCAAGGGGTACGCCAAGGCGGCCGTGGTGCTCGCCGCGCTGGCCGCCCGGCAGGTGGACCGGCCCGTCCGGCTGGCCCTGACCCGCCAGCAGCTCTTCGGCCCGATCGGGTACCGGACCCCGACCATCCAGCGGGTCCGGCTCGGCGCCGACGCCGACGGCCGGATCGCCGCGGTCTGCCACGACGCGATCAGCCAGACCTCGACGCTGACCGAGTTCGCCGAACAGACCGCCGTCTACACCCGCAGCATGTACGCCGGGCGGCACCGGCGCACCACCCACCGGCTGGTCCGGCTGGACGTGCCGACCCCGTTCTGGATGCGCGCGCCGGGCGAGTGCCCGGGCGCGTACGCGCTGGAGTCCGCGATGGACGAGCTGGCGACGGCGTGCGGCGTCGACCCGGTCGAGCTGCGGGTCCGCAACGACCCGACCGCCGATCCCGACGGCGGGCAGCCGTTCAGCAGCCGCAACCTGGTCGCCTGCCTGCGCGAGGGGGCGCGCCGGTTCGGCTGGGCCGACCGCGACCCCACGCCGGGGGCCCGCCGCGAGGGGCGGTGGCTGGTCGGCACGGGCGTGGCCGGGTCGAGCTATCCGGCCCGGGCCCGGGCGGCGGCCGCGGCGGCCACCGCCGCCCCGGACGGCACCTTCGACGTACGGATCAACGCGACTGACATCGGCACCGGCGCCCGTACCGCCCTGTGGCTGGTGGCGGCGGACGCGCTGGGCGTACCCGTGGAGCGGGTGACGATCCGGGTGGGCGACAGCGACCTACCGCCGGCCGGGGTGGCCGGCGGTTCGATGGGCACCTCCTCGTGGAGCTGGGCGGTGATCCGGGCCTGCGAGGGGCTGCGCGACCGGCTCCGGGACGCCCCGGGTGGGGCGGTGCCCGCCGACGGGCTGACCGTCGAGGCGAACACCGCCGACGAGGTCAAGGCGCAACGCCCGCTGGCCCGGTACGCGTACGGCGCCCAGTTCGCCGAGGTGCGCGTCGACGCGGACACCGGCGAGATCCGGGTGCCCCGCCTGCTCGGCGTCTTCGCCGCGGGCCGGGTGGTGAACCCCACCACCGCCCACAGCCAGCTCATCGGCGGCATGACGATGGGGATGTCGATGGCGCTGCACGAGGAGGGCGTGCTCGACGAGCGGTACGGCGACTGGGTCAACCACGACTTCGCCATGTACCACGTCAGCGTCTGCGCGGACGTGGAGCGGATCGAGGCGTACTGGCTGCCGGAAGAGGACCCCGACGTCAACCCGGCCGGGGTGAAGGGGCTGGGCGAGATCGGCATCGTGGGCACGGCCGCCGCGATCACCAACGCCGTGCACCACGCAACCGGGGTGCGGGTCCGGGACCTGCCCGTCCGGCTCGACAAGCTGCTGGACCCTACGCCCACGCGGTGACTTGGCTGTCGCCAGCGGGATTGCGGATGGTCCAGTTCACCCCATCGATCCTGCTCAAATAGCTGGCACGGTTGCTGTACCTCACTGCTGTACTGCTGGCTTCTCGTCGCCGCGCCGCAGGATGCTCACCTCAGCCAGCCGAGCAAACGCCGGTGGGTCGGGCACGGCCAGGGCGCCGCGCAGCCGCCGCAGCTCCAGATCTGCAGCACCGGCCCGTGTGTGCTCACTCGCCGCGCCCCCCGAACGGTGCCGTCACCGAGTGGTCAACCGACTCACCGCCGGCCTCCGGCTGTCGGGTCCGCTCCCTCCGCTCAGGGTGCGAACCCGCCATCAACGAACGACGTTGCGACGTCCCACGCCCTCCTCAATGGAGGAAAGCGTCACCCGGCGTTCACCGTCGATCCAGAGGGCAACTGTCCGCTTACGGGCTGCTCCGTCCGCTGTCGGCCGACGACAAGGGGCGTACTCGTCGCACAGCTCGCGCAGGGTCACGGCCTCAGGCACCCCGGCCTGTTCCACCCTCGCCAACAGCTCGGCCGCCCGCCACCAGTTCGACGGCACCACCCGTCCGGACGCGACAGCCTCCGCAGCGAGAGCGGTCGCCTCATCAGGTTGGCCGGCGGCGACCAGGGCAAGGCCGAGGTCCAAGCGGGCCGACGCGGACCGGCGTGGCCGTGCCCCACCATCACCGTCCGGGTCCAATTCGGCAAGCACAGCCCGGGCGACCTGCTCAGCACCCGGGTCGCCCGCCCAGGCCAGTGTGGTAGCTGTGTAGGCGGCAGCCTTGGCCGGGTCGTAGCGATAGTGGTGCTCGGCTCGCTCAGGAACTGGCAGGTTCGCCGTCAGCCGCTCCACTCGGTCCAAGGCTCGCCGGGTCTCAAGAACGTCACCCATCCGCGCCCACGCGCGTGCCTCCTGAGCGGTGGCCTGGATGTGGGCGGAGCTGCCCAGCGGCGCGACTCGTTGGGCCTGCCGGGAAAGGTCGAGCGCCTTGCGATAGTCACCTTGGGTGAGCACGCCTCTGTACTGACATCGCTGCCGGCGATCCTCAGTCGCAGCTCGGCGGCCTCAGCAGCATGGTCGACCGGCGCATCGACCAAGCGAGCGAGCTCCCCGCCGGCGTTGAGAACCCGATCCAGATGGCGCGCGGTATCGGCGGTGGGAGCCTTGAGTCCGTGCTCCAGCTCATGCAGGTGACTCTTGCTTCGATGGGCAAGCTGCCCGAGAGATCGCAGGGACAGTCCGCGCCGCTCTCGGAACTCGCGCAGGGCTGCGCCGAAACGTGGGTCGACGGATGGTGCCATTGCGCCGCTCCCCACGGCGGCGGCTCGGCCGGCCTCAACCCCGGCGGGCCACCGCCATCGACCGTACCCCTTCGCCGCCCTGGGTGGCTGTCCACAGCGCTCGTCAGCCTTCCACCAACGCATGCAGGTAGGCCACGCGAGCGCCCGGGATGCCGAACTCGCTATTCGGGCCGACCACGAAGCCGTACGGCACGGCTGTGCGCTGCGGACCTGCGTCGAACCACCGGCCGCCGTCCGCGGTTCGCTCCGGCATGTCGGTGCGGCCGTACGCTCCCTGAGTGGAGTCGGCGGGCGGTCAGCGGGCGGGCGTGC
Source organism: Micromonospora inositola (assembly GCF_900090285.1). Taxonomy (NCBI): domain Bacteria; kingdom Bacillati; phylum Actinomycetota; class Actinomycetes; order Micromonosporales; family Micromonosporaceae; genus Micromonospora; species Micromonospora inositola. Next base: position 4,081,676 of record NZ_LT607754.1, on the reverse strand, counting down.
GGGGCTGGCTTCAGGACCTGTGGCTCGTCGCGATCTACGACGACGTGCCGGACGACGAGGTCAGGCGATGGTGGAACTGCAAGGAGACTGATCTCCTGGGCGTCCTCGTCGACTTGGCGCCCGGCCTCCGCCTCGGCACGATCGTGACCGCCGACGGCGACCCGCCCAGCGCCACCCAGCGGGTGTCGTCCCTCATGTTCCTGCGCGGCACCTGTCCAGAGGAGTTCGAGCCGGACGCCCGGGAGCCGTACGTGATGCCTCTGCTCGACGCCGGGCTGCGCGCCGCGCTGCTGGCGACCTTCGCCCCGCGACCCGATGACCACCCGCTGATGGCGGCCGCGCCAGTCGACGCCCTCGCGGCGTTCCTCGACGAACACGACGGAGCGCGGCTGCTCACGCACACACCCACCGAGGCGGTCGAGGTGCTGCTGACAGAGCAGTCTCGGGGAGGTGGGTGACGCATCTGGCTAGTGCGGTGTCCACTAACGTTCACCGGGTTTCCGGTGGGTGTCATGGATCCTCGCCGTGGGGGCGAGCGACTCCCCACCGGGTGGTGGGGCGGGCCTCCGCGGGCCAACTGATCCTCGCGCCGCCCCGGGTGGGCGGCGGGGGTCACGTCGGGACCGGCCGGCACCGGGCAGGTGCCGGCCGGCTCGACGGTGCGTGACCACCTCCGGCAGCACAACCGCTGCCGGGGTGGTGGATCCGCCGCCCGGAACACGGGTGGCGATGCTGGCCGCCGCAACGAGGTCACGGTGACCGGAAAATGCGCAGTGCGGGCAGGACAACGTCCGCCCACGAGGTTTCGGCACCCGCCGGTGGCAGGCGGGACAGGTGGAGGACGTGCCACGTTCGTCGACCAGCCGAACACTGATGCCGGCGAGGGTGGCCTTGTCGGTGAGGACCTGCAGAAGCCGGCCGATCTGCCACTGCCGCAACCGCAGGTTGTGCCGCCGCCCAGCAGGAATGTCGAGCACCCCGCGGGGGTCGCCGACGTGCAGGACACCGACCCGCTGCCGCACCGCCCACGAGACGACCGTGCGGGCGGCTTCGTGCTGGGCCTGACGCACCCGCCGCCGGTGCCTACCCTGCACCAGGCGGGCCCGACGGCGGTACTGCCGCCACCGGCGTGACCCCTTCTGACCCGGCTTCGGTGCCCGGCGTGAGACGGCGCGGTGGCGGGATTTGGTGTCGGCCAGGTGCATGCGGTGTTCGGCGCGGATCGCCCGCCCCGACACCAGCAGCCCTTCGCCGTCGGGGCCGGCCACGGCGTAGGGGTGGATGATCCCCAGGTCCACCCCCGCCACCCTGCCGGGGTCCGGTTCCTCGCCGGGCGGGTAGACCGCCACCGGCACCTCAGCGGTCACGTCGAGGAACAGCCGACCACCCTCACACCGCAGGGTGACCGACCGGACCTGCTCGACCGGATACGGCACCTCCCGCGCCAAACGCACCCACAACGGCGACGTGCCTTTCGCGGTCCGGATCCGCACCCGAAGTCCGTCGAGGGTGAACGTGCCGTGATACCAGCGCACCGGCACCAACGCCCGCCGACGACGCGGGAACCGCGCCGACACGTCACCGTCCTTGCGGCGTTTCGCCGCCGCGAACCACGCATCGGAGAACCGGCGCAACACCGACCGGGCACCCGTGGTGTCCAGTTCGGCGAACGTGCCCGGCCCCGACGCCGCCAACTCCCCACACAACTGCTGATAGCCGACCAGCGGCGCGTCGTGGCGTCGGCGCCGCCACGCGTTCACCTCCAACACGCACGCCCACACATCACCGGCGGAGCGCAGCAGCCCGAAACACCGCCGCCGCTGGCCTGGCGTGAGCCGCAACCCGACGAATGCGGTGCGATGCACGACCCGCGGCGCGGCGGGATCCCGACGACGAGGCACGAACCGAAGCCAACACCACCCCTCCGACACTTTCACCCAACCGAACCATCCCGGCCAACGTTTGTGGTCATAGCACTAGCGGGGTGGTGAGGGCGGCTCGGGTGGGCGTCCTCGGGCGCGGGCTGCGTCGGATACGGCGATTCCGGCCAGGACGAGGGCAGCGGCGGCGGCGGCCACCAGCGGCGGCAGGAAGATCGTTGTCGGTGAGATGGCGGCGAGCACTCCGACCCCGATCAGCCGGTTGCGGGACACCCGGCTGAACACCCCGTACTCGAAGAGGGCGCGTCCGGCCAGGAACAGCGCGGGTCCGCCGAGGATCACGGCGATCAGGGCAGGGTCGGTGTGCCCGAACGGGTGCTCGATGACAAGCTCGTCGCCGACGGCGACGGCGAGGATGCCGGCGACCATCACCAGGTGGGCGACTACCGCCAACGTAGCAACGCGGACCGGGTCGGAGGCCGCGGCGATGGCTTCCGCCAGCAGCTGCCCGGCACGGTGGATGTAGATTCGCCACAGCAGCGCGGTGGTGGCGAACGCTATCGCCGTCGCGGCGCTGCTGCCGGCCCCGAACCCGCTGCCCCTGAAGGTCAGCCCGGTGACCAGGATCAGCTCACCGAGCGCGATGATGAACAGCTGCTGGTAGCGCTCGGCCAGGTGCTCGCCGGAGACCGCGAACTCCGCCGTGCTCGCGCGGCCCAGCCGTGGTGTGGGGAAGCCGAGTGCGATTGCCGCATATTCCACGGCCACCGCCACGGTCCACAGCACGGCCCGCGCCGTCTCGTGAGCGACAGCGCCCGCGATCCACGGCACCGCGGACACGCCGGACCAGAAGAGTAGTCGCATAAACAGCCGCTGCGCCTCGTGGCCCGACAGCATGAACACCAGGACGATGAAGCGACCGATCTCGGTGGCGACGTACACGCCTGCGAAGAGCAGGCCTCGCTCGCGGAACGCCTCAGGCGCTGCGGCGGCCATGACCAGAATGCCGAACATGGTCGCCATGACCAGCACCTGTATCAGCGGTTGCTGCGGGTCCAACCGATCGGTCAGCCCCGCCGTACGGCTCCAGACACCCCACAGGGCGAGCAGCAACACCAGCGTCTGAAAGGCCTCGCTCCAGGTCAGCTGCTCCACCAGCCCGCGCGAGAGCGTTGCGAGCGCGAAGACGAACACCAGATCGAAGAACAGCTCGAGGAACCCCGCCCGCGGTTCCTCGGGTCTCCGCAGCAGTCCTACTGCCCTACTCGTGGTCATCGGTTCGCCCGCTTCTGCCGCTTTGTCAGCCCGTGAAGCATTCGTACCAGCCAGCAAGGCTGGTGGTACGGATGTGCCGCCGTTACCTGGGGCCGATCGGCCGTGTCACACACGACGGGCGACGGTCGGGGCCTGTGATTCCTTCCAGCCTTCGCCGCCAATTCCGTCGCTCAAACAAGTCCTCAAGCCGTGGTGAGAAGGTCGGCCAGGGCGTCTGGCCTTTCGAGCGCGATGAAGTGGCCGGCTCTGGGCAGCTGCGTGAACTGGGCGGTTGGGAGGAGCTGCCGGTTGGCCTGCCGGTCTACTTGGTTCAGGCGCTGCACGCGTAATCGGAGAACGGGTCTTCGCCTTCGCCGAGGATCAGCGGCACGTCGTACACCGACAGGTCCGGCCTGGGCCGCGCGTACCGGACCAGGTGACGCCACCGGTGGTGCTCGTAGGCCGTGTCCACCTCAATGTCCACCACCACAGTCGGCTCGACTTGGGCGTAGCGCAGCGGCTCGGGCCGCTCGAACTGGCCGGACCATGCGGCCGGTAGCGGATCGGGCCAGGGATGGGTGACAACGCCGCGGTCGGTCGGACGTGGCGGCGACAGCAGTCTCGCCAGCTTCAGACGCTGAGGCGTGGCAAGCGGGTGCGTGCGGCCCGTGTATCGCAGCCGACCGCGCCGGTCGAACCGGCCGAGGAGAAGTGTGTCGGGGTTGCGGATGCTGCCGGTGACGCCGCCGATGATCGCCTCCGTGGTGGCACGGGCGCGGAACTTCGCCCACCCTCGCCGGCCAGGCTCATAGCGGCTGTCCAGCCGCTTGATCACGACGCCTTCCACGCCGGCCGCAGTCCAGGTGGTCAGCCATTCACTGGCCTCGGAGACGTCGGGGCTTTGCGGGGTGACCGCCAGCTGCGGCGGGGCACCGTCGAGCAACCGCACCAGCCGGGCACGACGCTCGACAAGCGGAGCGTCGAGCACCCGGCTCTCCGCCAGCATCGACCAGCAGGTCGAAGGTGACGTAGTAGGCCGGGTGCTCACGGGCTTCGCGCAGCAGCCCTCGGCCAGCGGTGACCCGCCGCTGCACCAGGGCGAAGTTCGTCCGTCCGCGCTCCCAGACCACCAGTTCCCCGTCGAGCACCGCACCGGGCGGGACGAAGGCCCGCACAGCTCGCGTGATGTCAAAGGTGACGTCGGTTATCGGAACTGTCCGAATGCCTGTCGTATGGCTATCTCCGCGGCTTCGGACACAAGTTGAACCTCGGGCCTGGCGCTGCAAGATCGTCGTCGGCCTCGGGTCGGCGAGTTACGAACCACGGCGCTGTGAGGTCCAGGGCTGCTCCGCTTTCCGTCGGATGGCAAGATCGTGCCTCGTGATCGATGATTTCGCTAAGGACGATCTGCACGGCCAGCTCAGGTCGATACGTCAGGCGCTGGTCTGGAAGCTCGAGGGCCTGTCCGAGTACGACGTCCGGCGTCCTTTGACAGCGACGGGGACCAACCTCCTTGGCCTGGTGAAGCACTTGGCGACCCTGGAGGCCTGGTATTTCGGTGAGGTCTTCGGCCGCCCGTTCCCGGAGCCGCTGGGGCGATGGCAGGACGCGGACGGCAGCGACCTGTGGGTGACCCCGGGCGAGACCCGCGAGCAGATCATCGACTTCTATCAGCGTGCCTGGGGGCATGCGGACGCGACGATCGAAGAGCTTCCCGTCGACGCGCCTGGCCACGTGCCGTGGTGGTCGCGGCCGGACGTCAAGCTGTTCAACATCATGGTCCACGTCCTTCAGGAGACCACCCGGCATGCCGGACACGCCGACATCCTGCGTGAGCAGCTCGATGGCCGGACCGGGGTGAGGGCTGAGTACGAGGAGCAGATCGACACGGCGGCCCGGGAGGCGTACTGGGCGAAGATCGAGCGGGCTGCGCAGGAGGCGGCCGGCGGCTCGCATCATGCCGACCTATCCGACACGCATTGCCCGGTGGGGACTGCGCCGTGAGAAATCCGGATCTCGTGGAGGTTCGCCCGTGAGGGCGGTCATCGTCGCGGCCGCGGTCGCGTTCATCATCTCCCTGTTCGGCACGCCGGTGGCGATTCGCGTCTTCACCGCGCTCAAGGCCGGCCAGCCGATCCGATCCATCGGGCTCGCCAGCAACCAGGGCAAGAAGGGCACGCCCACGATGGGCGGCGTCGTCTTCATCGTGGCGACCGTCTTCGCCTACGTCGCCGGGCATATCGCCCTGACCACCCTGCCCGAGCGGCAGATCGCGCAGGAGGGGCCGACCATGACGGCCCTGGTGCTGCTCGGGCTGTTCGTCTTCTGCGGCGCGGTCGGCTTCTTCGACGACTTCCTCAAGGTGCGCTGGCGCAACTCCGACGGACTGTCCGCCAAAGGCAAGCTGCTTGGCCAGGCGATCGTCGGCGGTGGGTTCGGCATCGCCGCGCTCTACGTGCCGAGCACCAACGGCCAGACCGTGGCCAGCGAGCACATCTCGCTCATTCGCGACATCAGCTGGCTGGACGTCGGCAAGGTCGGCGCGGTCATGGTCTTCGTCTTCGTGATCATGGCGATGTCGAACGGCGTGAACCTCACCGACGGCCTCGACGGCCTGGCCACCGGCGCGTCGATCCTGGTGTTCGGCGCGTACGCGCTGATCGGCTTCTGGCAGTACCGGCACTGGTGCGCCGACGACGCGTACGGCCGCGTGAACGACTACTGCTACCAGGTCCGGGATCCCCTGGAGATCGCCATGATCGCGGCGGCGGCGGCCGGCGCCTGCGTGGGCTTCCTGTGGTGGAACACGTCCCCGGCGCGGATCTTCATGGGTGACGTGGGCTCGCTCGGGCTCGGCGCCCTGATCGGCGGGCTCGCGGTGGCAACCCGCACCACGCTGCTTTCGATCATGATCGGCGGGCTCTTCGTCATCATCACGACGACCTGGGTGATCCAGATCGTCTCGTTCCGGACCACCGGTAGACGTGTCTTCCGGATGGTGCCGTTGCACCACCACTTCGAGTTGGCCGGATGGAGTGAGGTCAATATTGTGGTCCGGTTTTGGATCGTGGCCGGCGTCTGCGTGGCGGTCGGCCTGGGCCTGTTCTACTCGGATTTCTTGGCGGTCGTTGGATAAAAGCCACGCGACAAGCCTGTGTCGTGCCACCGACGGTGATCCGCCGGGCAGCCTGGTTCCCCACCGGGGTGCCAACATCGCCGTCAGCGTTGGTCGGTGGGATCAGCTCGTTGCGGACTGAGCGGTTGCTGACGTCGGATTGCTGCGGGGATTTCGGTGGCGAGTTGGAATAGTGCGGTGCTGCGGGCCTGGTTGGGTCGGATACCGAGCTGGTTCAGTCGCTGCTTGAGTTGCATGCAGCCACTACTCGCGTGACACGTAGTTCAGCGGCGCACTGCCCCTGGGCGCGCGGTCTGCGGCAGATATGCGCATCCGATCAAGCAGCGAGATCGTTCCCTCTGGCGTTGTTGTCGAGATTGGGACGGCCTGCGAGGACGCCGCAGCCATGCTGCGGCGTGTTCCGGCAGCGGTTGGCCGCCGTAGTAGTTGATCGGTACTGTGCGTCGGTGGCCCGTGCACAGCTCACCGCCGAGTTGGTGGTTGATGGTCGTGTTGCGCAGGCATTGGCGCTGTCGCCGGACGGCAAGTGGGTCGCCTACGTGGTCGCCCCGGTCGGGCGGGCTGGTGATCATCCGGTCAGCGAACTCTGGGTCGCCGCCGTTGACGGGACCGGGTCTCCGCGACGATTGACTTCGGGTGAGGCGTACGATTCAGCGCCGCGGTGGGCCGGGGATTCGCTGTTGATCTACTTTCTCTCCGACCGGGCCGAGCGTGGCACGGCGCAACTGCACCGGGTGGGGCTGGTCGATGGTGTCGTGGAGGCGGTCACGTGCTGGGCCGGTGGGGTGTCAGGTCACCTCCCACTGGCCGATCCGGACCTGGTCGTGGTGATCGCAGCCGATGAACCGTCCGCTGAGGACGAACGTCGGGACAGGGAGCGCGACGACGCTCGGGTGTGGGGTGAACGCGTACGCCCGGACCGGCTGCGGCTGCTCGACGTACGGAGCCGCGAGATCCGGACACCGGATGCGTTCGGCGATCGCCATGTCGTCGAGGTGGCCCAGCGGCCCGACGATGGAACGCTGGCGGTCCTGACCTGGTCGACCCCCGACGTGGACCCGGGCCTGGTGGAGCCCGGTCTCCACCTCCTCGATCCGGGCAGCGGCGTGACGCGGGACCTCGGCCCGGCCGCAGCGGACGCGTCGTCGCTCGTCTGGTGGCCCGCCGACGACGGCTGGCACCTGGCATATGTCGCGAAGACCCCGCCAGGTCTGGTGGGCGGACATGCGGTTCTCGATGTCGCCGTGCCGGTGAACGGGCCGGTGGGCGAGCACTGCAACCTGACCGCCGGCACGACCGGCTGCCCGAGCAACCTGGTTCAGGTCGACACCGGTCCGCCACTGGCGCTGGTCGTCGACGGGCTCGATACCGCGATCCACCGGCTCGATCCGGTCGGGCCCACCCTCGTCGAGGTGTCCCGGGTCGACGGCCTCGCGACGTTGTTGACCACAAACCGGCACGGTGAAGTCGTCGCGGCGGTGGTCAGCACGTCCTACGAGCCCGGAAACGTCCACGCTGGCCCCACTTGCGGGCCGGTGACGAGGCTGACCGACCTCAGGCCCGAACTCCGCGACATCCGGTGGGGTGTCCAGGAACGCCTGTCATACGAGGCATCCGACGGGCTGGCCCTCGACGGCCTGCTGATCCTGCCCGCCGGCCGGTCCCACACCGACGGGCCCTTTCCACTGGTGACACTGGTCCACGGCGGCCCGTACGACCGGCACGCCGACCGGCTCATGCTCGGCTGGGACCCGTCCGGCCAGTGGCTGGCGACCGCCGGCTACGCCGTGTTCCTGCCGAACCCGCGCGGCGGCCAAGGGCACGGCCACGACTTCGCGGTGCGCGTCGCCGGCGCGGTCGGCCTGGACGAGTGGACCGACATCTGCGCCGGCATCGACCTGCTCATCGCCGACGGCGTCGCCGACCCCGACCGGCTGGGCATCGGCGGCTGGAGCCACGGCGGTTTCATGGCCGCATGGGCGGTCGGGCAGACCGACCGGTTCAAGGCCGCCGTGATGGGAGCCGGAATCAGCGACTGGGGAATGCTCGCCGCAACCGGAGAAGATGGGCCGTTCGAGTCCGCCCTCGGCGGCAGCAGCGGCTGGGAAGGAACGGGCCCACACCGCCACGACCGGCTCAGCCCGATCTCGTACGCCTCCAAGGTCCGCACGCCGGTGCTGATCCTGCACGGCGAGAACGACACCAACGTTCCGGTATCACAGGCGGAGTTCTTCCACCGCGCGCTACGCAGGTTCAGAGTCGAGCACCAGTACGTCGTATATCCCCGAGAGAACCACTCGATCCGCGAACGCAACCACCAACTCGACGTACTCCGCCGCACCCGCGCATGGTTCGACCGGTGGCTCGAATGACCCAACGGCCGCCCGCCCGGCCGATGTGGGTCACCCCCGGTTATCGGAGCAGCGCCAGTCCAGGCGCTCCTCCCCAGCGGGCGGAAAGCTGATCTCAATCGCGAGCTCGCCGTAGGTGTGGGGGCCCGGCGCAGCACGTCCATACCCAAGGAGTAGCCGGACCTGCTGCCCGTTCGTTGCCCCGTCGGCGCAGAGCAGATTCCACTCTCCTGGCTCCGGGGCGATCCTCCAATGACCCGCCGTCAACAAGGTGCGGTAGTGGTCAAGGACCGAGTCCATTGACGTGCCCGGCGGCAAGCCGATGTCCGCCGTAACGTACCGCGCCGTTGGGTCGCTGTCATCGCCGCACGGGAACTGTTCGATGCGGTCGAGGGTGGTGCCGGGTGGAGACGAGGTCAGTGCAGGATCTCGTGCCAGCTGCTCGGCCAACCGGTGATCGCTTTCTATGCACTCGACTTCCTCCGCCGGGCTAGCCGTCTTGCTGAGCCCCTGCACGGTCAGTCCACACAGCGCCACAACACCGACCAGCACTACCCCGACTACAGCGAAGCGGCCAAAGACCTGCTGAGGCATCCGCTGAGGGTAAGGCAAGTACAGCGACGGCGGTCTAGCGGATCTCCTCGTCGGGCAGTCGCCAGACCGTCCAGCCTCCCCGGACGGGGACAAGGTGGAGCGCCTCACCAGCCGAACGACCTTGGCTCCGTCCGGGGAGGCTGGTAGCCCTTGGGGTGCCCGGCGAGGGGATCAGCGGCTGGATCTCTGAGGAGGGCCGGGGTTCGGGGCGGAGCCCCGAGGTCTTCTAGATCCTGGTCGTCTCAAGCGTGGCCGGCCGGCTCGGCCGATGCCGGCCGGAGGTCGCCAGCAGGCCGGGGCCGGGCCGGCGCGGCCCGCTTGCGGGCCGCCTTAAGCCCGATGTGTCGGCGGATACTTCAGATCGGTTCGCCGTTGATGCGATATACGCTGCCTGTCCACCAGCCTGGCTGTTCGTCGGGCTGCCAGATCACGTCGAGTCCCAGATGGAAGAAGCAGGCGTCGAGGCTTGCCACCATCCCGGTGGCAGCGTCTTTGGCGGTGTCGGGGTCAGCATCGGCGGGGATACCGGACAGCCGTCCGCACATCTGCGTGCCTCGTTTGGTGAGCGTGGAGTGCCGCCAGCCGCCGGACGCCGGGTAGATGACGATGGACACTGGTGGGCCGTCGTCGCTGGGCGTTCGCGTAGCGGTCACGGGTTCAGTATCCCAGCATGAATCTTTACCCCTCCGTGGTGCGGCAGGCCGGCGCGTGCGCGGCGGGCCGGAGGTCCAGAGCGCGACGCGGCGAGCCGGCACGGTCGCGCCGCGCTTGCGCGGCGCCTTGATCTTAAAGAGCTCAATTCGGCAGTTGGTGGGACTAGACACGGTCTGGGTCTGTCCTCCGTCGACTAATGCGCGACGCTCGTCCGCCAACTGATCCCGACCAGGTCGGCGCGCGGAACGCGGCAGAAGAGGGCGTCTGACCTTCCGATACCGCGTCAATCCGCCGACACTGAGCCGATGAACCCGGACGGCGCCCTCGAGATCGCCTTCGACGTACCAGGATGGCCACCGCTCAAGAATGAGGCCAAATCCATGCTGGCCGCCGGCCACAAGCACCACGGAAGTGTCCGAGCCCTGTTGGAAGCAGCCGCCGTAGCGTCACGGCAAGTCGGCTGGACGATAGTAAGCGCCGACATCGCGCTTGATGTAGTTGTTCGAGCGCCGGCAGGCCGTCCTCCTGGAGACGCAACCAACTATCTCGGTGGAATCGGGGACGTTCTCCAAGACAAGAGTCACCCAACCAGCATGGACCTTTCCCACCTCGGAGCGCTCCAAGAGGTCGCACTCTACGTAGACGACCGCCAGATCCGCCGGGTGACGTACAGCGTCGAGCTTGCGGCGAGCGCTTCTTACTCTGTCCGCGTTTCAATCCTGGACGGCTGATGACTAGCCTGCATCGCGACCACCTGCGATGGTTCGGCGGCAGAGCGCGCGGATCGCGGCAAATCCGGACGCCAAGATCATAACTGCCACGTTATGGTCCCCAGCGGACCTCCAATCGCTGCAGCTACTCCAGCCCGGCTGCGACGCGACCAGCGGTGGTAGCGGATGGCCACGCGGTGGCGGGTGTCCGGCTCCGTGACCGGGAGGGGCTCATCGCGGCGGCAGTAGGGACAGCAGGCGATCGGGAACCGGCAGCCGACGCGCCGCGAGGACGGCCAGGCCTGCACCGGTCGCGTTCAACAGCACGTCGTCGATCGACGAGACGCGTCCGAGTGCCAGGGCGTACTGCAGCGCTTCCACCGCGGTCGACATGCCCGCAGCCGCGGCGACCACGTATGCGAACCGGACCTGCCACCCCATGCCCAGACCGAACCCGACCGCCGCGAACACCAGCAGATTGCCCCCGATCTGGAAGAACGCGGTCAGCGGGCGGTCGGCGAGGATCTCCATAAGGTCGCGCAGCGGCACTAGCCGAACCTCTCGGGGGGCGTCGAGTGGGGTGAGGACCACTATCAGCCACGGCAGCGTCCAGACCGCCATGGCCGTCGTGGCCAGTGCCCGCCGGACCGCCAGCCCCGCTGGGACGCCGCGCTGCCGGTAACAGGCCACGAGGTGACGCGTGCCGACCAGGCTGGCCAGGACGAGAGCCACCGCTGTCGCCACGACCGGGAGCCAACGCAGGTACCCGCCTGGAATCATCGTGGACCACCATAGTTCGGCCGGGCATCAGCCCACGCCAACGAAATGTGTGGATCCCGTGCAACAAGATCGGGTGATCGCTCATCGGCAGAGTCGCTCAACCCGGTCGGTCGCTGTCACGTGCCTGAGGCCATGTAGGCGGCGAGGATGTAGTTCGGGTGCCGATCGAGGTTCTTGCGGGCCCGGTCGTAGCGCATCGTGGTGCGGGGGTCCGCGTGGCGGGCGGCGATCTGTACGTCGCGGAGGCTGACCCCGGCGTCGAGCATGGTGGTCACGAACGTGTGGCGCAGCATGTGCGGGTGCATCCTCGGCATCCGGATGCCCGCGGTTTCGGCGAGATGCTTGAGCCGGCGGGTCGCCGCGTGCCGGTCCATCCGCGCGCCGACGGTGTTACGCAGGATCGGTCCGCCGGTGCGTTCATCGACGGCCCGGTCGATAGCTCGGGCCACAGCTGGTGGCAGCGGGACGAGCACGACCTTGCCGCCCTTACCGTGTATGCGCAGGACGCGGTGGCCGTGTTCCTCGCCCAGGTCGCCGATGCTGGCGCCGCACGCCTCGAAGATTCGCAGACCGAGCAGTCCCAGGAGCGCGATCAGGGCGAAGTCGTTCGGGTTGGTGGACTGCCGGGCGGTGGTGATCAGGGCCTCGAACTGCAGGTGCCCCAGCCCGAGGGTCGGTGATTCGGACGGCACGGTGGGACGGCGGACGTAGTCGGCTGGGGAATGTTCGAGGATGGCGTCGATGACGCAGACCCGGCAGAAGCCGACCACCACGGACAGGCGTCGCGAGACCATCGAGGGCTGATACCGGCGGACGTCCTGCAGCCAGCGCACATATCGTTCGACGTCGACTCGGCGAATGATTAGCGGGTCGAGGTCTTGCTCGGTGCACCAGCGGAGGAAGACACGCAGGTCGGACTCGGTATGCACGCGTGTCTGGCCGCGATAGCGGCCCAGGAAGGCAGACACTGCTGCACGCATGACGAGCTGGTCGGGAGGTATGACACCGGACGCGGACGAAGAGGAGGCAGCCATACATCACGGTGTGTCACCAGCAGCCATGAACACCAGCAAGCGCGGAGCAGCAAGTGAGGATGCAGCAGCCTGACTGGACCTCGCTAATCTCAACGTTTATAGCGGACCTCAACCATGCTTAACGAGGGTCTGCCCAGGTGCGCGGCAGCGAGCCTTTGATGGGCCACCGGCCGGCCATGATGGCGTGGCCGCAGCTCGGTGTGGCCGAGTCCTCCGACGTGGCGTGCCGCGAGGTCACGTGGACGACGGTACGCAGACCGTCCGGCTATGGCCGGCGATGCGGCCCGGTCGGAGCCGAGACCGACCGGGAGTCGTCACCGGTGGCCATCCCGGTGCAACTGTGTGCGGGGTCGCTCGGGGCCTTTGGTCGACCGGTACGGCGCAATCCGCACTCGCCGACTGGGCGAGCGCCGTGGAGTGACTTGAAGATGGCGGCCGTGACGCTTCACATGCGTCGTTCGGGCTGCCCGTCCTCCTCGGCGGGCGCGGGGCCGAGGATTTTCCGCAGGTCAGCCATGGCGTCTTCGGCGAGCAGAGCAGGGGTGCTCTCCAACATCAGCTGGACGCTCTCGCCGATCTGCTTCTGCGTCAATGCCAGGGTGGCGCTATTCAGCTCCGCTGTATCGCGGTCATCGTCGATCCGCGCATTACGCACGATCTCGATCTGCTGCTCGCTGAACAGCCGGGCAGCTAGCGCCACGACGATACGCTTCCGCGCTTCCGCCCGGCTCATACCAGCCCTGTACGCCTCGATAGCGGCAGCCACGTCATGCGACGCTTCCACAGGCGCAGCTTCCAGCACCACACCGGCTTCCACCGGTGCGGGGTTCACTGGTGCAGGTTCCGCCCCGATGTGCGACTCGACGGCGACGACCCGCTTTTTCTTCTTGCGGGTCGCCTTGTTCCACGCTGATGACACGGTCGACCCGACAGCGGAGCCGGCCGTTACCGCAGCCGACCCCACGGCGGAGCCGGCCGATGCCACCGCCGACCCCACGGCGGAGCCGGCCGTTACCGCAGCCGACCCGACAGCGGAGCCGGCCGATGCCACCGCCGCCCCGACAGCGGAGCCGGCCGATGCCACCGCCGCCCCGACAGCCGGGACGGCCGACGCCACCGCCGACGTGGCGGCCGGGACGGCGGTTTCGGCCACCCACCTCTCGACGTGCGGCCTGGCCCTTTCCAGGGCTATCAGCGTCACCTCGACAGCCAGCTCGCGCAGGAAGTCCTCGAGCTCGGAGCGTTCCCTGGGTCCTAGATGCGGCATCTCGTCTCCGTCGATCGGGTCGAGGGTGACGTGGCCCAGGTTGTTCGTACCGCCGTCACGGGTCAGCGGGCTGAACGAACCGGGTTTCTTCGCCGATCGCGACAGACGCGCGCCGTCCTCGTACTCGACCCACATCTTTTCCCTAGGCATCCGCCGACCCCGTCCCCAGCAGCACTGTCCACCCACCGCGCCACGCAGATTCAGCGCCATGGCACGCCGAGCCGCATCGTCCCAGACGCATCGCCGCCCAGGCCACCGGACAAGATCCGTAAACCTTTGACCACTCCGGCGATTGCCACTCGATGACGTTCGGGCATCGACAGCGGAATCCCCTGCCAACCGGCCGAGACGCCGCATTTGACCCGACTACCTCGGAGTGCGGCTTATGGCGTTGCGGCGCGCATCGGCCAAGATCTCTGTGCGCTTACCGTACGTCTGGCAACCAGCTCGCAGACAAGCCGCACTGCGCCCACACCTAGCTTCCGTCAGACCGGTCGAGGATCGATGCCCCTTGCGCGCCTTACCAGCGGCAGATCCAGGCGTGGCGTGTGCGGTGCGACCTAGCCTGTCTGCATGCGACGCTTCCACGATGAGGACCTCACCGGCGCAGAATTCCGCGAATGCGACCTGAGTAGAGCGCGGATGGTCGGCGTGGTCATGCAGGATGCCGAGATCGACGGCCTGGTCACCAATCTTGTGGTCAACGGGGTCGAGGTGATGTCGTACGTCGAGGCGGAGCTCGACCGTCGTCACCCGGTACGGCTGCTGATCCGCTCAGATCAGCCGGACGACCTGCGAGAGGCCTGGCGGCAACTGCGGGACGATTGGGCGACGACTACCGAGCGAGTTCGGTCCATGCCCGAGAACAGCGAACATCACGGCGTCGACGGCGAGTGGTCGATGGTCGAAACCCTGCGCCACCTTGTCTTCGTGCACGACTCTTGGTTCCGACGCTGCGTGCTCGGGCTCACCGAGCCGTTCACGGCCATGGGACTGGGTCCACCGTTCGTCATGGACCAGGAGGACGGGCTCGACCCGTCCGCCCAACCGAGCCTCGACGAGGTGCTCGCCGTACGAGTCCGGCAGGCTTCAGAGATCGAGACACGGCTGGCCGAGGTCACGCCTGATCAGCTCGCGAAGACCGCGCCGGTCCCGGACGACGACAGATGGCCCCCGTACGCCAAGGGGCGGACAGTGCGGCAATGCCTCGGCACTGTGTTCAACGAGGAATGGGCTCACCACCGGTTTTGCAAGCGTGACCTGGACAAACTGTCGCATCAGGGTTCTTCACAGGGTTCATGAGCGAACTCTGAGCCTGTGCTGCCGTACTTCGTGACAGTCGCGGTCATGTGGATACCCTCGGGTTCTGCTCATCGATCTTGACACCACTGAACTCGTGACGGGTAGGTCACGTCTGGCGGCGATTTCGGTCGAACCGCAGAGAACCTGCCGCCGTGATCACCCAGCACTGGCACCGTGAGTCATAGTCCTCATCGAGAATCGCGAGTGTCTGAACGCGCGGATCTCGGCAGAAGCGGACACCGCGCCAATGTCGCAGAGCGGTCAGTCGCACCGACCGTGTTTCGATCAATTCACGTGGGTCGGCATGGCCAGGTTGACTTGCGGGCGGCGTCTCGTCCCTGAGACACCTCGAAGTCTCTGGAGAACCGTCCCACTTCGGTTCATAAACCAGGTTTGTATCCTCAGGCACCGAGTCGACCGGCGCGGCCAGCATCGGAGCAACCGGCCGGTGCAGCACCGGCCCGCCCGGCGACGTGTCCCACCGCCGGGCCGGGCTCACCCCCTCCAGCCCCGTCCACCCAGACCGCGAGTGCCGCTCATGTACGTCCCTCCCTGGCCATCGTCGGGCAGCGGGAGCGGACCCGGGGCGCAGATCAGGCACAACGAATGCATGGGAGCCGCGCATTACGGGTCGGTTCCCGCATCCTGGTCCACGGCCTGGTCCCAATGCACGATCGAAAAAGGCCGTCTACGACTGGCGAAACGGCCTTTGACCTGGGGTGGAGCGGAGGGGATTTGAACCTCCTGACGCTCAGAGCGTCGAGGATCCAACCGCGCTGCTGACCTCGGCGGGGGAGCGCTGAGGTCGAGACAGTTACCGCTCCCGGACGGCGTAGGTCAGGTGCGTCACCCTCGGGGAGGGCTCCGCGCGGACCGGCTCCAGGGCCACGCGGCCCGCGTCCACGCCCTCGAACAGGCGGATTCCGGAGCCGAACAGCACGGGCGACAGTGCGATCGAGAACTCGTCGATCAGGCCGGCGTTCACGTACTCCAGAATCGTTGCACCGCCGCCCGCGACGCGGACGTCTCGGTCGCCGGCGGCCTCGCGGGCCTGGTCGAGCGCGGGCTCGATGCCGTCGTTGACGAAGTGGAAGGTGGTCCCGCCCGGCCGCTCCCAGGGGTCACGCTTCTCGTGCGTCACGACGAACACCGGCGTGTGGAACGGCGCCTCCTCCGGCCACGCCTGCTCGCCGGCGTCGAACATGCGCTTGCCCATCACGCTCGCGCCGGTGCGCTCGAACGTCTCCCGCACGATGTCGTTGTCGCGCCCTTCCTCGCCGCCCTCGCCGAGCTTCAGGTTCTCCCGGAGGAAGCGCTGCGGGAATATCCACTGCTGCAGTTCCATCCACTGCTGTCCCATCAAGTCCTCGAGGGACTCGGGCGCGATGAAACCGTCCAGCGACATCGACACGCTGAAGAACACCTTCCCGGCCATCAGCCCTCAGTTCCCTTCCGAACGATCTCGGTGACGTAGGCAGCCAGGTTGCTCAGGGTCTGCTGGCCGCCCTCGATCGCGTGGTACTTCTCGACCGCCTCGTCGCGCAGCTCCTTGGTGGGGAACACCGTGCGCATCTCGATCCGGGTCGCCGCGCCGTCGGGCGCGAACGTGAGGATCGACTCGAAGGCGTTCGGGTCGCCGCGGGACTCACCGTGCAGCAGCGCGATCCCCTCCGGCGGGACGATCTCGGTCCAGGAGATCCACTCCTGGTAGTCCGTCCCGTCCGGCCCGTGCATCACAAAGTCCCACTCCCCGCCGACGCGGAACTCGAAGGACCGCGTGGTCGTGGTGAATCCCTCCGGCCCCCACCACCGCGACAGGTGCCGCACCTCGGTGAACGCCTCGAACACCAGCTCCCGTGGGGCGTCGATGACCCGGGAGATCACGATCTCGCGGTCAGCCGTCGCGGACTGCGCCGGCGCTCCTCGTCCCATCTCGCTCATCAGCTACTCCTCCTGCCTTGCCTGCTTCAGGTCCTGCACGTACGCGTCCAGCCGGTCGAAGCTCTCGTTCCAGAACCGCTCGAACCCGCCGGTCCACTCGTGGACCGGTCGCAGCCCGCGGGCGTCAAGGCCGTACAGGCGCTGCTTGCCTGCCTTGCGGTCCCGCACCAGCCCGACCTCCCGGAGCACCCGCAGGTGTTTGGACGCCCCCGGCTGGGTCATCCCCAGTTCCTGGGCCAACTCGGTCACCGGCCGCTCACCCGCCCGCAGCAGTACCAGGATCTCCCGGCGCTGCGGCTCGGCGATCGCGTTGAAGACGTCCGACGTCGTCGCTGCTCGTGCCATGGACGCCATCATATACCGTTATCGGCATGCGTCAAGCCGGGAGGAATCAGGCGGGCCTTGTCAGCGCGACGAGGTGGGGTGCGTTGACGGCCCGCCACCGGGTCTGTGCTGATTCGATGAGCTTGAACGCCATCGCGACGCCGGCGGCGCGGGAGCCGGGGCCCTTGGTGACTCGCTGGCGAAGCCTGACGGTGGCGAAGGTGGACTCGATCGGGTTGGTGGTGCGCAGGTGGATCCAGTGCTCGGCGGGGTAGTCGTAGAAGGCCAGCAGCACGTCGAGGTCCGCCGAGGACCATCCACAGGTTCTGATCATTGCTCAGCCCGATGAGCCAACGCTCCTGGCGACTAGACGCAGGACCAAGCCGGGCTCTCCAGTTCACCAACTACTGGTGAAGCGGTAGCGGCTCCACAGGTCGAGGTCCAGTTGACGCTGTGCTACCTGGGCGCACCTCGTCACCAATGGCCGTTGTTGGTCGACCTTGTGCGGCCTGCGACGGCCTGGCGACGACCTGGAAGCCCTCGGCGAGTGGCACGCAGCACGCGGCTTGCATCTGGTACCTAGGTACAGGCTTACCGTCAGGGTATGAGTGACCACCACATCACGACGGGCGGCTCCTGGGTGCCGGACGCGTGCACCCTGCCGACGGCTGAACGGCCGCTGCGGCTCACCGAGTTCGATCAGTTCTTCGCCGAAGCCGTGCGGGGTATCGACCGGCTGTCGGCACAGCATCTGCGGTTGCAGCTCGACGGCGCGGAGCAGGTCGAGGACACTGCGCGGAATCTGACGGCCCGTGAATCGTCCTGCTGCCCGTTTTTCGCTTTCGACATCGCGCGACCCGGCCCGGATTCGCTGATGCTGGACGTTCGGGTACCGGCGGCACACGTCGACGTGCTCGATGCCCTCGCCGAGAGGGCCATGTCTGTCCGGGTTCAGAGATGACCGGGTCGGGGCTGCGCAGCGGCCAGCTGGCCGACGCGGCCGGAGTCAATTTGCAGACGCTGCGCTACTACGAGCGCCGGGGACTGCTCGCCTCCCCGCAACGGTCGCCGGGCGGGCACCGCCTCTACCCGTCCGACACCGTCACCCTGCTGCGGGTCATCAAGACCGCGCAGCGCCTCGGCTTCACCCTCAACGAGGTCGCCGACCTGCTCGACGCCGGGCGACACCAGCACAGCGGCCGACCCGACAGCGGACTCCAGGCAAGGGCCAAGGAGAAGCTCGTCGAGGTGGAACAGAAGTTGGTAGACCTGACCGTCATCCGCGACACCCTGCGAGCCGCCATCTCGGCCGGCTGTGACGACCTGGTCGCCTGCGCCGGCAGCGCCTGCTGCCCCCTGCCCTTCGCTGAACTCGCCGAAAGGAACGACCGTGCCGTCACCTCCTGATCGGCTGCGCCGCCTGCTTCCCTCCAGCATGACGGGACTCGCGACAACCGCCTGCGCGGCCTGCTGTGTACTGCCGCTGCTGCTGACCGCTGGGATTCTCGGCGGTGCCGGCTGGGCCGCGGTGAACCGCTTCCTGCCCGGCGTCGCCGTCGCCCTAGCCGTGCTCGCCGGCCTGTCCTTGTGGTGGGCCACCAAAGGCCGCCACACCGCCGGATGCGCCGGATGCGCCGGCGGCAACTGCTCATGCGGTCAGCACGACCAGCACGACCGCGAGGTGGTCCAGCGACGGTCCGACGCATGACGGTTGCCCGCTCGATCCTGCTGTTCCTACTCGCCGCGCTCGCCGAAATCGGCGGCCTGGCTCGTCTGCAGGGCTGGCGGGAAAACCGAGGGCTGTTGTGGATCGTCGCCGGCTTCCTCGCCTGAGGCATGGTCGTCGACAAGTTCCACCCCGACCGCTACGACATCATCGGCCCAGCCATCTGCCTCGTCGGCGTCGCCGTCATCACGTACGCCCCACGCAGCGGCTAGTCCTGTCGGTGCCGCACACCGCCGGGAATGGGGCCGGGCCCGACGTCGCCGGTCAACTCTTGACCACCGCCGGCGACAACGCCGAACGTCTGCGCTCCGAAGCCGCCCTGGCCCACCTCTGCGGCGCCGCGCCCATCCCCGCCAGCAGCGGACGCACCGACCGGCACAGCCTCAACCGCGGCAGCGACAGGGCCGCCGACTCAGCCCTGCACACCATCGCCCTGGTCCGGATGCGCTACGACCCTCGCACCCACGCCTACGTCGACAAACGCACCAAACAAGGCCTCAGCAAGAAAGAGATCATGCGCTGCCTAGAGCGCTACATCGCCCGCGAGGTCCACACCGCCCTCCTCGTCGACTTCACCTCCCTCAACACCCCGTGACATCCGTTGGAGCATCCCCCTCGATGCGAACGGGCGCCGGCGGCGGCTGTCACCGGCCCCCGTCGGCATCCCGTCAGTCGGCGAGCGCGCCGGCCGCCCGGCCCTCGTGCAGGGTGAGGTTCCGGCCGGTGGCCGGGTCGAACAGGTGGATCTTGTCCAGGTTGAACCAGACCCGCCGGTTCTCCCCCTCCCTCGCCGGCGACTCGGCGGAGAGCCGGGTGACCAGGCTGGACCCAGCCCCGGCGAAGTCGGCCGCGCCCGCGTCGGCGGCCAGCTCCTCCAGCTCGGCGGCGGTGGCCCGCTCCCCCTCGACGGTGAAGTAGACGTACTTGTCCGAGCCCATCGACTCGACGATGTCCACCGGCGCCTCGAACTCCATGCCCCGGCGGCGGGTCTCCTCGTCGATCAGCTCGGCGTCCTCGAAATGCTCGGGGCGGATGCCGAGGATCAGCTCCCGGGGGGCGTCGGCGCCGTCGAGCTGCCGGCGCACCCGCTCGCCGATCTGCACGTCACCCAGCGCGGTACGCAGGCGACCGTCCTCCACGGCAGCGTGCAGGAAGTTCATCGACGGCGAGCCGATGAAGCCGGCGACGAAGAGGTTACGCGGGTGGTCGTACAGCTCCTGCGGCGGGCCGACCTGCTGCACCGCGCCGCCCCGCATGATGACCACCCGGTCGCCGAGGGTCATCGCCTCGGTCTGGTCGTGGGTCACGTAGACGGTGGTGGTGCCGAGCTGTTTCTGCAGGCGGGACACCACCGTACGCATCTGCACCCGTAGCTTGGCGTCCAGGTTGGACAGCGGCTCGTCCATCAGGAACGCCTTCGGCTGCCGAACGATTGCCCGGCCCATCGCCACCCGCTGCCGCTGGCCGCCGGAGAGGTTGGCCGGCTTGCGGTCCAGCAGCGGGGTCAGCTCCAGCACCTTCGCCGCCTCGTCGACCTTGGCGTCGATGGTGGCCTTGTCCAGCTTCGCCAGCCGCAGCGGGAAGGCCATGTTCTCTCGCACGGTCATGTTCGGGTAGAGCGCGTACGACTGGAAGACCATGGCGATGTCCCGGTCCCGGGGCGCCTTGTCGTTGACCCGCTCCCCCGCGATCCGCAGCTCACCCGAGCTGATGTCCTCCAGCCCGGCGATCATGTTGAGGGTGGTGGACTTCCCGCAGCCCGACGGGCCGACCAGGATCACGAACTCGCCGTCGGCGATCTCCAGGTCGACGTCCTGCACCGCGACGGTCCCGTCCGGGAACCGCTTGCTCACCTTGTCCAGCACGATGTCAGCCACTGTTACCACCTATCCCTTGACGGCGCCGGAGGTCAGACCGGAGACGATGCGGCGCTGGAAGAAGAGCACGAACAGGATGATCGGAACGGTGATCACCACGGCGGCGGCGCAGATCGCCCCGGTGGGGTCCTCGAACTGCGACTCGCCGGTGAAGAACGACAGCGCCACCGGCACCGTGCGGGCCCGCTCGGTCGAGGTGAGCGTGATGGCGAAGAGGAAGTCGTTCCAGCAGAAGATGAAGACCAGGATCGCCGTGGTGAACAGCCCGGGCGCGGCCAGCGGGGCGATGACCCGCCGGAACGCCTGGCCCTGGGTGGCGCCGTCCATCTTCGCCGCCTTCTCCAGGTCCCAGGGGATCTGCTTGAAGAACGCCGACAGTGTGTAGATGGCCAGCGGCAGGGCGAAGGTGATGTACGGCAGGATCAGCCCCGGCCAGGTGTCGAAGAGGCCGAGCTGACGCTCGATCTCGAACAGCGGCGACACCAGCGACACCTGGGGGAACATCGCGATCAGCAGGGAGACGCCGACCAGCAGCTGCTTGCCCGGGAAATCCAGCCGGGAGATCGCGTAGGCGGCCATCGCGCCGAGCACCACCGCGATCAGGGTGGCGATCAGCGCGATGCCGATCGAGTTGGCCAGGGCCCGGACGAACTGGTCGGTGTCGAAGATCGTCCGGTAGTTGTCCAGGGTCCACTCCCGGGGCCAGAACTTCCCGTCGGTGAGGGTGCCCGGGGTCTTGAACGACAGCGAGGCGATCCAGAGCACCGGGATCAGCGCGAACACGACGACGATCACGTCGAGCAGACCCCAGCGAAGCTTCGCCCGCGTGGTGGTTTCGGTGGCCATCTCAGCGCCTCTCCCCGTCGTCGCTGCCCGGGGCAGCGGTACCGAACAGCTTCACGAAGACGAAGGCGATGATCGCCACCGTGATGAAGATCAGCACCGACATCGTCGAGCCGATGCCGAGGTTCAGGCCCCGGATCAGGTTGTTGTAGGCGAGCATCGACACGGACGAGGTCTCGTTGCCGCCGGCGGTGAGCACGAAGATGTTGTCGAAGACCCGGAACGCGTCCAGCGTGCGGAACAGCAGGGCGACCAGGATGGCCGGCTTCATCACCGGCAGCATCACCTTGGTGAACCGCTGCCAGGAGGTCGCTCCGTCGGTGGAGGCCGCCTTGAGCAGGTCCTCGGGGACCAGGGCCAGGCCGGCCATCAGCAGCAGCGCCATGAACGGCGTGGTCTTCCAGATCTCCGCCAGCATGATGATCGCCAGCGAGCTGGCCCGCTCGGTCAGCGGCGCGCTGCCGTCGAAGACGTTCGCCAGGTAGCCGGTGCCGGGGGTCCAGGCGTACCGCCAGGAGAAGGCCGCGACGACCGTGACGATGCCGTACGGGATCAGCGCCGCGGTGCGGACGATGCCCCGGCCGACCAGCGTGCGGTGCATGATCAGCGCGAGTCCCATGCCGAGCACCAACTCGACCGCGACGGTGACCACGGTGATGAGCGCGGTGACCCCGAACGCCGTCCACCAGAACTGGTTGGTCAGCACGGTGGCGTAGTTGTCCAGCCCGATGAACTCCCGCTGGTCGGGGAAGCGCAGGTCGAAACGCTGGAGCGACAGCCAGACCGAGTAGATGATCGGGTACGCGGTGACCAGCACCATGACCAGCGCGGCCGGCGCGCAGAGCAGCCAGCCGAGCCGACGCTCGGCCCGCTTGTTCTCGCTCAGCGGGGCCTTCGCCCGGCGGCCGGCCCGCTGGGCCGGCACCGCGGCGTGCCGGCCGCCGGACCGGGTGGCGGTCTCGTCGGCCGCGACGTCCGCACCGGTGGGAGTGGCGTTGATGCTCACGGGAGGACCCCCTTCGACTCGAGGGCGTCGGCGATGGCGTCCCGCAGCTCGTTCGCGGTCTGCTCGGGCCGGATGCCCGACGGCGGCGACAGGATCGCCGACATGACCGTGGAGATGCTCTGGTAGGCGGGGGTCAGCGGACGGACCGCCGGCTCCTTCAGCTCCTCCAGGATGGTGTCCTTCATCGGGTACGCCTTGTCCATCTCCGGGTCGTCGTAGACCTTTTCGATGGTGGGCGGCACGCCGTCGTTGACCGCCGAGAACTTCTGGTTCTTCGCGTTGCGGATGCACCGGGCCGCCTCGAACGACTCCGTCGGGTGCTTCGAGTAGCTGCTGACGGCCATGTTGACGCCGCCGATGGTGACCTTGCTCGGGGTGTTCGCGTCGATGCCGGGAACCCGGGCCCACTTGACCTTCTTCGCCAGCTCCGGGTTGGCCTCCTGCATCGCCGGATAGACGAAGGGCCAGTTGACCTGGAAGGCGCCGGTGCCGGACTGGAACTCCAGCCGGACCGGATCCTCGATGGCGTTGCTGAACGACGGCGACGTCACGCCCGACGTGGCGAACTTCTTCAGCTGGTCGAGCGCCTTCACGGTGCCGGAGTCCATCACGGCCTGCTTGCCGTCGTCGCTGAGGATGTTCCCGCCGGCACTCTCGGCCAGGGTGTTGTAGAGGACGACCAGACCCTCGTACTGGGCGCCCATGGTGAGCACCTGGTACGGCTTGTTCTGCTGCTTCAGCTGCTGGGCGGCGGAGATCATCTCGTCCCACGTCTTCGGCGGCTGCTGCAACAGGTCGGTGCGGTACCAGAGGAGCTGGACGTTGGTGTTCTTCGGCGCCGCGTAGAGCTTGCCCTCGTAGCGGGCGGTGTCCAGCGGCCCGGTGAGGGTGCCCTGCTCCACCTCCGCCTTGTCCTGGCCGGTCCACTCCCGGATCCAGTCCGCGCTGGCGAACTCCTGGGTCCAGGTGACGTCGAGGCCGAGCACGTCCATCCCGCTGTCCTCCGCAGCGAGCCGGCGCACCAGCTGCACCCGCTGCTCGTCGGCCTGCCGCGGCAGCACCCGGTACGCGATCTGGTAACGCCCCTGGGCCTGCGCGTTGCACTCGTCGACGACCTTCTGCAGGTTCTGTTCCGGCGGGTAGTACAGGTTGATCGTCGGCGTACCGCCGTCACCGCCGGACCCGCAGGCCGCGAGCGGCGCCACCAACGTCAGCGCGGCGGCTGCCGCCGCCGCGCGGAACCGTGGCCGTCGCCGGTCCGCGGCCTTGTCGGGGTCTGTCGTCATCGCCCTCCCCCTTTCTTCGGCGAGAGCCGGGGGAGGTGCCCGCGCCCCGGCGCACGGCGAGACGATCGGGGCGTGGGGCGGCGACAAATCCGTCCGGCCCCGGACGTTTCGTGCGCCAAACAGTGCCCGACCGGCCACGCTACGAAACCTGAGCGTCATGAGACGGGAACGACAGCGCCCGGCGTGGGCCGGGTTCCGCCCCACAGGGCGGCGTGATGGCCGGATGATCGCGCGCTTCAAGGACCTCTGCATGGACGCCGTCGACGCCCCGGTGCTGGCCGGATTCTGGGCCCGGATCCTCGACGGCGAGGTGGTCGACACCGGTGACGGCGACGCCCGGGTGGACGTCCGCCCCGGCGGGGCCGGACCGGAGCCGAGCTGGGTCAACCAGGTGCCCGAGCCGCGTACCGGCAAGACCCCGGTCCACCTGGACCTGCGCCTCGCAGACGCCGACCCCACTTCTGCGCCTTCCCGCCGAGTCCCACCCAGTGAACGGCGACGCTACCCAGCGTGCCCCCGGTGGACTAGCGTTTCGCCTAGCTCCGCAGCCAGCGCGTCGCCGTCGAAGTCGATACGCCTCCGGCCGACCCCCGACCCGTCCGATCGGTTGGTAATCGCGGGAACCCCCCTCTGCCGCGTCGCCGGTTGGGCAGGATCGTCCCCAACGAGGAGGTTGTCGTGCAGGACACCCGCGCTCTCGCCCTGACGTTCGAGGTGAGCGGCCTGCCCCCGGTCAAGACCGAGGCTCTGTCCATCTTCGCCGCCGGGCACCGGCAGGCGACGCGGGTCCGCGCCCTGCTCCAGGCGGCCTGCGCGGCCGCCCAGCGCACCGGCTGGACCCCGCTCGACGGGCCGATCGAGGTGGACCTGACCCTGCGCTGCCCGCCCGGGCACCGCACCTCCGACGCCAGCACGCTGCTGGGCGGGGTCTGCGCGGTGCTGCAGGACAAGAAGCGGGTAGCCAACATCGGGCTGGCCCACCTCGGCGTCCTGGTCGACGTCGCCCTCTACGACGACGATCGGCAGATCCGCCGGCTGTCGTACGTCGAGGAGCCGGCCGAGGACTTCTCGTACCAGGTCCGGGTGGCCGCCGTACCCACCGCGGTTTGACCGACGGCCGCGGTGGGGTACCGCGGACGCCGATGAAGGGAGCGCCGATGTCGGAGCCACATGTCACGCTCGACCCGAGCGGGCTCGACGCCGTGCAGCAGAAGCTGCGCGGCCCGCTGGAGGATCAGCTGACCTCGGCCCTGCAGGCGGCCATCGACCGGGTCCGGTCCGGCTACGCGGGCGAGCCCGTCGAGGAGGTCTGCCGCCGGCTGCTCGACGAGACCCGCGCCGGGCTGCACCCGGACATCGCCGCCGGCTTCAATCCCGACATGGACGAGTTTTGTCGGGTGGCCGTGGCGATCGTCCGGGGCGAGATCTCCTGACACACCCCTGATCCGACCGCGCCGGCCCCCGTGGGCCGGCGCGGTCGGCCTGCGGTCAGCTGCGGCGCACGTCCACCGAGACGACGTGGGCACCGTCGGGCCGGGTCGATTCGGCCAGCCGCACCGGCGGCGGACCGCCGGTGGTGCGCAGGCCCAGGCCGAAGCTGAGATGACCCTCGAAGTCCCCTGCCGGGGCCCAGCCGCGCAGCGTCGGGTAGCCGATGGCCCGCGCCGGCGCGCGCACCGTGTTCCGGCCGCTGCTGTCGTGCCCCTGCGCCGGGTCGAAGCGGACCGACAGGAACGCGTCCCCGGGCAGGTCGACCGGCGCGCCGCTGCCGTCGGACTCGACCCGGGAGACGTAGCCGACCTGGTAGCCGGGAGTCGGGCCGCGGAAGGCGAAGGTGATCCGGCTGAACCCCTCGGCCGGATGGTCACCGACCTGGATCTGCACCAGGACGGGCAGCGGCTCCCCCGGCGCCGGGGTGACCGGCACCGTGACGGTGTGCGTCACCCGGGCCGGCGAGGAGGGCACCCCCCACCCGTACGTCACCCGCCAGCCCCGGTCGGCCGGGGCCGCGGCGGTGGTGGCAGGCGCGGTGGGCGCGGTGGGCGCGGTGTCGGTGGGGGCGGCGGCGGTCGCGCTGGGCGCAGGCGCCGTCGAGGGCGCTGACGTCGCGCCGTCGTGGTCGGTCGTCGTACAGGCCGCCGCGAGGAGCACGACCAGGCTGGCGAGCAGTGGTACGCGCTGAGGTGTCATGAGTCAGTGTCACCCGGGCCGGAGCACTCCCACCAGAGCCGATCATCCCGGTTCAGCCCGCCCACCGCACGGCGTGGGCCGGATGCCGGCACCGGCGCGGCTCAAGCTTCTCCGCCGGCGTAGCCCCCTCAGGTGGTGAGGTCGAGCGACTTGACCACCACCAGCGCCACGAGCAGCACCGCGACGGCGACGCTCACCGCCACCTGCACGAGGGTGCGCCGCCCCGCCGGCGCGTACGCCATCCCGGCCCCGACGGCGGCGCCGGTCAGCAGGCCGCCCAGGTGCCCCTCCCAGGAGGTCCAGCCGGCGGTGAGGACCAGCCAGAGGACGAACGAGAAGAACAGGCGGTTGCGGTCGATCGGGTGGTGCTGCAGGCGTCGGGTGAGGACGAGGTAGCAGCCAACCAGCCCGTAGCCCGCGCCCGAGGCGCCGACGACGGTCTGGTGCGGGTCGACGAGGAACGCCAGCACCGACCCGCCGAGCGCGGCGAGCAGGTAGACGGTGAGAAGGCGCAGGTGGCCCAGCCGTTCCTCGAGCACTCGACCGAGCAGCCAGAGCCAGTACATGTTGAACAGGATGTGCAGGATGCCGAACCGGCCCTCGGTGGGCAGCAGGTGCAGGAAGGTCGAGGTGATCAGCCGGTACCACTCGCCGTGCGCGATGCCGATCGGGTGGTACCCCGGGTAGGCGCCGCCGTCGTCGACATACCGCTGGCCGCTGTCGTCGACCAGCGCCGTGCCCACCCCGTCGAACTGGTCCACGATGGCCGGGCGAACCAGCTCGACCAGGTAGACCAGCACGTTCAGCCCGATCAGCACGTAGGTCACCAGCGGTTGGCTGACCACCCGGCCGCCGAACACCGTACGGGCCTGACGGATGCCGCGGTTGTCCTCGCGTACGCACTCTGGGCAGCGGTGTCCCACCGGCGCCTCGCGCATGCACTCAGGACAGATGTGGCGGTCGCAGCGGGTGCAGCGCAGCAGCGTTTCCCGGCGGGGGTGGCGGTAGCAGGTGGTGCTCGACTCCTCGGCGGGAGGCTGGCCGGTGCTGAGCGTGTCCATGTGGTGAGCGGTTCCCCGGGTGCGGCGTCGAATGGGTGGGACGGAACGTCCGGCCGGGATCCGGGCGGACGCTCCGGTGGACGGGTCGGCGGAGCAGTCCGGCTCAGTAGCGGCTGAGCACCGGGTACGGGCTGAGCACGATGCGCGGCGAGGCTGCCGGGTTGAGCCAGCCGAGCACCCCGACCAGGTGGTCGTGCGAGAGGCTGACGCAGCCGGCGGTGGCGTTGCCCGACGCGGTGCTGAACTCGTGCAGAAAGATGCCGCTGCCGGCGTTCGGCACCGGCCTGGCGACGTTCGGGGCCATGTTGTAGGTGATCACCGCGAAGTGCGTGTACGCCGGTGTCTCCTGCCAGAGCGCCTCGCTGTAGCCGCCCGGGTTGGTGGTGGTGTGCTGGAAGCTGTTGTAGTACGGCGAGTCCGGGTTCTCGTTCCACCAGTCGTAGCTGACGAGCCGGTGGTAGGGGTAGCGCACGCCCGGGTTCGCGCCGATGCCGTACATCGTCGGGCCGATCGAGTAGACGCCGGTCGGGGTGGTCGGCACGCCCTCGACGTGGTTGTCGCTGAAGCCCCTGGAGCCGATCCGCGCGGGCAGGGGCGCCGACACCGGGATCCACCGGCCGCCGACCTTCGTGAACGTCTCGAGGGTCGCGGACGTCGAGGTCCAGCTCGCCGCGCCGACGACGATGACCTGCCTGGTCTCCGTCGGCAGCGTCTTCAGCCTGGCGGCATGGTTCTTCGCGTGCGAGCCGCCGGGCCGGACGGGGCCGCCACCGGCGTCGGGATCGGTGATCGCCGCGACCGCGGGTGTCGCGCCACCGGCGATGATCGGCGCGGCGACGCCGGCGGCCGCGCCGAGAATGAGAGATCTCCGCTTCACCCGGACGATCCTGGCACCTCGCGCTTTTCCCTGACGCCCCACCAACAGTGACATATATCCGCCGTTCCGCTCAGCGTGTCCATGTAACGCCAACGGGACCCGGTGCGCTTCGCGGGAACGGTCCCCGGCTCGGACCCGGAACCGAAAGCGGAGAACTCGATCGGCTTCCGCCGGGACGGGTCAGGACCGGGTCCGCAACTCCCCGGTCCTGACCCCCAGCCGTCCGGCGTGGTAGCGGAATTCGCCGTTGCGAGCGCGGCGGGCGTGGCACGCCGCCCACGCCGGGCTCAACACGGCGAGCCGGCCCGCATGCACTCAGCTCCACGGTGCCCAACTACCGGACTTCGGCGCGCCCCCGACTCACCCCGAAGAGCCGTGAACGCGGGCCCAGGTTAGGCATCCCGCCGCAGGCCGAACAAGCTTTGCCGGATCCGGGAAAGTGTGATTGATACCAAGGTTGAAATGCGGCATGTCGGCGTAACAGGCTCAGCCGGAATGACGCTGTTCCTCCTCGGAGCGACCGGTCCGCCCGGCGTCCCGATCGGCGTCGGACCGGCCGGCCGCCAGGGCGCCGGCGATCAACGCGAGCGCGCCCAGGTGCAGCATTCGCACCCCGCCCGGGGCGGGCATCGTGGCGTACGGCAGCGCCGGTAGCACCGCCGCCCCGGCGGCCGTGACGAGCAGCGCCACCCGCCAGAAGACCGCGGGGCGGGCCGGCGGCGCCGGGGGGCGTACGCCGTCAAAGATCTCATGCCGGCGCGCGGCGCGCAGCGCCAGCCCGACCACGACCACGGCGCCGACCACCGTGCTGAGCAGGTCGGCGAAGAACCACCAGTACATGCCGGTGAGGGCGTGCCAGTCAACACCGACGACGCGCAGCCAGCGGTCGGTGTGGGTGACCCGGTCCCAGCCGACATGGCTCGCCGCGCCGATCAGCGCCGAGCAGACGGTGACCTGCCAGGGATGCCGGACGCTGCCGAGCGCGGCATGGTCCCGCCAGGCGAAGGCGCGCTGACCGGGCAGGTGCACCGCGATCCCGGCGATCACCCGGCGGACGATCCAGGCATAGCCGAGCGCCACCGGCAGGCACCACCAGAGCAGCCCACCCAGCGTGTGGGTCCGCGGCCCGAGGGCGAACCGGGTGCCGGTGAACAGGTAGCAGACGTCCGGCGACACCGCGCCGGTGGCCAGGGCCACCCCGTCGAACCAGTGTGGGCGCCACAGCTTCAGCGGCAGCACCGGAGCCAGGTGCGAGGGGAACGTCAGCGGCACGAGCTGGACATTACCGGCGGATCAGAAATGCCGGAGCAGGTCGGGGAAGGCGGCCAGCCGGACCACGCCGGTGTCGGTCGGGTCCAGCTCGTCGTCCTCCAGCACCCAGGTGTTCTCGTTGGGGATGAAGACCGCGTTCAGGCCGGCGGCCCGGGCCGGCAGGATGTCGGACCGCGGCGAGTTCCCGATCATCCACGCGCCGGCCGGGTCGAACCCGTGCTCGGCGGCCAGCCAGCGGTACGTGTCGACGTCCTTCTCCCGGACGATGTGCGCGGCCCGGAAGTGGCGCAGCAGACCCGAGGCGTCGAGTTTGCGCTGCTGCTCCTCCCGTTCCCCCTTGGTGAGCAGCAGCAGCTCGTGGCGGGTGGCGAGATCGTCCAGCGTCTCCGCGACCCCGGGCATCAGTTCGACGGTGTGCCCGACCAGCGCCGCGGCCAGCTCGTCCAGCTCCCGGCGCTCCCGCTCGGTGGCCGGCCGCTCGCGCAGCCGCTCCAGGCACTCCCCCAGGCTGTGCAGGAAGACCTTGCTGCCGTAGCCGTGCGCCACGGCGTTGGCCCGCTCGATGTCGTCGAGGACGGCCCGGATCTCGGTCCGGTCCAGCGTGGGGTGGTCCAGCCAGGCGAGGAAGTCGTCGATCACCCGCTCGAAGAGGACGTTGTTCTCCCAGAGCGTGTCGTCGGCGTCGAAGATGAGCACCGTCGCCTCCCGGCGCTGCCGCATCGCGTTCCCCTTCCGTGTCCGGACCGGGGACACGCTACTGCCCACGGCCGACCCGGGCATCCGGTTATGTCCCCCGGTGGCGGCTCAGCGCCGCAGGGTGAGGATCAGGTCGGCGACCAGTGCGGTCCAGCCGGTCTGGTGCCAGGCCCCCAACCCGGCGCCGTTGTCGCCGTGGAAGTACTCGGGGAAGCAGATCAGGTCCCGCCAGTCCGGGTGGGTCTGGAAGAGCTGGGCCGCGCCGTAGATCGGCCGCCGGCCCCAGCCGTCCCGGGTGAAGAGCGAGATCAGCCGGGCGGAGAGGTCGTCGGCGATCTCGTCCAGGGTCAGCTTCTGCCCGGACCGGGTCGGGTACTCGACCTGGAGATCGTCGCCGAAGAAGGCGGCGTAGTCGCGCAGCGCGCTGATCAGCAAAAAGTTGGTCGGCATCCAGATCGGGCCGCGCCAGTTGGAGTTGCCGCCGAACAACCCGCTGGTCGACTCGGCCGGCTCGTAGCCGACGCTGAACTCCTGGCCGCCGAGGGTCACCGTGAAGGGCTTGTCCAGGTGGGCGCGGCTGAGCGTGCGGAGGCCGTACTCGGAGAGGAACTCGTCGGTGTCCAGCATCCGGGCGAGCAGCCGGACCACCTGGTCGGGGCCGACCATGGACAGCAGCCGCTGCTGCCGCCCGTCCGGGCCGAGCCGGCGGGCGCCGATCACCTCGGCGTACTCGGGGCGGTTGGTGAGGAACCAGCGCAGCCGGGCGCCCAGCTCGGGCAGCCGGTGCAGGGTCTTCGCGGTGAGCCGGGTGGTCGCCGCGAGGGGCAGCAGCCCGACCACCGAGCGGACCTTCAGCGGCACCTGGCTGCCGTCGGCCAGCCGCAGCACGTCGTAGAAGAAGGCGTCCTCGTCGTCCCAGAGCCCCTGGTCGTAGGCGGCCGCGGCGATGTACGCGAAGTGCTCGAAGAACTTCGTCGCGGTGTCCACGTACGCCCGGTCGTGCTCGGCGAGCACGATGGCCATGTCGAGCAGGTTGAGCGCGTACATGGCCATCCAGCCGGTGCCGTCGGACTGCTCCAGCACCCCGGCCACCGGCAGCGCGGCGGAGCGGTCGAACGGGCCGACGTTGTCCAGCCCGAGGAAGCCGCCCTCGAAGACGTTGTTGCCGCCGGTGTCCTTGCGGTTGACCCACCAGGTGAAGTTGAGCAGCAGCTTGTGCATCACCCGGGCGAGGAACTCGTGGTCCCGGGAGCCGTCGATCTCGAAGACCTTCAGCGCCGCCCAGGCGTGCACCGGCGGGTTCACGTCGCCGAACGCCCACTCGTACGCCGGGACCTGCCCGTTGGGGTGCAGGTACCACTCGCGGAGCAGGAGCAGCAGCTGCTCCTTGGCGAAGCCGGGGTCGACCCGGGCGATGGTGACGCAGTGGAAGGCCAGGTCCCAGGCCGCGTACCAGGGGTACTCCCAGGGGTCCGGCATGGAGATCACGTCGAAGCTGGTCATGTGCCACCAGTGGCTGTTACGCCCGTGCCGCCGACCGGCCGGCGGTGGCGTCGAGCCGGGGTCGCCCTCCAGCCACCGCTTGACGTCGAAGTGGTAGAACTGCTTGCCCCACATCAGCCCGGCGATGGCCTGCCGAGCCACCAGGGCCTCGTCGGCGCTCGCCGCGGCCGGGATGACGCTGTCGAAGAACCGGTTCGCCTCGGCCCGCCGGGCCCAGAGCACCGCGTCGAAGCCGTCGCCCAGGTCGGCCGGCGGCGGCGGGGCGAGCCCCGGCGGCGGGGCGGTCCGGGTCAACCGCAGCCGGATCTGCCGCTGCCCCCCGGCCGGCACGTCGAAGACGTAGTGCAGCGCGCCCCGGGTCCCCTCCCGGTCCGGGTTGACCGTGGCGGCGCCCTCGACGACGTGGTCGTTGATGCCGTCCTTCGGGTACGGCGACCGGCCGGGCAACCTCCAGAGCCGCTCGGCATTGGTGTCGTTGTCGCAGAGCAGCGGGATCGGCGTGCCGTCGCCCTCGAGGAGGATCTGGCCGAGCACCCAGTGCTCGCCGACCAGGCGGGCGCCGTCACCGACCAGCCTCGGCACCCGGTCGCCGCCGGGCAGCCCCCACGCCCAGGTGTTGCGGAACCAGAGCGTGGGCAGCACGTGCAGCCGCTCGGCCCGGTCGCTCCGGTTGGCGACGGTCACCAGGATGCACATGTCGGTCGGGGACGCCTTGGCGTAGTCGACGGTCACCGCCCAGTACCGGTCGTCGTCGAAGATCCCGGTGTCGACCAGCTCGTACTCGGTGTCGTCCCGGCCGCGCAGCGCGTTGACCGCGACCAGCTCGTCGTACGGGAAGGCGGCCTGCGGGTAGTGGTAGCGCCAGCGCATGAAGGAGTGGGTGGGGGTGGAGTCCTCGTACCACCAGTACTCCTTGACGTCCTCGCCGTGGTTGCCGCCGTCGCCGCCGAGGCCGAACATCCGCTCCTTGAGGATCGGGTCCTTGCCGTTCCAGAGGGCGAGGGCGAAACAGAACGTCTGCCGGTCATCGCAGACGCCCGCCATGCCGTCCTCGTTCCACCGGTAGGCTCGGGACCGCGCGTGATCGTGGGGAAAGTAGTCCCACGCCGTGCCGTGTTCGCTGTAGTCCTCCCGTACCGTCCCCCACGCCCGCTCGGACAGATAGGGACCCCATGCGCGCCAGTCCTGCTCCCCGGCGTCGGCCTGGGCGAGCCGGAGCCGCTCGGGGTCGGGGGCGGCGGAGGTCGGACGGTCAGTGATCACCTGCACATCTTCGACGCCGCCAGGGTACTTCACCACAGCGGCCATTCTCGTCGTGGCGTGTAGCACGCCGCTCCGGGTGGAGGAAAGTTGATCGAAATGCGCTTCGGTCCGCAGGTCTGCGGCGACCTCGCCGCCGGGTCGACCCGGGAATGGCTGGTCCCGGACGGCCGGGGCGGCTACGCCATGGGCACGGTCAGCGGGCTGCGCACCCGCCGATACCACGGGCTGCTGGTGGTGGCCGGGGAAACGCCGGCGATCCGCCGGATGGGTCTGGTCGGCCTGGACCCGGCGGTCACCCTGCCGTCCGGGGCCCGGGTGCGCCTCGGCGCGCACGATTGGTCCTCCGGTGACGTCGACCCCCGCGGCTTCGAGCTGCTGGAGCAGTTCGCCCTGGTCGACGGGGTGCCGCGCTGGCGCTGGCGGATCGGGGACGTGGTGATCGAGCGGGAGATCGCCATGGCGTACGGCCGGTCCTGCGTGGCGGTGGTGCACCGGCTGGTGTCGGGCGGCCCGGTCCGGCTGGACCTGGCGGCGGCCTGCACCTGGCGGGACGCGCACGGCGAGCGGCGGGCCGACGGGCCGACACCTCGGATGGAGCCGGCCGCGGGCGGAGCGGTGATCGAGGGGGCGTTCCGGCTGACCGGGCCGGACTGGACGCCCGCGGGGCAGTGGTGGCTGGGCGTGCGCCACCGCGAGGAGGCGGCCCGCGGGCTGAACCCGGACGAGGACCTCTGGTACGCGGGCCGCTTCGCCGGGGCGCTGGACCGCCCCGGCGACACGGTGTCGGTGCTGGCCTGGGCCGACGACCTGACCGACCATCCGCCCGCGGCGAGCGCGCTGGTCGAGGCGGCCCGGCGGCGAAACCGGGACGTGGTGGCCGCGGCGAAGCCGGCCGACCCGGTGGCGGCGGCCCTCGCCCTGGCCGCCGACGCGTTCGTGGTGCGCACGGCCAACGGCCCGGACGTGGTCGCCGGCTACCCGTGGTTCGGCGCCTGGTCGCGGGACACCATGACCTCCTACGAGGGGCTCTTCCTGCGCACCAACCGGGGCGACGAGGGGCGGGAGCTGCTGCGGGCGTACGCGGCGACGCTGTCGGAGGGGATGCTGGCGAACACCGCCGACACCGGCCGGGTGGAGTACAACACGGTCGACGCGACGCTGTGGTTCCTGCACGCGGTGAACCGGCACGTCACCGTCACCGGCGACACCGACCTCGGCGACGAGCTGCTGCCCGCGCTGCACGCCGTGGTCGAGGCGCACCTGGCGGGCACCCGGTACGGCATCGCGGTCGACCCGGCCGACGGGCTGCTCACCCAGGGCGGCCCGCCGGAGGTCGCGCTGACCTGGATGGACGCCCGGGTGTACGGGGTGCCGGTGACTCCGCGGACCGGCAAGCCGGTGGAGGTCAACGCGCTCTGGGTGAACGGGCTGGCCGGCCTGGCCGAGCTGACCGAGCTGGTCGGCCGGGACGGCACCGCGCTGTGGGGGCTGCACACGAAGGCGACCACGGCGTTCCGGAAGCGGTTCCCGGCGCCGGTGGGCTGGCTGCACGACGTGGTGGACGCGCCGGCCCCGGCGTACCCGCTGGGCGGGGCCCCGCACCACGACGACGACCTGCTCCGCCCCAACCAGCTGCTCGCCTGGTCGCTGCCGTACGCCCCGCTGGACCCGGACGAGGCGACGCTGCGCCGGATCACCGCCGGGCTGTTCACCCCGCTCGGGCCGCGCAGCCTCTCCCCCGACTCACCGGGCTTCGTCGGCCGGCACCGGGGCGGTCCGGCGGAGCGGGACGGGGCCTACCACCAGGGCACCGTGTGGCCGTGGCTGATCGGGCCGCTGGTCGACGCGCACCGGCGGGCCGGACTGCCCACCGATGATCTTCTGGTCGGACTCGAGGGGCATCTGGGCGAGTACGGGCTGGGATCGGTGAGCGAGACGGCCGACGGGCTCGCCCCGCACGGCGCGACCGGCTGCCCGTTCCAGGCGTGGTCGGTCGCCGAGCTGTTGCGCGTCCGGCAGGCCGGATAGGCACGCGTTACACACCGGCAACCACGGCGTCTCCGCTGGTTATCGACCGGTCGGCAGGATTGGCCCCGACCCACCCGAGACGACCGGCACCCGGTGTGGTGCCGGCCGCGGCGCGGTGCGGGAACAACTCAAAGGGGGACGCATGTCACCTGACGCCGACGTGATCGACATCCACCCCGCCCGGCACCAGCGGGTGCTGATCCTGTCCTGGGAGTACCCGCCCGTGCTCGTCGGTGGACTCGGCCGCCACGTGCACGCCCTCTCCGTCGCCCTGGCCGCCGCCGGCCACGAGGTCACCGTCGTCACCCGGCACGCCGAGGGCGCCCAGCCGGAGGAGTACGCCGACGGCGTCCGGATCCTCCGGGCCGCCGAGGACCCGGTCACCTTCCCGCTCGCCACCGGCTCCCTGCTGGCCTGGACGATGGCGTTCAACCACACGCTCACCCGCACCGCCCTGCGCGCCGCCGGGTCCGGCGCGTACGACGTGATCCACGCCCACGACTGGCTGGTCGCGCACTCCGCGGTCACCCTCGCCGAACACCTCGACCTGCCGCTGGTCACCACCATCCACGCCACCGAGGCCGGCCGGCACCAGGGCTGGCTGCCGGCGGAGATGAACCGCACCATCCACGGCGTCGAGCACTGGCTGAGCAACGCCTCGGCCCGGGTGATCGCCTGCTCCGGCTACATGCGGGACCAGGTGGCCCGGCTCTTCGACGTGCCGACCGGGCGAATCGACGTGGTCCCCAACGGGGTCGACCACCGGGCCTGGCACGCCCGCCCGCGGACGGTCGCCTCCGCCCGGGCCCGCTACGCCGGGGACGGCCCGCTGATCGGGTACGCCGGCCGGCTGGTCTACGAGAAGGGCGTGCAGCACCTGGTGCACGCGGTGCCGTACCTGCGGGACCGGCACCCGGGGCTGCGGGTGGTCATCGCCGGGGACGGGCCGTACCGGGACGAGCTGGTCGCCGAGGCGCGACGGCTGCACCTCGGCGACACCGTGCGCTTCGCCGGTTTCCTGGACGCCACCCAACTGCCGGCGGTGCTCGCCGCGACCGACGCGACCGTGATCCCCAGCCTCTACGAGCCGTTCGGCATGATCGCCCTGGAGGCGGCGGCCGCCGGAGCCCCCCTCGCCGTGGCGAGCACCGGCGGGCTGGCGGAGATCGTCGAGCCCGGCGTCACCGGGGTGACCTTCCCGCACAGCGACCCCGACGCGCTCGGCGGCGCGGTCGACCAGCTCCTCGGCGACGAGGTCTTCGCCCGCCGGTTGGCCCGCCGGGCCCGCAGCATGGTCGCCGAGCGGTACGGCTGGTCGACCATCGCCGCCCGGACCGCGACCAGTTACGCCGCCGCCCGCCGGGAGCACGGGCCGTTCCAGGCCCGGCGGGCCGCCGCCCTGCTGACCGGTGGCCGGCCCGCCATCGCCATCCCGGACGGAAACCTGCTGACCGGGGCCGCCAGCTGAGCCGTCCGCGCCCTGACCGCTTCCGACCCGGTCCCTGAGCCCCTCCCCAGTGGACCGTCCGGGTGATGCCCCTCGACGACGCGGCTGATTACAGTGGCGTAGTTTTGTCGATCAAGATCTCTGGGGAGGGCGAGTCGACATGATGGGACCGTCCCACGCGCTGTCCGGCGCGGCGGTGTGGCTGGCCGGGTCCTGGGCGCTGGACCAGTTCTCCGACTACCACCAGACGCCGCTGGCGCTCGCGGTGGGGACCGCGGTCTGCGCGGGCGGGGCGCTCTTCCCCGACCTCGACCTCTCCGGCAAGGTGACCCGCAACCAGGGCGGGGCGACGGTGGCCCGCACCTTCGGCGTGTTCAGCCTCTTCATCGCCGAGGTGATGGAGAAGATCTCGCTGGGCGTCTACTACGCCACCAAGCTCAGCAAGGATCCGCGCCGCAACAACGGTCACCGCACGCTGACCCACACCCTCCCGTTCACCGTGCTGGTCGGCTGGGGCACCACGGCGCTCTGCGCCCACTTCGGCAAGTGGGCGGTGGTCAGCATCCTGTTCTTCATGATCGGGCTGGCGCTGCGCGGGCTCTTCGACGAGTGGGCCGAGCGGGCCGGCTGGGTGATCGTGACGCTGGCCTCGGCCGCCGCCGCCTGGTTCACCTTCGCCAACCTGCCGGGCGACCGAGGTTATCCGCTGATCGGGTTGGCCGTCGGGGTGGGTTGTTTCGTGCACATCCTCGGCGACATGATCACCCGGGCCGGGGTGCCGATCCTCTGGCCGATCCCGATCAAGCGCCGGATGTGGACGATGGTCGGCCTGCCCAACGGCATCGCGCTGCGCACCGGCAGCAAGGCCGAGGTGATCGTGCTGCGGGCCGCGCTGACCGTGCTGGCGGTGCTCGCCGCGGTGGGGCTGGTCGCGCCGTCGGTGCTGCAGCGGTTCAACATCGAGGTGTGACGGAGATCGAGGACACCCTGGCCGGCGCGGGCCGGCCGCCGGTCGAGGACGCCGCGGTGCCGGCGTTCTGGCGCCGACTCGGCCTGCCCGGGCTGGCCGACGTGCACGTGCACTTCCTGCCGCCAAGGCTGCTGCGCAAGGTATGGGCGTACTTCGACGCGGCCGGGCCGCTGGTCGGCACGGAGTGGCCGATCCGGTACCGGTGGAGCGACGCCGAGCGGGTCGCGCACCTGCGCCGGCTCGGCGTACGGGCGTTCACCGCCCTGGCGTACCCGCACCGGCCCGGCATGGCGGAAGCGCTGAACCGGTGGACGCTGGACTTCGCCCGCGCCACGCCGGGCTGCCTGCCCTCGGCGACCTTCTACCCGGAGCCGGACACGGTCCGGTACGTCGCCGGGGCGCTCGACGCCGGCGCCCGGGTGTTCAAGGTGCACGTCCAGGTCGGCGGGTTCCTCCCCACCGACCCGGCGCTGGACGCGGTGTGGGGGCTGCTCGCCGACGCGGGCGTGCCGGTGGTGGTGCACGCCGGGCACGCGCCCGTCGGCACCCCGCACACCGGCCCGGAACCGTTCGCCGCGCTGCTCGCCCGGCATCCGGGGCTGACCGCGGTCGTGGCCCACCTGGGCGCGCCCGACTACGCCGCGTTCCTCGACCTGGCGGAGAAGTACGAGCGGGTGCGGCTGGACACCACCATGGCGTTCACCTCGTTCTTCGACCGGTTCATGCCGTTCCCGGCCGGCGAGCTGCCCCGGCTGCGCGAGCTGGGGCTGGCCGGCAAGGTGCTGCTGGGCAGCGACTTCCCGAACATCCCCTACCCGTACGCGGAGCAGCTCGCCGGGCTGGAACGGCTCGACCTCGGCGACGACTGGCTGCGCGCGGTCCTCTGGGAGAACGCGGCCGACCTTTTCGCGCTGGCCTGACCCCGGTCGCTACCCCTGCTTGAGGGCGGAGAGGCCGACCCAGCGTCCCGCGTACGGGCCCGAGGCCAACCGGAGGTGCTCCACCCCGTTGAGCACCGCCCGCGCCCACCGCCCGGCGCCGACTCAGACGCCGACGCGCTGCTCGGGGATGGTGAGGCCGTAGAGCGCCATCAACTCGGGGCTGTCGATCCGGCTGCCGTCGGCCACCGAGTCGCAGGAGATGTCGACGATCTGGTCCTTGTGCGCCAGCAGGTAGGGCCGGGCGCCGACGTCCGCGCTCGCCAGGGTGGCGATGCCGGCCCAGTGCCGGCGGCCGAAGAGCATCGGGTAGCCGCGCAGTCCGTCGTAGGTCGCGCAGACCAGCACGTCGGGGTACGGCAGCGCGGTCACCCGCCGGATCGCGCCGGCGGTCAGCCCCGGCATGTCCACGGGCGCCACGACGACCGCCTCGATCCCGTCGTCGGTCAGGGCCGCCAGGCCGGCGCGGATGGAGGAGCCGACGCCGGTCCCCCACGCCCGGTTGACCACCACGGTGGCCCCGGTCAGGTCGGTCGTCTGGCGGACCTGGTCGGCCGCCGCGCCCAGTACGACCACGATCTGCTCGCAGCCCGCCTCGACCATCGTGTCGATCATCCGGTTCACCAGGGGCTTCTCCCCCTGGTGCAGCAGCGCCTCGGGTCCGCCGAGGCGACGTCCCCCACCCGCTGCGATGATCATTCCTGCGATCCGGTTCAGCTGGGCCCCCTCGACCGTGGGGACGGCACCGGCGCCACCCGCGTCCGGTCCGTCCCGTTTACGCACAACGGGCCCAACGAGCACCCCCGGGGCGGGGTAGCGGGGCAAAAAGGAAAATTGCCTGACTATGCCGCGTCGGCGTAGCAGTCGACCACGGACAGGTCCAGCGGGAACCGGACCGGGGTGTCGCCGAAGAGCAGCGCCGCCGCCCGCGCCCCCGCGGCGGTGACCGCCTCCGCCACCGCCTCGGCCTGCCCGGCCGGGCAGTGCACGATCACCTCGTCGTGCTGAAAGAAGACCAGCTCGGCCTCGGTGCCCGCGAGGGCCGTCCGCAACGTGGCCAGCAGCGTCGAGGCCCACTCGGCGGCGGTCGCCTGGATGACGAAGTTGCGGGTGAACCGGCCCCGGGAACGGGCGGCGCGGGCCCGGGGCCCCTGTGGGTCTCCCCCGGCGTCCGGGTCCGCCTCGTCGCCGTCGGCGAAGCCGACCGAGCCCGGCGGGCAGGTGCGCCCGAGCCAGGAGCGCACCAGTCCACCGGCCTCGCCGGTCCGCGCCGCCGCCTCGACGTAGCCGAACGCCGTCGGGTAGTTCCGCTTGAGCACGGCCAGGGCGGGCACCGCCGATCCGCCGGTCTGCCCGTACATCGCGCCGAGCAGGGCCACCTTCGCCCGGGCCCGGTCACCGGCGAAGGCGTCCCGGGCGAGCGCGGCGTAGAGGTCGCCGGCCCCACCGGCCGCCGCGAGCCGGGCGTCCCCGGAGACCGCGCCCAGCACCCGCGGCTCCAACTGGCCCGCGTCGGCGACGACGAAGGTCCAGCCGGGATCGGCCACCACCGCGCGCCGGATCACCTTCGGGATCTGCAGCGCCCCGCCGCCCCGGGTGGCCCATCGGCCGGAGACCACGCCGCCGGGCACGTACTCCGGGTGGAAGCGGCCGCCGGAGACCCAGGCGTCCCGCCACGCCCAGCCGTGCGCCGTCCAGATCCGGTAGAGCTCCTTGTATTCCAGGACCAGCGGCACCGCCGGATGCTCCACCCCGCGCAACACCCAGGCTCGGGTGTTCGGCAGCTCCACGCCGGCCCGGGCGAACGCCTTCAACAGCTCCGCCGGGGAGTCCGCGTGCAGCTGCCGTACGCCGAACGCCGCGGCGATCCGGGCGGCCAGCTCGGCCAGCCGGCGGGGCGGCCCGCCCACCGGGGACGCCTCCCCGAGCAACTCGGCGAGCATCGCGTCGTGCACCTCGGCCCGCCACGGCAGCCCGGCCGCCCCCATCTCCGTGGCGATCAGCGCGCCCGCCGACTCGGCCGCCACCAGCAGGCGGAACCGGCCGGGATGCTCGGTCGCCGCGATCCGGGCGAGCTGGTCGGCGTACACCCGGGTCAGCGCTTCGATGCCCGGGCCGGGCGGACCGGACGGCGCGTCGAAGAGCGCGCCCTGCCCATGGCCGGGCGGCTCCGGCGGGCGGGGCGCCGGGTCGGGCGGGACCGGCGCGCCGGTCAGCCGCGCCCAGGCCGCGGCGAGCGACCGGGGCTCGCCCCACCGGCCGGCGTGCCCGAGCAGCAGCGCCTCGGTCAGTTCCACGTCGTGGCAGCGCTCCAGCCGGACCCCGGCGCGCAGCAGCACGGGGTAGACCGCCGCCCCGGCGGCCCACACCCAGCGCGGGCGCTCGGCGGCCTCCCGGGCGGCCACCGCGGCGGCGAGGTCGGGCACCGGCTCCGCCGGCCCGGCGGGCCGGCCGGCGGCGTCGAGGGGTTGCAGCACTCCCCCGCCCCGCTCGTCCGCCACCACCGCCACCAGCACGGACGTGATTCTGCCCCGCACCTGCGACAGTCCGCCGCGCGCCGTCGCCCGAGAGCCCTCATGCACGACGGCGAGTGGCCGTCCCGACCGGGACGGCCACTCGCCGCGGGCGGCCGCGCCCCCGCGGCGGGCGGGTTACTTCCCCACGCCGGCCGTCAGGCCGGACTGGACCTGGCGCTGGAAGACGATGTACACGATCAGCACCGGGAGCATCGCCATGGTGACCCCGGCGAAGAGGCCGGACCAGTCGGACTTGTAGCCCTGGTTGACCGAGAGCTCGATCAGCCCCTGGGCGATCACCTGGTGCTTCGGCTCGCCCGCCACGGACTGCATGAGCAGGGTCGGCAGGTACCACTGGTTCCACTGGCCGAGGACGTTGAAGATGCCGATGCTGACCAGGCCCGGCTTGGCCATCGGCAGCATGACGCTGAAGAACGCCCGGGTGTGCGAGGCGCCGTCGACCATCGCCGCCTCGGCGATCGAGTGCGGCAGCGTCCGGAAGAACGAGTGCATGAAGAAGACGGTGAACGACAGCGACCAGGCCACATAGACCAGAATCAGCGTGGCGTGCTTGTTCGGGCCGAGCAGCGGAAACACCACGCTCATGTTGTAGACGCCCTTGAACAGTGGCACCGCGGCGAGGTAGACCGGCAGCGTCAGCCCCGACAGGAACATCCAGTAGATCAGCCGGTTGCCCCGGAACTCGTAGCGGGCCAGCGCGTACGCCGCCATCGAGCCCAGCAGCATCGTCAGGGTCACGCTGAAGGCGAGCACGAGCAGTGTGTTCAGGAAGAAGCTGTCGATCCCGGCCGTCCAGGCCCGGGCGAAGTTGTCCCACTGCAGCGACTTCGGGATCAGCGACAGCGGCTCGCGGATCACCTCCGAGTCGGTCTTGAGTGCGGACATCACCACCCAGAGCAGCGGATAGACCACCATGATCGCCCACACCGCGAGGAACAGGTGCGAGAAGCCGTTGAATATCCGGCCGCCGATGCTGTTGGCGGCTTTCGCCCGTCGGCCCGCTGCCGAATCGGCCGGCGACGCCGCATCGGGTCGCCTCTGGTCGGAGGTGTGGGTCACCGTGCTCATCGTCCAGGCCTCCTCAGAACTCGATCCGCTCACGGCGGGTAATCCTCAGCTGGAGGGCGGCCAGCAGGATGGTGAAGATGGCCAGTGCCACGGCGATCGCGCAGGCGTAGCCGAACTGGCCCTTCTGGAACGCGTTGAACTGGATCACCGAGGCGAAGATCTCGCTGGCGTGGTTCGGGCCGCCCTGGCTCGGCGTCATGACGAAGACCAGGGCGTACATGTCCAGGGCGATGAAGCCCAGGTAGACCCAGGCGACCGAGATGGTGTCCCGGAGCAGCGGCAGGGTGACCCGGAAGAACGTGTGGAACCGGCCGGCCCCGTCGAGGATCGCCGCCTCGTAGATGTCCTTCGGGATCGACTGCATGGCCGCGGAGAAGAGCACCATGTAGAAGCCGGCGCCGCTCCACACCGCGATGAGCAGCAGCCACCAGAGCACCGCGGGGATGCCGAGGAACGGCTCCGGGTCGGCGGTGAAGGCGATCGGGTTCTCCGCGTCGACCAGCCCGATCTTGACGAGCAGGCCGTTGATCAGGCCCTGCTGGTCGGTCCGGTAGATCTGCTGCCACATGACGGCGATGACCACCAGCGACAGCACCTGCGGGAAGAAGAAAATGACCTTGTAGAGGGCGGAGCCGAACACCCCGCGGATGCCGGCCCTGTCCTCGCGTCCGCCCACGTTGAGCAGGAACGCGAGGAA
Organism: Micromonospora inositola; assembly: GCF_900090285.1. Classification (NCBI taxonomy): domain Bacteria; kingdom Bacillati; phylum Actinomycetota; class Actinomycetes; order Micromonosporales; family Micromonosporaceae; genus Micromonospora; species Micromonospora inositola. The sequence continues at coordinate 4,039,164 of NZ_LT607754.1, read as the reverse complement.
CAGGGCCAGCGCGATGGTGAACAGCGGCACGGTGACCAGGAAGAACACGTTGTGCCAGAAGGCCTTCCTGATCAACTCGTCCGACAGCAGCCGGACGTAGTTGTCAAGACCGACGAAGTGCTGGGAGTCCGAGTACCCACCCCAGTCGGTCAGCGAGTAACCCGCCGCCTGCACGAAGGGCCACACCACGTAGAAGAGGTACAGCGCAACCGGCAGGGCCAGGAAACCCGTGACGAAACGCGCAACACCATGCCGCATGGTCACTCACTTCTCTAACTGATCGGGGTCGGTCAGGCCGTGCGGGTCTGCTTCTTGATCGACGAGTCCTTGGCGACCTTGTCCGCGGCCGCCTGCATCTTGTCGACAAACTGCTTCGCCGTGAGCCGGCCCGCCATCAGCTCCTCGGACAGGTTCTGGCTCTCCTTGTCCAGGTCGGCGTAGAAGTCCGGGAACTTGACCGAGATCAGGTCCGAGGTGGCGTTCTTCATCAGCGTGTTCGCGGACGCCAACGCGGTGTCCTGCACGTTGTCGCCGGAGCCCTTGGTGGAGGCCAGCGACTTGGTCAGCTCCGCGAACTTCGCCGAGCCGGCCTTGGACAGGATCGCCCGCAGGAACTCCTTGGCCGCCTCCTTGTTCGGCGCCTTGCTCGGCACCACGAAGCCCTCGCCGGAGCCGGCGTACACGTCCTTGGCCGCCTTGTCGCCCGGGTTGGACCAGTAGTCCGAGAGCGTCAGCTCGAAGCCCGGCGGGATGGTCGCGGTCATCTCGTTCTTCAGCCAGGTGCCGACCTGGATGAACGCCGCCTTGCCGTCGAGCCAGGCCTGCTGCGACTGGGTGTGGTCGAGCTTGCCCGGCAGGAGCAGCTTGTCCTTGACCAGCTTCTCCCACGGCTCCAGCGCCTTGACGATGCCGTCGGCCTTCCAGGCGTTGTCCTTGAGGTTGTCGATGTCGATGACCGCCTGCTTGCCCACCGCCTTCCAGATGCTCGCCATGAGCGCCCAGCGGGGGTAGTAGCCGTGGACGGCGTCGTGGACGTACGGCGCCATGCCCTTGGCCTTGATCTTCGGGGCCAGGGCGAAGAACTCGTCCCAGGTGGTCGGCGCCTGCCAACCCTCCTTCTTGAACAGGGCCGCGTTGTACCAGTTGCCCCACACCGTGTACGCCACGTTCACGACGTAGAACTTCCCGTTCTGGGTGCCGTCGCCGACCGTGCCCGGCAGCAGCGTGTCGGCCACCGTGCCCTCGCCGTCCCACGCCGGGGCGGTGAGCAGGTCGTCGAGCGGCTCGATCGCGCCCTCGTTGATCAGCGTGCTGCGGTCCATGCTGTCCGCGCCCGAGTTCATCACCAGGTCGCTCGGCTGGGTCGCCATCTTCGGCTGCTCTTCGGTCTTGATCTTCTGGGTGGAGCTCATGTTGACCGTGATGTTCGCGTGCTTGGCGTTGAAGACGACCTTGTCTTCCTTCGCCCACTGGTCGCCGAGGCCGCCGTTGAAGATGACCACCTTGACGGCGCTGCCGTCCTTGACGCCGAACGGGTTGTCCTTGCTCTTGGCGGCGCCGGTGTCGTCGGACTTGCTCGGCTCGCTGCCGGCGCAGGCGCTGAGCAGGCCGGCGGCCGGGGTCGCCAGCAGGCCGGCCGCGGCGGCCCGCTGGAGCAGGGTCCGGCGGCTGAGGTCGCCGAGGTTCTCGGGGGTAACCGACATCTCTGTCTCTCCTTGTGGTGTCCGGGTCAGGCGGTCCGCCGGAGGCGCCCGGCGTACCGCGACTCGAGGGCGAGGTTGTGCTCGTCCCCACCGGGGACGTTGGCGGAGAGGTAGATAGGGGGCACCTCTCCGGCCTGGTGGAACCGTCGTACGACCTCGGCGGTCAGCAGCTGCGCCAGCAGCGCCGCGGTGACCGACGAGACCGCACAGACCGCGCCGCCGCCCTCGAGCGGCAGCAGTGCATCGCCGTACGGCGCGCCGTTGTCCAGCACGACGTCGGCGAGGTCGGCGAGCCGGTGCCCGGACGGGTGCCGCGGGGCGACCCGTGCCGTGTGCTCGACCGAGGTGACCGCGATCAGCGGATGGCCGCGCTCCTTCACCAGCGTCGCCAGCTCGACGACCGAGCCGTTGATGCCGGACTGGGAGGCGACCACGAACACGTCCCGCGGGTGCGGGGCCGCGAGCGCGTAGAGCTGGTGCGCGACGGCCGGGTCGCGTTCCAGCTTGGGGTCGGCGAGCACGTCGCGGGGCGCGTCGCCGTGCAGCACCAGATCGTGCAGGGAGAGCCGGTTGGTGGGGACCAGCCCACCGGCCCGGGCGACCAGTTCGGCGGCGAACGCCTCGGAGTGCCCGGCGCCGAAGCCCTGGAGCACGCCGCCGGCCCGCAGCCCGGTGGCGATCAGGTCGGCCGCCCGGTCGACCGCGTCGGACTGGGTGTCGACCAGGCGGTCGAGCACCGGGCGGACGGCGTCCGCGTAGCGCTGTGCGCTGATCATGAGGCGGCCCCCTTCGCGGCTTTGTGCCCGTCGACGGCCTGGGCGGTGCGCCGAAAGGCCGCGTGGGCGCGGTCGTGGGTCCGCTGCGCCACCGCGATGTAGAGCAGGTCGAGGACGACGAGCTGGGGATGCCGGGCGGAGAGCGCGTCCGGCCGGAAGGTGGTGGCCTGGCTGGCCGTGAGCAGCACGATGTCGGCGAGCTCGGCCAGGGGCGAGCGGGGGAAGCCGGTCAGCGCGACCGTGGTGGCGCCCCGGCTGCCCGCCTCGGCGAGCATCTCGATGGTCTCCCGGGTCTGCCCGGTGTGCGAGATGCCGAGCGCGACGTCGCCGGCGCCCAGCAGCGCCGCGCTGGCCAGCCCCTCGTGCACGTCGCTCCAGGCCCAGGCGGCCACCCCGATGCGGTGCAGGCTGAACTGCATCTCCTCGCCGACCAGGGCGCTGCCGCTGGCGCCGAAGATGTTCACCCGGCTCGCCCCGGCGATGGCCACGGCGGCCCGTTCCACCTCGGCCAGGTCGAGCAGCGCGGCCGTGTCGTGCATGGCCCGGGTGTCGGCGGCCATGATCTGGTCGAGCACCCGGGACAGCGGGTCGCTGGGCTGGATCTCCCGGCCGATGTCGACGGTCCAGCCCGCCGAGCGGGCCCGGCCGGTCTCCGACGCGATGCCGAGTCGCAGGTCCGCGTAGCCCTCGAAGCCCATCGCCCGGCAGAAGCGGGTGATGGTCGCCGGTGAGGTGCCGCTGCGCTCGGCCAGCTCCACGATGGTGGCCCGGGCCGCCGCTTCCGGGTCGCTGAGCACGTGCTCAGCGACCCGGCGCAACGCCCCCGTCAGCTCCCCCGCCCCGGCCCGGACCCTGGCCAGCACCCCGTCCGGGGAGACGGCCACCGCAGCCCGCCGGTCGACCGCGTCGGCGTCGACCACCGCGTGCAGGTGCAGCGCGGGGGTGTCCACCTCGTGATCAACCATGCGACGCCTTTCGAAAAGAGTGTTAACTGTTAGTGGTAAAAGTTCTTACTGAAGGGCCCTCCGTGTCAAGGCCGTGGGCGAAGTTTTCAAACTGTTACCTGGCGCACACCGCCGCGCGCGGTCGCGGATCTTGCCTCCGGCAGCCGCGCCGACCAGCATGAAGGCCGCCAGCCGTCGACCACAGGGAGGCCCACCGGATGTCCGGCACCGTCGTGGTCGGTCTCGACGTCGGAGGTACGTCCACCCGGGCGACCGCGCTGAGCCTCGACGGCGTACGCCTCGGCGCCGGCCGGGCCGGCGGGGGCAACCCGACCAGTCACGGCGCCGAGCGGGCCGCCCACGAACTGCTGCTGGCCCTGCGCGCGGCGCTCGCCGAGGTGGACCCGGCCCGGGTGCGCGCCGGCGCCATCGGGCTGGCCGGGGCCGGCCGGCTGCTCGCCGACCCGGCCGGCCGGGCGGCGTTCGACCGCGCCTGGGACGACGCCGGCCTGCGCTGCCCGTACGCGGTGCACGGCGACGCCCTCGTCGCGTACGCCTCGGGCACCGCGGTCCCGGACGGCACCGTGCTGATCGCCGGGACCGGCGCGATCGCCGCCCAGGTACGCGACCTGCGCCTGGACCGCACCGCGGACGGGCACGGCTGGCTCCTCGGCGACGCCGGCTCCGGCTTCTGGCTCGGCCGGGAGGCGGTCCGCCGGCTGCTGACCGACCTGGACCGGGCCCGGCCGCCGAGCGGCCTCGCCACCCGAGTGCTCGCCGAACTGACCGGTGCGGCCGAGGTGGCGGCCCGACCCCGGGCGACCGCCGAGGCGGTGGTGCAGGCGGTGACCCGCCGCCCACCGGTGGAGCTGGCCCGGCTCGCCCCGCTGGTGGTGGCGGCCGCCGCCGAGGCTGAACCGACCGGCCTCGACCTGGTCGCCGAGGCCGCCGCGCTGCTCGCCGAGAGCGTGACCCGGATCCGGCCGGCGGGCGCGACCGACCCCGTGGTGCTCGGCGGCGGGCTGCTCACCGGCGACACCCCGCTCGCCGAGGCGGCCCGCGCCGAACTGAGTCGCCGCTGGCCGGGCGCGCCGCTGTGCACGGCCGGCGACGGAGCCGCCGCGGCGGCCTGGCTCGCCGCCCGCGACCTGCCCGAGGTGGCCGATCCGGCGGCGCTGCACGCCCTGCTGGTCCCGGCGCCCAGCTGACCTGCGGTCGGGCCGCGATCCGTCGTCCGCTCAGCGCGGCCCGGCGGACATCGGTCCGCCGGACCGCGGCGCCTGTCGTCACGACCGGTGTCCGCGGCGAGGCCCGCCCGGCCGCCGGGCCTCCCCCTCGCCGGCAGTCGCCGGCGGCCGCGAGAAGCCGCGCCGGCAGGCGGCTACCGCTCCCCGTCGCCGAGGACGGCCTCGAGCCGGCGCCAGACGTGCGTGCGCCAACCGCCGTCGAGCAGGTCGAACGTCCGCCGCTGCACCGGGTCGTCCGGGTCGAAGCCGGCGTGCTCCAGGAAGAGCCGGGTGCCTCGCCCCTCCGGCGCGAGGGTCCAGCTCACCACCGTGTCCAGGCGTCCGCCCCGCCATGCCCAGCGCAGCCGGCGCGGCGGGTCGATCTCCAGCACCTCGCAGTGCACCACCCCGTCGAAGCCCTGGCCGGGCCGTGGCTCGGTCTGGAAGGTGAAGCGGTGGCCCGGGAGAGGGCGGAAGTTGTTCGGCATCAGCCAGCGCGCCAGCAGATCAGAATCGGTCAACGCCCGCCAGACCTTGGTCGGCGGGTGGGCCAGGAACTGGTCCACCGCGATGGTGCGGAGCTCACTCATCGGGCAGCTCGTCGAGCACGTCCCGCAGGTCGGCGAGGCGGGCCCGCCAGAACCGCTCGTACGGGTCGAGCCAGTCGGCCACCTGGCGCAGCGGCTCCGGGCGCAGCGAGTAGAACCGCTGCCGACCGATCGGCTGCTCCACCACCAGGCCGGCGTCCTTGAGCACCCTCAGGTGCTCGGACAGGCTGGGGCGGCGCATGTCGAAGTGGTCGGCGAGTCGCTGGACCGGCTGCTCGCCCCGCTCGAGCAGCAGCCGGAGCAGATCCCGTCGGGTGGGGTTGGCCAGCGCCGCGAAGACGTCCCCCTCAGACACGGGTTACCTGGAGCACGATGCCGTTGCCGTCCGGGTCGTCGAAGGTGGCGTACCGGCCCCAGGGCGCCGTCTGGATCCCGCCGTCGGCGAAGACCACGCCCCGCCCGCGCAGCGCGGCCACGTCGCCGTCGAGGTCGTCGGTCTCCAGAACGAGGCCCTTGAGCGAGCCCGGCGGCATGGTCGGGAACCAGGTGACCAGGGTCAGGGCGGTGGCGGCCCCCTTCGGCGCGACCTGCACCCAGCGGCCGCCGGGGCCCATCGGGTTGTCCCAGATCAGGTCGAAGCCGAGGACGTCGACGTAGAAGTCACGGGCCCGGTCCTGGTCGCTGACGGGCACGGAGAGGAGCTGTACGTGGGTCACGGTCATGCCGTCACAATAGGTAGGAGATTTCCTACCAGTCAAGCGGCGGGAAGGCCGGCCGACCCGGGGGTCGACCGGCCTTCCCGCCGCTCCGCGGTCAGTTGGTCGGGTGACCCGGCTGGCCCTGCGGGTGGCCGTACTGGCCCTGCGGGTGGCCGTACTGGCCCTGCGGGACCGGCTGGCCCGGCTGCGCCGGGTAGCCCTGCGGAGCCGGGTGGCCCTGCGGGGCGGGGTGGCCCTGCGGAGCCGGGTGGCCCTGCGGGGCCTGGCCGTACGGGCCGGGCTGCCCCTCGGGCGCCGACCAGCCCTGCACGGGCTGGCCGGGGTGGCCCTGGGCGGCGAACTGGTGCGCGGCGGCCTGGTCCTTGGCCTCCTTGCGCGCCTTCACGGTCCGGACGATCAGCAGGATCGGCAGGATGAAGGCGTAGAAGAAGATCGTGTACCTACTGCCCACGGGAGCGAGGAACATCAGGTAGAAGCCGTAGCAGAAGAAGCCGAGGCCCACGACGACGTTCAGGATCCGGGAGCCGGTGCCCTGCTCGCGGATCGCGAGACCGATGACGATCAGGGCGATGCCACCCAGCATCAGCAGGAGTTCGTAGACAAGTTCAAACATGTGATCCCCGTCAATCCGGTGAAATGTGCCGGCCCACCATAGAGGAGCACCGGGAGGCCCTGCTGCCCCGTTTCCTGTGGCGGGCGACACCCTACTTGAGCTGGCCCGCGGTGAGGCCGACCTGGATCTGCCGCTGGAACGCGACGTACACCGCCAGCACCGGCAGGGTGGCGATGGTCAGGCCGGCGAACAGGCCGCTGAAGTCACCCTGGTAGCCCTGACTGACCGCGAGCGCGGTGAGCCCCTGCGCCAGCACCCATTTGGAATCGTCACCCTGCATCAGGACCTGCGGAAGGATGAACTGATTCCAGTGACTCAGAAAATTGAAGATCGCCACGCTGATCAAACCCGGTCGTGCCATCGGCAGCATCACCCGGAAGAAGAGCCGGAAGTGACCGCATCCGTCGATGAGTGCCGCCTCCGCGACCGACGTGGGCAGCGTCCGGAAGAAGGCGGTCAGGAAGAAGACCGTGAAGGGCAGGGAGTAGGCAGCGTAGACCAGCATCAGCCCGGTCCAGCTGCCGAACAGGCCGGCGTTGCGCACCACGAAGAAGAGCGGTACCAGGGCGAGGAAGACCGGGAACATCATCCCGCCGACGAACAGGTAGTAGACGATCTGCCGGCCCCGGAACTCGTACCGGGCGAAGACGTACGCCGCTGCGGCGCCGAGGAGCATGGTCAGGGTGAGCGAGCCGGCCACCACCACGGCGCTGTTCAGGAAGTACCGGCCGATGTGCGCTTCGGTCCAGGCCCGGGACCAGTTCTCGAAGCGCAGCGTGCCGGGGAGTCCCCACGGGTCGGAGAGGATCTCGCCGTCGCTCTTGAACGAGCTGAGGAACATCCACAGCAGCGGCAGCACGGTCAGCGCGGCCCAGAACAGCAGGAACCCGTGCGAGAAGACGTTGGCGAAGCCCCGCTCGCGGCGCAGGGGCCGATCATCGGTGCGGGTGGGCTCGGGCTTGTCCGCCCCCGTCGTCGTGGGCCGGTCCAGAGTGGTCACGAGTATTCGATCCGATCGCGACGGGCGGTACGCAGCGCCAGCACCGCGACCGACAGGGTCAGGAACAGCATCACCACGCCGATCGCGGAGGCGTACCCGAACTTGCTCTCGCTGCCGAACGCGGTCTCGTACATCCGCAGCCCGATGACGTCGGAGGAGAAGTTGGGGCCGCCGTTGGTCATCTGCTGGACCAGGATGAATCCGTCCAGCGCGGCGATGGCCAGGTAGATCCAGGCGACCTGCACGGTGTCCCAGAGCAGCGGAACGGTGATCCGGCGCAAGGTGGTCCACCGCGACGCCCCGTCGAGCATGACCGCCTCGTAGATGTCGCGCGGGATGGCCGACATGGCCGCGCCGAAGAGCACCACGTAGAAGCCGACGTTGCTCCAGATCATCACGGCCAGCACGCACCAGAACGCGGTACGCGGGTCGCCCAGCCAGGTGGGAGCGGGCAGGCCGATCGCCCGCAACGCCCCGTTGAGCAGGCCGTTGTTGGGGTGGTAGACCTCCTTCCAGAGCAGCGCGATGATCACCACCGAGAGCACCTGCGGGAAGAAGTAGACCATCCGGTAGATCGATGTGCCTCGTACGCCGGTGACCCCGGCCCGGCCCTTGCGGCCACCCGTGTTGAGCATGGTGGCGAAGAACAGGCCGAGCCCGATGGTCACCACCGGCACCACCGCGAGCATGACCGCGTTGTTCCTGATCGCGTTCCACACCTGGCCGTCGTGCAGCAGCGTCCGGAAGTTGGCCAGCCCCACGGGGTCGGCGTCCGCGGAATAGCCGAGCCAGTTGGTGGTCGAGATCTGGAAGGCCTGCAGGTACGGCGACAGCACGAAGATGCCGTAGAGCAGCAGCGGCGGCACCAGGAAGGTGATGATCAGCGGGTATTTGCCATGTCTCACGAAAAGGACCTACTCCCCAGCGGCGGACCGGTGGGGGCGGGACGCGCCCGCCCCCACCGCCCGGACGTTACGCGGCCCGCTTGTACTTCTTGATCGAGCTGTCCTGGGCGATCGAGTCGGCGCCCTTCTGGCACTGGTCGAGGAACTCGGCCGGGGTGCTCCGGCCGCTGAAGAACTCGCCGCAGGCGGCGTCGACCAGCTCGCGCTCGAGCTTTCGGTAGTAGTTGTTGTAGACCCAGTTGAAGCCGTTGCTGCCGGACGCCTCCAGCGCCTTGACCACGCTGGTGAGGCCGAACGGCAGCTCGATCCCCTCGGTTGCGCCGGCCACCACGGTCAGGCTGGAGACCTTCTTGGTGAAGTCCTGTGCGCCCTTCATGGACAGCATGGTCCGGAAGTACTCCAGGCCGCCGGCCACGTTCTTCGCCTTGGCCGGCACCATGAACGGCTCGCCCGCGGTGCCGCGGATCGCCTCGAACGGCAGCTTGTCGCCGCTGCCCAGGCTCGGCGTCGGCGCGATCGTCATGTTGAACCCGGCCGGGGTGACCTTCGCCTGCTCGCTCTCCAGCCACGAACCGCAGGAGATGAAGGCGGCCTTGCCCTGGCACCAGGCGGTCTGCGACTGGATGTGGTCCAGGCCCGGCGTCCCGTCCAGGATGTACTTGTCCTTGACGATCTGGTACCAGGCGTCGGCCGCCGCCTTCATGGCGTCGGACTTCCACGCGTTCGGCTCGAGGTTGTCGATGGCGGTCGCCACCGAGGGCCCGCCGAACTTGATCGCGGTGGCGATCAGCGGCCAGCTCATGTAGCGCGGGTGCTTGCCCGCGTACGTCCAGGGGGCGATGCCGGCGGCCTTGATCTGCTTGCAGAGCGCGATGTGCTCGTCCCAGGTCTTCGCGTACTGCCAGTTGCGCTCGGTGAAGAGCTTGGTGGAGTGCCAGATGCCGTACGCGGTGTACGTGTAGTTGAGGACCAGGAACTTCCCGTCGTACGAGCCGACCTCGATGGCGCCGGGGAGCAGGGTGTCCTTGACGGTCTTGCCCGCGATGTCGAGGCTCGGCGCGGCGAGCAGGTCGCCCAGGTCGGCGATGGCGTTCTGGCTGACCAGGCCGTTGAAGTCGATCTGGCCGGCGCCCGAGTTGTTCACCACGTCGGGCGGGGTGCCGTCGACGAAGCGCGGTTGGAGGGTCTTGTTGATCTCCTGGGTGGCGGAGTGCTTGATCTCCGCCTTGGGGTACTTCTCCTTGTACATGGCCTCGTGGGCCTTGGCGTACTCCTCGCCGAAGCCGCCGTTGAAGATCACCACCTCGAGCGGGGCGTCCTCCTTGACGCCGAGCGGGTTCTGCTCGCTCTTGGTGCCCTTGTAGGTGCCGGCGTCGGACTTGTCGTCCCCGCCGGAGGTGGCGCAGCCGGCGAGCAGACCGGCGGCGGGGGTGGCCAGCAGACCGGCGGCGGCGCTGCGCCGCAGGATGTCACGCCTGTTCATCACATCTCCTCGGTTCGGGTGCGGGGGGCCCGCCGGACTGGGGGAGGCGGGCGCGGCGTCGAGGCACGGGGGTGTCGCGTGTTGCTTGTCTTCAGTTCTTATATTCTTGCTGAAGAATTCTTACGACAGTCGGACGCGGACCACAAGACCCGAGGACCGAACCGTTATCACCACCGGCCGATGCCGGCTGGCATAGCCTGGGCCCATGCGCCGCCTGCGGCAGCTCGCCGAGCGCACGCCGGCGGGGCGGGAGCGCTACGTCGACCTGCTCCGGGCGCTCGCCATCACCATGGTCGTCCTCGGTCACTGGGCCGTGACCGTCATCGGGTACGACCGCGCCGGCCGGCCCACCGGGCACTCCGCCCTCGGCGACCTGCCCTGGGCCTGGCCGCTGACCTGGGTGGCCCAGGTGATGCCGGTCTTCTTCCTGGTCGGCGGGTACGCCAACGCCGCCTCGCTGACCGCCCGCCGCTCCCGGGGCGGCGACGCCACCGGCTGGCTGGTCGACCGCAGCGCCCGGCTGGTCCGCCCGACCACCGCCCTGCTGGTGGTGCTGGCGATCGGCGCGGCGGTCGCCCGGCTGCGCGGCGCCGACGCCACCGAGATCCGCACCGTGGTCTGGTTCGCCACCATCCCGCTCTGGTTCCTCGTCGCCTACCTGATCGTCGTCCCGCTGACCCCACCGATGTACGCGCTGCACCGCCGCTTCGGACTGGTCGTGCCGCTGGTGCTGGTCGGCCTCGTGGCGCTCGGCGACCTGGGCCGGCTGCTCGGCCCGGCCGGCCTGGCGGCCGGGAACTACCTCTTCGGCTGGCTGGCCGTGCACCAGCTCGGCTTCGCCTGGTACGACACCCGCTCCCCGGATACGCCGCGCCGCCGGCGGCTGCCCACCTCGCGCCGAGCCGGGGCGGTCCTGCTGGCCGTCGGGCTGGTCGCGCTGGTGCTGCTGACGATCGTCGGCCCGTACCCGGTGGCGATGCTCAACGTGCCCGGCCAGCGGCTGGACAACGCCGCCCCGCCGAGCCTGGCGCTGCTCGCCGTGGCCACCGCGCAGCTCGGGCTGATCCTGCTGCTCCAGGCCTCGGCCCGCCGCTGGCTGCGCCGGACCGGCCCGTGGCAGGCGGTGATCGCGGTGAACTCCGTGGTGCTGACCGTCTTCCTCTGGCACCTGACCGCCGCCGTGCTGCTGGTCGGCCTGCTCGACGCCCTCGGCGCGCTGCCCACCCCCCGGGTCGGCTCGCCGGCCTGGTGGGCGTGGCGGGTGCCCTGGCTGCTCGCCCTCGCCGCGGTGCTGGCGGCGCTCGTCGCCGTCTTCGGCCCGATCGAGGCCCGTAGCCGCCGGCACGCTCCGGCCGGGCCGGCGCCGCCGGCTGAGGGCGACGACCGGCTCGCGGGCGGCCGACACGGGGGGCCGGCCGATTCCGCGCGGACGGTCCCGGCCGCCGCCGGGGGTGGGCACCCGCTCCGCACCGGGCTCGCCGTCGCCGGCTACGCGGGCGTGATCGCCGGGCTGCTGCTGAACAGCCTGACCCGCAAGTCGGCCCCGGAGCCGCTGGGGCTGCCCGCCCCGGCGCTGGTGGCGTACCTCGCCGGGGCGGGGGTGCTGCGGCTGCTCAGGTCTGGGTGGGGAAGCCGAGGTTGACCCCGCCGTGGCGGGGGTCGAGCCAGCGGCTGGTGACCACCTTGCCCCGGGTGAAGAAGGCGACCCCGTCGGCGCCGTGCGCGTGCAGGTCGCCGAAGAGCGACGCCTTCCAGCCGCCGAAGGAGTAGTACGCCATCGGCACCGGGATCGGCACGTTGATCCCGACCATGCCGACCTCCACCTCGTGCTGGTAGCGCCGGGCGGCGCCGCCGTCGTTGGTGAAGATCGCCGTGCCGTTGCCGTACGGGTTGGCGTTGACCAGGTCGACCGCCTCGTCGTACGAGCCGACCCGGACCACGCTGAGCACCGGGCCGAAGATCTCGTCGGTGTAGATCGACATCTGCGGGGTGACGTGGTCGAAGAGGGTCGGGCCCAGCCAGAACCCGTCCGCCTCGCCGTCCGGGGTGACGTCCCGACCGTCGACCACCGGCACCGCGCCGGCCGCGATGCCGGACTCCACGTACGAGCTGACCTTCGCCGCGTGCGCGGCGGTGACCAGCGGGCCCATGTCGCAGCCGCGCCGGCCGTCCCCCGTGCGCAGGCCGGCCATCCGCTCGGCGATCTTCGCGACCAGGGCGTCGGCGACCGGCTCCACCGCGACCAACGCCGAGATCGCCATGCACCGCTCCCCCGCCGAACCGAATCCGGCGTTGACCGCCGCGTCGGCGGCCAGGTCCAGGTCGGCGTCGGGAAGCACCACCATGTGGTTCTTCGCGCCGCCGAGCGCCTGCACCCGCTTGCCGGCCAGCGACCCGCGCTGGTGCACGTACCGGGCGACCGGGGTGGAACCGACGAACGAGACGGCCTTCACGCCGGGGTGGTCGAGCAGCGCGTCGACCGCCTCCTTGTCGCCGTTCACGACGTTCAGGACGCCGTCGGGCAGGCCCGCCTCGGCGAACCACTCGGCCAGCAGCAGCGCCGCGCTCGGGTCCTTCTCGCTCGGCTTGAGCACCACCGCGTTGCCGCAGGCGACCGCCACCGGCACGAACCACAGCGGCACCATCACCGGGAAGTTGAACGGGGAGATCACCGCGACCACCCCGAGCGGCTGGCGCAGGCTGTACGAGTCGACCTCGGTGGAGACGTTCTCGCTGAAGCCGCCGCGCAGCGCCGAGGGGATGCCGCAGGCGTACTCGATCACCTCCAGGCCGCGCTGCACCTCGCCGGCGGCGTCCGCGAGCACCTTGCCGTGCTCGGCGGTGATCACCTCGGCGAGCCGGTCGCGCCGCGCGTTGACCAGCTCCCGGAACGCGAACAGCACCGCCGTCCGCTTGGCCAGGGAGGCGTCCCGCCAGGTCCGCGCGGCCCGCTCGGCGGCCCGCACCGCACGCGAGACGTCCGCGGCGCACGCCAGCTCCACCTGACCGGTACGCCGGCCGGTGGCCGGGTCGAAGACGTCGGCCCGCCGCTCGGAGCTGCCGCCGACCCGCTTGCCGTCGATGAAGTGCCCGATGCTCACTGAGTCATCTTCCGTTCGCGACTGCGGGGCTCGCACAACCGGCTCACTCCTCGCGCTCACTGGGCCATCTTCCGTTCGCGACTGCGGGGCTCGCACAACCGGCTCACTCCTCGCGCTCACTGGGCCATCTTCCGTTCGCGACTGCGGGGCTCGCACAACCGGCTCACTTCTCGCGCTCACTGGGCCATCTCCGCCGAGGAGCGGATCGCGTCGACCAGGATGGCCAGCCCCTCGCGGGCCTCCTCCTCGGTCAGCGTCAGCGGCGGGCCCATCCGCAGCACGTTGCCGTAGAGGCCGCCCTTGCCGGCGAGCAGCCCGCCGGCCCGGCACGCCTCGAAGACCCGGACGGTCATCGCCGGGTCAGGTTCGGTGGTGCCCGGTCGGACGAACTCGACGCCGAGCATCAGCCCCTTGCCGCGTACCTCGGCGACGCAGTCCAGGCCGCCCACCGCGGACCGCAGGCCGTCGGCGAGGATCGCGCCGACGCGGGCCGCGTTGGCCTGGAGGTCGTGGTCGAGCAGGTAGTCGAGGACGGCGTTGCCGGCGGCGGTGGAGATCGGGTTGCCGCCGAAGGTGGAGAAGCTGATCGCCGGCACCGACTCCAGCACGTCGGCCCGGCCGACCACGCCGGCCAGGGCGAAGCCGTTGCCGATGCCCTTGGCGAAGGTGAGCAGGTCCGGGGTGACGCCGTGCGCCTGGTAGCCCCAGAAGTGCTCGCCGGTGCGCCCCCAGCCGGTCTGCACCTCGTCGGAGATGAACAGGATGCCGGACTCGTCGAGCACCTTCTTCCAGGCGGCGAAGAGCCCGTCCGGCGGGTGCACGAAGCCGCCGACGCCCTGGATCGGCTCGGCGATCAGGCAGGCCACGTCCCCGGCGGTCTGGGTGGCGAGCACCTCCCGCAGGTCCTCCGCCGCCGCGTCGACCTGCTCCCCGGGGTCGAGCCGGGCGAGCAGGCCGCGGACCCGCTCGCCGGAGTGCAGCCAGGCCACCTGGAGCGGGTTGAGCGCGCTGGCCGACCAACTCCGGTTGCCGGTGACGCCCATCGCCGCGTACGACCGGCCGTGGTAGCTGTTGCGCACGGCGAGGATCTGGTGCGAGCGGCGGTAGTTGGTGGCGACCAGCAGGGCCGCCTCGTTGGCCTCGGTGCCGGAGTTGGTGAAGAACACCCGGGCGTCGGGGATGCCGGAGACCCGGGCGACCTTCTCGGCCAGCTCGACCTGCTGCCGGATCAGGTAGAGGGTGGAGCTGTGCACGATGCCGGTGGCGAGCTGCCGCTGCACCGCCTCCCGGATCTCCGGAATGTCGTAACCGACCATGTTGGTCAGCACACCGCCGAAGAAGTCCAGGTAGCTGCGCCCCTGCGCGTCGGTCACCCGGCGACCGGAGCCCGATACCAGCTCGATCGGCTCGTCGTAGTAGAGCGGCATCCAGGACGGGAGCACGGCCCGGTGCCGGGCCAGCAGGTCGTCGGAGGTCATCGTGGCACCCTTCAGGCGGTAGGCGTCCTCGCACGCTTTCATCGGGCGGCGGCAGGGACAACTGTCACTGTGTAGCGCAGCGACGGTGCGCGCCTGACAGCGCGTCAACCGCCGCGCTGCGGTTTCCGGGGTGGGGCGTGATCTTCACTCACCTTTCCGCCGGTCCTTGCGCTGGTCAACCACTCGATCCGTAGCGGGCGACCCGGCGAAACGGACGGGCAGCCGGCACCGGCAACGACCCGTGCCCGCCCGGGTCGCGGCGGTAGCATCCGCCGGGTGCGGACTGTGGGGGTGGCGCTGCCGACCGGCGCGGCGGGGACGACCGGCCGGGAGCTGGCGGCGGGCGTACGGGCCTGGGTGGACTCCGCACCGCTACGCGCCCTGGTCAGCCACTTCGGCGGCGACTGGCCGGCCGGCGACCTGACGACGGCGCTGGCCGGGCTGGACGACTTCTCCGCCCGGCACTGGGACTTCCGGGACGGGCGGGAACGTCCCGAGGCGCGGGAGCCGGCCTTCGATCCGGCGACGATCGGGCTGGTGCTCGACTCGGCCGCCGCGCTGGGCCTGGTCCGGGCCGTCCCGCCGGCCCTGCCGAGGTACGCGCACCTGCTCGTGCTGGGCGGCCTGGCGCACGCCTGCCTGCGGCGCACCGCGTACGCCGCGCACCTGCTGCGCGACGGGGCCGCGGTCTCCGGGGAGGTGGCCGTACTGGGCAGCTTCCGGGCGCTCTCCCCGGTCGAGACGCGGATGCTCGCCGACGTCGGCATTCACGGCTGCGCCACCGAGGTCGACGCCCTCGACGCGGGGGTGCGGGCGGCGTTCGGGGTGGCGACGCCGGCCGAGGAGACCGGCGAGGACGCGGAGCACCCGCACCGGGCCTGGTCGTCGCGGACCTATCGGCCGGCCGGGCTGCCCCCCGTCCGGGTGCTCGCCGCCCCGTCCAGCGAGCCGGACCGGCGCCGGGCGCACACCGCCGACACCCAGCGCTTCTGGGCCGAGCACGTCCGGCTCCGCCCCGGCGATCCGGTGCTGATGGTGACCGCGCCGATCTACGTGCCGTTCCAGCACTGCGACGCCCTGCGGACCCTGGCCGTGCCGTACGGCTGCGGGATCGACACCGTCGGGGTCGACCCGGCGCTGCCGCCGCTGGCCCGGCTACCGGAGCCCACCCTCACCCCGGGGCGCTACCTGCAGGAGATCCGCTCGGCGATCCGGTCCATGCGCGCCCTGCACGCCACACTGCCGACCGGCTGACCGGCGGGCGGGCGCGGCCCGGTCGGCCGGCGTCAGCGGGCGGTGTCGGCGACCGCCTGGGCGAAGACCTCCGAGCGGTGCTCGAAGTTGCGGAACCGGCCGTAGCTCGGGGCGGCCGGGGAGAGCAGCACCACCCCGCCGGCCCGGGTGAGCTTGCGGGACAGCCCCACCGCGGCGACCAGGTCGTCGGCGAGTTCGGTGCGTACCGTCGGCAGCCCGGCGAGCGCCTCGACGATCCGGGGACCGCTGTCCGGGATGCCGATCACGGTGATCTCCCGCTCGGCCAGGTGGTCCCGCAGCGGGGTGTAGTCCAGGCCCCGGTCGGTGCCGCCGACGATCACCGTGAGCGGCCGTCCCTCGTACGCGTCGATCGCGTGCATCGCCGCGTACGGGCTGGTGGCGAGGGTGTCGTCGACGAAGGTGAGGCCGGACGGGTCCGGGATCTCGGTGAGGCGGTGGGCCAGGCCCTGGAACTCGGCGACCGCGACCGCGAGGGTGTCCTTCCGGGCGACCACGTCGACGCCGAGCGCGTCGAGCACGGCGAGCGCCACGCAGAGGTTGCCCTCGTTGTGCCGGCCGACCAGCGGCAGCACCGCCCGGGGGAAGAGCGGCTGATCGGCCAGGTGGAACCAGGGGGCGCCGTCCGGGCCGGTGGCGACGTGGGTGGCGTCCGGCGAGCCGGCGCGGACGGCCGCGCGGTCGCCGAGTTCCAGGGCGAGCCGGGGGTCGGCCCCGTTTACCACCACGGTGTGCGGGCCGTGGGCGAGCAGGTTCAGCTTGTCCTGGTAGTACTCCCGCTCGCCGCCGTGCGCGTCCAGGTGCTCCGGGAAGAGCGCGGTGACCACCGCCACCCGCGGTGAGTCGGTCAGGTCGGCGCACTGGTAGCTGGAGAGCTCCAGCACGTACAGCTCGGCCTCGGGCAGGTCCAGCAGCGGCACGCCGATGTTGCCGCCGAAGACGTTGGGCCGGTCCATCGCGGTCAGCAGGTGGCTGATCAGGCTGGACGTGGTGCTCTTGCCCTTGCTCCCGGTCACCCCGACCGTACGGTCGGCGTGGTCGGCCATCCACAGCGCGCTGCCCTGGGTGACGGGCACGCTGCGGCGGCGCAGCTCGACCATCCACGGATGGGTGTTCGGCACCCCCGGCGAGCGGACCACCACGTCGGCGGCGGCCAGCCGGTCGAAGCCCTCCTCGCCGCTGACCAGGGGCGCGGCCTCGGCGAGCGGCCCCTCCCACGGCAGCGTGAGGAAATTCGCGCTGTCGTCCACGACGACCAGGTCGGCCGGGCCGTGCGCGGCGATCGCGGTCACCGCCGCCCGGCCCTCCCGGCCGGCCCCCCAGACGGCGACGGTACGTCCGCGCAGGTCAGACAGGCGCACGGGCTCTCCTCGGGGGTTTCGACGGCGATCGGCGGGCAGGGTCCGACGCAGCCGGACACGGCCGGACGAACCAGGGCCTAGTATGGCGTGTGCCCAACGAGCAGCTCCGGCGGATGGACGCCTTCACCTTCCCGTCCCACTCGATCGATCTCGCGACCGGCGAGGCGTTGTTCGACTACGCCCTCACCGGCCCCCGCGGCGAGCAGCGGTTCACCGAGGTGATCACGCTCCCGCTGCCGGCCGAGCCACCGTCGGACGAGACCGTGGCCACCCTCGACCGGGTCCTCGAGCTGCTGCACGTGGTCGCCGGCGTCAGCTACTACAAGGCCGCCGCGCCGCACCGGCTGGTGCTGCCGACCCCGCTGGGCGCGGCCGCCGTCGAGCTGGTCACCGCCGTCTACACCAGGGGCCTCGCCGAGTACGCGTACCGCAACCAGCTGCCGCACGTGCTGGAGCTGCGCCCGGAGGTGCCGGCCGGCGAGGTCACCCCACCCCGGGCGTACGACGACTCGGACCGCCGCCCGCTCTCCGCGGTCGGCGGCGGCAAGGACTCCATCGTCAGCCTGGAGGCGCTGCGCCGGGCCGGCTTCGACCCGGTGCCCTTCTCGGTCAACCCCAACCACGTCATCGTCGCGGTCAACCATGCCTCCGACCTGACTCCGCTGGCCGCCCGCCGGCGGATCGACCCGGTGCTGTTCG
Source organism: Micromonospora inositola (assembly GCF_900090285.1). Classification (NCBI taxonomy): domain Bacteria; kingdom Bacillati; phylum Actinomycetota; class Actinomycetes; order Micromonosporales; family Micromonosporaceae; genus Micromonospora; species Micromonospora inositola. Next base: position 4,021,336 of record NZ_LT607754.1, on the reverse strand, counting down.
ACCTCAACGCGGCCGGCGCGCTGAACGGGCACATCCCGGTCACCGCGATCAACTCGCTGATCGCGGTCGCCACCGCCGTGCTGCACGGGCTCGGCCCGGTGGTGATGTCCAACGAGCGCTCCGCCTCCGACCCGAACCTGGTGTGGAACGGTCACGAGATCAACCACCAGTGGTCCAAGGGCGTCGAGGCGGAGGGGCTGTTGCGGGCGGCCCTCGCGGAGCACGCCGGGCTCACCGAGCCGTACTTCTCCCTGCTGCGCTCGTTGTCCGAGCTGCACATCGCCCGGCTCTTCGCCGAGATCGAGCGGTACGACGACGTGGTGACCAGCTGCAACGCGGCGTTCAAGCTGCGCGACGCGAGCGAGCGCTGGTGCCGGAACTGCCCGAAGTGCCGGTTCGTCTTCCTGGCCATGGCGCCGTTCATGCCGCGCGAGCGGATCACCCACATCTTCGGCGGTGACCTGCTGGCCGACGAGGCCCAGATCCCCGGCTACCGGGAGCTGCTCGGCGTGGACGGGCACAAGCCGTTCGAGTGCGTGGGCGAGGTCGAGGAGTCGGTGGTGGCGTTGAGCCTGCTCGCCCAGCAGGAGCAGTGGCGCGCGGCCCCGGTGGTCCGCGCCCTGGTCGACGCGCTCCCCGACACCGCCTGGTCCGCCGCCGCCACCTCGGACGTTTTCACCCCCGGCGGCCCGAACTTCGTCCCCACCACCTATGCCAAGGCCCTCACCGCCCTGACCTGACCCACAGCGCTGCCACCCCACCCCGCCGGGCGGGGCCGGGGCGAGCGCCCGGCGGGTGGATCAGGGGGTGCGGACGGCGTCGAGGGCGAGCAGGGCGACGTGCAGGGAGAGGCAGGCCTCGACCGAGTCGAGGTCGACGTCGAGGATCCGGCCGATCCGGGCCAGCCGCTCGTAGAACGCCGGCCGGGACAGGTGCGCCGCGGCGGCCGCCGCCGACTTGTTCCGGCCCTGCTCCAGGTACGCCCGCAGGGTGCCGAGCAGTTGCTCCCGAGGATGCCGGGCGTCGTACGCGAGCAGCGCACCGAGTTCCCGCTCGACGAAGGTCTGCAACCGGGGCTCATCGCGTAACAGGTGCAGCAGGCCGGCGAGACCGACGTGCGGCAGCCGGAAGATCGGCAGGTCGCGCCGGTCCCGGCGGGCGGCCTCGGCGACCTGCCGCGCCTCGACCAGGGAACGCCCGGCCTCCCGCAGGCTGCCCACCCCGGACCCGGCGGCCACGATCAGGGCAGCGGGTCCCGAGCCAGCCGGCCGGGGCGCACCGGCACCGGTCTGGCCGGGACGGGCGGGCCCGTCGGTCGGGCGGGCGACGGCGGCCCCGACGGCCGAGCGGGGAGTGGGCAGGCGGGTCGGGACGGCGTCGAGGCGTACCCGACGGAGCGCGGCGGCGAACGCGGCCAGCGCCTTCTCCTCGGCGGCCGGGTCGGACAGGGCCAGCAGGGCACCGACGGCATGGTCGTCGACCGCGCTGGTGAGGGCGCTCAGCTTGGCCTCGCGCAGCGCCTGGCCGACCGCCTCGGCGAGATCGCGCAGCCGGGCCGGACCGGCCTCCGGGCCGGGGTCGCCGGGCAGCCCGGCCTCCCCGACCGGCACGGCCTCCGGCGGGTCGTCGGCGCGGTGCCGGACCACCACCCCGACCAGGTGCCGGCGGTCCAGCGTCACGCCGAGCGCCTTGGCGCGCAGGGCCACCTCGTCGACCGGGCGGGAGTGGTCGAGCAGGGCGGTGAGCAGGGTGCGGTGGATCTGCCGCTCCAGACCCTCGGCGTCCCGCCGAATCAGCCGGCCCAGCGCGAGGGTGGACGCGGCGCGCTCGATCAGGATGGTCAGCCGGGTCGGCGGGGTGCGCGACGGCCGGGTCTCGGGGGTCCGGCCGTCCTCGTTCGGCCAGCGCAGCAGCAGCCGGCCCCAGTCCTGGCCCCGGGCGCCGACGGTGGTGACCAGCCACCCGCTGTCCGGGTCGTACGCGGTCCGGCCCGCCGGCCGGATCCGCCGGGAATGCTGCTCCCAGCCGTCCAGCAGCAGCTCCGCGCTCTCCCCCGCCGGGTCGTACGCGAGCACCTGCCGGGACAGGTTCTCCAGCACCACCGGGCAGCCGGCCAGCTCGGCGGCCTGCCGGACCACCTCGACGGCGTCGGCGCCCTCTACGGAGAGCTCGGTGAACCGCTGGTGGATCTCCTCGGTGGCCCGCAGCTCGGTGAGCTGGGCGTCCACGATCAGCGCGTGCACCGCCTCGGTGATCCGGACGAACGGGGTGGCCCGCCGCAGCTCCACCAGCGGCAGACCGCGCCGCTCGGCGGCCGCCGCCATCACCCGGGGCACCCCGCTGACGTACCGGCGGCCGAGCTCCACCACGAGCCCGGACACCCCGACGTCGGCGAGGTCACCGATGAAGGCGCGCAGGCCGGCGTCGTCCGCGGGGAGCCCGATGCCGGTGGTGAGGACCAGCTCGCCCCCGCCGAGGAGGGTGGCGATGTCCGGCACCTCGGCCACATGCACCCACCGCACCGGCCGGTCCAGGCCGGCGTCCCCGGCGACCAGGCGCGGGGCGCCGTGGCGGACCGGGTCGAGCGCGAGAACCTCACGGACGGTAGGGAACACGGCCGACACGCTACCCTGCGTCACCCCCGATCTCGAAGGACCACACCGGGAGCCGCTCGACTCGGACGGCACGCGCCGACCCTGGCGTCACAGCGGGTCGTCGCGGCCCAGTTCCCAGCAGGCCACCGCCGTGGCGGCGGCCACGTTGAGCGAGTCCACCCCGCGCCGCATCGGGATCACCACCCGGACGTCGCTGGCGTCCATCGCCGCCCGGGTCAGGCCGGCGCCCTCGGCCCCCATGAGCAGCGCCGCGCGGGCCCGCTGGGCCGCGTCCAGCCGCTGGATCGGCACCGCGTCCGGCGCGGGCGTCATCGCCAGCACCGTGAAGCCGGCCGCCCGGACCTGGGCCAGCGCGTCCGGCCAGGGCTCCAGCTTGGCGTACGGGATGGCGAAGACCTCGCCCATGCTGACCCGGACGCTGCGCCGGTAGAGCGGGTCGGCGCAGGACGGGGAGAGCAGCACCGCGTCCACGCCGAGGGCGGCCACGGCCCGGAAGATCGCCCCGAGGTTGGTGTGGTTGTTGACGTCCTCCAGGATGACCGCCCGCCGGGCGCCGGCCAGCACCTCGGCCGCGCTCGGCAGCGGCTTGCGGTGGAACGAGGCGAGCACGCCCCGGTGCACGTGGAAGCCGGTGGCCCGCTGGAGCACCTCCTGGGTGGCCGCGTAGACCGGGGCGTCGCCGGTGTCGAGGTCGGCGAGCTGGTCCGCCCGCTTCGCGTCGACCAGGTACGACCGGGCCGGGTAACCGGCCCGCAGCGCCCGCCGCAGCACCAGCTCCCCCTCGGCGATGAACAGGCCGTGCGGGGGCTCCCAGCGGGTACGCAGCTCGACGTCGGTCAGCGCACGGTAGTCGGCGATCCGGTCGTCGTCGGGGTCGGTGATCTCATGGACGGGCACCCGACGATTCTGCCGGACGCCGCCACCCGCACCACCGACCGGCCGCGTCGCCCGCAGGGATGAGGGTGGCGGGCGCCGCCGGTCAGCCGGCCCGCTCGTACCGCAGCAGCACGCTCGCGCCGTCGAAGCTGCGCGATCCGACCAGGCGCAGTGCGAGCCGGTCCTTGGGCGGGAAGACCGGCTTGCCGCCGCCGAGGACGACCGGGTGCACGACGACCTGGTATTCGTCGATCAGGCCGTGGTCGGTCAGCGCCGCGGCGGCGCCCGAACCGCCGGTGAGCAGCAGGCCCCCGCCCGGCTCGGCCCTGAGGGCGGCGACCTGCTCGACCAGGTCGGCGCCGATGACCCGGGCGCCGTGGTCGGCCGATTCGAGGGTCCGGGACAGGACGATCTTCGGGGTACGCCGCCAGATCGGCGCGAACGCCCGGCCGTGCGCGTCGGACATCGACTCGGCCCGCGGCCACCAGTACGACATCACCTCCCAGACCTTGCGCCCGTAGACGAACGCGCCGGCGCGTTCGCTCTGCTCCAGGGAGTACGCAGACAGCTCCGCCCCCATCACCGGCCAGTCGAACTCGCCGTTCGGCCCCTCGATGAAGCCGTCGACGGACTGGTGCACCCAGTAGATGATCTTCCCCATGGCGGTTCTCCTCGATCGGCCGCGCCCCCGGCGGGCGCTGTCACCGGTGGGTCGGAGCCGCCCGGCGGGATCCGACACCCGGAGCGGATTTTCTTCCGTCGGTTTTCCGCCCGCCGGCGCCCGGCCCTTCGGGCCCGCGCCGCCGCACCCGGTTTGCGCCGCCCGGTACCGTCCGAACCCGTGGCCAGTCCCGTGAGTTCGGGACCTTCATGGTGGTCGACGGGGACGGCGACCCGGACGAAGTGGCGGCGGCGCTGGACCGGGTGGTGGCGCCCCTGGTCCGGCGCTGACCACGCGCACGTCGGGCTAGATTGTCGATCATGGAGTACCGCCTGGTGGACCGGCTGCCCACCGTCGAGGAGTTCGTCGCGGTCACGTCCGCCGTCGGCTGGGCCGACGCGTACGACCCGGCGGCGATCCAGGCCTCGCTGGCCGCCTCGCTGCACGGGGTGGTCGCGGTCGAGGGCGACCGGGTGGTCGGGCTCGGTCGGCTGGTCGGCGACGGGGCGATCTACTACTACCTGCAGGACCTGGCCGTGCTGCCGGAGCGGCAGCGGCGCGGGGTCGGCGCGGCGATCCTGGGCCGGCTGGAGGAGTGGATTGCCGCGCGGGCCTCGTCCCGGACGTTCGTCGGGCTCTTCGCCGCCGGGGAGTCGGTCAGCCTCTACCGCCGGTTCGGGTACGCCGCGCACGACGACATGACCGGCATGTTCCGCGTCGGCCCCCGCTGAGGCGACGCCCGCCCGACGAACGGATCCTGGGCAGCTGCCGATCGGGAGCGGCCACTGCCCAGGATCTCAAGCCGTCCGTCAGCCGCGGCGGTTCTGCAGCCAGCGCAGGAGGTCCGACGGGATGCCCCGGTCCTGCTGCTGTCGCGGCTGGTCGGGCCGCGGGGTCGGCTGCGGCTTCGGCCGCTGCGGGTCGCCGGCCAGCTCGCGGCTCGGCGCGGTGAAGTCCTTGACCGGCTGACCGCTGACCGCGGTCTTCATCACCCGGGCCACCGCGTCGATCACCTTCGCCTGCACCGCCGCGCCGACCAGATCGGTCGAGTCGTCCGGGTTGGCGGCGATGCCGGCGACGGCCACCTGCGGAGTGAAGCCGACGAAGGTCTCCGTGGCGTTCTGCTCCGAGCTGCCGGTCTTGCCGGCGACCGGCCGGCCGACGATCCGGTCCACCGAGGTCGCGGTGCCGCCGTTGCACTGCCCGTACGCCGACTGCTGGCCGACCGGGCAGCGGGCCGCGTCGGTGGCCGCCCGGGCCACGTCGGTGTCCAGCACCTTCTTGCAGGACGGCTGGCCGACGGCCACCTTCTCGCCGTTCGCGGCGGTCACCGAGACCACCGGCAGCGGCGTGCAGTACGTCCCCTCGGCGGCCACCGTGGCGTACGCGTTGGCCAGGTCGAGCGGGGTGGTGGCGGCCACGCCGAGGGTGAACGCGCCCCAGTTCTCCGCGTCGTCCCTGGCGAAGGCGGCGTCGGAGTCGGCCCGGAAGGTGATCCCGAGCCGCTGCGCCATCTCGACCGCCTTCGCCGGCCCGACCTGCTCGGCGAGCCAGACGAAGTAGGTGTTCACGGAGCGGCCGAAGCCGTCCCACATCATCCGGTACCCGTCCATCCACTGCGGGTTGGCGTTCGCCGGGCACCATTTGCCGTCGCAGGCGCCCTCGCCCTCGGCGGCGTACCGGGTGGGCAGCTTGGCGGGCGCGTCGAAGCCGGTGGAGAGGGGCTTGCCGGCCTCCAGCGCGGCGAGCATGGTGAACATCTTGAACGTCGAGCCGGCCTGGTAGCCGTCGACGCTGTCGCCGCCGGAGATCAGTGGGTTGACGGTGTTCGGCCGGTTGGCCTGCCCGGCCGGGTTCTCGTCCAGGCTGTAGTGCCGGTTGACCGCCATCGCCAGCACCCGGCCGGTGCCCGGCTCGACCGCCGCGATCGGCAGGGCCCGCTTGTTGTCGTACCCGTAGACGGCGGTGGCCTGCTGCTGCGCGGTCTGCTGGACCTTCGGGTCGAGCGAGGTGACCACGGTGTAGCCGCCGCGGCGCAGCGCCTGCTCGCGCTCCTTGACGGTGTTGCCGAAGGCGGGCTGCGTCAGCCACCACTGGCGGAGGTAGTCGCAGAAGAAGCCCCAGTCGTCGTGCCCCTGGGCGACCGCGGTGCAGCCGTTGGGCTGGGCGGTCGGGTGCAGGGTGAGCTTCTCCGCCTTGGCGGAGGCGGCCTGCGCCGCGGTGATCGCGCCGGTCCCGGCCATGGCGTCGAGCACGTACGCCCGACGCTCCAGCGCCCTGGCCTTGTCGCCGTCGATCGGGCTGTACTCGTCCGGCGACTGCACCAGCCCGGCGAGCAGGGCCGCCTCGCCCAGGGTCAGGTCACCGGGCGCCTTGCCGAAGTAGCGCTGGCTGGCCGCCGCGACACCGTACGCGCCGGAGCCGAAGTAGGCGATGTTCAGGTACCGGTTGAGGATCTCGTCCTTGCTGAGGGTCTTCTCCAGCGCGCCCGCGTACCGGATCTCCTGGATCTTGCGGCCGACGGTCTGCTCGGTGGCGGCCTGCCGTTCCTCGGCGGTGCGGGTGGGGTCGGTCTTGAGCACGTTGCGGACGTACTGCATGGTCAGCGTCGAGCCGCCCTGCTCGGTGCCGCCGCCGCGCAGGTTGGCGACCAGGGCCCGGGCGATGCCGCGCAGGTCGGCGCCGCCGTGCGAGTAGAAGCGCCGGTCCTCGGCCGCGACGATCGCCTGCCGCATCACCGGGGCGATCTCGGCCAGCGGCACGTCGGTGCGGTTCACGTCGTAGAACGTGGTGATCAGGGTCTTGCCGTCGTTGGCGTAGAGGTAGGAGCGCTGGGGCTGCGCGGGAGTGCGCAGCGCGTCGGGCAGCTCCGCGTACGCCCCGAGGGCCGCCTTGGCGACCTGCCCGCCGAGCAGGCCGCCGGGCAGCGCGGCGACCGCGAGGACGAGCCCGGCGAGGGCGCCGGCGAGGAGCACGATGAAGGGCCGCGACAGCGGCGACCGGGGTGACGGCATGGACCCCAGGATTACCGCGAAAGCCGCCAACCGGCCACCCCGCCAGGCAACTGTCAGTTACCTCACGGTGACTTCCCAGCTACGGGCTGGTCATCAGGTGGGGAGGGGGCCGTTCGGGGAGGATCCGGGCGCGGTCGGGGTGGAGACGCTGGCGGTGGCGGCGTCCCGGGCGATGGCGGCGGGCACCAGGCGACCCGAGCGGTAACCGATGCCGATGCCGGAGACCAGCACGAAGAGCGCGCCGAACGTCTGCAACGAGCCGATCAGCGCGCCACCGAGGCCGAGCAGCGGGGCGGCGATCATCAGCATGACCCCGTCGCCGTAGCTGAACATCCCGGACCGGGCGACCGACCACCCGGTGAGGAACCACCCCAGGGTGTAACAGGTGGCCCCGACCAGGACCAGGCTCCGCGCGGTGGTGCCGAAGACGGGCGTCTGCTCGGCCAGCCCGGCGAACGGCAGCATCAGCACCGTGCCGGCGATGCTGACCAGCAGCCCGGCCGCGGCGACCCGGCGACAGCGGGTGGCGGCGAGCAGGCCGGTCAGGGCCAGCAGGGCGAGCAGGCCGAGCCAGACCGCGGCGACCCAGCCCACCAGGTAGAGCTGCCGGCCGTCGGCCGGGTAGGGGTCGTTGCCCACGCCGCCGTCGCTGGCCATCGCCACCGCGCCGTAGAGGATCGCGTACGCGGGCAGCAGCCAGACCGCCGCGCGGGCGAACCGCCGTACCGACCAGGCCCAGCTCGCGTTGGTGGCCGGGGCGGCCGCTCCGGGGTCGGAGACGAACGGCAGCACCCCGAACCCACCCCCGGTACGCCGGCTGCCCAGCGGACCGGCGGGATCGTGGTCGCCGGGGACCGGCTCCCTGGACCACAGACTGTTCGCCGGATCCTTCATGCGTCACCTCGCTCCGCCTGCGGGCGGCGCGGGACGCGTACGGCGCCCCGGCTCCTGCTCACCACCCGTCCTCAGACCGATCGTGGCAGGCGCCGGGGCGCCGTATGAGCGTTTCTCGCATTTGCCGCCGGAGTCGGGCGGCGGCCGGATCAGCCCCGCTCGCGCCGGTCCGCGGGGTCGTTGAGCAGGCTCTCCGGGGAGACCGGCTCCGGCGCGGGCAGCCCCTGCGGCTTCGCACCGCCGGTGGCCTGCGCCTCGGCGACGCGCACCTCGTCGTGGATCTGCTGGGCCGCAGCGGCGGCGGCCTGCGCCGCCTCCGCGGCCTCGCGCTCGACCTGGCTCGCGTGGTCGGCCGCCTCCGGCGCCGGGAGGTCACCCACCATCTGGCTCAGACCGCCCAGCGCGCCGCCCATCCCCTCGAGAGCCTTGGTCAGCTCGGCCGGGATGATCCAGACCTTGTTGGCGGTGCCGTTGGCGATCTGCGGCAGGGCCTGGAGGTACTGGTACGCGAGCACCTTCTGACTCGGGTTGGCCTGGTGGATGGCGTCGAAGACCGTCCGGATCGCCTTCGCCTGGCCCTCCGCCTGGAGGATCCGGGCCTGCCGGTCACCGTCGGCGCGGAGCACGGCGGACTGCTTCTCACCCTCGGCGGTGAGGATCTGCGACTGCTTGTGACCCTCGGCCGTGAGGATCGCCGCCCGGCGGTCCCGCTCGGCGCGCATCTGCTTCTCCATCGAGTCGCGGATGCTCGCCGGCGGCTCGATCGCCTTGATCTCGACCCGGGTGACCTTGATGCCCCACCGGCCGGTGGTCTCGTCCAGCACCCCGGAGAGGTGCCGGTTGATCTCATCCCGGCTGGTCAGCGCGCGCTCCAGGTCCAGCGAGCCGATCACGTTGCGCAGCGTGGTGACGGTGAGCTGCTCGATGGCCTGGAGGAAGCTCGAGATCTCGTAGGTCGCCCGGACCGCGTCGACCACCTTGAAGTAGAGCACCGTGTCGATCGAGACGACGAGGTTGTCCGAGGTGATCACGGGCTGCGGCGGGAAGCTGACCACCTGCTCCCGCATGTCGACCTTGGTGCGCACCGCGTCGACGAAGGGGACCAGCAGATTGAGTCCGGGGTTGAGGGTGCGCTTGTACCTACCGAGCCGTTCGACCACGTCCTGGCGCTGCTGCGGCACGATCCGCACCGCCTTGACCAGCGTCACCACGACGATCAACGCCACGGCGGCCAACAGCACCAATGCAATGTCCATACCGTTCACCTTTTCGCTTCGGGAAGCTCACCGGGGTGGGAAATGTCGTCGTGCCAGACCAGGGCGGTGGCGCCCCGGACCTTGATCACCTGCACCCGCTCACCAGGCTCGAAGCGCTGCGTCACGTCGTACGAGCGGGCGCTCCACAACTCGCCGTCGATCTTGACCATGCCGTGCTCGGCGTCCACCCGCTCCAGCACCAGCGCGGTGGAGCCCTCGATCGCCTCCACGCCGAACGGCTGGTCGCCGCTCTCCAGCGCGGACTGGGCGTGCCGCCAGATGACCGGCCGGACCACCGCCACCGAGAGCGCGGAGACCACCGCGAAGACCAACGCCTGCAGCGCCACGGGGGCACCGAGCGCGGCGGCGCCGGCGGCGGCGAACGCCCCGGCCGCGAACATGATCAGGAAGAGCGTCGTCGTGAAGATCTCGGCGACCGCCAGTACCACACCCAACACGATCCACACCACGGCGTCCACGTAGCAATCGTGACACGTCGAAGCACGCACCGGCGTCCCGCGATGATCAGTAAGCTCTGCGGCACCCGATGCCCCGCCGAGCGAGGAGAACAACGTGCCCCTGCTGCCCGACACCGCCCGACAGGTCGACGCCCTGGTCAGCCGGGCCCAGGCGGAGGGCCGGGCGCCCTCGCTCGCCGTCGGGGTGGTCCGGGACGGGACCCTCGCGCACCTCGCGGTCGCCGGCGAGCACCCCCGGCCGGACGCCGACCGGCAGTACCGGATCGGCTCGATCAGCAAGACGATGACCGCCGTGCTCGTCATGCAGCAGCGGGACGCCGGCCGGCTCGCCCTGGACGACCGGTTGGAGCGGCACCTGCCCGGCACCCCGGTCGGCGCGCTCACCCTGCGCCAACTGCTCGGGCACGCCAGCGGCCTGCAGCGGGAGCCGGACGGGTCCTGGTGGGAGCGGACCGAGGGCGTCGACCTGACCACCCTGGTCGCCGGGCTGACCCCGGACAAGATCGCCTACCCGCCGCACCACGTCTACCACTACTCCAACCTGGCGTACGGGCTGCTCGGCGGGGCGCTCGAACGGATCACCGGCACGCCCTGGTACGACCTGCTCCGCGAACGGGTCCTCGAACCGCTCGGCATGCGCCGGACCACCTACCACGCCACCGAGCCGTACGCCCGGGGCTACGTCGTGCACCCCTGGCACGACACCCTGCGGGAGGAGCCGCGTACCGACACCGGAGCGATGGCCCCCGCCGGTCAGCTCTGGTCCACCGTCGAGGACCTGGCCCGCTGGGCCGCGTTCCTGGCCGACCCGGCGCCTGAGGTGCTGGCCCCGGCGACGCTGGCCGCGATGTGCGCGCCGGTGGTGATCAGCGACCTGGACTCGTGGACCGGCGGGCACGGCCTCGGCGTGGAGCTCTACCGGGTCGGCGACCGGGTGTACCTGGGCCACGGCGGCTCGATGCCCGGGTACATCGCCGGGCTGGCGGTCCACCGGCCCAGCCGCACCGCCGTGGTCGACTTCGCCAACTCGTACGGCCTGCGCGGCGGGCACCACATCGTCGGGCTGGCCCGGCAGATCCTCACCCTCGTGCTGGACGCCGAGCCGGCACCGGTGCAGCCGTGGCGCCCGGCCGAAGCGCCGCCGGCCGGGCTGGCCGAGCTGACCGGCCGCTGGTGGTGGATGGGCGCCGAGTACGAGGTGCGTCCCGACGGCTCCGGCGACCTGCTGGCCGGCCCGGTCGGTCAGCCGGTGCTCCGGTTCGCCCCGGAGGGCCCGGACCGCTGGCGGGGCCGCTCCGGCGGCCAGGACGGGGAGATCCTCACCGTCCTCCGGGACGAGGAGGGCCGTCCGGTCGCCCTCGACATCGCCACCTTCCTCTTCACCCGCACCCCCGACCAGGAACCCTGACCCGCCGCCCGAGCCGAGCCGAGCCCGACCGGACCGGACCGGACCGGACCGGACCGGACCGGACCGGACCGGACCGGAGGACGCCAATGGATCAGACTCATGAATCATCGACGTCATCAGGTCCGTAGCGCCCCGAAGACCATTCCCACTCCCGACCGCGACCGGACCGCCGAGCCCGCCTCCGGCCCTGACCGCAACGGACGAATCACACAGGTTCGGTGACGAAGTCGATCAGCCGTTCCATCGCGTTGATCAACGGCGTCTCCACGTCGGCGAAGCTGTCGACCCGGGACAGGATGCGCCGCCACATCTCCGCCGGCTCGGCCACCCCGAGGGCCGCGCAGACGCCCTCCTTCCAGGGCCGTCCGGGCGGCACCACCGGCCAGGCCGCGATGCCGAGCGCCGCCGGCTTGACCGCCTGCCACACGTCGACGTACGGGTGCCCGGTGACCAGCACGTGCGGCGAGGAGACCCGGGCCACGATCCGGCTCTCCTTCGAGCCGGACACCAGGTGGTCGACGAGCACGCCGAGCCGCCGGCCCGGGCCGGGGGCGAAGTCCCTCACCTCGGCGTCGAGGGCGTCGATGCCGTCGAGCGGTTCCACCACCACGCCCTCGATCCGCAGGTCGTCGCCCCAGATCCGCTCCACCAGCGCGGCGTCGTGCACGCCCTCGACCCAGATCCGGCTGGCCTTGGCGACCTGCGCGCGGACGTTGTCGACCGCGATCGAGCCGGAAGCGGTGCGCCGTCGGGCCGCCGGCACCGGGGCGCGGGCCGGCCGGCGCAGCGTCACCGGCCGACCGTCGAGCAGGAAGGCCGCCGGCAGCAGCGGGAAGTTGCGCCGCCGGCCGTGCCGGTCCTGCAGCACCACCGCGCCGGCCTCGAAGCCGACCACCGCGCCGCAGAACCCGGAGTCGGCGTCCTCGACCACCAGGTCCGGCTCGGCGTCCACCTCGGGGGTGACCTTCCGCCGTCGCCAGTCCCCTGCCAGCACGTCCCCGTCGTATCGCCCCGCCATGTGGATCACGCTAACCGGCGGTCCGGCGCGCCGCCCGGCGACGCGCCGCCGGTACGCCGGCCGGGCCCGACGAGGGATGCCGCCGGCCCGCCAAAAGGGGCGAAGAAGGCAGTTCGGGGCAGGCTACGCGGCCGGAGCGGCAGTCGAGACAGGGGCGGCGGCGAGCACGTACCCTTTCGGCATGTCCCTCCCCGCCACGGGCGCGGCCACGCTGGCTCCGCGCCGGTCCAGCCGGTTCGTCGCCTGGGTGCGCGCCTGGCGCGCCGGCCTGGTGCCCTTCGACGAGGTCGCCGACTCGATCGCCGGCGACGAGGAGCACCTGGTCGCGGACGCCCCCGGCACCTGGACCGACGTCCCGCTGCGGGAGGCCCTGCCCACCCTGGCCAAGCTCTCCCCCGACGAGATCAGGCTGGTGCTGCCCGCGCCGGGCGACCCGCGCGGCCTGCCCGGCCCCGGTGACTTCGCCGGCGCGGCGCTGCTCGCCGGGGAGGCCGTGGTCGCCGGCGGGCTCGGGCTGATCCCGCAGGTGCGCAGCCACACCTCGGGCTCGGGGATGACCTGGGAGACCGTGCTCTGGCGGGTGTACCCGCTGCCCTCGAACGCGCCGGCCGCGTCGATCGCCGCGCCCGGCGCGGCCGAGGCGGAGGCGGAGCTGGCCGCCGCGCTCGCGGAGACCACCGCCGCGCTGACCCGCCTCGACGTCGCCCAGTGGCGACCGGAACTGGCCGGGGCCCTCGCCGCGCTGCGCCGCCCGGACGGCGCCACCGATCTGCCACCCGGCTTCGACCCGCGGGCCCGGCGGCTCTTCGCCCGGGCGGCCGTGCTGGACCGGGTGCTCGCCCTCGCCGGGCACAGCGCGCCGGGCGGGGCGATGAACAACTACGAGGCCCAGCAGCGCGACGCCGCGCTGCGCCCGCTCACCACCGCCTGCCGGCAGGCCCTGGTCGCCGCCTGCAACGCCCCGCTGCGCCCCTGAGGGCGCAGCCGGGCGCGCGGGGTCAGATCTCGTCGAGCAGATCCGCCACCGAGTCGACGATCCGGGACGGCCGGTACGGATAACGCTCCGCCTCGGCGCGGCTGCTGATCCCGGTCAGCACCAGGATCGTCTCCAGCCCCGCCTCCAGCCCGCAGAGGATGTCGGTGTCCATCCGGTCGCCGATCATCGCGGTGGTCTCGGAGTGCGCCTCGATGGTGTTCAGCGCCGAACGCATCATCATCGGGTTGGGCTTGCCCACGAAGTAGGGTTCCACCCCGGTCGCCTTGGAGATCATCGCCGCCACCGAGCCGGCCGCCGGCAGCGCGCCCTCCACCGAGGGGCCCGTCACGTCCGGGTTGGTGCAGATGAACCGGGCCCCATCGTTGATCAGCCGGACCGCCTTGGTGATCGCCTCGAAGCTGTAGGTGCGGGTCTCCCCCAGCACCACGTAGTCCGGGGCGAAGTCGCTGAGCACGTACCCGACCGCGTGCAGGGCCGTGGTCAGCCCGGCCTCCCCGATCACGTACGCGGTGCCACCCGGGCGCTGGTCGGCCAGGAACTGGGCGGTGGCCAACGCCGACGACCAGATCGCCTCCTCCGGCACGTCCAGCCCCATCCGGACCAGCCGGGCCTGGAGGTCCCGCGGGGTGTAGATCGAGTTGTTGGTGAGGACCAGGAACGGCTTGCCGGAGGCACGGAGCCGCTTGATGAACTCGGGTGCGCCAGGCACCGGCTGGCCCTCGTGCACCAGCACGCCGTCCATGTCGGTGAGCCAGCTCTGCACCGGCTTGCGGTCATGCATGTGTCGTCCCAGGGGGTGTCGGAGGTGGGTCGGGCTCACCGGGGGCGGGCCGGGGGCACGCAGCACGGCGTCGGGCAGGTGTCCCACATGGGCAGCTCGCCGAGGCGGCGGCGCAGTCGCTCCCCGTCTGGCTCGGTGCGCTCACGCACCAGCTCGCGGACCATGGCCACGAAGCGCGGGTCGGTGCCCGGGGTGCCGGCCCGGACGAAGTCCAGGCCGAGCTGCCTGGCCGTCTCCAGCGCCTCGGTGTCGAGGTCCCAGACCACCTCGAGGTGGTCGGAGACGAAGCCGATCGGACTGACCACCACACCGGTCACGCCGGACTTGGCGAGGCTGGCCAGGTGGTCGTTGATGTCCGGCTCCAGCCACGGCACCTGCGGCGGCCCGGACCGGCTCTGCCAGACCAGGTCGTACGGCAGGTCCGGGGCGGCGGCGGCGTGCACCAGCCGGGCGGTCTCCGCGAGCTGCGCGGTGTACCGGCCGCCGTTCGGGCCGGCGGTGGCGGCCATCGACGTCGGGACGGAGTGCGCGGTGAAGACCACTCGGGTGGTGTCGCGCTTCGCCGGGTCGAGCTGCGCCAGCGCGGTACGCACCGCGTCGGCGTGCGGCTCGACGAAGCCGGGGTGGTCCCAGAACTGCCGCAGCTTCTCGATCACCGGGGCGTCCGGGCCGACAGCGGCCCGGGCCGCGGCGATGTCCTCCTGGTACTGCCGGCAGGAGGAGTAGCCGCCGTACGCGCTGGTGACGAAGGCGAGCGCCCGCTCGACCCCGTCGTCGCGCATCTGCGCCACGGTGTCGGCGAGCATCGGGTCCCAGTTCCGGTTGCCCCAGTAGACCGGCAGGTCGACGCCGTTGGCGGCGAAGTCGTCGCGGATCGCGGCGAGCAGCTCCCGGCACTGCTGGTTGATCGGGGAGACCCCGCCGAAGTGCAGGTAGTGCTCGACGACCTCCGCCAGCCGCTCCGGCGGCACGCCCCGCCCCCGGGTCACGTTCTGGAGGAAGGGCAGCACGTCCTCGGGCCGCTCCGGACCGCCGAAGGAGACCAGCACCAACGCGTCGTACGCCATGGCGACATTCTCCCCCGACGGCCGTGACGGGCCGACGACGACCCCGGACGCTCGGGTTTCGCGGCCGCCTCAGGCGCCGATCGCGTGGTAGCCGCCGTCGACGTGGACGATCTCGCCGGTGGTGGCCGGGAACCAGTCCGACAGCAGCGCCAGGCAGGCCCGCGCGGCCGGCTCCTGGTCGGTGAGGTTCCAGCCCAGCGGGGCGCGGTCGGCCCAGGCGTCCTCGAACTGGTCGAAGCCGGGGATGGACTTGGCGGCGATGGTCCGCAGCGGTCCGGCCGCGACCAGGTTGCTGCGGATGCCCTGCTTGCCCAGGTGCAGCGCCAGGTAGCGGGAGGCGGACTCCAGCCCGGCCTTGGCCACGCCCATCCAGTCGTACACCGGCCAGGCCTTGGTGGCGTCGAAGGTGAGGCCGACCACCGCGCCGCCCGCTGACATCAGCGGCAGCGCCGCGATCGCCAGGGACTTGTAGGAGAAGGTGGAGACCTGCAACGCGGTCGCCACGTCCTCCCAGGGGGCGTCGAGGAAGCCGCCGCCGAGGCAGCTCTGCGGGGCGAAGCCGATCGAGTGCACCACCCCGTCCAGGCCGTCCACGTGCTCGCGGACCTTGTCGGCGAGGCCGGCGAGGTGCTCCGGGTTGGTCACGTCGAGCTCGATCACCGGGGCCGGCTCGGGCAGCCGCCTGGCGATCCGCTCGACCAGGGAGAGCCGGCCGTAGCCGGTGAGCACGACCTGGGCGCCGTTCTCCTGGGCGAGCTTCGCCACCGAGAAGGCGATCGAGGCGTCGGTGATGACGCCGGTGACAAGCAGCCGCTTACCGGCGAGCAGTCCAGACATCGAGAGGTTCCTCCGTGCGTTCTTCTCGGGACGGGTGGCTCAGTGGCCCATGCCCAGGCCGCCGTCGACCGGGATGACGGCGCCGGAGATGTAGCCGGCCGCGTCCGAGGCCAGCCAGGTGACGACCCCGGCGACCTCGTCCGGCTCGGCGAACCGGCCGGCCGGGATGGCCTTGCGGTACTCGGTGCGGCGCTCCTCGGGCAACGCGGCGGTCATGTCGGTGGCGATGAAGCCGGGCGCGACCACGTTCGCGGTGATGTTGCGGCTGCCCAGCTCCCGGGTGATCGAGCGGGCCACGCCCACCAGGCCGGCCTTGCTGGCCGCGTAGTTGACCTGGCCGGCGCTGCCGTAGAGGCCGACCACCGAGGAGATGAAGATCATCCGGCCCCACTTCGCCCGGAGCATCTTCGCCGAGGCCCGCTTGGCGCAGCGGAACGCGCCGGTCAGGTTGGTGTCCAGCACCCCGGTGAACTGCTCCTCGGACATCCGCATCAGCAGCGTGTCGTCGGTGATGCCGGCGTTGGCCACCAGCACCTCGACCGGGCCCAGCTCGGCCTCGACGGTGCTGAAGGCCGCGTCGACGGAGGCGTAGTCGGTGACGTCGCACTTCACGCCGAACAACCCCGCCGGGGCGTCGCCGCTGCGGTGGGTGACCGCCACCCGGTCGCCCTGCTTGGCGAAGGCCTGCGCGATGGCCAGGCCGATCCCCCGGTTTCCGCCGGTCACCAGCACGGTACGGGCCACGGGTCCCCCTCTGCTCAGCGGATCTCTGCGTCGGTCGGAGCCTAGGGGTTACCGGTAGGTAAGCGCTAACGCGGCCAGGTCACACCGGGGTGTGACGCCCGGGCTCGTCCCGTGGCGGGACGACGTCGCGGCGGCCGGTCCGTACGCTGCCGCTGATGGAGGAAGCCCGTGTCAGGACCTGGTGGCGGGCGCTGCGGCGTGCCGTCGCCGGGCCGGACGTCCCGCCCGTCCGACCACCGCTGGACCGCTGGCCCCGGCTGGCCCCGTACGCCGGGCCGGTCGGCCTGCTCGTGTTGGTCGGTCTCTTCGCCGCCACCCTGGCCACGGAGACCGACCGGCACCTGCCCGGGATCGTGCCGATCCTGTTCGCGGCGCTGACCGTCGCGCCGCTGCTCGCCCTGCCCCGGCGTCCCCTGCTGGCCTGGCGGCTCACCATCGTGGCGCTGGCCACCTGCACCTTCAACGCCCCGCCCGACGCCGCCTGGCCGTGGAACCCGGTGCTGGTGCTCGGGTCGCTGCTGGTGCTGGCGGTGGTGGCGGCCCGGGTGGACCGTCGGGTGCTGGTCTGGGTGGGCCTGCTCACCATGGTGCCGGTGGTCGCGCTGGTCGACCGCGACCACCGGGTCGGCGTCCTGGTGCTGGTCCTGACGCTGCTGGTGCTCGGCGACCTGGTGCGCGGCAACCGGCTCTCCCGCCGGGCGCTGGCCGCGCAGACCGCGCTCAGCGAGCGGGAGCAGGAGCGCCGGGCGGTGCTGGAGGAGCGCACCCGGATCGCCCGGGAGCTGCACGACGTGGTGGCCCACCACATGTCGATGATCGCCGTGCAGGCGGAGACCGCGCCGTACCGCCTCGCCGACGTGCCGGACGGCGCTCGCGCCGAGTTCGCCGCCATCGCCGGCTCGGCCCGCGAGGCGCTGACCGACATGCGCCGCCTGCTGGGCGTGCTGCGCAGCGAGTCCACCGGTCCGGAGACGGCCCCGCAGCCCGGCCTGGCGGACCTCCCGGCGATGGTGGACGCCGCCCGCCGGGCCGGCCTGGCGGTCACCCTGGACGCGCCGGCGCCGGCCGGCGGAACGCCCGCGCCGGCCGGGCTGGCCGCCTACCGGATCGTCCAGGAGGGGCTGGCGAACGCGGCCCGGCACGCGGCGGGGGCCGCAGTGCGGGTCAGCGTCCGTCCGGGCCGGCACGCCCTGGCGGTACGGGTCGAGAACGCCGCCGGCGGCGGGGACGCGACGGCGGCCGAGCGGGGCGCCGGGCACGGGCTGGCCGGGATGCGCGAACGGGCCCTCGCGCTGGGCGGTACGTTCGCCGCCGGGCCGGCCGACGGTGGAGGGTACGTCGTCGACGCGCTGCTGCCGTACGACGGGGAGGACGGGGACGGATGATCCGGGTGCTGATCGCCGACGACCAGGCGATGGTCCGGCAGGGCTTCGGCGCGCTGCTGGCCGCCCAGCCGGACCTGCTCGTGGTGGGCGACGCCGCCGACGGTGCGGCGGCGGTCGAGGCGGCCCGCCGGCTGGACCCGGACGTGGTGCTGATGGACGTCCGGATGCCGGTGCTGGACGGGCTCGCGGCGACCCGCCAGCTGCTCGGCGACCGCCGGGCCGACCGCCCCCGGGTGCTCATCCTCACCACCTTCGACCTGGACGACTACGTCTATGAGGCGCTGCGCGCCGGGGCCAGCGGCTTCCTGCTCAAGGACGCCCCCGCCGCCGACCTGGTGCACGCGGTCCGGGTGGTCGCGGCCGGGGAGGCCCTGCTCGCCCCGACCGTGACCCGCCGGCTGATCGCCGAGTTCGCCGCCCGTCCCGGGCACCGCCGGCCCCGCCCGACCGACCTGGCCGGGCTGACCCCCCGGGAGACCGAGGTGCTGCGCCTCATCGCCCGGGGTCGCTCCAACGCGGAGATCGCCGCCGACCTGGTGGTCGCAGAGCAGACCGTGAAGACCCACGTCGGGCGGATCCTGGCCAAGCTCCAGCTCCGCGACCGTGCCCAGGCGGTGGTCATCGCGTACGAGACGGGTCTGGTGGCCCCCGGGGAGTAACCCCCGAGGCGGCTGACCGGCGGCTCGCCGGACCGGAGCCGGATGACCCTCCGGTGGGGCGGGTGGGGGCCGGTCGGCCGAGTGCGGCGCGCCGGCGCGCCGGGTGTACGATCATCCACGTTTGCGGGTGGTGGATCACCCGCGTTCCGGGCCCCGCCGACCGCAGGAGGTGATCGCTGTGCGAGATAGCGATCCTCCCAGTCGTGGCCGGGCCGAACGTCAGCCCCGCTGAGCCACGACTCAGTCTGGCGAGCTGACCCAGCTCCCGCTCCCCCCGCGTGACCCTCGGCCCCGGCCGGGGTGAGCGTGCTGCGCCGCCCCGACCCGGGCCGGCCGCGGGGAGCCCCCCGGTCACGACTTCGTGTGCGCGTCCTGCCTGCCCCTGCGGTCCCGTCGCGGACCGCCAGCCGCCACCGGAGCCTGTCCATGAGCCGTTACGTCGCCCCGCTGGGCTTCACCCTCGCCGCCGTCTGGGTGGCCGTCCTCTTCGTCCTGGCCGGCGGCGGTCACTGACCACCGCCGGCTGTCGGCCGCGGCGAGCGACACGTGTCGTCCCGCTGTGGTCGTCGCCGGCCGCCGCGCCCGCTCAGAACAGGCGCGACGACCAGAGCAGGCTCAGCCCACCCGCGCAGAGGGCGAGGAGCAGCGCGATTCCCGCGTACCACTGGGTGATCTCGCGCGGCTCGGTCCGGAACCCGATCGAGCTGCCCATGTCCTGGTAGACCTGCTTCAGCTCGCTGACCGAGGCGGCCTCGTAGAAGAACCCCTCGGTGGTTTCCGCGAGCTGCGCGAGAGCCATCCGGTCCACCGGCACCCGCTGCGGCTGGCCGCCGATCTCCACCTGCCCCGAGTCGGTGCCGAACGCGATCGTGGAGACCGGGACGTTCGCCGCCTGGGCCGCCGCGGCGGCCTCCTCCACCGACCGCCCCGAGGTGCGGTACCCGTCGGAGAGCAGCACGATCCGGGCCGGCGGGATGCCCGCCGCGCCGTCGGCCGGCACCGAACGGATGGCCTCCAGGCAGGTGAACACCGCCTCCCCGGTGGCCGTCGACTCGGCCAGCACCAGTCCGTCGATGGCGGTGGTCACCGCCTCCCGGTCCTTGGTCGGCGAGACCAGCACGTTCGCCGACTTGGCGAAGGAGACCAACCCGAGGTTGTAGTTCTCCGGCAGCTCCCCGACGAACTGCTTGGCCGCCTCCTGGGCCGCCTCCAGCCGGTTCGGCGCCACGTCGTCGG
Organism: Micromonospora inositola; assembly: GCF_900090285.1. Classification (NCBI taxonomy): domain Bacteria; kingdom Bacillati; phylum Actinomycetota; class Actinomycetes; order Micromonosporales; family Micromonosporaceae; genus Micromonospora; species Micromonospora inositola. The sequence continues at coordinate 4,001,409 of NZ_LT607754.1, read as the reverse complement.
CCTGCATCGACAGCGACACGTCGATGGCGAGCATGACGGTGGCCCGCTCCAGGGGCTCCTTGGTGTCCATCGCCGGCCGGGCCAGCGCGGTGGCGAGCACGAGCAGGCAGAGCAGGAACGCGGTGGCCGCCGCGTGCCGCCGCCAGCCCAGCCCCTTCGGCGCGAGGGTCCGCAGCAGGTCCACGTTGGTGAACCGCATCGCGTACGCCCGGCGGTGCAGCTGCCGCCAGACGTACGCGGCGGCAAGGGCGAGCACCGGCAGCACGGCCAGCAGCCACCACGGTTGCAGAAAACGGATCATCGTGTCGTCCCTCGGGTGCGGGCGTGCCGCTGCGCGGCCACGAAGCGCACCATGTCCAGCAGCCAGTCTCGGTCCGTACGCAGCCGCAGGTGGGCCGCGCCCGCGGCGCGCAGCTCCGCGGCGATCGCCGCCCGCTGGGCGGCGGCCGCGTCGGCGTACCGGCGGCGCAGCCGCGGGTCGGCGGTCTGCACCTCGTGCAGCTCCCCCGTCTCCGGGTCGACCACGGGCAGCACCCCCACGTCGGGCAGCTCCAGCTCGCGCGGGTCCACCACCTCGATCGCCAGCACGTCGTGCCGGACCCGCAGCTTACGGATCGGCCGGCCCCACTGCTGCGGCGGTGCCAGGAAGTCGGAGATGACCACCGCCACACCGCGTCGGCGCGGCGGCCGGTTGAGCATGTCGACCAGCGCCCCGAGGTCGCTGCGCCCGGGCTGGATCTCCGCCTCGGCGATCGCCCGGAGCAGGCCCTGCGCCTCCTTGCGGCCGGCCCGGGCGGGCAGCCGGCGCAGCGTCCCCGGCCCGGCCGCCGGGGGGGCGCCCCGCCACCGGCCGGCCCGCGGGGGCGCCGGGGCGCCGGTGCCGACCACCGCCCCGATCCGGTTGCCGCCGCGTACCGTCAGGTGGGCCAGGGCGGCCGCCGCGGCGACCACCACGTCGCGCTTTAGCCACCGGCCGGTGCCGAAGTCCAGGCTCGCCGAGAGGTCCACCGCCAGCCAGGTCTCCAGCTCCCGGTCGGCCACCGTACGCCGGACGTGCGGCATCGTGGTCCGCGCGGTGACCGGCCAGTCCATCCGGCGTACGTCGTCGCCGGGGCGGTACTCGCGGGACTCCCCCGCCTCGCTGCCCGGCCCGGGCAGCAGCCCGGCGTAGTCGCCCTGGAGCAGGCCGTCGAGCTTGCGGGTGACCAGCAGTTGCAACCGGGACAGCACCGCGCCGCTGCGCTCCGCGCCGGCCCCGGCCGGCAGGTGGGTGGGTGGGGTCACGGCCGCTGCCCGGGCCAGCCCGCGCCGGCCGGGGCAACCGGTGGCGGCGGGGTGGCCTGCTGCCGGGGCGCGACGGCGGGCAGCGGGATGGTGGACATCACCCGGTGCACGATGTGGTCGGCGGGGACGTCGTCGGCGAGCGCGTCGTAGCTGAGCACCAGCCGGTGGCGCAGGATGTCCGGGGCGATGTCCTGCACGTCCTGCGGCAGGGCGTAGTCCCGGCCGCGCAGCAGGGCCAGCGCCCGGCTGGCCCGGACCAGCCCGAGCGAGGCGCGCGGGCTGGCGCCGTACTGGATGAGCTGCGCGACGTCCGGCATGCCGTGCTCGGCCGGGGCGCGGGTGGCCAGCACCAGCCGGACCGCGTAATCGACCAGCGCGTTGTGCACGAAGACCTGGTCGGCCTTGCGCTGGAGGGCGATCAGGTCGGGCGTGCTGAACACCGGCGTCGGCTCGGGCGGGGCGACGCCCATCCGGTAGACGATCTCCCGCTCCTCGGCGTCGGTCGGGTAGCCGACCAGGACCTTCATCAGGAAGCGGTCGCGCTGCGCCTCCGGCAGCGGATAGACGCCCTCCTGCTCGATCGGGTTCTGCGTCGCCATCACCAGGAACGGGTCGGGCACCCGGTGGGTCTCGCCGCCGATGGAGACCTGGCGCTCGCTCATCACCTCCAGCAGCGCCGACTGCACCTTGGCCGGCGCCCGGTTGATCTCGTCGGCCAGCAGGAAGTTCACGAAGACGGGGCCCAGCTCGACGTCGAACTTCTCGCTGGACTGGCGGTAGATCCGGGTGCCCACGATGTCGGCGGGGACCAGGTCGGGGGTGAACTGGACCCGGGCGAAGGAGCCGCCCACCACCTTGGCGAGGGTCTCCACGGCGAGGGTCTTCGCCACCCCGGGCACCCCCTCGAGCAGGCAGTGCCCCCGGGCCAGCAGGGCGACGAACATCCGCTCGACCATCCGGTCCTGACCGACGATCACCCGCTTGATCTCGAACAGGGCGCGTTCCAGCAGGGTGGCGTCCTCGGCCGGAGTCGTGCTGACCGGCGGGGGCGCGTCCGGCAGGGCCTCGGTCGGGGTCGGGGCGTCGGGCGTGGTCGGCTGGGCCACCGGTCCTCCACAGCATGGTCGGTCGTCGGTCGTCGCGGCGTGATGCGTATCAAGACTGTCATGCCCGGCTGAGAGCCGAGGGTGCGAGAGGACGATTTTCGCCACGCCGTCCCGTGGCCCGGAAAACCCTGAACACGGGTGGACAGGAAGGGGTACGGCGTGTGTACGATTCACCCCGTCGCCGGGCGGCTCCCCCCGTGGCCGCCCGGCGCTAAAACTTCCCGGAGCGCGGCCTAGACTCGCCCCGATGACCACTTCCCGCCCTGCCGAAGAGGCGCCGATCTGTTCGGCACGCGGTTGTCGCGCTCCGGCCGCCTGGGCGCTGCGCTGGAACAATCCCCGCCTGCACGACCCCGACCGGCGCAAGACGTGGCTGGCCTGTCCCGAGCACCGCGAATCGCTCGGCGCGTTTCTCGATGCACGTGGCTTCCTGCGCGAGGTGGCGGCGGTGGCCGGATCGCCTACCCTCGAAGGGTGAGTGAGCGCAGCGGATCACCCCGGTGAACGGTGACGACCTCGCCGGGCCGCCGTCGGCCCCGGCCGGCCCGCTGGAGCCGTGGCCGGACACCGTCCGCTGGCAGCCGATCTCCCACGACCTGATCTGGGTGGAGCTGATCCGGCTCGGCGTGCTGCTGGCCGTTCTGCTGATCGGGCTCGGCCTCGGCTGGGCGTTCAGCGGGCACTGGCTCTTCGGCGCCGCCCTCGGCGTGATCGTCCTGCTGGCCGGCTGGCGGGTGGTCGCGATCGTCCGGGCGGTGCACGCCTGGGGGTACGCCGAGCGGGAGCACGACCTGCTGGTCCGGCACGGGCTGCTGGTCCGGCGGCTCTCCATCGTCCCGTACTCGCGGATGCAGTTCGTCGACGTCAGCGCCGGGCCGCTGGAGCGGGCGTTCGACCTGGCCACCGTGCAGCTGCACACGGCCGCGGCAGCGAGCGACGCGCGGGTGCCCGGGCTGCCGCCGGCGGAGGCCTCCCGGCTGCGCGACCGGCTGACCGCGCTCGGCGAGGACCGGGCGGAGGGCCTGTGAGCGACGGTCCGGCCGACCCGCGGCCCGACGCGCCGCAACCCGATCCCGAGCCGGCCCCGCCGCCCGCCGGCCCCGCCCCGCCACCCTGGCCGCACGCGCCGCGACCCGCCGCCCACGACCCCGCCCAGCCGCCCTGGCCGGCGGCCCCGCGACCTGCAACCCCCCACCCCGCCCAGCCGCCCTGGCCGGCCGGACCACCCGGCACCCCCGGGCCGGCCCACTGGCCGGCCGCGCCGCAGCCCGGGGCGCCGGTGCCGGGGACGGTCGGGCAAGGCTGGCCCGGGCACGGCTGGCCGGGCGTGCCGGGCGTCGCTGCCCCGCCCGGCGAGGAGCCCCGGCAGCGGCTGCACCCGTTGAGTCCCGTGCTGCACGGCGCCAAGTCGCTGGTGGTGGTGATCGCCGGTCTCTCCTGGTCCACGCTCTCCCGGGTCGGCTTCGGCTGGTTCGCCGCAATGGCCGCGGTGCTCGCCCTCGGCGCCACCGTGCTGGCCGTGGTCAGCTGGTACAACACCGGCTACCACATCGTCGGCCGGGAGTTGCGGGTGCACGAGGGGCTGATCTGGCGGCGTACCCGGGCCATCCCGCTGGAACGGTTGCAGGCCGTGGAGCTGGTCCGCCCGCTGCTGGCCCAGCTCACCGGGCTCGCGGAGCTGCGCCTGGAGGTGGTGGGCGGGGGCAAGACCGAGGCGCCGCTGGCGTACCTGGGGGTGGCCGAGGCGGCCGCGCTGCGCCAGCGCCTGCTCGCCGTCGCCGGCCGCGCGCCCCAGGCCGCTGCCGGCCGCCCGCCGGAGGCCGTCGCGCCCGCCGCCGGCCAGGCCGCCGCGCCGGCGCCGGCCGGGCGCTGGCTGCACACGGTACGCAACACGGACCTGCTGGTCAGCCAACTGCTCACCCCGCAGGCCTTCCTGCTCCCGTTCGGCCTGGCCTTCGTGGTGGCGCAGTTCCTCTCCGAGGGTTCCCGGTCCTTCATCGCGGTCGCCAGCACCCTGACCGCGATGGCGGGCGTCCTGCTGCAACCCGTCCGCCGGGTCCTCGACGACTGGGGCTTCCGGCTGGACCGGGACGAGGACACGCTGCGCATTCGCAACGGCCTGCTGGAGACCCGGGCGCAGACGGTGCCGCTGCACCGGGTGCAGACCGTCGGCGTGACCTGGCCGCTGCTGTGGCGGATGAAGGGCTGGCTGCGGCTGCGGCTGGAGGTGGCCGGCTACTCGGGCGCCGAGCCGGACGACCGGAACCGCCCGGACCGCCTGCTCCCGGTCGGCGATCTGCGCACCGGCGAGCTGGTGGTGGCGGAGGTGCTGCCGGGCGTACGCCTCACCGCGCTGCCGCTGACCCGGCCGCCGCGGCGGGCCCGCTGGCTGCGTCCGCTGAGCCGGTCGGCGACCGGCGTGGGCCTCGACGACCGCGTTTTCGCCGCCCGCTCCGGCCTGCTCACCCGGCAGTTGGCGATCGTCCCGTACGCCCGGATCCAGAGCGTGCGGGTGACGCAGGGGCCGGCGCAACGGCGGCTGCGGCTGGCCACGGTGCACGCGGACACGGCCGGTGGGGCCGGTGCGGCCGCGCACGACCGGGACGTGGCCGAGGCGTGGGAACTGGCGGCCGAGCTGAACGCGCGGGCGCACGCCGCCCGCCGTGCCGACGGAGATCCCCGGGCCTAGCCCGGCCATCAGGGCACCCGCGCGCCCCGTGTGCCGTCGGCGGCCGGGCCCGCCACCGGCGGCCGAGGGGCGGGCCGCCCGACGGCGACCCGTCAGCGGTCGGCCGGCACCGCGTCAGCGGTCGGCCGGCACCGGCGAGGAGTCGGCGGCGGCGTCCCGTCCCGCTTCCCGGCCGGCGGCGGGGGTCGCCGGGGCCGCTGCCGGGCCGTCGATGACCTCCCGCGCCGCCGACGAGGGCGCGCTCCGCGCCCGCCGGGCCGCCCACCAGCGTTCGGCCAGGGCGACGACGAGGAAGGTCATCCCGACGTACGCCCAGCCGACCAGCACGTCGATCATGTAGTGCTCGCCGCTGTAGACCAGGGTGAACGTCATCGCCAGCGGGTACGCCAGCAGCAGCGGCCACCAGCGCCGCCGGGTGGCTCCGAGGAAGAACAGCACGACGAAGAGGGCGAACGCGGTGTGCAGGGAGGGCATCGCGGCCACCGGGTTGGCGGCGATCTGGCCGGCGTTGAGCACGTTGCCCGCGCCGTGCATGCCGAACGCCTTCCAGCCCCGGGTGGAGATGCGGGCGACCTCGGTGAGCAGACCGTTCTGCGCGGCCCACCAGGGCGGCGCGGCCGGGTAGAGGAAGTAGGTGACCAGCCCGGCGGCGCAGAGGAACGCCCACCGCCGCATGTATGCCGCCCAGCGGGTCCGGTCGCGCAGCCAGAGCACCGCGGCGGCGGCCAGGGTCACCACGAAGTGGGAGAAGTAGACCCAGCTGACCACCACGTCCCACCAGTGCACCTCGGGCCGGTACAGGTGCTGCTGCAACCAGACGGTGGGCACCTCGCCACCGGTGGCCCAGCCGAGCAGGAACCGGTCGGCGACGATCAGCTCCATCGCGTGCGGCGTCGCCCCGTTGTCCGCGAACCCCCGGGAAAGGTTGTACCCGGCGAGGAGCAGCACCACCGGGACCCAGTCCCGGGCGAACCGCAGGTGGCTGCGCCACGGCCGGGTGGAGTTCCAGGCGATGGTGGCCGCCCAGATCCAGAGGAAGGCGTACGCCGGGTCGGTGGGCAGGCCGATGGCGAACCAGCCGGCCACGAACGCCACCGCCCAGATCGCCATGGCGGTGACGCGGCGTCGCCCGCCGTCGGGCGACGCGGCCGGGCCGGTCCGGGCGGGGGGCTGGGGATCTGTCACGACGGCCATCGCGGTCAAGGTTAACGGCGGGCGACGCAGGGACCGACGCCGACCACCGCCCGTCGCGCGGGCCGGGTGGCGAGCGACACGGCCGACGGGGGTCCGTCGCACCCGACCGCTGATCATCGAGCCCGGCCGACGGGTGCGGTCGACGGGTGCGGTCGACGGACTCGGACGGGCCGGGCTCGGGGATGGGCCGGTTGTCGCCCGGCGTCGCCCGGACCGCGGGCGAACACCTACGCTGGGACCATGCACGAGCCGCCGGAGCCCTCCTTCGCGCCGGGCCTGACCGCCCGGGTCGAGCTGACCGTCACCGACGCCGACACCGCACAGGCGGTGGGCTCCGGGGACGTGCCGGTGCTCGGCACCCCCCGGGTGCTGGCCCTGGCCGAGGCGGCGACGGTGGCCGCGACCGCCACCCGGATGCCGGCCGGGCAGACCACCGTCGGGCTGCGGGTCGAGCTGGACCACCGGGCTCCCACGCCGGTCGGCCGGACGGTGGTCGCGCAGGCCCGTCTCGCCACGGTCGACGGCCGACGGCTGCTGTTCGAGGTGACGGTCGCCGACGGCGGGGAGACCGTCGCCGAGGGACGGGTCGAGCGGGTGCTGGTCGACCGGCAGCGCTTCGTCGAGCGCGCCTCGCGGGCGTCATGACCAGCCGCTTCGTCGAGGTCGCCGACCGCGTCCACCTACTGCGCGAGCCGCTGCTCCAGGTGAACGTGACGCTGGTGGTGGGCGACGGCGCGGCGCTGCTGGTGGACACCCTCTCCACCGCGGGCCAGGCGCGCGAGCTGGCCGCCGCGGCCCGGGCGGTCACCCCGCACCCGTGGATCGTGGTCAACACCCACCACCACTTCGACCACTGCTTCGGCAACGCCACCCTGGCCGCCGACCCGCCCCGCCCGGTGTACGCGCACGAGCTGGCCGCCGCGGCGCTGCGCGAACGCCCCGACCAGCTTCGCCGGGCCGCGTACGAGGAGACGCGCGAGGAACGGCCGGCGCTCGCCGCCGAGCTGGCCGACACGGTGCTGTTGGCCCCGACGCACACCGTGCACACCGAGACGGTGCTGGACGTCGGCGGCCGGCGCGTGGTGCTGCGCCACCCGGGGCACGGGCACACCGACGCCGACCTGGTGGTGCACGTGCCCGACGCGGACGTGCTGGTCGCCGGTGACCTGGTCGAGCAGAGCGGGCCGCCGGCCTTCGAGGAGTCGTACCCGCTGCAGTGGCCGGACGCGGTCGCCGACCTGCTCCGGCTCACCACCGCCGCGACGGTGGTGGTGCCCGGGCACGGCGAGCCGGTCGACGTCGAGTTCGTCCGCGCCCAGCACGCCCAGCTCGTCGAGCAGGCCTGGATGATCCGCGCCGGCCACACCGGCAGCGCCCCGCCCGAACGGGTGGCCGCCGAGTCCCCGTTCGGCGCCCGCCCCGGCCTGATCGCCGCCCGCCGCGGCTACGCCGAACTGAACGGCACCGACTGACCCACCCCACCCACCTCGCCCCGCCGCGCGCCCCACCCGCGCCGCCGATCTTGCAGTTGGGGCCTGCGATCCACCCCGTTCCGCGGCTTTCGCCCGGGCACCATCTGCAAGATCGCCGGGCAGGGGGCGGGGCGGGTCAGGGCTGGGGCTCGCCGCCGTGTCGTGGGGCTCCCGGCTCGTTCGGCTTCGCGGCTCTCGTCCACCGCCACAACTCCCTGACCGGATACCCGGGGCCGGTCAGGAGGGAAAGCGGTCCAGCACCGCGGCGCGGGTGGGCATGGAGACCGCGCCGCCGGGGGACTCGCAGACCAGGCCGGCCACCCGCAGCGCGAAGGCGACCCGCTGCTGCCAGCCGGCCGGGTCCACGGGCTCGCCGTCGACGAGCAGGTCGGCGATGAGGGCGCCCATCGCCGAGTCGCCGGCCCCGGTGGCGTCCACCGCCCGGACGTTCGGCGCGGGAACGCGTACCACGTCGGGGCCGGCGGCGACCAGCGCGCCGGCCGCGCCGAGGGTGACCACGACGGTCCCCGCGCCCAGCTCGCGCAGGTACGCGGCGACCCCCTCGACCGGCTCACGGGGATAGAGCACCTCGGCGTCGGCGGTGCTGAGCTTGACCAGGTGGGCGCTCGCGGCGAACTCGGCCACCACCTCACGCAGCCGCTCGAGGGCCCCCGGCCTGCCCAGCAGCCGGGGCCGGACGTTCGGGTCGAACACCCGCAGCGCGCCGGCGATCGACCAGGCCCGGCGCGCGGCGGCGCGCACCGGCGGATCGAGCAGCACGATCGATCCGCAATAGAGCACATCCGCACCCTCGACCAGCGCAACGTCCAGGTCGTCGGCAGTGAGCAGGGCGTACGACCGCGGCTCGCCGTAGAAGCGGAAGTCCGGTTCGGGGCCGGCGAAGGTGGCCACCGCCAGGGCGGTCGGCGCCGGTACGGTCACCGCGCCGGTCAGCCCGACCCCGGCCGCGCCCAGGAACGCGCGGATCCGGGCGGCGAGCGCGTCGTCGCCGAGCGACCCGACGTACTGGACGTCGCCGCCGAGTCGGGCCACCGCCACGGCCACGTTGAGCGGGCCGCCACCGATCGCCTGCCGGTAGACGGGCTGCCCCTCGTACTCGGCGTCGAGCAGGTCGACCAGCGCCTCGCCCAGCACCACCGCGTACCCCATGTCCCCTCCCGCGTTCCGATCTTGTCGCACCAGGCTGGCACACTCCCCGGCACCAGGGGCGCCGAAGCGACCGTATTGACCTACTGGGCGTTCTGCGAGGCGCGCGACTGGGAGGCGTTCGGCGGGCTGCACCGCTGAAACGATCCAGAGGGTTTGCGTCCGCCGGAGTCGCCTCCGCAGACGCAAACCTCTGGATCAACAGCGCGAGACCCGGGTCGGCCGGGCGTCAGCGGACCATGGAGCCGACCACCGGCTTGGTGAGCAGGGCGGACTGGTTGCGCTGGATGCCCGGGTCGAGGGTCTTGGCGACGAAGATGGCGTGCCAGATGCAGAAGATCAGCACGGTCCACACCTTGCGGGAGTGGTCGGCCTCCTCCCGCTTGTGCTCCTCCAGCAGCCGCATCGCGTACGACAGGTCGATCAGGTCGCCGGCGCCGGAGGTGGCCAGCACGTGCCGGGCCCACTCGTACATCTCGCCGCGCAGCCAGACCCGGGTCGGGGTCGGGAAGCCCAGCTTCTTACGGTTGACGATGGCCGGCGGCACCACGCCCTGCAGCGCCTGGCGCATGGCGTACTTGGTGGCGTCGGAGCGGGGCGGGAGCTTCAGGTCCACCGGGATGCCGGCCGCGACGTTGAAGACCTCGCGGTCGAGGAAGGGCACGCGCACCTCCAGCGAGTGCGCCATCGAGATCCGGTCGGCCTTGACCAGGATGTCGCCGCGCAGCCAGGTGTAGAGGTCGACGTACTGCATCTTGGTGACGTCGTCCAGCTCGATGCACTCGGCGTAGATCGGCTCGGTGACGTCGGTGTAGCGGACCGAGGGGTCGTAGCGGCGCAGCAGGTGCTGCTTCTCCTCCTCGGTGAACATCCGGGCGTTGCCGTAGTAGCGCTGCTCGATCGGGGTGGTGCCGCGCTCCAGGAAGCTCTTGCCCTTGACCCCCTGCGGGATGGCCTTGGAGACCGCCCGCAGCCCCTTCTGCACGCCGCCGGGCAGGCCGTTGACCGTATTGAGGGAGAGCGGCTCCCGATAGATCGTGTAACCGCCGAAGAACTCGTCCGCGCCCTCGCCGGAGAGGACCACGGTGACGTGCTCGGCGGCCTTCTTCGCCACGAAGTAGAGCGGGACCAGCGCCGGGTCGGCCACCGGGTCGTCCAGGTGCCAGACGATCTTCGGCAGCGCGTCGATCATGTCCTGCGGCCCGATCTTGGTCGGGATGGTGGTCACGTCGAGGTGCCGGGCCGAGTCCTGGGCGACGTCGATCTCGGAGTAGCCCGGCACGTCGTAGCCGACGGTGAAGGTGAGGATGTTCGGGTTGAACTCACGGGCCAGCGCGACCACCGCGGTGGAGTCGATGCCGCTGGAGAGGAACGAGCCGACCGGCACGTCCGAACGCATGTGCATCCGGACGCTCTCCCGCAGCGTCTCCCGGATCTCGTGGTAGAGCTTCTGCTCGTCGGAGACCGGCGCCGGCCGGAACACCGGCCGGTACCACCGGCGCACCTCGATCCGGCCGCCCGGCGTCCAGGTGAGGTACTCCCCCGACCCGATCCGGTTGATCCCCTTGTGCAGGGTGCCCGGCTCGGGGACGTACTGGAGGGTCAGGTAGTGGCTCAGGTTGGCCGCGTCGATCCCGGCGTCGCCGGCGTACGCCGACTGCGCGAACGGCAGCAGCGCCTTCTTCTCCGACGCGAGGTAGAGGCCGTCGGCCGTCTCCAGGTAGTGCAGCGGCTTGATGCCGAAGTAGTCCCGGGCGCCGAACGCCCGCCGCTCCTGCCGGTCCCAGATGACGAAGGCGAACATGCCGCGCAGTCGGGTGAGCACCTGCTCGCCCCAGTAGTGGTACCCGGCGACGATCACCTCGCCGTCACCGTTCGTGGCGAACTGGGCGCCGAAGTCCCGAATCAGCTCGTCCCGCAGCTCGATGTAGTTGTAGATCTCGCCGTTGAAGGTGAGCTGGTAGCGGCCGCCCGCGTAGGGCAGCGGCTCGTGGCTGAGCGCCACGTCGATGATCGCCAGACGCTTGTGCGCGAACACCCCGTCCGCGTACCGGCCGGAGGCGTCGCCGACCACCTCGACCCCCGTCTCGTCGGGGCCGCGGTGGTGCAGGCACTCCAGTGCTCCGGCGATGTTGTCGCGGTGGGCGGCGGCGTCGCCGCGCGCGCTGAAGAAGGCCAGGAGTCCGCACATGGTGGTCATCTTTCCACGCGCCCGGAGCGGACGTCGCGGCACCGCAGGCTCTTCCCGTCGCGGTCCGCGCGGTACCGTCTGGACCAGCGACGAGGCGCAAGGAGGCGGATCATGGCCGAGGAGCGGGCGCAGCAGGGCAAGCCGGCGGACGGTACGGAATCGCACGACCCGGACTTCCCCGAGGCGTTCCTGACGTTCATGCGGCAGGGCTGGCGGGACACTGAGCTGCCGGTCGGCCCACGGCCGGAGGTGCCCAACTACGCCAAGCGGCGGGCCGCGCTCTCCGCAGCCTTCCCCGGCGAGATCCTGGTCATCCCCACCGGCGGCGAGAAGGTACGCGCCAACGACACCGACCACCCGTTCCGGCCGGGCAGCGACTTCGCGTACCTGACCGGCGACCACGACCCGGACAGCGTGCTCGTGCTGCGGCCGAACGGCTCCGGGCACGACGCCACGCTGTACATGCGGCCCCGGTCGTCGCGGGAGACCGACGAGTTCTTCCGCAGCCGGCACGGCGAGCTGTGGGTGGGCCGGCGGCACACCCTCGGCGAGAAGTCGACCGAGCTGGGGCTGCCGACCGCCGACCTGACCGAGCTGGACGCGGCGCTGGCCGACTGCGCGCCGGGGCGTACCCGGGTGTTGCGCGGCTTCGACGCCCGGGTCGACAAGGGGGTCCGCCCGTGGGACGGCGCCCACGCGGAGGGCCAGCCGGCCCGCGACCGGGAGCTGGCCATCGCCATCTCGGAGCTGAAGCTGGTCAAGGACGAGTGGGAGATCGCCCAGCTCCAGGAGGCGTGCGACGCCACCGTCCGGGGCTTCGAGGACGTGGCCCGGGCGTTGCCGGCCGACCGCGGCGTCTCCGAGCGGCTGCTGGAGGGGATCTTCGCGCTGCGCGCCCGGCACGACGGCAACGACGTCGGCTACGGCTCGATCGTCGGCGCCGGCGAGCACGCCACGATCCTGCACTGGGTGCACAACCACGGCGCCACCCGTCCGGGCGAGCTGCTGCTGATGGACATGGGCGTGGAGAACCGCAACCTCTACACCGCCGACGTCACTCGGGTGCTGCCGGTCGACGGCCGGTTCACCCCGCTCCAGCGCCAGGTGTACGACGCGGTCCACGCCGCCCAGCAGGCCGGGATCGACATCATCAAGCCGGGCGTGGCGTTCCGGGAGGTGCACCTGACCGCGATGCGGGTGCTCGCCGAGGCGCTGAAGGATCTCGGGCTGCTGCCGGTGAGCGTGGACGAGGCGATGGACCCGGCCTCGACGGTCTACCGCCGGTGGACCCTGCACGGCACCAGCCACATGCTCGGCATCGACGTGCACGACTGCGCCAATGCCCGCAAGGAGAAGTACCGCGACGGCGCGCTCGGCGAGGGCTACGTGCTGACCGTGGAGCCGGGGCTCTACTTCCAGCCGGAGGACGAGCTGGTCCCGGAGGAGCTGCGCGGCATCGGGATCCGGATCGAGGACGACATCCTGGTCACCGCGACCGGCGCGGTGAACCTCTCGGCCGGGCTGCCGCGCCGCTCCGACGAGGTGGAGACCTGGTTGGCCGAGCAGCGCGAGGCGGGTCCGCGCCTGCCGGGCTGAGCCGGGAGTACGACCAGCGGCGGGCTCCGCCGCCGGTGTCTGCGACGTATCTCGTCGTTACGACACCGGTGGCGGGGCCCGTCGCCGTTTGCGCTGGTCAGAGCCTTTCCTGCCAGGGCGCCCCGGTCACGCCGGCCGTCCCGATGTGAGCGGAATGCGGGGTTTTCTCGGATAAGTCCCCGTCGCGAGGATCCTTCTCATACGGTGTGCATCAGAGGCTGCAACCTATTTGTAGCTGGTCGCCCTGCCTCAGGTAGGTCGACCCCTTTGAGCACGAAAGGGCGGAAGGCTCTGATGTCCAACGACGTAACGACTTCCGACGGCGGGGCCCCGATGACCCCGTCGACGAGCAAACGGCGGGCGCTCTGGGTCGCCACCGGCGTGGCCGGGCTGACCGGTGTCGTCGGTCTGGCGGCGCTGGGTGGCCTCGCCGCTCGTGACAACAAGTCCGACGACGGGCAACGCGTCGCGGAGAACCACGCGGCCGCGCCGCAGAACATGAGCGACGCGAGCAAGAGCGACGGCCAGGACGCTGGCGCATCCGACCGGGACAACAAGGACCGGGACAACAAGGACCGGGACAAGGACAAGGACCGGGACAAGGGCGACGAGGTTCGGGAGGTGGCCTGTGACGACGATGATCTGATCGAGGCCCTCGAGGTGGCCAACCGGGATGAGGGTGGCACGCTGAAGCTGGCTCCTGACTGCCAGTACGAGCTGGACCAGTTCGACAAGAAGTCCGACGCGGGCCTGCCGACGATCAAGCAGGAGATCAAGATCGAGGGCAACGGCGCGACGATCAAGCGGGAAGCCGAGGAGGGGTTCCGGATCTTCCGGGTCGCCGACGGCGGTGACCTGACCCTGAAGGACGTCACCGTCAAGAACGGCGCCGCCGCCGAGCGCGAGCGCAAGCCCGTCAAGTACGTGCCGGAGAAGGCCGAAGGCAACCAGGGCGGTACCGGCGGCGGCGCCGAGGCGCCGGCCGTAGCGCCGCCGGCGCTTGCCGTAGCGCCGCCGGCGCTTGCCGTAGCGCCGCCGGCGCTTGCCGCGGCGCCGGCACCGCCGGCACCGCCGGCCAAGGACAGCGAGCACGGCAAGGACAGCTGGGACGGCAAGGACGGCAAGGACAGCGAGCACGGCAAGGACGGCAAGGACGGCAAGGACGGCAAGGAGCACGAGGGCGACGGCGGTGGCCTGCTGGTCGAGCGGGGCGGCAAGGCCCACGTGGTGAACAGCAAGTTCGTCCTCAACAGCGCCGAGGAAAACGGCGGCGCGATCGCCAACTTCGGCCGGGTCGAGGTCGAGAACAGCACCCTCGACAACAACCACGCCGGAGAGAACGGCGGCGCCATCTTCAACGCCGGTGTCCTCGAGGTCGAGGGCTCCCGCGACGGCAAGGGCGCCGAGTCCCGCATCACCAACAACACCGCCGGCGAGAACGGCGGCGGCATCGCCAACGGCAACGGCGACAAGAAGAAGGACCACGAGGACGGCAAGGGAGACCACGTCAACGGCGACCACGACGACGAGGGCAAGGCCGGCACCGTGGAGATCGAGAAGACCCTCATCGAGGGCAACACCGCCAAGAAGAACGGCGGCGGCCTGTTCAGCAACGACGGCTTCGTCGACGTCAGCTGGACCTTCGTCAAGAACAACACCGCCGAGAACGGCGGCGGCATCTACGCCGTCGACACCGTCCTGACGGTCAAGCACAGCACCATCGAGAAGAACAAGGCCCACCAGGACGGCGGCGGCATCTACAACGTCAACAGCGAAGAGAAGAAGCACGACAGCATGCAGTACGGCAAGGACAAGGACGAGGAGAAGCGGCGCGGCACGGCCACCGTCACCGACAGCGAGATCCTCGAGAACAGCGCCGGCCGCTTCGGCGGTGGCATCTTCAACGGCGAACCCTTCGAAGAGCCCTGGGCTGCTGGCAACATGGCCGCCCCGAGCGCCTCGTCCAACCACAAGGACCACGACGACGACTTCGAGGCCACCCTGGTCCTGCGCGACACCAAGATCAAGGAGAACTTCGCCGGTTGGAACGGCGGCGGCATCTACAACAACGAAGGCAAGGTGACCCTGACCAACACCAAGGTCACCAAGAACAAGGCCAACAACGGCAACGACAAGGACCACCACGGGATCGCCGGCGGCATCTTCAACAACGATGGCAAGGTCAAGCTCGACGACGACTCCACCATCACCGACAACGACCCCACCAACTGCGCCAACACCGTCGAAGACTGCTTCGACTGAACCACCACATAACGCCGGAGGTCCCTCTCCCCACGCGGGGAGGGACCTCCGGCCATCTGTCGAGTGGTACGGGCGGTGGCGGTCCCGGCCGTCACCGTTGACCCTCCTCGGCCACCACCGCGAGCTTTCCGCCGCCGGCCACGTCCTCGACACCCCTCGTACCGGGCCGGCACGCGCGTCCACACTCCTGCCGGTCGCGCTGTCCGCATACCGAATGCGGGGGTTTTTCGCATACGCCCACATGGTGAAGAAGATTCCCATACGGTGTTGTTCAGCAGCTACAACCGATTTGTAGCGAAGGCCGCCTCGCCAGGGCGAAGCGACCTTGTCTGGTACGAGGAGAGGGCAGAGACCTCCAATGTCCAACTACCTTCGCGATAACGATGACGCCACCCGCAAGACGAACTCCCCGTTCCGCCGGCGCCGGCTCTGGCTCGTCACCGGCGTTGCGGGCCTCACGGGAGCGGTCAGCCTCGCGGGCGTTGCCTACGCCACCACAGGGGTGACCGGCGGGCACCGGCTGACCGACGTCAAGTGGTCGACCGCCCAACTGGTCAGCGACGACGGCAAGGACCAGGACAACAAGGACCGGGACAAGGACAAGGACCGGGACAAGGACCGGGACAACAAGGATCAGGACAACAAGGACCGGGACAACAAGGACCGGGACAACAAGGACCGGGACAACAAGGACCGGGACAAGGACAAGGACCGGGACAAGGGCGACGAGGTTCGGGAGGTGGCCTGTGACGACGATGATCTGATCGAGGCCCTCGAGGTGGCCAACCGGGATGAGGGTGGCACGCTGAAGCTGGCTCCTGACTGCCAGTACGAGCTGGACCAGTTCGACAAGAAGTCCGACGCGGGCCTGCCGACGATCAAGCAGGAGATCAAGATCGAGGGCAACGGCGCGACGATCAAGCGGGAAGCCGAGGAGGGGTTCCGGATCTTCCGGGTCGCCGACGGCGGTGACCTGACCCTGAAGGACGTCACCGTCAAGAACGGCGCCGCCGCCGAGCGCGAGCGCAAGCCCGTCAAGTACGTGCCGGAGAAGGCCGAAGGCAACCAGGGCGGTACCGGCGGCGGCGCCGAGGCGCCGGCCGTAGCGCCGCCGGCGCTTGCCGTAGCGCCGCCGGCGCTTGCCGTAGCGCCGCCGGCGCTTGCCGCGGCGCCGGCACCGCCGGCACCGCCGGCCAAGGACAGCGAGCACGGCAAGGACAGCTGGGACGGCAAGGACGGCAAGGACAGCGAGCACGGCAAGGACGGCAAGGACGGCAAGGACGGCAAGGAGCACGAGGGCGACGGCGGTGGCCTGCTGGTCGAGCGGGGCGGCAAGGCCCACGTGGTGAACAGCAAGTTCGTCCTCAACAGCGCCGAGGAAAACGGCGGCGCGATCGCCAACTTCGGCCGGGTCGAGGTCGAGAACAGCACCCTCGACAACAACCACGCCGGAGAGAACGGCGGCGCCATCTTCAACGCCGGTGTCCTCGAGGTCGAGGGCTCCCGCGACGGCAAGGGCGCCGAGTCCCGCATCACCAACAACACCGCCGGCGAGAACGGCGGCGGCATCGCCAACGGCAACGGCGACAAGAAGAAGGACCACGAGGACGGCAAGGGAGACCACGTCAACGGCGACCACGACGACGAGGGCAAGGCCGGCACCGTGGAGATCGAGAAGACCCTCATCGAGGGCAACACCGCCAAGAAGAACGGCGGCGGCCTGTTCAGCAACGACGGCTTCGTCGACGTCAGCTGGACCTTCGTCAAGAACAACACCGCCGAGAACGGCGGCGGCATCTACGCCGTCGACACCGTCCTGACGGTCAAGCACAGCACCATCGAGAAGAACAAGGCCCACCAGGACGGCGGCGGCATCTACAACGTCAACAGCGAAGAGAAGAAGCACGACAGCATGCAGTACGGCAAGGACAAGGACGAGGAGAAGCGGCGCGGCACGGCCACCGTCACCGACAGCGAGATCCTCGAGAACAGCGCCGGCCGCTTCGGCGGTGGCATCTTCAACGGCGAACCCTTCGAAGAGCCCTGGGCTGCTGGCAACATGGCCGCCCCGAGCGCCTCGTCCAACCACAAGGACCACGACGACGACTTCGAGGCCACCCTGGTCCTGCGCGACACCAAGATCAAGGAGAACTTCGCCGGTTGGAACGGCGGCGGCATCTACAACAACGAAGGCAAGGTGACCCTGACCAACACCAAGGTCACCAAGAACAAGGCCAACAACGGCAACGACAAGGACCACCACGGGATCGCCGGCGGCATCTTCAACAACGATGGCAAGGTCAAGCTCGACGACGACTCCACCATCACCGACAACGACCCCACCAACTGCGCCAACACCGTCGAAGACTGCTTCGACTGAGCAACTGGACAGCGAACAGCCGGATGGAATAGGTCGGCCCCCTGCCACCGAAAGGTGGCAGGGGGCCGACCCGCGCGAACTACTCCTGGACGAAGACCGCCACGCTGCGGGCCGGCACGGTGAAGGTGCCGCTCGCGTTGTCGAACGAGGCCGTCCGGAGCACCGGGTCGGCCGAGTTCGCCAGCACCGGGTGCAGCGCCACGTTCGCCCCGCGCAGGCCGGTCACCGTCTGCTCCGCCGCCTCCGGGGTGCCGTTGAAGACCACGGTCACCGACTTCCATTTCCCGTCCAGCCCACGGCCGTCCAGGGTCATGGTGAGCACGCCTGGGGTCTCCTGCTCGCCGGAGAGGGGGAAGGCGACGCGCTTCTGCACCTGGTCGGCGGTGGTCAGCCCGAAGACCGGCGAGGACCGCCGGACCTCCAGCAGCTCCGCGTACCGGGCGTCGGCCAGGTTGATCGCCGCGCAGTCCGGCACCAGCTTCGGATCGGCCAGCAGCGGCTTCGCGTACGACCACTTGCTCTCGTTGTCCTGCGCCGGCGGGAGACCGGCGCCGAAGCCGTTGCCCTGGGTGCAGTCCCAGCGGATCTGGTTGAACCAGTCACCGGAGTTGAACGAGTTGCGGTCCAGCGACTTGGAGCGCAGCCGCTCCGAGCCGGCCGTCACGAAGCCCGTCCCCTGCCCGAAGGCGGTGGTCGCCAGGGCGAGCACCTGCATCCGGGCCCGGTCCTGCGCCGAGGTGCCCGGCGGCAGCTTGTACGCCAGCGCGTCGTACAGGATCTCGTTGTCGTGTGCGTCGACGTAGGTGACCGCCTCGCCCGGCGCGGCGGTGTAGCCGGCCGGCGCGCCGTTGTAGTCCACCTGCGCGCCGGTGATCTTCGCCCCCGACGAGTCGGTGAACCGGTAGCCGCGCAGGTTGCCGGTGAGTCCGACCTTGATCAGGTCCTGGGAGTGCAGCAGCCGCGCCTTCTGCTCGGCCGCCGACCCGTTGACCGGGTCGCCGTTCGGGTCGGTGTACAGGCCGGAGGCGAAGCCCTGGATCCGCGGGTTCCCGTCGAACGGGCCGCCGCCGCGCACCGCGTCGCGGAGCCGGTCGTTGAAGGTGCCGATCCCGGTGCCGGCCATGTTGGCCTGGGTGGCCTGCACGAACCGGGCATCGTTGGCGACCTCGCCGAAGTTCCAGCCCTCGCCGTAGAGGAGGATCTTCTTCCCGTCCACGCCGTCCCTGGCCAGGGTGAGCCTGTTCAGCGCGGCCCGGACGGCCAGGATGTTCGCCTTCGGGTGGTGGCCCATCAGGTCGAACCGGAAGCCGTCCACCTTGTACGCCTTGGCCCAGGTGACCAGGGAGTCCACCACCAGCTTGCCCATCATGGCGTGCTCGGGGGCGGTGTTGGCGCAGCAGGTCGAGTTGGCGACGCTGCCGTCCTCCAGCAGCCGGTGGTAGTAGCCCGGCACCACCTGGTCGAGCACCGACTTCGGGTCGGTGCCGGCGGCCGAGGTGTGGTTGTAGACGACGTCCATCACCACGCGCATACCGGCCTGGTTCACTCCGGCGACCATCTGCCGGAACTCGGTGGTCCGCTTCGCCCCGGCCGGGTCGACGGCGTAGCCGCCCTCTGGCACGGTGTAGTGCAGCGGGTCGTATCCCCAGTTGAAGCCGTCCTTCTCCGCCACCGCGGCGACGCACTTCTGCTGCTGGTCGGAGTCCGGCGGCAGCGCGGCCAGGTCGCAGGCGGGCTGCTGCTGGTCGGCCCGCTGCTCGGGGATGGTGGCGAAGTCGAACGCCGGCAGCAGGTGCAGGTAGTTGACCCCAGCGTCGCCGAGCGCCTTGAGATGCTTCATGCCGGTCGTGTTCGGGTCGGTGAAGGCGAGGTAGGTGCCCCGCCGCTCGGCCGGCACGCTGGCGTCGGCGATGGAGAAGTCGCGGACCGACAGCTCCTGGATCTGCGCCTTCGACGACGGCACCGCCGTCGGCTTGCGCAGCTTCGCCCAGCCGGCCGGGGCCAGCGCCGGGTCGGTCAGGTCGACGATCTGGCTGTGCGTCGAGTCCGGCGCCAGGGCCACCGAGTACGGGTCGGTCACCGCGGCGGTGACCACCTGCTGCACCGCCGGCTGCCAGGCCTCGACCTGGTAGCGGTAGTACCTGCCGGTCCAGGCCGTGGTGCCGCGCACCGACCAGACGCCAGTGCGGTCGTTGCGGCTCATCGACACGGTCTTCGGCTCGGCGGTCGGCGAGTCGAAGAGCTGCAACGCGACCGTGCGGGCGGTGGGCGCCCAGACGGCCAGGGTGGGCACCCTGCCGGCGAACGTCGGGCCGAGCCTGGCGGTGGTGGCAGCCCGGTAGACGTCGTCGAGCACGCCCGGGATCTGCACGCCGGTCGCGCCGAGCAGCTTGCCCTCGGCGTCCCGCTCGGTCACCACGAGCTGCCCGCGCAGGACCGCCGGCACCTTGGCCAGGTCGCCGGAGTCGAGGCTGAAGGCGTGGTAGGCCCAGAGCTGCGGCCAGGCCGCGCGCTGGGCCTCGGTGAGCCCGTTGCGCTGCGCCCGCAGCGGCAGCGTGGTGTACGTCCCGGCCAGCTCGCCGTCGACGATGCTCAGCCCGCCGGCCGGGGCGGCCACCAGGGCGTACCGCCTACCGTCGGTCGGCCCGGTCTGCCAGGCGACGGTGGACCGGTCGATCCACTGCGCCTTCTGCTTGCTGATGTCGACGTCCCTGGCCACGCCGGAGGAGGTGGACGGCAGCAGCCGACCCTTGACGCCGGCGAGCAGCCAGACCTCGTGGCCGGCGGCGGCGAAGTCCAGCCGCTGGTCGTCGGGCTGATCCTTGGTGTCGCCGTTGTGGATGATGTAGCTCAGCCCGGTGGCCCCGGCGGCCAGGGGCACCCGGAAGACCGCGCCGAAGGAGTCGATCTTCTCCGGCTTGAGCGGGCTGGACCAGTCGGTCGGGTTGGCGGCGCCGTCCCAGAGGTGCAGGCCCCAGCCGTCGTAGTTGTTGTCGGCCTTGCGCCAGTGGATGACCGCGGTGCTCTGGTCGACGGCCGGGTCCGGCTCGCCGGTGGCGGCCTGCCGGGTCGGGTAGAGCGCGCTGTCGCCCTGCTTGACCCAGACCTCGCCGGTCTGCGTCACGTCGATGGTGCGGTCGTTCGCGACGTCCTTGTTCCCGTTCTTGTCGACCACCAGGAAGCCGACGGACTTGGCGCCCGGCTTCAGCTTGACCCAGGCGAAGCGCCCGAAGGAGTCCTCACCGGCGAACGGCTGCCCCTTTGGCCACTCGGTGGCGTACGCCGGGTCGATGTCGCCCCAGGTGTAAAGGCCCCAGTCGTCGTACCCGCCGGCCGGGCGCTGGTAGTGCACCACCGCCCAGTCCCGCGAGGCGCTCTGCGCCGGGGTGCCGACGATGCCGGTGGCGCGGGCGCCGGCGACCCGGCCCTTGCCGTCGCGGACCACCGCCTTGTACTCGACCCTGGTCCCACCCGCGAGCCCGGTCAGGTCGTGGTAGACGGTGTACGGGGCCTTGTGCGCGCTGCCGAGCAGCGTCCACTTGCCACCGTCGACCCGGGCGGCGAACGTGACGGTGGCCAGCGGGTCGCCGGTGACCTGGGCGGTGACGGCGGCCTTGGTGGCGACCGGGGCGTCACCCGGCTCGGTGATGGTGATGCCCGGCGCGGCGCCGGCCTGCGGGATGGCGCGGTCGGCCTTGAGCACCACGGCCGACATCGCCGGCACGGTCACGCTCAGCTTGCCGTCGGCGCCGGCCGTCGAGCCGGCCGAGCCGCCGTAGACGCCGGCGAAGGTGGCGCCGGCCGACCAGGTGTCCACGGAGACAGTCTGCGCGGTGGCGGCGTTGTTCACCGCCACGACGTACTCGGTGCGGTCGGAGGGCAGGATCCGGGAGAAGGCGAAGACACCGGGCCCGTCGGCCGCGTACCGGGTGACCTGGACGCCCTCCCGCAGCGCCGGGTGGGCCTGCCGCAGCTTGCCCAGCTCGGCGATGGTGCGGTACAGCGGGTGGCTGTTGTCGTACTGGTCGCTGGCGTGGGTGCGGGTGGTGCCGATCAGGTCGTCGTCGAGGTAGTCCGCCGACCGGCTGGCGAACATGTCCTGCCGGGCGTCCTTGTCCCCGCCCGGGCCGGTGAAGCCCTGCTCGTCGCCGGAGTAGACGACCGGCTGGCCGCGGGTGAGGAACATCAGCTGGTGGGCGAGCTGGTCGCGGCGGAGCTGGCTGGCGTCGTCGCCGCCGGTCGCGGCGATGAACGAGCCGATCCGACCCATGTCGTGGTTGCCGAGGAAGGTGGTCAGCCGGTTGGCGTCGGTGTCCCGGGCGGCGTAGAGGTCGTCCCGGGCGTACAGGTCGGCGAGCGCCTTGGCGGAGCCGTCGGCGGCGGTGTAGCCGCGGGCGGCCTCCTGGAAGGAGAAGTCGAGGGTGGCGGGCAGGCCGCCCTGCCGGACGTACGTCGACTCGATCTCCTGGTCGGCGCTGTAGACCTCGCCGAACATGAAGAAGTCCTTCTTGCCGGCCTTCTCGGCCGCCCGCTTGATGCCCTGGCTGAACTGCGGCCAGAAGTCGAGGTTGGCGTGCTTGACGGTGTCCAGCCGGAAGCCGTCGACGCCGGTGCTGCCGATCCAGTCGCCGTAGACCTTGGTCAGCCCGCGCACCACCTCGGGGCGCTCGGTCCACAGGTCGTCCAGGCCGAAGAAGTCGCCGTACTCGCTGTTCTCGCCGGCGAAGGTCGAGTCACCCCGGTTGTGGTACATGGTCGGGTCGTTCAGCCACGCCGGGACCTTGGCCTTCGCGTCGGCCGCGCTGGCGAACGTCGGCGTGTACGGGAACGACTTCAGGTCCACCTTCGGAAAGTCGCGGGTGCCGTCGGCGTAGTTGCGGTCCTCGAAGGCCCGCCCCTGGCTGTCCTTGTACGGCGCGGTCTTCTTGTCGACGTAGGCGTACTTGTCCTCGGCGTACTTGATGACGTCGGCGGTGTGGTTGACGATGACGTCGAGGTAGACCTTGATGCCGCGCTGGTGCGCGAGCGTGACCAGCTTCTTCAGCTCCTCGTTGGTGCCGAAGTGCGGGTCGACCTGAGTGAAGTCGGTGATCCAGTAGCCGTGGTAGCCGGCGGAGACGTCCGCGCCGCTGCCCTGCACGGGCCGGTTCTTGAAGATCGGGGCGAGCCAGATGGCCGTCGTGCCGAGACCCTGGATGTAGTCGAGCTTGTTGATGACGCCCTTGAGGTCACCGCCGTGGTAAAAGCCCTTGTCCTTCGGGTCGAGCCCGGTGCTGAGCCGGTCACCGGTGAGGCCGCCGGTGTCGTTGCGCTTGTCGCCGTTGGCGAAGCGGTCCGGCAGGACGAAGTAGAACTGGTCGGCCTTCGCGGTGTTGGCGCTGGCCTTGAGCAGGGCCTCGGCGGACGGCTCCTGGCGCCACTGCGCCGCGCCGGCGGCCGCGAGGAGGTCCGTGCCGGCGGACCGGTCGGTGGCGTCGGCGCCCAGTTGGTGAACGGCGACCGGCACGCCGACGAGGGCGAGGGTGAGGGTGGAGACCAAGGCGAGCAGCGCCTGGCGGGATATCGGCGGGGGTTTCATCGACGGCCTTCCTCTGGTCGCTGATTCGCCCGCACGCTAGCCCTTGCCGAAACATTCTGCAATACCTTGCAAACCGCGTCGCAACAAGGCAGCCGCCTTGCGAAACAGAGCATCGGCCGGGCAGGCCGGGCCCACTGCGGACGGTGATCAGGATGGCGGCCACCATCGGCCGGCGACGTGGACCGCGTGCCGGGTCAGAAGCCGGAGCAGCGCGAGCCGTTGACGGTGCAGAGTTCCGGGCGGGTCGTGCGGGTGTTTTCGACCTGGAAGCGCAGCGGCACCGACTGGCCGGACGCCAGGTCCACCCCGCTCCGGTACGTCAAGACGCCGTCGAACACGCTGCCACTTCCCCCCTCCGCACCGGCCACCCAGTACGCGACTATCCGTCCCTCGGAGAAGGCCAGCCGCACCGTCCAGCCGCGCCGGGTCGAGTCGGCGTTGACGATCAGCACCTCACCCATGAACCCGCCGTCCCAGGTGTTGGCCACCCCATACCGGCCGCTTTCCAACGGGCGCACCGGGGGTGGGGTCGGACGCGCAGTGCCCCCGCCACCACCGGCGGGCGCGGACGGGCTCGAGGTCGGCCGGCCGGCGCTCGGCAGGACGGTCGACCGCGGCGACAGTCCGGGCGGCGCCGGCGGGGCCTCGATCGACTCGGCGCGGGACGGTGTGGCGGGGGGCAGTCCGGGCAGCGGGATGGTCGCGACCGGCGGGCCCGGCCCGGCGTCGTTGTACGGTCGCCGCCCGCGCGCCGATCCCAGCGCGACGACCAGCAGCACCACCATCACGATCACGCCGATCGACACCACGATCCACGGCGAGGACGCGATGGCGGCGCCGGCGCCCGGCGACGGTCGGGCGCGACGCGTGCCGGACATGAGCCCCCCCTGTCGATCCCGTCGGGTGAGCGTAACGATCGGGAGCAATGTCGGAAAGTGCCCGGTCCCGGGCAAACGCGCAGTCAGCCGATGACGCAGTCCGCGTCGTTGACGGTGCACTGGCCCGGCCGGTCACCGCTGCCGGTACGGCTGAACCGCATCTGCACGACGGCGCTCTCCCCCGAGCCGAGCGGGCCGGTGCCACGCAGCACGAACCAGCCGTTGCCCTGTGAGCTCACCGAGAGCCCGGAGCCGGAGGACGCGTCGATGCTCTTCACGTTGCCGGCGAAGGTCAGCTCCACCTCCCAGCTCTGGCTTCCGGCGGACCCGTTGCCGACCGTCAGCCGGGCCTCGAAGTAGTCGCGTCCGCTCGCGGTGGCCTGGTAGCGCGCGGTCAGCGCCCCGGCTCGCGGGGCCGCCGGCCGGGCGGGGGCCGACGCGGGCGGCCGGGCCGAGCTGGCCCGCGGCGACGGCGTGCCGCTGGCCGAGGCGGTCGGCGAGGCGGTGGGGCCGACGGCGACCAGCGGGGCGTCGGTGGGCGCGGCGGACGTGGTCGTCGCACCCACGGTGGGCAGGTAGATCGGCGGGGCCGGCGGCGGCGCCGACTGCCGCTCCGGCCCGCGCAGCGAGAAGAGGACCACGAGCAGTAGAACGGTCAGCAGGCTGACGCCCAGCAGCACCACGAACCAGGGCACCGACGTCAGCACCCTCGCCACGGACGACCCCGCCCGCTCGTCGTGCCGGATGCTCATCAGGTCCCCCCTCGTCGGAGCCGACGCGCCAGCGTAGCCAGCCTGATCCGAATAGCGCAGCACGCCCACCCCGATCCGACCGTCCGGTGGGCGGGACACGGAAAACGGCTGGCCGACGGGCGGCGGTTCGGGTCTACTCACGACCATGCCCGCGTTGATCCCACCCACCGAACGGGTGCGCGCCAGCTTCCTCGCCGCCATGGCCGAGTTCCGCGCGGAGGGACGCGGCGACCGGCAGGACCACACCATGGTCGGCAGCGAGATCCGGGAGCACGGCGCCGGGTGGCACACCGCGCCGGGGTTCGCCCGGTACGTCGCCGAGCTGCGCGCGCAGGAGCTGGAGGAGACGCCCCGGGCGGAGGGCTGGGTGCCCTGCACGACGCTCTGGTGGACCGACGGCGACGAGTACCTCGGCCGGCTCGCCATCCGGCACCGGCTCACCCCGTTCCTGCGCGAGGCGGGCGGCCACATCGGCTACGACGTACGCGCCGGCGCCCGCCGGCGGGGCCACGCCACCGCCATGCTGCGCGCGGCGCTGCCGGTGACCCACGCGCTCGGCATCGACCCGGCGCTGGTCACCTGCGATGTGGACAATGTGGCCTCGCGGCGGGTCATCGAGCGCAACGGCGGTCTGCTGGAGGACGAGCGGGCGGGCATGCTCAGGTTCTGGGTGCCGACGGCTCACTCGTGACCGCCCCGGGTGCGCGCGAAGCGCCGCAGCCTCGGTGTCATGCCGTCCGGATGACGGTGCAGATGGCCGGGCCGCCCTCGGTGGCCCGCAGCAGGTAGCGGTAGCGCTCGCCCGGCACCGCCCGGCCCTGGCTGTCCAGGAACTCCCACCGCACCGCCACCTCCGTGAGCAGCGCGGAGACCTGCTGCACGTCCTCGATCTGCGCGTTCGCCGCGACCAGTTCGCGCTCCTGGTAGTCCGGGGCGGCGCCCACGAAGGAGAGCGCCACCGCGGCCGGGGAGGTGAACGAGAAGCTGTACGTGTCGGCGACCACCAGCCCGGGCAGGGCGTAGCAGCCGGCGATGGCGGGCACGTCGCCGGCGGTCAACGCCACGCCGTACCGGTCGAAGAAGTCGGTGAGCGTGTCGAGATCCGTCGGGGCCTTCACGCCGGTCTCAATTGCCGCGCACGCGGCGCGTCAAACCTGGTCAGCGCGGCGGGATGCGTACCTCGATCTCGGCGCCGAGCTGGGCGCCGCCGGTGAGGTCGAGGTCGTCGCCGCTCCAGAACCGCCCCGGGTCGTACCAGTTCGGACGGCGGCCCGCAGGCAGCAGCCCCATCGCCTCGTACGTCACCGCCACCACCTCGGCGCAGTACGCCGTCTCCAGCGCCCGGTCGCGCACCGGCACACCGCCACCGCCCGCGTCGACGGGCGTCCGGCGGCGCACGCTGGGCACCCGCCCCCGCGCCCAGCGCCAGGCGAGCTGCGCGGTGGACGGGAATGGGGTGCCGTCGAGGCGGGCGACGGTCTGCAGCACCGCCTCCTCCATCGCGGCGCCGGCCGGCGGTTCGAGCTGGCGCAGCCAGCCGCGCTGCCCGTACCGGTTCGCCCAGACGCAGACCGCGTCCCGCAGGTCGTGCAGCTGCACGCCGCGCTGGTGGGTACCGGTCCACATGTCGGGCAGGGAGCGGCCCAGCTCGGCGTGCCACATCAGCGGCGGCATGTCGTCGAGCACCACCGCCATCCCGACGTGGTTCACCGGGCTGTTGGTGGTGAACTGGATCGCGCGGTCGGGGACGCTGCGGCCCCGGAACACCCACACGTCGCCGGTCCGGGTCAGCTCCACGGCCTCGTCCAGGCTGATGCTCATGGACGACTACCCTAAGCGGATGCGGCAACGGATGCGGTGGTGGAAGGTGCTCGGACTGGCCGGCCTGGCCGGCGTCGCGGCGTCCGGGGTGGTCATCGCCCGGGCGGAGCGGCGACGGCGGGCGTACACCCCGGAGGAGATCCGGGACCGGCTGCGCGAGCGGCACACGAAGGCCGCGGGGGCCGCGGCGCCGGCCGACGACCGGCCCTGACCCGGCGCCGCGCCGCTCACCCGCCGTCGCGGGCCACGCGCCGCACCGCCTCGTCGAGCACTTCCGGCGTACGACCGACCAGCGCGCCGCCGTCGTCGAACAGCAGGATCGGGCGCTGGATCAGCTCCGGGTGGGCCACCATGGCGGCGATCCACCGGGGTTCGTCGGCGTCGTCGCGCGGCCAGTCGACCATGCCCAGGGCGACCGCGGCCGGCTCCCCGGTGCGGCAGATGTCCCACGCCCGGGCACCGAGCCGGCGCAGCACCTCGGTCAGCTCGGCCGCGCTCGGCGGCTGCTCCAGGTACGCCCGCAGCCGGTACGGCACGCGCGCCTCGTCGAGGGTCGCCCGCGCGCCGGCGCACTTCGAGCAGGCCGGGTTGTGCCAGATCTCCATGACCCGACATGGTGACAGACCTCGCCGGCTCGTCGCCACCACGTCCACAATGTACGATTTACCGGGCCACCGACCTGGTTGCCCGCGGTTAGGATCATGGCGTGGCCCTCCCCTTCTACCAGACCCCGTTCGTCCTGTCCCCACCCCCGGCGCCGGCCGAGCGGCACGGCCGGGTGGATCTGCACCTGCCGGCCGACGACGATGGTCCCTGTCCGGCCGTTGTCCTGGTGCACGGCGGCCCGCTCCCGCCCGGCGCCCCCGACCCCCGGGACTGGCTGGTCTACCTCGGCTACGGCGCCCTCCTCGCCGAGCAGGGCGTGGTGGCCGCCGTGGTCAGCCACCGCCTGCACACCCTGGCGGACTACCCCGTGGCGGCCGGCGACGTCGCGGAAGCGGTCGACCTGATCCGGGCGGATCCGCGGGTGGACCCCGACCGGCTCGTGCTCTGGTTCTTCTCCGGTGGGGGCCTGCTGCTGGCGGACTGGCTCCGCGAGCGACCGGCGTGGTTGCGTGGTGTGGCCGCGACCTACCCGCTGCTCACTCCGCTGCCGGGCTGGGAGGTCGACGCCCGGTTCCGACCAATCGACGCGCTCGACGCCACCGACGTCCCGCCCATCGTGCTGACCAGGGCGGGCCTGGACCGGCCGGAGATCCTGGCCGGCACCGAGGCGTTCACCGCCGCCGCGGCCCGACGCGGGACCCCCGTGCGGCTGGTGGAGGTGCCGGACGGCCGGCACGGCTTTGACGCGCTCGACCAGACCGACCAGTCCCGGGCTGCGGTACTTACCGCCCGCGACGCGATCCTCGAAATGCTGAAGGCGCTGTAGCCCCCTCCGCGCTGCACACGCCACGCTGCGTGCGTGGCGCCAAGCCGCGCCGCCTGCGCAAGCCGCGCCCGGCGCGGCGCCGCAGCCCCAAGATCCGCGCAACTTCGGGGGAAGAGTGGCCTCAACGCGCGCGGAGGGCACTGTATCCGGGAAAGTGCGCGGATCTTGAGCGCCCGCACGGGTCGGAGGGCCGTGCACGCCGATGTCCGGGTCGGTTGCCGGGGCCTGATGCGCCATGTGTCCGGTTTACGGCCCGGTGTGCCGTGGGCGGGGCCACCCCGGCGGTGGAATGGCGGGCGGGGCCGGGTCGTTGAACATGGCATACCACCGAGGAACCCCCGCCCCCGGTGCTGGCCCCGGCGCCGAGCCGGGAACACCCGGCCCGCCGGGACGGTTACATCCCCCGGACCCGAGCAGGCCCCCGGCCGCCGGGCAGATCCCCCTCAAGACTTTCCCCCCTTTTTCGCGCGGCACCACCGCACCCCCGTGCGGGACCCCCGAGCAGAGGAGCACGCCATCATGCGTACCGATCTGATCCGTAAGACCGCTCTGACCGCTGCCGGCCTCGCCGCCACCGCCGCCGGCATCGCCGGCCCGGCCATCGCCGCCCACGCCGCCCCCGCCGAGAAGGCCACGGCGCAGGTGCACACCGACCGCAAGCAGACCGACCGCAAGCACAGCGAGCGGGAACTCAACGTCCGCTACGCCGCGCAGCCGAACTTCTACTACTGCGGCCCCGCCGCCACCCGCAACGCCCTGTCCGTGCAGGGCAAGGACATCAACGTCGACGCCATGGCCAAGGAAATGGGCACCACCGAGGCCGGCACCAACAGCGTCAACGACATCACCCCGGTCCTGAACAAGGAAACCGGTAAGGACGTCTACCACAGCGTCGAAATCCGCGACGCCAAGGCCGACGACAAGCAGACCGACAAGCTGCGCACCGACATCGTCGCCACCGTCGACGACGGCCGGGCCGTGGTCGCCAACATCGCCGGCACCGCCGTCGACACCGACGGCACCGTCCACTCCTTCGAAGGCGGGCACTACATCAGCGTCGTGGGCTACCGCGACGGCGGCCACACCGTCACCATCGCCGACTCCGCCGACCCGAACATGGCCTCCTACCGCATCAGCGTCGACAACCTCGCCGACTGGATCGCCACCCGCGGCTACACCGCCTCCTGACCCACCGCACCAACCACGAAAGGGCCGACCCCACCACGGGGCCGGCCCTTTCGCCGTCTTCCACCGTCCGCACACGGCACCGAGGGCCCGGCGGCCGGCGTGAGCCGCCAACCGGACCGTCAGCGGCCGGTTCACGGATGCAGGGCCGCCAGGGCGGACCCGGGTTGCGGCGTCAGCGCTCGCTGCCGGCTCGGACCGGCTCGGCCTCGTCGGCCAGCTCCGCCGGGTCGAGCCGGTGGGCCCGGCGGCGCAACCACCAGGTGCTCGCGAGCCCGGCGAGGATCGCGAGCACCAGGCCGGCCCAGGAGAGGTCCTTGAGCCAGTGCTCGGCCGCTCGACCCACGGTGAAGAGCAGGTAGGTGGTGCCGAAGGCCCAGACCAGGCCGCCGGCCGCGTTCGCCAGCAGGAACCGGCGGTACGGCACGTGCAGCGCGCCCGCCAGCGGCCCGGCGAGGATCCGCAGCAGCGCCACGAAGCGGCCGAAGAAGACCGCCCAGACGCCGTGCCGGGCGAAAGTCTGCTCGGCGCGGGCGAGCTGCGCGGGGCCGAGATGTCGGGGGAAGCGCCGACCCAGCCGGGCGAGCAGCGGGCGGCCGCCGCGTCGGCCCACCGCGTACCCGATCGAGTCGCCGACGATGGCGCCGGCCGCCGCGGCGGTGGCCACCCACTGGGGCTCGACCACCCCGGCGGCGGCGAGCAGGGCGGAGCTGACCAGGACGATCTCGCCGGGCAGCGGAACGCCCATGCTCTCCACGCCGATCACCCCGGCGACGATCAGGTAGACCACGCCCGGGGGCAGCGCGGATAGCCACTGCTGTACGTCGACCACCGCCACCCCTTCCGGTCCGACCTCGAACCCTACCCTCGCCGCGGCGCTCGAACCGCCCGCTCCCGCACCGACCGCCCGACCGGGCCGGCGCCCGTCGACGGCACACCCCGCGCTGGTGGGGACGGGCGCGGCGGGTGGCGGCGTGAGGCTCGGCGGGCGGTCAGCCGGCGATCGGGGCGAGGAACTCCAGGCGGTTGCCGTGCGGGTCGTGGGTGTGGAAGCGGCGCATGCCGGGGACCTCGTCGTCGCCCCAGGTGACCGGGTGGCCGGCCGCGGCCAGCCGGGCGGCGAGGTCGTCGAGGTCGGGGCGGAGCAGGGCCGGGTGCGCCTTGCGGGCCGGGCGGAAGTCCGCTTCGACGCCGAGGTGCAGTTCGGCGTCGTACCCGGTGAACCAGCAGCCACCGCGGGCGGCGAGGGGCGGTGGCTTGGGCTTCTCGGTCATGCCGAGCAGGCCGACGTAGAACGCCCGGGACGCGGCCTCGGAGCCGGGTGGGCAGGCGAGCAGGACGTGATGGATCATGGTGGCACCTCCTCGTCCCGAACCCTGGCATGAGGTTGCGTCAATAGCAAGACGGACGTACGGTTTTGTTGAAAGCGAGAGTCGGCGGTAAGTGTCACCTAACCGGGGCGTCCCCCCGGCGGGTGCGACAGACTGCTCAGGACTACTCACGGTCGCTGGTGTGAAGGAGTACGACGTGGCGAGCCTCGACACCTTCGGTGCGAAGACCCAGCTACGCGTCGGAGACGCGAGCTACGAGATTTTCAAGATCGACAAGGTGGAGGGCCACGACCGGCTGCCCTACAGCTTGAAGATCCTGCTGGAGAACCTGCTGCGGACCGAGGACGGCGCGAACATCACCGCCGACCACATCCGCGAGCTCGGCGGCTGGGACCCCACCGCCGACCCGAGCGTGGAGATCCAGTTCACCCCGGCGCGGGTGCTCATGCAGGACTTCACCGGCGTGCCCTGCGTCGTGGACCTGGCCACCATGCGGGAGGCCGTCCGCGACCTCGGCGGCGACGCCACCAAGGTCAACCCGCTGGCGCCGGCCGAGCTGGTCATCGACCACTCCGTCATCGCCGACCTGTTCGGCCGCGAGGACGCCTTCGCGCGCAACGTCGAGCTGGAGTACGAGCGCAACAAGGAGCGCTACCAGTTCCTGCGCTGGGGCCAGACCGCGTTCAACGAGTTCAAGGTCGTCCCGCCGGGCACCGGCATCGTGCACCAGGTCAACATCGAGTACCTGGCCCGCACGATCATGGAGCGCAACGGCCAGGCGTACCCGGACACCGTGGTCGGCACCGACTCGCACACCACTATGGTCAACGGCCTGGGCGTGCTGGGCTGGGGCGTCGGCGGCATCGAGGCCGAGGCCGCGATGCTCGGCCAGCCGGTCAGCATGCTGATCCCGCGGGTCGTCGGCTTCAAGCTGTCCGGTGAGATGCCGGCCGGCACCACCGCCACCGACCTGGTCCTCACCATCACCGAAATGCTCCGCAGGCACGGCGTGGTCGGCAAGTTCGTCGAGTTCTACGGCCCCGGCGTGAGCGCCGTGCCGCTGGCCAACCGGGCCACCATCGGCAACATGTCGCCGGAGTACGGCTCCACCGTGGCGATCTTCCCGATCGACGCCGAGACCGTCCGCTACCTGGAGCTGACCGGCCGCGACCCGCAGCAGGTCGCGCTCGTCGAGGCGTACGCCAAGGAGCAGGGCCTCTGGCACGACCCGGACCACGAGCCGGAGTACTCGGAGCGCCTGGAGCTGGACCTCGGCACCATCGAGCCGTCCCTGGCCGGCCCGAAGCGCCCGCAGGACCGGGTGCCGCTGGGCGCCGCCAAGACGCTGTTCCGCGGCGCGCTGACCGACTACGTGGCCGACGACTCCGCCGGCGAGCGCGACCTCAAGCCGGGCGTCGCCCGCGAGCACCTGCCGCGCGGCGCCAACGGCCCGGCCGACGAGGCCAGCGCCGAGTCCTTCCCGGCCAGCGACCCGCCGGCCAACGAGTTCAGCGACCCGGCCGACGAGCCGCGCGACCTGGAGACCGCGGCGGTCGGCTCCGGCGGTCGGGCCAGCAACCCGATCCGGGTGACCGGCGCCGACGGCGTCGAGTACGAGCTGGACCACGGCGCCGTGGTGATCGCCGCGATCACCTCCTGCACCAACACCTCCAACCCGCAGGTGATGATCGGCGCCGCGCTGCTCGCCCGCAACGCCGTCGACAAGGGCCTTTCCCGCAAGCCGTGGGTGAAGACCACCCTGGCCCCCGGCTCCAAGGTCGTCATGGACTACTACGAGCGGGCCGGCCTCACCCCGTACCTGGACAAGCTCGGCTTCAACCTGGTCGGCTACGGCTGCACCACCTGCATCGGCAACTCCGGCCCGCTGCCGGAGGAGGTCTCCGCCGCGGTCAACGAGAACGACCTCGCCGTCGTCTCCGTGCTGTCGGGCAACCGGAACTTCGAGGGCCGGATCAACCCGGACGTCAAGATGAACTACCTGGCGTCCCCGCCGCTGGTGGTCGCGTACGCGCTCGCCGGCACGATGGACATCGACCTGGCCAACGAGCCGCTCGGCGAGGACAGCCAGGGCAACCCGGTCTTCCTGCGCGACATCTGGCCGAACAGCGCCGAGATCCAGGACGTCATCGCCCAGGCGATCGGCGCCGCCGGCTTCAGCGCCGCGTACGCCGACGTCTTCGCCGGCGACGAGCGCTGGCAGTCCCTGCCGACCCCGACCGGTGACACCTTCGCCTGGGCGGGCGAGTCCACCTACGTCCGCAAGCCCCCGTACTTCGAGGGCATGGGGCGCCTACCGGCGCCTGTTTCCGATATCGGTCCCGCGCGGGTGCTGGCCAAGCTCGGCGACTCGGTGACCACCGACCACATCTCCCCGGCCGGCTCGATCAAGGCCGACTCCCCCGCCGGGAAGTACCTCGCCGAGCACGGCGTGCCGCGCCACGAGTTCAACTCGTACGGCTCCCGGCGGGGCAACCACGAGGTGATGATCCGGGGCACCTTCGCCAACATCCGGCTGCGCAACCAGCTCGTGCCCGGCGTGGAGGGCGGCTTCACGGTCAACCACCTGACCGGCGAGCAGGCCTCGATCTACGACGCCTCCATGGCGTACCAGGAGGCGGGCGTCCCGCTGGTCATCCTGGCCGGCAAGGAGTACGGCTCCGGCTCGTCCCGCGACTGGGCGGCCAAGGGCACCATGCTGCTCGGCGTCAAGGCGGTCATCGCCGAGTCGTACGAGCGGATTCACCGCTCCAACCTGATCGGCATGGGCGTGCTGCCGCTGCAGTTCCCGGTCGACGCCACCGCCGAGTCGCTCGGCCTGACCGGCACGGAGACCTTCTCCATCGCCGGCGTGACCGCGCTCAACGACGGCGAGACCCCGCGCACGGTGAAGGTCACCACCGACACCGGCGTGGACTTCGACGCGGTGGTCCGGATCGACACCCCCGGTGAGGCGGACTACTACCGGCACGGCGGCATCCTGCAGTACGTGCTGCGTCGCATGATCGCCAGCTGACGTACCAGCGAAGAGGGCCCCTTCCCGCGATTGCGGGGAGGGGCCCTTCGGCGTCCGGGAGGTCAGTCGGCGGCGGCGCGGCGGCGGGCCTCGCGGGTCTTCATGGCGTGCTCCAGCAGCGTGATGAGCACCTCCTTGCTCGACTCCCGTTGCCGGGCGTCGCAGAGCACCACCGGGACCCCGGGGTCGAGGTTGAGCGCCACCTGCACCTCGTCCAGCCGGTACTCCTTGGCGCCCTCGAAGCAGTTCACCGCCACCACGAACGGCGTGCCCCGCCCCTCGAAGTAGTCGATCGAGGGGAAGCAGTCGGCCAGCCGCCGGGTGTCGGCGAGCACCACCGCACCGATGGCGCCCAGCGCCAGCTCGTCCCAGACGAACCAGAACCGGTCCTGTCCCGGGGTGCCGAAGACGTAGAGCACCAGGTCGTCGCTGATCGTGATCCGACCGAAGTCCATCGCGACGGTGGTGGTGCCCTTCTGCTCCACGCCGGACAGGTCGTCGATCCCCACCCCGGTCTCGGTCAGCACCTCCTCCGTCCGCAGTGGACGGGTCTCGCTGACCGCGCCGACCATGGTGGTCTTGCCCACGCCGAAACCACCGGCGATCAGGATCTTGATCGCGGTGGGCAGCGGCGCCGCTCCCGCCGGCCGCTCAGAGGGCCCGAAGTCCATTGATAACCGCCTCGAAAACGCTGTCGTCGGGAAGGCCGGCGGTGGTGGCGCGCGGCTCACGGACCTGCACCAGGGTTCGGGCCACCAGGTCGCCGAGGAGGACCCGGACGGTACCCACCGGCAGGTCGAGGTGGGCGGCGATCTCCGCCACGGACTGCATCCGCTGGCAGAGACCGACGATGGCCACGTGCTCGGGGCCCAGCCCCGACTCCGACGCCACGTCGGCCCGGGTCGCCGTCACCAGGGAGATCAGGTCGAACGTGCCGGTGACCGGGCGGGCCCGGCCCCGGGTGACCGCGTACGGGCGCACCACCGGGCCCGCGTGGTCGTCCACCCACTCGTGCTCCGCGGAGTCCCCCTGGACGGTCATCGCGTCGGGGTCTCGCCGGTCGGCTGCTCGGGCGTCCGGGTCGGCGAGGCGACGAACCTGCCGACCCGGGTGACCAGCATGGCCATCTCGTACGCGATCAGGCCCACGTCCGCGTCCTCGGAGGCCAGCACCGCCAGGCAGGCGTTGCGACCGGCCGCCGTGACGAACAGGAACGACGACTGCATCTCGATGATGGTCTGCTGCACCTGACCGCCGCCGAACCGCTTGCC
Organism: Micromonospora inositola; assembly: GCF_900090285.1. NCBI lineage: Bacteria > Bacillati > Actinomycetota > Actinomycetes > Micromonosporales > Micromonosporaceae > Micromonospora > Micromonospora inositola. The sequence continues at coordinate 3,966,786 of NZ_LT607754.1, read as the reverse complement.
CGCGCCCCGGGCCAGGCTCTGGATGCCGGCCGCCATCGCCGCCAGGTGCTCACCGTCGTCCCGGCTCAGCCCCTGTGAGGAGGCCATCAGCAGGCCGTCGGTGGAGAGCGCCACGGCGTGTTCCGCCTGCTTCACCCGGCCGACCAGATCATCCAGCAACCACGTCAGGTCCGCGCTCGAAGCCGTCTTCTGCGCCACTCGTCGTCCTCTTCTCCCCGGCTGGTGTCGCCGTGCTCGCTCCGCCGTACCGGCCGCCTGGGTGCCGCCGGACCGACGTCGTCCTCAGGTCGCCTGCTCGTCCCTGGTGTCCGGCCCGCTCCCGGACCCGCGCGTCACCCCGCCGAGCAGCCGCGCCGCATCCGTCCGGCCACGTCGGGTGCCGCTCTGGTAAGAGCTCATCATCCGGCGTACCTGCTCCGGCGGCCGTACCGTGTCGTCGCCCGGATCAGCGTCCGAAGTGGACGGGTCGTCACGCAGTTCCGGCACGATGCTCGCCTGCCGTACCCGCACCGGCAGCCCGGAGTCGGTCCGGGCCGGATCCTCCCGGCCGGCGGTCTCGCCGGGCGCGGGGTCGGCCGCCGCCGGAGCGGCAGCACCGTCCCCCTTGGACCGTCCGACCGCCACCGGCAGGCCGGTCGGAAAGGTCGGAGCGTCCAGCCCCGGCTGCCCGGTCCGCCGGGTACGCGTCGGCAGCCCCGCCTCCGTCACCGGCGGCTCGTCCGGCCCGGCGTGACCGGGTACGGGGTCCGTCCCGGCCGGCACGTCGTCTCCGGCGTCCTCCCGGCGCTCGGCGTCCGGCGTCGTCGGCCGGGGCGGCTCGACCAGCGCCACCGGACTGGTGGTCTGCTCGCCGGTGGGCTCGGACCGTCCGGTCCCGGTGGCCGCCGCGACCGGCGCGCCGATCCCCGCGCCCGCCCGGAACCCGCCGGAGGTGGCCGGGTCGGGGCCGTCGTCGGTGACCAGATCGAGCGGGATCAGCACCACCGCCGTCGTCCCGCCGTACGCGGACTCCTTGAGCTGCACCCGCACGCCGTGCCGCTCGGTCAGCCGGCTGACCACGTAGAGGCCGAGCCGGGCGGCGTTGGCCAGGTTCAGTTCGGACCGGTCGACGATCCGGTGGTTGGCGGCGGCGAGGTGCTCCTCGGTCATGCCGAGGCCCCGGTCCTCGATCTCGATGGCGAACCCGTTGGCCACCAGTTGGCCGCGCACCTCGACGGTGGTGTGCGGGGGCGAGAACGACAGTCCGTTCTCGATCAGCTCGGCCAGCAGGTGGATGACGTCACCGACGGCCCGGCCGGCGAGCGACACCGGGCCCAGCGGCAGCACGTTCACCCGGGTGTAGTCCTCGACCTCGGCCACCGCGCCGCGGACCACGTCGACCATCGGCACGTTCCGGCGCCAGGACCGGCCCGGGGTGGAGCCGGAGAGCACGATCAGGTTCTCGGCGTTGCGCCGCATCCGGGTGGCCAGGTGGTCCACCCGGAACAGGTCCTCCAGCTCCTCGGCGTCGTGCTCGCGGCGTTCCATCGCGTCGAGCAGGGTGAGCTGGCGGTGCACCAGGGCCTGGGTGCGCCGGGCCAGGCTGAGGAACACGTCGCGGACGCTGCGACGCAGTTCGGCCTGCTCGACGGCGGTCCGGATCGCGGTCTCCTGCACGGCGTTGAAGGCCTTGCCCACCTGGCCGATCTCGTCGTCGCCGAACTGCAACGGGGGCGCCTCCCGGGCGACGTCGACCTCCTCGCCACGGCCCAGCCGCTCCACCACGCCGGGCAGCCGCTCGTTGGCCAGCCGGAACGCCGCCTCACGCAGCCGTTCCAGCTGGCGCACCAGCGACCGGGCGGTGGTGATCGACACCACGATGGACGCGATGACGGCGAGCAGACCCAGGCCGGTGGCCAGCACCAGTCGGACGATGACGCCGATCGCGACCGGCGTGGCGCGCCCGACCACGTCGTCGCCGCCGGCCACCACCACGTCGCTCCACTGCGTCAACGCCGGGGCGACCGCCTTCTCCCAGTCCTCGGCCTTGATGGTCAGCCTCGGGTCGTCGGCCCGGGCCTGGAGGAGACCGTTCTCCAGGGTGTGCAGGCGGGTGAAGGACGGACCGCCGGTCATCGCGGCGTACCGGCTCCGGTCGGCGCCAGTCAGCCGGCTGACGGCGAGCTCGGCGGCGAAGCGCTGCGCGCCGATGATCTGGGCCAGCTGCGAGCGCTCGGCCGGCGTGATCCGTCCGGCGGCGAGCACGCCGGTGAGCACGGCGTCCTCCTGGGACAGCAGCTCACGGGCCCGGTTGAGTTCGATCAGAGCGCTGGTGTCCGCCGCGATCTGCCGGTCGTCCAGGCCACCAAGGGTGGTGTACACGGTGAAGAGGGAGTCGATCACGCCGCGGTAGGCGGTGAAGGTGGAGAGCCGGTCGGCGCTGCGGTCGTCCACGGCGGACCGGATCTCGTCCAGCTGGGCCAGCTGGCTGTTGACCTCGGCCACCCGGCGCTCGAGGTCGGCGCCGGCGGCCACCTCGGCCCGCCAACTGCGGGCCGACTCGGCGAACGCCGCCGCCAGCTGGTCGCTACGGGAGCGCTCCTGGGCCAACGCGTCGCGACCCGCGCCGTCCGGCCGGCCCAGGTACGCCAGCGAGAGCCGGCGCTCCTGCTGGAGCTGCAGCACCAGCGGCTCACTCGGTTCGGCGACCGCCGTATTTAGCGTCTGCACGCCGAGGAGGTTGAAGCCGTCCCGGACGGTGACCCACGCCGCGAAGGCCCAGAGCGCGACCAGGGACGCGAGCAACGCGATGACTTTGGTACGGAGGTTCGTACTGCGGGAACGCATTACACCGTCCTGGCGGGTGTTCGAGGTGCACCGGTCGCACATGGCCGTTACGCCTTCGACCACGCGCGCACGCTAGCAGTGTCGGAAACTTCACTCAAGCGGCACTGATCAACCCGCCTGCCACATATCCGGGCGGGTGAAGGCCCATCCGCAGGCGGACCAGGTACCGAGCGGCCGTGACGGCGGCGCCGACGATCAGCGGCGGACGGTAAAGATCCTTGTCGTGCCACAGGGCCGGCTCACCGTCGCGCCCCTCCATGGTGGACAGGTACCGGTAGCCGTGGTGGAGGTGCGGCAGCGGCCGGGGGTCGGCCGGCCGCGTCGTCGAGAGCAGCGCCTGGAGGGCGTACGCGGTCTCCTCCACTGTCCCGGTCCAGCGTCCCCAGGAGCCGTCCGGCCGCTGCTCCTCCAGGAGCCAGGCGGCGGCCCGGTCCAGCGCGTCGTCCCGCCTCACGCCCCGCCCGTACTCCGCCAAGGCGAGCACCGCGCAGCAGGTCGCGTAGTACGGGGAGGCGTGCCAGCGGTCCGACCACGCGCCGTCCGGGCCTTGCCGGGCGCAGAGCCAGGCGGTGAGCCGCTCGACCGCCGACGCCAGCCGCGGCTCCGCCGGCGTCCGCGTCGCGTGCCACCCGAGCGCGTCGAGGACGTGGGCGTTGGTGGTGACGGAGGCGCCGTCCTCACCGTGCCAGGTGCAGAAGTGTTCTCCGGTGTCGTACGCCCAGAGGCTGGACGGTGGCACCGGCCGGCCGAGCCGCGCCAGCGCCGACAGGGTCACCGAGGTGGTGTCCGCGTCCGGGGGCAGGCCCGGGCCGGTGGGCGTGCCGGCCGGGCCGAGCGCGTCGGCGAGGCTGGCCAGCATCCTCGGGGGAACCGGGAACGGTACCCCCGACCGGCTGAGCGTGCTCAGCACCCAGGCCCGCTCGAAGACCGCGATCGGGCTCGCCGGCGGCACCGGGCCGCCGTACTGCCGGACGGTCTCCTCCAAATAGGAGAGTGCCGGCGCGGCGGCGTCGTCGGGGGTGCCGATCCAGGCCGCCGTCGCCGCGGGCGAGGCGCCCACCGCGCCACTTCCGGGAACCATCGCACCGGTCGCCCGCCGGGCGGCCGGACCGCCGACCTCCAGGGCGTGCCAGATCTTCTCCGGGACCGGGTCGCCCGAGCCGAGCACCTCCCGCACCCGTTCGAGGCGGCCGCGGCCCATCCCGGCGGGCAGTGGCAACGGGCCGTCGTACGGCCCGCGGCGCAGCTCGGCCCGGCCGCCGGCGGCCACCCGCGCCAGGTGCCCGTTGAGGGACTCGACCAGCGCCGGCACGACGAGGTCGATCGCCGGCAGGTCGGGTAGCGCGAGGCCGGGCTCGGCGAGCAGGTCGCGGAGTCGGACCAGCCCCGGGCCGAGGGCGCGGACGACCCTGGTGTGGATCTCGCCGTCGTCCGGGGTCCGCAGGTCGCCCCGGAGAAGGGCGGCCAGCAACGCCTCGACCGCGCTGAGCGTCGGCACCAGGGCGTACCCGCCGGGGCCGCCCCACCCGCCGGTGGGGGCCTGGGTCAGCAGCAGGTGATCGATGCGCTCGGCGTGCCGGACCAGCCAGGGCGCCAGGCTCACCAGTCGCCCGGTCTCGTAGACCGACGCGGACGACTGACCGTTCGGCGCCAGCATCATGGCGGCAATGAGCTCCCGTGCCGCCGCCTCCTCGTGCCCGGTGTCCGGTGCGACGTCCAGCGGTGCCGCGTCGGTCACCGTACGCCCCAGAAGTCCGTGGCGCGGTAGAAGCCGCTGCTGAAGCCGATCTGCCGGGCGAGGTACGCGGCCTGCACCGGGCAGCTCCGCTCCAGCGGTGCGAGCAGCGCGCGGCAGTTCTCGACGAGCCGGTCGATCATTTGTTCCACATCGGACCGGTCGGCGACCAGCATGATCGCGTTCAGGTCACCCCACCGCAGGTCGCGCTCGTAGGTGCCGAGGTCGTTGACCAGTCGCAGGATGCGCTGCACCTCGTCGCTGGCCGTGACGAGCTGGTCGAGATGGCGGTGCGTGGCCTCGTCGCCGGAGTAGATCCAGTGCGCGACGTTGACCACCGTGCAGGCGAGGTTGGCCGCGTTGGCGAGGTAGTCGTCCAGGCTGGGCAGGAGGCCGGACTCCGCCCGGTCCGCGCGCCACTCCCACTCGCGCGCCATGGCGGTGAGGGCCAGTTCGACTTCCCGCCGCCAGACGCCCCGCAGCTCGGTGAAGGCCGGGACGGTGGCGAGGTCGTCGCGGAGCTCGGCGAGCAGTTGCCCGAGGAAGTCGTCGGCCGCCACCTGCCGGCCGTCCGCCGCGGCCAGGCAGCCGTCGATGACTCGTTCGACGTCCTGGCGGGACGTCGCCAACACGTCCAGGTGCCAGTCGGCCGCGAACCCCCACAGCACGGCCCGGTTCGTGATCCGCAGCTGCTCGGCGGTGCACCAGGGCGCACCGAACGCGATGGCCATCGCGATGCTGCCGTACAGGGCGCTGTCGAACGGCTCCGCGCCGAAGATGGCGGGGTAGCGCCCGGCCTGCTTCCCCAGGTCGCGCTGCCCCTTGGCGGCGAGGGCGCAGATCCGTCCTTGATCCGCGGCGGCTGCCAGCTCGCCCGGGACGTCGGGCGCGAGCGGCGGAGCCGTCACCGGGACACCGGCCTCAGGTGCAACTCGACCCGCTCCCGGGCTCGCAGGGCGGCGGCCAGCTTCACCGACGGCAGCTCGGCGTGGCGGGGCTGGAGATGGAACCGCTTCAGCAGGTTGGCCACGATGAGCTGTGCCTCCAGATAGAACAGGTGCATGCCGAGGCACTGGTGCGGTCCGCCACCGAAGGGGAAGTACGCGTACCGGTGCCGGCCGCGGCTCCGCTCGGGCGCGAACCGGTCCGGGTCGAAGACCTCGGGCCGGTCCCAGTAGGCGGTCATCCGCTGGGTGATCAGCGGACTGACCAGGAGGGTGGCGCCCGCCTCGATCCGTACCCCGCCCAGCACGTCGTCGGCCACCGCCTGCCGCGGCGCGAGCCAGGCGACCGGGTAGAGCCGGATCAGCTCGTCCAGCACCATCCGGGTGTACCGGAGCTGGGGCAGATGCGCGGCGGTGACCGGACCCTTGCCGACCACCCGGTCGATCTCGTCCCGCAGTCGGCCGGCCACCTCGGGCGACCGGGCGAGGTGCGGCCAGAGCCAGGTCAGTACGTTGATGGTGGTCTCGGTGGTGACGGCGACCATCGCCACCGTGTCGTTCCGCACCTGCTGTTCGTCGAGCTGGCGGCCGTCGTCCGTGCGCGCCTGCCAGAGTGTGGAGATGATGTCGTCGCCGTCGGCCGGGGCGTCGCGCGCGGCACGGATGATCGGCACCAGCACCTCGTCGATGCGCCGGACGGCACGCCGGAAGGCCCGGTCGCCGGGCATCGGTACCGACAGCGGGGCGAACGGCACCACCACGCGGGGGATCACTGAGGTGGCGATGGCGTCCTGGGCCGCCATGATGCGTAGGGCATCCGCGACCGAGATGCGGTCCGCGAAGAGCGCGCGCACGATGGCGCGGCACACGATCCGGGCCTGTTCCGCTCCGATGTCGACCGGGCGCCCCGCCCGTGCCGGCTCGTCCAGCTCGGCCACCGCGTCGGCGATGGTCACGGCCATGCCTTCCATCAGCGCCTCGACCCGGCGGGCGGTGAACATCGGCTGGAGGATGCGCCGGCTCTCCGACCAGATCTGCCCCTCGCCGAGGATGCCGTCGCCGAACAGCCGCCGGATGGGCCGCCAGAACAGCCCCTCCCCCGACCGGACGTAGTTCCCGGACCGGTCCCCCAGCACCTGCTGCACGTGCACGGGATTGGTGACCAGGTACGGGCGGAACGATCCTAGGTTGAGCTTCACCACCTCGCCCTGTGACCGTTCGCCGAACTCCACCAGGGCCGCGGTCGGGTCACGGAAGAGGCGGGGCAGGACGTGGCGCAACGGGATGACGTCGGGTCGCCGGATACCGACCGGCACGGTGTCGGATGCAACCACCGCCTTCGGACCCCTTCCGGGCAACGCCGCCCCAGGCAACCATGTTGTCGAGCCAAGCTCCCGGGAAGCATGCCACCGTCCGAACGACTTTCTCTAGACAGAAGAAGAGAAATTTTCGCTGCGGAAGGTTTAGCACTCCACAAAGGAGCCGGACGGCACCGCTCACCTGCGCAAATCCCGGCGGTACCGCCACTCGCTGTCCACCACCTGGTAGCCCAGTCGCCGGTTGACGGCGAGCATCGCCTCGTTGCTGGTCACGGCGTGCCGGTAGCCGGCGTCCCGGGCCCGGCGCAGGGCGGCGGCCTTGACCGACCGGCCCACACCCCCGCCCCGGTACGCGCGCCGGGTGCGGTCATCCCCGACTGGTAGCGGTACCGCCCGTCGGTCAGCGCCAGGCTGAACGCCACCACCACGTCGTCCGCCAGCGCGACCGAGGTCAGCACGCGGTCCAGGTCGGGGCGCTCCCAGTAGGCGGCCCGCCAGTCGTCGTAGGAGATGTCGTCCATCCCCACCACGCCGGGCTCGTCCCGGGAGACGTCCAGGTCGGCCTCGTAGAGCGGCCGCGGCTCGGCCAGGTCGGCCGCTGAGGCCAGCCGGATCCCGGCTGGCGCCGGGAGATCCGGCAGCTCCGCCGCGGCCAGGTCGACCCCGGCCGCGCCGCTCGGGATGCACCGTCACGTTGGCGAAGCCCAGCCCCGGCTCCGCTCTCGTGCAGCAGCCCGGTCCGCGCGACGCCGACCAGCTCGCCGGCCGACTCGGCGACGAGCAGCGCGTACCGCTCGGCGGCCGGGGAGCTGGTCGCGGCCCCCGCGTTCGCGCCCCCGATTCCGTCCGCCGGGGACGACCGGCGGCTGCCAGGGCAGCTCGGCGTGCGGTGACGCTCGGCACGGGTGACGGACGGTGACCCGGCCGGCCCGTCCCCGACCGTAGCCGTCCCGCCGACCGGCTTCGGATCTCCCCCGCCCTTTGCTCTGCTGCCTTGGCGGCAACACCGGCCTGGCCAGTGCTGGTTCACGGCCGGTCCGATCGTCGGCGCCACTGTCGGCGTCACGCCGGGTAACTGTTGCCTCCGCTGCAGCAGAGCAAAGGGCCGGCGGCGACCCGCCGGCGTTCGCTGGTCGATCACTGTGCGTTCCGCCCCGACGACCTGATCGGACCACCCGTCAGCCTCCCGCGGCGGCCGACGCGGCGACGGCGGAGAGAACCTGGGCGCGTGCCCGTGCCCTGTGCCAGGCTCAGGGGCATGGACGACAAGACCATCCTGAACCGGATCTCCGAACTGGTCGACGAGGAGCACCGGCTCCGCTCGGCCGCGCAGGAGCACGAGTCCGGCACCGACGACGAGGCCAAGGAACGGCTGCGGGCGCTGGAGGAATCCCTCGACCAGTGCTGGGACCTGCTGCGCCGCCGCCGCGCGGCCCGGCAGGCGCACGGCGACCCGGACGCCCAGGGCGAGCGACCGCTGCCGGAGGTCGAGCGCTACCTCCAGTGAAACGGTGGCCCGGGCGGGTCCACCCGCCCGGGCCACGGTCCGCTCAGCGGATGCCCGCCTCCTGCAGCAGCAGCCCGGTCAGCTCGGCCGGGTCGACCGCCAGGGCGGGCAGTCCCCGAGCGGCGAACCACGCGCCGACCACCCGGACGTCCCGGGCGAGGAACTCCGGCCCCTGCGGGTTGGCCACCACGTCGACCACCTGCGGCAGGTCGATCATGACCAGCCGACCCCGGTGCACCAGCAGGTTGTACGGCGACAGGTCACCGTGCGCGTACCCGGCGCGGGCGAGCACGACCAGGGCGTCGACCATCTGCTCCCACAGATCGCGCAGCTCGGCGGGTTCGGGCCGGAGCTGGGCCAGCCGGGGCGCGGCCTGCCCCTCGTCGGCGTCCCCGACGAACTCCAGCATCAGCTCGGTGCCGAGCAGCTGCACCGGGTACGGCACGGCGATCCGCCCGGACTCCGCGCCGATCTCCCAGAGCCGGGCCAGCGCCGAGAACTCGGCCGCCGCCCACTGCCCGGCGATCATCTGCCGGCCGAAGGCGGTCCGGCCGGCCATCGCCCGGTTCTCCCGGGACCGGCGGACCCGGCGCCCCTCCAGGTAGCCGGCGTCCCGGTGGAAGAGCCGGTGCTGGGCGTCCCGGTAGCGTTTCGCCGCCAACAGGCAGGACCGGCCGGTCTCCGGCACGGCCCGGCGGACCAGGTGGACGTCCGCCTCCTTGCCGGTCTTGAGCACGCCGAGTTCGGTGTCCCGGGCGGCCAGCTCGGTGACCAGCCACTCGGGGTGCGGTTCCGGGCCGTGCACGGCCCCGTCCCAGGAGGACCAGGGGTCCTCGGGGTCGGGCTCGTCGTCGGGCTCGGTCAGGGCCGGCTCGGCGGGCCGGCCGTGCTTCAGGAAATGCGGTTCGTCGTCGTCGAAGCGGCTCTTGCCGCGGCCACGGCGCTCGCGCGCCGGGAGGTCGTGTTCACGCACGGGTTTGGTGATCCCTTGATCGAGGCTGATGGAGGCAGGTGGAACGACCCTGCAAAGACGGCCATGACCGACCTCCTCTCCTCGACCGGGCGCCGCCCGGCTGCGCCTGCGCGCGGCACCCATGCTCACCGCGGGCCGCCGCGGGGTCAACCGAATAACCGGGACCCGGCGGCGACGCGCCGGCTCAGCCGGCGAGCACGGTGGCCACCGCGGCGATCAGCCCGTCCACGGTGCGGGTGGGCGCGAACCGGGTGTCCGACCAGGTCCGGCCGCGGTGCAGCCAGACGCTCGGCAGGCCAACGGCGGCGGCCCCGCCGATGTCCGCCTCCGGGCTGTCCCCGACCACCCAGGCGCCGCGCAGCGACATCCGGGCGCGCTGGGCGGCGAGCGCGAAGATCCGCGGGTTGGGCTTGCTGACCCCGGCCTCCTCGGAGATCACCCAGTCGGCCACGTACCGGTCCAGGCCGGTCCGGCGGATCTTCGCGTCCTGCTGGCGCACCGCGCCGTTGCTGACCACCACCGGTACCCAGCCCGCGTCGTCGGCGATCCGCAGTGCGCAGGCGACCAGCGGGTCCAGCCGGGTGTTCGCCACCACCCCGTCGTGCAGCTCGTCGACCAGGTCGATGGAGGGGACGGCCAGCCGGTACCGGTCGCGGATGGCGTCCGCGACGTCCCACCGGTCGGTCAGCCCGTCGGCGTCGACGGAGAGCAGCCAGTCGATGTCGGCGGCCGGCGCGCCGACGTTGTCCAGGAAACGCTCTCCCCACGCACGGAACGACCCGGTCCGGTCGAGCAGGGTGTTGTCCAGGTCCAGTAGGAGCAGCGGCACTCGCGCACCCTACGGGACCGAGGTGCACGGCCGACAGGGGCCGGGCGACCCTGCGCCGTCGGTCAGCCGGCCAGCACCGTTCGGGGCAACCCCTGGTCGGCAGGGCGGTCGGCGAGCATGGTGTGCGCCGCCCGGGTGGCCGCGAGCGCCCCGGGGTCGAGGGTCGCGACCAGCACGTCCTCCCCCGCGTCGGCGCCGCGGGCGAGCGGCCGGCCCTCCGGGTCGTACACCGCCGCGCCGCCGCTGAACCGCCACGGGTCGGCGCCGCCGACGGCGTTGGCGAAGACCACGTACATGGTGTTGTCCAGGGCGCGGGCGGCGTAGTAGAGGTCCCGCCGGTGCGCCGAGCCGGCCAGGTAGCCGCTGGGGCAGAGGTAGCCGTGGGCACCGTCGGCGGCGGCGGCGCGGCCGTGCTCGGGGAAGCACCCGTCGTAGCAGATGCCCAGGCCGAGCCGCCAGCCGTCGACCAGCAGGGTGGCGCCGCGCCGGCCGGCGTCGAACAGGTCGCGCTCACCGCCCCAGAGCTGCTGCTTGTCGTACGCCGACCGGGCGACCCCGGCGGCGTCGACGACGAGCGAGGAGATGGTCCGCCGCCCGTCGGGGTGCCGGACGGCCGCGCCCACCACCACGGTGGCACCGCCGTCCCGGGCAGCCGCCCGCAGCGGGTCGAGCCGCGGATCGTCGACCAGGCCGTCCGCGTCGGCGGCCACGTCGGTGCCGGCCGGGTCGGCGGCCAGGGTCGGCGGGTGGTACGCCGGCAGGAACAGCTCCGGCAGCACGACGATCCGGGCGTCGGGCGCCCGGCCGACCAGCCGGGCGGCGGTGGTGGCGTTTCCGGCGACGTCGCCGGGGACCGGCTCGGCCTGGACGGCCGCCACGGTCAGCGGATGCTCGGGAAGGGGGGTGGCCGGCGTCATCGGGCGATCGTAACCGGACCCCCCGAGCTCGGAGGCTTCCGGCGGAGCCCGATCCCAAGCCGTACGTACGGTTTGCATCGGCCCGGGGCACCTGACACGATCGTCCCGTGCCCAGAGTAAGTCAGGACCAGCTCGATGCGCGCCGGCAGGAGATCCTCGGCGCCGCGCGGGCGTGTTTCGCCCGGCACGGTTACGAGGGCGCCACCGTACGCCGCCTGGAGGAGGCCACCGGGCTGTCCCGGGGCGCCATCTTCCACCACTTCCGGGACAAGGACTCGCTCTTCCTGGCGGTCGCCGAGGACGACGCCGCCGCGATGGTGGAGACGGTGGCCCGCAACGGCCTGGTCCAGGTCATGCGGGACCTGCTCGCCCGGGCGGTCTCCCCGGACACCACCGGCTGGCTGGGCAGCCAGTTGGAGGTCTCCCGGCGGCTGCGTACCGACCCGGCCTTCGCCCGGCGCTGGGCGGAACGGTCGGCGGCCATCGCCGAGGCCACCCGGGAACGCCTGGTCCGCCAGCGGGAGGCCGGGGTGCTCCGCGAGGACGTGCCGATCGACGTGCTGGCCCAGTTCCTGGAGCTGGCCTACGACGGGCTGGTGCTGCACCTGGCGATGGGTCGTCCGGCAGGTGACCTCGGCCCGGTGCTCGACCTGGTCGAGGAGGCGGTCCGCCGCCGCTGACCGCACGGGTCCGCCCCGTGGCGCCGGATCTCGGTCCGGTAACTCGGCCCACGGGCCGGGATCACCCCTGGCGGGTCTGCTCCACAATGGGGCCGCGATCCCCTCGCGCGACAGGAGCAGACCATGACCGTCCTCGCCGCACCGGGCGACACCTGGGGCATCCCCGGCCCGGTCTTCCTGCGCTGGTACCTCCTGGCCGTGGCCGTGGTGCTCGTCGGCACCCTGGTCCACCGCTTCCGCGCCCTGGCCGGGGCGCCCACCGACGGCGTCGGGCAACTCGGACCGCAGCAGGTCGCGTACCTCAACGGGGGCGACCAGCTCGCGGTCTGGACGGCGCTCGGCGGGCTGCGACGCGGCGGCGTGGTGGGCGTACGGCCCGACCGGCGGCTCACCACCGGCACCTCGATGCCCGCCGGGGTCACCCCGCTGGACCAGGCGATCTACAACGCGGCCGGCCGGCACGTCTTCGCCCGGGAGCTGCGCCGCGACGAATGGGTGGCCCGGGCGGTCGAGCAGCTCCGGGACGGTCTGCGGGACCGCGGGTTGGCGCTCGACCCGGCCCGGCGGGCCGCCGTGCGACGCGGCCCGATGCTGCTGGCCGCCCTCCTCGCGCTCGGCGGGATCCGGCTCTTCGTGGGGCTGTCGAACGGCCGCCCGGCCGGCTTCCTGATGCTCACCCTGTTCCCGCTGTTCTTCGCCTTCGTGCTGCTCATCCGGGTGCCCTGGCGGACCCGCGCGGCCGACCGGGCGCTGCGCGAGCTGCGTCGCCGGCACACCTACCTGGCGCCCGCCTCGGCGCCCGCGTACGCCACCTACGGCCCGTCCGACGCGGCGATGGGGGTGGCGCTCTTCGGCACCGCCACCATCTGGACGATGGACCCGGGCTTCGCCGAGCAGGCCGAGATCCAGCGCCAGGCGCTGTCCGGCAGCGGCGGCTCGAGTGGCGGCAGCTCCTGCGGCGGCGGCAGCTCCTGCGGCGGCGGCAGCTCCTGCGGGGGTGGCGGCGGCGGCGGGGGCGGGTGCGGCGGATGACCGGGCCGTACGGGGTGGGCATCGGCTGGCGGCCGGAGATCGCCGGTTTCGTGGTCGACCTGCCGGGGCTGCGCTTCGTCGAGGTGGTCGCCGAGACGGTCGCCCCGGCCGGGCCGCTGCCGCCCGGCCTCGCCGAGCTGCGCGGGCGCGGGGTCACCGTCGTACCGCACGGGGTGAAGCTCTCCCTCGGCGGCGCCGAGCCGGTGGATCCGGCCCGGTTGGCCCACCTGGCCGGGGTGGCCGCGCTGGTCGACGCGCCGCTGGTGAGCGAGCACATCGCGTTCGTCCGGGCCGGCGGGCTGGAGGCCGGGCACCTGCTGCCGCTGCCGCGCAGCCGGGAGGCGGTCGCCGCGGTGGTGGCGAACGTCCGGCGGGCGCAGGCCGAGCTGCCGGTGCCGATCGCGCTGGAGCCGATCGCCGCGCTCTTCGACTGGCCGGACGACGAGCTGGACGAAGCGGCCTTCCTGACGGAGATCCTGGACGCCACCGGGGCGCTGCTGCTGCTGGACGTCGCCAACGTGCACGCCAACGCCCGCAACCGGGGCACCGACCCGCTCGCGCTGCTCGACCGGCTGCCGCTGGACCGGGTCGCCTACGTGCACGTCGCGGGCGGGGCCGAACAGGGCGGCTTCTACCACGACACGCACACCGACCCGGTGCCCGCCGAGGTGCTCGACCTGGTCGGCGAGCTCTGCGCCCGACGCCGGCCGCCGGCCCTGCTGCTGGAGCGGGACGGGGGGTACCCGCCGGCGGCGGAGCTGCGCGGTGAGCTGGACGCGCTCGCCGCCGCCGCCGGATTCCCGGTGGTCACGTGACCGGCCCCGACGCCGCCGCCAGCGCCGCGGTCAGCCCCGCGACGGCGGCCACCGGCGCGGCCGACGACCGCCGTCCCGGGCCGGCCGTCCCCGCTCCGGCAGGGCGGCCACCGACCGACGGTCCCGGCCCGGCCGGCGACCTGGCGACCCGGCAGGCGGAGCTGGTCGCGACGTTGGTCGCGGGCGGTCGGCTGCCGTCCGGGTTCGCCCCGGCGCCGGTCGACGCCGCGCGTCGCGCGTTGCTGCGCAAGCGCGGCGGCGACGTGGCCCGGCACTGGCCGCTGCTGGCCGCCGGCCTCGGCGCCGCCTGGCCGGCGACCTTCGCCGACTGGGCGGCGGGCCGCCCCACCAACGGGTCGCTGCGCGACGGCTGGGACCTGGCCCGGGAGCTGCGCGACCGCGGCACGCTGCCGGCGCTCGGCGCGGAGGAGCTGGCCACCCGCGAGGCCGTCACCCGCTACGACGGACGCGGCGCCCCCCGGCCGCGCCGGCTCCCGGCCGTGGGCCGGGCCGGCGGCGCCGTCGCGGTGCAGCTCGCGGGTCGGGTACGCCTGCTGCGCCCCGCCCGTCGCTGAGCCGGTTGGCGCGGTGCTCCGCGGTACGGCAGGATCGGCCCCATGGATCTCGGACTGGCCGGCCGGGTGTACGTGCTCACCGGCGCCTCCGGTGGCCTCGGTTTCGCCACCGCCGAACGCCTCGTCGCGGACGGCGCCCGGGTGGTGATCTCGGCACGCGCCCCGGAGCGGGTGGCCGCGGCGGTCGAGGCGCTCGGCGGCCCGGAGCGGGCGATCGGGCTGACCGCCGACCTCAGCGACCCGGAGACGCCGCAGCGGCTGGTGGCCGCCGCCCGGGAACAGTTCGGCCGCCTCGACGGGGCGCTGGTCTCGGTGGGCGGGCCGCCCCGGGGCACCGCCGCCCAGGTGAGCGACGAGCAGTGGCGGGAATCGTTCGAGACGGTCTTCCTGGGCAGCGTCCGCGCCGCCCGGACGGTCGCCGCCGCGCTCACCGGCGGCGGCGCGATCGGCCTGGTGCTCTCCACCTCGGCCCGCGGGCCGGTGCCCGGTCTGGGCATCTCCAACGGGCTGCGCCCGGGCCTGGCCGGGGTGGCCAAGGACATCGCCGACGAGTACGGCCCGCGCGGCGTACGCGTGGTCGGCCTGCTGCCGGGCCGGATCATGACGGACCGGAACCGGGAGCTCCTCGCCGCCACCGGGGACGCCGAGCGGGCCCGGGCCGAGGCGGAGGCCGGCATCCCGCTGCGCCGGATCGGCGAGCCGGCGGAGTTCGGCCGGGTCGCCGCGTTCCTGCTCTCCCCCGCCGCCAGCTACGTCACCGGGATCACCGTGCCGGTCGACGGCGGCGCGCTGCGCGGCCTGTGACGGCGGACCGGCGCTACCCGCGGCCGACGCGGGAGGACCTGGCGGCCGCGGCCGACAAGATCCTTCCGGACCTGATCGCGCCGGGGCTGGACGTGCTCTTCGTCGGGATCAACCCGGGGCTCTGGTCGGCGGCCACCGGCTGGCATTTCGCCCGGCCGGGCAACCGGTTCTGGCCGGCGCTGCACCGGGGCGGCCTCACCCCGCGCCAGCTGCACCCCAGCGAGCAGGGCGAGCTGCTCGGCTGGGGACTAGGCATCACCAACATGGTGGCCCGGGCCAGCGCCCGGGCCGACGAGCTGACACCGGCGGAGCTGGTGGCCGGCGCGGACGCCCTGGCCACGAAGGTCGAGCGGTACCGGCCGCGGTGGGTGGCGGTGGTCGGGGTGACCGCGTACCGGATCGGTTTCGCCCGGCCGAAGGCGGCCTTCGGGCCGCAGCCCGAGCTGCTCGGCGAGGCCCGGCTCTGGGTGCTGCCCAACCCGAGCGGCCTGAACGCGCACTTCACCCCGGAGACGCTCGGCGCCGCCTTCGCCGAACTGCGCGCGGCGGCGACCGCCGGCTGAGCTCCGGTTGCCGCCGGCGTCAGTTCGCGGCGGCCGGCGGCATGGCCTCGTCGGCCACGTACGTCGCCATCGGCATGGTGATCACCGGCTCGGGACCGGTGGCGTCGACGTACGGGGTGGGCGAGTCGGCGACCGCGAACTGGGTGCGGTACAGCTCGGCGTAGAGGCCGCCGACGGCGACCAGCTCGTCGTGCCGGCCCCGCTCGACGATCCGCCCCTCGTCGAGGACGAGGATCTGATCGGCGTCCCGAACGGTGGAGAGCCGGTGCGCGATCACCAGCGCGGTACGCCCGGTCAGCGCCACCGACAGCGCCCGCTGCACGGCCGCCTCGCTCTCCGAGTCCAGGTGGGCGGTCGCCTCGTCGAGGATCACGATCGACGGAGCCTTGAGCAGCAGCCGGGCGATGGCGATGCGCTGCTTCTCGCCGCCGGAGAAGCGGTAGCCCCGCTCGCCGACCGTGGTGTCCAGGCCGTCGGGCAGGGAGCGGACCAGGTCGGCGACCTGCGCGCCGGCCAGCGCGGCCCAGATCTCGTCGTCGGTGGCGTCCGGCTTGGCGTAGCGCAGGTTCTCCGCGATGGTCTCGTGGAACAGGTGCGAATCCTGGGTGACCACGCCGATCTCGTCGCGCAGCGAGGCGAGCGTGGCGTCCCGGACGTCGACCCCGCCGACCAGCACCTGGCCGTCGCTGACGTCGTAGATCCGGGAGATCAGCATGGACAGCGTCGACTTGCCGGCGCCGGAGGGGCCGACCAGGGCGACCATCTGCCCGGGCTCCACGGTGAACGAGACGCCCTTGAGCACCGGCTCGTTGACGGTCCGGTCCAGGGTGGCGACCTCCTCCAGGGAGGCCAGCGACACCTCGGCCGCGCTCGGGTAGCGGAACCGCGCGTCGCGGAACTCGACCCGGCCGTTGCCCCGGGGCACCACGACCGCGCCCGGCTTCTCCTCGATGCCGGGGCGCAGGTCGAGCACCTCGAAGACCCGGTCGAACGAGACCAGCGCGCTCATCACGTCCACCCGGACGTTGGAGAGCGCGGTCAGCGGCCCGTAAAGGCGGGTGAGCAGCAGCGCGAGGGTGACGACGGTGCCGGCACTCACCCCGCCGGTGACCGCGAGCCAGCCGCCCAGGCCGTAGGTGAGCGCCTGGGCCAGCGACGCCACCAGCAGCATCGCGACGAAGAAGGTCCGCGAGTACATGGCCGACTGGATGCCGATGTCGCGCACCCGCTCGGCCCGGCCGGCGAAGCGGCGCGCCTCGGCCTCGGGCGAGCCGAAGAGCTTGACCAGCAGCGCCCCGGCAACCCCGAACCGCTCGGTCATCGTCGCGTTCATCTTGGCGTCGAGGTTGTACGACTCGCGGGTGATCTCGGCCAGCCGCTTGCCCACCCGGCGGGCCGGGATGATGAAGATCGGCAGCAGGATCAGCGAGAGCGTGGTGATCTGCCAGGAGAGGGTGAACATCACGCCGGCGGTGAGCACCAGCTGGATGACGTTGCTGACGACGCCGGACAGGGTCGAGGTGAAGGCCCGCTGGGCCCCCAGCACGTCGTTGTTGAGCCGGCTGACCAGGGCGCCGGTCTGGGTCCGGGTGAAGAACTGCAACGGCATGCGCTGCACGTGGTCGTAGACCCGGGTGCGCAGGTCGAGGATGATCCCCTCGCCGATCCGGGCGGAGTACCAGCGCTGGGCCAGGGAGAAGAGCGCGTCGGCGACCGCCAGCACGGCGATGACCACCGCGAGCCGGACCACCACCGAGCCCGCCTCGGCGCCGCCGCGGTTGATCGCGTTGATCACATCACCGGCGAGCACCGGGGTCGCCACCCCGATGACTGCGGCGATCACCACGGTGACCAGGAAGACCACGATGTCGCGCCGGTACGGCTGGGCGAAGGCGACGATCCGCTTGGCGGTGCCGCGCTTGAGCTGGTGCGCGGTCACCTCATCCTGGCTGCGCATCGACCGGAGCATGCTCCAGCCCGCCATGCCCCCGCCGTGCATCGGACTGGACACTCGTCACCTCCGGGTCGTGGGCAGCCTGAGCCGTCAGGTCAATTCTCCTGACGACTACGACAACCTCGCGAGTAACCCGGATCTTCCCTGACGGTCCTTACTATTCTCCCCGCCCGGCGAGGTCACGCAAGCGGCGGGTCTGCGCCTCCCGCTCGGCGCGCTGCTGTTCGGCGTGGGTACGACCGCCGGCGCCGGCGAGCAGCGCCTTGATCTCCACCACCGCGTCGCGATTGCCGGCCAGCAGGCCGGCGGTCAGGTCCCGCACCGCGCCGTCGAGCTCGGCGGTCGGCACGACGAGGTTGGCCAGCCCGATCCGGTCGGCCTCGGCGGCGTCCATCCGGCGGCCGGTGGCGCAGATCTCCAGGGCGCGGGCGTAGCCGACCAGCTCCACCAGGCGCTTCGTGCCGGCGAGGTCGGGGACGAGACCGAGGGTCACCTCGGCCATGGAGAGCTTGGCGTCCTCGGCGAGCACCCGCAGGTCGCAGGCGAGGGCGAGCTGGAAGCCGGCGCCGATGGCGTGCCCCTGCACGGCGGCCACCGAGATCACGTCGGGGCGGTGCAGCCAGGTGAAACCGCCCTGGAACTCGGCGATCCGGTCGGCGCACTCCTGCTCGGAGAGGGTGGACAGCTCGGCGAAGGAGCCGGGCCCGGAGGCACCGGCCACCGACAGGTCGAGGCCGGCGGAGAAGGCCCGCCCCTCGCCGCGTACGACCACGACGCGGACGTCGCCGGGCAGTTCCCGGGAGAGTTCGCTCATCGCGCGCCACATCGCCGGGGTCTGGGCGTTGAGCACGTCGGGCCGGCACAACGTCACCGTCGCGACCGGCCCGTCGCAGTCGAGTCGTACCCCGGTCGTCTCGGCGGTCACCGGACCGCCCGGGGCACGGCGCTGATGGACGACGCTGGCGGGCGGGTCACGCCTTCTTGCGGCGCCGGGCGCCGCCGCGCTGCCGCAGCTGCACCCCGGACTCGGTGAGCACCCGGTGGATGAACCCGTAGGAACGGCCGGTCGAGGCCGCCAGCGCACGGATGCTCTCACCAGAGGTGTACCGCTTTACCAGGTCCTTGGCGAGCGTCTGACGCTCGGCCCCGACGATCCGGCGACCCTTCTCAGTGCTGGTGGCTGTGCCAGTGGCTGCCATGCTGATTCCTCACGTCCCAGACTGTGCGGTTCGGATACGGTCCCACCTATTAGACCGCCTCGAACGATCATGCGCCAGATATCAACTCTTCGCCAACCGACACGCTATGCAATGTCACCTTCCCGATAGAGTGATCCTTCTGACCGGCTGACACGAGGTTGCCGGACCGGCTCCGACAGTCCACCCGGTCGATGGATCATGTTTCGCCGACCCGCCCATCGGTCCGTACGCTGCCTCGCGTGACCGACCTGCTCGCCACCGCGGCCGCTGCGGCGGCCGTGTTCGCCGCCACCAACATCGACGACATCATGGTGCTGACGGTGCTCTTCGTGGCGGCCCGGCGCGCCGGACGGCCCCGTCCGTGGCACATTGTGGCCGGTCAGTACCTCGGCATCGGCGCGCTGGTCGGCGCCGCGGTGGTGGTCGCCGCCGGGCTGCTGGTCTTACCCGACCCGTGGACCGGGCTGCTCGGCCTGCTGCCGATCGGGCTCGGCGTCCGCGCGCTGCTCGCCCGCGCGGACTCCGACGAACCGCCGGCCGTGGTGGGCAGTCTGCTCGGCGTCGCCGGCGTGACGATCGCCAACGGGTCCGACAACATCGCCGTCTACGTGCCGGTGTTCCGCTCCCTCGACCCGGCGGCCGGGCTGGTGTGGCTGCTGGTCTTCGCCGCCCTGGTGGCGGTCTGGTGCGCGGCCGCCGCCCTGCTGGGCAGCCACCCCCGGGTGGTCCGACTGGTCGGCCGCGCCGGCCACTGGCTGGTGCCGGCGGTCTTCATCGGGATCGGCGTGGTGATCCTGGTCAGCTCCGGCGTCCTCGCCCGGCTGGCCGAACTCGCCGGCTGACCCCGACCCCGGGCGGGGTCGGGGTCAGGCCAGCTCGACCAGTTCGAGGAGGTCGTCGCTCCAGGCGTCCTCGTCGCCGTCGGGAAGCAGGATCGCCCGGTCGGGCTTGAGCGCCAGGACCGCGCCGGGGTCGTGGGTGACCAGCACGATCGCGCCCGGGTAGCGGGCGATCGCGTCGAGCACCTGCTCGCGGCTGACCGGGTCGAGGTTGTTCGTCGGCTCGTCGAGCAGCAGCACGTTCGCGCCGGAGCAGACCAGGGTGGCCAGCGCCAGTCGGGTCTTCTCCCCGCCGGAGAGCACCCCGGCGGGCTTGTCGACGTCCTCGCCGGAGAAGAGGAACGCGCCGAGGATCTTGCGCAGGTCCGTGTCGGTCTGGTCGCTGGCGGCGCTGCGCATGTGCTCCAGGATCGTCCGGTCCACGTCCAGCGTCTCGTGCTCCTGGGCGTAGTAGCCCAGCCGCAGCCCGTGCCCGGCGTGCACCTCGCCGGTGTCCGGCTGCAGCAGGCCGCCGAGCATCCGCAGCAGGGTGGTCTTGCCGGCGCCGTTGAGGCCGAGGATGGCCACCCGGGAACCGCGGTCCACCGCCACGTTGACGTCGGTGAAGATCTCCAACGACCCGTACGACTTCGACAGGCCGGTCGCGGTGAGCGGGGTCTTGCCGCACGGTGCCGGGGTGGGGAAGCGCACCTTGGCCACCTTGTCGGCGTGGCGGACCTCCTCCAGGCCCGAGATCAGCTTCTCGGCGCGGCGGGCCATGTTCTGCGCGGCGACCGTCTTGGTCGCCTTGGCCCGCATCTTGTCGGCCTGCGCCATCAGGGCGCCCGCCTTCTTCTCGGCGTTGGCCCGCTCCCGGCGGCGGCGCCGCTCGTCGGTCTCCCGGGCCTCCAGGTACGCCTTCCAGCCCAGGTTGTAGACGTCGACCACCGACCGGGTGGCGTCGAGGAACCAGACCTTGTTGACCACGGACTCCAGCAGCGAGCCGTCGTGGGAGATCACGATCAGGCCGCCCTTGTGGTTGGCGAGGAAGCCGCGCAGCCAGGTGATCGAGTCGGCGTCGAGGTGGTTGGTGGGCTCGTCGAGCAGCAGGATGCCGCCGCCGTTCTCGCCGGCGTCGCGGAACAGGATCCGGGCCAGCTCGATGCGCCGGCGCTGACCGCCGGAGAGGGTGCCGATGGTCTGCGCCAGGGCGCGGTCGGGCAGGCCGAGGTTGGCACAGATCCGGGCCGCCTCGGCCTCGGCGGCGTACCCGCCGAGGGCGGCGAACTGGTCCTCCAGTGCGCCGTAGCGACGGACCAGCTTGTCGTCGGGGTTGTCCGCGAGCTGCTGCTCGAGCTGCGACATCTGGGCCATCAGCACGTCCAGACCGCGGGCGGAGAGCACCCGGTCCCGGCCGGTGACCTCCAGGTCGCCGGTGCGCGGGTCCTGCGGGAGGTAGCCGATGGCGCTGCGCCGGTCGATCTGCCCCCCGTACGGCTGCCCCTCGCCGGCCAGCACCTTGAGGGTGGTGGTCTTGCCGGCCCCGTTGCGGCCGACCAGGCCGATCCGGTCGCCCGGCTGCACCCGCAGGGTGGTGTCGGACAGCAGGATCCGGGAACCGGCGCGCAGTTCCAGGCCGGTGGCAGTGATCATCTCGGGGTACTCGCTCTCGGGATTGCGGAAGGGCTGACTCAGGGCACGCGAAAGCGCCGGCGGGTTCGATGTTTCCCGTCGGCGCGGGGCCGTTCAGCCTTCGCAGCGCAGCACCCGCCAAGTGTACCGGGCGGCCTGCGCCACCCCGCCGGGATTAGTGGGCAAGATCATCGGGTACCGAAAATGCCGTCCGGACCCGGTCCGGTACCGCAACCACCACAAACGGATCAATCGGTGATCGGGGTCAATATGGAGCTGAACGAGAACGCGCGGATCGACACCAGTCAGGTGGACGATCGGCGAGGGTCCGGCGGAGGCGGCGGGATGGGCATTCCGATCCCGATCGGCGGCGGGCGAGGTGGCATCGTCGGCATCATCATCGCCGTCCTCGTCGCGCTGGTCGGCGGCGGCTTCGGGCTGAACGCGATGAACGACGGCGGCGGGTCGCAGCAGGGCGACAACAGCTCGCTGCAGCAGAAGTGCTCGGCCCAGGACGCGCTGGAGCAGCTGGACTGCCGCAACACCCTCTACGTCAACTCGATCCAGGCGTACTGGACCAAGGCCCTGCCGGAGGTCTTCGGCGACCAGTACAAGCCGTCCAAGACCGTCTTCTTCAGCCAGGGCGTCAACACCGGCTGCGGCCAGGCCGACTCCGGCGTCGGCCCGTTCTACTGCCCGGCCGACGACCTGGTCTACATCGACCTCACCTTCTACAAGCTGCTCGCCGACCAGCTCGGCGCCGAGGGCGAGTTCGCCCAGCCGTACGTGCTGGCCCACGAGTACGGCCACCACGTGCAGGACCTGCTCGGCACCGAGGCGCAGATGCGCCGCCAGCAGCAGCGCGACCCGAACAACGCCAACGCGCTGTCGGTGAAGCTGGAGCTGCAGGCCGACTGCTACGCCGGCGCCTGGGCCAAGAACGCCACCGGCACGGCGGACGCGCAGGGCCAGAAGATCTTCAAGAGCATCACCGAGCAGGACATCCAGCAGGCGATCGACACCGCCGAGAAGATCGGCGACGACGCCATCCAGAAGCGCTCGGGCCGGCCGGTGAACCCGGACGAGTTCACCCACGGGACCTCCGAGCAGCGCCAGCAGTGGTTCACCAAGGGCTACTCCACCGGCGACCCGAAGGCCTGCGACACCTTCGGCGGCAGCCTCTGACGCCGACCGGACCGCACCCAGGACCCCGGCGCCATGGTCGGCGACCCGCGCCGGGGTCCTTTCGGGTCCGGGGCGGCGCGCGGGGCCCGGGCCGCGCAGGATGACCGGAGATCCACCCCGCAGCCGGGTCGCCGCGTACGTCATTCGCCGCACGAGCGGCCCCGAACTGCTCGTCTTCGACGACGTCGACTTCCCGGAGGCGGGCACTCAGGTCCCGGCCGGCGGCGTAGAGCCGGGCGAGACGACCGCCGAGGCCGAGGCCATTGCTTGGGTCATCGAGGGCTTCGGGTCATCCGAGCCGGGATACCTGGTAGTGGCTAATGAACCAGGCTTCGCCGATCCGGCGCACGATCACGCTGAGGTGGACGGCCAGGACCGGCCGGTCGGTGAAGGCGAACTCGACACTCAGGTAGCCGAGGACCAGGTCGTCGGCGAGGCGCCGGGTCTCGCGGATGTCGTACGCGGCGGTCAGGCCGATGGGCTGGGCGGCGTAGTACTGGGCAACGCCGTCGCGGCCGACGGTGTACGGATGCAGACCTTGGAAGATCGCGTCCTCGGTGAAGTACGACGCGACGCGATCGGGGTCGTGGGCGTTGACGGCGGACCTCCACCGGTCGAGGACGGTACGCAGAATCTGGGCCTCGGTGCTGGTCATGGTGGTCTCCCGTGCTGTTGGGCGGATGGGCGGCCTCGACGAAATCAATGCCCGGCGCTCTGGCCACCGTCGACGTGCAGCATCTCGCCGGTGACGAACGCGGCGGTCTCGGGATGGGTGATCGCGCCAACGATGTCGCTGACCTCGCCCATCCGTCCGACGGGCGCAAGCCGGCAAGGAACGCGTGGGTCTCGACCGGGTGCGTCGGGGCGGATAACGCGAGGCGAGACGCGTTGACCGTCGGGCGACCCGTTCCGGGCTTACCGGGCCGGCTGGCCCGGGTCGTTCGGGTGCGGTGACAACGGCGTGACGGCGTCGTGCCGCCACGCGCGCAGCGGCATCGACGCGAGGACCATTTCCAGCTGATCCGCATCGTCCGCACGGAAAAGCCCCCACGTACGCCACTCGCCCGGCGCCAGCGGCGGCCGCCACAGCCGCAGGAGACTGCCCTGCGCCGCCAGCTCAGCCGACCGCGCCGCCTCGCGCTTGCGCATCTCGGCGACCTCATCGTCTGACGTGCCGTTCGGCACCGTGGTGACCATGTCAACCAGAAACTCCACTGCTCATACTCCTTTCGCCCGGCGCACAATACTGAATATTTTGCGCGAAACCGCTCGTACGGGACGCTACTGTCGCCTCTGGCTCCTCGGCTGGATGCGGCCGCCGCGGGCACCACCGCCATCGGCTGAGGTCAGTCGGCGCGGTCGGGTGCCGGGTCGCGGACCAGGATCCGCACCGCGCGGGCGGCGGCGATCGCGCCGACCAGCACCGCGTGCCGGGGCTCCGGCACGTCGAGGAGTCGCTCGGCGCGCAGCGCGGCCAGCGGCGCGAGCCGCCGCTCGGCCAGCACGGTGTCCACCGCGCGACGGTCCCCGCCGCAGACCAGGGCGTTCAGGGTCGCCGCCTCCGGCAGCAGCAGCCGGACGGCCAGCTCCACCGCGTCGCCCAGCGCCGCCTTCGCCTGGTTGTCCCGGCGTCGGGCGAAGCGCTGCTGGGACCAGCCGCCCGCGGCGGTCCGCCCCTGCACGTACCGGGTGTCCACCTTGGAGACCACCAGCTCCTCCCCCGCGGCGACGCCGACCGCGACCGCGCCCTTGCGGGCCAGCAGCAGGCCGAGCCGTCGCGGCGCGGCGGCCGCGGCCACGAAGCCGGAGACGTCGGCCGCGCCCGGGGCCCCGGGCGGGGTGTGCAGCTCGGCCGTCGCGCCGTCCGGGGCGGCCAGCAGCAGGCCGTACGCCTCGACGGTGGTGGTGGGCGGGCCGTGCCGGTCGGCGAAGCCCTCGACCCAGCGGGCGACGCGGGCCGGGTCGACCTCGACCCACCGGCCGCCCCCGGCTGCGGGTCGGCTGGTCACCGCCCGACCGTACGGCACGGCCGGCCTCACCCGCGCTTCCGGCCCCCGCTCAGGCCGGCAGCAGGGTGGCCACCGCCAGGGCGGCGATGAGCGCGCTGGAGACCAGCCCGGTGACCAGCCGGCCACGGGGCCCGGCCAGTGCCCGGCCGACCAGCGTGCCGCCGCCGGCGACGAGCAGCTGCCAGCTCGCCGAGGCGAGGAACGCGCCCGCCACGAAGAGCGCCGCGGCGGCGGCGTCCGGGTCGGCCGCGTCCCGCCGGCCGAGCACCAGCGCCGCGAAGTAGAGCACGGTTGCCGGATTGAGCAGGGTCAGCCCGAGGACCCCGGCGAAGGCCCGGCCCGGAGTGGTGAGGCCGTTGCCGGCGCGGGCCGGCGCGGGCCCGGCGTCCGGCCGGCGAGCGCGCCAGGCGGAGCGCAGCCCGTGGGCGGCGAGCCCGAGCAGCACCAGCGCGGCGGCCACCCGCAGCGGGCCGGCGACCGGGGCGATGACGCCGGCCAGCCCCGCGCCGCCGATCGTCGCGACGGCCGCGTACAGCCCGTCGGCGGTGGCCACCGCGAGCGCCGCGGCGGCCCCGACCCGGAACGAGGTACGGGCGCTGAGGCCGAGGATGAGGATCGCGATGGCGCCGACCGGGATGGCGACGCCGTAGCCGGCGAGCAGGCCGGCGAGGAGGGCGTCACCCATGGCGGGCGGGCCCCGACCACCTCCCGGCGTCGGCCCGCTGCTGTCGCCCCGCGTCGACGACGGCGTGGGCGGGGACAGCTGGGCGGATGCGGAGATCGGTCACCGGGTCATTGTGGCCGCGCCGGCCGGGCCGCGGAAGCGGATTTCACGCCGCGGTCCCGGGAACGGGTCGAGCGCGGCGCCCCTGCGGGCACCGCGCTCGATGACGACCGACCGCAGTCGGGTCAGACGTTGAAGCCGAGGGAACGGAGCTGGTCCCGACCCTCGTCGGTGATCTTGTCCGGGCCCCACGGCGGCAGCCAGACCCAGTTGATCCGGATGTCGTTGACCAGTCCCCCACCGGGGCCGGTGGTCAGCGCCTGCCGGGCCTGGTCCTCGATCACGTCGGTGAGCGGGCACGCCGCCGAGGTCAGCGTCATGTCCAGCGTGGCGACGTTGTCGTCGCCTACGTGCACGCCGTACACGAGGCCGAGGTCGACCACGTTGATGCCCAGCTCGGGGTCGACGACGTCCTTCATCGCCTCCTCGATGTCGGCGACGGCCGCCTTGCCGCCGGTCGCCGCCGAAGCCGCGCCGGCCTCCGCCACAGCGCCGGCCGCCGTGCCGGTGGTCTCCTCAGAACTCATGCCTTCACCTCCGTTGGGTTCACGCCCACGCCGGCGCGTGCCGCGGCGTCCTTGAACGCCATCCACGACAGCAGCGCGCACTTCACCCGGGCCGGGTAGCGCGCGACACCCGCGAACGCCACCCCGTCTCCGAGCACCTCTTCGTCCGGCGTGACCTGGCCACGCCCGGACATCAACTCGACGAACGCCTCGTGCACCGTGCCGGCGTCGTCCGCGGCCCGACCGCGCAGCATCTCGTGCAGCACGCTCGCCGAGGCCTGGCTGATCGAGCAGCCCATGCCGTCGTACGAGATGTCGGTGAACACCTTGCCGTCGGTGGTCACCCGCACGGTGATCTCGTCACCGCAGGTCGGGTTGACGTGATGCGCCTCGCCGACCCGGGCGTCCGGGTCCGCCGCGTCCCGCAGGCCACGGCCGTGCGGGTGCTTGTAGTGGTCCAGGATGATCTCCTGGTACAGCTGGTCCAGTTGCATCAGTCGAACACCTTCCGCACCTGCTCGAGACCGGCCACCAGCGCGTCGATCTCCTCGGTGGTGGTGTACAGGTAGAACGACGCCCGCGTCATGGCCGGCACGCCGAACCGGGTGCACACCGGCTTCGCGCAGTGGTGCCCCACCCGCACCTGCACGCCGAGCGAGTCGAGGACCTGCCCCACGTCGTGCGGGTGGATGTCGCCGAGCGCGAAGGAGATCGTCCCGCCCCGGCCGACCGGCACGTTCGGACCGAAGATCCGCAGCCCCGGCACGGTGGCGAGAGCGTCCAGCGCGTACGCGGTCAGCTCCTTCTCGTGCCACTGGATGGCCCGCATGCCGATGCCGCTGAGGTAGTCCACCGCCGCGCCGAGCGCAACCGCCTCGGCGATCGGCGGGGTGCCCGCCTCGAACCGGGCCGGCGGCGCCGCGAACGTGGACCGGGCCATGGTGACCGTCTCGATCATCGAGCCGCCGCCGAACACCGGGGGCATCGCGGCGAGCAGCTCGCCCCGGCCCCACAGCACGCCGATGCCGGTCGGGCCGCACATCTTGTGGCCGGTGAAGACGATGAAGTCGGCGTCGTAGTCGACCACGTCCATCGGCATGTGCGGCACCGACTGCGAGCAGTCGAGCAGCAGCAGCGCCCCCACCTCGCGGACCCGCTGGGTGATCCGCGCGGTGGCGTTCACCGTGCCGAGGATGTTGGAGGCGTGCACCAGCGAGACGATCTTCGTCCGCTCGGTGACCAGGTCCGCCAGTCCGGACTCGTCGAGCCGGCCCTGCTCGGTGACCGGGAACCAGCGCAGGGTCGCGCCGGTCCGCTCCGCCAGCAGCTGCCACGGGACGATGTTCGAGTGGTGCTCCATCTCGGAGATCACGATCTCGTCGCCCGGACCCAGCCGGAACCGTGGGTCGGCGTCGGGCCGCAGCGAGGCGTTGGAGAACGCGTACGCCACGATGTTGATCGCCTCGGTGGAGTTCTTGGTGAACACCACCTCGTCCACGCTCGGCGCGTTGATGAACGCGGCGATCTTCGCCCGCGCCCCCTCGTACGCCTCGGTCGCCTCGGTGCCCAGGGTGTGCACCGAGCGCGACACGTTGGCGTTGTGCATCGCGTAGTGCTCGGCGAGCACGTCGAGCACCTGCCGCGGCTTGTGCGAGGTGTTGGCGCTGTCGAGATAGACCAGCCGGTGCCCGTTGACCTCCCGGTCGAGGATCGGGAAGTCGGCGCGCACCGTGGCCACATCGAAACGCGGCACGTCGTCGTACTGCGGCATCCCCTCGGGGATGGCGATCGTGGTCATCTCAGCGGCCCCTGTTCCGTGTCTCAGGCCCGCGCGGCGCCGGCTCCGGCGACGTACCGCTCGTAGCCGGATTCCTCGAGCTTGTCGGCCAGCTCCGGGCCGCCCTGCTCGACGATTCGGCCGGCGACGAAGACGTGCACGAAGTCGGGCTTGATGTAGCGCAGGATCCGGGTGTAGTGGGTGATCAGCAGCAGTCCGGTGTCGCCGGTGTCGCGGACCCGGTTGACGCCCTCGCTGACCACGCGCAGCGCGTCCACGTCGAGGCCGGAGTCGGTCTCGTCGAGGATCGCGATCTTCGGCTTGAGCAGCTCCAGCTGCACGATCTCGTGCCGCTTCTTCTCACCGCCGGAGAAGCCCTCGTTGACGTTGCGCTGGGCGAACGCCGGGTCCATCTGGAGGCGCTCCATGGCACCGCGCAGCTCGCCGCCCCAGGTGCGCAGCTTCGGGGCCTCGCCGTCGATGGCGGTCTTGGCGGTACGCAGGAAGTTGGCGACCGAGACGCCGGGGACCTCGACCGGGTACTGCATGGCCAGGAAGAGGCCGGCGCGGGCGCGCTCGTCGACGGACATGGCCAGCACGTCCTCGCCGTCGAGGGTCACCGAGCCGCCGGTGATCTGGTACTTCGGGTGGCCGGCGATCGAGTACGCCAGGGTGGACTTGCCGGAGCCGTTCGGGCCCATGATCGCGTGGGTCTGACCCGAATCAACCGTCAGGTTTACCCCATCAAGGATCGGCTTGAGCTCACCCTCGGGCAGCTTGACCGACACCTTCAGGTCGCGGATCTCCAGGGTGCTCATTATCGGGTCACTCCATTGCTCGGCATCGGGCGGCCGTCGTCGCCCACGGGAAGGTAGATGTCGCCGTCGCGGACTTCGACGGGATAGACGGGAACGGGTTCGGTCGCGGGCAGCCCGGTGGGCTCACCCGTCCGAAGGTCGAAACGGGATCCGTGCAGCCAGCATTCCAGCGTGCACCCGTCGACCTCCCCCTCGGAGAGGGCGACCGCGGCGTGCGAGCACTCGTCGTACACGGCGTAGAACTGGCCGTCCTCGCCGTGCACGAGGGCGATCTGCGTACCGTCCACGTCGGCGCTGATCGCGGTGCCCTTCGGCACGTCCTCGGTCGAACAGATCCTGATCATCAGGCGCCGGCCCTGGTCAGTCGCGCCTCGATCGCGTCGCCGAGCCGCTCGCGCAGCTCCTCGACCGGGATCTTGTTGATCAGCTCGGCGAAGAAGCCGCGGACCACCAGGCGGCGGGCCTCGCCCTCCGGGATGCCCCGGGCCATCAGGTAGAAGAGCTGCTCGTCGTCGAAGCGGCCGGTCGCGCTCGCGTGGCCGGCGCCGGCGATCTCGCCGGTCTCGATCTCCAGATTGGGTACGGAGTCCGCCCGGGCGCCGTCGGTGAGCAGCAGGTTCCGGTTGATCTCGTACGTGTCGGTGCCGGTCGCCTCGGCGCGGATCAGCACGTCACCCACCCAGACGGTGTGCGCGCTCTCCCCCTGCAGGGCGCCCCGGTAGCCGACGTAGCTGCGGCAGTCCGGCACGCTGTGGTCCACCAGCTGCCGGTGCTCCAGGTGCTGGCCGCCGTCGGCGAAGTAGACGCCGTACAGCTCGGCCTCGCCGCCCCGGTCGCCGTACTCCACAGAGGTGTACTGGCGGACCAGGTCGCCGCCGAGGCTCACCTGGACGTGCACCACCCGGGCGTCCCGACCAAGCTTGATCTTGATGTGCTGCGCCTGCACCGCGTCGGGCGCCCAGTCGGCCACGGTGACCAGGGTCAGCTTGGCCCCGTCGGCGACCGTCACCTCGACGTTGTCCGCCAGCGTGGCCGAGCCCTCCTGGGAGAACACGACCGTCGCCTCGGCGAACCGGCCGACCTGGACCTGGGTCCGGGCGAAGGAGAGCTCCTCGGGGCACGCGCCCAGCAGCCGGACGACAACCGGCTCGGACACCACGGCCTCGGCCGCCACCTCGACCACCGCGACCCGTGCCGCCCCGCCGTGGGCCAGCGCGCTGATCCGGTCGATCGGCACGAGCACCGACGCGACGCTGGCGTCGGTCGGCTCGACGAACCGCACCGACACCCCGGCCGGCAGGCGCGGGTGCTCCACGGTGACGCCCCGGCCGGTGGCGGCCGAAGTGTCCGCCGTGGCCAGGCCGCGAAGGCGCTTGAGCGGGGTGAAACGCCACTCCTCCTCCAGGCCGGTGAGGGCCGGGAAGTCGGCGACGTCGTACGAGCGCAGCGCCTGCGACTTGGTGCTGGGCGGCGCGGAAGCCTGGGTAGTCATTTCTTCCTTGGTCTGTTCTGCGACGACGGTGTCTGGTGCTCGGACGGCGGGCCGGCTCGCGCCGGCCCGCCGGTCGGTGCGGGCGGCGTCAGCCGACCGCGCCCTCCATCTGGAGTTCGATCAGCCGGTTGAGCTCCAGGGCGTACTCCATCGGGAGCTCCTTGGCGATCGGCTCGATGAAGCCGCGCACGATCATCGCCATCGCCTCGTCCTCGCTCAGCCCCCGGCTCATCAGGTAGAAGAGCTGGTCGTCGCTGATCTTGGAGACGGTCGCCTCGTGCCCCATCGACACGTCGTCCTCACGGATGTCGACGTACGGGTAGGTGTCCGAGCGGGAGATGGTGTCGACCAGCAGCGCGTCGCACTTGACCGTGCTCCGGCTGCTGTGCGAACCCTCCAGCACCTGCACCAGGCCCCGGTACGAGGTGCGGCCGCCGCCCCGGGCGATCGACTTCGACACGATGGTCGAGGAGGTGTGCGGCGCGGCGTGCACCATCTTGGCGCCCGCGTCCTGGTGCTGGCCCTCGCCGGCCATGGCCACCGAGAGCACCTCGCCCTTGGCGTGCTCGCCGGTCATGTAGACCGCCGGGTACTTCATGGTGACCTTGGAGCCGATGTTGCCGTCGACCCACTCCATGGTCGCGCCCTCGTGGCAGACGGCGCGCTTGGTGACCAGGTTGTAGACGTTGTTCGACCAGTTCTGGATGGTCGTGTAGCGGCAGCGCGCGTTCTTCTTGACGATGATCTCCACGACCGCGCTGTGCAGCGAGTCGGAGGAGTACAGCGGCGCGGTGCAGCCCTCGACGTAGTGCACGTACGCACCCTCGTCGACGATGATCAGCGTCCGCTCGAACTGGCCCATGTTCTCCGTGTTGATCCGGAAGTAGGCCTGCAGCGGGATCTCCACGTGCACGCCCTTCGGCACGTAGATGAACGAGCCACCGGACCAGACGGAGGTGTTCAGCGCGGCGAACTTGTTGTCGCCGACCGGGATGACCGTGCCGAAGTACTCCTTGAAGACGTCCTCGTGCTCGCGCAGCGCGGTGTCGGTGTCCAGGAAGATGACACCCTGCTCCTCGAGGTCCTCGCGGATCTTGTGGTAGACGACCTCGGACTCGTACTGCGCCGCGACGCCGGCGACCAGCCGCTGCTTCTCCGCCTCCGGGATGCCCAGCCGGTCGTAGGTGTTCTTGATGTCCTCGGGCAGGTCCTCCCAGCTGGTGGCCTGCTTCTCGGTGGACCGGACGAAGTACTTGATGTTGTCGAAGTCGATCCCGGTGAGGTCCGCGCCCCAGGCCGGCATCGGCTTGCGGCCGAACAGCCGCAGGCCCTTCAGGCGCAGGTCGAGCATCCAGGCCGGCTCGTTCTTCTTCGCCGAGATGTCCCGCACCACCGCCTCGTTGAGGCCACGCTGGGCGACAGCCCCGGCGGCATCGGAGTCGGACCAGCCGTACTCGTAGCGACCGAGGGCGGCGAGCTGCTCCTCCTGGGTCAGGGGCTGGACGATCTGCTCGGTCATCTATCTGTCCTCACAGTGGTGACGGTGTTACCGGACTGGGCACGCGGCTGGGCCGGGATGTGCGTGGTGCACACCCCGTCGCCGTGCGCGATGGTGGCCAGGCGCTGCACGTGGGTGCCGACCAGGCGGGAGATCACCGCGGTCTCGGCCTCGCACAGCTGGGGGAACTCGGCGGCCACGTGCGCCACCGGGCAGTGGTGCTGACAGAGCTGGCCGCCGGAGGCGATCGTGGACGCGTTGGCAGCGTAACCCTCGGCGGTGAGCGCCCCGGCGAGCGCCTCGGCCCGCGCGAGGGGATCGTCGCCGGCGTCCTCCATGGCGGCCCGGCAGCGGTCCTCCAGGGCGGCGACCTGATCGGCGGCGAACGCCTCCACCGCGTCGGACCCGCCGTTGCTGGCGATCCAGCGCAGCGCGGCGGTGGCGATGTTGTCGTAGTGGTGGGTGCCGCAGCGGACCCGGGCGGCGTCGGTCAGCACGAACACCTTGGCCGGGCGGCCCCGGCCGCGGCTGCCCCGCACCGTCTGCTCGCGGGCGACCACGTCCCCGTCGGCGAGCATCGCGTCGAGGTGCCGGCGGATCGCCGCCGGGCTGAGCCCGAGCGCCGAGCCGAGCTGCGCGGCGGTGGTCGCCCCCCGCTCCAGCAGGAGCTGGGTGACCCGGTCCCGGGTGGAACGATCGGACGCGGCCGCACCGGCGACCGGAGCGGTCGCCGGCAGGTGCCCGGAGAGCTCTGCCGCGTTTTTCACAACGTCAACGTTACGTAATTCGTCCGAGGCCCGCAAACCCGGGTCCCGGTGATCCCGACCACCGGCCCGGCAGAGTCGCCCGATCGGGTACCACTACGGTGCGTAGGATTCGCTCCGTGAAGCCTTCCGTCCGGTTCCCGGTCTCCGCCTCGCTGCTGCGCCGCCTCGCGTACGCCTCGATCATCGCGAACGTGGCGATCGTGGTCACCGGCGGGGCCGTCCGGCTCACCGCCTCCGGCCTCGGCTGCCCGACCTGGCCCCGGTGCACCGACGGGTCGTACGTCACCACGCCCGAGATGGGCGCGCACGGGGTGATCGAGTTCGGCAACCGGCTGCTCACCTTCGCGGTCGGGATCATCGCGCTCGCCGTGCTGCTCGCCGTACTGGCCCGGCGGCCCCGCCCGCGCGGGCTGCTGCCGCTGGCGGTCGCGGTCTTCCTGGGCATCCCCGCGCAGGCGGTGATCGGCGGGATCACCGTGCTGACCAACCTCAACCCGTGGGTGGTCGGGCTGCACTTCCTCGCCTCGATGCTGGTCATCGCCGCCGCGTACGCCCTCTGGCGGCGCACCGTCGAGCCGGACGGGCCGACGACCCCCACCGTGCCCGGCCCGTTGCGCGGCCTCGCGCTGCTCACCACGCTGGTCAGCGCGGCGGTGCTGGTGGTCGGCACCTGGGTGACCGGCAGCGGCCCGCACGCCGGCGACCAGGGCGCCGCCCGCAACGGCCTAAACCCCGAGACGATCGCCCAGGTGCATGCCGACGGCGTCTTCCTGCTGATCGGCCTCTCCGTGGCGCTGCTCTTCGCCTTCCACGCGGTCGGCGCGGGCCGGGCCGCCCGGGCCGCCGGGGTGCTGGTCGCGGTGGAACTCGGGCAGGGCCTGATCGGCTTCGTGCAGTACTTCACCCACCTGCCGGCGGTGCTGGTGGCCGCGCACATGCTCGGCTCCTGCCTGGTCCTGCTCGCCACCCTCGCGGTGCTCTGGTCGACCCGCGAGCGCCGACCCGTCCAGCCCACCCCGACCACCGTCCCCGCCGCCGAGCCGGTCACCGCCGCCGCCTGAGCCCGCCCCGGCTCCGCGAACAGGGGTGGGACGGGAACGGGTCCGTTTGTCGTCGCTGGAGCGACGACAAACGCACCCGGAGACGGTCAGGCGCGGCGGGCCAGGTGGGTGGCGATCGCGTCGGCCAGGCGGTCGGGGGCACCGTCGGCGTGGCCGATGAAGAGCGAGGGCTCGGTGAGTTCCAGCTCCACCAGGACGGGCGATCCGTCCGGACCCGGGATGAGGTCCACCCGGGCGTAGAGCAGCCGCTCGGGGCCACCGGGCACCACGGCGAGGGTCTTCTCCGCCACCGCCAGCTGCTGCGGCGTGGCCGTCCGGGCGCCGATGTCCTCCACCTTGTAGAGCCCCTCGACACCCAGGTCCGGACCGGTGAGCATGGGGCCCTTGCAGATCGCGTGACTGAACCGGAGCCCGTCCGGACCGGCCAGGAAGAGCAGCGCCGTCTCGCCGGCCGTGTCGACCGCGTGGAGGTAGGGCTGCACCATGGTCAGCCGGCCCGCGTCGGAGAGCCGCCGGACGTGTGCCACGGCCAGCTCGCGGTGCTCCGGGTCGGCCAGGTCGTACCGGCCGGTGTCCTGGCTGCCGGCGCTCACCGCCGGCTTGAGGACGTACTCGCCGGACTGCGCGGCCACCCAGCTCTCCCCGGGCGCCACCCACGTCGTGGGCACGGTGGGCACGCCGGCGGCGGAGAGCTCGGCCAGGTAGCGCTTGTCGGTGTTCCAGCGGACCACCTCGGCCGGGTTGGCCAGGCTCGGCACGGTCCGGGCCCAGGCGACGAACTCGTCGCGGCGCAGCGCGTAGTCCCAGGGCGACCGGAGCACCGCCAGGTCGTACGCGTGCCAGTCGACGGCCGGGTCGTCCCAGACCACCGGCTCGGCGGCGATCCCCCGGGCGGCCAGCGGCGCGAGCACGAGCCGGTCATCCGGGTCGAGGTCGGACAGTTCGCTGCAGGTGACGAGAGCGACCCGGGGTTTCCCCCGGGCCGACTGGCGATTATTGATCAATGTATCTCTCAACGGGCCATGGTGCGTCGCGCCATCGACCGCCACAGGTCGTTGCTCGGACGCATCTGGTCCATCAGTTCACGCTCCCAGGCGTTCTCGACGGTGACTCCCGCCTTGGCGCAGGCCTGCCGCGCGACGTCGGTGCCGTCCGCGAACTGGTCGGCCCACGCCCCGTCCTCACCCACGAGGACGATCCGCGCACCGCGCTTGCCGACGTACTCGATGACCGCCTTCGCCCCGCCGTGCCCGGCGGCGAACGACTTGATGCCCGAGACAAGACCGTTGGGGGCCTGCTCCGGTGCGGCCTGCTGAGCCGTCAGCGTCGTATCGGAACCATCTGCCATGACGCGAAGCCTAAGCAGAGTTCCACCCACGTGTGCGAGAACCATGAACAATTTGTGATGCCAATTACCTACGGGTTTAAGGAAGACCACAGGTGATTCGCCCGGGCACGTCGTAGTAAGTCAGCACGAAGCGGACAGGCGGGATCGTCACTATCTGTCCCGGTTGAGCCACCGGAATCAGCACGAAAAAAATTCTGATGAAATCTTCGACCGGCGGAACTCATCCACCCCGATGACTCCGGGGCCGCGCTCAGATCAGCGCGTCGAGCGCGACGGCCGCGAAGAGGATCGTGAGGTACGTGGTCGACCAGTGGAACAGCCGCATCGGCTTGACCGCCTCGCCGCGCGCCGCCCGCCGGCAGAGCTTGTGCGCCTCGACCACGAAGATGCCGCCCACCACCAGCGCGGTGACCCCGTAGATCGGGCTCATCCCGAGCGGCCAGACGGCCAGCGAGGAGAGCAGGGTCAGCCAGGAGAAGACGATGATCTCGGCGTTGACCCGGCGCACCGAGGCCACCACCGGCAGCATCGGGATGCCGGCCCGGGCGTAGTCGGCCTTGTACTTGATGGCCAGCGCGTAGAAGTGCGGCATCTGCCAGAAGAAGACCACCGCGAACAGGCCCCAGGCGGCGGGGGCCAGCGAACCGGTGACCGCGGCCCAGCCGATCAGCACCGGCGCCGCCCCGCACGCCCCGCCCCAGAAGGTGTTGGCCGCGGTGGTCCGCTTCAGCCAGAGCGTGTAGACCAGGTCGTAGTAGGCGATCGCGGCCAGGGTCAGCCCGGCCGCCAGCCAGTTGGTGGCCGCGGCCATCAGGGCGACCGAGATCACCGCCAGCACCAGCCCGAAGACGAGCGCGTTGCGGGGCGTCACGGTGTGCGCCGGCAGCGGACGGCGCTTGGTGCGCCGCATCAGCTGGTCGATGTCCCGGTCGATGTAGCAGTTGAGGACACTGGCCGCGCCGGCCGCGAGCGAGCCGCCGACCAGCACCACGGCGACCAGCCAGAGCGACGGCATGCCGCCGTCGGCGAGCATCATCGCCGGCACGGTGGTGACCAGCAGCAGCTCGACGATTCGCGGCTTGGTCAACGCCACGTACGCCGCCACGACCGCCCGGACGTCCCGCCGGCCGGTCGCCGGCGCCTCCCCCACCGTGCGCACCGGCGGCTGCCCGGCAGAGTTGCTGACGGGGCGCTCGGTGATCATGCTCACGGATTGCCACCTTCCGGCGTCGGCAGGGGGAGATCGAGTCGGCCCGGACCCGTCCGGGGTCCACACACCGCCCCACACACTACGCGTCGTCGTTTTGGCTGCCCGGCGGACCCGACAACGGTGCGAGGCGTCACAGTCGGCGTTGAACGACCGATCCGGTCGGACACGTACAGACCACCATGCAGAGATCCCCGGGCGCATGTTTAGGACAGCTCGATAGGGTCATCAGTGAGGGTTCCGCCCATCTGCCGAGGAGCACAACCAACGTGGCTGCCAACCGACCCGAGCTTCCCGCTCTCAACTGGTCCGACCTCGACCGCAGGGCCGTCGACACGGTCCGTGTGCTGGCCATGGACGCCGTGGAGAAATCCGGTAACGGCCACCCGGGCACGGCGATGAGCCTCGCCCCGGCGGCGTACCTGCTCTTCAACCGGGTCATCCGGCACAACCCGGCCGACCCGAACTGGCCCGGCCGGGACCGGTTCGTGCTCTCCGCCGGGCACTCCAGCCTGACCCTCTACATCCAGCTCTTCCTCTCCGGCTACCCGATGAGCCTGCAGGACCTGCAGTCGCTGCGGCAGTGGGGCTCGCTCACCCCGGGCCACCCGGAGCACGGGCACACCCCGGGCGTGGAGACCACCACCGGCCCGCTCGGCCAGGGCCTGGGCAACGCCGTCGGCATGGCGATGGCGGCCCGTCGCGAGCGGGGCCTGTTCGACCCGGAGCCGGAGCGCGGCGAATCGGTCTTCGACCACGACATCTGGTGCATCGCCTCGGACGGCGACATCGAGGAGGGGATCTCCCACGAGGTCAGCTCGCTCGCCGGCCACCAGCAGCTCGGCAACCTCGCGGTGATCTACGACGACAACGAGATCTCCATCGAGGACGACACCCGGATCGCCAAGAGCGAGGACGTCGCGGCCCGCTACGAGGCGTACGGCTGGCACGTGCAGACCGTCGACTGGCGCCGCGGCGACGCCGACCAGGGCGACTACCACGAGGACGTCGAGGCGCTGTACCAGGCGCTGGTGGCAGCGAAGGCTGAGACCGGCCGCCCCTCCTTCATCGCGCTGCGCACCATCATCGGCTGGCCCGCGCCCAACAAGAAGAACACCGGCAAGATCCACGGCTCGGCGCTCGGTGCCGACGAGGTGAGGGCCACCAAGGAGATCCTCGGCTTCGACCCGCAGCAGAGCTTCGAGGTCGACGAGGAGGTGCTCGCCCACGCCCGGAAGGTGATGGACCGGGGCGAGTCCGCCCAGCAGGAGTGGACGGGCGCGTTCGACGCCTGGGCCAAGGCCAACCCGGAGCGCAAGGCGCTCTACGACCGGATGGCCGGCCGGGTGCTGCCGCAGGGCTGGACCGACGCGCTGCCGACCTTCCCCGCCGACGCCAAGGGCGTCGCCACCCGGGCCGCCTCCGGCAAGGTCCTCGAGGCGCTCGCTCCGATGCTGCCGGAGCTGTGGGGCGGCTCGGCCGACCTGGCGGAGAGCAACAACACCACGGTGAAGGGCGAGCCGTCCTTCATCCCGGCGGTGCACGCGACCAAGGACTTCCCGGGCGACGAGTACGGACGCACCCTGCACTTCGGCATCCGTGAGCACGCCATGGGCGCCATCCTCAACGGCATCGCCCTGCACGGCGGCACCCGCCCGTACGGCGGCACGTTCCTGGTGTTCAGCGACTACATGCGCCCGTCCGTCCGGCTCGCCGCGCTGATGAAGCTGCCGGTGACCTACGTCTGGACGCACGACTCGATCGGCCTCGGCGAGGACGGCCCCACCCACCAGCCGGTGGAGCACCTGACCGCGCTGCGGGCCATCCCCGGCCTGGACGTGGTCCGCCCGGCCGACGCCAACGAGACCGCGTGGGCGTGGCGGCAGGCCCTGGAGCACACCGATCGGCCGACCGCGCTGGCGCTCAGCCGGCAGCCGCTGCCGACCGTGGACCGGGAGCGGTTGGGGGGTGCCGAGGGCGTCGCCAAGGGCGGTTACGTGCTGGCCGAGGCGTCCACCGGCAAGCCGCAGGTGATCATCGTCGGCACCGGCTCCGAGGTGCAGCTCTGCCTCACCGCCCGGGAGCGGCTGGAGGCGGACGGCACCCCCACCCGGGTGGTCTCCATGCCCTGCCAGGAGTGGTTCTTCGAGCAGGACGAGGCGTACCGGGAGTCGGTTCTGCCACGCGGGGTAAAGGCACGGGTGAGCGTGGAGGCGGGCATCGCCATGTCCTGGCGCGGGATCGTCGGCGACTGCGGCGAGAGCGTGAGCCTGGAGCACTACGGCGCGAGCGCCCCGCACACCGTGCTCTTCGAGCAGTTCGGGTTCACCCCCGACCGGATCGTGGCCGCGGCGCACGCGGCGCTGACCCGGGTGGGCGACATCACCGGTAACACGACCGGTAACTGAGGGGAGCGTGGGCGGCATGACGGACAGGCTGGCTGAGCTCAGCGCCGCGGGTGTGGCGATCTGGCTCGACGATCTTTCGAGGACCCGACTGAGTTCCGGCGGGTTGGACCAGTTGCGCCGGGAGAAGCACCTGGTCGGGGTGACGTCCAACCCGACCATCTTCGCGAAGGCGCTGAGCGACGCGGACGAGTACAACTGGCAACTGAAGGACCTCGCCATCCGTGGGGTGGACGTCGAGGAGTCCGTCCGCATGCTCACCACGTACGACGTGCGGTGGGCCTGCGACGTGATGCGGCCGGCGTACGACGCGACCGCCGGGGTGGACGGCCGGGTCTCGATCGAGGTGGACCCGCGGCTGGCCCACGAGACGGAGAAGACAGTCGCCGAGGCCGGGTCGCTGTGGTGGTTGATCGACCGGCCCAACCTCTTCATCAAGATCCCGGCCACCGAGGCGGGCCTGCCGGCGATCACCGCGACCCTGGCCCAGGGGATCAGCGTCAACGTGACGCTGATCTTCGGGCTGGACCGCTACTCCCAGGTGATGGAGGCGTTCCTCGCCGGCCTGGAGCAGGCCAAGGCGAACGGCCACGACCTGTCCAAGATCGGCTCGGTCGCCTCGTTCTTCGTCTCCCGGGTCGACACCGAGGTGGACAAGCGGCTGGAGAAGATCGGCTCGGACCAGGCGAAGGCGCTGCGCGGCAAGGCCGCCATCGCCAACGCCAGGCTGGCGTACGAGCGCTACTGCGAGGTCTTCGGCTCCGACCGGTGGCAGGCACTGGCAGACGCCGGCGCCCACCCGCAGCGCCCGCTGTGGGCCTCCACCTCCACGAAGAACCCGGACTACCGGGACGTCATGTACGTCGAGGAGCTGATCGCCCCCGGCACGGTCAACACCATGCCGGAATCGGTCATCCACGCCTACGCCGACCACGGGGAGACCCGCGGCGACACCATCACCGGCTCGTACGACGAGGCCCGCAAGGTCTTCACCGACCTGGAGGCGGTCGGCGTGGACATGTCCGACGTGATCGCCACGCTGGAGCGCGAGGGCGTGGAGAAGTTCGAGGCGAGCTGGCTGGAGCTGCTCGACGGCGTGAAGAAGTCGCTGACCGAGGCGGCCAAGGGCACCGGCAAGCCGGGCCGGGCCGCCAAGGGCAGCGCCCGGGCCGCCGAGCAGGCCGGGGGCAACGCGTGACGAACGGCGCCGGACGCGCCCCGGGCCGGCCCGGGGCGCTTCACGCCGTCGCACCCCACAGGGTGGCGACGTGAGCGACCTGCTGGCCGGCCCGGCGGACGCGGCCGCCGGGCTGGCCGTGTACGGCGCGGACGCGGTCGACCGGTCCGCGCCCGCGTCGGCGCGCGACGCCCTGGTGACCCGGGGCGTGCCCGCCGCGCTGGCCGCGAAGGACCCGACGCTGTGGGGCCCGGAGGCCGAGGCGACGGCGAAGGCACGGCTCGGCTGGCTGGACACCCACCTGCGCAGCCGGGAGCTCCTCCCCCAGCTCGCCGAGCTGACCGCCGAGCTGGAGGACCTCGACCACGTGGTGCTCGCCGGGATGGGCGGCTCGTCGCTCGCCCCCGAGGTGATCGCCCGGACCCTGGGCCGGCCGCTGACCGTGCTGGACAGCACCGACCCGGGGCAGGTCCGGGCGGCGCTGGCCGACCCGCTGGAGCGGACCGTGGTGGTGATCTCCAGCAAGTCGGGTTCGACGGTGGAGACCGACAGCCACCGGCGCGTCTACTGGCAGGCCTTCCTGGACGCCGGCATGACCGAGGCGGAGGCCGCCCGGCACTTCGTGGTGGTCACCGACCCGGGCTCGCCGCTTGCGGAGACCGCCGCCGAGATGGGTGTGGTCACCATCTTCGCCGACCCCGAGGTGGGCGGCCGGTACTCGGCGCTCACCGCGTTCGGGCTGGTCCCGGCCGCGCTGGCCGGGGCCGAGGTGACGGAACTGCTCGACGAGGCCGAGGCGCTGAGCGGGTCGCTGGGCCGGGACCGGGACAACCCGGGCCTGGCGCTGGGGGCGGCCCTGGCCGCGGCCGCCACCACCGGCCGCGACAAGGTCGCCCTGGTCGGCGACGGCACCGGCATCGACGGGCTGGGCGACTGGGCGGAACAGCTGCTCGCCGAGTCGACCGGCAAGGCCGGGGTCGGCATCCTGCCGGTCGTGGTGGAGTCCCCGCGGGCGCCCGGCACCGCCGGCCCCGACGTGCTGACCGTGTCCTACGGCGGCGCGCTGACCGCCGGGGACGTGCCCGGCGGTGGCGGCAGCCCCGACGTGGCGGTCAACGGCCCGCTCGGCGCGCACTTCCTGACCTGGGAGTACGCCATCGCGATCGCCGGTGTGGTGCTCGGGGTCGACCCGTTCGACCAGCCGAACGTCACCGAGAGCAAGGAGAACACCGCTCGGATCCTCGCCTCGGCTCCGCCGGCGGAGACGCCGTCGTTCGTCGAGGGTGCCGTCGAGGTGTACGCGCCGGCGGCCGCCCCGGGTGACCTGGCCGGCGTGCTGAGGTGGCTGCTCGACGGGCTGGGCGACGACGGGTACCTGGCGGTGCTGGCGTACCTCGACCGGCAGGCCGACGCGGCGGTGGCCGGGCTGCGCCCGCTGCTCGCGGAGGCGGCCGGCCGGCCGGTGACCTTCGGGTGGGGACCGCGCTTCCTGCACTCGACCGGGCAGTACCACAAGGGCGGCCCGCAGGTCGGCAGCTTCCTGCAGGTGACCGGCGCGGTCACCGAGGATCTGCCGGTCCCGGGGCGGCCGTACACCTTCGGAGAGCTTCAGGCGGCCCAGGCCGCCGGCGACCGGCAGGCCCTGGCCGGCCGGGAGCGACCGGTGCTGCGACTGCACCTGACCGAGCGGGCGGCGGGCGTCGCCCAGCTGCTGGATGCGGCCGGACGGACACGGACGTGACGATGAATGACGTGAACCCAGCGGAGCGAGGAGGCGGCGTGAACCCGCTGCGCGACGCGCAGGACCGACGGCTGCCGCGGATCCCGGAGCCATGCGCTCTGGTGATCTTCGGGGTGACCGGGGACCTGGCCCGCAAGAAGCTGTTGCCGGCGGTCTACGACCTGGCCAACCGGGGCCTGCTGCCGCCCGGTTTCATGGTCCTGGGCTTCGCCCGGCGCGACTGGGGCGACGGCGACTTCGAGTCGCTGGCCCACGAGGCGGCGAAGAAGCACGCCCGGACCCCGTGGCGGGAGGAGGTCTGGGCGCGGCTGGCCGGCAACATCAAGTTCGTCGGCGGCTCGTTCGACGACGACGCCGCGTTCGACCATCTCGCGGCGACCCTGGACGAGCTGCGCGACAGCCACGGCATCCCGGGCAACGCCGCCTTCTACTTCTCCATCCCCCCGGCGGCCTTCCCCATGGTGCTCAAGCAGCTGGCCCGCACCGGGATGGCGGACAATGCCAAGTCCGGCGGCTGGCGGCGGGTGGTGGTGGAGAAGCCGTTCGGCAACGACCTGCCGTCGGCGAAGGCGCTCAACGACCTGGTCGACGATGTCTTCACCCGGCAGGACGTCTTCCGGATCGACCATTACCTGGGCAAGGAGACGGTCCAGAACATCCTCGCCCTGCGGTTCGCGAACAACCTGTTCGAGCCGCTGTGGAACTCCAAGTACGTCGACTCGGTGCAGATCACCATGGCCGAGGACGTCGGCATCGGCACCCGGGCCGGCTTCTACGACACCGTCGGCACCGCCCGGGACGTGCTGCAGAACCACCTGCTCCAGCTCCTCGCCCTGGTGGCGATGGAGGAGCCGACGAGCTTCGACGCCGACGAGATCCGGACCGAGAAGCTCAAGGTGCTCAGGGCGATCACTGTGCCGAAGGACGTCGCCCGGGACACCGTCCGCGGGCAGTACCTGCCCGGCTGGGTCGGCGGCGAGCGCGCGGTGGGCTACCGGGAGGAGGAGGGCGTACCGGAGGACTCCACCACGGAGACCTACGTGGCCGTCAAGCTCGGCATCCAGAACCGCCGCTGGGCGGAGGTGCCCTTCTACATCCGGGCCGGCAAGCGGCTGCCCCGGCGGGTCACCGAGGTGGCCATCATGTTCAAGAAGGCGCCGCACCTGCCGTTCAACCAGGCGGACATGGAGTCGCTCGGCCCCAACCAGCTCGTCATCCGGGTCCAGCCGGACGAGGGCGTGGTGCTCAAGTTCGGCTCCAAGGTCCCCGGCACCACCATGGAGGTCCGCGACATCGCGATGGACTTCCAGTACGGCGAGGCGTTCACCGAGTCGAGCCCCGAGGCGTACGAGCGGTTGGTGCTGGATGTGTTGATCGGCGACCGGACCCTCTTCCCGGACGCCGCCGAGGTGGAGCAGAGCTGGCAGGCGGTGGACCCGCTGGAGCACGCCTGGGCGGGTACCACGCCGGAGCCGTACCGGGCCGGTGAGTGGGGCCCCCGGGCGGCCGACGAGATGCTGGCCCGCGATGGCCGGGCCTGGCGGCGGGCGTGAGCGAGCACAGCGAGGGAACCAGGAGGCTCCATTGATCGGGCTGTGGGACACCACCGGCAACGAGGTGGTCAAGGCGCTCGCGGCGGAGCGCCGCAGCGCCGGCGGGGTGGCCAGCGGCATGGCGCTCACCCTGATCGTCGTGGTGGACGAGAAGCGGGTCCGCGAGGCGGAGGCGGCGGCGACGATCGCCGCCGCCGCCCACCCGTGCCGGATCGTGGTGGTGGTCCGCTCGGACGTCGAGCGGGACCGCAACCGGCTGGACGCGGAGATCGTCGTCGGCGGCCGGCTCGGCCCGTGCGAGGCGGTGGTGACCCGGATGTACGGCCGGCTCGCCCTGCACGCCGAGTCGGTGGTGATGCCACTGCTGGTGCCCGACGTGCCGGTGGTCACCTGGTGGCACGGCGAGCCGCCGGCCGAGATCGCCACCGACTTCCTCGGCGTGGTCGCGGACCGGCGGATCACCGACGCCGCGCAGGCCGCCGACCCGATCGAGGCCATCCGGCAGCGGGCCCGGGACTACGCCCCCGGCGACACCGACCTGGCCTGGACCCGGATCACCCTGTGGCGCTCCCTGGTCGCCGGGGCGTTCGACA
This sequence comes from Micromonospora inositola, assembly GCF_900090285.1. Classification (NCBI taxonomy): domain Bacteria; kingdom Bacillati; phylum Actinomycetota; class Actinomycetes; order Micromonosporales; family Micromonosporaceae; genus Micromonospora; species Micromonospora inositola. Next base: position 3,923,743 of record NZ_LT607754.1, on the reverse strand, counting down.
CCACCCAGGCCCGGGTCACCGAGGCGACGGTCATCGGGCCGGGGATGGACCCGACGGCGGCGCTGATGCGCGGCTGGCTGGCCGCCCGGCTCGGCATCGACCCGGTGTGGGAGCACAGCGCCGAGCATCCCCGGATGCGCGGGGTGCAGTTGCGCTGCGCCAACGGCGACGAGCTGACGCTCACCCGGGAGGACAACGTCGCCATCTTCCGGCGTACCGGGCAGGAGGACCGGACCCTGCCGCTGGTCCGCCGGCCGCTCGGCGACGAGCTGGCCGAGGAGCTGCGCCGGCTCGACGCCGACCAGGTGTACGCCGAGGCGCTCGGCGCCACGGCCGGCCTCACCGGGCTGGACCAGCGCCCCGGCAACCGGGTGCACGTTTGGAAGGATCCGGCGACGGCCCAGCGGGCCGAGGCCGGCGTCACCGCGCACGCCGGCACCAGCGCGACCCCCTGACCACGGCGGCGTGGGGCGGGCCGGCGCGGCCCGTCCCCCGCCGGCGGACGGGCGCGACGGACGGGCCGACCGGCCCCCGGGCACGACGAACAGGGACCGCGCGGGCGCGGTCGGGAAACGAAGGCACAACATGAGTGAGGCGAGTGTCGCCGTACACGCCGACGCCGACCTGCTGGCGCAGGCGGTGGCGGCCAGGTTGGTGGTGAAGCTGCTGGACGCGCAGGCGGACCGGGGCCAGGCGTCGGTGGTGCTGACCGGCGGGCGGATCGCCGCGGCGGTGTACCGGGCGGTGGCGGCGCTGCCGGCCCGGGACGCCGTCGACTGGTCCCGGGTCGACGTCTGGTGGGGCGACGAGCGGTTCCTGCCGGCCGGCGACCCGGAGCGCAACGAGACCCAGGCCCGGGCGGCGCTGCTGGACGTGGTGCCGCTGGATCCGGCCCGGATCCACCCGATGCCGCCCTCCGACGGGCCGGCGGGCAACGACCCGGAGGCGGCCGCCGCCCGGTACGCCGAGGAACTGGCCCGGGCGGCCCGGCCGGGGCACGCCCCGCTCCCCCACTTCGACGTGCTGATGCTCGGCGTCGGGGAGGACGGGCACGTGGCCTCGGTCTTCCCGGAGCACCCGGTGCACCACGACAACCGGCCGGTCAGCGCGGTCCGGGGCAGCCCCAAGCCGCCGCCGGTGCGGACCACGCTCACTCTGCCGGCGATCAACACCGCCGAGGAGGTCTGGCTGGTCGCCAGCGGGGCCGACAAGTCCCGGGCGGTGGGTATGGCGCTGGCCGGGGCGGGGCCGGTGCAGCTGCCCGCGGCCGGGGTGCACGGCGTCAGTCGTACCCTCTGGTTGCTGGACCGGGCCGCGGCGGCCGAGGTGCCGCCCCGGCTGCGCAGCCTGCGCTGAACGACGGACGGTGCGCCCCGGTCCGGCGGGAGCGGAGCTTGCGCGGGTCAGGCCCCGCCGCGGCGCTGGCGCAGCGCGGCCAGGGCCTCGGCGAGGATCGCCTCGCCCTCCTCGGGGGTGCGCCGCTCCTTCACGTACGCCAGGTGCGACTTGTAGGGCTCGGTCCGGGCCCGACCGGGCGGGTTCTGCGCGTCCCGCCCGGCCGGCTGGCCGCAGCGCGGGCAGTCCCAGAGCGGCGGCGCCTCCGCCTCGGCGGCGATCAGGATCTCGACGCGGTGATTGTTGCGGCACCAGTAGGCGACCGCCCGGCGCGGGGCCGGTGCGGCCCGCTCGGTCGGCCGCTCGGGGGTGGACCCGACCCGGGCGCCACGGATGACGTTGCCACTCGGCACGGCTGCTCGCTCCTGTCGTCGTCGGGAACCGCCGCTCGGGCGGGCGGCGACGCGGTGCGGCGGACAAAGAACTGCGCGCGGCCCGTCGTGACGGACCGCGCGCAGATTGTACGACCAGACGGGCTCGCTCAGGCGCCGCTGCTCATCTGCAGCCGCAGCCAGAGGCCGATCCCGACGATGGACGCGAACCAGACGATCCCCACCAGAACGGTGTAGCGGTCGAGGTTCTTCTCGGCCACCGAGGAGCCGGCCAGGCTGGAGCTGACGCCGCCGCCGAACATGCTCGACAACCCGCCGCCCTTACCTCGGTGCAGCAGGATCAGCAGGGTGAGCAGGATGCTCGTGATGATCAACAACACGATCAACGTGTACGCGAACGCGATCGGCATGGCTGGGGTCAGTCCTCTCGTAGCGATCATCTGCCCGGGCAGGTCGGGCACGCGGCACCGGCCGGCGGACGGGCGGAGTCAAGAATAGCGAGCCGTCAGCGGGCGATGTGCTCCGGGAACCGGCAGATCTGCGCGAATTCCTCGGCGTCCAGGCTCGCCCCGCCCACCAGGGCCCCGTCCACGTCCGGCTGGGCCATGATCGCGGCGATGTTCGACGCCTTGACCGACCCGCCGTAGAGGATACGGACCTGCTGCGCGGTGCCCTCGTCGAAGGTCTGCCCCAGGCGCTTGCGGACCTCGCCGCAGACCTCCTGGGCGTCCTCCGGGGTGGCCGTCTTGCCCGTGCCGATCGCCCAGACCGGCTCGTACGCGACGACGACCCTGGTGACCTGCTCCGGGGTCAGCCCCTTCAGCGCGCCGTCGAGCTGGTCGCAGCAGTGCGGCACGTGCTTGAGCTGCTCCCGGATCTCCAGGCCCTCGCCGATGCAGAGGATCGGGGTGAGCCCGTTGGCCAGCGCCGCCGCCACCTTCGCGTTGACGACCGCATCGTCCTCGTAGTGGTAGGCCCGCCGCTCGGAGTGCCCGACCACCACGTACGTGCAGCCCAGCTTCGCCAGCATCGGCCCGGACACGTCCCCGGTGTACGCCCCGGACTGGTACGGCGACAGGTCCTGCGCGCCGTAGCCGATCAGCAGCTTGTCGCCGTCCACCGCGGTCTGCACGGTACGCAGGTCGGTGAAGGGCGGCAGGACCACCGTCTCCACGTCGGTGAGCTGCTTCTCGGTCAGGCTCGCGGCCAGCTTCTGCACCAGCAGGTTGGCCTCGAGGTGGTTCAAGTTCATCTTCCAGTTGCCGGCCATCAGCGGCCGGCGGGTGACGCCCGCCATCAGTCCTCCAGTGCCGCGATGCCGGGGAGGGTCTTGCCCTCGAGGAACTCCAGGGAGGCGCCGCCACCGGTGGAGATGTGGCTGAACGCCTTCTCGTCGAGGCCGAGGACCCGGATCGCGGCCGCCGAGTCACCGCCGCCGACCACGCTGAACGCGTCGGAGTCGGCGATCGCCTCGGCGACGCCCCGGGTGCCCGCGGCGAAAGGCGGCATCTCGAACACGCCCATCGGGCCGTTCCAGAAGATCGTCCGCGCGTTCCCCGGATCTCCACACGCGGAGGTCTTCAGGGCGGCGGCGAAGCCGGCGACCGTCTCCGGGCCGATGTCCAGCCCGACCCGGTGGCTCGGGATGCCGTCGGCACGGAAGACGTCGTGGTCGGCGTCGGGGGAGAAGGCGGTCGCGGCCACCACGTCGACCGGGAGCATAATCTTGCCCTCGGAGCGCTCGAGGAGGTTGCCGCAGGTCTCCACCATCTCCTCCTCCAGCAGCGAGGTGCCCACCTCGTGGCCCTGGGCCTTGAGGAAGGTGAAGCACATCCCGCCGCCGATGAGCAGCCGGTCGACCTTCGGCAGCAGCGCCTCGATCACCGCCAGCTTGTCGGAGACCTTCGAGCCGCCGAGCACCACCACGTACGGGCGGTCCGGCTCGCCGGTCAGTCGGGAGAGGACCTCGACCTCGCGCAGCACCAGCCGGCCGGCCACGTGCGGCAGCCGCGCCGGCACGTCGAAGACGCTGGCGTGCTTGCGGTGCACGGCGCCGAAGGCGTCGTCCACGTACGCGTCGCCGAAGGCCGCGAGCTGGTCGGCGAAGGCGCCCCGCTCGGCGTCGTCCTTGCTGGTCTCGCCCTTGTTGAAGCGCAGGTTCTCCAGCACCGCGACCTGGCCGTCGGCCAGGCCCTCCACCGTGGACCGGGCGGAGTCGCCGACGGTGTCGGAGGCGAAGTGCACCGGCGCGCCGAGCAGCTCGCCGAGCCGACCGGCGACCGGGCGGAGGCTGAACTGCGGGTCCGGCGCGCCCTTCGGGCGGCCCAGGTGAGAGCAGACGACGACCTTCGCGCCCCCCTGCACCAACGCGCCCAGCGTCGGCAGGACGGCCCGGATCCGGCCGTCGTCGGTGATCTCACCGGTCTGCTTGTCGAGGGGGACGTTCAGGTCGGCGCGCACCAGCAGGCGCCGACCCGACACCCCCTCGGCGAGCAGGTCGTCGAGGTTGCGGATGCTCACAGCGACGAACCCACCAGCTTGACCAGGTCGACCAGGCGGTTGGAGTAGCCCCACTCGTTGTCGTACCAGCCGACGACCTTGACCTGGTTGCCGACGACCTTGGTCAGCGGCGCGTCGAAGATGCACGACGCCGGGTCGGTGACGATGTCCGCGGAGACGATCGGGTCCTCGTTGTAGACCAGGAGGCCCTTGAGCGGGCCGTCGGCGGCGGCCTTCATCGCGGCGTTGACCTCGTCCACCGTGGTCTCCCGGTTGACGTTCACCGTGAGGTCGGTGGCGGAGCCGGTCGGGATCGGCACCCGCAGCGCGTAGCCGTCCAGCTTGCCCTTCAGCTCCGGCAGCACCAGGCCGATCGCCTTGGCGGCGCCGGTCGACGTCGGCACGATGTTCAGCGCGGCGGCCCGGGCGCGGCGCAGGTCCTTGTGCGGCGCGTCCTGCAGGTTCTGGTCCTGGGTGTACGCGTGGATCGTGGTCATCAGACCCTGCTGGATGCCGAACGTGTCCTGCAGCACCTTCGCCATCGGAGCAAGGCAGTTGGTGGTGCAGGAGGCGTTCGAGATGATCGTGTGCTTGGCCGGGTCGTACTGGTCGTGGTTGACACCCATGACGATCGTGACGTCCTCGTTCTTCGCCGGGGCGGAGATGATGACCTTCTTGGCCCCGCCGTCGACGTGCGCCTTCGCCTTGGTGGCGTCGGTGAAGAAGCCGGTGGACTCGATGACCACGTCCACGCCGACCTCGCCCCACGGCAGCTTCGCCGGGTCCTTCTCCTCGTACACCTTGATGGTCTTGCCGCCCACGGTGATCTCGTCGGCGGTGGCCTTCACCTCGTGCGGGAGGCGACCCAGGATGCTGTCGTACTTGACAAGGTGGGCGAGCGTCGCGTTGTCGGTCAGGTCGTTGACCGCGACGATCTCGATGTCAGCGCCGGACGCCAGCACTGCCCGGAAGAAGTTACGGCCGATCCGGCCGAAGCCGTTGATGCCAACCCGGATGGTCACAGGTCCCATCTCCTCGCGTTCTGGTCCGCCGGCGTCAGACCCGGGCCGGCGGAGGTGTGTTCGCCGACCGGTGGAGCCGGCCGTTGACGGTTCATCTCGGCCACCCCGCCGCGGTCCTCAAGGACCTGACCGCCGGAGGCGGTGAGCACGGCGAGGGATGCCTGTGCCGGCCCCCTTGCCGTACGCAGCGACCTTATCCGAGCGTGCGGTGTCGCGCTGCGGCGGGTGGTGATCCCGCTCGCACCGTGCCGCCCCACCGTCCTATCAGACCACGAGCATGTCGGGCGTGACGGCCGCTTCCGTATCCGGGATGCCCAGGTCGCGGGCCCGCTTGTCGGCCAGCGCCAGCAACCGGCGGATCCGCCCGGCGATGGCGTCCTTGGTCAGCGGCGGCTCGGCCAGCGCGCCCAGCTCCTCCAGCGAGGCCTGCCGGTGCTCCAGGCGGAGCCGACCGGCAGAGGTCAGGTGGTTCGGCGCGTCATCGGCGAGGATCTCCAACGCGCGGGTCACCCGGGCGGCCGCGGCCACCGCGGCGCGGGCGGACCGGCGCAGGTTGGCGTCGTCGAAGTTGGCCAGCCGGTTCGCGGTCGCCCGGACCTCCCGGCGAACCCGCCGCTCCTCCCAGGCCAGCACGCTGGAGTGCGCGCCGATCCGGGTGAGCAGCGCGGCGATCGCGTCGCCGTCCTTGACCACCACCCGGTCCACCTGGCGCACCTCGCGGTTCTTCGCCACGATGCCGATCCGGCGGGCGGCGCCGACCAGCGCGAGGGCCGACTCCGGTCCGGGACAGGTGATCTCCAGGGCGCTGGAGCGGCCCGGCTCGGTCAGCGACCCGTGCGCCATGAACGCGCCCCGCCAGGCGGAGACCGCGCAGCAGGCGTTCGCGGCGACCACGTGCGGCGGCAGGCCGCGCACCGGACGACCGCGCACGTCCAGCAGCCCGGTCTGCCGGGCCAGGGCCTCGCCGTCCTTCACCACCCGGACGATGAAGTGGCTGCCCTTGCGCAGCCCGCCGGAGGCGAGCACGTGGATCTCGCTCGGGTACCCGTAGACCTCGGCGATCTCCCGCCGGAGCCGCCGGGCCACCGCGCCGGTGTCCAGCTCGGCCTCCACCACCACGCGACCCGACACGATGTGCAGCCCGCCGGCGAAGCGCAGCAGGGCCGCCATCTCCGCCCGCCGGCAGCAGGGCTTGGGCACGTCGACCCGACTCAGCTCGTCCTTGACCGCAGCCGTCATCGCCATAGTGCGCCCCTCCACGGACCGGTACCGGCGTGTCGCCGGTGATTACGTACGTGCTTAACGATCGGCGCCCAGGACAGGCACCAGCGCGGCGCCCAGGGCGGCCGGATCATGGCGGGGCGTGCCGTCGGTGACGGCGATGGGAGCGAGCAGCAGCCGGGCACCCAGCGATTCTGCCGCACGTTCGACCGATTCGGGGTCACCCACCGCCTTGGAGTCGGCCAGCACCACGTCCACCTTCAACTCGGACAAATAGCGGTGCAGGGTGGCCAGATGGTCGGCCAGGGAGAGGCCGAGGGTCTCCTTCTCGGCCACCAGGTTGAGGGTGACCAGCCGCCGGGCCGGGCTCGAGACGATCGCGTGGGCCAGTCCCGGCACCAGCAGGTGCGGCAGCACGCTGGTGTACCAGCTGCCCGGCCCGAAGATCAGCCAGTCGGCCTCGGAGACCGCGGCCACCGCCTCCGCGCAGGCGGCCGGCGCCACCGGGGTGAGCCGGAGCGAGTCGACCCGGCCGCCGGTGACCGCGACCTGGTGCTGGCCGCGCACGGTGCGTACCTCGTCGGGGTGGTCGGCGTCGGCGCCGCGCACCCGGGCCTCGATGCCGACCGGCTGGCAGGACATCGGCAGCACCCGGCCGACCGCGCCGAGCATGGCGCCGGCGTGGTCGAGCGCGGCGACCGGGTCGCCGAGCAGCTCCATCAGGCCGCAGAGGACCAGGTTGCCGACCGCGTGCCCGGCCAGCGCGTCGGGGGTGCCAAGCATTCCCCCGGCGTTCTCCGCGACGGTCGCGGCGGCGTCCGCGCCGGCCCCCCGGCCGGGGTCCGCGGCGGCGAAACGGTGCTGGAAGAGCCCGGCGCTGCGCCGGGTGGCCGGGTGGTCGCCGGCCAGCGCGACGAGGGCCTGCCGCAGGTCACCCGGGGGCAGGCCGCCGCGCTCGGCGCGCAGCCGGCCGCTGGAGCCGCCGTCGTCGCCGACCGTGACCACCGCGGTGATGTCCAGGTCCAGCTCCGGTACGCAGTGCCGCAGCGCCCGCAGGGACGCCGACAGGCCGTGCCCGCCGCCGAAGGCGACCACCTTCCGGCCGGTCATTCCCGCCCCAGGTCCCGGTGCTGGGCGTTGGCGGCGATGCCGGACTGGCGCAGCCGGGCGGCCAACTCCTCGGCGATGGCGACGCTGCGGTGCTTGCCGCCGGTGCACCCCACGGCGACGGTGAGGTAGCGCTTGCCCTCGCGTTCGAACCCGGCGGTGGTGGCGTTGACCAGGTCGGCGTACCCGGCCACGAAGGCGTCCGCCCCCTCCTGGCCCAGCACGTACGAGCTGACCGCCTCCTCCCGCCCGGTGTGCTCCCGCAACTCCGGCACCCAGTACGGGTTGGGCAGGAACCGGGCGTCCATCACGAAGTCGGCGTCGGGCGGCAGCCCGTACTTGAAGCCGAAGGAGAGGACGGTGATCCGCAGGCGGCGGGCGTCCTCGCCGCCGAAGAGCTCCTCGACCCGCCGCCGGAGCTGGTTGACATTGAGGTGGCTGGTATCGATGATCACGTCGGCCTGGTCGCGGGCCTCCTCCAGCAGGTCGCGCTCGACGGCGATGCCGTCGGCCAGCCGCCCCTCACCCTGCAACGGGTGCGAGCGCCGGACACTCTCGAACCGGCGGATCAACACCTCGTCGTCGGCGTCGACGAAGACCACCCGCGGCGAGAAGCCGCGGTCCTTGAGCTCCCGGATCGCCCCGGCCAGGTCCGTGGAGAAGGCGCGCGAGCGGACATCCAGCACCATCGCGGTACGCCGGGCGGCGCCGCCGGCCTTGAACGCCAGCTCCGCCATGTCCAACATCAACGCCTGGGGCAGGTTGTCGACCACGTAGTAGCCGACGTTCTCCAGCGCCCGGGCCACTGTGCTCCGCCCACCGCCGGAGAGGCCGGTCACCACCACCAGGCTGGTGTCCGCCTCGGTCGGCGCCGGCTGCCCGACCGCCGGTCCCATCGCCGTGCCCGCCGGCACCAGGTCCGCCGTCGTCCGCGCCTCGCTCACCCACTACCCCCAAGCCGTGGCGCCGCGGCCGGTCGGCCGCGCGTGGTCAATCAGCGACTCTAACCGCTGGGACCCCGCCTGGGATTCCACGGGGTGACGACCGGAACACCTGCTTGTCCGGTTCCGGCCCGGAATCCGGCGGCGGCCAGGGCCCGCCCGCGCGTCCTCCCCCGGGCCGGCGCGGCTCGGCGTCGGCGGGGTGTCGGGGGACGCTCCTAGACTGCGCGGATGGTCTCCCCCACCGATCTACGGACCGAGGACGCGCTGCGGGTGCTCCGGCGGGTGTTCGGCTACGACGCCTTCCGCGGCTTCCAGGAGGAGGTCGTCGACCACGTGGTGGCCGGCGGCGACGCGCTGGTGCTGATGCCGACCGGTGGCGGCAAGTCGCTCTGCTACCAGATCCCCGCGCTGGTCCGCGACGGCGTCACGGTCGTCGTCTCCCCACTGATCGCGCTCATGCAGGACCAGGTCGACGCGCTCACCGCGGTCGGCGTGCGGGCCGGCTTCCTCAACTCGACGCAGGATCTGGCCGAGCGGCGGCGGGTCGAGGCGGCCTTCGTCGCCGGCGAGCTGGACCTGCTCTACCTCGCGCCGGAGGGGCTGGCCGTCCGATCCACCCTCCAACTGCTGGAACGCGGCACCATCGCGCTCTTCGCGATCGACGAGGCGCACTGCGTGTCGCAGTGGGGGCACGACTTCCGCCCCGACTACCTCAACCTCTCGATGCTGCACGAGCGGTGGCCGGGGGTGCCGCGGATCGCCCTGACCGCCACCGCGACCAGCGCCACCCGGGCCGAGATCGCCACCCGGCTCAGGCTCACCGACGCCCGGCACTTCGTGGCCAGCTTCGACCGCCCCAACATCCAGTACCGGATCGTGCCGAAGCGGGAACCGCGCAAGCAGCTGCTGAGCCTGCTCCGCGACGAGCACCCGGCCGACGCCGGCATCGTCTACTGCCTCTCCCGCGCCTCGGTGGAGAAGACGGCCGAGTTCCTGGTGCAGAACGGCATCCCCGCGCTGCCGTACCACGCCGGCCTGGACGCGGCGACCCGTGCCGCCAACCAGCAGCGCTTCCTGCGCGAGGACGGCCTGGTCATGGTGGCCACGATCGCCTTCGGGATGGGCATCGACAAGCCGGACGTCCGCTTCGTCGCCCACCTGGACCTGCCGAAGTCCGTCGAGGGCTACTACCAGGAGACCGGCCGCGCGGGCCGGGACGGCCTGCCGTCCACGGCCTGGCTGGCGTACGGGCTGCAGGACGTGGTGCAGCAGCGGAAGATGATCGAGACGTCGGAAGGTGACCTCGCGCACCGCCGCAACCTCGCCGCCCACCTGGACGCGATGCTCGCGCTCTGCGAGACGGTCCGCTGCCGCCGGGTCCAGCTCCTCGAGTACTTCGGCGAGTCTGCGACGCCGGCCTGCGGCAACTGCGACACCTGCCTCAACCCGCCGGAGTCGTGGGACGGCACGGTCGCCGCGCAGAAGCTGCTCTCCACCGTCTTCCGGCTGGACCGGGAACGCAACCAGCGGTTCGGCGCCGGGCACTGCGTCGACATCCTGCTCGGCAAGCGGACCGACAAGATCACGCAGTACGGTCACGACTCGCTGACCGTCTTCGGCATCGGCACCGAGCTGCGCGAGGCCGAGTGGCGCGGCGTGGTCCGGCAGCTGCTCGCCGAGGGCCTGCTCGCCGTCGAGGGCGACTACGGCACGCTGGCGCTGACCGAGGCGAGCGCCGAGGTGCTGGGCCGGCGGCGCACCGTGACCATGCGCCGCGAGCCGGAGAAGCCCGCGGCCAGCCGGTCGGCGAAACCGCGTGGCGCGGCCACCGTGATGGCCGAGCTGGACCCGGTCGCGACCTCGGTCTTCGAGCGGCTGCGCGCCTGGCGGGCGGCGACCGCGAAGGAGCAGGGCGTGCCCGCGTACGTCATCTTCCACGACGCCACCCTGCGGCAGATCGCCACCGACGCGCCGGCCTCGCTGGCCGAGCTGTCCCGGGTCAACGGCGTCGGCGAGAACAAGCTGGCCAAGTACGGTGACCAGCTCCTCGCCGTGCTCGCCGAGGGCGACGCACCCGCCTGACCGACCCGGTCTGGCGGCGTTGGTTCCGCCCGTGCACCCACGTCCTGATCGCCGCGGGCATCCGGACCGTGGAAGACGGCGAAAGGGCCGACCCCGGGTGGGGTCGGCCCTTTCGTGGTTGGTGCGGTGGGTCAGGAGGCGGTGTAGCCGCGGGTGGCGATCCAGTCGGCGAGGTTGTCGACGCTGATGCGGTAGGAGGCCATGTTCGGGTCGGCCGAGTCGGCGATGGTGACGGTGTGGCCGCCGTCGCGGTAGCCCACGACGCTGATGTAGTGCCCGCCTTCGAAGGAGTGGACGGTGCCGTCGGTGTCGACGGCGGTGCCGGCGATGTTGGCGACCACGGCCCGGCCGTCGTCGACGGTGGCGACGATGTCGGTGCGCAGCTTGTCGGTCTGCTTGTCGTCGGCCTTGGCGTCGCGGATTTCGACGCTGTGGTAGACGTCCTTACCGGTTTCCTTGTTCAGGACCGGGGTGATGTCGTTGACGCTGTTGGTGCCGGCCTCGGTGGTGCCCATTTCCTTGGCCATGGCGTCGACGTTGATGTCCTTGCCCTGCACGGACAGGGCGTTGCGGGTGGCGGCGGGGCCGCAGTAGTAGAAGTTCGGCTGCGCGGCGTAGCGGACGTTGAGTTCCCGCTCGCTGTGCTTGCGGTCGGTCTGCTTGCGGTCGGTGTGCACCTGCGCCGTGGCCTTCTCGGCGGGGGCGGCGTGGGCGGCGATGGCCGGGCCGGCGATGCCGGCGGCGGTGGCGGCGAGGCCGGCAGCGGTCAGAGCGGTCTTACGGATCAGATCGGTACGCATGATGGCGTGCTCCTCTGCTCGGGGGTCCCGCACGGGGGTGCGGTGGTGCGCGCAAAAACGGGGGGAAAGTCTTGAGGGGGATCTGCCCGGCGGCCGGGGGCCTGCTCGGGTCCGGAGGATGTAACCGTCCCGGCGGGCCGGGTGTTCCCGGCTCGGCGCCGGGGCCAGCACCGGGGGCGGGGGTTCCTCGGTGGTATGCCATGTTCAACGACCCGGCCCCGCCCGCCATTCCACCGCCGGGGTGGCCCCGCCCACGGCACACCGGGCCGTAAACCGGACACCCCGCGCACCGGAGGGCGCGCCGATCCGGACATCCAGCCACACACGCCCCGACCCGCCCAGCGTCAAGATCCGCGCATTTTCGGGCAGAGTGCCGCCTCCCGGCGCACCGCCCCCATCGAGTTACGGACGGTGACCCTCGTTCGGCCCGCCAATCATCCGACCGCTCCCTTTGCTCTGCTTCCCCACAGGCAACAGGCACGGCCGGTAACCGTTGCGTCCGTTGAAGCAGAGCAAAGCGGTGCCGAGGAATGGTCGCCGGTCGGAGCGGCCGAGTCGAAGAGGCCTGGTCAAAAGCCTCTGACAAAGCAGGAAGGCGACATGGCCCCACCTTCCCAGGGAACCGGTGACTAGCTCTGCGGCGACTTGGTGCCCTCGTCCAGGGCGGCCAGGATCGCCTCGGCGGTCCGCTTCCCCACCCCGGGCACCTCGGTGATCTCCTCGACGGTGGCGACGGAGAGCCGCTTGAGGGAGCCGAAGTGCCGCAGCAGCGCCTTGCGGCGTACGTCGCCCAGACCGGGGATGTTGTCCAGCGCCGACTCGGTCATCCGCTTGGAGCGCCGCTGGCGGTGGAAGGTGATGGCGAAGCGGTGCGCCTCGTCGCGGACCCGTTGCAGCAGGTAGAGCCCCTCGGAGGTGCGCGGCAGGATGACCGGGAACTCGTCGTCCGGCAGCCAGACCTCCTCCAGCCGCTTGGCCAGCCCGCACAGCGCCACGTCGTCGATGCCCAGCTCGGCGAGGGCCTGCGCCGCGGCGCCGACCTGCGGCGCGCCGCCGTCGACCACCACCAACTGAGGCGGGTACGCGAACTTGCGCGGCCGCCCGGTGGTCGGGTCGATGCCGGGCCGGTCCGGGTCGCCGGCGGTCTCCTCGCCGATCTCCCCGGTCTCGGCGCGGGCGTCCAGGTAGCGGGCGAAGCGCCGGCGCAGCACCTCGGACATGGCCGAGAGGTCGTCGGTGGCGCCCCGGACGATGAACCGGCGGTATTCGCTCTTGCGGGGCAGCCCGTCCTCGAAGACGACCATGCTGGCCACCACGTCGGTGCCCTGGATCTGCGAGACGTCGAAGCACTCGATGCGCAGCGGCGACGTCCGCATGCCGAGCGCGTCGCTGATCTCGTCGAGGGCCTTACTGCGGGTGGTCAGGTCACCGGCCCGCTTGAGCTTGTGCCGGGCGAGGGCGTCCTTGGCGTTGCGCTCCACGGTCTCCAGCAGCGACTTCTTGTCGCCACGCTGCGGCACCCGCAGCGACACCCGGCTGCCCCGGTGGCTGGTGAGCCACTCGGCCAGCGCGTCGGCGTCGGCGGGCAGCTCGGGCACGAGCAGCTCGCGGGGCACGTCGGCCTCGCCCTGCTCCCCGCCGTAGACCTGGGTGCAGAAGTGGTGCACCAGGTCGCCGGTGCTCAGTTCTTCGGTCTTCTCCACCACCCAGCCGCGCTGGCCGCGGACCCGGCCGTCGCGGACGTGGAACACCTGGACGGCGGCTTCGAGGGGATCGTCGGCGAAGGCCACCACGTCGGCGTCGGTACCGTCGCCGAGCACCACGGTCTGCTTCTCCATCGCCCGCCGCAGGGCGGCGACGTCGTCGCGGAGCCGGGCGGCCCGCTCGAACTCCAACTGCTCGCTGGCCTCGGTCATCTCGCGCTCGAGCCGGCGGACCATGGTGTCGGTGCGGCCGGCCATGAAGTCGCAGAACCCGTTGACGATGTCGCGGTGCTGCTCGGCGGAGACGCTGCCGACGCACGGCGCGGAGCATTTGCCGATGTAGCCGAGCAGGCAGGGACGACCCACCTGTCCGGCCCGCTTGAACACCCCCGACGAGCAGGTCCGCGCCGGAAAGACCCGGAGCAGCAGGTCGAGCGTCTCGCGGATCGCCCAGGCGTGCGAGTACGGCCCGAAGTAGCGCACCCCCTTGCGCTTGGCGCCCCGCATCACCTGGAGCCGCGGGTACTCCTCGTCGAGGGTGACGGCCAGGTAGGGGTACGACTTGTCGTCGCGGTAGCGGACGTTGAACCGGGGGTCGTACTGCTTGATCCAGGTGTATTCGAGCTGGAGCGCCTCGACTTCGGTGCCGACGGTGACCCAGTCGACCGACTCGGCCGTGGTGACCATCTGCTGGGTGCGCTGGTGCAGGCCCCACAGGTCGGCGAAGTAGGAGTTGAGCCGGCTGCGCAGGTTCTTCGCCTTGCCGACGTAGATGACCCGGCCGGTGCCGTCGCGGAAGCGGTAGACCCCTGGCGACTCCGGGATGGTGCCGGGCGCGGGACGGTAGGTCGAGGGGTCAGCCACGCGAACAAGCCTAGTCCGCACCCCCGACACCCCGCCCCCGCCGCCACACCTGGCGGGCGGGGGCGCCGGGGCGGTCAGGCGAGGGAGATCTGGTCGCCGTCGACCTTGACGTTCTTGGCGGCCAAGGGGCGGGTCGCGGGGCCCTGCTTCACCGAGCCGTCGCTGATCGAGAACCTGCTGCCGTGGCAGGTGCAGTTGATGGTGCCGCCGTCGACGTTCGACACCGGGCAGCCCTGGTGGGTGCAGATCGGGTTGAAGCCCTTGAACTCCCCCGGGTTGGGCTGGGTGATCACCACGCCCTTGCTGGCGAAGACCGCGCCGCCGCCGACCGGGATGTCCGTGGTGCGCGCCAGGGGGCCGGTGGTGTCCCGGTTGCCACCCTCGGCGTCGCCGGCGCTGCTCACGCTCGGGCCACCGCTGCTCGGGGCCGCACCGCCGCCGGTCTCGCCCGCGTCGCTGCCGCAGCCGGCCAGCACGACCGACGCCCCGACCGCGCCGACGCCCGCGAGCAGCGCCCGGCGCGTCTGGGTACCCGGCCCGGTCAGCACCTGATCGTCACTCATCTCCCGGCCTCTCTCTCGGCTGTCGCCGCCCGTCATGATCCGCGGCCACACTGCTGAACACGGATCACCGCGCCGCACGGTTCATACGGTTGCGTCACCGAATGGATATCGGAGCGGGCGGACCCGGCCGCCGCCGGGTCCGCCCGTCCGTGCCGTCCGGAATCAGGACAGGGAGATCTGGTCGCCGGTGACCTTGATCTCCTTGGCCGGGAGAGGCTTCTTGGCCGGGGGCGCCTTGACCGAGCCGTCGGCGATGGAGAACTTGCTGGCATGACAGGGGCAGTTGATGGTGCCGCCCTCGATGCTTGTGACCTTGCAGCCCTGGTGGGTGCAGATCGCGCTGAAGGCCTTGAATTCACCGGGCTTCGGCTGCGTGACCACGACATCCCGGTCGGCGAATATCTTGCCGCCACCGACCGGGATTTCGCTGGTCTTTGCCAGGGGCTGGCCACTCCCAGCGGGGGACGTGGGGCCGGCGGCGGCCTGGCCGGAGTCGTCGCTGCCGCAGGCGGCCAGTACCGCCGCCGCGCCGACCGCGCCCGCACCGGCGAGCAGTGCCCGACGGGTCTGGTTACCCGGCTCGGTGAGCACCTGATCGTCACTCATGACTTCCCCTCTCTGCCGCCGCGCCCGTCATGATCCGCGGTCACGTTCCTGCCACGGATCACCCTGCCAGAAATTTCACCCGCTTTACGGCTATTCCGGCCGCGCCCGGGGCCGGCAACCCAACCGGGTACGCGGCCGCGCGGATGTCAGCGCGCGCCGGCCGGCACCTTCTTCGAACTCCGGGACCTGGTGCCGTTGGCCTTCGCCGCCCGGTTGGTGGCCGCCGTGGCGCCCTTGGCCTCGCCGTCGAGCTTGAGCACGTGGCGCAGGAACTGGCCGGTGTGGCTCTCGGTCACCTCGGCGACCTCCTCGGGGGTGCCGGTGGCCAGCACCGTGCCGCCCCGGTGGCCGCCCTCCGGGCCCATGTCGATGAGCCAGTCGGCGGTCTTGATCACGTCGAGGTTGTGCTCGATGGTGATCACCGTGTTGCCCTTGTCGACCAGGCCCTCGAGCACCATCAGCAGCTTACGGATGTCCTCGAAGTGCAGGCCGGTGGTCGGCTCGTCGAGCACGTAGACCGTCCGACCGGTGGAGCGCTTCTGCAGCTCGGAGGCGAGCTTGACCCGCTGCGCCTCACCGCCGGACAGCGTGGGCGCGGGCTGGCCGAGGCGGACGTAGCCGAGGCCCACGTCGACCAGCGTCCTGAGGTGCCGGTGAATGGCCGGGATGGCGGAGAAGAACTCCGCCGCCTCCTCGATCGGCATCTCCAGCACGTCCGAGACGGTCTTCCCCTTGTAGTGCACCTCCAGAGTCTCCCGGTTGTACCGGGCGCCCTTGCAGACCTCGCAGGGGACGTAGACGTCCGGGAGGAAGTTCATCTCGATCTTGATGGTGCCGTCGCCGGAGCAGGCCTCGCAGCGGCCGCCCTTGACGTTGAACGAGAACCGGCCCGGGCCATACCCCCGGACCTTGGCCTCGGTGGTCTCGGCGAAGAGCTTCCGGACGTGGTCCCAGACCCCGGTGTAGGTGGCGGGGTTCGACCGGGGCGTCCGGCCGATCGGCGACTGGTCGACGCCGACGACCTTGTCCACGTGCTCCAGGCCGGTGACCCGGGTGTGCCGGCCGGGGACCAGCCGGGCGCCGTTGATCTGGTTGGCCAGCACCGCGTACAGGATGTCGTTGACCAGCGTCGACTTGCCGGAGCCGCTGACCCCGGTGACCGCGATCAGCTGGCCGAGCGGAAACGACACGGTGAGGTTGCGCAGGTTGTGCTCCCGCGCCCCCTGCACCACCAGCTCCCGGCCGGGGGTCTGCGGACGCCGCTGCCGCGGCGTCGGGATCGACTTGCGCCCCGACAGGTACGCCCCGGTGATCGACTCCGGGTTTTCCAGCAGGGCCGGCACCGAGCCGCTGTGCACGATCTTGCCGCCGTGCTCGCCGGCGCCCGGGCCGATGTCGACGATCCAGTCGGCGACCCGGATGGTGTCCTCGTCGTGCTCGACCACGATCAGCGTGTTGCCCAGCCCGCGCAGCCGGATCAAGGTCTCGATCAGCCGGTGGTTGTCCCGCTGGTGCAGGCCGATCGACGGCTCGTCCAGCACGTAGAGCACGCCGACCAGACCGGAGCCGATCTGGGTGGCGAGCCGGATGCGCTGCGCCTCGCCGCCGGAGAGGGTGCCGGCCGCGCGGTCCAGCGAGAGGTAGTCCAGGCCGACGTCGAGCAGGAACTTCAGCCGGGCGTTGATCTCCTTGAGCACCCGCTCGGCGATCATCTTCTGCCGGTCGGTCAGCTCGATGCCGGCGA
The DNA here is from genome assembly GCF_900090285.1 of Micromonospora inositola. Lineage (NCBI taxonomy): Bacteria > Bacillati > Actinomycetota > Actinomycetes > Micromonosporales > Micromonosporaceae > Micromonospora > Micromonospora inositola. The sequence goes on along the minus strand of NZ_LT607754.1, from coordinate 3,906,861 downwards.
GCAGCTCAGCCGCCTCCCCCACGGAGAGATTGCAGACCTCGGCGATGCTCCGGCCGGCCAGGGTGACCGCGAGCACCTCGGGCTTGAGCCGGGTGCCGCCGCAGGCCGCGCAGGGCACGTCCCGCATGTAGCCCTCGTACTTGTCCCGCGACCACTCCGACTCGGTGTCGGTGTGCCGGCGCTCGATCCACTGCACCACGCCCTCGAAGCCGGTGTAGTAGGAGCGCTCGCGGCCGTACTTGTTGCGGTAGCGCACGTGCACCTGGTCGTCGGAGCCGTGCAGGATCGTCTTCTGCGCCCGCGACGGCAGCGCCCGCCAGGGCGTGTCGATGTCGAAGTGCTCGGCCTCGCCGAGCGCCTCCAGCAGACGGAGGAAGTATTCCAGGTTGTGCCCGGTCGCCCAGGGCTGGATGGCGCCCTCGCGCAGGCTGCGCTCCGGGTCGGGGACGACCAGCTCCGGGTCGACCTCCTTCTTGGTGCCCAGGCCCGTGCACTCGGGGCAGGCGCCGTACGGCGCGTTGAAGGAGAAGACCCGCGGCTCCAGGTCCTCGATCGCGAGGGGGTGGTCGTTGGGGCAGGCCAGATGCTCGGAGTAGCGGCGCTCGCGATCCGGGTCGTCCTCGGGCAGGTCGACGAAGTCGAGCAGGACCAGGCCGCCGGAGAGGCCGAGCGCCGCCTCCACCGAGTCGGTCAGCCGCTGCTTCGAGCTCGCCTTGACGCTGAGCCGGTCGATCACCACCTCGATGGTGTGCTTCTCCTGCTTCTTGAGCTTCGGCGGCTCGGTCAGCGGGTGCACCACGCCGTCGACCCGGGCCCGGGCGTAGCCCTTTGCCTGGAGCTCGGCGAAGAGGTCGACGTACTCGCCCTTGCGGCCGCGGACGACCGGCGCGAGCACCATGAACCGGGTGCCCTCGTCCATCGCCAGGACGCGGTCGACGATCTGCTGCGGACTCTGCTTGGAGATCCGCTCGCCGCAGACCGGGCAGTGCGGCTCGCCGATGCGGGCGAAGAGCAGCCGCAGGTAGTCGTAGACCTCGGTGATGGTGCCGACGGTGGAGCGCGGGTTGCGCGAGGTGGACTTCTGGTCGATGGAGACCGCGGGGCTGAGGCCCTCGATGAAGTCGACGTCGGGCTTGTCCATCTGGCCGAGGAACTGCCGGGCGTACGACGACAGCGACTCGACGTAGCGCCGCTGGCCCTCGGCGAAGATGGTGTCGAAGGCCAGGCTCGACTTGCCCGACCCGGAGAGCCCGGTGAACACGATCAGGGCGTCCCGGGGCAGGTCGAGACTGACGTCACGCAGGTTGTGCTCGCGCGCGCCTCGGATGATCAGTCGGTCGGCCACGGTCCGTGTACTCCCGGGAGAAGAAAGTGGGGCGGATCTGTCCGCTCCGAGCGGGGTCTGAGCGGTTTGCGGGCGCAGAAGAGACGCCTCGGCAACTTTAGCCCCGAGGTACGACAACTTTCCGCGCCCGCACATTCCCCCAGCTCAGGCCGTTCGCGCCGACCGCGAGTGGGTCAGCGTGACCGGCCAGCGGCTCAGTATCCGCCCGGCGACGGGGGCGGCGTCGGACGCACCGTGCGCCGTCGACCGCCACGCCAGCCGCCGCGACGTTCGGCGGCCAGCCGGACCTCCCGGCGGCGGCTCTCGAAGGCCACCTCCCGCTGCAGCCGGCGCCAGCTCTCCCAGCGCCGCGCCGGCAGCTCCCCGTTCTCCAGCGCCTCCCGCACGGCACAGGCGGGCTCGCCGTCGTGCGCGCAGTCGGCGTACCGGCAGCCGGCGGCCAGCTCGACGATGTCGGCGAAGGCCCGGTCCAGACCGGCCGATCCGTCCAGCAGGCCCACCGCCCGGACGCCCGGGGTGTCCACCACCGCGCCCCCGTGCGGGATCGGCACCAGCGACCGCCAGGTGGTGGTGTGCCGGCCCTTGCCGTCGACCCGGCGGATCGCCTGGGTCGGCATGACGACGGCACCGGCGAGGGCGTTGACCAGGCTCGACTTGCCGGCCCCGGAGGGTCCGAGCAGGCCGAGCGTCCGCCCGGGGGCGACGAACGGCCGCACCGGGTCGAGCCCGACGCCGTGTTCGGCGCTGACCGGCAGCACCGGCACCCCCGGCGCGACGGCGGCGAGCTGGCGGGCCAGCGCGGCCGGGTCGGCGGCCAGGTCGACCTTGGTCAGCACGATCAGGGGCCGGGCTCCCGACTCGTGGACCAGGGAGAGCGCCCGCTCGATCCGGCCGACGTCCGGCTCGGGGTGCACGGGCTCGACGACCGCGGCGGCGTCGAGGTTGGCGGCGAGCACCTGCCCGCTGGCGTCCTTGCCGGCGGTCCGGCGGACCAGCGCGCTGCGCCGGGGCAGCACCGCCTCGACGGTCCGCCGCCGGTCCGGCCAGGTGCCGACCAGCACCCAGTCGCCCGCGCAGGGCAGCGCGGCCAGGTCGCGGGCGGCGGCGGCCAGCACCCCGCCACCGAGGCTGGCCCGGACCGGGCCGTCGGCGCAGAGCACGGTGCAGACCCCCCGGTCGACCCGGGCCACCCGGCCCGGACGGTGGTCGCTGCCCCGTCGTACGTGTGCCGCCCAGCCGGCGTCCCAGCCGAGGGCGGTCAGATCCATGGTCATGGCATCCTCATCGGTGTCGAGGCGGCAACTGGCGGAACACGCGTGCTACGACCGGCATGATCACCACCACCTCCTCCGACGTCCCGGTGCCGCGTTCGAGGCCGACGGTAGGGCGCGCGCCGACGCGCCGAAAGCGATTTCCACGGCGACGCCGGCGCGCCGGACCGCTAGGGTCGACGCGTGACCACCGATCCGCTGCTGCTGACCGGCGAGGTGGACGACGCCACGGCCCGGCTGCTGCGTACCGTGGCAGCCTTCGACGCCGCGGACGTCGCCGCCGCCTCCCTGCTGCCGGGCTGGACCCGGGGGCACGTGCTGACCCACCTGGCCCGCAACGCCGACGGCTTCGTCAACCTGCTCACCGCCGCCCGCACCGGCGAGCGGATCCCGATGTACGCCAGCGCGGACGCCCGTACCGCGGACATCGAGGCCGGCGCCGATCGTTCGCCCGCCGCCCTCCTGGACGACCTGCGGCGCACCTCGGACCGGTTCGTCGAGGCGGTCGACACGATGCCGGTCGAGGCGTGGGCGGCGACCGTCGAGACGCGGCGTGGCCCGTGGCCGGCGGCCATGCTGGTCTGGGGCCGGCTCCGCGAGATCGAGGTGCACCACGTGGACCTGGCCGCCGGCTACCGGCCGGTCGACTGGCCGGAGGCGTTCGGCCAGCGGCTGCTGCACGAGGTGGCCACCGGGCTGGCCGACCGGCCCGACGCGCCGGCCATGGTGCTGCGCTTCGACGGCTTCCGCCAGGAACTCGTCGTGGGCGATCCCGAGGGGGCGCCCACGATCACCGCCGCCGCGCCCGAACTCGCCGCCTGGCTGATCGGCCGCAGCGCGGGCGAGGTGCTCACCGTCACCCCCGACGGTCCCCTGCCGACTCCACCGGAATGGATATAGCGGACCCATGACCTACAGCGGAGACGTCACGCCCGGCGGCGCGCCGGCCGTACGTGAGCTCGGCGGGCTCACCATCACCAAGGTGTCGGTGGGCCCGATGGACAACAACGCCTACCTGCTGCGCTGTCAGGACACCGGCGAGCAGGTGCTGATCGACGCGGCCAACGAGGCGCCCCGGCTGCTCGAACTGGTCGGCGACGGCGGGCTGGCCGCGGTGGTCACCACGCACCGGCACATGGACCACTGGGTGGCTCTGGAGGAGGTGGTCGCCAAGACCGGCGCCCGCCCGCTGGTGCACGCCGACGACGCCGACGGGCTGCCGATCGACGCGGAGTCGCTCGCCGAGGGTGACACCGTTGCGGTCGGAGGCTGCGCGCTGGAGGTCATCCACCTCAAGGGGCACACCCCCGGCTCGGTCGCCCTGCTCTACCGCGACCCGGCCGGCATCCCGCATCTGTTCACCGGCGACAGCCTCTTCCCGGGTGGGGTCGGCAACACCGACCAGGACCCGGAGCGGTTCGGGCAGCTCATCGACGACGTCGAGCACAAGCTCTTCGACCGGCTGCCGGACGAGACCTGGTTCTACCCGGGCCACGGCAGGGACAGCATCCTCGGCACGGAGCGCCCGTCGCTGCCGCAGTGGCGCGCCCGCGGCTGGTGAGTCCCCCGCCGGTGCGGGCCAGACCGCCCGCACCGGCTGCCGCTCCGACCCCGACGGTGGCCGCGCGTCGCGGCCACCGCCGGCCCCCGTCGCCGGCGCGGCCGGTCAGGCGGACGTGCCCACCCCGGCCAGCGCGCGGAGCCGGTGCCGGGTGCCCAGCAGCACCGGGCCGGCGAGCAGCAGGCCGACCGCCATGGTCAGCACCGTCGGGTTCGGCGCCCCGGGCAGCAGCCCGGTCAGCGCCCGGGCCGCGGTGCCGAGGAGCACGTAGAGGCCCGCCCAGGCCGTCGCGCCGAGCGCGGCGCAGGCCGCGAATCGCCGGTACGACATCCGCAGCCCGCCCGCGGCCAGCGGCAGCAGCGCGTTGAACACCGGCAGGAACGGCGCGACCAGCACCATCCGGCCGCCGCCGCGGCGCAGGATCACCTCGGCCGCCGCCCATCGCGACTCGCCGATCCAGCCGCCCACCCGGCTGCGCCGCAGCCGGTCGCCCCAACGCCGGCCGGCGAGGAAGCTGAGCGACCAACCGGCCAGGCAGCCGGCCACCACCGCCGCCACGGTCGCCAGCCCGGTGGCCGGCCGACCGGCGCCGACCGCGGCGAGGACCGCGGCGTCGCCGGGCACCAGCACCCCGAGCAGCGGTACGGCGTCGGCGAGCATGACCATGCCGAGCGTGCCCATCAGCAGGGCGGTGGGCAGCTCACCGAACTGGGCCAGCAGATCAGTCATGCCCGTACGCTATGGCCGCCCGGCCGCGCGCACATCGGGTCCGATCCCCCACCGGCCCCTGATCCCGGCTCGGGGTCGACCCCGACCCGCCGCCGGCGGTCAGGCCGGGCGCAGCACCTGTACCCGACGCATCGGGGAGTCCACGGACGGCTCGGTGGTGGGCACCGGATAGCTGGCCACCACCTCCAGCCGCCCCAGGGGCAGGTGCCCCCGGTCGGGGTCGCCGACCAGCACCTCGGCGCCGCCGGCGGCGGCCCGCTGCAGGAACGGCAGCACCCGTTCGGCCAGTGCGGCGTCGTAGAGGATGTCCCCGGCCACCAGCAGGTCCGCGGTCACTGTGGAGTCGAGCAGGTCGTCGGCGCTGGCGGCGACGAGCACCCGGTTGGCTCGCGCGTTGACGGTGACCGCCGCGACGGCGTACGGGTCGATGTCGTTGGCGACCACCTGGTCGGCGCCGGCGAGCGCGGCGGCGATGGCCACCAGCCCCGACCCGGCGGCGAGGTCGAGCACCCGGCGGCCGGCGGCCAGTTCGGGGTGGTCGAGCAGGTGGCGGGCCAGGGCCTGCCCGCCGGCCCAGGCGGAGGCCCAGTACGGCGGCGGCAGCGGGTGACCCGCCGCCGCCTCCATCCGGGCCCACCAGACGATCGCGTCCTCGGCCAGGTGCAGTCGCACCTCGGGCACGAACGGGGTCTCCATCAGCCGGAGCCGGTCCAGACCGGAGCCGGGCACGGTGATCTCCCGTTCCAGTTCGGCCAGCGCCGTGCGATCCCTCACCGGCGCAAGCATGCCCCGGGTCGGCCCGGACCGGGTGGCTTTCCCGCTCCGCGCGCGGATTCCCTGGGGCGCGCCGGCACTTCCGGCAGCGAATTGCGCTCCGGGAGGCTACTGTCGGGGTGGTACAGGGCGATCATCGGCCGAACGGTCGGTGCTCACCCGCTTTGAACAGGGAGAGATTGCATGGCAACCGGCACGGTCAAGTGGTTCAACTCGGAAAAGGGCTTCGGCTTCATCGAGCAGGACGGCGGAGGCCCGGACGTGTTCGTCCACTACTCGGCCATCGCGAGCAGTGGTTACCGGGAACTCAACGAGGGCCAGAAGGTCGAGTTCGAGGTGACCCAGGGGCAGAAGGGGCCGCAGGCGGACAACGTCCGTCCGCTGTAGCTCCGTGCCGGTGGCGGCGGTCGGGTTCCGACCGCCGCCGCAGCGCATCTCAGGCCGGTTCCGGCGCGCCCGGCAGGTCGCGTCGTCGCCGCAGCGGCCCGACCAGCAGGATCAGCGGGGTCACCGCCAGCCAACCGGTCATCACCCAGATCGCCCGGCCCGGCCCGTACGCGGCGCCCAGCGCCCCGGCGAGCACGGCCGCCAGCGGGATCGTCCCGTAGTTCAGCAGCTGCATGCTGACCGTCACCCGACCGAGCAGCGCCTGCGGGGTGTAGGTCTGCCGGAAGCTGCCCTTGACGACGTTGCCCACGGCGACGGCGAGGCTGACCACGACTCCGCCGAGGAGCAGCCAGAGCACCCCGCTCCCGGGCCCGGCGAGCGGGATGAGCAGGGCGGGTGGCCCGGTGCCCAGGGCGGCCAGCAACATCGCGCGGGCGGTGCCGACCCGGCGGGCGACGGTCGTGGCCACCGTCGCGCCGACGATCCCGCCCAGGCTGGCCAGGCCGATCAGCAGCCCGACCAGGCCGGGCGGCAGCCCCGCCGAGCGGACCAGGAAGACCACCAGGACGGCCTGGTACCCGGTGAGCCCGATGTTGCTGGCGGCCCCGAAGACGGTCATCACCCGCAGGTACGGGTCCCGGGCGACGAAGCGGATCCCGGCCGCCACCTCCCGGCGCAGCGACGGCGGGCCGTCGAGGCGGGGCGTCCGGCGCTCGACCGCGCGGATGCGCCACAGGCAGGCGGCGGAGACGAGGAAGCTCAGCGCGTCGAGCAGCAGGGCGGTGACCGCCCCGGCGAGCTGGGCGACCAGGCCGGCCAGCCCCGGACCGACGACGTAGCTCGCGGTCTGCGTGGCGTGCAGCTTCGCGTTGCCCTCCGGCACCTCCTCCGGCCGGAGCAGGGTCGGTAGGTACGCCTGGTCGGCGGTCTCGAAGAAGACCCGGGCCAGGCCCGCGCCGAGCGCCACGGCCAGCAACTGGCCGATGGTGAGCACCCCGAGGACGGCGGCCACCGGGACGCTGAGGAACAGCACGGCCGACACCAGGTCGCAGACGATCATCACCGGGCGGCGGCGCAGCCGGTCGACCCAGGCGCCGGCCGGCAGGCCGACCAGCAGCCAGGGCAGCCACGCCGCGGCGGTGAGGACGGCGACCTGGAAGGTGGTTGCGTCCAGCACGGCCAGCGCGACCAGCGGCAGCGCCACCGTGGTCACGTTGCTGCCGACGCTGCTCACGGTCTGTCCGGTCCAGAGCAGCCGGAAGTCCCGGTGCCGGAACAGCCCGCCGCGTGGGCGTACCGGCGGGTCGGGCACCCGGCGCGCCGTCGGCGCGCTCACGGCTGCGCCGGGATGCCGTACGCGAACAGGAACACCGGCTCGCGCCGCCGCCCGTCGTCGGGCACCTCCCGGTCCGCCCACCGGGCGAACAGGTCGACCACCTCGCGTCCCAGCTCGGCCAGCTCCTCCGGGGTGAGGTGCAGCCAGCGGTCGGTGGAGAAGGGACCGTCGCCCCAGGCGGCCTGGGCCTCGTCGGTCGCGGCGTGCCAGGCGCGGGCGAGGGCGACCTGCCGGTCCAGGTTGAGCGAGGTGGCGGCGTCGGCGACCGCCCGGGCGGCGGGGTCGGCGTCGAAGTCGGTGTTGGACCAACGCACGCCGCGGCTCTGCAGGCGCCACCACCGCTCCCGGCGATCCCGGGCCAGCTCGGGAGCCTCGGTGACGAGTTCGGCGGTGGCCAGCACCTTGAGGTGGTGGCTGACGTTCGCCGGCGCCTGGCCGGTCCGCTCGGCGAGCAGGCCGACGGTCGCCGAGCCGTGCACCTTGAGCACGTCCATCAGGCGACGGCGGAGCGGGTGGGCGAGCGCGGCGAGGACCCGGGAGTCGGTCACCTGTCGGACGTTCTGGTTCGGCATACGCCCACCCTGACATCGGCAACGACGTTTGCGCAATGCCTGTTGCGAAATAGTACTTGCCGATAGGACGGGAAGCCGGTCACTCCATCGTCGTGACCCGCTCGCCGCGGGGCCCTCGCCGCCCCCGGCGGGAGGACGCTTCCCTGGGGTCCGGGGCACCGGCGACGGACTCCGCCACGCACCAAGAGGCACTATCTGGAACTGAGGGAAGACTCTGGACCGACGCCGAGGAGCGGTAGGACGATCGCCGACGGGTGCTCCGGATCGTGCAGGATCTCCCGCCGCCCGGCACGCAGCGTGACGGCCGTGCCGAGCGGTTCGCCGGTGCCCGGGTTGCGCGCGTACCGCGGATGGGCGCCGCCGGAGACCTGGACCCGCAACCGGTGCCCGGGGGCGAACCGGTGCGCGGTCGGCCAGAGGGTCACCGGCACCCGCACCACGCCGGACGGACCGGTCGGGAAGCGGCCCGGCGCGACCCGGACCAGACCGTCGCAGACGTTCCAGGATCTCCCCCGGAGGTCCACGTCGCAGAGCCGCACGAAGACGTCCAGGTACGACAGTTCACTGCGGACATGGATCTCCGCGTGGACCGGTCCGACCACCTCCAGCGGCGCGTCGAGCGGCGGGCTGGTGTAGGTCAGCACGTCCGGCCGGGCCTCCACGGGCCGGTTGTCCACCGCGCCCGCCCGCTGGGCGACCAGGAGCGGGCCGCCGAGCGACGGCGTGGGGTCGGCCGGGTCGTACCAGATCCGGTCCGGCGCGGACGGGGTCGGCGGGTCCGGCGCGAGGGCGCCTTCGGCGTGCAGGTGCCACCGGGTCGGCGCGGCCGGCGGGGGCCAGTCGGTCAGGTCCCGCCAGCCACCGCCCACTCCCCCGACGTGCACCCGCACCGGCGCGGTACGCGTGCCCGCGCGGCCGGCCAGGTGCTCGTCGAGCCAGTCGAGGCCGTCCCGCAGGGCGGCCACGAAGAGCCCGGGGCTGCCGTGGGTCCACGGTCCGACGGTCAGTCGCGGGTGGGCGCCGGCGGCCCGCAGCGCGGCGTAGTCGTCGAGCTGGGCGGGGAGGAAGATGTCGTGCCAGCCGCTGATCATCGCCACCGGGGCGCGCACCTCGGCGATCCGGTCGCCGAAGACCCGGGACCGCCAGTAGTCGGCGTCCGGGGTGTGGTGGCGCAGCCACTCCTGAAAGAAGGGCACGGTGACGCCGGTGGCGATCCGGTCCGCCTCGGCCAACGGCAGGTGGGCCAGCGCAGCGGTCAGCCGAGGCTGCCCCCGCTTGAGCTCCCACTGCCGGGCCAGCCACGGCACGGTCTGCGCCTGGAGCAGCTCCGCCCAGGTCAGCACCGTGTCCAGGGCGAACGACTCGCCCGCGTACGTCGAGTCGCGGGTGCCCGAGGCCGTCACCACCGCGACCATCGCCTTGAGCTCGTCGGCCGCCTCGGCGGCCACGGCCCACTGCACGAAGCCCTGGTAGCTGGCGCCGAACATGCCGAACGCCCCGGACCACCAGCGCTGCCGGCGCAGCCAGTCGACGGTGTCCAGGCCGTCGTCGCGCTCGTGCACCAGCGGCGCGAACTCCCCGCCCGAGCCGTACGTGCCCCGGCAGGACTGGATGACCACGTGGAAGCCGCGCTCGGCGGCGAGCCGGCCGAGGAGCCGCACCGGCCCGCCCCGCCCGTAGGGCGTACGGATCAGCACGGTGGGCGCGCCGGGCAGGTCGGGGGCGTAGTGGTCGGTGCGCAGCGTCACCCCGTCGCGGACCCGGACCGGGATGTCCGGGGTCACCGTGACCCGCGGGCTCCGGGCGGCCGGTAACCGCAGCGCCGCGGTGGCGAGTCGGGTGGCGAGCCGGTCGAGCACGTCGGTCAGTCCGTGGCCCGGCGGGACGACTCCGGGCGGGCGGCCCGCACCGCGTCGCGGTGTTCGCGCTGCGAGGCGCTCATCTCGGTCATGAACCGGTGGACCACGGCCAGGTCCTCGTCGCTGAACCGGGCCAGCACCTGGTCGGTGCGGGAGCCGAGCGGCTGGAAGAACTCCCTCGCCAGCGCGGCGCCCCGGTCGGCGTGGTGCAGGAAGACCTTGCGCCGGTCGGCGGTGTCCCGGTCACGCCGGATGTGTCCGGCCCGTTCGAGGCGGTCGACCAGGGCGGTGACCGAACCGGAGGAGAGGTTCAGCTGCTCCCCGAGCCGGCCGGGGGTGATCGGTTCGCCGGCCAGCTCCGCGTCCATGACGGCGATCAGCGCCTGCAGGTCGGTGGCGTTCAGCCCGTGCAGGGCGGCGAACGCGTGCCCGACGTGCTGCGCGTCCACCGAGTAGCGCCGCAGGTCAGTGGTGATGTCCGAGATCATCCGCCCGCGTGGGTCGTCCCGCCGCCGATACCTGCCGTGCGATGCCACGTCTTGTCGATTCCCCTGTCGAACGGGCCCGGGTCAGCAGCATAGAACGGCGGCCACGTAGCCCGCGCGGGTCCACCGCGGCCGGCGTCGTCGGTCAGGTCAGTAGCTCAGGCAGACGCACTCGGTCATCAACGCGCGCACGTTGCGCACGTACTGCGGGTTGGGGATGGTCAGCGGCTCGCCCTCCCGCGCCACCGCGTTGTGGCCGTAGTTGTACGCCGAGATGACGGCGTTGAGCAGGCAGGAGTTCAGCTCGCTGGTGCAGAGCGAGGCGTCCAGCCGGTAGTCGGCCTCGAAATACATGTCGCCGATGTACTTGGTCAGCCAGGCGAGATAGTTGGCGCCGAGGTAGGCGTTGTCCCGGTAGTCCGCGATGTCGTACGACTGGCCGAAACGCTGGTTCATCCAGTCCGCGGTGGCCGGCATGACCTGCATCAGCCCGATGCCTCCGTCGCAGGCGACGATGTTGGACTGCCAGCCGCTCTCCTGCCAGGCAGTCGCCTTGAGCAGGTCCAGCGGGATCGCGATGTCCGGCGCTGACGTCGGCCAGTAGGTGCGGCCGGCGGCGGCGCCGAGGGCCGCCTTGACCTCGCTGCGGGTCGCCTGGGTGCCCTGGTTAGGTGGGCTGGCAACCGCTCGGTGCCGGCTTCGGCGGGGGCGGCGGGACCCGCGTCTCGGTCGGCGGCTTCGGGGTGACGAGCGGTCCCGCCGCCGTCCGGGTGGGCTTCGGCTTCACCGTCGGCTTGGCACTCGGGCTGGCCTTGGCGCTGGGCGCCGCGCCCATCGCCTCGACCCCCGGCGGCACCTCGTTCGGCTGGTCGCCGGGCGCCTCGACGGGCGCCTCCGTCGGCAGCGCGACCGGCGCGGCCAGCTCCCGGGGCGCGGGTTCCGCGCCGCCGCACCCGGTGATCCCGGCGGCCAACAGCACGCCGACCACCACCGCGGCGCCGACCCGACCCATCCCTGGACCCATCTGACCCCTCCCCCGTGGCATGCGCCGGACCCTACAAGGACCGGCCGGTTCGCGGGGGCCCGATGGCCGTTCACCGTCCGGTCCATCGACGCCGGACCGGCTCCGGCGCGCCGGCAGCTCCCCGGCCGGATCTTCACCGGGCGCGTCGCGAGCCGGGTGCCACGGCCGGTTCGTCGCCGGTCGGCCCGTCCGCCGCCCGGCCGCCGCCGACCGCCCGGTCCCGGGTGGCCCAGGCCACCATGAACACCGCCGTCCAGGCCATTCCGAGCAGGACGGAGGTGGCCGTGCCGCTCGCCGTGCTCCAGCCGAGATACAACCGGGCGCCGCCGATCGCCACCACGCCCGCGACGGCGACGGTCCAGGCCGCCACCGCCGCCGGCCAGGGCGCTCCCCGGGACAGCAGCCAGGCCAACGTGCCGAGGCTCGCCGTCACCACCGCGTTCTGGGTCGGAAACAGGACGGCGGCATCGCCCGGCCCGCCCGGTCCGGTCAGGTCGGCCACCACGGCCAGCACCACCAGCGGCACGAACGCCCCCACCGTGCCGACGACGCTGAGCAGGTCCGCCCGCCAGGGCCGGTGCCGCCAGGCCAGCACGGCGGCGACCAGCGTGACCACCATGATCAGGACCGACCCGCGCAGCACCGAGGCCGCCGTCGACGCGGCGTGGACCACCCCGGGGGTACGCCGGTCGGCGAACCAGTCGGCGAGGAGGCCGTCGACCACCGCGAGCCCGCTGTACCGGACCCCCGCCTCCAGCGCGAAGGCGATGGCCAGCCCCGCGGCGAAGAGCAGCAGGAGGCCGGCAGCGAGGTTGAGCAGCAGCGTCCAGGCCGGGCCGATCCGCGTGCTGAGCAGGAGGAACAGCACCCCGTAGCGGGCCCGCAGCCAGCGCAGCGGCGGCAGCCCGGCGGCCCGCGACGCCAGGGCCCGCGCCGGGTCGGGGTTACGGCCCAGCCACCGGCCGGCCAGCACCACGGCCACCAGGCAGAGCAGCAGCACCGCGACCGCGCCGGTGGCCCGGCCGAGCAGGTGGGAGACCCGCTCGTACGACTCGCCGGCGAGGTAGCCGAGCAGGACCGAGCCGCCCACCCAGGTGACCACCCCGCCGAGGTTCCACGGCGCGAACCGGCGGTACGGCATACCCGCCGCGCCGGCCAGCCGGGGCGCCAGCGTGCGGGCGAAGGCCACCCAGCGGGCGGCGAAGAGCCCCCGCCCGCCGAGCCGGTCGAGCAGCGCGTCCGCGCGGTGCCAGCGCTCCGGGCCGATCCGGGCGCCCAGGCCGGAGGCGCGCAGTCGGGGGCCGTAACGGCGGCCGGCCCGGAAGGCGAGTGTGTCGCCTATCACGGCAGCACCCGTCATGACGAGCAGCGCCGGAATAATCCGGAGCGTCCCCGCGTACGCTAAGAAGCCGACCAGCAACAGGGTCGCCTCTCCCGGCACCAGCAAGCCGAAGATCACCGCCGTCTCACCTGCGACGATCGTCGCGGCGACCAGGTAGATCAGCAGGGACGGCAGGCCCTGCAGCGACATCAGCAGGTCAGGCATCCGGTGCCCAGCAGCACGGGGGCCAGCATGCCAGCCGCAGGAACGGTCGGAACAGCAGTTTCGGCAGAGATCCGGGCGATCTCGGGGTGACCCCGACACGCGCACCGGCAACCGCAGACAGGAGTATGGAGGGTATGCAGCTTCGCACCGACCTCCGCAACGTCGCCATCATCGCCCACGTCGACCACGGCAAGACGACCCTGGTCGACGCCATGTTGCGGCAGGCCGGCGCCTACGGCGCCCGCGGCGAGACCACCGAGCGGGTCATGGACTCGATGGACCTCGAGCGGGAAAAGGGCATCACCATCCTGGCCAAGAACACCGGCGTGCGGTACATGCCGGCGGACGGCTCCGACCCGGTCACCATCAACATCATCGACACCCCCGGCCACGCCGACTTCGGTGGTGAGGTCGAGCGCGGCCTGACCATGGTCGACGGGGTGGTGCTGCTGGTCGACGCCAGCGAGGGCCCCCTGCCGCAGACCCGGTTCGTGCTCCGCAAGGCCCTCAAGGCCCGGTTGCCGATCATCCTCGTGATCAACAAGGTGGACCGGCCGGACGCCCGGATCAAGGAGGTCGTGGACGACACCTACGAGCTCTTCCTCGACCTGGACGCCGACGAGGAGCAGATCGACTTCCCGATCGTCTACGCCTGCGCCCGCGACGGCATCGCCTCGCTGACCCAGCCCGCGGACGGCGCGGTGCCGGACGACAGCAGCTCGCTGGAGCCGCTGTTCCGCACCCTGCTGGACACCATCCCGCCGCCCGCGTACGAGGAGGAGGCGCCGCTGCAGGCGCACGTCACCAACCTCGACGCCTCCCCGTTCCTCGGCCGGCTCGCGCTGTGCCGGGTCCGGCAGGGCACCATCCGCAAGGGCGAGACGGTGGCCTGGTGCCGCACCGACGGCAGCACCCAGCGGGTCCGCATCTCCGAGCTGCTGATGACCGAGGGCCTGGAGCGCAAGCCGGCCGACTCGGCCGGCCCGGGCGACATCATCGCGGTCGCCGGCATCCCGGAGATCATGATCGGTGAGACCCTGGCCGACGCGGAGACCCCGCAGCCGCTGCCGCTGATCACCGTCGACGAGCCGGCCATCTCGATGACCATCGGCACCAACACCTCGCCGCTGGTCGGCCGGGTCAAGGGCTCGAAGGTCACCGCCCGGATGGTCAAGGACCGGCTCGACAAGGAGCTGGTCGGCAACGTGTCGCTGCGGGTCCTGCCGACCGAGCGGCCGGACGCCTGGGAGGTGCAGGGCCGTGGCGAACTTGCCCTGGCCATCCTGGTGGAGCAGATGCGCCGCGAGTCCTACGAGCTGACCGTCGGCAAGCCGCAGGTGGTCACCCGGGAGATCGACGGGAAGACCTGCGAGCCGGTCGAGCGGCTGACCATCGACGCCCCGGAGGAGTACCTGGGCGCCATCACCCAGCTCCTGGCGACCCGCAAGGGCCGGATGGAGCAGCTGGTCAACCACGGCACCGGCTGGATCCGGATGGAGTGGCTGGTCCCGGCGCGCGGCCTGATCGGCTTCCGCACCGAGTTCCTCACCGACACCCGCGGCACCGGCATCCTGCACCACGTCTTCGAGTCGTACGAGCCGTGGTTCGGCGAGCTGCGCACCCGCCAGAACGGCTCCCTGGTCGCCGACCGGGCCGGCGCGGTGACCTCGTTCGCCATGATCAACCTGCAGGAGCGCGGCCAGCTCTTCGTCGAGCCGACCACCGAGGTGTACGAGGGCATGATCGTCGGAGAGAACTCCCGCTCCGACGACATGGACGTCAACATCACCAAGGAGAAGAAGCTCACCAACATGCGCGCGTCGACCTCGGACGAGACCGAGAAGCTGATCCCGCCGCGCAAGCTGTCGCTCGAGCAGGCCCTCGAGTTCTGCCGCGAGGACGAGTGCGTCGAGGTGACCCCGGCCGCGGTGCGCATCCGCAAGGTGGTGCTGGACCAGACCCAGCGCGGCCGGATGGCCGCCCGCCGCAAGCACGCCGGCTGACCAAACCCGCAACCCCCGGAGCCCGGACCGCCCCAGGCGGCCCGGGCTCCGCCGTCTCCGCTCCCGGCTCCTTACCCCTCCCCCTCCCCGGCGGGCGGTGGGGGGTGGGGGGTCAGCTGGGTTTGGTGGCGAGGAGGGCGAGGACGTCGGGAACCGGGCCGGAGCCGGACTCGGTGACCCGGGTCAGGGTGAGGCCGGCGGCGGTGACCGCGTTGAGCAGGTCGGCCAGTGGGACGTGCCAGGCGCCCACCCTCGCCCGCACACCGTGCGGCGACCAGGCGCGGAAGCTGCGGTCCCGCTCGGCGTACCCGCCGTCGATCACGATCCGCTCCGGGTCGGAGCGGTCGGCGAACGCCCCGGTGAAGCACGGGTGCACGCCCACGTGGACGAACCGCCCGCCCGGCGCGAGGACCCGGGCCGCCTCGGCGATGGTCGCCGGGTAGTCCGGCATGTCGGTGTGGGCGAGCACGCAGACCGCGGCCGGCACCGCGGCGTCGGGCAGCGGCAGCGCGGTCGCGTCGGCCCGGGCCACCGGCAGCCGAGCCCCGGCGTGCCGGAGCTGCCCGGCCGAAAGGTCGACCCCGACCGGGTCCCAACCGAGCCGGCGCAGGTGGGCGGCGTGCGCGCCGGTGCCGCAGCACAGGTCGACGCAGCGGCCCGGGCCCCTGCCCAGCAGCTCCCCCAGCACCCTCCGGATCCGCCGGCTGTAGTCGCCAGCGGAGGTGGAGACGTAGTCCTCGTACCAGTCGGCGATGGCGTCGTAAGCGGCGGTCGTCATACCAGCACGCTAGGACCCCGCGCGGCGGACCGCTGCCCCGAGCGCGGCGATGATCGGCTACGGTCACCGGCATGATCTGGGACGACCTCGACGCCCACCTGGACAAGGTGCCCGGCACCGTCTCCGCCTACGTGGGGCGGCTGGACGCCCGACCCACCTGGACCCGGCTGCCGGACGCCACCCACTACGCGGCCAGCACCATGAAGGCTGCCGTGCTGGTGGCGCTGCACCGGGCCGCCGAGGCCGGCACCCTCGACCTGGACACGCCGATCCCGGTGCGCAACGAGTTCGACTCCGCGCTGCCGGGCGCGCCCCGGTTCTCCTGCGCACAGGACTACGACAACGACGACGCCGTGTGGGACCGGGTCGGCGGCACCGCGCCCCTGCGCTGGCTCGCCGAGCGGATGATCGTGCGGTCCAGCAACCTGGCCACCAACATCGTGCTCGGCCAGGTCGGGCTGCCGGCCGTGGCGCAGGCGTGGGCGCTCGGCGGGGCCCGGCACAGCGTCACCGGCCGGGGCATCGAGGACTTCGCCGCCCGGGAGGCCGGCATCACCAACCTGGTCACCGCGGCCGACCTCGCCGCCCTGCTCAGCCGTCTGGCGGTCGGCGCCGACCGGCCCGACCCGCTCGCCGCCCCGGCGAGCTGCGCCGCGATGCTGGACGTGCTCTTCGCCCAGGAGCACCGCGAGGACCTCGCCTCCGGGCTGCCCGAGGGCACCCGGATCGCGCACAAGAACGGCTGGGTACGCGGGGTGCGGCACGGGGCCGGCGTGGTCTTCCCGACCGACGCCCCGCCGTACGCGATCGTCGTCTGCACCACCACGGACCTGGCCGACGGCGGGCCGAGCGGCGAGGAGGTCGAGGACGACGCCTGCCGCCTGATCGCCGACATCTCGGCACGCGTCTGGGACGCCCGCCACAGCCTCGCCGGCTGACCGCCGCGCCGCGCCCTCGTCGCGCCACCCGCCCGCAACGCCGCCGACCCGAACGGCCCGCCGCCCCGCGCCGCCGTCGCGCGGCTCCGCCACCCGGCCGGAGCAGTTTTGCCCCGGCCGGCGGCCCCTCACTCCAGCAGGTTGTCCCGCAGCGCGGCGACCACCTCGTCGGTCACGCCCAGCCCGTCGCGCAGGTACGCCCCGAACGAGCCGTGCACCCGGCGCACCTCGTCGTACGCGGCGTCCAGGTACTCCGCCCGCACCTCCAGCAGCGGCCGGGCCGTCACCGGGTCGAGCTCGGGCTGCCGCCGGGTCATCGCGGCCAGCAGCACCTCGCGCAGGCTCTCGGTCAGCTCGTTGTGCCGCAGGTAGTCCGCCCGGATCGCCGCCTCGTCCACCCCCAGCGCGGTGAGCAGGACGACGGCCAGCCAACCGGTGCGGTCCTTGCCGGCCGAGCAGTGGAACAGCAGGGGCAGGTTCCGCTCCTCGGCCGCCAGCCGCACCGCCGCCCCGAACCCGGCCCGGGCCACCTCCCCGGAGACGAACCAGCGATAGATCCGGGCCATCGCCGCCGGCATGCCCTCCCGGGCCAGCTCGTCGTACGCGGTCAGGTCGTGGCCGAGCAGCACCGCCGACACGTACGTGAAGACCGGGTGCGCCGGGTCGTACACCGGCAGGTGGACCACGCGGGGCTCGCCGGCCAGGCGGTCCGGCGGGGCGACCTCCTGCTCGGCGGCGCCCCGCAGGTCGACCACGCAGACCGGCCCCAGCTTGCCCAGCACCGGCAGGTCCTCGTCGGTCAACCGGCCCAGCGCGGCGGTCCGGATCAGCCGGCCGGCCCGTACCCGCCGCCCGTCCGCCGCGGGCAGGCCGCCCAGGTCACGGGCGTTCGGCGCCCCCACCAGTTCCCAGTCCCGCTGCAGCATCCGGCCTCCCCTGTTCGCACCTGCCTGCGTATAGGGTGCCGCACATGACGATCGCCGCGGTACGCACCCACCGGCTCTCCGCCCCCTTACACACCCCGTTCGTCACCGCGCTGCGCCGGACCACCACCGTGGACACCCTGGTCGTGGAACTGATCGACGACGACGGGCGGTCCGGTTTCGGCGAGGCGCCGCAGGTCTGGCAGGTGACCGGCGCGTCCATCGCCGGCGCGGAGGCCTGCGTCCGGGAGATCATCGCCCCGGCGCTGGCCGGGCGGGACGCCGACGACCTGGTGGCCCGCTGCGGCGAGGTGCAGCGGGCGGTGGCCGGCAACGAGTCCGCCAAGGGGGCCGTCGACGTCGCGCTGCACGACCTGGCCGCCCGGCGGCTCGGCGTACCGCTGGTCCGGCTGCTCGGCGGCACCACCCGCCGGGTCCCGACGGACGTCACCCTGGCCGCCGGCGATGCGGTCGACCTGGCCGCCGCCGCCAAGCAGCGCCGGGCCGAAGGGTTCGACGTGCTCAAGCTGAAGGTGGGCACCGACGCCGGCGGGGACCTGGACCGGGTGCGCGCGGTCCGTTCCGCGGTCGGGCCGGGGGTGCGGATCCGGCTGGACGCGAACCAGGGCTGGACGCCGCGCGAGGCGGTTCGGATCATCCGCGGCATCGAGGACGCCGGCCTCGACGTCGAGCTGGTCGAGCAGCCCGTGGCCCGCTGGGACCTGGACGGGCTGGCCTGGGTCAGCGACCGCGTCGACCTGCCGATCCTCGCCGACGAGTCGGTCTTCGGCGTCCGCGACCTGGTCGAGGTGATCCGCCGCCGGGCGGCCGACATGGTGAACGTCAAACTCGCCAAGTGCGGCGGCCTGCACCCGGCCCGCACCCTGCTCGACCTGGCCGCCGCGCACGGCGTCGGCACGATCGTCGGCTCGATGATGGAGAGTCAGATCGGCGTCGGGGCCGCGGCCAGCCTGGTCGCGGCCTACGGCACCACCGCCGTGTCGGACCTGGACGCCGCCTGGTGGCTGGCCTGGTCACCGGTGCGGGGCGGGATCCGGTACGACGGCGCGACGGTCGTGCTGCCGGACGCCCCCGGGCTCGCGGTCACCTCGGTCGCTGAAGCAAAGATGCAGACCCGTGGTTGATGGCCGTTAAGATCTTTCATAGGGTCGCGGGAGACAGCGGCGCGAGGTGGGAGTGGACGTGGAGCTGCAAGTGGGCCGCGAGGCCGTCGTCCGGGTCCCGGTGGCGACCCTCTGGAGTGCCCCAGAGGCGGTACGGCCGGTCGACCGCCCCGCGCTGGCCACCGCGCCCGACGTGCCGGCCTGGATCGCCGGCATGGACACCGACCAGCAGGTCGGCGAATGCGTGCTCAGCCAGCTGCTGCTCGGTGAGCGGGTGCGCGTCACCGAGCTGCGCGCCGACGGCTGGGCGCGGGTGATCGCCGGCGAGCAGCCGGCCGCTGGGCTCGACCCGCGCGGTTACCCCGGCTGGCTCCCCGCCGCCCACCTGACCACGGGTCCGGCCAACCCGACCGCGACCGGACCGGATGCCTCGGCCGCGGCCCTGGTGGTGGATGCCACGGTCACCGCCCTGCACGCCGCGCCCGACGGGCCGGTGACGCTGTCCGGGGTGATCCTCGGCACCCGCCTCGCCGCGGCCGGCCGGGCCGTGGACGGGTGGCGAGCGGTCCACGCCCCGGGGCGCGCCGACCCGCTCTGGGTGCCCGAGGGCGACGTGGTCCCGCTGCCGACCGAGTGGCCGGAGGCCAAGGAGGTCCTCGCCGTCGCCGAGCGTTTCCGCGACCTCGTCTACATCTGGGGTGGGATGTCGAGCCACGGCATCGACTGCTCTGGCCTGGTGCACCTGGCCTGGCGACGGTTCGGGGTGACCCTCCCCCGGGACGCCCACGCCCAGGCCGAGCGGACCACCCCGCTGGCGCTCGGCGACGAACGCCCCGGCGACCTCTACTTCTTCGCCCGGCCTGGTCGCCGGATCCACCACGTCGGCATCGTCAGCACGGAGCCGCACGGCGGCGAGCGGCGGATGCTGCACGCCTGCTACCTCCAGCGCCGGGTGGTGGAGGAGCGGCTCCCCGCCGACCGGGAGGCCACCCTGGTCGGCGCGCACCGGGTCTAACCTCGTACCCGGACAGGGGCGCTCCCGACGACGGGAGCGCCCCGTTCCCGACGGGCGGTCAGCGTCGGGCTTCGGCCAGCTCGCGGCGCCGGTCGCGGGACGACTTGACCAGGCTCGCCGCGGTGGCCGCGGCCAGGGTGCCGAGGATGACCGCCAGGGAGAGCCAGATCGGGATGTGCGGGGCCCAGCCGACGTGCTGGCCGCCGTTGACGAACGGCAGGTTGTTGTCGGCGAGGGCCTCCAGCACCAGCTTGACCCCGATGAAGCCGAGCACCACGGCAAGGCCGTAGCTGAGGTAGATCAGCCGGTCCAGCAGCCCGCCGAGCAGGAAGTAGAGCTGCCGCAGCCCCATCAGCGCGAAGACGTTCGCGGTGAAGACCAGGTACGGCTCCTGGGTGATGCCGAAGATCGCGGGGATCGAGTCGAGGGCGAAGATCAGGTCGGTGGTGCCGATCGCGATCATCACGATCAGCATCGGGGTGAAGAGCCGCCGGCCCTTCTCGTGGGTGGTCATCTTCGCGCCGTCGAAGTCCCGGGAGATCGGCAGCGCCTTGCGGCTCCACCGGATCAGCAGGTTCTCGCTGAACTCGTCCTCGTCCGGCTCGCCCTGCCGGGCCAGGTTGACCGCGGTGTAGATCAGGAACGCGCCGAAGATGTAGAAGACCCAGGAGAACTGGGAGATCAGCGCGGCGCCGGCGGCGATGAAGCCGCCCCGCATGACCAGCGCCAGCACGATGCCGACGAGCAGCACCTTTTGCTGGTACTGCCGGGGCACCCCGAACCGGGCCATGATGATCACGAAGACGAAGAGGTTGTCCACCGAGAGGCTGTACTCGGTGAGCCACCCGGTGTAGAACTGGCCGGCCACGCTCGGGCCGGAGCTGACCCAGAGGCCGGCACCGAAGAGCAGGGCCAACCCGACGTAGAAGCCGACCCAGAGGCTCGACTCCCGCACACTGGGCTCGTGCGGGCGCCGACCGATGATGAAGAGGTCGACGAGCAGGACCGCCGTCATCGCGACGAGAGTCCCGGCCCACACCCATCCGGACACGTTCAATTCCATCCTCCGGCAGACACGCAGCGTCGGGCACACCGTACGCCGGGTGAGGGGCCGGGGTGCGTCGACGCTGACTCTGGTGACTGTCGGAGGTCTCTTCCGCCACCGACCCGATGACGGGCCACTGACCGACGGAGCCGGGTCGTGCCGCCAGGGGTCGGCGGCCGTCCGTGCTGACGACTCCGTCGCGGGGGAATACTCCCCTCCTCGGCCGCCATTCTTCACCATCCGGGGCGGCCGGCGCATCTCCGGCGACCCTGATTGGCGCTGGGATCACTTTTCCGATGTGCGGCAGGTCACATCCGCTGCGACGTCCTAGGAGGCTAGGTGCCCGTCAGGAAGCGGCAGCTGGGGGTCGGCGAGCGACCAACCGGCCGCCAGCAGCGCGTCGCAGGCCGCCGTCGCCGTGGCCAGCCGCTGCGGGTGCGGGCCACGCAGCTCCACCACCGGCACCCCGCCGTCGGCCAGCTCGGACCGGAACCGCCCGGTCATCCAGGCCCGCAGGTGCTCCCCGTCGCGCAGGCCGTCGTCGTCGAACGGGACGCTCTCGTGGTCGGTGAGCAGGTAGGGCGCCGGCCGGCGGGCCGCCGCCCGGACCGCCGGCGAGGCCGAACCGAGGTACCGCTCCTCCCAGACCGCGGTGGCCCGGGCGTCCGTGTCGCAGAACAGCAGGGGTCCACTGGTCCGGGCCGCCGCGTCCTCGGCGGCCTGCTGCGCCCGGACCACCTCGACGAAGTCGTCCCGCCCCCAGGCCACGTCGAAGACCGTCGCCTCCGGGCGTCGCGACCGCAGCTCGGCGAGCTTGCGGGCGGTCAGCTCCCGCCCGTACTCGGGGACCCAGGCGGTGCGGTAGTGGGCCGCGAGGGCCGCGGCCATCGTCGTCGTGCCGGTCGACTCGGCCCCCACCACCACGACCCGGCGGACGAACCAGGCCCGCACCGGCGGGCGCAGCCACCGCCAGTGCCCCACCGGGTCCGCCCGCACCGCGGTGCCGGAGACCGGCACCCCCCGCCGGTCGGAGTCCACGCAGACCGGCACGGCGTCGAAGCGGCGGGCCAGCTCCGCGCCGTACGCCTCCGAGGAGAAGACCGCGTCGACCGGTTCGGGCCCGACCGCCTCCCGGAACACCGCGCAGTGCGCGTCCCAGACCACCGGGTCGGCGTAGTCCACGGGATGGTCGTCGTACCGGCCCACCACCCGCACCCACGGGGTGGCCGCGTGCGCCTCGCGCAGCCAGGCGACCCGGTCGTCCAGCGGGATCGACTCCCGCCGGGACGGCGCGACCACCACGGTGACCGCCGCGCAGCGGGCCGCGGCGGCCTCGATCAGCGCGTGGTGCCCGGCGTGCGGCGGGTAGAACTTCCCCACCACCATCCCGTGTCGGAACTCCCGCTCCCCGCCGTCGCCGGGCCCGGTCACGCGGCCACCGGGGCCGGGCCGGGCGGCACCGCGGGCGCCGTCGACCGCTCGCGCAGGTCGGCCCGCCAGGCCCGCAACCCCACCACGCAGAGGGCCAGGAAGATCAGGTAGAGCCCGCCGGTCAGCCAGAGTCCCTTGTACGCGTAGAGCGGGATGTAGATCAGGTCGGCCATGATCCACAGCCACCAGCTCTCCACCAGCTTGCGGGTCTGCCCGTACGTGGCGAGCAGCGAGAGCGCGGTGGTGACCGCGTCGGCCAACGGCACCGTCGAGTCGGTGGCCCGGTCCAGCAGCGCCCAGAGCCCGGCGGTGAGCAGCACCCCGGCGACCCCGAGGGCCCACCACTCCCGGTGGCCGGTGCGGGCGACGGTGAGCCGGCTGCGCCGCTCCCCGCCGAACAGCCAGTGCCACCAGCCGTACACGCCGAGGACCACGTAGACGACCTGGAGGCCGGCGTCGGCGTACAGGCCGGCGGTCCAGAAGAGCAGCATGAGCAGCAGCACGTTGGCGATGCCGATCGGCCAGTTCGCGATGTGCTGCCGGGCGACGAGCCAGACGTTGACCACGCCGGTGGCGAAGCCGAGCAGCTCCGCCCAGGTGGTGCCGGTCCCCGCGACGGTGAACGCCGTGCCGGTCAGCCAGTCGAGCATGTGGTCCTCCCCCGTTGCTTCCGCGCGCCCACCCTAGAGCGCCGGCCCGGACCGGGGAAGACCCCTGCCCCCGCGGTGGCCGGGCCGGCGTGCGAGGCTTCCGGCATGGTTCTTGAGGTCGCGCAGATCGACGTGACGCCCGGGCACGAGGACGCCTTCGCCGCCGCCTACGCGCAGGCGTACGCGATCATCACCGGCACGGAGGGCTGCCGCTCCGTCCGGATGACCCGGGGCGTCGAGTCCCCCTCCCGGTTCGTGCTGCTGGTCGAGTGGGACTCGGTCGAGGCGCACGACGTCCACTTCCGGCAGAGCGAGAAGTTCCAGCAGTGGCGCGCGCTGATCGGCCCGCACTTCGCCGGCCCGCCCCTGGTCGAGCACTTCGTCGACGTGCCGGCCTGAGCTGTCGTACCCGCCGGATAGCGTGCGTGCGACGCGCCGGCCGCCGGTCCCGACGGGCATCGGGGCCGCCGGGCCCGGTGGCCGCGCGCCGACACCCTCGCGGGGCGGTTGCCGCTGACCAGTCCGGATCGGGTCAGCTGCCGTTCGGGACGTCCGGCGCGGCGCGGGGGCGCGGCACCACGGGCTGCTCCGCCTGCCGGGCCAGCAGCGCCGCCGTCTCGTCGGCCGGCAGCGCGACCGCGAGCAACCACTCCACCAGCCGCTCGTACCGGGTCACCTCGGTGTCGGTCACCAGGCGCAGGTCGGTGGTGAGCGTCTCCACCAGCACCGTCCGGGGATCGGCCGGGTCCGGGAACGCGTAGTGCGAGAACCCCGTCAACGGGTGAATGCCGCCGCGGGGCGCCGCGGGGCGCGCCACCAGCCGGACGGTGACGTTCGGCCGGTCGGCGAGGACCACCAGGTGCCGCAGCTGCTCCCGCCAGACCTCGACCGGCGTGCCGCCGCGATCGCAGGCCCGCTCGTCGAGCAGCGCGATGTACTCGGGTGGGTCAGCCCGGCGCAGCACCTCCTGCCGCGCGAGCCGGGCCCGCACGTCGGCCTCCACGTCCACCTCGTCGTCGAGCAGCGCACCGGCGGTCACCCGCAGGCGCGCGTACGCCGGGGTCTGGAGCAGCCCGGGCACCACGGCGGGCTGGTACTCCACGAGGCGGGCGACACCCGCCTCCAACTCCGCGTACGCCCGCTGCCGCTCCCCCATCTCGCCCAGCGCCTTCGACCAGCCGCGGCCGGTCGCCGCATCCCGGGCGATGACGACGAGCGCCTCCCGCTGGCCCGGCGGCACCGCGTAGACGTCGAGCAGGTCGAGCACGTCGGCCAGATCCGGCCGGCTCTGCCCCAGCTCGATGCGGGACAACTTCGACGTGGACGCCCAGCCGAGCCGGCCGCAGACCTGCTCCAGGGTGAGCGACTCCCGGTGGCGCAGCCGGCGCAGCTCGGCGCCGAGCCGCACCCGCCGGACGACAGGACTTGCTGACAACGGCATTCCAGCCTCCCACCGAGGGAGAGTACGCACGGTCGTCACGCACGGCAATACCTTGCTCGCACAGTGCGACCATCCGCCGGGAGTGCGCGGCAGCGGATCGGCCCCGGGACGCGGCGGTGGCCCCGGGACCCAGGCGGGGGCGACTCGGCTCAGGGCCGGTAGCTGCCGAAAGACCAGACGTGGCCGGCGAGGTCCCGGGCGGCGTAGTCGCGGGAGCCGTAGTCGGTGTCGAAGGGTTCCCGGACGATCTCGGCGCCCGCGGCGCGGGCCCGCGCGCAGTGCGCGTCGACGTCGTCGAGCGCGACGTAGACCGACCAGTCGTCGTCGGCCGGTCGCGGTCGCGGCTCGGACCGCTCACCGAGCATGATCATGCCGGTGTCCAGGGTGAGCTCGGCGTGCGCCACCGAGCCGTCCGGGGCGTCGTGCACCGCGTGCACGGTGAAACCGAACGCGGTGCAGAGCCAGTCGATGGCGGCGCGGGCATCGGGGTACCTGAAGATCGGATACAAGGTTCGCATGGCTCCACTGTGCCGCCCCGTCCGTCAGCCCGGATTGGACGAATGTGACCCGGCCAGGCTGGCCGGCGTCGCCCCGGCGAACTCGCGGAACTCCCGGATCAGGTGGGACTGGTCGTAGTAGCCGTAGCGGACGGCCAGCTCGGCGGTGCCGGCCGGGGCCCCCTCGCCAACCGGCCGATCGCCGGTCAGCGCCGCATGGGCTCCCGCGAAGCGGAGCAACCGGGCGGTGGTCTTCGGGGGCAGCCCCACCTCCCGCCGGAACACGGTGGCCAGGTGGCGGCGACTCCAGCCGAGCTCCTCGGCGAGCGCGCCGACGCCCACCCGCCCGGCACTGCCGGCCAGCCGTCGCCACGCCCACGTCAGTCGGGGATCCACCGGCTCGGCGGCGGCAAGGCGTGCGGCCACGGCGCCGTCGAGCAGGCGGAACCGCCCGGGCCAGTCCGGCGTCTCGGCCAGCCGGCACCGGAGCCGGTCGAGCCACCCGCCGGGGAACCGCTCCACCGCCACCGCCCGGTTGGCGAACTCGCCCAGGGGCACGCCGAGGATCCGGCGGGCCGCCAACGGCGCCAGCAGGAGCTCCACCCCGATGCCCACCCCGATCGTGCGGGTCACGCAGTACGCGTCGAAAGTGCCGGCCACGAAGGAGTCGACCCGGTACGCCCCGCGCTCGGCGCACCGGGGGTCGACCACGTCCAGCGGGGCGCCCCAGCCGAGGATGAGCACCACGAAGGCGCCGGCCGCCTCCCGGCGTACCAGGGGCAGCTCCGCCCGTTCGCGGTAGCCGACGTACCGGTCGACGAACGGCCGCAGCCGGACGTCGGGCCGACCGACGACGACCTCGAACGCGCCCATCCCCGGCCTCCGTCCGTCACCTCACGCCGGCGGCGTCCATCCCCCGCAGTTCCTTCTTGAGGTCGGAAACCTCGTCGCGGATCCGGGCCGCCAGCTCGAACTGAAGCTCCCGCGCGGCGGCCAGCATCTGGTCGTTGAGCTCCTGGATCAGGTTGGCCAGGTCGGCCCGGGCCATCCCCTCCCGCGACGGGGTGGCGCCGCCCCGGCTGCGGCTGCGGGTCTCCTTGACCGGCGCCTTGCCCCTGGAGAGCTGCCGCGCCGCGCCGCCGACCCGGCTGTTCTCGGTGTCCTCGGCCTCGCGGTAGATGTCGTCGAGGATGTCGTGGATCTTCTTACGCAGCGGCTCCGGGCTGATCCCGTTCGCCTCGTTGTGCGCGATCTGCTTGGCCCGCCGCCGGTTCGTCTCGTCGATCGCGCCCGCCATCGACGGGGTGATCTTGTCGGCGTACATGTGCACCTGGCCGCTGACGTTACGCGCGGCCCGGCCGATGGTCTGGATCAGTGACCGGCCGCTGCGCAGGAAGCCCTCCTTGTCGGCGTCGAGGATGGCCACCAGCGACACCTCGGGCAGGTCGAGGCCCTCCCGGAGCAGGTTGATGCCGACCAGCACGTCGTAGTCGCCCTTGCGCAGCTCGCGCAGCAGCTCGACCCGGCGCAGCGTGTCGACCTCGGAGTGCAGGTAACGCACCCGGATGCCGTTCTCCAGGAGGTAGTCCGAGAGGTCCTCGGCCATCTTCTTGGTCAGCGTGGTGACCAGCACCCGCTCGTCCCGATCGGTCCGCAGCTTGATCTCGTGCATCAGGTCGTCGATCTGGCCCTTGGTGGGCTTCACGACGACCTCGGGGTCGATCAGGCCGGTCGGGCGGATGACCTGCTCGACGAACTCCCCCTGGGCCTGCTCCAGCTCCCACGGACCGGGGGTGGCGGAGAGGAACACCATCTGGCCGACCCGCTCCAGGAACTCGTCGAAGCGCAGCGGCCGGTTGTCGGCGGCGCTCGGCAGTCGGAAGCCGTGGTCGATGAGCATCCGCTTGCGGGACGCGTCGCCCTCGTACATGCCGCCGATCTGCGGGATGGTCACGTGCGACTCGTCGACCACGGTGAGGAAGTCGTCCGGGAAGTAGTCGAGCAGGCAGTGCGGCGGGCTGCCGGGCAGCCGGCCGTCGATGTGCATGGAGTAGTTCTCGATGCCGGAGCAGAAGCCGACCTGGCGCATCATCTCGATGTCGTACGTGGTGCGCATCCGCAGCCGCTGCGCCTCCAGCAGCTTGCCCTGCCGCTCCAGCTCGGCCAGCCGCTCGCCCAGCTCCACCTCGATGTCGCGGACCGCCCGCTCCATCCGCTCCGGCCCCGCCGCGTAGTGCGTGGCGGGGAAGATCAGCAGGTGGTCGACCTCCCGGACCACGTCCCCGGTGAGCGGGTTGAGGTAGTAGAGCTTCTCCACCTCGTCGCCGAAGAGCTCGATCCGGACCGCTAGCTCCTCGTACGCCGGGATGATCTCCAGCGTGTCGCCGCGGACCCGGAAGGTGCCCCGCTGGAAGGCCATGTCGTTGCGGGTGTACTGGATGTCGACCAGCCGGCGCAGCAGCTGGTCGCGGTCGAGCTCCTGCCCGACGGCGACCCGGACGGCCCGCTCGAGGTATTCCTCCGGGGTGCCCAGGCCGTAGATCGCCGAGACCGTCGCCACCACGATCGTGTCGCGCCGGGTGAGCAGCGACATGGTGGCCTTGTGCCGCAGCCGCTCGACCTCCTCGTTGATCGAGGAGTCCTTCTCGATGTAGGTGTCGGTCTGCGGGATGTACGCCTCGGGCTGGTAGTAGTCGTAGTAGGAGACGAAATACTCCACCGCGTTGTGCGGGAGCAGCTCGCTGAACTCCTTGGCCAGCTGGGCGCAGAGGGTCTTGTTGGGCGCGAGCACCAGGGTCGGCCGTTGCAGCCGCTCGACCAGCCACGCGGTGGTGGCGCTCTTGCCGGTGCCGGTCGCGCCGAGCAGCACGGTGTTGCGGTCGCCGCGCCGAACCCGACGCTCAAGGTCGTCGATGGCCGCCGGCTGGTCGCCGGCCGGCTGGAACTCGCTGACGACCTGGAAGCGGCCGTCGAGCCGGGGAATGTCGAGCGCCATGACATCAACCGTACGCCGCGGGTCCGACAGTTCCGGGCCGACCACGGAGGGTCCGTGATCGGCTTCGATATTCCCATTGTGTGCCACATCTCACGGAGCTAGGCTTTCGACGTAGGCCGCTCGCGGCGGCCGACCGGGCCGGCGGCCCCCCTCAGGGGACGGCCGCCCCCGGCACCGAGGGCTGCAGCACCCGGACATCACCGGCGTGCGCGCCCGACGTGGTCGCGCTGGAGGCGCTGACCGGCCGCCGCGAGCGCCCCTGCTCGTCACCCAAGTCCCGCAGCCGCGTTCTCCACTTGTGGAGAACTCTCCCGGGCGGCCCCCCCGCCCCACTCCCGCACCCGCCGCCGGCCGCGCCCGACGCCGGCGGGCCGCCGCGCCGGTCGCCGAAGCGGCCGCACCGCGTACCGCAACCGCCCCGGTCGGCCACGGACCGGAGCGCCCGCCCGGGGCCGAGCCGGACGGCGCGGGGGACCCGCCCGCGCGGCCGAGCCGGCGCCGGAGCCTCCTGCTCGCGCTCGGGGTGGCGGCGACGGCCTCCGCCGCGGCCCTGGTCGCCGGGCTGCTGAGCTGGACGCCGTCCGAGCCGGCCGACCCGGCCCGCCCGTTGACCGCGGCCGAGGCGGAGCGGCTGGCGGCGATGCGGGTCACCGCCTACCGGGACGTCCGCTCCGGGGTGCACGTCACCGTCGGCGCCGGGGCGGCCCGGACCGAACTGGTCGGCTGGGTCGACTGGGCCCGGCCACTGGTCTACCTGGACGTCGGCGGTCCGGCAGCCGGCGCGGAGCGGGGCCTGGTCCAGGCCACCCCGACGGCGCTGGTGGCCCGGCCGGACCCGAGCGCGGCGGCCACCCCCGCCCCGCCGCCGCTGGTGCCCCCGACCGACCGCTGGCAGCTGCGGGAACCTCCCCCGGGGCGCGGCCTGACCGCCGTGCTCGACCTGCTCCTCGCCCTGAGCGCGGACCGACCCGACCCGGTCGCCGCCGAGGCGCGCTGGCTGGGTCGAGAGTCCACCGCCGGCACCCCGGTCGACCTGCTGGAGGCGCCGCTCGCCGCCGGCCCGACCGCGGTGGCTCCGGCGACACCGGCGCCGGTCCGACAGGTCCGGCTCTGGCTCGACCGGGACGCCCGGTTGCACCGGCTGGCGGGGCGACTGCCCGACGACACGCCGGTCACCGTGGAGCTGGAACGCAGCGACCGCCCGACCCTGCGACCGGTCGACGCCCTGGGTGGCCGGCCCGGCCTGCCACGGGCGCTCACCGACGCCGAGGCCGACCGGTTGACCCGGCTGCCGAGCCGGCTACGGGCCGCCGGTGGCGCCGCGCTGACCGGAACCGCGCCACTCGGCCCGACCGCGAACCTGCGCGCCGCCGGCTGGCTGAACTGGGCGGGTTCCTCCGCGTACCTGGCGGTGGGCGAGGTCGGCACGCCGGGACGCCGGACGCTGCTGCGCCACCGGGCGGGCCAGGCCACCCGGGTGGAAGTGCCGACGGAGGGCGGCACCGCGGAGCTGCCGGCCCGACCGCCGCTGCCGGCGCCGGCCGGCGTCTCCTGGTCGCCCCCCGCGCCCCCGACCGACGACCTGGACCGGCTGGTCGGCGCCGCGCTGCGGGCGGGTGGCCCGCCGGCCGACGCCAGGTCGGCGGTCCGGCTGCGCGGCGACCGGCTGGCCGACCGCACCGTCGACGTCATCGAGCTGCGGGACCGCCGGGCCCCGCTGCGCTACTGGATCGACCGGGACGGGCTGCTGCGCCGGGTGGAGCTGCGGACCGGGCGCGGCGTGTGGGCGCAGCTCGAGCTCACCCCGGGACCGGTACCGGCGCTGCCCACCGCCATGCCGCGGCCCACCGACCGGTCGAAACCCCGCTGACCCGGCCGTCAGGGCCGCCAGCCCGTCCGCGCGGCCCACTCCTCCGCCCGGAGGTGCTCCTCGTCGAACCAGGGGTCCTTCAGCGTGCCGTAGGTCGCGCCGTCCGGCGCTGAGGCCGCCAGCTCCCGCTTGAGCTGGAGGTAGGCGGCCCGCTGGTCCGGGTCGGCGCGCAGGTGGTCGCGCATCAGCAGCGCGTACCGCCAGCCCGGGGAGCCGGTCACCCGCAGGTGCAGGTACACCGGACGGCCGGGGTCGGCGCTGCCGTGCAACCGCTTCTCCCACCGACCGCTGCCGGCGGGACGCGGGTTGTCCCACCATTCGCCGGGCAGCCGGGGGAAGCCGGCGTCGGCGAGCCGTTCGGCGATCGGCCCGTCCGCCTCGGCCAGCGACGGCACGGCGAGCTGAATGTCGAGGACGTCCTTCGCGGCGAGCCCGGGCACGGCGGTCGAGCCGATGTGGTCGATGCGCAGGTCGGCGGGGGCGAGCGCGTGCCGGATCCGGGCGGCCAGCCGGGCGTGCTGCTGCGGCCAGCTCGGATCGGGCTCGGTGAGCACCACCCGCTCCGGCCGGACCGCCCGCCGCGCCCGCAGGTTCTCCTCGTACGGGACCAGCCGGTCGCGCCACAGGCCGTCCACGGCCGCGTGCAGCTCCGCCAGATCACCGTCGTTGCTCAGCACCACGTCGGCCGCCGCCCGCCGGCGGGCGTCGTCGGCCTGCGCGGCGATCCGCCGCTCGGCCTCCGCGCGGTCCATGCCGCGGTCGCGGGCCAGCCGCTCCAGCCGGGTGGCCACCGCCGTCCGCACGACCACCACCAGGTGGTACGTCGGCGCGAGCCCCACCTCCACCAGCAGCGGCACGTCGTTGACCACGACGGCATGCGCCGGCGCCGCGGCGACCAGCTCGGCGGTACGCGCCCGGACCCGGGGATGGGTGATCGCCTCCAACCGGCGGCGGGCCGCCTCGTCGGCGAAGACGACCGCGCCCAGCGCCGCCCGGTCCAGGGCGCCGTGGGTGTCGAGCACCCGGTCGGAGAAGGTCGCGACGATCTCGGCCAGCCCGGCGCTGCCCGGGGCGACCACCTCGCGGGCGACCTGGTCGGCGTCGATCACCACCGCGCCGAGTTCGGCCAGCCGGGCCGCCACGGCGCTCTTGCCGGACCCGATCCCGCCGGTCAGTCCCACCATCAGCACCGGACCAGTCAACCGGATCACCGCCCGCACCACCAAACCGCCGAGCGGCCGGGACGGTGGCCGGGCGGGGACAAGCGAGGGCCCCGCCCCGGCGACCCGGTGGAACCGGATCGGCGGGAGCGGGGCCCATCGTCGTCAGCGGGTCACTTGCCGCCGGCGAGCTTCTCCCGCAGCGCGGCGAGCGCCTCGTCGGTGGCCAGGGTGCCAGCCGGCTCCTCGGCCTGCCGGCTCGGGGCCGTGGTGGTCGTGGTGGTGGTGCCACCGGCGGCCACGGCCGGAGCCGGGTTGGCAGCGGCCTCGGCGTCGGCGGCCCGGGAGGTCTGCACCTGCTTGGTGTGGGCCTCCCAGCGCTGACGCGCCTCGGCGTACTGGTTCTCCCAGGTCTCGCGCTGCTTGTCGTACCCCTCGAGCCACTCGCCCGTCTCCGGGTCGAAGCCCTCCGGGTAGATGTAGTTGCCCTCGGTGTCGTACGTCGCGGCCATGCCGTAGAGGGTCGGGTCGAAGTGCTCCTCGCCCTCGACGAAGCCCTCGTTGGCCTGCTTGAGCGACAGCGAGATCCGGCGACGCTCGAGGTCGATGTCGATGACCTTGACCATGACCTCGGAGCCGACCTGGACGACCTGCTCCGGGATCTCCACGTGGCGCTCGGCCAGCTCGGAGATGTGGACCAGACCCTCGATGCCGTCGTCCACCCGGACGAAGGCGCCGAACGGCACCAGCTTGGTGACCTTACCCGGCACGATCTGCTGGATCGCGTGGGTGCGGGCGAACTGACGCCACGGGTCCTCCTGGGTCGCCTTCAGCGACAGCGAGACCCGCTCGCGGTCCAGGTCGACGTCCAGGACCTCGACCTCGACCTCCTGGCCGACCTCGACGACCTCGGACGGGTGGTCGATGTGCTTCCAGGAGAGCTCGGAGACGTGCACCAGACCGTCGACGCCGCCGAGGTCCACGAACGCGCCGAAGTTGACGATCGAGGACACGACGCCCTTGCGGACCTGGCCCTTCTGCAGCTTGTTGAGGAACTCGGTGCGCACCTCGGACTGCGTCTGCTCCAGCCAGGCCCGGCGGGACAGGACCACGTTGTTGCGGTTCTTGTCCAGCTCGATGATCTTGGCCTCGAGCTCGCGGCCGACGTACGGCTGCAGGTCGCGCACCCGCCGCATCTCGACCAGGGAGGCGGGCAGGAAGCCGCGCAGCCCGATGTCGAGGATGAGGCCACCCTTGACCACCTCGATGACGGAACCGCGGACGACACCGTCCTCGTCCTTGATCTTCTCGATCGTGCCCCAGGCCCGCTCGTACTGCGCCCGCTTCTTGGAGAGGATCAGACGACCCTCCTTGTCCTCCTTCTGGAGGACCAGGGCCTCGATGTGGTCACCGACCGAGACGACCTCGGCGGGGTCCACGTCGTGCTTGATCGACAACTCACGAGAGGGGATGACACCCTCGGTCTTGTAGCCGATGTCGAGCAGGACCTCGTCCCGATCGACCTTGACGACGGTGCCTTCGACAATGTCGCCGTCGTTGAAGTACTTGATGGTCTCGTCGATCGCGGCGAGGAAAGCTTCCTCGGAACCGAGATCGTCGTGGGTGACCCGGGTGGCGCTCGAGGGGGCCTCGATGCTGCTCGTCATGTGGGCGGTTGCTCCGGTCGGATGGGTTGTCACAGCAGGCGTGGTGTCGCGGTGACCTTTTCGCGCCAGCGGATTCGCCGCCGGGCACACCGAACGATCGCCAAGAGAAGATCATTAGTGGCTCCGGTGACCGCGCACCTGCTCCCTGCCGAGGCACACGATCCGCGAGCGCATCGTCTAGCCTACCCGCTGCATTACCACAGCGTGCAAGCCCTCCCGTCTCCCCGCGACCTCGTCAGCTGCGAAAGCGGAGATTTCGAACGGCAAGGTGCCACGGCTGTCTCGTCCGTCACATGCGCCCCATCGGCCCCACCGGTCCGCCCGCCCGCCGACCGGGCGCGGGGCCTAGCGTGAGCGGGTGGATGACGACAGGGTGGGCCGACGCCGGGTGGGCGACGCGGAGGTACGCCGGGCCAACCGGGGCTGGTGGGACACCGACGCCGACGACTACCAGGCCGAGCACGGCGCGTTCCTGGGCGACGTGGACTTCGTCTGGTGCCCCGAGGGGCTGCGCGAGGCCGATGCCCGGCTCCTCGGCGACCTGGCCGGCCGCCGGATCCTGGAACTCGGCAGCGGCGCCGCGGCCGCCGCCCGGTGGCTGGCCACCCAGGGCGCCCGGCCGGTCGCCCTGGACCTGTCCGCCGGCATGTTGCGGCACGCCGCGCTCGCCGCCGACACCACCGGGGTACGCGTCCCGCTGGTGCAGGCGGACGCCCTCGCGCTGCCCTTCGCCGACGCGGCGTTCGACACCGCCTGCACGGCGTTCGGCGCGATCCCGTTCGTCGACGACTCGGCCGCGGTGATGCGGGAGGTGTTCCGGGTGCTGCGCCCCGGCGGCCGCTGGGTCTTCTCGGTCACCCACCCGATGCGCTGGATCTTCCTCGACGATCCCGGCGAGGGCGGGCTGACCGCGGTCCACTCGTACTTCGACCGCTCCCCCTACGTGGAGCAGGACGAGCACGGGGTGGCCACGTACGTCGAGCAGCACCGCACCCTCGGCGACCGGATCCGGGAGATCGTCGGCGCCGGGTTCCGCTTCCTGGACCTGGTGGAGCCGGAGTGGCCGGAGGGGCACGAGGGGATCTGGGGGCAGTGGAGCCCGCTGCGCGGCCGCCTCTTCCCCGGCACCGCCATCTTCGTCGCCGAGAAGCCCGCCGAGCGGTAGCCGTCGTTTCCGCTCGCCGGCCCCGGGTACCCCGGGGCATGGCCGAGAAGGAGTTCCACGCGGGTGACCACGTCTCCTGGGCCAGCCACAGCGGGCGGGCGCACGGCGTGGTCAAGGAGAAGCTCATCGACCGGACGCACATCCGCGGGCATCCCGTGAACGCCTCCGCCGAGGACCCGCAGTACCGGATCCGCAACGACGACTCGGGCCGGGACGTCGCCCACCGACCGGAGGCGCTGCGCCGTGAGCCGAAGTGACGACGGCCGCGACAGCTATCGGGAGTTCACCGAGGCGGTGAACATGAAGCCCGGCGAATTGCAGAAGTGGCTGGAGTCCGACGAGTCCAAGCACGTCGGCTGGCGGAAGAAGGGCACCACGGGCGGCGAGTCGGTCGGCCACGAGTCCGGCCGCAAGATCATCCAGCTGCTGCGGCGCAAGCGCGACCAGCTCTCCGAGGGCGACTACAAGCACATGCGCAAGGTCGTCGGGTACGTACGGCGGCACATGGCGCAGCGACCGAGCGGCGACGTCCGCGCGACCCGGTGGCGGTACTCCCTGATGAACTGGGGTCACGACCCCCTCAAGGCTCCGCTCCCACCGCCGGGCGGCCCGTCCCGGCGGGCCCTCGAGAGGCGCGGCGCCCCACCGAAGGCGCGCCGCGGACCGGGACGGTAACCCGCGAATCAGTGGTCGGCGCTGTTCCAGTCGCGGCCGTCGCCGACGGAGACCTCCAGCGGCACCGACAGCGGGTACGCCTCGCCCATCTCCTTGCGCACCAGGGCCTCCAGGGTCTCCCGCTCGCCCGGGGCAACCTCGAGGACCAGCTCGTCGTGCACCTGGAGCAGCATCCGGGAGCGCAGCCCGGCGTCGCGCAGCGCGCTGTCCACGTGCAGCATGGCGACCTTCATGATGTCGGCCGCAGAGCCCTGGATCGGGGCGTTGAGGGCCATCCGCTCGGCGATCTCCCGGCGCTGCCGGTTGTCGCTGACCAGGTCGGGCAGGTAACGCCGGCGGCCGAGGATGGTGGAGGTGTAGCCGTCCTGGCGGGCCCGGGCGACCACCTCCTGCAGGTAGTCGCGGATGCCGCCGAAGCCGGCGAAGTAGTTCTCCATCAGCCCACGCGCCTCCTCGGCGCTGATCCCCAGCTGCTGGGAGAGGCCGAACGCGCTCAGCCCGTACGCCAGGCCGTAGTTCATCGCCTTGATCTTGCGCCGCTGGTCGGCGCTGACCGCGCCGACCTCGACCGAGAACACCGACGAGGCGGTGGCGGCGTGGAAGTCGTGGCCGGAGTTGAACGCCTCGATCAACGCGTCGTCCGACGACAGGTGCGCCATGATCCGCATCTCGATCTGGCTGTAGTCGGCGGTGAGCAGGCATTCGTACCCCTCCCCCACCACGAAGGCGCGGCGGATCCGCCGGCCCTCCTCGGTGCGGATGGGGATGTTCTGCAGGTTGGGCTCGGTGGAGGAGAGCCGGCCGGTGGCCGCCACCGTCTGGTTGAAGGTGGTGTGGATCCGGCCGTCATCGGAGACCGACTTGAGCAGACCGTCGACGGTCGACTTGAGCTTGGCCACGTCCCGGTGGCGCAGCAGGTGCTCCAGTACGGCGTGCGGCTGCTGGGCGTAGAGCCACTGCAGGGCGTCGGCGTCGGTGGTGTAACCGGTCTTGATCTTCTTCGTCTTCGGCAGACCCAGCTCGTTGAAGAGGATCTCCTGGAGCTGCTTGGGCGAGCCGAGGTTGAACTCCCGCCCGACCGCCGCGTACGCGCCCTGCGCGGCGGCCTTCACCTCGGCGGCGAAGTGCGCCTCCAGCTCCGACAGGTAGTGCGTGTCGGCGGCGATGCCGGTGCGCTCCATGGCGGCGAGCACCCGCATCAGCGGCAGCTCCACCCCGGCCATCAGCCGGAGGGACTGCTCGCCGTCGCGGGACAGCTCGGCGTCGATCGCGTCGGCCAGGTCGAGGGTGGCGCGGGCCTGGAGCATGAGGTTCTGCTCGGCCGCGCCGTCGTCGCCCAGCCCCTCCAGGGTGAGCTGGCCGGTCTCCGGCGCGTCGACCCGCAGCTCGCGGTGCAGGTAGCGCAGCGCCAGGTCGGCGAGGTCGTAGGAGCGCTGGTCGGGCCGGGCCAGGTAGGCGGCGATCTGGGTGTCCCGGGAGATGCCTTCCAGCTGCCAACCGTGCGCGGCGAAGGCCAGCACCGCCGGCTTGCTGTCGTGCAGCACCTTGGGCCGCTTGCCGTCGGCCAGCCAGCTCGCCAGGGCAGCCTCGTCGGCCGGGTCGAGGGTGGCCGGGTCGAACCAGGCGGCCGCACCGGCGGCGGTGGCCAGGGCCATCCCGGCCACCGAGGCGGTGTGCCGCCGGTTGGGGCCGGTGTCGAGCTTGACCGCCAGCCCGACCGGGGTGCCGGCCGGGGCGTGCGTCTCCAGCCAGCCGGCGAGGGCGCCGGGCTCGGTGAGCACCTCCCCGGTCAGGTCGAACCCGGCCTCGGCCTCCGGCTCCACGGCCTCCAGGTACTGGTAGAGCCGGTCGCGCAGGATGCGGAACTGCAGGGTGTCGAAGACCTGGTGCACGGCCTCCCGGTCCCAGCCCTGCCAGCGGGCGTCCTCGGGGCGGACGGGCAGCTCCAGGTCGGAGACCAGGCAGTTGATCTCGTAGTTGCGGATCACGTCGGCGAGCCGCTCGCGCAGGCTGTCGCCGGCCTTGCCCTTGATCTCGTCGGCCCGGGCGATGACGCCCTCCACCCCGCCGTACGTGTTGATCCACTTGGCCGCGGTCTTCGGGCCGACGCCGGGGATGCCGGGCAGGTTGTCGCTGGTCTCGCCGACCAGGGCGGCCAGGTCGCGGTAGCGCTGCGGGCCGACACCGTACTTCGCCTCGACCGCGGCCGGGTCCATCCGGGCCAGGTCGGAGACGCCCTTGCGCGGGTAGAGCACGGTGACACTGTCGCCGACGAGCTGGAAGGCGTCCCGGTCGCCGCTGGTGATCAGCACCTGCATGCCCTGGTCGCGGGCCTGGCAGGCGAGGGTGGCGATGACGTCGTCCGCCTCGTACCCCTCCTTCTCCACCACCGGGATGCGCAGCGCGGCGAGGACCTCCTTGACCAGGCTGACCTGGCCCTTGAAGTCGGTCGGGGTCTCGCTGCGACCGGCCTTGTACTCCGCGTAGCGGTCGGTGCGGAAGGAGCGGCGGGAGACGTCGAACGCCACCACGATGTGGCTGGGCTGCTCGTCGCGGAGCACGTTGATCAGCATCGAGGTGAAGCCGTAGACCGCGTTGGTGGGCTGGCCCGTCGTGGTGGAGAAGTTTTCCACCGGCAGGGCGAAGAACGCCCGGTATGCCAGGGAGTGTCCGTCGACGAGGAGCAGGCGCGGCGTCGTAGCTGTCACGGCAGCGACTCTAGTCCGGGGTTACGACAGACCGGGACACCGGCACGGACCCTGGCGCGGCCGGTCCGCCGCGCCAGGGTCGTACCTCACAGCACCTTGGCCAGGAACGCCTTCGTCCGCTCGTGCCGCGGACTGGCGATCACCTCGCGGGGCGCGCCGGACTCGACCACCACGCCGCCGTCCATGAAGATCAGCGAGTCACCGACCTCGCGGGCGAACCCGATCTCGTGGGTCACCACGATCATGGTCATGCCGTCCCGGGCCAGGTCCTTCATCACGTCCAGGACCTCGCCCACCAGCTCCGGGTCGAGCGCGCTGGTCGGCTCGTCGAAGAGCATCAGCTTCGGCCGCATGGCGAGGGCCCGGGCGATCGCCACCCGCTGCTGCTGGCCGCCGGAGAGCTGACCCGGGTACGACCCGAGCTTGTCGCCCAGCCCCACCCGCTCCAGCAGGGCGGCGGCCCGGTCCCGCGCGGCCGCCTTCTTCTCCCGCCCCAGCAGCACCGGCGCCTCGACGATGTTCTGCAGCACGGTCATGTGCGGGAAGAGGTTGAACCGCTGGAAGACCATGCCGATCGCCCGGCGCTGCGCGGCCACCTCCTTCTCGCGCAGCTCGTGCAGCTTGCCGCCGCGCTCGCGGTAGCCGATCAGGTCGCCGTCCACCCAGATCCGGCCGGCGTTGATCTTCTCGAGGTGGTTGATGCAGCGCAGGAACGTGGACTTGCCGGAGCCGGACGGCCCCAGCAGGCAGCACACCTCGCCGGCACGGACCTCCAGGTCGATGCCCTTGAGCACCTCCAGCGAGCCGAACGACTTGTGCACCTGCTCGGCCCGGACCATCAGCCCGGACTCCGCCGCCGGAGCGCCCGCCTGGGTGGGGACGATCAGCTCGGTCATGACGGTCCCACCATCCCCGAATTACCTCCGCCGCCGGTCTCCGCGGCCATGCCGCGCAGCCGCAGCCGGGCCCGACCGGCCGTGCCGTACCCCTTGCCGAAGTGCCGCTCCAGGAAGTACTGGCCGACCAGCAGGATGCTGGTCAGGAACAGGTACCACAGGCAGGCCGCGACGTACATCGGGAAGATCTGGAACGTCCGCTTGCCGACCGCGTCGAGCTGGAAGAACAGCTCGACGCTGACCGGCACGTAGAGCAGCAGGGAGGTGTCCTTGAGCATGGCGATGGTCTCGTTGCCGGTCGGCGGGATGATCACCCGCATGGCCTGCGGCAGCACCACCCGACGCAGCAGCTGCCCGCGACTCAGACCCAGCGCCTGGGCCGCCTCGGTCTGCCCCTCGTCCACCGACTGGATGCCGGCCCGGACGATCTCGGCCATGTAGGCCGCCTCGGACAGGGCAAGCCCCAGCAGGCCGGCCATGAAGCCGGTGAGGATGTCCCGGGAGGAGAAGCCGAAGAGCCGCAACTGCAGGTTGTCGATGCCGAACAGGTGGCCGAGCTGGGTGTCGAAGGGCACCCCGAACTCCACCCGGCTCCACAGGATCCCGATGTTGCCGAAGACGGCCAGCAGCACCAGCCGCGGCACGGCCCGGAAGAACCAGGTGTAGAGCCACCCCACACCGCGCAGGATCGGATTGTCGGACAGCCGCACCACCGCGATCACCACGCCGAGCCCGACGCCGATCAGCATCGCGCTCACGGTCATCAGCACGGTGCCGCGCAGCAGGCCTTCGATGATCGGCGGGCGGAACATCTTGTCGACCATGAAGGACCAGTTGAACGCCTTGTTGGTCACCAGCAGGTGCACGAACATCGCGGTCAGCACAGCCAGCACGGCCACGGCGATCCAGCGCCCCGGATGCCGTACGGGCACGGCACGGATCGGTTCCGGCCGTGCCCGTACGGTTGTCGCTTCGTCGGTTGTCATGTCGCGTTACGGGTTGATCGCGGGATCCGTGATCGCGCCGTCCCCAACCTTCCACTTGTCGAGCACAGTCTTGTACGAGCCGTCGGCGACCAGCGCCTTCGTCGCGTCCCGGACGGCCTCGGCGAAGGCCGCCTGGTCCTTGCTCACGACGTAGCCGTACGGGGCCGCCTCGTACTGCTTGTCGAGCAGGTCCAGCGCGCCGTTGGACTGGGTCACCGCGTACACCCCGACCGGGTAGTCGGCGAGCATCGCGTCGTCCTTGCCGGAGACGACCGCCGCCGTCGCGGCGTCCTGGCCCGGGAACTGCTCGATGGTGATCGCCTTCTTGCCACCGTCGGTGCACGCCTTGGAGCGCTTCTGGATGTCCTCGACCTGGACGGTGTCCTTCTGCACGGCGATCTTCTTGCCGCAGGCGTTGTCCAGCGTCACGCCGGCCGGGTTGCCCTTCTTGGTCACCCACTGCGTGCCGACCTGGAAGTAGCTGACCATGTTGGCCTGCTGCTTGCGCTCGTCGTTGACGGTGAACGACGAGACGCCGACCTCGTACTTGCCGGAGTTGACCCCGGAGATGATGTCGCCGAACGGCGCGGAGACGAACTCCGCCTTCAGGCCGAGCTTCGCGGCGACCGCCGTGAACAGCTCCACGTCGAACCCGACCACGGTCTTGCCGTCCGGGTCCAGGAACTCCGCCGGGGCGTACGTCGAATCGGTGCCGACCACGATCTTGCCGTCCGACTTGATCGCGTCGGGCACCTTCGCGGCCAGGGCCGAGTCGGCCGTGGCCGTCACGGAGGGGCCGGCGCCGGGCTGCTCGGTGCCGGCCTCCTCGCCACAGGCGGCCAGCGACACGGTGAGCATGGCTGCACCGGCGACGCCGAGCGCCGCCCGCCAGCGGTTATGAGGGGTGAACATGAACAACTCCTTCTTGCAGGATGTACGCCTCAGTCGCCGAGCGCCTCAGGCCACGCCAAGGTACGCCTCCTTGACCGCCGGGTCGTGCAGCAGGTCCTGGCCGGTGCCCTCCTTGACGATCCGGCCGGTCTCCAGCACGTAGCCCCGGTGGGCGCGGGAAAGCGCCTGCTGGGCGTTCTGTTCCACGAGCAGGATCGTGGTGCCCTGCTCGTTGATCCGGGTGATGATCTCGAAGATCTGCTGGATCAGCATCGGGGCGAGCCCCATCGACGGCTCGTCGAGCAGCAGCAGCCGCGGCCGGGCCATCAGCGCCCGACCGACCGCGAGCATCTGCTGCTCGCCGCCGGAGAGCGTGCCGCCGGCCTGCTTGCGCCGCTCGGCCAGCCGGGGGAAGAGGTCCATGACCATCTTCAGGTCCTCGGCGATGCCGGCCCGGTCCCGGCGGGTGTACGCCCCCATCTCCAGGTTCTCCAGGACGGTCATGCCGGGGAAGACGCCCCGGCCCTCGGGCGCCTGCCCGATGCCCCGGACCACCCGCAGGTCGGCCCGCATCCGGGTGACGTCGGTGCCGTCGAAGACGATCGAGCCCTGGGCCACCGGGCGGAGCCCGGAGATGGCCCGCATGGTGGTGGTCTTGCCGGCGCCGTTGGCGCCGATCAGGGCCACCACCTCACCCTCGTTGACCGCCAGGCTGATCCCGTGCAGCGCCTGGATCCGGCCGTACAGCAGGGTCAGGTCCTTGATCTCAAGCAGCATCGGTCGGCACCCCCAGGTAGGCCGCGATCACCTTCGGGTCCTCGCGGACCTGGGCCGGCAGGCCCTCGGCGATCTTCTTGCCGAACTCCAGCACCACGATCCGATCGGTCACGCCCATGACGAGACGCATGTCGTGCTCGATCAGCAGCACCGTCGTGCCGTTGTCCCGAATCTTACGGATCAGGCCGAGCAACTCCTCCTTCTCCGCCGGGGTGAAGCCGGCGGCCGGCTCGTCCAGGCAGAGCAGGGTGGGATCGGTCGCCAGCGCCCGGGCGATCTCCAGCCGCCGCTGCTCGCCGTACGAGAGGTTGCGCGACAGCTCGCCGGCGCGCCGCTCGATACCGACGAAGCGCAACAGCTCGTACGCCTTGTCCCGGCCCTGCCGCTCCTCCCGCCAGTGCCGGGGCAGCCGGAACATCGCGGAGATCACGCTGGTCTTGTGGTGGGCGTCCGCGCCCACCATCACGTTCTCCAGCGCGGTCATCTCCGGGAAGAGCCGGATGTTCTGGAACGTCCGGGCGATGCCGGCCTTGGTGATCCAGGACCGGCGCCTGCCGTTGGTGCGCTGCCCCTTGAACCGGATCTCGCCCTCGGTGGGCCGGTAGACGCCGGTCATCGCGTTGAAGCAGGTCGTCTTGCCGGCGCCGTTCGGGCCGATCAGGCCGAGGATCTCCCCCTTGTACAGGGTGAACGCGACGTCGTTGAGGGCGACCACACCGCCGAAGCGGAGGGTGACGTGGTCGACCTCCAGCAGCGGCTCCCGGCCGGCCGGATCCGTGGCGCCGGGGGTGGACTCCACCGGCGTGT
Source organism: Micromonospora inositola (assembly GCF_900090285.1). NCBI lineage: Bacteria > Bacillati > Actinomycetota > Actinomycetes > Micromonosporales > Micromonosporaceae > Micromonospora > Micromonospora inositola. The sequence goes on along the minus strand of NZ_LT607754.1, from coordinate 3,865,530 downwards.
CCGAACCCTTCTCCGGCGGGGTGCCGACGGTGCTGCGACCGTCGTCGGCGATGTCCCGCTCGCTGGTCTCGTCCCGCTCGCTGTGCATCTGCGGCTCACTCATTGGGCACCGTCTCCTGGGGGACCGCTTCCTTGCGCCGGTCTGCGAACTCGGCCGCCCGCCGCCGGTTGGGCACGATGCCCTGCGGTCGGAAGATCATCATGACGATGACGACCAGGCCGAAGATGAGGATCCGGTACTCGGCCGCGTTGAACTCGACCCCGATCAGGTCACCGGCACCGCGCAGCCACTCCGGCAGGTACCAGGTGATCGCGCCACCGACGATCGCGCCCTTGATGTTGCCGGCGCCGCCGAGAATGACCGCGGCGAGCACCAGGATCGAGCTCTCCAGCTGGAAGCTGTCCGAGTTGATGAACGTCTGCTTGCCGGCGAAGATCGCGCCGGTGAGGCCACCGACCGCCGCGCCGATGGCGAACGCCCAGAGCTTGTACTTGAACGTCGGCACGCCCATGATCTCGGCGGCGTCCTCGTCCTCCCGGATGGCGACCCAGGCCCGGCCGACCCGGCTGTTGGCCAGGTTCCGCATCGCGAAGATGATCACGATGATCAGGGTCAGGATCAGCCAGTAGTAGGGCTTGGAGTCCACCACGCTGAACAGCGGCTTGCCGTCCGAGCCGGTGCCCGGCGGGTGCGGCACCTGCGGGATGCCCCGCTGGCCTCCGAGCAGGCCGTTCTGATTCGAGGCGTAGAGCCGGATCATCTCGGCGAAGCCGAGGGTCACGATCGCCAGGTAGTCACCGCGCAGCCGCAGCGTCGGCCCGCCGAGGATCACCCCGGAGATCATCGCCACCGCGATCGCCACCGGCACCGCCGCCAGCCACGGCCAGTTCGTCCCGAACCGACTCTCCGGCGAGGTCAGCAGCGCCACCGTGTACGCGCCGACCGCGTAGAAGCCGAAGTAGCCGAGGTCGAGCAGGCCGGTGAAGCCGACCACGACGTTGAGCCCCACGGCCAGCAGCACGAAGATCGCGGTGTCGAAGAGCACCGCGGCGAAGTCCGACTGGGTGGTGTAGAGGGCGAAGTACTCGCTGCCGATCGGGAAGCCGAGGTACTCGTAGAACCACTTGTTGGGCAGGATGTAGAGCAGCACGACCAGGGCCGCGAGCCCGGCCCAGCGCACCTGCTTCGGCATGGCCGCCCATCGGCCCTTGAGCGCCGAGGTCCGTCCCTTGTCCACGGTGGCGGTCATGCGCGCGCCCTCCCGAGAGATTCGCCGAGCAGTCCGGTGGGCCGGAACATCAGCAGTACGACCAGCAGCACGAAGGCGGTGAAGTCCTTCCATTCTCCACCGAACAGACCGGCGGCGTAGTTCTCCGCCACCCCCAGCAGCAGGCCGCCGAGCAGCGCCCCGCGCAGGTTGCCGATGCCGCCGAGCACCGCGGCCGAGAAGGCCTTGAGCCCGATCAGGAAGCCGACGTTGAACTTGGTGAACTCGTACCGGACGTCCCAGAGCAGGGCCGCCACGCCGGCCATGATGCCACCGAGCACGAAGACCAGCAGGATGACCCGGTTCTTGTTGACGCCCATCAGGGCGGCGGTGTCCGGGTCCTGGGCGACGGCGCGGATGCCCCGCCCGAGCCGGCTGCGGTTCACGAACTGGTCCAGGCCGACCATCATCAGCAGGGTCACGGCGAGGATCAGCAGCTGGACGTTGGTCACCGCGGCGCCGAAGACGGTGAAGACCGTGTCCCGCGGGATCAGCGTCGGCATGCCGAACGGCGCGCGCTCGGTGCCGATGCCGAACGACTCGGAGAGCACGAACGAGGCGCCGATCGCGGTGATGAGGAAGGCCAGTGGCGGGGCGTTCCGCCGGCGCAGCGGACGGTAGGCGACCAGTTCGACGGTGACCGCGGTGGCCGCCGAGGCGACGATCGCGACGGCGAGGCCGGCGAGGATCGCCGCGATCAGCGGGCCGAAGGCCGGCGCCGGGGAGTTCTGGTTGTAGCCGAGGGCCTCCCAGGTCCACAGGGCGGCGAAGGTACCGACCATGAAGACCTCGGAGTGGGCGAAGTTGATCAGGCGCAGGACGCCGTACACCAGGGTGTAACCGAGGGCGACGAGCGCGTAGATTGCGCCCTGTTCCAGCCCGGTGATGGTCAGTGCCGGGAAGTTCCCGAACAGCTCATCGAAGTTCAAGTGAGGGCTCCAACTGTTGCGGCCAAGCGGTGCGGCCGGGAGAAAGCTCCCGGCCGCACACACCTGGTGTCCCGTGGCGGGACCGGACAGAACCGGTCAGGCCTTGGGGATCTCGATGTCGGGGACGACCTTGCCCGCGTTCACCTTGAAGGCCCAGACCAGCACCTGGGCCGGGTCCAGCTCACCGTTGGCCTCGAACTTGTAGGTCACGCCGGTGGCGCCACCCGCCTTGTTGTAGGAGTTGATGAAGCTGAGCAGGTCGGCGCGGGTGCCCTTGCCGGCCTTGATGCCCTCGAGCATGATCTTGGTGATGTCGTACGACACGTCGGCGTAGGTGCCCGGCTCGGCGTTGTCGAAGGCCGCCTTGTAGTCGGTCACGAAGGTGCCCTTGGCCGCGGTGGCCGGGGCGCACGGGCAGGTCAGGATGGTGCCCTCGGCGACCTGCTCGCCGGCGACCTTGATGAAGTTGGCGTCGTTGACGCCGTCACCGGCGACCATGGTGCCCTTCCAGCCCGCGCCCTTGAGCTGCTTGAGCAGCAGGCCGGCCTCGGTGTAGTAGCCACCGAAGAAGAGGACGTTGGCGCCGCTGCTCTGGATCTTGGTGACGACGGCGGAGAAGTTGGTCTGCTTGACCTGGATCTTGTCCTCGCCGGCAGCCGTGCCGATGACCTTCTTGACCTCGTCCACCAGGCCGGCGCCGTACGCCGACTGGTCGTCCACGACGTAGACCTTTTCGGCCTTGAGGACGTTCTTGATGTAGCGGCCGGCGGCCGGGCCCTGGGAGGTGTCGTTACCGACGCCCCGGTGGAAGATCTTCCAGCCCTTGGTGCTCAGGCTCGGGCGGGTCGCCGACGGGGTGATGATCGGGAGACCGGCCTCCTCGAAGGTCGGGTCGGCCACCTCGGACTCACCCGAGAACGCCGGGCCGATGATGCCGACGACCTTGCTGTCGCCGACCGCCTGCTGGGCCAGCGCCGGGGCCTTCGCCGGGTCACCCTGCGAGTCGTACTCGGCCAGGTTGACCTTGCAGTCCGCGTTGTCCTTGTTGTACTGGTCGATGGCCAGCTTGGTGCCGTTGCGCATGTGGATACCGAGACCCGCGGCGTCACCGGTCAGCGGGCCGAAGAAGCCGATCTTCAGGTCGCAGGCGGCCTTGTCGCCGCTCGCCTCACTACCACTGTCGGCCTTGCAGGCCGCGCCACTGAAAACGAGCGCGGTGATGGCTACGCCACCAAGCACCCGTGCGAGCTTCTGCCTCACGGCTCGTACCCTCCTCCGTCCGAAGGCCCGGACCACCCACCGCGAATTGGACCTTGCGAGTGCTGGCCGGACCGACCGCGATCCCGGTCTGGGCCGGGACGTTATCCCACTGGTGGGGCGTGCCGGTAGACCTAGGAAGAGGGGTTGACCTAACCGTTACGTTGAGTGGCCGTTTTCACAGATGTGCTGTAACAGACGCGGGTGCGTCCTGGGAGAATCGGACATCAGAAACCGAACGGAAACCCGCTGGTGGAAGGCTCAGCCGGGGCTCCACGGGCCGCGCGCAGACCAGACCGTGGCCCCTAAATTGTTGTCCTCCAGCAACAGAACGGCCTCCCCAGCACCGGCCACCGCCACCGTGCGGTCGCTGCCCGCCGGCACCGCCACCGGCAGGGCCACCGGGGACCAGGCCACGCCATCCCGGGAGAACCACCCGGCGCCCGTCTTCCCGCCCGCGACCACCGCGAGCGCACCGTCGGCGACCGCGGCCAGCCCCCACACCCGACCCGGCCGGTCCGTCCCCGCGCCGCCGAAGCCGCCGCCCGCGCGCCAGCTCCCGCCGTCACCCAGCCAGGCGCCCAGGCCGTCGCCCCGGCGGCCGACGGCCACCGCGCGCTCCCCCACCCGGACCACCCGCTGCAGGTCCGCGTCGACTCCGGCAGTCGGCAGCGCCGCGCGCCGCCAGGCCCGACCGTCCGGCGAGGTCCACACCGCCGGATCCACGCCGGTACGCCCCGACGGCTGCACCGAGCCCACCATGAGCCACCCCGACGCCGTCGCCGTGCCGTCCGCCGCCCACGGCCGGCCGGTCGCGTCCGTGGCCAGCCCCGGCACCCCGCTGACCAGCCGGAAATCGGTCCCGTCGGCGGAGACCCAGGCCGCCGACCCGGTGGCCCGGTTACCGGAGATCAGCCAGCCGCGTGGGCCGCCCGCGATGCGGCCCACGTTGACCGCGTCCGGACCACCGAACACCTCGAACTCGGCGGGCACCTCCACCAGCGACCCGTCGGCGACCTGCCGCCAGGTGCTGATCCGCGGATTGCCGTGCACCCCGCCGCTCTTGCCGCCCACCGCCGCCAGCCGGCCGTCCCGGCAGCCCGCCGCGGTCAGCACGTTCTCCTCGCCGTACGGGCTGCGCGGCACCGGCCGAAGCGCGGTCCAGGCGGCGGCGTCGGTGCTGGTCCACGCCGCCGGGCGGGTGCCGCCCGCCGCGTCGGCGACCGCGCCCACCACGAACCACCGGCCGGCGCAGGCCGCCGCGTCGCGCAGCAGCAGCCGCCCGGGCGCGCCGGGCGGTGCCGGCAGGGTGACCGGCTGCCAGGCGGGGCGGGCCGGCTCCGGCGCCGGGTCGGCGTGGCTGGTCGACCGGCAGCCGGCCAGCAGCACGGCCGTCAGGCCGAGCACCGCAAGCGGACGCCGAGCACGCATGGCCGCGATCGTATCGACCGGCGACGAGCTGCGGAGCCCGCCGGCGCGCTGGATTCCCGCGCCGGCGGTACCTGTGCGGGCGGTCAGGAGGCGGGCCGGGTCACCTCGCCGCCGGCGGTCTCGGCGAGGATCCGCTCGGCGACCTCCTTCATGGTCATCCGGTGGTCCATCGCCGTGCGCTGGATCCACTTGAACGCCTGCGGCTCGGTCATCCCGTACGTGGTCATCAGCGCGCCCTTGGCGCGCTCCACGGACTTGCGGATCTCCAGCCGGTCGGTCAGGCCGGCGACCTCCGCCTCCAGCGCGGCGATCTCGGAGTAGCGGGACAGCGCGATCTCCACCGCCGGCACCAGGTCGCTCTTCTGGAACGGCTTGACCAGGTACGCCATCGCGCCGGCGGCCCGGGCCCGCTCCACCAGGTCCCGCTGGCTGAACGCGGTCAGGATGATCACCGGGGCGATCCGGGCGCCGGCGATCCGCTCGGCGGCGGCCAGCCCGTCCATGATCGGCATCTTGATGTCGAGGATGACCAGGTCCGGCTTGAGCTCTTCGGCGAGCTTGACGGCGGTCTCGCCGTCACCGGCCTCGCCGACCACCTCGTAACCCTCTTCGATCAGCATCTCGGCCAGGTCCAGCCGGATGAGCGCCTCGTCCTCGGCGATCAGTACGCGCCTGCGCTCGGCATCCGTCTGCGTCTCGGCCACGAGCCACTCCCACCAGTCTGAGCCCGACACCCGCCGTGCCGGGTGTCGCCGCCCTTAGCGTAGTGGGTAGTCTGTCAACGCCGAATCACAGAAGGCCCCTGTACTCCAACCGGAAGAGAGACGGAGCTCAAACCTCCGACAGTGTGGGTTCGAGTCCCACCGGGGGCACCAAAGTGTCGTACGGGCGTTCGAAAATGAACCCGTGCACTCGCTTGAGATCCGCTCCCGCGCCCGTCAGCAGTACCTGGCCGGCAGCACTGTCGCGGAAGTCGCCCGCCACCTCGGCCTGCCCTACCCGACAGTTCGGCACTGGTGCAAGGATCGAGCGGAACCGAAGCAACCGGGCAGCCAGGTGCGCTGCTTCCGTTGCCGTTCAGTCGTCGACAATCCGACAGACCCGGCGTCCTACGTCTACCTCCTCGGCCTCTACCTGGGCGACGGCCATCTGGTCACTACGGCGCACGTCCCCGTCCTCGTCCAACAAGTCCAGAAGCAGGGGTGCGTAGGAGTGCAGAGCTACGGCGTCCACTGGCCCTGTCTCTTCCCCCAGCACGGGCCCGGCAAGAAGCACGAGCGCCAGATCCTCCTGGCCGACTGGCAGCGAGAGATCGTCGAGCGCCACCCCGGCGACTTCCTGCGCGGCCTCTTCCACTCCGACGGCTGGCGGGGCAGCAATCGGATCACCGTCCGCGGCAAGCGATACGTCTACCCGCGCTACATGTTCATCAACGAGTCCGCCGACATCATGGGCCTCTGCCAGTGGGCGCTGGACCTGCTCGGCATCGCCTGGCGGATGAACCGCCGCAACTCGCTCTCCGTCGCCCGCCGCGAGGCCGTCGCCGCCCTCGACCGGCACGTCGGCCCGAAGTCCTGACCGGCCTATGCTCCTGCCATGACCCCCACCGGATCCGGATCCCCGGCACCCGCCCCGCGCACCCGTACCGACGCCGCATGAGGGTCGTCGTCTTCGGCGCGACCGGGATGGTCGGGCAGGGTGTGCTGCGGGAGTGCCTGCTCGCCGACGACGTGGAGAGCGTGCTGGTCGTCGGCCGAACCGGCACCGGGCTACGGCACCCGAAGCTGCGCGAGATCATTCACCGCGACTTCACGGACTTCGCCCCGATCGCCGACGAACTCACCGGCCTCGACGCCTGCTTCTACTGCCTCGGGGTCTCCGCCGCCGGGCTGAACGAGGCGGACTACACCCGCGTCACCTACGACTACACGCTCGCGGCGGCGCGCACCCTCGCCGAGGCGAGCCCCGGGCTCACCTTCGTCTACGTCTCCGGGGCCGGCACCGATTCGTCGGAGCGAGGGCGGGCCATGTGGGCGCGGGTCAAGGGCCGGGCGGAGAACGCGGTGCTCGCGCTCCTGCCCAATGGGTACGCCTTCCGGCCGGGTTTCATCCAGCCGATGCACGGCGCGGTGTCGAAGACCGGCTGGTACCGGGTGCTGTACCGGATCACGACGCCGCTCTATCCGGTACTGCGCCGGCTCTTCCCGGGTCAGGTCACGACCACCGAGCTGGTCGGCCGCTCGATGCTACGAGTGGCCCGGGAAGGCTCTTCCCGGCGAGTGCTGGAGAGCCGCGACCTGGGCTGAGGAGCGAGAGGCGCTCAGCCGATCGCGGCGAGCGCCCGTTCCAGGTCGGCGCGCAGGTCCTCCGGGTCCTCCAGCCCGACGGAGACCCGCAGCAGCCCGCCGCACGGCTTGGCCTCCCCCGCCACCGGCCGGTGGGTCAGCGAGGCCGGGTGCTGGATCAGGGTGTCCACCCCGCCGAGCGACACCGCGTGGGTGATCAGCTCGCACGCCCCGGCGACGGCCGCCGCGGCGGGCGCGCCGCCGCGTACCTCGAAGGCGAGCAGGCTGCCGGTGCCGGACATCTGCCGGCCGACCAGCCCGGCCGGGTCGTGCACCGCCGGGTGGTGGACCCGCTCGACGGCAGGGTGGCCGGCGAGCCAGATGGCCAGCTTCTCCGCGGCGGCCTGCTGGGCGCGGACCCGCAGCGGCAGCGTCTGCAGGCCGCGGTGCAGCAGGTACGCGCCGAGCGGGTGCAGGATCGCCCCGGTGACGGCGCGGACCTGGCGCAGCCGGGTGGCCCAGCCGGCGTCGCAGGCGACCACGCCGGCGAGGACGTCGCCGTGGCCGCCGATGCTCTTGGTGGCGCTGTGCAGCACCAGGGTGGCGCCGTGCCGGGCGGGCTGCTGGAGCACGGGCGTGGCGACGGTGTTGTCGACCAGCAGGGGGACGTCGCCGGCGGCGTCGGCCAGGGCGCCGATGTCGACCAGGTCGAGGGTGGGGTTGGCCGGGGTCTCGACGATGACCAGCGCGGTGTCGGGGCGGACGGCGGCGGCGACCTCGTCCGGGCGGGCCCAGGTGACCTCGGTGCCGAGCAGGCCGGTGGCGAGCACGTGGTCGGTGCCGCCGTAGAGGGGGCGGACGGCGACGATGTGCCGCTTCCCGTCGCGGGTGGCGGCGAGCAGGGCGGCGGTGAGGGCGGCCATGCCGCTGGCGAAGGCGACGGCTTCGGCGGTGCCCTCGAGTTCGGCGAGCGCGGTCTCGAACCGGGCCACGGTGGGGTTCCAGAGCCGCTGGTAGACGGCGCTGCCGCCGGCGGGGAGGGTGCCGCCGGTGGCGAGGGTCTCGTACGCGTCGCCGCCGTCGTCGACCGAGGGCAGCGGGTTGGTGGTGGAGAGGTCGATCGGCGGCACGTGGACGCCGAGACCGGCGAGGTCGTCGCGCCCGGCGTGCACGGCTCTGGTGTCCACGGCTGTCATGACCGGAAGGGTCGAACATCAGCGCAGCTGGAAGCAATAGGCACGAAGAAGATTCTGTCATCAGCTCTTCCAACGCTCGCCGATTCGGTGAAGGATGCTCGCATGCCCGTTGCACCGAACGATGTGCGGCCGTTCGCGGCCCTGGATGACGTCGACCGCGCGATCCTGACCGAGCTGGCCGCCGACGGCCGGCAGCCGAACAACGCCCTCGCCGAGCGGGTGGGGGTGGCACCCTCCACGTGCCTGACCCGGACCCGGGCGCTGCGCGAGTGCGGGGCGATCCGCGGCTTCCACGCCGAGGTCGATCCGGCCGCGGTGGGACTGCCGTTGCAGGCCCTGGTGTCGGTGCGGCTGACCGCGCACGAACGGGCGGCGGTGGACGCGTTCCGGGCCCGGTCGGTCCGGCTGCCGGGGGTGGTGTCGGTGTTCCACGTGGCCGGCGCGGAGGACTACGTGCTGCACGTGCGCGCGGCCTCCGGGGACGCGCTGCGGGACTTCGTGCTCGACCACCTGGCGGTGGACCCGGCGGTGCAGCACACCCAGACCAGCCTGATCTTCGAGCAGGCGCGCGGTATGGGTTAGCGCACCATCCGGAACAATTCCGGCGCGGGCGGAGTTGCTCAACGAGTGATCGACGTACCCATGTCTGTTCTTGATCTTGCTCCCGTGGCCCGTGGGACGACCTCCGGTGAGGCGCTGCGGCACACCACCGAGCTGGCCCGCCGCACCGAGGAGCTGGGCTACCACCGGTTCTGGGTGGCCGAGCACCACAACATGCCGGCGATCGCCAGCTCCGCCCCGGCGGTGCTGCTCGCCCACCTGGCCGCCAACACCTCGACGATCCGGCTGGGCTCGGGCGGCGTGATGCTGCCCAACCACGCCCCGCTGGTGGTGGCCGAGCAGTTCGGCACCCTGGACGCGCTGCACCCGGGCCGGATCGACCTGGGCATCGGCCGGGCGCCGGGCACCGACCAGGTGACCGCACTGGCGCTACGCCGGACCATGGAGGGGCTGTCAGCCGAGGGGTTCCCCCGGGAGCTCGCGGACCTGATGAACTACTTCAGCGGCGAGGAGCCGGGGCCGATCACGGCCACCCCGGGACGCGGCCAGTCCCCGGCCGTGTGGCTGCTCGGGTCGAGCGGGTTCAGCGCCCAACTGGCGGGGCTGCTCGGGCTGCCGTTCTCGTTCGCGCACCACTTCAGCGCCCAGAACACCCTCCCCGCGCTCCAGCTCTACCGGCAGAGCTTCCGGCCGTCGCAGTGGCTGGAGCAGCCGTACGCGATGGTCGCGGTGAACGTGGTCTGCGCGGAGACCGACGAGCGGGCGGAGTGGCTGGCCGGGCCGAGTTCGCTGTCGTTCCTGAAGCTGCGCTCGGGCCGCCCGGAGCCCCTGGCCAGCCCGGAGGAGGCGGCGGCGTACCCGTACGACGAGCTGGAGCGCGACTTCGTCCGGCAGCGCCGGGAGGGTCAGGCGATGGGTTCGCCGGAGACGGTGGGCCGCCAGCTGGGCGAGCTGCTGGAGCGCACCGGCGCGGACGAGCTGATGCTGACCACGATGGTGTACGACGTGGCCGACCGGGTCCGCTCCTTCGAGCTGGTCGCCGAGAAGGTGGCCGGTGGCCTGCGCCGGAACGGCTGAAACACGCTCTTCATAGCGACGTCACCCCACCGTCGCGGAGCGCGCCTAGCTTGGTGACCGGTGGTGGTACGGCACTCCCCGGTCGGGACGGGTCGGGGGTGCTGCGGTGTGGTGCACCGGGTCGCCGACTGTGCGGATTCCGCGGTCGGCGACCCGGTGCCTGCCTTCCGGCCCTTGCCCTCGTCGGGAGAAATTGATCGACTCGAGGGCATGGCTGAGCACATGGACCCCGAGGAGTTTCGGCGCGCCGGGTACGCGGTGGTCGACTGGATCGCGGACTACTGGACGACGCTCGGGCAGCGACCGGTGACCTCCCAAGACCCGCCGGGCGCGGTGGTCGCCGCGCTGCCGGCCGGCCCGACCGAACGGGGCGAGCCGGTCGAGGCGGTGCTGGCCGACCTGGACAGCGTGATCGCGCCGCGGTTGACCCACTGGCAGCATCCCGGCTTCTTCGGCTACTTCCCGGCCAACACCTCCGGCCCGAGCGTGCTCGGCGACCTGGTCAGCGCCGGCCTCGGCGTGCAGGGCATGCTCTGGGCGACCGGCCCGGCCTGCACCGAGCTGGAGACGGTGACGCTGGACTGGCTCGCCGGGTTGCTCGACCTGCCGGAGCGGTTCCGCTCCACCGGCCGGGGCGGCGGGGTGATCCAGGACTCCGCCTCCTCGGCCACCCTGGTCGCCACCCTGGCCGCGCTGCACCGGGCGAGCAGGGGCCGCTGGCGGGTGGACGGGATCGACCGGCGGTACCGGGCCTACACGTCCACCCAGGGGCACTCCTCCATCGAGAAGGCCGCCCGGATCGCCGGGCTGGGCGCGGACGGCGTCCGAGCGGTCGAGGTGGACCCGCGGACCCAGGCGATGCGCCCCGAGGCGCTGCGGACGGCCATCGAGGCGGACCGGGCCGCCGGGGTGACGCCGGTGATCGTGGTGGCGACGATCGGGACCACCTCCACCACCGCCGTCGACCCGCTGCCGGAGATCGGCGCGATCTGCGCGGAGTACGGCGTGTGGCTGCACGTCGACGCCGCGTACGCGGGCGCGGCCGCGGTCTGCCCGGAGCTGCGCTGGTCGCACGCCGGGCTGGAGCGCGCCGATTCGTACTGCTTCGACCCGCACAAGTGGCTGCTCACCGGCTTCGACTGCGACGCGTTCTGGGTGGCCGACCGGGGCGAGCTGATCGAGGCGCTGACGGTGATGCCGGAGTTCCTGCGCAACGCGGCCACCGAGTCCGGCGCGGTGCTCGACTACCGGGACTGGCAGGTGCCGCTGGGCCGCCGCTTCCGGGCACTCAAGCTCTGGTTCGTGCTCCGCTGGTACGGCGTCGAGGGGCTGCGGGCGCACATCCGCACCGGGGTGGCCCTCGCCGACCGCTTCGCCGAGCGGATCGAGGCCGACGACCGGTTCGAGCTGGCCGCCGCCCATCCGTTCTCGCTGGTCTGCTTCCGGCTGCGGGCCGGTGACGAGCCGAGCGCCGAGCTGCTGCGCCGGGTCAACGACACCGGTCGGGTGCACCTGACGCACACCCGGGTCGAGGGGCGGTACACGCTGCGGCTGGCGGTCGGCTCGCCGCTGACGACCGAGAAGCACGTCGACGAGGCGTGGGACCTGCTCTCCGCGGCGGCCGAAGACCTGCTGACCGGCTGACGGCCGCCCCAGGGACCAGCCGCCTGGAGCGGATCAGCCCTCGACGGCCACGGCCAGCCGACGGGACCCGTCCACGTCGGCGGTCGCGGGCTCCCCCACCACGATCGCATCGGCGGCGGCCGTCGTGGCCGGGGCGCCGTCGGCGGCGGGCGCCGTGTCGGCGATGGCCCGGCGGGTACGCCGCAGCGCGCGCACCGCCAGGGCCAGCGCGACCAGCCAGCCGGCGGCGAGCACCACGTAGAGCAGGGACGGGACCGGGCCGCCCAGCTCGCCGGCGCGGATCAGCGTCCGGGCGTTGGTCAGCACGATCACCCCGCCGATGGTGGCGCCGAGCAGCTGGGCCGGGACGATCCGGACCAGCCAGGCGGCGATCGGCGCGGCGACCAGGCCACCGACCAGCAGCGCCGCCACGGTGGGCAGCAGGAAGCCCTCGGCGCCCAGGCCGATCAGGAAGCCGGCGCTGGCCGCGCCCGCCACCACGAACTCGGCGGTGTCCACGGAGCCGATCACCTTGCGCGGCTCCATCCGTCCGGAGACCAGCAGCGCCGGCGTGGCCACCGGCCCCCAGCCCCCGCCGCCGGTGGCGTCGACGAAGCCGGCCAGCAGGCCGAGCGGACCGAGGAACCGCCCGCGCAGCGGGCCGGCGGCCCGGTTGCCGGGCAGCGGTCGGGCGAAGCGCACCAGCAGGCACGCGCCGAGGGTGAACAGGATCGCGGCCATCCAGGGCGCCGCGGCCCCGGTGGAGATGGAGCTCAGTAAGGTGGCGCCGGCGAACGCCCCGATCGCTCCCGGCACGGCGATCCGGCCGACCACCCGCCAGTCGACGTTGCCGAACCGCCAGTGCGCCACTCCGGCCGCGAGCGTGGTGCCGATCTCGGCCAGGTGCACCGACGCGGAGGCGGCGGCCGGCGCCACTCCGGCGAAGAGCAGCAGGGTGGACGAGGTCAACCCGTACGCCATGCCCAGCGCGCCGTCGACCACGCGGGGGGCGCGGGTCAGCTCCAGGCGCTCGGGTCGGCGGCGAGCTCGTTGACCCGGCCGGGCAGCGTGCCACTGGCCACGTCGGCGATGGTGACCAGCTCGAGGATCTCCCGCTCGGTGGCCCGCAACGCGATCCACACGTCCTGCAGCGCCCGCGCGGCACCCTGGTAGCCCAGTTCCTCCGGTCGCTGCCCCCGGACGTGCGCCAGCGGGCCGTCGATCACCCGGATGATCTCCGCGAGGGAGATCTCCGCCGCCGGCCGGGCCAGCCAGTAGCCGCCCTCCGGGCCGCGCTGGGCGTGCACGATCCCGCCCCGGCGCAGCTGGAGCAGGATGCTCTCCAGGAACTTCGGCGGGATCTCCTGGGCGCGGGCGATCTGCTCGGCGGTGACCGGCCGGCTGCGTCCGGCCGCCGTGTCGTCGGCGACCGAGGCCAGCTCGGCCGCCGCGCGGAGGGCGTAGTCGACCCGAGCGGAGAGACGCATGCCGGCAAGGTTAGTCCGCTGATCAACCGCCAGGGTTGGCGACCCTCGGCCGATCGGTCCCGGCAGAGCCGCCGGCCGGTCAGGCGCCGACGCGGCGAAGCAGCCCTTCCTGCACCGCGCTGGCGATGTGCCGGCCGTCGGTGGTGAACATCCGGCCGGTGGCCAGCCCTCGCGCGCCGGAGGCGGACGGGCTCCAGCAGTCGTAGAGGAACCACTCGTCGGCCCGGAACGACCGGTGGAACCAGAGCGCGTGGTCGAGGCTCGCCCCGACCACGCCGCCGGGACCCCAGACCTCGCCGTGCACCGACAGCACCGAGTCGAGCAGGGTCAGGTCGGAGGCGTACGTCAGGGCGCAGGCGTGCAGCAGCGGGTCGTCGGGCAGCTTGCCGTCGATGCGCATCCAGACCCGCTGGTACGGGTCGGCGGGCCGGTCGCCGGGGCGTACCCAGCCCGGCTCGCCGACGTACCGGACGTCGATCGGGCGGGGGATCTGCCCCCAGATGCCGAGCCGCTCCGGATACCGGGAGAGCCGGTCGGTCATGGTGGGCACGTCGTCCGGCCCGGGCACGTCCGGCGGGGTGGGGGCCTGGTGGTCCAGCCCTTCCTCCTGCCGTTGGAACGACGCCGACATGAAGAAGATCGGCTTGTCGTGCTGCAGGGCCACCGAGCGGCGTACCGAGAAGGAGCGGCCGTCGCGGACGTTCTCCACCTGGTACTCGATCGGCTCGGCGGGGTCACCGGGCCGGACGAAGTAGCCGTGCAGCGAGTGCACGAAGCGTTCCGGGTCGACGGTGCGTCCGGCGGCGACCAGCGCCTGGCCGGCGACCTGCCCGCCGTACACCCGCTGCGGACCCACCGGCGGGCTCATCCCCCGGAAGGTCATCTCGCCGATGTGGTCGAGGTCGAGGACCTCCAGCAGCTGGTCGACCGCGGCCTGGCCGGCCGGCTGGCGCTCGGTCACTGCAGGGCCCGCGCGGAGGCGGCGTCGACCAGCGAACCGAGCTGGTGCACCCGCAGGGTGTTGGTGGAACCCGGGGTGCCGGGCGGGCTGCCGGCCACGATCACCACGTAATCGCCGGGGTTGGCCCGGTTGAGGCCGAGCAGCGCCTGGTCGACCTGGCGGAACATGTCGTCGGTGTGCTCGACGAACGGCATCAGGAAGGTCTCCACGCCCCAGCAGAGCGCGAGCTGGTTGCGCACCTCGGGGACCGGGGTGAAGGCCAGCAGGGGCAGGTCGCAGTGCAGCCGGGCGAGCCGCTTGACGGTGTCACCGGTCTGCGAGAAGGCGACCATGGCCTTCGCGCCGATCGCCCGGGCGATCGAGGAGGCGGCGACGGTGAGCGCGCCGCCGTGGGTACGCGGGTCGTGCTGGAGCCGCGGCACCCCGATCGAGCCGGCCTCGGTGGTGGTGATGATCTTCGCCATGGTGCTGACGGTGAGCACCGGGTACTTGCCGACGCTGGTCTCGCCGGAGAGCATCACCGCGTCCGCGCCGTCGAGCACCGCGTTGGCCACGTCCGAGGCCTCCGCCCGGGTCGGCCGGGAATTCTCGATCATGGAGTCGAGCATCTGGGTGGCCACGATGACCGGCTTGGCGTTCTCCCGGCAGAGCTGCACGGCGCGCTTCTGCACCAGCGGCACCTGGTCCAGCGGGAGCTCGACGCCGAGGTCGCCGCGGGCGACCATCACGCCGTCGAAGGCGAGCACGATCGCCTCCAGGTGGTCCACCGCCTCGGGCTTCTCGACCTTGGCCAGCACCGGGCGGAACACGCCCTCCTCGGCCATGATGCCGTGCACCAGCTTGATGTCCTCGGCCGAGCGGACGAAGGAGAGCGCGATCAGGTCGACGCCCAGGCCGAGGGCGAAGCGCAGGTCCGCGGCGTCCTTCTCCGACATCGCCGGCACGCTGACCGCGACGTTGGGCAGCGAGACGCCCTTGTTGTTGGAGACCGGGCCGCCCTCGGTGACCAGGCCGCGGATGTCGTTGCCGGTGACGTCGCTGACCTCGACCGCGACCCGGCCGTCGTCGATCAGCAGCCGGTCGCCCGGCTTCACCTCCTGCGGCAGCTTCCGGTAGGTGCAGGAGACCCGGTCCTTGGTGCCGAGAATGTCGTCCGCGGTGATCACGACGGAGTCACCGGTGCGCCACTCGTGCGGGCCGTCGGCGAACCGGCCCAGCCGGATCTTGGGGCCCTGCAGGTCGGCGAGGATCGCCACCGGGTGGCCGGCCGCGTCGGCCGCCTCGCGGACCAGCCGGTAGACCGACTCGTGATCCTCATGGCTGCCGTGGCTGAAGTTGAGCCTCGCCACGTTCATGCCCGCCTCGACCAGGCCCCGGATGCGCTCCGGGGACGAGGTGGCGGGGCCGAGAGTGCAGACGATCTTCGCGCGGCGTGTCACGCCCATCAGGCTAGTCTCTCCTTCGGATCGACCTGCCGGCCGACCCCTTGCGGACTGCGGAACTTTCGCCCAACGGCGCGCGATTCCCGCGCAGCGGGCGGACGGAACCGCACCGGGAACGTCGTGTGTCGGCGGGCATCGGCGACCGCGCGGCCGAAATCGTACCGCCCGCCGTCAGGTACCGGCTTGTGTCCTCCTGGAGTCCACCCGGCGGCCGGTCCGCGCCGGCTGCGGCGGCAGCGCGCTGGTGCCGGACGTGCGCACGCCTCGGCCCAGGACATCCCGGGGCTCGGCCTCAGGTCTGCGTCTTGGCCAGCGGGAACTCGAGCGAGCCGGCCGGGCAGAGGAAGGTCAGCACGTCCACCCGGTAGAGGCCGGCCTGCACGGCCGGGTTGGCCTCCATCACACTGCGGACGTCGTCCACGGAGCCGGTCCGGGCCAGCCCGAAGCCGATCGGCGGGTCCGGCTCGCGGGCCGGTCCGTCCACCGAGCCGTCGATCAGGATGATGCCCCGTCGCTGCAGCGCCCGCATGTGCTGGAGGTGCTCGGCCTGCAACCGCTGCACCGTCTCCTCCGGCAGGGCCCGGCCCGACGGCCCCGGGTACAGCACGATGCACTCGTACGTGTCGAGCGCGAAGTCGACCTGCGGCGTTCCCGACATGGCGCCTCCTCCCGACGTACGCCCGACCCGGGCACAGCGTCGCACGAGCCGGACCGCCGTAGCGGGCGCTCGGCGCAACTGCCCCCCGGCCGGGCCGGAAGCCGACCGGATGGGCCGTTCGTCCGCGCCACGTCGCGGCCCGCGCTGCTGGCCGACCTCTCCGGCCGGGTGGGCGACCAGGCCCTGGCGGTGATCCGGAACCGCGAACGTGTCCCCACCCACACTCCCGGCATCGACGTTGCGGCCGGCGTTTCCCGGGAAATCCGATACGTTGACGACGACGGACAGGATTGGGGACCGCTCATGGCGATCGACGCAGGCAGGCAGCCCGCGAAGGTTTCGGGGACGTACCGGATCGGTGGCGACCTCCAGGTCGACCGGCTGGGCTACGGGGCGATGCAGATCACCGGGCCCGGGGTCTGGGGCGATCCGAAGGATCCCGCCGAGGCGGTCCGGGTGCTGCGCCGGGCGTACGAACTCGGCGTGACGTTCATCGACACCGCGGACTCGTACGGGCCCTTCGTCAGCGAGCTGCTGATCAAGGAGGCGCTGCACCCGTACGCCGACGACCTGGTCATCGCCACCAAGGCCGGGCTGACCCGCTCGGGCCCGGGCGACTGGCGCCCGGTCGGCCGCCCGGAGTACCTGCGCCAGCAGTGCGAGCTGAGCCTGCGCCACCTGGGCCTGGACAGCATCGGGCTCTACCAGCTGCACCGGATCGACGCCAAGGTGCCGCTGGAGGACCAGCTGGGCGAGCTGGCGCTGCTCAAGCAGGAGGGCAAGATCCGGCACATCGGCCTGTCCGAGGTGACCGTGGAGCAGATCGAGGCGGCCCGGAAGATCACCCCGATCGTCTCGGTGCAGAACCTCTACAACCTCGCCGACCGCAGCGCCGAGGACGTGCTCGACCACTGCGAGCGCAACGACCTGGCGTTCATCCCGTGGTTCCCGATCGCCACCGGCAACCTGGCCAAGCCGGGCGGTCCGCTGGACGCGATCTCCACCGGGCACGGCGCGACGCCCGCGCAGCTCGCGCTCGCCTGGCTGTTGCGCCGGTCGCCGGTCATGCTCCCCATCCCGGGTACGTCCTCCGTGGCGCACCTGGAGGAGAACATCGCCGCGGCCGAGGTGAAGCTCACCGACGACGAGTTCGAGGCCCTCGCCAAGGCGGCCTGAGCGCGGTACGCAGACGGCCGGCCGCCCTCTCGGCGGCCGGCCGTTTCGCGCTTCAGAGGGCGAAGCAGTTGGGGCGGATCGCGGCGTCGGTGAGCGCCTGCCGGACCACCGTGTAGGTCGTCCCGTCGAGGATGAGCCCGAGGTGGCCGACCACCCGCAGCGGGCACCACGCCTGGATCAGCACGTTGGTGGCACCGTCGGCGAGGCTGGCGTTGGCGATAGGCCAGACCAGCTCGTCCTGCCAGGTCCGGACGGTGGTCCAGCGCACCGTCCCGGGGGTGTCGTCGCCGCCGTTGAGGGCGGCGAGGAGGTCCGAGCCGATCGACATCTGCTGGCAGGCCACGATGCCGGCGCAGCTGCCGAGCCCGAGGAAGTTCAGGATGTTGGCGGCGTAGGTGCCCTGCTGCGGGCTGCCGAGGCTGAGGTAGCGGTCGACCTTGTCGACGCCGCCGAGGAACTTGACGTACCAGCGGGAGACCAGGCCGCCCTCGGAGTGGGTGACCAGGTCCACCTTGGCCGCCCCGGTGGCGGCGCGGACCTGGTCGACGTACGTGGCGAGGGCGCGGGCGGATTCGCGGATGTCGCCGAAGCCGAGCCCGGGGAGCTGGTAGATGGAGACCCGGAAGCCGTCGGCGCGCAGCCGGGCGGCGATCGGCTCGTACGCGATGGAGACGCCGATCAGTCCCCCGACGACGATGACGGGGTTGGCGCCGGCGGCGGCGATCGCCTCGCTGCCGGCCACGGTGCCGGCGGTGCGGGCGGTGGTGGCAACGGCGCCGGTGGTGGTGGCGCTGGTGGTGGTGGCGTGGTGGGTGCCGGCCTGGGCGGCGGTGGCAGGGACCAGCAGGGCGGCGACGGCGGTGGTGGCGGCGAGGATCGTTCGGAGCAGCATGGCTGCACCTCCGGTGGGAGGCACCCGGGGAGCCGGGACGGTGGGTGGGGGGATCCGATCGATCGGTGGCACGATGATGCGGGTCACAATTCGTGCTCGTCAATGAAAAGTTACGGGCGGGTAACGTGAACTCCCGATGGGAGCGCGATCAGGCATTTCGGGCGCATGAATCGGTTGCGCCGCGGCGTCACGCAGCGCTCCGACACCACCGCCGGGACTCCATGTCAACGGTTCTGCCATCGGTCAGCGGCGGTACGCTGTGCCGATTCGTCCAGCCGGGATCACGGGAAGTGCCATGACCTCCTCCACCGAGCTGCTGAGCAGCGACGACCTCGACGAGATCGGTCACCTCGCGTACTCCGCGCCCGACCCGGAGGCGCTGGTCACCCGCCTGGTCGATGCGGTCGACGGCGGCCAGATCCTGGACAAGCGCGACTTCGGGTACGCACTGACCCTCGCCGCGGAGATCGTCGAACGGGAAGAGGACGACCCGGAACGGGCGCTGGCCCTGACCGAACGCGCCATCGACGTCCACCGCACCCACGGCGAGCCGGACCACGGCTACTCCCGGGCGATGCGCGCCCGGCTGCTGCACCGCTTGGGCCGCGTCGACGAAGCGATGGCAGGGCTGGAGGAGCTGCGCCCGCTGCTGACCGTCGACCCGACCGCAACCTACGTGACCGAGGTGCTGGAGGAAGTCGGGTACGACGACCTCGCCGAGCGTTGGCTGACCGACGCGGTCCGCGAGCTCCTGGGCCGGACCACGGACCGGCCGTACGCGGCGGAGGAGTCGCAGCAGCAGACCGCCGCGATGGTGTACGGACTCGTTCAGCAACGGCACCGGCTGCGCGGGGAGATGGACCTGCCCCACGACGACCTCGACAACCTGGCCGACCGGCTGCGGGCCGCCAGCTCACGAGCCCTGGACCAGCTCGACGACGGCCCGAATGGGATCGTCTTCTGGCCCCGGGCGGAGTTCAACGCGCTGCTGCTGCGCTGGCCGGCGCTGGCGGAGACGTACGGGACCGGTTGGGACGACCACCGGGCCCGGGCCGAGCGGGACCTGGTCGAGCTGGCCGAGGAGGGCGTGAGCGGTCTGGGGCTCGTCGCCGGCTCCGCGGAGGGCGTGGCCAGCTTCGCCCGGGACGCCGACCTCGACCCGACTGACCTGGCGGCGGTGGACGAGTATGCCGACTCCCTGCTCGCGGAGGCCGACCCGATACCGTGGCCACCGGGCCGCAACGAGCCGTGCTGGTGCGGGTCAGGCAGCAAATACAAGAAGTGCTGCCTGCCCCGGTCGCGGAGCTGACGCCTACTCGGCCGGTCCTCCCGCATACGGGAGGGTCACCCCCGCTCAGCGACCCGGACGACGAACGTCCGCCAGGCCGCGGGAGTGAAGGTCAGGGCCGGGCCGGCCGGGTCCTTCGAGTCACGGACCGCGACCACCCCGGGCAGGTTGTCGGCCACCTCGACGCAGGCACCGCCGTTGCCGCTTCTGGCTCTGCTGGTCGAGTACCCCCGCCGACCGCACGGCACTGCTGGTCTACCTGGGCACGCTGATGGCCGAGGCCGGCGCCCAGCTCTCCCGGCTCAACGGGCACGCCGCGCCGGAGAACCTGACCGAACGCTTCCTCACCTGGGCCCGGGCGCGGTGACCCGGGTCAGCTGCCCAGCGCCTGCACCCTGGCGATGGTCTCCTGGACGTGCTGCTTCGCCGGCTCGCCGCCCTGCGCTGCCTGCGCGAGGGCCTGCCGGTACGCGTCGATCACGCCGATCAGCGGACCGGCCGCCACGCCTTCGAGGGCGCCGGCGACCAGTGCCCGCGCCTCGGCGGCGTCCTGTGCCGCGGCGGCCGTCTTGGCCCTCGCCTCGTCCAGCTTCTGGGCCGCCGCCGCCAGCCTCGCCATGATCTGCGCCGCGCTCACGCGCCCTCCCCTGGTCAGACCCCGGCCCGGTACGCCGGGGCCGGTGACAGATCCTGACACGACAACGGCCCGGCCGGCACCCGTCAGCCGGCGGCGAGCAGGGCGGCGAGGCGGCGTACCGCCGGGTTGTGGTGCCTCGACGCCGGGCGAGTCCGATGTCGACGGTCGGGGTGGGGGCGGTGAACCGGCGCAGCCGTACCCAGGGCACGGTCAACGCCAACCCGGCAGGTCGCCGACGCGGTGGTCAGAAGCGTCGTCCTAGTGGGTGAGTACCCTGCCGGGATGGCTTCGGATGACGACATGGCGGACCGGGTCTCGCAGTCCCAGTTCCCGCCGAGCCGGGTGGTTGGTCGGGGGCGTGGCTGGTACCGGGGTGACTGCCACGTGCATTCGGCGCGCTCGAACGGTGGAGAGCTGACGCCGGAGCAGCTTGCAGCCGGTGCCCGTGAGATCGGGCTGGACTTCATCGCCATCACCGAGCACAACACATCTGACACTCATGGCGTCTGGGGTCCACTCGCCGGTGACGATCTGCTGGTGATTCTGGGCCAGGAGGTCACCACCCGGACCGGGCACTGGCTGGCGCTCGGCGTCGACCCGGGACAGGTGGTCGACTGGCGGTATGGCATCCGCGATGACGTGAACGACCGGCATCTGGACCAGGTACGTCAAGCCGGTGGGCTGTGCGTGGCGGCCCACCCGCACGCGCCGTATCCCTCTGGCGTTTTCATGTACCCGTTTCACGGGTTCGACGTGGTAGAGGTGTGGAACGGGCTGTGGAGCTCAGACCTGCCCTGGAACGCTGACAATGGGGCGGCACTGGCCGAATGGGGTCGCAGCCTGGCTGCCGACATCCACGGTGGGCGGTGGCGGCCGGCGATGGGTAACAGCGACACGCATCTGGATGGCCAGATCGGCATACCGCAAACCGTCGTGCTGGCCGAGGAGTTGAGCACCGACGCGGTCCTTGCCGGCATCCGGGCCGGGCGGAGCTGGATCGCCGAGTCGACTGCGATTGAGCTGTCCCTCACCGCCTCTGCTGGTGATCGCAGCGCCGGAATCGGTGAGCGGCTGAGGACCTGCGGCGAGCCGGCCGTGGTACGGGTGGACGTGCGGGGCGTGCCGTCCGGCACCGTCAGCTTCCACACCGATCGAGGCAAGGTGCACCGCGAGTCCCTGCCTAGCGGCGGATCCGGTGCTGTGGAATGGCGCACCAGCGCGGCAGAATCGGCGTTCGTCCGAGTCGAGGTACGCCAGCCCGGAGGGCACATGGCGGCGCTCACCAACCCCGTCATCCTGACCTGAACTCAATCGCCGCCGGTCGATCCGGCCTGGACCGCGCCGTTCCGGCGGGGGGACGATCCAGGTCCAGCCGCCCGCTGCGGGCGGCCCGACGGGGAGGCTGACCATGACGGGGAGGGCGGACGTGGTGGTGGTCGGTGGCGGGATCATCGGCCTGACGGCGGCGGTGCGGCTGCGCGAGCGGGGTGCGCGGGTGACCCTGCTGGCCGCCGACGAACCGGCGGACACCGTCTCGGCGGTAGCCGCCGCGGTCTGGTACCCCAGCCACACCGAGGAGGACCCGCGGGTGCTGCGCTGGGCCCGGGAGACCCACGCCGAGCTGGGCCGGCAGGCGACGGCGGGCGTGCCGGGCGTGGTGGCCCGGCCGACCCGGATGCTGCTGCGCCGGCCGTGGGAGGGCCCGCCCTGGTGGGCGGCGGCCACCGGGGACCTGCTCGCCGCGCCGGGCGCCGGGCCGTACTCGACGGAGCTGCGGTTCACCGCGCCGACCGTGGAGATGGTGCCGTACCTCGGCTGGTTGCGGGAGCGGTTCGCCCGTGCCGGCGGGCGGTTGCTGCGCGGCCGGCTCGACCGGCTCACCGACGGCTTCGCCCTGGCGCCGACGGTCGTCAACGCCACCGGGCTGGCCGCCGGCCGGCTCGCCGACGACCCGGC
Organism: Micromonospora inositola; assembly: GCF_900090285.1. NCBI lineage: Bacteria > Bacillati > Actinomycetota > Actinomycetes > Micromonosporales > Micromonosporaceae > Micromonospora > Micromonospora inositola. Next base: position 3,843,406 of record NZ_LT607754.1, on the reverse strand, counting down.
CGTGCACCCGGCACGGGGGCAGGTCGTGCTGGTCGCGAACCCGGGGTTGACCACCTCGGTCCGCGACGAGGAGAACCCGGCGGGGATCGCCTACGTGCACCCGCGCCGGCACGACGTGGTGCTGGGCGGCACGTTCGAGCCGGGCGAGTGGGACACCCGGCCCGACCCGGCCACCTCGGCGGCCATCCGGCGCCGGTGCGTGGCCCTGGTGCCGGAGCTGGCCGCCGCGCCGGTGCTCGGCGAACGGGTCGGGCTGCGGCCGGCCCGGCACGGCGGCCCGCGCGTGGCGGTCCAGCCGGGGGTTCCGACCTGGCGTCGGCTGGTGCACGCCTACGGCCACGGGGGCGCGGGGATCACCCTGTCCTGGGGCTGCGCGGCCGAGGTGGCCCGGCTGGCGCTGGACGACGAGGACGAGCTCGGAACGGCTCAGCGCAGCACGCGGAATGCGAGCAGGTAGGCGCAGTAGACCAGCGGCACCAGCAGGACGCAGATCACGAAGCCGAGCGGGACGAACCGCGACGGCGGGGCGTCGCCGTCGATCACCTGTCGCCCCCACCTGCCGAGCACCAGGTAGCCGGCGACGAACGACGCCACCGGCAGGCCGGCGCACATCGAGGCGTACAGAGTGCCGAGCCCGACCACCTCGAGGCCGGAGGCGACGACCATGGCCAGCATCAGCACCGCCCCGGCCAGCGCGGAGCAGGTGTAGACGGCGGACGCCCGGGCCAGCGGGGACCAGGTCGGCAGCAGCGCGGGCCGCCGGGCGAGCCCGTCGGCCTGCTGCCCGTGCCGGTCCGCCTCGTCGGCGAGCTGCCGGGCCGCCGCCAGCTCGGCCGCCGGGTCGGCCTCCGGCGCGCGCGGGGCCGGCACCCCGGCGCCCGTCGGGCCGGCGCCCGGCGTCGGCGTCGCACCGGTCGTCACCACCCCCTGCGGGTACGCCCCGACCCCCGACCGCCCCGGCGCGGCGGCTGCGCCGCCGGAACCCGCCGTCCCGGGTTGACCGGGACCGGACGGGGCCACGACGGTCGAGGCGGGTGCGGCCGACGCGGCGGACGGCACCGCCGACCCGGACGCGGCGGCGCCGATGGCCCGACCGAGCTGCTCGAGACGCTGCCGCTGGGCGGCGAGCCGCTGGCCGAGCTGATCGACCGCGGCGTGCAGCGCCCGGCGGCGGTCCGCCTCGGCGGTGGCGGCCCGGTCCGCGCCGCGCCGCTGGCCGGAGAGCTGCCGGGCCAGCGCCGCGTACTCCTCGAACCCGGTCACCGGTCGGCACCCCCGTCCGGCTCGGGCCCCTCGTGGACGAACGGCACGATCAGCCGGATGCGCTGGTCGTGCCGGTCCACCAGCAGCGCCCGGCCGGCGCGCGGGGTGTAGCTGAGGTCGTGCACGCCGAGGTGCAGGCCGAGGTCGGCGCCGGGCACGTTCAGCGCGACCAGGCACGCGACGTCGTCCCGGTGCTGCGCGCCGCCGAGGTCCTCGGCGAGCCGGCGCAGCCCCCGCCACCAGCCGAGCAGGTGCACCCCGTGGCCCGGCCCCTGGCGCAGCAGGGCCCGCAGGTCGTCGTGGCCGGAGCGGAAGGTGCCCGGGTCGGCGGCAGCCAGCGCGGCCGAGGCGGCGTCCACACCGAACACCACGAGGTAGGTCCGGCCGGCGGTTCCGGACCGGTCCGGGTGGGCGAGCCCGACGATCCGCTCGCGCAGGCCGGCCGCGTCGAGTCGTTCGACGGGGTGGCCGGCGGCGGCCAGGGTCATGGCCAGGTCGTCGGCGAGCTCGACCGTCCCGGCGGCGAGCGGCACGAGCAGGAAGCGGGCCGTGCCGGGGGCGTGCTGCCGGGCCAGGCTGAGGACGGCCGCCCGGAGCACGTCCGCCCCGGCGGTGGCGGTGCCCACCACGGCCAGATGCCGGCCGGGGGTGGCGTCCAGGGTGAACCCGGCGGCGCTGCCGGCCACGTCGACCGCACGGCCGACCAGGGCGAGCGGCACGTCGCCGCCCGATCGCAGCCCGGCCCAGGTGGGGTCGTCGGTCAGCCGCGGCGTCTCGTACCCCCGGAAGACGGCGGGTGGCCGCGCGCCCGCCGGCCGGGCCGCCCACAGCTCGTGGCGGAGGGTGGCCAGGTCCGCGGCGGCGGCGTGCGCGTCGGGGAACCGGACCACGGTGTTCGCGCCCGCCGCCCCTCCGGCGGTGTTGACCACGGCGGAGCCGACTTCCAGGGCCTTCGCCGCGTCGTTGAGCGGGTCGAGCACGCCGCCTCCGCCGGGCAGCGCCACCCGCAGCGGGAACTGGCCGAAGATCGCCTCGGCCCGGCCGTAGAGCGCCTCGACGCCGGTCGTGCTCTGGCTGGCCAGCACCAGGTGCAGGCCGTACGAGCGGCCCTTGCGGGCCAGCTCCTCCAGCAGGTCGACGGCCTGCCGGGCCAGCGCGTCATTGCCGGCGAAGAGCACCTGGAACTCGTCGACCACGGTGACCATCCGGGGTGGACGGGCGTCCGGGGGCAGGTCGGCGAGCTTGGTGACGCCGTGCCGCTTGAGCAGGTCGGCCCGGCGGGTCAGCTCCGCGCGCAGCTCCCGCAGCACGGCCACGCCGTACTCGCGGTCGGATTCGATGCCGACCGCGCGGGCGTGCGGCAGCCAGGACGGGTCGCGTTCGGTGGGGACGAACTCGGTGAAGCTCACCCCCTCCTTGAAGTCGAGCAGCAGGAGCTGGAGTTCCGCCGGGGCGTACCGGGCGGCCAGCCCGTAGAGCACGTCGAGCAGGAACACCGTCTTGCCCGCCCCGGTGCGACCACCGATCAGCCAGTGCGGGGTGGCGTCGTCGAAGGCAACGGTCACCTGCTCCCGACCGGCCCGGCCGAGCGCCGTCCGCAGTCCCGGTCCGGCCGGTTCCGCCCAGCGCCGCGGGGGGAGCAGGTCGGTGAAGCGCAGCGCCTCGGCGCGGCGGGTGGCCGCCGCGAGCCGCGCGCCGAGCGCGGCCACCGAGGCGGCCGGCGGGTCCCCGTCGAGCAGCACCGCGGCGGCCAGCCCGCTGCCGTCGGCACTGAACGGCTGGCCGGGCGGGTCGCCGACCAGCGCGTACCGCTCGTTCAGGCGGAGCTGGGTGGCCGCCCCCAGCGGCGGCGGGGCATCGCCCGGGCCGGCCGGCGGGTGACCGGCGAGCAGGACGCAGACCGCGGCGGCCGGGCCGGCGTGGGTCAGCGCGGCGAGCCGGGCCAGCTCGCGCGGCGGCGGCGCCGACGCGGCGACGAGCAGCAGCAGCTCCCGGTCGACCGGGCCGGCGTGCTGGGCGGTACGCGCGTGCCGCTCCGCCTCGTCGAGGAGGGCGGCCACGTCGGCGGCGGTGGTGGCCGGCGGGGCGAGCACCCCGGCGTCGAGCAGCGGACGCAGCGGCACGAAGGCCGCCCCGAAGGCGACCGTGTCGATCCCGGCGACCCGGACCGCGCCGGCCGGGGCGGCGGCGAGCAGCCGCACGACCACCGCCCGCAGCAGTTCGCCGACCCGGGGGTCCCGGGCGTCGCAGTCCACCGCGAGATGGGCGCCCCCGGCCAGCGGCAGCAGCACCGGGAAGCCACCGTCCAGGGTGGTGGCTTCGCCGACGCGTACCGGCACCGGGGCGGCGGTGAGGTCGGCGGCGCCGTGCGGCGGGCCGGCGAGGTCGGCGCCGACCCGGGCCAGCCGGGCGACCAGCTCCGCGTTGTCGGGGGCCGGCGGTCCGGCGGCGGCGAGCGCCCGGCGGCCGTTCTCCCACCGCCGTACGGCCTCCCGGTGCGCGGCGACCGCCTGCCCGTACGCCGCCGCGAGCCTGCCCACCTCTGTCCCCCCGACGCCGCCGCGGTCCACGATCGAGGGGAACCCTAACCGACGCCCGCCGACCCGGCACAGTGTGCGGCGCGCCGATGGTTGGGCCATTGTTCACCTGTACGTCGCCGGCCATGCCGGCCATCGTTGGCCCGGGCCGACTTGCCTGCTGGCGGAACCACAACTGGTGAACAGGAAGGCGACGACGTGACCTCCTCCCCCATCTCCCGCCGCGCCGTGCTGCGCGGCGGCGCGGCCGGCGGCCTCGGCATCGTGGTGGCCGGCAATCTGGAAGCGATCGCCGGGCCGGTGGCGGCCCGCGCCGCCACCCGCCCCGCGGTCGGCTACGGCGACCTCGTCCCGGACCCGGCCGGTCTGCTGGCGCTGCCGCCCGGCTTCTCGTACACCATCGTGGCGCAGGCCGGCGCGACCCTGCTGGAGTCCGGGCAGCCGACCCCGAGCGACGCCGACGGCACCGGCTGCTTCCTCGGCCGTGAGGGCTCGGTGCTGGTCAACAACCACGAGATCGCCGGCGGCGAGCCGTACCCGGTGCCGGCGATGGCCGGCCTAACCTACGACCCGGGCGCCCAGGGCGGCACCACCACCATCGAGGTGGACGGGCAGGGCCGGCGGCTGCGCGAGTACGTGAGCGTGGCGGGCACGCACAACAACTGCGCCGGCGGCATCACCCCCTGGGGTACCTGGCTGACCTGCGAGGAGACCGAGCAGCGCAAGGGCGGGAGGTTCCTCAAGGACCACGGGTACGTCTTCGAGGTCGACCCGCACGACCGGGCGGCCAACCAGGACCCGGTGGCGCTGAAGTTCCTCGGCCGCTACTCGCACGAGGCGGTGGCCGTCGACCCGTACACCCACGCGATCTTCCTGACCGAGGACGCCGGCGGGCCGAACGGGCTCTACTTCCGCTGGACGCCGCCCGCCGGCTTCCGCGGCGGCAAGGGCGCACTGCGGGCGCTGGCGCAGCGCCCCGACGGTGACACCGTGGGCAACCTTCAGGCGATGATCTGCTACCTGGGCAGCCAGCACATCGCCGACCTGTCCGAGGCCACCGCCCCGGGCACCCGGTACAAGGTGGCGTGGGTCGACGTGCCGGACCGGGACGCGAAGACGGTCTCGGTGCGCAAGCAGTTCACCGACGAGCAGGTGACCCGCAGCCGCAAGCTGGAGGGCGCCTGGTGGGCCGACGGCGGCGCGTACTTCGTGGCCAGCTTCGCCCGGCTCTCCGACGGCAGCACCAACGAGCACGACGGCCAGGTCTGGTTCTACGACCCGCGCAGCGAGACGGTCACCCTGAAGACCATCTTCGGGGTGAACCAGGACCCGGACGCCGACGCCGGGAACTTCGACGGGCCGGACAACATCACCGTCTCCCCGTACGGCGGGGTGATCCTGGCCGAGGACGGCGAGGGGGTGTCCCACCTGGTCGGGGTGACCGCCCAGGGCAAGGCGTACCCGCTGGCCCGCAACGAGCTCAACGACAGCGAGTTCACCGGGCCGACGTTCAGCGCGGACGGGAAGATCCTCTTCGCCAACATCCAGACCCCGGGTTACGTCTTCGCCATCACCGGCCCGTGGGGGCGGCCGAGCAACGCGGACGTCTGACCACACCCCGACCGGCGGCGGTCCTCACGAGGGGCCGCCGGCCGTCGGTCGGTCAGGCGGGACCGCACCCCAGGTCGGCGTACGTGGCGTCGAGCCGGCCGGGCACCCGCTTCCCCCGGTGGGAGGGGGCGCCCGGCCGGTCGTCCGGCACGGCCGCAAGCCGGCCCCGGTAACCCTGAGCCGACGCTACGAAGCTGATGTCACCGGTGATTCAGCCGGCCTGGCGGTCGCCGCCTCGATCGCGCGGATGTGCCGGTACGCGAACCAGAGCGGCGGGAACGCGCCGACCGCGAACGACAGGTCGACCAGCGTCCAGAACCAGGGAATGTCCCGGACCGGCCCGCAGATCAGCGCCAGCGGCACGATCCCGGCGCAGGCGATCATGCCGAGCTGGACCACCCAGACGTTGCGCACCGGGTCCCGCAGGGGCCCCCAGAACGCCACCGCGAGCACCAGGTGGGCGAAGGCGAGCCAGTCGGTGCCGTAGCGCATGAACGGATAACGGTCGCCGGTCTCGACCAGTCCGGTGTGGACCCGCTCGATCCAGCCGACCAGCGCCGGGAGCTGACCGGAGAGCGGATCGAGCGCCCGCAGCAACCAGCGCACCTCGATCTCCAGCGGGAACGCGGTCACCCCGCTCAGGAACAAGCCCACCACCACGACCCACAGCCACCCGCGCACCCGGCGCAGGCGCTTCTCGATGTCCATACCGGCAGCGTAACGATGATCTTCGTGGCGTCCCGTCCCGAAAGCATGGGCGGCGGCCGCGAAGGTCATGGCCTCGCTCACAGCATCGTCGTGCACGGGCCCGCCTGAATCGTTTTCGACATCAGCTCGATAGCGACCGAAGAGCACATCGGCCACCGCTCGGGGCTGCCAGCTTTCCGCCGGAACGGGGGCGGTCGACCAGGTGGGCGGCCGACCGGGCCGCGCCGGTCAGTCGGGGGCGACGGCGGGATCGGTGCGACGCGCAGGTCGCGCACTGTGGGCCGCACGGATGGCCCGGCTGGACCGGAGCCGGCCGGCGCCGGGCCGGAGGGCGGCCAGGCGCATGCCGGGCGGCACGCTCCCGGCCGGGCGGGGCACCCGGGCCGGGCGGGCGGCGCCGACCACCGCGGCAGCGGGTCGGACGACCCGGGCGGCCGTGGCGGCGACCCGGCGTACCGGGCGGCGCACGGCGGCGGGCGCGGCCAGCACCAGGGTGACCCGGCGACGCAGCCGGTGGTCGCGCAGCCCGTCGAGGGCCACGCCCGCGGCCACGGTGGCGACCGCGGTCACCGCGCCGGCCAGCACCAGGGTCTGCCGGGGCCCGACGTGCTCGGAGAGCCAGCCGAGCAGGGGTGCGCCGACCGCGGCGGAGACCGAGCCGGTCACCGCCAGGGCGGCCAGCACCCGGCCGCGCATGGCGTAGTCGGTGTCGAGCTGGGCGCGAGCGCCGACCGTGGTGTCGATGACCACCGCCGCCGCGGCGACGGGGAGGATCACCGCGGCGAAGCTCATGGTGCCGGGGGCCAGGCCGGCGGCGATCTGCAGGACGCTGGCCAGCAGACCCGCGCCGACCAGCATGCCGTAGCCCAGCTCCCGCCGGCGGGCCGCCACGAGCGCGCCGAGCACGGTGCCGACCGCGAAGACGGTGGAGAGGAAGCCGTACCCGGACGCGCCGCCGCGCAGCGGCCCGTCGCTCATCGCCGCCATGGTCACCTGGTAGTTGCGGCCCAGGCTGCCGAGCACGAATGACAGCGCCAGCGCGACCAGCACCACCGGCTGCCGGAGCAGGTAGCGGAACCCGGCCCGGATGCCGCCATCCTCCGGCGCCGCGTCGGCCGCCGCCGGCTCGCCGATGTGCCGCTCCCCCTCACGTACGGCGAACAGGGCGACGACCACGGCGACGAAGCTGGCGGCGTTGCTGGCGAAGAGCAGCGCCGGGCCGACGGCGGCGACCATGACGGCGCCGATGCTCATGCCCAGGATGCGCCCGGCGGAGTTGGTCAGCGAGCCGAGCGCGATCGCGTTGCCGAGGCTCTCCCGGTCGACCAGGGTGGAGCACCAGCGGCCCATCACGGGGCCCTCGATCGCCGAGACCGCGCCGGTGACCAGGGAGATCGCGTAGACCGCCGGGAGGCCGCCGGCGCCGGTGACGGCGACCATGGCCAGCCCGGCGGCGAGCGCGGCGTGCACCGCCTGGGCGGCGATCAGCAGCGGCTTCGCCGGCAGCCGGTCGGCCAGCGAACCGCCCCAGACGCTGAGCAGCAGGGTCGGCAGGGCCTGGAGCAGGACGGCCAGGCCCATCGAGGTCGCCGAGCGGGTCTGCGCGAGCACGTACCAGTTGACGCCGAGCACCTGCATCCAGGTCCCGATCACCGACACGAACCCGGCGCCGGCCCAGATCCGGTAGTTCCGGTGGCGCAGCGCGGCGAACGTGGCTCCGAGGGCCACGACGACCTCCCCGTTGGCGACGACATGACAAAGCCGCACCATTTCGGGTGCGGCAGCCGCCAAGTCTGGCCCGCGGTCAAACCGATCCGCCGCATTCGTGAGCAGGTTCACCGGGTCGCCGGCGGCAGCCCGCATCAGCAGGGCAGCCCCCGGCACGAACCGGACGCCGACGCCGAACACCCCGGTCCGGGACGGGTACGTCCGGACCGGGGTGTTCGTGTCGCGTTGTGGCCCCGGGTCAGCGGGCGGCGAGCGGCTGCGCGGCCGGGTCCACCGGGGCGGGCAGGGTGCCGACCCCGCCCAGGTAGGAGTGGATCGCGGCGGCGGCGGCCCGCCCCTCGGCGATGGCCCAGACGATCAGCGAGGCGCCCCGGTGCATGTCGCCGGCGACGAAGACCCCGTCGGCGTCGGTCTGCCAGTCCGGCCGGGCGTCGACCGCGCCGCGGGCGTTGCGGGCCACCCCGAACTGGGCCAGCAGCGGCTGCTCCTCGGTGCCCTCGAAGCCGATCGCCAGCAGCACCAGGTCGGCCGGCAGCTCCCGCTCGGAGCCGGGCAGCGCGGTGACGATCCGCCGGCCGTCGTGCTTCTCCACGGTCACCTCGGCGATCCGGACGCCCTTGACCTGGCCGGTGCCGTCGTCGACGAACTCCTGCACGGCGACGGCGAAGACCCGCTCGCCGCCCTCCTCGTGCGCCGGGTAGCTGCGCAGCACCCACGGCCAGGTGGGCCACGGGTCCCGGGCGGCGTCCCGGCTGGTCGGCGGCTCCGGGTAGAGGTCGAGCTGGTGGACGCCGGCCGCGCCCTGCCGGTGGGCCACGCCGAGGCAGTCGGCGGCGGTGTCGCCTCCGCCGATGATCACCACGTGCTTGCCGGCCGCGTCGATCGGCGTGCCGTCGGAGAGCACCGCCAGGGCGGGGCGTCCCTCGCCGGCCGCGGCGTGCCGGCCGGCGGCCGCCGCGGCGACCACGCGATTGGCGGCGACCAGGTGCGCCATCGCCTGGTGCACCCCGCGCAGCCGCCGGCCCGGCGTCTCCGGGGTGTCCCGGCCCTGCAGGGCGCCGCAGGCCAGCAGCACCGCGTCGTGCTCGGCGTGCAACTGCTCGGCGGTGACGTCGACGCCGACGTCCACCCCGGTGCGGAACCGCACGCCCTCGGCGGCAAGCTGGGCCAGCCGCTTGTCGATGTGCTGCTTCTCCAGCTTGAAGTCAGGGATGCCGTACCGGAGCAGGCCGCCGAGGGCGTCGTCCCGCTCGTACACCGTGACCGCGTGACCGGCGCGAGCGAGCTGCTGCGCCGCGGCGAGCCCGGCGGGCCCGGAGCCCACCACGGCGACCGACCGGCCGGTCGGGGCCGGCACCGGGCGGGGCCGCAGCCCGCCGCGGGCCACCGCCGCGTCGGCGATCTCCATCTCGACCTGCTTGATGGTGACCGGTTCCCCACCGCCGATGCCGAGCACGCAGGCGGCCTCGCAGGGCGCCGGGCAGAGCCGGCCGGTGAACTCCGGGAAGTTGTTGGTGGCGTGCAGCGACTCCACCGCGGCGTCCCAGTTGCCGGTCCGGACCAGGTCGTTCCAGTCCGGGATTCGATTCCCAAGAGGGCACCCCGCAGTGTCGCTTTGGCAGAACGGGATGCCGCAGTCCATGCACCGGGTGGCCTGCTCGCGGATCAGCTCCTCGCCCGCCGGCGGGTACACCTCCCGCCAGTCGGTGATCCGCACCGGCACCGGGCGGCGTGCCGGCAGCCGCCGGTTGTAGCGCAGGAAACCGTTCGGGTCAGGCACGAGCCACCTCCTGGGCGACCGCCCGCGGGGCGGGCGGCACCGGCATGGACGAAGCGGAAGGCGCCGACTGCGGTGTCGGGGCGGCGTGCGCCGCCAATGCGCTCATCACCGCGTCGTCGACGTCACGGCCGGCGGCTTCGGCGGCCCGCATGATCTCCAGCACCCGGCGGTAGTCCCGGGGCACCACGGCGGTGAACTCCTCCACCGCCTCCGGCCAGCGCTTCAACAGCTCCCCGGCGACCGCCGAGTCGGTCTCGGCGAAGTGTCGCTGCACCAGCTCGTGCAGCCGGTCCCGCTCCTCGGGACGCAGCGGCGCCAGGTCGACCAGCTCGGCGTTGACCCGCGCCCGGTCGAGCCGCCAGACGAACGCGGTGCCGCCGGACATGCCCGCGGCGAAGTTGCGCCCGGTCTCGCCGAGCACCACCACCGTGCCGCCGGTCATGTACTCGCAGCCGTGGTCGCCGACGCCCTCGACGACGGCCACCGCGCCGGAGTTGCGCACCGCGAAGCGCTCGCCGACCCGGCCGCGCAGGAAGACCTCGCCGCCGGTCGCGCCGTACAGGATGGTGTTGCCGGCGATGATCTGGTCCTCGGCCCGCTCCCCCGGCCCGGCCTCGCCGTCGACGAACGGCGCCGCGGGGTCCGGGCGGACGATGAGCCGGCCGCCGGAGAGGCCCTTGCCGACGTAGTCGTTGGCGTCGCCGTGCAGCCGCAGGGTCACCCCGCGCGGCAGGAACGCGCCGAACGACTGCCCGGCAGTGCCGTGCAGCAGGAACTCGATCGTGTCCTCCGGCAGGCCGGCGCCGCCGAAGCGGCGGGTCACCTCGCCGCCGAGCATCGCGCCGACGCTGCGGTGCTCGTTGCGGACGGCCACCTCGACCCGGACCGGCGTGCCGTCGCGCAACGCCGGCTCGGCGAGCGCGATCAGCTCGTTGTCCAGGGCCAGCTCCAGGCCGTGGTCCTGGGCCCGGATGCCGCGCCGCGCGGCGTCCGCCGGCAGCTCCGGCAGCTGGAGTACGGGCGCGAGGTCCAGCCCGTGCCCTTTCCAGTGGTCGATCGCCGGGGTGACGTCGAGCAGTTCGGTCTGACCGATCGCCTCCTCGATCGACCGGAAGCCCAGCTCGGCGAGGTAGCCGCGGACCTCCTCGGCGAGAAAGAGGAAGAAGTTCTCCACGAACTCCGGCCGGCCGGTGAACCGCTCGCGCAGCACGGGGTTCTGGGTGGCGATGCCGACGGGGCAGGTGTCCAGGTGGCAGACCCGCATCATCACGCAGCCCTCGACGATCAGCGGGGCGGTGGCGAAGCCGAACTCCTCCGCGCCCAGCAGCGCCGCGATGAGCACGTCCCGGCCGGTCTTGAGCTGGCCGTCGACCTGCACGGTGACCCGGTCGCGCAGCTTGTTGAGCAGCAGCGTCTGCTGCGCCTCGGCCAGGCCCAGCTCCCACGGGGTGCCGGCGTGCTTGAGCGAGTTGAGCGGCGACGCCCCGGTGCCGCCGTCGTGGCCCGAGATCAGGATGACGTCGGCCTTGAGCTTGGCCACACCCGCCGCGACGGTGCCCACGCCGACCTCGCTGACCAGCTTCACGTGCACCCGGGCGGCCGGGTTCACGCATTTCAGGTCGTGCACGAGCTGGGCGAGGTCCTCGATGGAATAGATGTCGTGGTGCGGCGGCGGGGAGATCAGGCCGACGCCCGGGGTGGCGTGCCGGGTCCGGGCGATCCACGGCCAGACCTTGTTGCCCGGGAGCTGGCCGCCCTCGCCGGGCTTCGCGCCCTGGGCCATCTTGATCTGGAGGTCGTCGGCGTTGACCAGGTATTCGCTGGTGACCCCGAACCGGCCACTGGCGATCTGCTTGACCGCGGAACGGCGGGCCGGGTCGTGCAGCCGCTCGACGTCCTCGCCGCCCTCGCCGGTGTTGGACTTGCCGCCGAGGCGGTTCATCGCGATGGCCAGGGTCTCGTGCGCCTCGGCCGAGATCGACCCGTACGACATGGCGCCGGTGGCGAACCGCTTGACGATCTCGCTGGCCGGCTGCACCTCGTCCAGCGGCACCGGCGGGCGCACCCCGGTACGCAGGGTGAACAGCCCGCGCAGCGAGCCGGCCTGCGCGGCCAGCTCGTCGACCTTGGCGGTGTATTGCCGGAAGACGTCGTATTGGCGGCTGCGGGTGGCGTGCTGGAGCAGGAAGACCGTCTCCGGGTTGAACAGGTGCAGCTCGCCCTCGCGGCGCCACTGGTACTCGCCGCCGACCTCCAGCCGGTCGGAGGCCGCCGCGCCGGGGGCGGGCCAGGCCAGGGCGTGCCGGGCGGCGACCTCGGCGTGGATCTCGTTCAGCCCGATGCCACTGATCTTGCTGGGGGTGCCCCGGAAGTAGCGGTCGACCAGGCGGGTGTCCAGGCCGACCGCCTCGAAGACCTGCGCGCCGCAGTACGACGAGACCGTCGAGATGCCCATCTTCGACATGATCTTCAGGACGCCCTTGCCGAGCGCCTTGACGTAGTTCCGTACGGCCTTGGCCGGCTCCATTCCGACCACCGCGCCGGTGGAGATCATGTCTTCGACCGACTCGAAGGCCAAGTACGGGTTGACCGCCGCCGCGCCGTACCCGATCAGCACCGCCGCGTGGTGCACCTCCCGGCAGTCGCCGGACTCCACGATCAGCGCCACCTGGGTACGCGTCTGCTCGCGGACCAGGTGCTGGTGCACCGCCGCGGTGAGCAGCAGCGTCGGGATCGGCGCCAGGTCGGCGTTGGAGTCCCGGTCCGACAGGACCAGGATCCGCACCCCGTCCTCGATCGCCTCGGAGACGTGCCGGCAGATCTCGGTCAGCCGGGCCTTGATCCCGGCGCCGCCGTCGCGGACCCGGTAGAGCCCGGAGACCCGGACCGCCTTGAAGCCGGGCAGGTCGCCGTCCTCGTCGATCGAGAGGATCTTGGCCAGCTCGTCGTTGTCGATCACCGGGTACGGCAGCACGATCTGCCGGCAGCTCGCCGGACCCGGGTCCAGCAGGTTGCCCTCCGGCCCGATGGTCGACGCCAGACTGGTCACCAGTTCCTCCCGGATGGCGTCCAGCGGCGGGTTGGTGACCTGGGCGAAGAGCTGGTGGAAGTAGTCGTAGAGCAGCCGCGGCCGGGTCGACAGCGGGGCGATCGGGGTGTCCGTGCCCATCGAGCCGATCGGCTCCGCACCGGCCCGCGCCATCGGCGCGAGCAGGATCTTCAGCTCCTCCTCGGTGTAGCCGAAGGTCTGCTGGCGGCGGCGCACCGAGTCGTGGGTGTAGACGATGTGCTCGCGCGGCGGCAGGTCGCCCAGGTCGATCAGGCCGGCGTGCAGCCACTCGTCGTACGGCTGGGCGGCGGCCAGCTCGGCCTTGATCTCGTCGTCGGAGACGATCCGGTGGTTGACCGTGTCGACCAGGAACATCTTCCCGGGCTGGAGCCGCCCCTTGGCGACCACCCGGGCCGGGTCGAGGTCGAGCACGCCCGCCTCGCTGCCCAGCACCACCAGCCCGTCGGAGGTGCGCCACCAGCGGCCGGGGCGCAGCCCGTTGCGGTCCAGCACCGCGCCGACGATCTCGCCGTCCGTGAAGGCCACCGAGGCCGGCCCGTCCCAGGGCTCCATCAGGCTGGCGTGGAACCGGTAGAAGGCGCGCTTGTCGGCGCGCATGTCCGGGTCGTTCTCCCAGGCCTCGGGGATCATCATCAGCACCGCGTGCGGCAGGCTCCGCCCGGCCAGGTGCAGCAGCTCCAGGACCTCGTCGAAGTTGGCGGAGTCGGAGGCGCCCGGGGTGCAGACCGGGAAGACCCGGCGGATGTTGCCGGGAAGCTGCGGGCTGCGCAGCAGCGCCTCGCGGGCCTGCATCCAGTTCCGGTTGCCGCGGATGGTGTTGATCTCGCCGTTGTGCGCGATGAACCGGTACGGGTGGGCCAGCGGCCAGGACGGGAAGGTGTTGGTGGAGAAACGCGAGTGCACCAGGGCGATCGCGCTCTCGACCCGCTGGTCGGTCAGCTCCGGGTAGTAGGCGGGGAGCTGGTCCGGAGTGAGCATGCCCTTCCAGACCATGGTCCGCCCGGACAGCGACGGGAAGTACGCCGGCACGCCCCGCTCGGCGGTCTCCCGCTCGGCCTGCTTGCGCACGCAGAACGCCACCCGGTCCAGGTCCAGTCCGGTCAGCGGGGAGCCGGCCGGACCGGCCGGCGAGTCGGTCAGCCGGTGCGCGGCGAGAAAGAGCTGCCGGACCCGGGGCATCGCCGCGAGCGCCGTCTCGCCCAGGCCGCTCGGGTTGGTGGGCACGTCCCGCCAGCCGAGCACGTCGGCCCCCTCGACCAGGGCGTACTTCTCCACCACCCGACGCGCGAGGGCCTCGCCGGCGTCGTCGTCGGGGAGGAAGACCAGGCCGGTCGCGTACCGGCCGGCGGGCGGCAGCGGGAAGTCGACCACCGAGCGCAGGAACGCGTCCGGCACCTGGATCATGATGCCGGCGCCGTCACCGGTGTTGTGCTCCGCGCCCCGGGCGCCCCGGTGGTCCAGCCGGCAGAGCGCGCCGAGACCGTTGGCGACGACCTCGTGCGACCGGCGTCCCTGCAGGTCGGCCACGAAGGCCACGCCGCACGCGTCGTGCTCCTGCGCGGGGTCGTAGAGGCCCGTCGCGGGTGGGGCCGACTGCGGGCTGTGAGGGTACGGAAAGGCCACCGGGCCTCCTGTCGTCACTCAGCATGGATCATGGTCGGGACGACGTCGGCCCTTGTGGGTTTATTGAGTCTACGTTAGGGCGTGCGGCGCAAGGCCAGTTCGGATTGATCACACTTCCAGAATCTGGGACGTGTAGTCTCGCGCGGTGGATGTCGTACGCGCTGAGCTGTTCGACCGGTTGGAGCGTTTCTACGACGCGGTGCCCCGCGACGGCGCCCGCACCGAAGAGTACGGCGCGCTGGTGCTCTTCGTCCGGGACGGCGCCGGCTGGCCGTTCTACGCCCGCCCCCGGCTCGACGCCACGGAGCCGCCGTCGCTGGCCGACGTCACCGCCGTCCGGGCCCGCCAGCGGGGGCTCGGACTGCCCGAGGCGTTCGAATGGGTGCACGAGGTAACCCCCGACCTGCTCGCCGTCGCCCGCTCGGCGGGGCTGACCGTGCTGGAGGCGCCGCTGATGGTGCTCGACCCGGCCGACCCGCCGGACCCGGCGACGCTCGGCGACGTATCGGTGCGGGTCCTCGACCCGGCCTCCCCCGGGTTCGCCGCGGATGTGGCGATCCGGCGGGCCGTCGCGGCGGTCGGCTTCTCCAACGGCGGCACCGCGCGGGGGGAGGCCGGACCGGCGGAACGGGACGCGGCGGTGGCCAGCCTGGACGTGGCCGCGCTCGACGAGGAGGCCGTCCGGGTCGCGGACGGCCGGCGGATCTCGGTGCTCGCGGAGGCCGCCGAGCAGGGGGCGCTGGCCAGCGGGATGGCGATGCGGGTCGGCGACGTCGCGGAGATCGCCGGGGTGGCCACCCTGCCGGTCGCCCGCCGCCGCGGCCTCGGCGCCGCGGTCACCGCCGCCCTGGCCCGTGAGCTGCGCGCTGCCGGCACCGACCTGATCTTCCTCTCCGCGGGCAGCGAGGAGATCGCACGGGTCTACCTGAAGGTCGGCTTCCGCCGGGTCGGCACCGCCTGCATCGCCGAACCGGCGGCCCTCATCGGCTGACCGAGCGCCCACCGTTCCTGGCGGGAGCCGCCGGCCTCAGGCTGGGGGGTGCCACTGGGCGGCGGCGGTGGCGGCGGTGTTGCGCAGCCGCGGGCTGATCGTGCCGAGGGCGGCGTCGCGGGCGCGCAGCGCCAGCCGACCCCGGGTCTGCAGCACCGCCGACATCCGGCGGGTCTGCCGGACCATGGTCGCCGCGCGGGGCCGGCGCAGCCGGTCGTACGACGCGACCGCGTCGGGCAGCCGGGACTCACGCAGCAGCGAGGCGAGGGTCGCCGCGTCCTCGAAGGCGAGGCAGGCGCCCTGCCCGAGGTGCGGCGGCATGGCGTGCGCGGCGTCGCCGAGCAGCACCACCCCGCCCGGGCCGGCCGGGAAGCCGTACGCCCGGGGCAGCGGACGCAGCTCGCGGATCTCCTGCTGGACCAGGTCGGCCGGGTCGGTCGCGTCGAGCAGCTCGGCGATCGGCGCGGGCCAGCCGGCGTACCAGCGCTTGAGCAGGGCGAGCTGGGTCTCCGCCGGCTCGGGGCGGGGCGCGCCGGCGGCGGTGGCCACCCAGTAGATGCCGCCCCGACTGGAGCCCCCGGCGGTGCCCCGCTCGCCGAGGGAGGCGGCCACGAAGCGGTAACCGGCCCCCAGCGTCTCCCCGCACACGGGCTGGTCGGCGGGAAGCTTCGGCGCCCGGTACCAGGGGATCACCGCCCGCCAGGCGGCGCAGCCGGAGCTGACCACCCCCGACTCCGGGGCGAGCTGGCGGCGGATCTCGCTGTCGGTGCCGTCGGCGGCGACCACCAGGTCCGCCTCGACGGTGTGCCGGCCGTCGCCGACCGCCGGACGCTCGCCGGGGGCCGTGCGAACGGTCCGGACGGCCACCCCGGTCCGCAGCTCCACCCGGTCACCGAGGCCCGCGATCAGCGTGTCGTGCAGGTCCTCCCGGTGCACCACCACCGGCATCCGCTCGGCCGGCGTCGGACGGGGCTGCACCAGCCAGTGCCCGTCCGGGCGGCGGACGCCGCCGTCGGCCAGCGGCGTGGCGATCGCGTCCAGGCCGGCGCCGAGGCCCAGGGCGCGCAGCGCGCGTACCCCGTTGGGCCAGAGCACGAGGGCGGTCGATTCCGGACGGACCCGGTCGGCCCGTTCGAGGAGGGTGACCCGCCACCCGGACCGGGCCAGCGCGCCGGCCACCGCCAGCCCGCCGAGCCCGGCGCCGACCACCACCGCGGTACGCATCGCTGTTCCGCTCAGCTGTCCCGGTCGGCGGGGCGGGCGCCGGCCGCGCCGGCCCGGTCGTCCGGCTCGGCCCGGTCGTCCGGCTCGGCCCGGTCGTCCGGCTCGGCCCGGTCGTCCGGCTCGGCCCGGTCGTCCGGCTCCGCGCGGTCGTCGGACTCGGCGCGGTCGTCGGGGTCCGCGACCGCCGTGCCGTCGACCTCGGTCTCGTCCTCGGGCGTGGTCTCCGTCGGCTCGTCCGGCACCGCGCCGGTCTCCTGGTACGCGCGGAACTGCTCCTCGCTGACCACCCGGTAGCCCTCCGGCGCGACCGCCCGCGGCCCGGCCTCCCGGGCGGAGAGGTCGACCTGCGACACGTCGCCGCCGGATGGCGGGACCGGAGTCGCCGGCGTGCCGACCGGGATGAGGTACTCCCGCGGCCCGCGGACCCGGAGGAAGTAGATCAGCGCGCCGAGGAAGACCAGCGCCGCGGTCCAGACGTTGAGCCGCAGGCCGAGGATGTGGTTCGCCTCGTCGGTACGCATCAGCTCGATCCAGAACCGGCCCGCCGTGTAGCCCATCACGTAGAGCGCGAAAGCCCGGCCCTTCCCCAGCCGCAGCTTCCGGTCGAGGACGAGGACCAGCGCGGCGACGCCGATGTTCCAGAGCGCCTCGTAGAGGAAGGTCGGGTGGTAGAGCCCCGGCTGGAGGATCGGGTTGCCGGCGTCGTCACGCAGCGCGTGCCCGGGATTGTCCGGGTCCATCACGTGCACCTCGAGCCCCCACGGCAGGGACGTGCGCCCGCCGTACAGCTCGTTGTTGAACCAGTTGCCGAACCGGCCCACGGCCTGGGCCAGCGGCAGGCCCGGCGCCAGCGCGTCGGCGACCACCGCGAACGGGATGCCGAGCTGCCGGGCGGCGATCCAGGCACCGAGCGCGCCACCGGCGACGGCGCCCCAGATGCCGAGACCGCCCTCCCAGATCGCGAACGCCTTGAGCGGCTGCCCGTCGGCGCCGAAGTACTTCTCCGGCGAGGTGATCACGTGGTAGATCCGGGCACCGATGATGCCCGTCGGCACCGCCCAGACGGCGATGTCGAGCACCGCGCCCGGGGCCACGCCGCGCTGGCGCAGCCGGCGTTCGGTGACCACGCAGGCCACCACGATGCCGAGGATGATGCAGAGGGCGTACGCCCGGAGCGGGACCGGTCCGAGCTGCCAGACGGCGGTGCTGGGGCTGGGCAGGGCCGCCAGGGGGGTCATCGGGGCGTGGGTCACGGGTGCACACGCTACCGGTGCGGACCGGCTCCGCGGCACCCCGGTCCGGCCGGCTTCGCCGGCCGGCTGACTTCTGGTTTGCACGGTCGTAGGCTCTTTGTCCATGAGCGGGCTCACCTGGGCGGTCGCGGCGGTCGTCAGCGACGACGCCGGTCGGGTGCTGCTCTGCCGGCAGGGCCGGGGCGAGCGACGCTGGGCACTGCCCGGCGGCCGGCTGCGCCGGGACGAGAGTCCGGCCGCGGCGGTGCTCCGCGACATCCGCGCGGAGACCGGCTGGGAGATCCGGGTCGTCGACCTGGTGGGCCTCTACCGGCTCAGCGACCGGGGCGCTGTTCCGCCCACCGCGGGCCGGTGCGGACCGCTGCCGGACGTGCTGGTGCACGTCTTCCGCGCCCGGGTGACCGGCGCGGCGCCCGCGGCCGACCCGGTGGGCGGCTGCCACCTGGGCTGGCACGCCCCGGCCGAGCTGCCGGACGCCGTCACCCCGATCACCCGCGCCGCCGTTACCGACGCGCTGGCCGGCCGGTCGGGGGTGCTGCGGGACGCCGGGCGGGAGCCGGCGCGGCCAGCGGCTGCCCTGTCCCTCGGGGAGACCCGCGGAGGGCCCAGCGGGCACGGCCCGGGCGGCGAGCCCGTCGCGCCCGGGCAACGGGCCGAGCCGGGCGACACCCCGGCCGCCCGACGCTGAACCGTCGCCGCCGTCCGCGCCGGCGGAGCTGAGTCACCTGCGACATCAGCTTCGTAGCGTCCGTCAGCGAATACCGCACTCGGGGCGCGGCGAGACGAAGCGGGGCCTGCCACCGGACCGACCGGGGGCGACGCGCCCGGCCGGCCCGTCGGAGGTCAGCGGACCGGAGTGCGGACGCCCTCGGCGAGCTCGGCGCTGAGCGTACGCAGCGCGGCCAGGCCGGCGACCTGGTCCGGCGCGTCGAGCAGGCAGCGGACCAGCGCGCTGCCCACGATGACGCCGTCGGCGTACCCGGCGACCGTGCCGGCCTGCGCGCCGGTGCCCACGCCCAGCCCCACGCCGACCGGCAGGTCGGTGACCTCGCGCAGCCGGGAGACCAGGATCGGCGCGGCGTCGGAGGTCTGCGCGCGGGCGCCGGTGACGCCCATGATCGCGGTGGCGTAGACGAAGCCCCGGCAGTGCCCCACGGTCATCTCCAGCCGAGCGTCCGTGGAGGACGGGGAGACCAGGAACGTCCGGTCCAGGCCGTGCGCGTCGGAGGCGGCCAGCCATTCGGCTGCCTCGTCCGGGATCAGGTCCGGGGTGATCAGGCCGGTGCCGCCGGCGGCGGCGAGGTCGCGGGCGAAGGCGTCCACGCCGTACTGCTCGATCGGGTTCCAGTAGGTCATGGTGACCACCGGGGCGCCGGTGGCCGCGACCGCCTCGACGATGCGCAGCGTGTCCGCGGTGCGGACGCCGCCGGCCAGGGCGATGTCGCTGGCCTTCTGGATCACCGGGCCGTCCATCACCGGGTCGGAGTAGGGGATCTCCATCTCGATGACGTCCACGCCCGCCTCGACCATCGCGGTCATCGCGGCGATGCTGCCCTCGACGGTCGGGAACCCGGCCGGCATGCAGCCGACCAGCACCGCCCGCCCGTCGGCGCGGGCCTTGTCGAAGGCCACCCCGATCTTGCTCATGCGGGTCACTCCTTGTCGAGGATGCCGAAGTACTCGCCGGCGGTGTGCACGTCCTTGTCGCCCCGCCCGGAGAGGTTGACCACGATGACCGGCTCCCGGCCCAGCTCGGCGGCGAGCGTCGGGGCGATCTTCAGCGCGCCGGCGAGCGCGTGCGAACTCTCGATCGCCGGGATGATCCCCTCGGTCCGGCAGAGCAGCTCGAACGCGGCCATCGCCTCGGTGTCGGTCACCGGCGCGTACGTGGCCCGGCCGCTGTCGTGCAACCAGGCGTGCTCCGGGCCGACACCCGGGTAGTCCAGCCCCGCCGAGATGGAGTGCGACTCGATGGTCTGGCCGTCTTCGTTCTGCAGCACGTACGTGCGGGTCCCGTGCAGCACGCCGGAGCTGCCGCCGGTGATGCTGGCCGCGTGCCGGCCGGTCTCCACGCCCTCGCCGCCGGCCTCGAAGCCGTACAGCCGGACCTCGGTGTCGGGCACGAACGCGTGGAAGATGCCGAGCGCGTTGGAACCGCCGCCGACGCAGGCCGCGACCGCGTCCGGCAGCGCGCCCGTCAGGTCCAGGCACTGCTGGCGGGCCTCCTCGCCGATGCCCCGCACGAAGTCCCGGACCATCTCCGGGAACGGGTGGGGGCCGGCGGCGGTGCCGATCAGGTAGTGGGTGTCGTCGACGTTGGCGACCCAGTCCCGCATCGCCTCGTTCATCGCGTCCTTCAGGGTCCGCGAGCCGGTGGTGACCGGGACGACGGTGGCGCCGAGCATCCGCATCCGGGCCACGTTGAGTGCCTGCCGCCGGGTGTCGACCTCGCCCATGTAGACCACGCAGTCGAGGTCGAACAGGGCGGCGGCGGTGGCGGTGGCCACGCCGTGCTGGCCGGCACCGGTCTCGGCGATCACCCGCTTCTTGCCCATCCGCTTGGTGAGCAGGGCCTGGCCGAGCACGTTGCGCACCTTGTGCGCGCCGGTGTGGTTGAGGTCCTCGCGCTTGAGCAGGATCCGGGCGCCCGCCTTCGCGGAGAACCGCTCGGCGGAGTAGAGCAGCGACGGGGTGCCGGCGTAGTCGCGCAGCAGGGAGTCGAACTGGGCGAGGAACGCCTCGTCGGTCATCGCCTTGCGGTACGCCGCGTCCAGCTCGTCGAGGGCCGCGACCAGCGCCTCCGGAACGAACCGGCCGCCGAATCGACCGAAGTGACCGGCGGCGTCGGGGACCTGACCGGCCGGGGCGGACGCGTTGGCGCTCATCGCGATGTCCTCTCGCTGCTGACTCTCCCCGGCGCGGGTCAGCGCACCGGGCGGGGCGTGGCCGGGTGGTTGCCGGCGTTGACCAGCTCGGCGACCGCCTCGCGGGGGCTCTTCTGGGTGACCAGGCCCTCGCCGACCAGGACCGCGTCGGCGCCCGCCGAGGCGTACCGGATGAGGTCGTGCGGGCCGCGCACGCCGGACTCCGCGATCTTGACGACGCGGCTGGGCAGGCCGGGCGCGATCCGCTCGAACACCGAGCGGTCGACCTCCAGGGTACGCAGGTCACGGGCGTTGACCCCGATCACCTGCGCGCCGGCCTCCAGGGCCCGGTCGGCCTCCTCCTCGGTGTGCACCTCGACCAGCGCCGTCATCCCGAGCGACTCGATCCGCTCCAGCAGACCGACGAGCGCGTTCTGCTCCAGCGCCGCGACGATCAGCAGCACCAGGTCGGCGCCGTGGGCCCGGGCCTCGTGCACCTGGTAGCTGGAGACCACGAAGTCCTTGCGGAGCACCGGGATGTTCACCGCGGCCCGCACGGCGGCCAGGTCGTCGAGCGACCCGCCGAACCAGCGGCCCTCGGTCAGCACGCTGATCGCCCGGGCGCCGCCGGCGGCGTAGTCGCCGGCCAGGTCGGCCGGGTCGGCGATCTCCGCCAGCCGGCCCTTGGACGGCGACGAGCGCTTCACCTCGGCGATCACGGCCACCCCGGGCCGGCGCAGGGCCGCGTACGCGTCCAGCGGCTGCGGCGCGGCGGCGGCCAGTTCGCGGATCCGCTCCAGCGGAACCTGCTCCTGCCGTCGCGCCACGTCCTCGCGGACGCCGGCCAGGATCTCGTCGAGCACGCCTACGGACGCCGCCGGACCGGCCTCGTCCCCCTCCGCGTGCGCATGCTCAGCAGTCACCAACGGACTCCCCTCTCCGGGTGTCATGGGCCGATGCTAGGGGGCGCCACCGGGCCACAAGTGCCGGGGGGTATGGCGCTCCTCACGAAATGGGCTGTGGCATGATGGCCGACTTCAGGTGAACGGCATGTCACGCAGTGCCACCGCACCCATCGACCGGCGACGCCTCCGCCCGTCGACCCGCGTCGACCGCCCCATAGATCGCCGCCCATGCTCCATCTCACCACGGCCGGCACCGAGGCGCAGGACGACGATGTCGGTCGATGCTGTGAGCAAGCTCAAGGACGAACGGCCCTACCCAGGTCATCCCGGCGAAGGCACAGTTGACCTGGCCTTCACGGCGGCGAAACGTGAGCGGCGCAGCATGTCCCTCGGGCAGACTCGATGAGGCGTCCGCCAACCGTCGCCAACGATCTCGTGCGGGGTGACCATGAGCACCAACGGACCGAACCAGACCATCGGACTGACCACCATCTCCCGGACCGTCGCCTCCCTCGCCGTCGGCGTGGTGCACACCCTCGAACGGGCCATGGTCGGCGACGGCCGGATGCGGACCGCGCGCGGCAACGCCTGGGAGGCGGTCTGCGCCGACCGGGCCCGCGCGGAACAGCGCCGGGAGCTGGACCGCCTGGTCGCCGAGTTGGCCGCCGCCCGGGCCGCCGTGCGGGACCGCCGCGAGGAGCGGGACCCGCAGCCGGTCAGCTGACCGTCGGGTCCTCACCCCGGTCGAGCGCGTCCCAGGCGTCCCGGGTGCCCCGCCCGACCGCCGGGCCGTCCGTCGTCGGCTGCTCCGCCGCGCGGACCGGTCGCTCGTACCGTGCCCCCATCGCCGGCCAGTCGCCACCGCGCAGCGCGGTGACCAGACCGCCGGCCGCGGCGATCAGGCCACCGACCAGGCAGAGCGCCGGCCACTGCCGGCTGACCCCGCCGTCGAAATTGGCCGTCAGGCCGTACCCGCCGCCGGCCGTCACGGCCAGGCCGAGCAGGGTCAGCAGCCCGCCCAGCAGGCGCCGGACCCGGCCCCGGGTGGCCAGCACCGCGCCACCACCGGCCAACGCGACCAGCGCCAGCGCGGAGAGCCAGGGCAGCAGCTCCGCGCCGGTGCGGGCGTGCCGGGACGGCGGCAGCGACCCGCGGGCGGTCAGCTCGACCGACCAGGTCCGGGTCGCCGCCCAGCAGGCCAGGCCCGCCCCGACCAGGCAGAGCAGCACCGCGTACGTCAGCTCGCGGCGCCGCCGCGCGATCGGCGCGGCGGTCTCCGGACCGGCCGCCGACGGGTCGGTGGCGGCGCTCATCGGGCGGCCCGCAGGGTCTCGGCGGCGGCGATCGCGGCTAGCACCGCGGCCGCCTTGTTCCGGGTCTCCTGGTCCTCGGCGGCGGGATCGGAATCGGCCACCACGCCCGCCCCGGCCTGCACGTACGCCCGCCCCTCGCGGATCAGCGCGGTGCGGATGGCGATCGCCATGTCCAGGTCACCACCGAAGCCGAAGTAGCCGACCGTGCCGCCGTAGAGGCCCCGCCGGACCGGCTCCAGCTCCTCGATGATCTCCATGGCCCGCACCTTCGGCGCGCCGGAGAGGGTGCCGGCCGGGAAGGTCGCGGCCAGCGCGTCGAACGCCGTGCGGTCCGCCCGAAGCTCCCCCACCACGGTGGAGACGATGTGCATGACGTGGCTGTACCGCTCGATGGTGGCGAACTCCGGCACCTCCACGGTCCCGGGCCGGCAGACCCGGCCCAGGTCGTTGCGGCCCAGGTCGACCAGCATCACGTGCTCGGCGCGTTCCTTCGGGTCGGCGAGCAGCTCGGCGGCGAGCCGGGCGTCGGCCTCCGGGCTGCCGCCCCGCGGCCGGGTGCCGGCGATCGGGTGCAGCAGCGCCCGCCGCCGGCCGTCCGCGCCGGTGCTGACCTTCAGGTGCGCCTCCGGTGAGGAGCCGACGATGTCGAAGCCGTCGAAGCGCAGCAGGTACATGTACGGACTGGGATTGGTGGTGCGCAGCACCCGGTAGACGTCGAGCGGGTCGGCGTGCGTCTCCCGCTCGAAGCGCTGGGCGAGCACGATCTGGAAGCACTCGCCGGCCCGGATCGCCTCCTTCGCCGCCTCCACCGCCTTCGGGTACCCACCGTCGGGGGTACGGCTGACCACCTCGCCGGCGGGCGGCCGGTCGACGGTCGAGATCATGGGCGGAATCGGTCGGGACAGCGCGGTGGTCATCGCGTCGAGCCGCCCCACCGCGTGGTGGTACGCCGCCGCGACCAGGACCGCCCGGTCCGGCGCGTCCGGCGGCGGCAGGATCGCGTTGGCGACCAGGATCGCCGAGCCGTCGTAGTGGTCGAGCACCACCAGGTCGGTGGCGAGCATCATGCCCAGCTCGGGCACGCCGAGGTCGTCCTCGGTCAGCTCGGGCAGCCGTTCGAAGCGGCGGACCAGGTCGTACCCGAGGTAGCCCACCATGCCGCCGGTCAGCGGCGGCATGCCGCTGGCCGGGTCCCAGGCGGGCCCGCCGAGGGCGGCGACGGTCTCCCGCAGCACCCGGACCGGATCGCCGTCGACGGGCAGGCCGGCCGGCGGCTCGCCGGTCCAGACCGCGGCGCCGTCCCGTTCGGTCAGGGTGGCGCTGCTGCGGACGCCGATGAAGGAGTAGCGGGACCAGGCCATCCCGGCCGAGCCGACGCCCTGCTCGGCCGACTCCAGCAGGAAGGTGCCGGGGCCGCCGGCGAGCTTGCGGTAGACCCCGACCGGGGTCTCCGCGTCGGCGAGCAGCCGTCGGGTGACCGGGACGACCCGCCAGCGGGCCGCCAGGTCGGTGAAGGTGGCCTGGTCGGGGCTCACCGTGCCGTCGGTCATGGGGTCACTCCCTCGCCGGTGACCGGCAGTTCAGTGAAGAAGCACGTCCGGTGCCCGGTGTGGCAGGCGGCGCCAACCTGGTCCACGCTGACCAGCAGCGCGTCGCCGTCGCAGTCCAGGGCGACCGAGCGGACGTACTGATGGTTGCCCGAGGTGGCGCCCTTCACCCAGTACTCCTGCCGGCTGCGCGACCAGTAGGTGGCCCGGCCGGTGGTCAGGGTGCGGTGCAGCGCCTCATCGTCCATCCAGGCGACCATCAACACCTCGCCCGTGTCGTGCTGGCGCACCACCGCGGCCACCAGGCCGTCGGCGGTGCGGCGCAACCGGGCGGCGATGGCCGGATCGAGCCGGGACGGCCGGACCGGGCCGGCGGCCGCGGGTTCGCCGGAGGTGGCGGGAGCGCCGGTCGACGGCGCGTCAGTGGCGGGCACAGTGAGTCATTGTCCCGCACGCGGCGCCGGGACCGCCGCGGTGTCCCGATCGCCGGGCACGGAGCGCGCGCCGGCCCGGGTCAGCTGGGCCAGGTAGCGGTCCAGCCGGCCGGCGGCAATGACCGATGCCGGACCTCGTATCCGATCCGGGGGTTAGTGCCCGACGAATCTCATCGCTGTCTCGGGATACCTTTCGCCAGCGACCGCGCCGGGCGGCACGGCCTCGCTGAGCCGGGACAGCTGCGCGGCGCTGAACTCGAGGTCGGCGGCCGCGGCGTTCTCCTCGAGGTAGCGGACCCGCTTGGTGCCGGGGATGGGCAGCACGTCCTCGCCTTGGGCCAGCAGCCAGGCCAGCGCCACCTGGGCGGGCGTACGCCCCAGCTCGGCGGCGACCGCCCGGACCTCGTCAACCAGCTTCAGGTTGGCGTCGAGGTTGCCCTCGGCAAACCGGGGCACCCCGGCCCGCCAGTCGTCCGCGGCAAGCTGCTCACGGCTGGTGATCGCCCCGGTCAGCAGCCCCCGCCCGACCGGCGAGTACGCCACCAGGGACACGCCCAGCTCCCGGCAGGTGTCCAGCATCTCCGCCTCGACGTCCCGGCTGAACAGCGAGTACTCCATCTGCACTGCGGCCACCGGGTGGACGGCGTGCGCCGCCCGCAGGGTCGCCGGGCTGACCTCGGAGAGCCCGATCAGGCGTACCTTGCCGGCCGACACCAGCTCGGCCATCGCCCCGACGGTCTCCTCGATGGGGGTGTCGGGGTTGCGCCGGTGCAGGTAGTACAGGTCGATGGTCTCCACCCCGAGCCGGCCCAGCGAGGCGTCGCAGGCCTCCCGGGTCCAGGCGGCGCTGCTGTCCACGAAGGCGCCCGGGGTGCCGGTGCCGCCGAAGCTGTCGCCGGTGGTCCGGTTGCCGAACTTGGTGGCCAGGAAGACCTCGTCCCGGCGGGCCCGCACCACCGGGGCGAGCAGCCGCTCGTTCGCGCCCCGGCCGTACATGTCGGCGGTGTCCAGGTGGTTGACGCCGAGGTCGAGCGCCCGGTGCAGGGTGCGCGTCGACTCGGCGTCGTCGCCCGCGCCGTACGCGAAGCTCATCCCCATACAGCCCAGGCCGATCGCCGAGACCTCCGGCCCGGTCGCGCCCACTCGTCGCCGGATCATGCGCCCTCCTCCTCGGCTCTGCGATACGCGTCGATCTTGTAGTCGAGCACCTTCAGGTCCTCCTCCAGTTCGGCCATCCGGGCCAGCACCCGGGCCCGGTGCGCCTCGAAGAGCGCCCGCCGGGCGCCGAGCGTCCGGTCGCCCTGTCGGGCCAGCTCGGCGTAGCGGCGCATGTCCCGGACCGGCATCCCGGTCCGACGCAGCCGGGTGAGCAGGAACAACCAGTTGACGTCGGTCTCGGTGTAGCGCCGCCGGCCGGCGGAGTCCCGTCCGACCGGGGCGACCAGCCCCTCCTGCTCGTACCAGCGCAGTGTGTAGGTGGTCAGGCCGACCCGTTCCGCCGCCTCACCGACGGTGAGGCTCATCTCGCGCGTGCTGATGTCCACGCCCCAAGGCTTCCAGTTGGAGCGCACTCGAAGTCAACCGTTGCGCGTCGGCCGTTAACTCATCTACTGTTGAGTTCAACAGATGATGAGTTTTGGGGAGGTGGGGCGATGGACGACGCGATCGCGGTCCGCGACCTGGTCGTCGACCGCGGCCGACGGCGGGTGCTGCAGGGCATCAGCTGCACGGTGCCGCGCGGCACGGTGACCGGGCTGCTCGGTCCGAGCGGCAGTGGGAAGACCACCCTGATGCGGGCGATCGTCGGGGTGCAGACGGTCAGCTCGGGCACGGTCACGGTGCTCGGCCGTCCGGCCGGGGCGCCCGAGCTGCGCAGCCGGATCGGCTACCTGACCCAGGCGCCGAGCGTCTACGCCGACCTGACGGTGCGGGAGAACGCCCGGTACTTCGCCGCCCTGCACGGCCGCGACCACGCCCGCGCCGACCGCGCGGTCGCCGACGTCGGGCTGGCCGAGGCGGCCACCCAGCTCGTCGGCACCCTCTCCGGCGGCCAGCGCAGCCGCGCGTCCCTGGCCTGCGCCCTGGTCGGCGACCCTGAGCTGGTCATCCTCGACGAGCCGACCGTCGGCCAGGACCCGGTGCTCCGCGCGGACCTGTGGGCCCGGTTCCACGAGATGGCCGCGGCCGGGACGACCCTGCTGGTGTCGAGCCACGTGATGGACGAGGCGGCCCGGTGCGACCGGCTGCTGCTCATTCGGGAGGGGCGGCTGGTCGCCGACGACACCCCGGACGCGGTCCGGGCCACCACCGGCGTCAACGACCTCGAGGAGGCGTTCCTGCGACTGATCAGGGCGAGCGAGGCGGGCCGGAGCGGCCACGCCGGACAGGAGGCGTCGTGAGCGCGAGGAGTGAGCCGGGCCTGCGAGCCCCGCAGTCGCGAACCGAGGAGGCGTCGTGAGCGTACGGATCCTGGCCGCGACCACCGGGCGCATCCTGCGCCAGCTGCGGCACGACAAGCGCACCGTCGCCCTGCTCGTGGTGGTGCCCAACGTGCTGCTCACGCTGGTCTACTTCATGTACGTCGACCAGCCCACCCCACCGGGACAGCCCACGGTCTTCGACCGGGTGGCGCTGATCATGCTCGGCTTCTTCCCGTTCATCATCATGTTCCTGGTGACCAGCATCGCCATGCTGCGAGAGCGGACCACCGGCACCCTGGAACGGCTGCTCACCACCCCGCTGGGTAAGATCGACCTGCTCTTCGGCTACGGCATCGCGTTCGGGCTTGCCGGCGCGGTCCAGGCCGCCATCGCCTCGGTGGTGACGTACTGGGTGTTCGACCTGGACACCGCAGGCAGCGTCTGGCTGGTCGTCATGATCGCAGCGATCAACGCCGTGCTGGCCGTGGCGCTCGGGCTGTTCTGCAGCGCCTTCGCCCGCACCGAGTTTCAGGCCATGCAGTTCATGCCGATCGTGGTGGCTCCCCAGCTGCTGCTCTGCGGGCTCTTCGTGCCACGGGGCGAGATGGCCGGCTGGCTGCAGGCGATCAGCGACGTGCTGCCGCTGTCGTACGCCGTCGAGGCGCTGCAGGAGGTGGGCGCGAACGCCGAACCGACCGGCACGATGTGGCGGGACGCGGCGATCGTCGCCGGCGCGACCGTGCTGGCGCTGGTGCTCGCCGCGGCCACCCTCCGGCGGCGCAGCGACTGACGGCTGTCCCGGTCCGGTCCGACCGTGGTCGGACCGGACCGGGACCCGATGACGTGACAAGTGACGAGCGAAGGGCAGCGATGGCGCGGCGGACGGGACGGCGACCCGGCAACCCGGACACCCGGGAGGCGATCCTCGGTGCGGCCCGCGCCGCCTTCGCCGAGCGGGGCTTCGACGGCGCGTCCATCCGGGCCATCGCCGCCGCCGC
This sequence comes from Micromonospora inositola, assembly GCF_900090285.1. Lineage (NCBI taxonomy): Bacteria > Bacillati > Actinomycetota > Actinomycetes > Micromonosporales > Micromonosporaceae > Micromonospora > Micromonospora inositola. The sequence continues at coordinate 3,815,137 of NZ_LT607754.1, read as the reverse complement.
ACAGGTGGATCCGGCCCTGGTGCACCACTACTTCGGCAGCAAGGACCAGCTCTTCCTGGCCGCCATGAACGCCCCGGTCGACCCCCGGGAGCTGCTGCCGAAGGTGCTCGCCGGTGACCGCGACGGCATCGGCGAGCGGCTGGTGCGGATGTTCCTCGGGGTGTGGGACTCGCCGGCCGGCACCGCCGGAGTGGCCCTGCTGCGCTCCGCGGTGAGCAACGAGTGGACTGCCCGGCTGCTGCGGGAGTTCCTGGTGACCCAGGTGCTGCGCCGGGTGCTCGACCAGCTCGACGTCGACCCGGCCGAGCTGCCGCTGCGCGGGTCGCTGGTGGCCAGCCAGCTGATCGGGCTGGCCATGATGCGGCACGTGGTCCGGCTGGAGCCGGTCGCGTCCGCCGCCCCGGAGACGCTGGTCGCCGCGGTCGGCCCGACCGTCCAGCGCTACCTGACCGGCGACCTGCCGGTCTGATGGGGTGGCTTACCACCGGGACAGTCACCATCCGACCGCCGCAGGTTGAAGATCAAGCTAGCGGGTCGTAGCGAACTTTGAATTCCCCGAGCATGCGCACGTTCACTACATCGCGTTGCCGGTCGTGTGCGACGAGCAGCTGGTGGTGGAGTTCTACTCCCGCTGACCGCTGCGGTCAGCGGGTCTGCTCCAGCCAGGAGGCGTAGAGCAGCCCGTAGACCGACTCGGGATCCCTGACCAGCTCGTCGTGCGGGCCGCGCTGCACGATGCGGCCCCGGTCCACCACGATCACCTCGTCGGCGGCCTGCGCGGTGGAGAGCCGGTGGGCGATGGCGAGGGTGGTCCGGCCCCGGGTGACCGCGTCCAGGGTGCGCTGGAGGCGTACCTCGGTGGCCGGGTCGACCGCGCTGGTCGCCTCGTCCAGCACCAGCATGTCGGGGTCGGCGACGTACGCCCGGGCGAGCGCGACGAGCTGCCGTTCCCCCACGCTCAGCGCCTCGCCGCGCTCGCCGACCGGGGTGTCCAGTCCCGCCGGCAGCCCGTCCAGCCAGTCGGCCAGGCCGAGCTCGGTGAAGGCGACGGTGAGCTGCTCGTCGGTCAGCTCGGGCCGGGCGAAGCGGACGTTCTCCCCGACGGTGGCGTCGAAGAGGAAGCCGTCCTGCGGCACCATCACCACCCGGGAACGCAGCGAGTCGAACCGGACCTGCCGCAGCGGCACCCCGGAGAGCAGCACCTCGCCGGCGGTCGGGTCCATCAGCCGAGTGAGCAGCTTGGCGAAGGTGGTCTTGCCGCTGCCGGTCTCGCCGACGACCGCCACCCGGCTCTTCGCCGGGATCTCCAGCCGGACGTCGTGCAGCACCGGCGGGCCGCCCGGGTAGGCGAAGGTCACCCCGGCGAAGCGGATGTCCAGCGGGCCGGGCGGCAGCTCCCGCCCCTGCGCGCCAGGGTCGGCCACGTCCGGGGCGACGTCCAGCACGTCCAGCACCCGGCGCCAGCCGGCGATCGCGTTCTGCGCCTCGTTGAGCACCTCGGTGGCGATCTGCACGGGCTGGATGAAGAGCGTCACCAGGAACAGGAACGCGGTCAGCTGACCGATCGACAGGGTGCGGTCGACGCCCAGGGTGACCCCGACGACGACCACGCCGGCCAGCGCCAGGCCGGCCGCCAGCTCCCCCACCGAGCTGCCCACGATGCTGATCCGAATGGCCCGCTGCTGGGCCTGCCGCTGCCCGTCGATCGCCGCGTCCAGCCGCCGGGCCGTCCGCCCCGCGATGCCGTACGCCCGGATCACCGGCGCGCCCACCACGCTCTCCGCGATGGCGCCCAGCAGCGTGCCCGTCCGCTGGCGGACCAGGCCGTACGCCCCGGCGAGGCGACGCTGGAGCAGCCGGATCACCAGCACCGCCGGCGCGAACGCGGCCAGCACCACCAGGGTGAGCTGCCAGGAGTACGCCAGCATGACGATCGTGGTGACCACCAGCTGACCGAGGTTGACGATCAGGATCACGCCGCCCCACTGCAGGAACGTGGTGATCTGGTCGACGTCGCTGGTCACCCGGGACACCAGCGAGCCCCGCCGCTCCGACTGCTGGTGCAGCATGGACAGGTCGTGCACGTGCCGGAACGCCCGGGTCCGCACCCCGGCCAGGGCGGTCTCGCTGACCGTGAAGAGCCGCCGCATCATGAGGTAGCCGCAGGTGGTGGTGACCACCAGCACCGCCGCGGTGACCGCGACCACCCGCCACACCACGCCGAGGTCCAGGCCGCCGACGATGCCGTGGTCGATGCCGCGCTGGACGGCGACCGGGACGGCCACCCGCCCGATCATGTAGATCAGCGCCAGCGCCACGGTGCCGGCCAGCCCGGTCTTCAGCTCCGGGGAGAGCGCCAGCCCGCGCCGCAGCGTCCGCCAGGTCGACTCGGTGCTCTCCGTCGGCCGTTCGGCCTCAACAGTGGTGCTCACCGGTCAACCTCGACTTCCAGGCCGGAGGTCAACGGCGTGACCTCGTCGTACGTCCGGGTCTGCTCGCGGTCGTGCTCCGCCTGCTCGTACGCGGTGACCAGGTCGGCGTAGCCGGGGACGGTGGCCAGCAGCTCGGTGTGGGTGCCCCGGGCCAGGACCCGCCCCTGCTCCAGGTAGATCACCTCGTCGGCGAGGGCGATGGTGGCCCGCCGGTAGGCGACCACCAGGATCGACGCGGCGGCGCCCGAGCCGCCGGTCGGGGCGCGCAGGCCGGCCAGGATGGCCGCCTCGACCCGCGGGTCGACCGCGCTGGTGGCGTCGTCGAGCACCAGCAGCCGGGGCCGGCCGGCGAGCGCGCGGGCCAGGGTGAGCCGCTGCCGCTGGCCGCCGGAGAGTGAGGTGCCGCGCTCGCCGACCATGGTGTCCAGCCCGTCGGGCAGGGCGGCGACGAACCCGTCGGCCTCGGCCAGCCGCAGGGCGGCCCACACCTCGTCGTCGCCGATGCCGGGCCGGTCGAGGGCGATGTTGGCCCGGACCGTGTCGTCGAAGACGAACGGCACCTGGGCGACCAGGGCGACCGTCGAGGCGAGCGAGGCGGCGGTGAGGTCACGGACGTCGACGCCGTCCAGGGTGACCGCGCCGGCGCGCGGGTCGACCAGCCGGACCGCGAGGGACGCGATGGTCGACTTGCCGGCGCCGGTCGGCCCGACCAGGGCGACGGTCTTCCCGGCCGGCACGGCGAAGCTCACCTCGCCGAGCACCTCGGCGCCGGGCAGGTGCGCCTCGGCCGGCTCGTAGCCGAAGTGCACGTCGTGGAAGGCGAGCGTGGCCGGCGTCGGATCGGCCGGGTCGAGGACGGTGCCGCCGTACCGCATCTCGCCGGTGGCGTCGAGCACCCGGCGCACCCGGTCCCAGCCGGCGACGCTGCGCGGCAGCTCGGCCAGCACCCAGCCGATGGCCCGGACCGGGAAGGCCAGCACGGTGAAGAGGAAGGCGACGCTGACCAGCTCGGCGACGCTGATCGCGCCCTGCCGGAGCCGGACCGCGCCGACCACCAGCACGGCGAGGGTGCCGAGGCTGGGCAGGGTCTCCAGCATCGGGTCGAAGACGCCGCGGAGCCGGCCGACGGCGATCAGCGCGTCGCGCAGCTCGCCGGCCCGGGACGCGAAACGCCCGGTCTCCTGCGCCTCCCGGCCCATCGTCTTGACCACCAGGGCGCCGTCGAAGCTCTCGTGGGCGATGCCGCTGACCTCGGCGCGCAGCCGCTGGGCCCGGGCCTGCCGCGGCGCCATCCGCCGGGAGTAGACCACGTTGAGCGCGAAGAGGGCGGGGAAGACGGCGAGGCCGACCAGGGCGAGCGCCCAGTCGGTGAGGAAGAGCGAGACGACCGCGCCGACCAGCATGACCACGGTGCCCACCGCGAACGGCAACGGCGCGATCGGATACCAGGCCGCCTCCACATCGGAGTTGGCGTTGGAGAGCAGCGTGCCGGTGGCGTTGCGGTGGTGCCAGGACAGCGGCAGGTCCAGGTAGCGCCGGGTGACCCGGCGGCGGTAGGCGGCCTGGAGCCGGTACTGCATGTAGCCGGCGCCGAGCCGGCGGCCGAAGATGCCCACCACCCGCAGCACGCTGATCCCGAACAGGGACGCGGCGGCCAGGGCGAGCACCCCGGCGCCGACCGAGCCGCGGGCGATCGCCGGCACCACGACGTCGCCGACCACCCGGCCGACCACGAACGCGCTGGCGATCACCATGAGGCCGAAGAGCACGCTCCCGGTCACGGCGACCGCGAAGATCCGCGGCTGCTCCCGGATGGCCCGGCCGAGGACCCGCAGCCCCCTGCCGAGGACGTCCCGACTTGTCCCGCTCGCCACGCTCTCCCCCGCCGTAAGCCGCAATTATCTCCCTCATCCTTACCGGTCCGTGCCAGCTCCGCCGACCCGGACGGATATGTCCAGCGTCACTCCCCCGCTGGCGGCGCGCCAACCAGGGCGGGCCGGCGCCGCGGCGGGTCGGCGGCGGGCGCGGCGGCGCCGCGCCGCGCCGGGCGGGCCGAAACGCCGCGCCGACCCTACGATCGGTGCATGCCGCGGTACGCCCGATCGGAGCGCGAGGCGCTCGCCGACCTGCTGCTGGACCTGGGACCGGACGCGCCGACGATCAACGAGGGGTGGCGCACGCGGGATCTCGCCGCGCACCTGGTCGTCCGGGAGCGCCGGCCGGACGCCGCCGCGGGCATCCTGCTGCCGCCGCTGCGCCGGCACGGCGAGGCGGTCCGCCGGCGGGTCGCCGCCCGCCCGTACCCGGAGCTGGTGGCACGGGTACGCCGCCCGCCGGCGTGGAGCCCGCTGAGCAACCCGCTCACCGACGAGCTGGTCAACACGATGGAGTTCTTCATCCACCACGAGGACGTGCGGCGGGCCCGCCCGGGCTGGCTGCCCCGGGACCTGCCGGCCCGCCTGTCGGCGGTGCTCTGGAAGCGGACCGCCGTGCTGGCCCGGGTGGCGTTGCGCCGGTTCCCCGCCGACCTGCTCGTCCAAGCGCCCGGGTTCGGCGAGCTCACCGTCGGGCGGGGCGGGGAGCGGCTGCGGTTGGTGGGCGCGCCGGGAGAACTGGCCCTCTTCCTGTCCGGCCGGCAGCGGGTTTCCCGGGTGCAGATCGACGGGCCGGCCACCCCGGCCGACCGGCTGCGGACGGCCAGCCTGGGCTTCTGACCGAGGGCGCGGAATCGGTCGCGGGTCGAGGTGAACCAGCATCGACCCAGCGACCGGGGCCGATCGCTGCTCCCGTACGCTGCTGCCCGCCGCCCCGCCCAGGGGCCGCGGGCAGGGGGCACGGATGCGGAGCTTCGCCGTCTCGGCACTGCGCGAACCCCCCTTCGCGGCGCGCCGGCACGCCGCCGTCGAGCTGGTCGCCGGGGAGAGCGCCGGGTGGGCGCGTGACCTCGGCCTGGTGGCCACGGCGGCCGGGCTGCGCCGGCTGCGTGGGGCCGGTCCGGCGGAGCTGGCCGGCCGGGCCTGCCCGGACGCGCCGGTCGACCGGTTGCGGCTGCTGACCGACCTGATCTCCTGGCTGTTCGTGATGGACGACGCCTGCGACGAGGACGGCCTGGCCGCCAGCCCCACCCGGCTCGCGCCCACCGTGGCGGAGCTGCTGCAGGTGCTGGACGGGCAGGGTGATCCGGCGGCGCCACGGCCGGTGGCGGCCGGGCCGCTCGGTGTCGGGCTGGACGACCTCTGCCGGCGGGTCCGCGCCCTGCACCGGCCGACGTTCCTGCTGCGGCTGATCAGCCAGCTCCGGGAGTACCTGCTGGCGCTGCTCTGGGAGGCGGCGAACCGGGAGCACCGACGGGTGCCCGGGGTCGCCGAGTACGTGCAGATGCGCCGGCACACCGGCGGGGCCCGACCCAGCTTCACCCTCACCGACCTGGCGTACGGCGATCTGCCCGGCGCGGGCCGGTGGGCCGACCCGGCGCTGGCCGCGCTGGACGACCTCGCCGCGGACCTGGTCTGCTGGTGCAACGACCTGTTCTCCTACGGCAAGGAGTTGAGCAGCGCGCCGGACACGCACAACCTGGTCACCACGATCGCCGGGGAGACCGGGCAGGGCGAGGCGGCGGCGCTGCGGGCGGCGGCCGCCCGGTTCAACGAGGGCCTGGCCGCGTACGCCGAGCGGGAGGCCGCGCTGACGGATGCCGGGGACGCGTCGGTCCGGGCCGTCCTGGTGACCCGCCGGAACTGGATCCGGGCCACCTACGACTGGTCGCGCGCCGTCTCCCGGTACTCCTGATCCGGGCGTTCCACGTCCCGGGACGCCGGCCACTACCGGATGGAAGGGCTAGCCGCTGCCCCGGTGCAGGCAATACTCTTCGGTAACCGCAGAATGGCGTGACCCCCGTCACGTCTATCCACCCTCTGAAGGCGGCTACAGCGATGGCTCTCGATGTACCGTACCGTTCCATCCCCGACATGTTCCTCAAGCGCGTGGCGGCGACCCCCGACCGCCACGCCTTCGCCCATCCCGCTCCCGACGACTCGGGACCGGTCTGGCTGAGCTGGGAGCAGGTCGGTCGGCGCGCCAAGGCGGTCGCCGCCGGGCTGCACGGGCTCGGCGTCGGCCTGGAGGATCCGGTGGCGATCCTGGCCAACACCCGGCTGGACTGGGTGATCGCCGACTTCGGCATCATGTGCGCGGGCGGCGCGACCACCACCGTCTACCCGACCACCGAGCCCGAGGACGCGACCTACATCATCGCCGACTCCGGGTCCCGGGTGCTCTTCGCCGAGAACCCGGCCCAGGCCGCGAAGATCGCCGGCGCCGAGCTGCCGGCGCTGACCCACGTGGTGCTCTTCGACGGCGCGCCCGACCCGGCCGCCGCCGTCCCCCAGCTCACCCTGGCCGAGCTGGAGGAGCGGGGGGCGCGCGCCCTCGAGGCCGAGCCGGACCTGATCGACATGCTGGTCGCCGGCATCGGACCGGAGCACCTGGCCACCCTGATCTACACCTCCGGCACCACCGGCCGGCCCAAGGGCGTCGAGCTGCTGCACGGCGGTTGGTGCTGGGAGGGCGTGGCGCAGGCCGAGATGGGGCTGCTCCGCGACGACGACCTGCAGTACCTCTGGCTCCCGCTGTCCCACTCGTTCGGCAAGACTCTGCTCTGCGGCGCCACCCACGTCGGCCTGCCGACCTACGTGGACGGCCGGGTGGACAAGCTGGTCGACCTGCTCGCCGTGGTCAAGCCAACGCTGATGTGCGGCGCGCCCCGGGTCTTCGAGAAGGTCTACAACAAGGCGGTCACCACGGCCCAGGGCGCCGGCGGCGCGAAGGCGAAGATCTTCGCCTGGGGGGTGCGGACCGGCAAGGAGAAGGTCGCCCTGGAGCAGGCCGGCAAGCCGGTCCCGGCCGGGCTGAAGCTGAAGTACGCGCTGGCCGAGAAGCTGGTGTTCAGCAAGCTCCAGGCCCGACTCGGTGGCCGGATGCGGGTGCTGGTCTCCGGCGCGGCGCCGCTGAGCCCGGAGATCGCCACCTTCTTCGCCGCCGCCAACCTGCCCATCTCCGAGGGGTACGGCCTCACCGAGAGCAGCGCGGGCAACTTCGTGAACCCGCCGGAGGGGCTGCGGATCGGCAGCGTCGGCCAGGCGATGGGCGACCTGGAGTGCCGGATCGACACCGACGGCGAGATCCTGGTGCGCGGCAAGCCGGTGATGCGCGGCTACCACAACCTGCCCGAGGAGACCGCCGCGGCGTTCACCGAGGACGGCTTCTTCCGTACCGGGGACATCGGCAGCCTGGACGACGACGGCTACCTGCGGATCACCGACCGGAAGAAGGACCTGGTCAAGACCTCCGGCGGGAAGTACATCGCGCCGTCGCACATCGAGGGCATGTTCAAGGCGGTCTGCCCGTACACCTCCCAGGCCGTGGTGATCGGGCAGGCCCGCAACTACTGCACCATGCTGGTCACCCTCGACCCGGACGCGATCAAGGGTTGGGTGGCCGGCGGCCCGCTGGAGGGCAAGGAGTACGCGGAGATCGTCGCCTCCCCGGAGGCGCAGGCGATGGTCGACGGGTACGTGGCCGAGCTGAACGGCAAGCTCAACCGGTGGGAGACGATCAAGAAGGTGGCCATCCTCCCCCGCGACCTGACGATCGAGCACGGCGAGATCACCCCGTCGCTGAAGATCAAGCGCCGGGGCGTGGAGAGCAACTTCGCCGCCGAGATCGACAAGATGTACGCCGGGACGCTCGCCGAGCTCTGATCCACCCGTAGCGGCCGGCGGCCGTGCCCCTCCGTCCCGGGGCACGGCCGCCGGTTCGTCGGCGTCACAGGTGGCGCTGCCGCCACTGGCTCTGCTCCACCTCGGCGGCGATCTGCTCATCCAGCGCGAGCTGGCGGATCTGCCGCCGCCGCCCGTCCTCGCTGATGGTCTGGGCCACCATGGCGGCGAGGCAGAGCAGCGCGAGCAACGCCAGCGCCACCAGCTCCGGCAGCCGGCCGGCCACCGGAGCGGCCAGGGCGAGCACCGCCACCGCCACCAGCAGCCGCCAGTGCACGGTCCGCAGCGCCCGCCGCCCGCACGCGGCGAGGCTGAGCAGGTAGAGGCCGACCCCGCCGTACAGGACGGTGATCCAGAAGCCGCCCAGCGGCACCCCCCAGGACGGCGTGTCGGGCTCCGCCGCCTCCGCGAGCAGGCCCTTGAGGCCGAGGGCGAAGAAGATGATCCCGGCAACCATCGGCAGGTGCAGGTAGGTGTAGACGTCCCGGGCCAGCCGGGCGCGCGGGACCGGCTCCCGGGTGTGGTGCAGCGTCTGCTCGAGCGCGAAGGCCAGGGTGTCGAAGTACGCCCACCACAGCGCCGCCACTACGGCGATGCCGAGCGCCGCGGCGACCACCACCGGGCCGCTCAGCGGCAGGCCGCTGATGAACTTCGGGCCGATCCCCAGCGCGATGATCGACTCGCCGAGCGCCACCAGGACGATCAGGGCGTGCCGTTCCGCCCAGTGCCCGGCGGAGACCACCAGCCAGTACGAGCCGCCCAGCGCCACCCCGGCCCCGTACTCCACGGCCAGCGCCGCCGTCCAGAGCGCGAGCTGGAGCGCGACCGCCGCGGGCCGGTCGGTGAGCCGCTGCGGCGCCAGCCCGGCGGCGACCAGCAGCGTCGAGGCGAGCACTGGCAGGGCGGCCAGCAGCGGCCAGCGCCGGCGGTGAACCGGGTCCGAGCGGACCACCCAGCCGACGACCGCGAGTTGCGCGGCGCGGACCACGAAGTAGCAGGCGGCGAAGACGAGGGGGCCGTTCAGCCCGCCGGGGAGGTCGACGAACGCCCCCGGCATGCTCAGCGCCAGCAGGAAGATGGCGGCCACGGTGACGAAGCCGACCACCGGCAGCACGCCCTGGTCGGCGCGGACCAGGTTGCCGACCACGGCGAAGCCGGTCCAGCACCACCAGAGCAGCGCCAGCACCAGCAGGCACCGGAACAGGTTGACCGGGTTGGCCCGGCTCTCGGTCAGGCTGGTGACGTTGAGGAACGCGAAGACGAAGACCAGGTCGTAGAAGAGCTCCAACCGGGTCGTCCGGGTCCCGGGCGCGCCGGAGCGGACGACATGCGACCACCGGGTACCGCCGCCGTTCCCCACCTGCGCAGTCTCCCAGCCCGGCCCTCGGCAGGAGCCGGATCCGGGCAGCTGGGAAGTGCTCGCGTCAGCGGCCGGGCGGCGCGCCGGCGCCGTGCTCGTCGAGGAAGGCGTCCCGCAGCGCCCGGCGGGCCTCGCCGAAGAGCACCACCTCGGCGGTCACCATGCCGGCGCAGACCAGGGCGAGCAGCCCGAGGGCGGCCAGCGCCGGCAACTGGTCGGCCACCGGCACCAGCACCACCAGCAGCCCCGCCGCCGCCACCCGGGGCCAGTTGACCGAGCCCATGTTGCGCAGCCGGAAGCCCACGTGCCCGAGTAGGTAGAGGATCACCCCGCCGTAGAGGGCGAGCAGGCCCAGCCCGTGCAGCGGGTCGGTCAGCCGGTGGTGGCTGTCGTCCCCGACGTACGCGAGGACCTTCTTGAAGCCGAGGGCGAGCAGGATGATCCCGGCGACCATCGGCAGGTGGAGGTAGGTGTAGGAGTCCCGGCCCAGCGCGGCCCGTTCGGCTCCCCGGGCTCGGTGCAGCACCCGCTCGGCGGCGATCGCCACCACGTCGAAGTACGCCCACCAGAGGGACGCGGCGACCGCGATGCCGAACGCCGAGGCGACGATGATCGGCCAGGAGATCGGGAGCGCGGTCACCCCGACGCCGATCGCGACGAGGGACTCGCCCAACGCCACGATGATGATCAGGCCGTGCCGTTCGGTCCAGTGCGCGGCGGAGAAGATCTGCCAGCCCCGGGCGCCGATGGCCATGATGCCGCCGTAGTCGATGGCGAGGGCGAGCACCCAGAGCAGGGTGCGGATGCTGCCGACCCGCTGCGGGTCCGCGCTGAGCTGCTGGGGCAGTAGGGCGGCGGTGAAGAGCAGGGTCGCCCCGCCGAGCATCGGCAGCGCCGCGCGGAGCAGCTGGCGGCGCAGCCCGGCGTCACCCCGCGCGGCGTGCCAGTAGATCACCAGGTGCAGCACCCGGACGACCAGGTAGCAGGCGGCGAAGACCACCGGGCCGGAGAGGCCGCCGGGCAGGTCCACGAAGGCCTCGGGAATGGTCACCGCGACCACGAACATGGTGGCCATGACCGCGAAGAGGGCCACTCGGACGACGCCCTCGTCGGCCCGTACCGTGTTGCCCAGCCAGGCGTAGCAGCACCAGCACCACCAGAGCAGCGCCAGCACCAGCATGCCCCGGCCCAGCCCGCGCCAGGTGAGGTCGGCCGCCATCAGCGCGGTCACCTGGGTGAGCGCGTAGACGAAGACCAGGTCGAAGAAGAGCTCCAACGGCGTCACCGTGGCGCCCTCGGTCATCACCCGCATCCGCGGCGCGCGCCGCGTCCCGTCCGTCACGGCGCACAGTGTGGCAGCCGGCCCGTTCGCCCGGCGTCCCCGGAACGCCCGGCGGGTCGCGGGCGTCGCGGCGTCAGGCGATGACCGAGGGCTCCCGCCACTGCGGGCGGCCGGCGCGGTCCAGGTCGTAGCGGACCGCGGCGAGCCGGCCCACCGCCTCCACCAGGTCTGCGGCGGACAGGGTGAAGGGCAGCCGCAGGAACCGTTCGAGGGTGCCGTCCAGGCCGAACCGGGGGCCGGGCGCCAGCCGTACGCCGACCTCCTCGGCGGCCCGGGCCAGGGCACTGGAGATCGGGCCGTCCAGCTCGGCCCAGAGCGTCACGCCGCCGCGCGGCACGGCGACCCGCCAGTCGGGCAGCCGGTCGGCCAGCGCGCCGATCAGCGCGTCGCGCTGGGCGGTGAGCTGGGCCTGGCGGGCGGCCACGATGGCCGGGGCGTCGGCCAGCAGGTGCACCGCGACGAGCTGGTCGAGCACCGGGCTGGCCATGTCGACCCCGACCCGGGCGGCGGCCAGCCGCTGCACCTGCGGGGCGGAGGCGCGGACCCAGCCGATGCGCAGGCCACCCCAGTAGGGCTTGCTCATCCCGCCGATGGAGATGACCCGGGAGTGCCGGTCGAAGGTGGCGGTCGGTGGGGGCAGCTCGGTGCCGTCCAGCGGCAGGTCCACGAAGGACTCGTCGATGATCAGGTCGGTGCCGGCGGCGTGGGCGGCGCCGACCAGCCGCTCGCGCAGCTCGGTCGCCATCAGGTGGCCGGTCGGGTTCTGGAACTCCGGGATCAGGTACGCCAGCTTCGGCCGGGTCTGCCGGATGCTGCCGAGCAACAGGTCGGCGTCCCAGCCCGCGCCGTCGGCGGCGAGCCCGTGGGTGGTGATCCGGGCCCGGCGGGCGGCGAGCGCCGCGAGGGCGTTGGGGTACGTCGGGGACTCGACCAGCACCCCGCCGCCGGGCGACAGCGTCAACCGCAGCACCAGGTCGAGCGCGTGCTGGGTGCCGCTGGTGACCATGATCTGCTCGGGGCTGGTGGGCAGGCCCCGCTCGGTGTACGACCGGGCGACCGCCTCGCGCAGCTCGATGATCCCGGTCGGGTGGTAGCCGGCCCCGCTCAGATAGCGCGGCAGGTCCTCGGCGGCGGCCCGGGCGGCCGGGACGAGCTGGGCCGGGGCGGCCAGCGCGGCGACGCCGAGGTCGATCATGTCCCGGTCGTCGAGCGGGGTCCACAGGCCGGTGCTGGCCACCCGGTGGGTGCCCGGGAGCATGGTCCAGCTGCCGGCGCCCCGGCGGCTGGCCAGGTGACCGGTCTCCCGCAGCTCCCGGTACGCGGCGGTGACCGTGGTCCGGCTGATCCGCAGCGCCTCGGCCAGCTCCCGCTCGGCCGGCAGGCGTACCCCGAGGGGGAGCCGGCCGTCGGCGAGCAGGCCGCGGACCGCGGCGGCGAGCGCGGCGTAGTCTGGACTGCGCCGCCGGCCGGGCAGCGCGTGCCACTGGCCGAGCAGCCGGGCCAATTGAGTGCCACGCACTTGACTCGTCATGGCCACCCCTCCCGAATTGGCTCCTTGAAACGCTGCGATTGGCCCCTAGGGTGGCATGCATGGCAGCGATTGGCAATCTCCGGTACCGGCCGGCCCGGCGGCTGAGCCAGCTCTACGTCGGGCTCGCCCTCTACGGGGTCAGCATGGCGCTGATGATCCGGTCCGGACTTGGGCTCGACCCGTGGGACGTGTTCCACCAGGGGCTCGCCGGGCAGACCGGGCTCTCCTTCGGCACGGTCACCATCGCGGTCGGGGCCCTCGTCCTGCTGCTCTGGATTCCGCTGCGGCAGCGCCCCGGCCTGGGCACGGTCAGCAACGTGGTGGTGATCGGCCTGGTGGTGGACGCCACTCTCACGGTGCTGCCGGCCGGCGCACCGCTGCCGGTACGGATCGGACTGCTGGTCGTCGGCATCGTGGCCAACGGCGCGGCCACCGGCCTCTACCTCGGCGCGCGGCTCGGCCCCGGCCCGCGCGACGGCCTGATGACCGGATACGTCGCCCGCCGCCCGGGCCGGTCCGTCCGGCTGGTCCGCACGGTCATCGAGGTGACCGTGCTGGCGCTGGGCTGGCTGCTCGGCGGCACCGTCGGAGTCGGCACCGTCGCCTACGCGCTCGCCATCGGGCCGCTGGCCCAGGTGTTCATCCCGCTCTTCGCGGTGACCCCGGCTCCGGAGCCGGCGCCGTCCACCCTGGACCCGGTGGCCCGCGCGACCGGTCCCGCCGGCCCGGCGACCGAGGCGGCCTGACCGGTCCCCCGGCGCGGCCGGCACCCGGCCGCCGCCCCACACCCCCGTCGGGTCGCCCCCGGCGGCCAGCCCGCCCCGACCGGTACGGAGGTCTCCGGACACGCAGGGTCACCGGAGGTGCGCCGACCGCCACCGGATGGGGTCCCCCGGACCCGCGGTGAGCTGCGGTGATGTCCGACCGGAAAACCAGGTGTTTTCTCCGCCGTCGACGCCGGGCATCATTCCTGCATGGGGGAGAACGGATGGCGCTGGACCGACGCCTGGATCTTCGTCTCACTGGTCATCGCGAGCGGCGCCGGTCGGCACCGCCGGTCGGCCTCGACCCGACGGCCCGAGGGCGTGCGCCTGGCTGACGTGCTCTCCACCGCCGACCACCTCAACCAGTCCATCCCCGAGCGGCACGAGGTGGAGGGCGCGGTCCGCCGGCTGGCCGGCGCCGGGCTGGTCAGCGTCTCGGACGGCTGGTTCCGGATCACGCCGGACGGGGAGCGGCTCTGGCGCACCCGGCCCAGCGCCGGGGTGGCGACCACGGTGGAAACCGTGCAGGCGGTGCTGAGCCGTCGGCACACCCCGGGCACCGCAGACTGGAGCCTCGCCGAGGACGACCACGCCGCCGCCGTCCAGGAGTACGCGGTCCGCTCGATCCCGGCCCCGCGCCGCTCCCCCGAGGGCCACTCCGGCCGCGGCTGACCCGGCCTCCGGCGGACCCGAACTCGGTGGCGGTCAGCGGACCGGGTGGCCGGCTCCGCGCAGGGCGTCCTTGACCTCGCCGACGGTCAGCTCGCCGAAGTGGAAGACGCTGGCCGCCAGCACCGCGTCGGCACCCGCGCCGATCGCCGGCGGAAAGTGCGCCACCTCGCCGGCGCCGCCGCTGGCGATCACCGGCACGTCGACCACCGCGCGGACCGCCTGGATCAGCGCCAGGTCGAAGCCCGCCTTGGTGCCGTCGGCGTCCATCGAGTTCAGCAGGATCTCCCCGGCGCCCAGCTCCGCGCCGCGCCGCGCCCACTCGACGGCGTCGATGCCGGTGCCCCGACGACCGCCGTGGGTGGTCACCTCGAAGCCGCTTGCGGTGGTGCCGGCCGGCGCCCTCCGGACGTCGAGCGAGAGCACCAGCACCTGCCGGCCGAACCGGTCCGCGATCTCGGCGATCAGCTCCGGTCGGGCGATCGCGGCGGTGTTCACGCCAACCTTGTCCGCGCCCGCGCGCAGCAGCGTGTCGACGTCGGCGACCTGGCGTACGCCGCCGCCGACGGTCAGCGGGATGAAGACCGACTCGGCGGTGCGGCGGACCACGTCGAGCATGGTCCCCCGGTCGCTGGAGGAGGCGGTGACGTCGAGGAAGGTCAGCTCGTCCGCGCCCGCGCGGTCGTACGCCGCCGCGAGCTCCACCGGGTCACCGGCGTCGCGCAGGTCGAGGAAGTTGACCCCCTTGACCACCCGCCCGGCGTCCACGTCCAGACACGGGATCACCCGTACCGCCACCGTCATGTCGCGAGCCTATCCAACGCGTACGGCACGGCGGCCGGCCCGACGCGGGCCGACCGCCGTGAACGAGTTCCGGGTCACACCCGGACGAGCATCTTGCCCAGGTTCTCGCCGCGCAGCACACCCAGGAACGCCGCCGGGGCGTCCTCGATGCCGTCGACGACCGTCTCGTCGTACGAGATCTTCCCGTCGCGCAGCCAGCCGGCCATCTCCTGGACGAACTGGTCGCGCAGGTGGCCGTGGTCGGCGACCAGGAAGCCGCGCAGGGTGAGCCGCTTGCCGATGACCAGCGCCAGGTTGCGCGGCGCGGCCGGCGGCTCGGTGGAGTTGTACTGCGCGATCATGCCGCAGATGGCGGCCCGGCCGTGCAGGTTCATCGCCCCGATCGCGGCCTCCAGGTGCTCGGAGCCGACGTTGTCGAAGTACACGTCGATGCCGTCCGGGGCGGCGGCCTTCAGCGAGTCGCGCACCGGGCCGTCGTGGTAGTCGAAGGCGGCGTCGAACCCGAGCGCCTTGAGCCGCTCGACCTTGGCCGCCGAGCCGGCGCTGCCGATCACCCGGGACGCGCCCCGGAGCTTGGCGATCTGCCCGACCATGCTGCCCACCGCGCCGGCGGCGCCGGAGACGAAGACGGTCTCGCCGGGCTTCATCGCGGCCACGTCGAGCAGACCGGCGTACGCGGTCAGGCCGGTCATGCCGAGCACGCTCAGGTACGCGCTCACCGGCGCCAGGCTCGGGTCGACCTTGCGGGCCGCCTTCGCGTCGAGCAGCGCGTACTCCCGCCAGCCCAGGCCGTGCAGCACGGTGTCGCCGGGCTTGATCCCCTCGGCCTCGCTGGCCACCACCTCGCCGATCGCGCCGCCGTCGAGCGGGGCGTCGAGCTGGAACGGGGGCACGTACGACTTGACGTCGTTCATCCGGCCCCGCATGTACGGGTCGACCGACATGAACTGGTTGCGGACCACGATCTGCCCCGGGCCCGGGGTGGGCACCTCGGTGGAGACGAGGCGGAAGTTCTCGGCCGTCGGCCAGCCCTGGGGGCGGGAGGCCAGGTGGATCTCACGGTTGGTGCTCATGGGAGTTCGTCCTTTCGTACGCGAGGGTCCGGGCTGTCGGCGGCGCTCAGGCCGACGCGGCCTCGCGGACGGTGAGGGCGACCTCGATGTTGCCACGGGTGGCGTTCGAGTACGGGCAGACCTGGTGGGCGGCCTCGACCAACTGCTCGGCGACGGCGCGCTCGACGGCGGGCAGGTCCACCACGAGGGCGACGGTCAGGCCGAAGCCGCCGCTGCCGTTCGGGCCGATGCCCACCTCGGCCTCGACGACCGAGCCGCTGACGTCGGCCTTGGCCTTGCGGGCGACCAGCCGCAGGGCGGAGTGGAAGCAGGCCGCGTAGCCGGCGGCGAAGAGCTGCTCCGGGTTGGCCGCGCCGCCGGCGCCGCCCATCTCCTTCGGGATCGCCAGGTCCAGCTCGAACGTGCCGTCCGAGGTGCGGACGTGGCCGTCCCGACCGTCGCCGGTGGCGCGGGCGGAGGCGGTGTAGAGCACCTGCATGATGTCACTGCTCCTTCTGTCGGTGGATCGTCTCGGTGACCCGGGTGAGGGTGTCGCGCAGCCCGATCAGCTCGGCCTCGGTGAGGCCGGTGGCGCGGGCGACCCGCAGCGGCACGTCGTCCATCCGCTGCCGCAGGTCCCGACCCCGCTCGGTGAGGCCCACCTCCACCCGGCGCTCGTCGCGCGCCGAGCGGCTGCGGACCACCAGGCCCGCCGCCTCCAGACGCTTGAGCAGCGGGGAGAGGGTGCCGGAGTCGAGCCGGAGCTGGGCGCCGAGCTCGGAGACCGTGGGGGCCTCGTCGCCGCGCTCCCAGAGCACCAGCAGCACCAGGTACTGCGGGTAGGTCAGCCCGTGCTCGTCGAGGATGGGCCGGTAGACGTCGGTGAGGGCGCGCGACGCCGCGTAGAGGGCGAAGCACACCTGCCGGCGCAGCACCAGATCATCGGTCACGTCCAAACCGTAGCGTGCAATTAAGTTGTGCACAACCGATCTGAGCATGACGTGGCCGCCACCACACCGGGACGGCCGGGCTCACCGGTCGCCGAGCCAGGCCTCCAACTCGACCTCGACCAGCAGTTCGGGGTCGATCAGCCCGGCGACCACCACCATGGTGGCGGCCGGACGGACCGCGCCGAAGACCGCGTTGTGCGCCCGCCCCACCTCATCGGCGTGGCTGCGGTCCGTCACGTACATCCGGGTCCGGACCACGTCACCCGGCTCGGCACCCACCTCGGCGAGCGCGTCCAGGCCGATCCGCAACGCCTGGGCGGTCTGCGCCGCGGCGTCCCCGGGGTGCGCCACCCGGCCGTCGACGGTGGACGTGCACCCTGCCGTCCAGGCCAGGTTTCCCGCCCGGACCACCCGCGCATAGCCGTAGACGGCCTCCCACGGCCCACCGGAGCCGAGCCGGGTGACGGCCGCGCCGTCGCCCGCCACCGTGGTCACGCCGCGTCCCGCAGCGTGGCCAGCGCCTCGGCGACCGTGAACGCGCCGGCGTAGAGCGCCTTGCCGGTAATCACGCCCTCCACCCCGACCGGCTCCAGAGTGGCCAGCGCCCGCAGGTCGTCCAGGGTGGACACGCCGCCGGAGGCGATCACCGGGGCGTCGGTCCGGGAGCAGACCTCGCGGAGCAGGTCCAGGTTCGGCCCGCGCATCGTGCCGTCCTTGGTGATGTCGGTCACCACGTAGCGGGAGGCGCCGGCCTTGTCGAGCCGCTCCAGCACCTCGTACAGGTCACCGCCGTCGCGGGTCCAGCCCCGCGCGGAGAGGGTACGACCGCGCACGTCCAGCCCGATCGCCACCCGGTCGCCGTACTCCCCGCAGACCCGGTCACACCACTCGGGGTCCTCCAGCGCGGCGGTGCCGATGTTGACCCGGGCCGCGCCGGTACCCAGCGCCGCGTGCAGCGACTCGTCGTCCCGGATGCCGCCGGAGAGCTCGACCTTCACGTCGAGCTGCCGGACCACCTCGGCGAGCAGGTGCGCGTTGGTGCCCCGGCCGAACGCCGCGTCCAGGTCGACCAGGTGGATCCACTCCGCGCCGTCGGACTGCCAGGCCAGCGCGGCCTCGAGCGGGTCGCCGTAGGTGGTCTCACTACCGGCGGCGCCCTGCACGAGCCGGACGGCCTGGCCGTCGGCGACGTCCACGGCGGGCAACAGGATGAGGCTCAACGCTCTTCTCCTCGCTTCAGGTACGACGGTCCAGGGCGATCACCACGATCGCCGGCAGGACCAGCAGTAACAACACGACCAACGCCAGCCGCAGCGCCAGGTCGTCGACGAAATACCAGATCATGGCCAGCGTCGCCCCGGTGAGCAGCACGATCGCGGCCCGCTCGCCCCGGGTGTGCCGGGCCAACCGGCCGTTGCGCCCCCGCCGCACCGTCGGCGTCAGCCGGCGTACGACGGCGCGGCGGCGCTCCCGGCGGGCCACCCGGCGGCGCCGGACGGCGCGTTCGGCCGCCAGCTCGGCCTGACGGGCCGTCCGGCGCCGGGCCCGCTCCTTGCTCACCTCGCGCTCACAGTGTGGTGAGCCAGTTGCGCAGCAGCGCGGCGCCGGTGTCCGCCGACTTCTCCGGGTGGAACTGGGCGGCCGACAGCGGGCCCCGCTCGACGGCCGCGACGAAGTCGGTGCCGTGATGCGCGGTGGTCACCTTCGCGCCCGCGGCGGCCAGCCCGGCCACGTCGTTCACCCCGTACGAGTGGACGAAGTAGAACCGGCTGTCCGCGGGCAGGCCGGCGAAGAGCACCGAGCCCTGCGGCGCGCGCACCGTGTTCCAGCCGATGTGGGGCAGCCGCTCGGCGGGCAGCTTCGTCACCCCGCCGGGCAGCAGCCCGAGGCCCTTGGTCACCACGCCGTGCTCGTCACCGTGCTCGAAGAGCACCTGCATGCCGACGCAGATGCCCAACACCGGCCGGCCGGCTCCCACCCGCTCGGCGATGACCGGGCCGGCGCCGAGCGCCTCGATCCCCGCCATGCACGCGGCGAACGCGCCCACCCCCGGCACGACCAGGCCCTCCGCCTCGGCGGCGGCGGCCAGGTCGTCGGTCACCGTGACGTCCGCGCCGGCCCGCTCCAGGGCGCGCTCGGCCGAGCGCAGGTTGCCCGAACCGTAGTCGAGCACCACGATCCGCTTGCTCATCAGCCCTCCCCGGGCAGGTGCCAGAGCAGCCCGCC
This sequence comes from Micromonospora inositola, assembly GCF_900090285.1. Taxonomy (NCBI): domain Bacteria; kingdom Bacillati; phylum Actinomycetota; class Actinomycetes; order Micromonosporales; family Micromonosporaceae; genus Micromonospora; species Micromonospora inositola. The sequence continues at coordinate 3,796,230 of NZ_LT607754.1, read as the reverse complement.
GACCGTGGCCAGCGCGGCGAGCAGCCCGGTGACCACCACCGCGAACCGCGGGGCGCCCTGCTTGTGCAACGACCAGGTCCCGCCGACCAGCACGCCCGCCAGGATCAACAGCACCGTCCCCATCAGAGCGCACCCTTGGTGCTGGGGATCGCTCCGGCGTTGCGCGGGTCGATGGAGGTGGCCTCGCGCAGCGCCCGGGAGACCGCCTTGAACTGGGCCTCGACCACGTGGTGGGCGTCCGGGTGGCCGCCGGGCCGGGCCGCCCGCAGCACGTCCACGTGCAGGGTGATCCGGGCCGCCTGGCCGAACGACTCCCAGATGTGCCGGGTCATGCTGGTCGGGTAGACCGGCCCGATGTACGGGGCGAGCACCGGCTCGTCGTGCAGCACGTACGGCCGGCCGGACAGGTCGACGGCGGCCCGGACCAGGACCTCGTCCATCGGGACGGTGGCCGAGCCGTACCGCCGGATGCCGGCCTTGTCCCCCAGCGCCTGGTCGAACGCGGCGCCCAGGGCGAGCGCGGTGTCCTCCATCGTGTGGTGGGCGTCGATCTCCAGGTCGCCGACGGTGCGCACGGTCAGGTCGAAGCCGCCGTGCCGGGCGATCTGGTTCAGCATGTGGTCGTAGAAGCCGACGCCGGTGGTGATCTCGGCCCGGCCGGTGCCGTCGAGGTCGAGCTCGACGAGGACCTTGGTCTCCTTGGTGATCCGCTCGACCCGGGCGGTGCGACTCATGAGAGCTTCTCCATTGCGGCGAGGAAGGCGTCGGTCTCGGACGGGGTTCCGGCGGTGACCCGCAGCCAGCCGGGCAGGCCGACGTCGCGGACCAGCACGCCCGCGTCGAGCAGGGTGCGCCAGGCCGCCGACTGGTCGCCGGCCACCTCGAAGAGCACGAAGTTCGCGTCGCTGTCGGCGACCCGGCGGCCCCGGGCGCGCAGCTCGGCGACGATCCGGTCGCGCTGCTCCATGATCGCGGCGACCGTGCCCAGCAGGGCGTCGCGGTGGGCCAGGGCCGCGCGGGCCGCGGCCTGGGTGAGCGCGGAGAGGTGGTACGGCAGCCGGACGAGCTGCACCGCCTGCACCACGGCCGGATCGGCGGCCAGGTAGCCCAGCCGCCCGCCGGCGAAGCCGAACGCCTTGCTCATCGTCCGGGTGACCACCAGCCGCGGGTGGCCGGGGAGCACCGCCAGGGCGCTGACCGTGCCGGGCCGGGCGAACTCGGCGTACGCCTCGTCCACGACCACCATGCCCGGCGCCTCGTCGAGCACCGCCGAGACCACCGCCGGGTCGAGCGCGGTGCCGGTCGGGTTGTTCGGCGAGCAGAGGAAGACCACGTCCGGCTGGTGCGCGCGGACCTGGGCGACCGCGTCGGCGGCGGTCAGCCCGAAGTCGGCGCCGCGCGCGGCCGGGATCCAGCCGGTGCCGGTGCCGAGCGCCAGCAGCGGGTGCATCGAGTACGCCGGGATGAAGCCGAGCACCGTCCGCCCCGGGCCGCCGAACGCCTGAAGCAGCTGCTGTTGGACCTCGTTCGACCCGTTGGCCGCCCAGACCTGGTCGACGGTGAGCCCGTGGCCCAGGTAGCCGGCCAGGTCGGCGCGGAGCGCCACCGCGTCCCGGTCCGGGTAGCGGTTGAGGTCGCGCAGCTCGACCGCGAGGGCCTTGCCGATCGCGTCCACCACCGGCTCGGGCACCGGGTAGGAGTTCTCGTTGGTGTTCAGCCGCACCGGCACGTCGAGCTGCGGCGCCCCGTACGGCTTCAGCCCGCGCAGGTCGTCGCGGATCGGGAGATCGTCCAGCGTCGTCACGCCGTGTCCTCCGGGAAGCGGACGCTGACCGCCTGGCCGTGCGCCGGCAGGTCCTCCACGGTCGCCAGCGTGACCACGTGCGGGGCGACGTCCCGCAGCGCGTCCTGGCTGTACTCCACCAGGTGGACGCCGCGCAGGAAGGACTGCACCGACAGGCCCGAGGAGTGCCGGGTGCAGCCGCCGGTGGGCAGGACGTGGTTGGAGCCGGCGCAGTAGTCGCCGAGCGACACCGGCGACCAGGCGCCGACGAAGATCGCCCCGGCGTTGCGCACCCGCAGCGCCCAGTCGCGGGCGTCGACGGTCTGGATCTCCAGGTGCTCGGCCGCGTACGCGTCGACCACCCGCAGCCCCGCTTCGAGGTCGTCGACCAGGACGAGGCCGCTCTGCTCGCCGGTGAGCGCCGTGGTGACCCGCTCGACGTGCTTGGTGGCCGGCACCTGCCGGGCCAGCTCCCGCTCGACCGCGTCCGCGAGGGCCACCGACGGGGTGACCAGCACGCTGGCCGCGAGGGGGTCGTGCTCGGCCTGGCTGATCAGGTCGGCGGCGACGTGCGCCGGGTCGGCGGTGTCGTCGGCGAGGATGGCGATCTCGGTCGGGCCGGCCTCGGCGTCGATGCCGACCACGCCGCGCAGCAGCCGCTTGGCCGCGGTCACCCAGATGTTGCCCGGGCCGGTGATCATGTCGACCGGCGTGCAGCGCTGCGCGCCGTCCGGGTCGACGGTCGAGCCGTACGCCAGCATCGCCACCGCCTGGGCGCCGCCGACCGCGTACACCTCGTCGACGCCGAGCAGCGCGCAGGCCGCGAGGACCCGCTGGTCGGGCAGGCCGCCGTTGTCCCGCTGCGGCGGGCTGACCACGACCAGCGAGCGGACCCCGGCCGCCTGGGCGGGAACCACGTTCATCACCACGGTCGACGGGTACATCGCCAGGCCGCCGGGGACGTACAGGCCGACCCGGTCGACGGGCACCCAGCGCTCGGTCACCGTGCCACCGGGCACCACGTGGGTGGTGTGGTCGGTGCGCCGCTGGTCGGCGTGGACCTTGCGAGCCCGGGTGATCGACTCCAGCAGCGCGGCGCGGACCTGCGGGTCGAGGCTCCCCTCGGCTTCCTTGATCGCCTCGGCGGGCACCCGCAGGCGCTCCGGGGAGATGCCGTCGAACCGCTCGCTCGCCTCCCGGATCGCCGGGTAACCATGCTCCCCGACCGCCTCCACCAGTGGGCGGATCCGCTCGACGGCCACCGACACGTCGAGCTGGGCACGGGGCAGCAGGTGACGCGGGTCACGGACCCCGCCACGCAGGTCGATCCTATTCAACACCCTTGCGAGTCTAGGCCTCGGGTCCGGAGCGGACCCCGCCGCCCGCACGCCGGGACGGTGAGCCGGGACACGCCGCCGGGCCGTGATCGGGATACGCTCGACGCGTGACTGCGCGGCTGCCGGTGTTTCCGCTCGGGACGGTGCTCTTCCCGGGGCTGGTGCTGCCGCTGCACATCTTCGAGGAGCGCTACCGGGAGCTGGTGCGACACCTGGTCGGGCTGCCCGAAGGGGCGCCCCGCGAGTTCGGCGTGGTGGCGATCCAGGCCGGCTGGGAGGTGGCCCCGGCCGGGTCGCCCGGCCGGCCGACGCCCGGCGCCGGGGACGTGACGCTGCACGAGGTGGGCTGCACCGCCGAGCTGCGGCAGGTCACCGAGCTGGCCGACGGCGGTTTCGACATCGTCACGGTCGGCCGGCGGCGGTTCCGGATCGCCGACGTGGACGACCGCTCGGCGCCGTACCTGACGGCCGACGTGGAGTGGCTGCCCGAGCCGGCCGGCACCGACGAGGTCGCCGACCTGCTCGCCGCCCGGGTGATCTCGGTCTTCCGGCAGTACCTGGGGCTGATCCGGCCGGACCCGCAGGAGATCTCCGAGCAGCTGCCGGAGGACCCGACGGTGCTGTCGCACCTGGTCGCGGCCACGGCCGCGCTGACCGTCGCCGACCGCCAGCGGCTGCTCGCCATCGACGACACCGCCGGCCGGCTCCGCGCCGAGCTGCGGCTGCTCAACCGGGAGGCGGCTCTGCTGCGCCAGGTCCGGGCGGTTCCGGTGCCGCTGGGCGAGCTGGCCGGTCCCCCGGCGCCGAACTGAGCCCTTCCGCCGAACCGAGCCCCTCCGCCGGGCCGACGCCCCGGCCGCCGGTCCCCCCGGCCGGCGGCGGCCAGTCCGCGTACGGCTCCGGCTCCGGGCGCAGCGACGGCCAGCGGGACCAGCCGGCCAGCAGGGTGTACGTCACGGCGGCGCCGAACGCGGGCAGCAGCAGGTTGCCGTGCGGCACCGGCAGCACGCCGAGGAGCCAGTCCACGCCCCCAGCCCGCAGGTCGGCCGGCTTGGTGAAGGGCCGCCCGTCGGGCGCGGTGTCCAGCAGCCGCTGGTAGGTCGACAGCCCGATCCGCCGGCCGAGCTGCCAGGCCACCACCGCCGCACCGAGGCCGCCCAGCGCGCCGGCGAGCAGTCCGACCGGGCCACGGCGGCGGCGCAGCAGGAACCACAGGGCGATCGCGGCGAGCATGCCGAAGCCGAGGCCGAGCAGGCTGAACCAGCCGTCGGCGGCGATCGGCTGCTCCGGCTGGGGCGTGGCGTAGATCGCCCCCTCGGCGGTCTTCACCACCGGGATGTCGGGCGCGACGGCCGCCCAGAGCAGCCCCAGCGGGGCGCCCAGGACGGTGAGCAGGAGCGCGATCCCCAGGGTCAGCCCGACGGCCCGGCGGACCCCGCGGGCGGGCCGGGCGGTCACGGCGGACCCGGCGACCGTCGCCGGGCGGTGCTCGGCTCCCGGGCCGGCCCAGCCGAACGGGTCGGCGCCGGGCGCGCCGGCCGGGGTGCCGGCCGGCACCGGCAGGCCGGCGGGTGGGTCGACGGCCGGCTGCTCGGGCCAGGGCTCCGGCCCGGCGCGACCGGGCTCGCCGGGCCGGTGCGCGGCCCGCTCGGGGTCAGGGGTGTCCGAACTCACCCGATGATCCTCTCAGGAGCCGGACCGCCGTGGGGCGGCGGTGGCGGTCAGCGGGCGAACGGCTCCAGCATCACCGCGGCGGCCTTGAGCCACGCCTGCCGGGTCTCCGGCTGGAGCTGGTGGTACTCGATCGAGGAGCCGGTCTCCAGCGCCGGGTCGTACGGCACCACGGCGACCGCCCGGGTCCGGGTGGCGAAGTGCCGCTCCAGGTCGTCCTGCAGCGAGGTGCGGCCCGGCGTCGGGCAGGAGATCAGGGTGACCGCGTTGTCGGCCAGCTCCCCCATCCCCACCTCGTGCAGCAGGTCGAGCATCCAGTCCGCGCTGAACGCGGCGTCCTCGCGCGGCACGGTGGTCACCACGAGCTGGTCGGCGGCCTGCATGACGGTACGCCAGTTCGGGCTCTCCACGTTGTTGCCGGTGTCCACGCAGACCACGTCGTGGGTGCGCCGCAGCAGCTCCAGCACCCGCTTGACGGTGAACTGGTCCAGGCGCTGGGCGAACCGGGGGCTCTCCTCCCCGGCCAGCACGTCGTACGAGCCGTCGGAGGCGTGCCGCAGGTAGTCGTCGAGGTGTTCCAGCAGGGCGGCGCCCTCCAGGATCTCGATCTGGGCGAGGTCGTGGACCAGGTGCCGGATGGTCCGGGCGTGCCGGGCGCTGCCGGCGCGCAGGCCGAGGGTGCCGCGCAGCTCGTTGTCGTCCCAGGCGAGCACCCCGCGCCCGCGGACGCTGCCCACGGAGGCGGCGGCGAGCACGGTGGCGGTGGTCTTGTGCACCCCACCCTTCGGATTGGCGAAGGCGAGCACCCGGGGGGTGCCCAGCTCGCGGCGGAGCACCCCGGCGGCCCGGTCCAGCTCGCTCTCCGGGGCGGGAGCCCGCCACTCGACGCGGGCCGGCTCGATCCGGGCCGGGTAGGAGTCGGCGATCGCCGGCTGCTGGTACGCGGCCGGCGTCGGGGCGACCGGCTCCGGCGGCGGGTACGTCTCCGGCCGGTAGCCGCCGTTGTCCAGCAGGGCGTACCGGGACTCGACCGACGAGGGCTCGTGCCGGTAGCCGTGGTCCAGGACCGCGTAGCGGGACTCGACGGAGGCGGACCCCCGGTGCGGCTCCCGGTCGGGCTGGCCCGGTTCGGGCTCCGCCGGGTACGACGGCTCCGCCCGGTACGACGGCTCCGCCCGGTACGACGGCTCCGCCCGGTACGACGGCTCCGCCCGGTACGACGGCTCCGCCCGGTACGACGGCTCCGCCCGGTAGGGCGGCTCGGCGGCGTAGCCGGGCTCCGGCGGCTGGGACGGCTCGGCCCGGTAGCTGGGCTCGGCCTGGTACCCGGGGTCGACGCGGTAGGCCGGCTCGACCCGGTAGGTCGCCTCGACGCGGTAGGCCGGCTCGGCGCCGTACGACAGCTCGGCGGGATGCCCGATCGCCGGCGCCCGCCCGGACCAGCCGTTGCCCGCGCCGTGCCGGGGCAGCGACTCGGGAGGCGGCGCCGGGGGCTCCTCGGCGCGGCGGTCGGCCTCGGCGTGCTCCGCGCCGCGGCCGCCGAGGCGGGCCCGGTCGAGCAGCGCCCGCCACCGCGGTGCCGGCTCAGCCTGCCGACCCCAGCCGGTTTCGCTGCCGTCCAAGGCTCGCCCTCCCCAGCCACATCGATCTCCGCCTGACAGGCTACGAACGAAACCCTATGCGGACCACACCCGTCCGCGCACATCCCCCGGTGGGCATGCTCACCGGTATGTCGCCGGCGCGCCGCCGGCGGCCGCGTCCGGGGAGGTCGGGGCGGTGGTGGGCGGCGTTCCGCCCGGCGCGGATCCGCCGACACCCGGTGAGGGGGCGGTCACCGTCGGTGCGGCTTCCGACGAATCGCCCACCCCAGGGTCGCGCCCGGCCGGCGTGGCGGACGCCCCGGCCAGCCCCGCGTCGGCCGGTGGCCGAGCCACGTCACGCTGCTCGGGCAGCGGCGGGGTGAAGACCGTCCGGTCCAGCCGGCTCACCTCCGGGGCCGGGTCGACGGCCCGCACCCCGGGCCGGGCGGCCAGGCCGCGCAGCGCGTCGGACGTGGCGCGGATCACGGCCGCGTACACGCAGGCGCACCCCGACCGGTACGCCGCCGCCTCCTCGGCCGAGACCCGCGCGCCGGTGTCGTACAGCCGGCGCAGCTCGGCGTCGGCGGACGCGGCCGGGGCGGCGGCGCGCGCCCGGTAGTCGGCGGCCTCCCCGTCCTTGCGGGCGGCCACCTCGGCCATCCCGGCGACCAAGTCCTCCGGTACGCGCAGCGCGGCGATCCGGACGATCTCGGTCTGCCAACCGGGCAGCGGCACCCGGGCCACCGCCGCCGAGACCGGCGCCCCGCCGAGCGTCGCCGCGACCCGCTGCGGGGTCAGGTACGCCGAGAAGGACACCAGCGCGTACGTGCCGCTCGCCGGTCCGGTGGCGTCGGTCAGCCGGGCCAGCTCGTCGGCGGCGGCCCGCAGGTACGCAGGGACGGGGTCGCCGGCCGCCACGCCGACCCGGGTCACCTCGCCGACGGTGCGGTCACCCACCGGCTCGCGCCGCCCGGCCCAGGCGCCGGTGACCAGGACCACCACCGCGCAGAGCAGCGCCAGCCAGGTCAGCATCGCGGACCTCGACATGCGGCGGCGCGGGCGCGGCGATCGGTCGGCGGGCACGGGTCATCCCCTCGTCGGGCGGTCGGCGGATCGGCGCGGCGTGGTCAGTCGCGCAGGATCTCCAGCGCGTGCGCCAGGTCGTCCGGGTAGTCGCTGACGAAGGTGACCTCGTCGCCGGTACGCGGGTGCTGGAAGCTCAGCGAGCGGGCGTGCAGCCACTGCCGGCTCAGCCCGAGCCGGGCCGAGAGGGTCGGGTCGGCGCCGTACGTGATGTCGCCGACGCACGGGTGGCGCAGGGTCGAGAAGTGCACCCGGATCTGGTGGGTGCGCCCGGTCTCCAGGCGGACGTCGAGCAGGCTCGCCGCCGGGAACGCCTCCAGCGTGTCGTAGTGGGTGATGCTCGGCTTGCCCCCGGTGACCACCGCCCAGCGGTAGTCGTGGTGCGGATGCCGGTCGATCGGCGCGTCGATGGTGCCGCGCAGCGGGTCCGGGTGGCCCTGCACCACGGCGTGGTAGCGCTTCTCCACCTCGCGGTACTTGAAGGCCCGCTTCAACGCGGTGTACGCCTGCTCGCTCTTGGCCACCGCCATGATCCCGGTGGTCCCCACGTCGAGCCGGTGCACCACGCCCTGCCGCTCCGCGGCGCCGCTGGTGGAGATCCGATGGCCGATGGCGGCCAGGGCGCCGATCACCGTCGGGCCGGTCCAGCCGGGGCTGGGATGGGCGGCCACGCCGACCGGCTTGTCGACCACCACGATGTCGTCGTCCGCGTAGACCACGGTCAGGCCGGGCACGGCCTGCGGGACCACGGTCGCCGGGGCGGCCGGGGCGGGCAGGGTCACCTCCAGCCAGGAGCCGGCCTTGACCTTGTGCGAATTGGCCCGGACGGCGCCGTCGACCAGTGCGTCCCCGGCGTCGACGAGGGCCGCGGCGGCGGTCCGGGAGAGCCCGAAGAGCCGGGACACGGCCTGGTCCAGCCGCATGCCGTCGAGGCCGTCCGGCACGGGCAGGGAGCGGTGGTCGCCGCCGGCGGCGAAGGCCGAGGTCATGCCCGCCCCCGCTGCTCGCTGCCGGTGGGCGCCCCGTCGCCGGACTCCGCCGCGCCGGCCGGCTCGGCGCCGGCCCGGCGGCCGTCGCGCTGCCGGCCGGTCAGCTCCAGCAGCACGGCCAGGAGCACGCCGCAGACCAGGGAGCTGTCGGCCAGGTTGAACACCGGCCAGACCTGCCCGTACGGGTCGAAGAGGCTGATCATGTCGACCACGTGCCCGACGAAGTGGCCGGGCGCGCGGAAGATCCGGTCGGTGAGGTTGCCGAGCGCCCCACCCAGCACCAGGCCGAGCGAGACCGCCCACGGCACCGACCGCAGCCGCGCCGCCATCCAGGCGATCCAGCCGATCACGCCGAGGGTGATCAGCGGGAAGACCCAGGTGTGGCCGGACCCGATGCTCCACGCCGCCCCGCTGTTGCGGGTCAGGGTCAGGTAGACGGTGCCGTCGAGCAGGCCGAGCGGCGGGCGGCCGGTGAGCGCGGTCAGCGCCCACTGCTTGGTGACCAGGTCGGCCAGGAGCGCGACCAGGGCGACGCCGAGGAGTGCCCCGACCGCCCGGCGTCGGGGCGTGCCGCCGCCCGACTCAGCGGTGCCGGCTCCGGCGGGCGGTGCTGCGGTCATCTGCTCCCCATCGACGCTCTCGGCGGTGATCCCTCACCGTCTCCACTCCGCCGCCGGGGAGCGGGCCTAGCGCCGCTCCTCCAGCTGCTTGCAGGTCACGCAGAGGGTGGCCGACGGGAAGGCGGCGAGCCGCTCCACCGGGATGGGGTTGCCGCACCGCTCGCACCAGCCGTAACCGCCCTCGTCGAGCCGCTCCAGGGCCCGCTCGACCTGCGTGATCCGTTCCAGGATGCTGTTGGCGAGTGAGATCTCCTGCTCGCGCTCGAACGTCTTGGTGCCGGTGTCGGCCTGGTCGTCCCCGGCCGAGTCGGTCAGCCGGTCGCGCTGCAGCTCGGTGATCTCGCTCAGCGTCTGATCGTACTCGGCGCGCAACTCGTCGCGCCGGGCCGCCAGGGCCGCCCGGATCTTCTCGGTCTCCGCCGCGCTGCGGGTGGCCTTCGCCACCGGCTTGCGGCCGGCGGTCCTGGTATCGACTGGCTTCGCCATCGTCAGCTCCCTCGGCCGCGGATGCGCGGCGGTCGGCGGTGCGGTGCCTGGGCAGGGGCCACCGGCCTGGGCGTCCCCCATGTACGAAACGGGCGCACGGCTACCAGGCCGTGCACTCCGGAGGGTGGCAAGAATACGGAACGTACAGGCGTCCGACAACGTACCGCGCCGTTGCTCCGCGTTTCAGCCCCGAACAGCCACCAGTCAGGGCAAAAGGAACGTTAGCAGATCATCCGTCCCGGTCCTCGCCGTACTCGCCAAACCACCGGGCCAGCCGGCCCCGGCGGCTGATCGCCCGCAACCGCCGCTCCACCTCGTCCCGGACCCCTGCGGTGGCTACGATGAGCAGGCTGTCGCCGACCTTGAGCCGGGTGTCCGGCCCGGGCACGAAGCCGGCCCCGTCGCGCAGCACCAGGGTCACCGAGGCGCCCACCGGAAGCCGCAGCTCGTCCACGTGCACCCCGCCGAGCCGGGAGCCCGGCGGCACCTCGAGCTGGAGCAGGTCCGCCCGCATCCGTTCGAGGGGGGCCGTCTCGACCCGGATCTCGGCCGCCTCCGCCGGGGCGGTCACCCCGAGCCGACGGGCCGCCGGGGCGAGGGTCCCGGCCTGCACCAGCGTGAAGATCACCACCAGCACGAAGACCGCGTCGAAGAGTCGGTCCGCCCCCGGGACCCGCTCGGAGAGCGGGATGGTGGCCAGCACGATCGGCACCGCGCCGCGCAGCCCGGCCCAGGACAGGAACGCCTGCTCGCGCAGGCCGAACCGGAACGGCAACGCGGAGACCGCCACCGACAGCGGCCGGGCGGCCAGCACCAGGGCCAGGCCGGCCACCACCGCGGGCAGCACCGCGGCGTCCAGCCGGCCCGGCGACACCAGCAGGCCGAGCAGCACGAAGAGGCCGATCTGGGCCAGCCAGGCCAGCCCGTCGGCGAAGCCGAGGATGGCCTGGCGGTGCGGCAGCCGGGCGTTGCCGAGCAACACCCCGGCGACGTACACGGCGAGGAAGCCGGAGGCGTGCAGCACCGCTCCGGCGGCGTACGCGAGCACGGTGAAGCCGACCACCGCGATCGGGTAGAGCCCCGCCGAGGGCAGCGCGGCCCGGCGCAGCGCCCACCGTCCGGCGATCCCGGCGGCCACCCCGACCGCCGCCCCGACCCCCAGCTCGTAGCCGACGAGGAGGACCTCGTACCACCAGGGGTGGGCGGCGGGGGCGGCCCGGGACAGCAGCACCACCAGGATCACCACGGGGGCGTCGTTGATGCCCGACTCGGCTTCCAGGGTGGCCACCAGCCGGGGCGGCAGGCGCAGCCGGCGCAGGGTGGCGAAGACGGCCGCCGCGTCGGTGGAGGAGAGCACCGCGCCGTAGAGCAGCGCCAGCCGCCAGTCCAGGCCGAGCAGCAGGTGCACGACGAGGCCGACGACCACGATGCTGACCACCACGCCGACCGTGGAGAGCGCGGCGGCCAGCCCGAGCACCGGCCGCAGGGTGCTCCACCGGGCGCTCAGCCCGCCCTCCGCGATGATCACGATGAGCGCGCAGAACCCGAGCACCCGGGTCAGCTCGACGTCGTCGAAGCGGATGCCCAGGCCCGCCTCGCCGATCGCCACCCCGAGCGCGAGGTAGACCAGCAGACTGGGCACCCCGAGCCGGGTGGAGAACCGCACCGCGCCCACCGCCACCAGCAGGACGGCCGCGCCGAGCAGCAGCGCGAGATCCAGCCCGGGGGTCATCCGCGGCCGGCCCGGGCGGCCCTCACTCGGCCGATCCGTCGCGCAGCCGGCGAAGCACCACGGGCAGCTCCGACGAGGGGCGCTCGACCAGGAAGAGTTTGTCGCGGCTGGCCGCGCCGGTGCGCAGCGAGACCGCCGCGGCCCGGACGCCCAGCGCGTCCGCGAGGGCGCGGCGGGCCGCCTCGGTGGCCCGGCCGTCGACCGCCGGGGCGTTCACAGCGATCACCAGGGCCGGCCCGTGCGGACCGTCGAAGCGGCCGCCGACCCGGGCCCGGGAGGCGCCGGGCTTCACCCGTACGGCGACGGTGAGCGTGTCGTCCATGGGCGCCGCCCTCAGCTCGGCCGGGCGTCGGCGAGCAGGACGGTTGCCGGCGCGCACCGGGCGCACGGGGTGAAGCCCAGCTCGACCGCCTCGGCCACCGGGAGTCGGGACGGCAGCCGGTCGAGGAGGTGCGGGCAGGCGGCGAGGTGGTATCGCGGCCGGCCCTGCACGACGTGGACCGGGGTGAGCAACTGGGCGACCACGGCGGCGTCCTCGGGCGGCACCCGCTGGACGTCCGGCTCGTCGACCGGCGCCTCGTCGGTGCCGGGTCCCGGTGCCGGCCGCGGCCGCAGCTCGGACCCCGACGGCGGCTCGGGTGGTTGCCGCCACCCGGTGCCGACCGTCGGGGGAACGTGCTGGACGGGAATCTCGGGCTCCATGACCGGAGACCCGTACGGGCCGCGCGACGTCGCCGGCCCGCCCCGACGCCCTGCCGTCCGGTCCGTCGTCGCCCGGGTGGCGGCTGCCTGGCGGGCACCCACGACGAGGGCGACGGCGGCCAGCAGGCTGGCCGCGATGGAGGTGATCAGCAGCGGACTGGACCCGCCGGCCAACCCGGCCACCAGGAGCACGACGGCGACGAGGATGAGCAGGAGGCTGGCGACTGTCACGGCTCACCCCCGCCGCATCGGGTCGGTCTGCGAGCGGTCGGCGGCCGTCGCGGGGACGGCCGCCGACGGCGGGATCAGCGGCCGGACTCGAGCGAGCCCGAACGACCGCCACCGTACGAGCCGGCGGCGGCGAGGCCGTTGCTGCCGCCACCGGAACGGTTGCCCTCGGTGCGGTTGACCTCGGCCTCCAGGCCCTGGGCCCGGCCGTCGAGGTCCCGCAGCTGGCTCTCCAGGTACGCCTTGAGCCGGGTGCGGTACTCCCGCTCGAACTGCTTGAGCTCCTCGATGTGCTTCTGCAGCGCGGTGCGCTTGGCGTCCAGGCCGCCCATGGCCTCCTGGTGCCGCTGGCGGGCGTCGCGCTCCAGCGCGTCGGCCTTGGCGCGGGCCTCGCGGGTGACCTCCTCGGCCTTGGACCGGGCCTCGGAGAGCAGCTGGTCGGCCTCACGGCGGGCGTCCGACACGTGGTCGTCGGCGGTGCGCTGGGCCATCATCAGCACCCGCAGCGCCTGCTGCTCGCCGTCAGCGCCGGCGGCCGGGCCGCCCTGGGCGCGGACCTGCTCCAGCTCGGCCTGCATCGCCCGGGCCGCCTGCTCGGCGGCCGCCTTGTCGCGCTGCACCCGGTCCAGCTGGGCCTTGACGTCGTTGAGCTCGGCCGCGAGACGGGGGTCGCCGCCGGGGCCGGCGGGAGCGGGGCCGCGACCGCCGCGCTCCACCTGGGCGCGCAGCTCGTTGTTCTCCTCGATCAGACGGGCGAGCTCGCGCTCGACCTCGTCCAGGAAGGCGTCGACCTCCTCCTCGTCATACCCCCGCTTGCCGATCGGCGGCTTTTTGAAGGCGACGTTGTGGACGTCGGCCGGGGTCAGCGGCATCGAAACTCCTCGGGTCAGTTGCGGCCGCGAAAGCGCGCGCTGGTCAGGAGAAGTTCCTGATCAGCGGATCTAACACAAACCTCATCAGCACGAACAGGATAACCAGGAGCACAAGTGAGGCCAGGTCGATGCTCACGTTACCAATTCGCAGTGGTGGGATCACACGCCTCAACGTCCGCAGAGGCGGATCAGTGACGCTCCACACCGATTCCAGTCCCGCCGATGCTCCCCGGCCCGGTTGCCAGCGGCGTCCGTACGCGAGAACGGCCGCGAGGACAAATCGGGCCAAGAGCACAAGCAGGAACAGATAGACCAGCAGATACAGCACTTGGAACAAGATCGACAACACGGCAGGCGACGTCCCTCGGTCGAGCGGGCTAGCTCAGGCTGAAAAAGCCGCCCTCAGCGATCTTGGCCTTGTCCTCCGCGGTGACCTGGACGTTGGCCGGTGAGAGCAGGAACACCCGGTTGGTCACGCGCTCGATCGTACCGCGCAGTCCGAACGCCAGCCCGGCAGCGAAGTCCACCAGCCGGCGGGCGTCCGCCTCGTCCATCTCGGTGAGGTTGATGATCACGGGCACGCCGTCGCGGAAGTGCTCGCCGATGGTGCGCGCCTCCCGGTAGGTGGTGGGGTGCAGCGTGGTGATCTGGTAGCGCTGCTCCTCCTCCGCCACCACGGCCCGCTCGCGGGGCTGGACCTGCGGCGCCAGGGCGAGATTGTCCCGGGTGTGGTACGTCAGCGCGCCCGAGGTCTCCCCGGCCCCTGACCGGGTGATCGACCGGACGCTGGACCGCTCGACCCGCTCCGCCCGCTCGCCGTCGGCGCGGTCGATCTCCGCCGCGCGGCTCGAGGCGCGCTCGGTCAGCCGGCCCCGGTCACCGACCCGGGAACGGGCCGGCGGCTCCTCCGACTCGTCGTCCTCCTCGTCGGCGAACTCCTCAGAGTAGCGACTCGACCGGTAGCGCGAGTCGCGGTAGCCACCCTTGTCGTAGCCACCGTCCTCGTACGCCCGCTCGTCGTCCTCCTCGACCAGACCGAGCCAGACCCCCGCCTTGCGCAGTGCACCCATCCCGCGCCCTTCCGTCCGCCGTGCGGCACACGCCCCCGTGCCGTGTCTCTTGATCACGCGTGGACAACGATGCCCACCGGACCGGATCGGCAATCCCTCGGCGCGCGATTCGCGGTCCGCCCGCCATAGCCCCCGACAACGGGATGCCGTTCCTGAACAACACTGCTGTAATTTGCTTCTTTCGCGGTCAGGCTACCGCAGCGTGGGGCGCATTCCGAGCAACGCGCTGCCGACGCGGACATGTGTCGCGCCGTACCCGATCGCGGTTTCCAGATCCCCGCTCATTCCGGCCGACAGCATGGTCGCCGCCGGATGCCGCCGGCGGAACCATTCCGCCACCTCGGCCAGCCGGGCGAACGCCCGCTCCGGCTCCCAGCCCAGCGGCGCCACCGCCATCAGCCCGCCCAGCCGCAGCGCCCCCGCGCCGGCCACCGCCTCCGATACCGGACCGAGACCGCGGTCCGGATCGACCGAGTCCGGCAGCGCCCCGCCCCGGGCCGGGTCGCCGTCGATGCTGACCTGCACCAGCACGTCCAGCGGCCGCTCCCGGTCCGGACCTGCCGCCGCCGCCGCGTCCAGCGCCCCGGCCAGCCGGACGCTGTCGACCGACTGCACGACGTCGGCGTACCGGACCACCGAGCGGCACTTGTTGCGCTGCAACTGGCCGATGAAGTGCCAGCGCGGCGTCACCCCGGCCGCCGCCACCTCGGCGGCCTTGCCGGCCGCCTCCTGGTCGCGGTTCTCCCCCACGTCGGCGACGCCGAGCCCGGCCAGGGCCACCACGTCGCCGGCCGGGTAGGTCTTGGTCACCGCGATCAGGGTGACCTCGGCGCGGTCCCGGCCGGCGGCGGCGCAGGCGTCGGCGATCCGGGCCCGCACCCGGGCGAGCCCGGTCGCGAGCTCGGCACGACGGTCCGGTCGTACCGTGGCTGGTGTCTCCGTCATCGGCGCGGCTCAGGAGCCGTTCTTGAGGAAGTCCGGCACGTCCACGTCGTCGAAGAGCACCCGGCGCGGCGACTGCTGCGGCGCCGGCATGGTGGCCGGCGGCGCCACCGGCGTGCCGGGCTGCGCCGGCTGGTTCTGGTTCGGCTTGCGGGTCGGCTCGGCCGCCTTGTACGCCGGCGTCCCGCCGTCGAACCCCGCCGCGATGACGGTGACCCGCACCTCGTCGCCGAGGGCGTCGTCGATGACCGCGCCGAAGATGATGTTCGCCTCCGGGTGCGCCGCGTCGGTGACCAGCTGGGCCGCGTCGTTGATCTCGAACAGGCCCAGGTCGGAGCCGCCGGCGATGGAGAGCAGCACGCCGCGCGCGCCGTCCATGCTCTGCTCCAGCAGCGGGCTGGAGATGGCCGCCTCGGCCGCCTCGACCGCGCGGTTCTCACCCCGGGCGCTGCCGATGCCCATCAGCGCGCTGCCGGCGCCGCTCATCACGCTCTTGACGTCGGCGAAGTCCAGGTTGATCAGACCCGGGGTGGTGATCAGGTCGGTGATGCCCTGGACACCGGAGAGGAGCACCTGGTCGGCGGTCCGGAAGGCGTCCATCATGGAGATGTTGCGGTCGCCGAGCGCGAGCAGCCGGTCGTTCGGGATGACGATCAGCGTGTCGCACTGGTTGCGCAGCTCGTCGATGCCGGACTCGGCCTGCACCTGGCGGCGCTTGCCCTCGAAGGAGAACGGCCGGGTGACCACGCCGATGGTCAGCGCGCCGAGCTTGCGGGCGATGTTCGCCACCACCGGCGCGCCGCCGGTGCCGGTGCCGCCGCCCTCGCCGCAGGTCACGAAGACCATGTCGGCGCCCTTGAGCACCTCCTCGATCTCGTCGCGGTGGTCCTCGGCGGCGTTCTTGCCGACGTCCGGGTTCGCCCCGGCGCCGAGCCCCCGGGTCAGCTCCCGGCCCACGTCGAGCTTGACGTCGGCGTCGCTCATCAGCAGCGCCTGCGCGTCGGTGTTGATCGCGATGAACTCGACGCCCTTGAGCCCAACCTCGATCATCCGGTTGACGGCGTTGACGCCGCCGCCCCCGATGCCGACGACCTTGATGACCGCCAGGTAGTTGTGCGGAGGTGTCATCTCCGGTCCTTTCCCTTCGAGATTGGCATGGGCCGACCCCACACGGCTTGGCCTAGACCAGCGGTCGACGCAGTTCCCAGCGGGGTTGCGGGTCGAAACCCTCACCCTCTACTAGAGGCCTACAGTTATGTCAACCACTGATCCTCTTCGGGGCAACGTAAGCGCCTCCACGCCGAGAGCCAAGGACCCGCCCGGCGTGTCGTCGCCCATAGCGGGACGAGTCACGTCCCGCCGGCCGCCGCCCACCCCGCCGACCGGCGGATCACTGGAAGGTCACCACGTCCGGCGCGCTCACGTCGATCGTGTCGGCCTGCCGACCGAGCAGCGCGGTGGCCACCCGCGACTTGTCCGCGCCCCGGGTGGCGTCCCCCCAGACCACCGTCCGGTCGTGCCGCAGCCGCAGCGTGATCCGGGCCAGCCCGGCCACGTCCACCGAGACCAGCTCGGCGCGGAGCTGCGGGCTCAGCGCGGCGAGCACCGCCAGCCCCGCCCGGGTGCCAGGGTCGTCCGGTCCCGGCTTGCCCACCTGGACCAGCGGCAGCGCGTCCGGAGCCCGGGGCACGGTCCGAAAGACCACGCCGGCGCTGTCGATCACGGCGAACTGCTCGCCCTGCGGCACCGCCGCCACGGCGGTCCGCTCCACCACCCGGATCACCAGGGTGCCGGGCCAGTCGCGCTCCACCGACGCGCGTTCGACCGGGGCGAGGGTGCCGACCCGCCGGGCGGTCGCCGTCAGATCCACCCGCGCCAGGGGCGCGTCGTCCGGAACCGCCGCCGCGTCCCGCACCTCGACCGGGGTGACCAGCTTCGCGCCGACCACCCGGACCTCGCGGACGCCGAACAGGCCGGTGCCCAACACGGTCCACGCGACCAGACCGGCCAGGGCGAGCACCCCGACCGCCGTCGCCCACGGCAGGGCGGCCCGCATCCGGCGCTGTCGGGCCCGGGCCATGAACCGCCGGGTGGACGGCGGGACCGCGTCGGTGCCGGCCCGGACCAGCTGCCAGCGCCGCACCGGTCCGCGCCGGCCGGCGCCGCCGTCCGGGCCGGGCGTCCGGCCCCGGGCCGGGCCGGGACTCATCCGGCCGGGGCGGCCGCGCCGTCCGTGTCGACGGCGGCGCCCACGGCCGTCGCGCCGCCGGCACGGGCAAGCAGCGCGTCGAGCAGCTGGTCGCCCATCAGCGAGATGGGCGGCGCGCCCATGGTCACCACGACGTCGCCCGGTCGGGCCCGGCGGGC
Source organism: Micromonospora inositola (assembly GCF_900090285.1). Taxonomy (NCBI): domain Bacteria; kingdom Bacillati; phylum Actinomycetota; class Actinomycetes; order Micromonosporales; family Micromonosporaceae; genus Micromonospora; species Micromonospora inositola. The sequence continues at coordinate 3,778,768 of NZ_LT607754.1, read as the reverse complement.
CACCTCGGCCGGCACCTCGTCCCACGAGTCCACGAAGACCTTCCGGTCTGCCGGCAGCGGCACCGCCTCGATCAGCGCGGCCGAGCCCTCGCCGGGCTGCCGCAGCTCACCCGGGCCGAACACCTCCAGCAGCACCAGCTCGTCGGCGATGCCGAGCGCCGCGGCGATCTCGGCCTGCAGGTCCCGGGTGCGGTACAACCGGTACGGCTGGAAGACCACGATCAACCGGCCCTCGCCGGCCACCTCGCGCAACGTCTGCAGAGCCAAAGTCATCGAGGTCGGGTGGTACGCGTACTCGTCGTAGACCAGCACGCCGTCCGCGACGCCCTTGCGCTCGAAGCGCCGCCGGACGCCGGGGAACGCGCCGAGCGCGGTCTCCGCCGCCTCGACCGGCAGCCCCAGCAGGTACGCGGCGAGCACCGCGGAGGCGCTGTTGAGTCCCATGTGCCGGCCCGGGACAGGCAGCCGGATCTCGCCCAGCGACCGGCCGTCGATCTCGGCCAGGTAGCGCACCCCCCGCGCGGAGGAGGCCATCTCGCTCAGCCGCAGGTCGGCGTCGGGCGACTCGCCGTACGTCCACACCCGGCGGCCCTCCGCCCGCAGCGTCTCGGCCAGCCGCCGGCCGCCCGCGTCGTCGGCGCAGGTGATGATGAACCCGTCCGGGTCGGTGAGCCGGGCGAACTCGGCGAACGTCGCCTCCAGGTTCGCCAGGTCGCCGTACGTGTTGAGGTGGTCCGCCTCGATGTTGGTGATGATCGACACGTACGGCCGGTAGATCAGGAAGGAGCGGTCGCTCTCGTCCGCCTCGACCACGAAGTACTCGCCGGTGCCGTGGTGCGCGCCGGAGCCCACCTCGGAGATCTCCCCGCCGATCACGAACGACGGGTCGACGCCGGCCTGCTGGAGCACCATGGTCACCATCGAGGTGGTGGTGGTCTTGCCGTGGGTGCCGGCGACGGCCACGGTGCGCCGGCCGGTCATCGCCGCCGCCAGGGCCTCGGAGCGGTGCAGCACCCGCAGGCCGCGCCGGCGCGCCTCGACCATCTCCAGGTGGTCCTGGGGGATCGCCGAGGAGTAGACCACGGTGTCCACGCCGTCGAGGTTGGACGTCTCGTGGCTCATGTGGATCGTGCCGCCGAGCGCCCGCAGCCCGGCCAGGGACGGCCACTCCCGCAGCTCGCTGCCGGAGACCGGCAGCCCCCGGGTGAGGAAGAGCCGGGCCAGCCCGCTCATGCCGACCCCGCCCACCCCGATCAGGTGGATCCGGCCCAGGTCCTCCGCGGTCAGTGTGCCGGCGGGGGTGAACTGCGCGGTGTTCATTCCGAGTACCTTCCCGTCGCGGTGGCCGACGTCATCGGGCCACCGCCTCGTAGACGAAGTTCAGCAGCGCGACGTCGCCGTCCCGCCGGCCGTACGCGGCGGCGGCGGCGCCCATCGCGGCGAGCCGCTGCGGGTCCCGGACCAGCGGGATGACCGTCCGCTCCAGCCAGTCCGGGGTCAGCTCGGCGTCGTCGACGAGCAGCCCGCCCCCGGCCTCCACCACGGGCAGCGCGTTGCGCTTCTGCTCCTGGTTGCTGTGCGGGTACGGCACGTAGATGGCGGGCAGGCCGATCGCGGCCACCTCGGCGCAGGTCATCGCCCCACCGCGGGCCAGCATCAGGTCGGCGGCCGCGTAGCCCAGCTCCATCTCGGACAGGTAGGGCAGGGTCACGTACGGCACCGGCAGGTCGGTGGCGACCGACACCGGCTCGTTTCGGGCGCCGATCACGTGCAGCACCTGCACGCCGTTGCGGGCCAACTCCTTGGCCGCCCCGGAGACCGCCAGGTTGATCGAGCGGGCGCCCTGCGAGCCGCCGGCGACGAAGAGCACCGGCAGGTCTGGGCGGAGTCCGAAGTGGGCCCGGGCGGCGTTCCGCATGGCCGCCCGGTCCAGCCCGGCGATCCCCCGGCGCAGCGGCACGCCGACCACCCGGGCGTCGCGCAGCGACTCGGCCTGCACCGGCTGGTGCGGGAAGCCCACCGCGACGTTCTTCGTGAACTTCATCCCGAGCCGGTTGGCCACGCCCGGGGGCACGTTCACCTCGTGGATCACGATCGGCAGCTCGCGCCGCCAGGCGGCGAGGTAGCCGGGGACCGAGACGTACCCGCCGAAACCGACCACCGCGTCGGCCTGGACCTCGTCGATCACCTTGCCCGCCGCGCGGGCCGCCTTCCACATCCGGTCCGGCGTGCGCACCAGGCTCATGTTCACCGAGCGGGGCAGCTGGTAGGCCGGGATCTGCCGCAGGTCGTAGCCGGCCGGCGGGATCAGCTCGTTCTCCAGGCCCTTCGGGGTGCCCAGGCAGGTGATCCGGACGCCCGGGTCGTGTCGGCGCAGGCAGTCGGCGAACGCGAGCAACGGGTAGATGTGCCCACCCGTTCCTCCTCCGCAGAGCACCACCGAACGCAGCGGACCCATCAGCGTCTCCTCTCGCTCGCCGTGCCGGCGCGCGTCCGGCTCGGCCGGGCGCCGCGGGCCGCGGCCTGGTCGTCCTCCCGCCGCGCTCGGGACCGGGGTACGGACCCACGGTCGGCCGGTGGCGACGCCGGACGGCGTCGCCGGCCGGGAAGCGGCGGCAACGGGGCCCAGACTAGTCGGACCCACCGGGCCGGCGGACGGGCATGCAGGGCTCGGGCCGCGTCGGGCTCCGCGCGGGCGAACGAGGCGAGCATCCCGATCGCCGCGAGGGTGACGACGAGGGCGCTGCCGCCGTCGGAGATGAACGGCAGCGGCACGCCGGTCAGCGGCAGCAGTCCGGTCACCCCACCGATGTTGATCACGGCCTGGCCGACCAGCCAGGCGGTGACGCCGGCCGCGGCGAGCCGGCGGAACGGATCCTCGACCCGCCGGGCGATCCGCAGCCCGGTGTACGCCAGCACGGCGAAGAGCACCAGCACCACGGTGCAGCCGACCACGCCCAACTCCTCGGCGACGATCGCGAAGATGAAGTCGTTGTGCGCCTCGGGCAGCCAGCCGAACTTCACGCTGCTCTTGCCCAGCCCCACGCCGAACCAGCCGCCGTGCTCGATCGCGTTGCGGGCCTGGACAAGCTGGTAGCAGGTGTCCGCGGCGCACTGGTCCAGCGGGGGCGGGTTGACGAAGTTGGTCAGCCGGGCCAGCCGGTAGTTGTCGGCGTCTCGCGAGCCGGAGCCGGCGCCCAACGACGCCATCGCGACCAGCAGACCGATGCCGAGCAGGCCGACCGCGGAGAGGGTGGCGAAGATCTGCATCCGCACCCCGGCCGCCCAGAGCAGCCCGACGACCAGGGCCAGCAGGCAGAGCATGCTGCCCAGGTCGTTGTAACCGACCAGCACGAAGAGCAGGCCGACCACCGGGAAGAGCGGGGTGGCCAGCTCCTTCCACCAGCCCAGCGCGGCGCCCTTGCGGGCCAGCACGTGGGCGCCCCACAGCGCCAGCGCGAACTTGGCCAGCTCGGCCGGCTGGACCTGGATCGGGCCGAGGAAGAGCCAGAGCAGCTCGGCGTGCAGCGGGCCGACCGACTTCACCCCGAACAGCGCCTCCAGTGCGACCAGCAGGTTGAGGATGAGCAGCAGCACCACCGCCACGCCGAGCGCCGGCCGGCCCAGCGCGCGGAAGGTCCGGGCGGGCAGCCGCTGACAGGCCCAGAACGCGACGATGCCGATCACCGCGAAGATCGTCTGCTTGACCAGGGAGGCCGACGCGTCGCCGTCCTCGGCGTAGTCCTTCACGCTGGTCGCCGAGAAGACCATGGTCAGGCCGATCAGCAGCAGCAGGCCGGCGCTGGACAGCAGCAGGTAGTAGGAGGCCAGCGGGCGGGCCAGCAGGCCACGCAGCGCGGCCAGGCCGCCCGCCGCGTCCAGCCCGAACAGCGCGCCGGGCGGGTCCGCCGGCCGGGTCGCCGCGGGTGGTCGGCGGGTCTGCGTCTCGGTCGTGCCCTCGGTGTCTCGTTCCTCCCCCACCCGCCCATCATCGCGGCTGGGCCCGCCCGCCCGTGGCGCAACCGACCGGTCGGCGTGTCGGAACGCGAAAGGAGGGGCCACCCGGGCCCCGCCCCCTCCCGCGTCGGTGTCCCGGCTCAGGTCACCGCGGCCAGGAACTCGCTGTAGAACAGGCCCAGCGCGATGGCCACGCCGATCCCGGCGATGATCCAGAACCGGACCACGATGTTGACCTCGCTCCAACCGGCCAGCTCGAAGTGGTGCTGCAACGGGGACATCCGGAACACCCGCTTGCCGGTGGTCCGGAAGGAGATGATCTGGATCACCACGGACATCGTGATGATCACGAAAAGCCCGCCGATGATCGGCAGCAGCAGGATGGTCCGGGTGGACATCGCCATGCCGGCGATCAGGCCGCCCAGGCCGAGCGCGCCGGTGTCGCCCATGAAGATCCGCGCCGGCGAGGTGTTCCACCACAGGAAGCCGACACAGGCGCCCGCCGCCGCCCCGGCGATCAGCGCGATCTCCAGCGGGTCCCGGACCGTGTAGCAGTACGCCTCGGTGTAGTTCGGGTCCGCGCACCAGTGCCGGTACTGCCAGAAGGCGATCAGCGCGTACGCGGCGAGCACCATCACCGAGGCGCCGGTGGCCAGGCCGTCCAGCCCGTCGGTGAGGTTCACCCCGTTGGTCGCCGCCATCACCACCAGGATGATGACGATCACCGAGGCGACCTTGCCGATCTCCAGCGCCGGGATTTCCCGGATGAAGCTCAGCGTGGTGCTGCCGACCGTCTCGGCGTTGGTCCGAGCGCCGGTGACGTCGTACATCCTGCTCGGGAAGTAGAGCGCCACGATGCCGAAGATCGCCCCGACCAGGATCTGGCCGGCCAGCTTGCCGCGCTTGTTCAGGCCGCCGCTGTGCCGCTTGCGGACCTTCAGGAAGTCGTCGATGAAGCCGACCGCGCCGGAGAAGACCATCAGGCCGAGCAGCACCAGCGCGGTCATGGTCGGCTCCACCTGCGCGATCTGCGCGTCCGGCAGGGTGGTCAGCGCGAGGTGCCCGGCGACGTAGGCGATCACCGTGGCCAGGATGAAGACCACGCCGCCCATCGTCGGCGTGCCCTTCTTGGTCTGGTGCATGGCCGGGCCCTCGGCCCGGATCGGCTGGCCGGCCTTCAGCCGGGTGAAGACCTTGATCGCGATCGGGGTGCAGAGCAGCGAGATCAGGAAGGCGACCCCGATGGCGACGATGACCGCCCTCATGGGGTGATCCCCTCCCCGACGGCCTCGCGCAGCGCGTCGACCACCTCCCAGGTGCGGTACCGGGAGCCCTTCACCAGGACCACGTCCCCCGGACGTAGCTCGCCCCGCAGCACCTCGACGGCCGCCGCCTGATCGGTGAGCAGCACCGACTCTCCTCCCCAGTCACTTACCGCTGTCGCGCCTTCCTGAATCGGCGCCGCCGGCGCGCCCACCACGAGCAGCCGGTCCACGCCCAGCTCGGCCGCGAGCCGGCCGACCTGCTGGTGCCCCTCCCGCTCGAACGAGCCCAGCTCGGCCATGTAGCCGAGCACCGCGACGGTACGCCCCTGCCCACGCAGCCCCGCCAGCGCCCGCAGCGCGACCGCCATCGAGGCCGGGTTGGCGTTGTACGAGTCGTCGATCACGGTGACCCCGTCGGAACGCTCGAAGACGTCCATCCGCCGGCTCGAGACCAGCCCCAGCTCGGCCAGGGCGGCGGCCAGCTCGGCCAGAGGCATCCCCAGCTCGCGGGCCACCGCCGCGGCGGCGAGGGAGTTGGAGACCTGGTGCCGCCCGGTCAGCCCGAGCCGCACCGGCGCGCTGCCCTCCGGGGTCACCAGGGTGTACGACGGCCGACCCCGCCCGTCCAGCGTCACCTCCACGGCCCGCACGTCGGCGTGCGCCGCCTCGCCGTACCGGACCACCCGGGCCTTGGTACGGGTGGCCATCGCGTCGACCAGCGGGTCGTCGGTGTTGAGCACGGCCAGCCCGTCCGCGGGCAGCGCCTCGACCAGCTCCCCCTTGGCCAGTGCGATGGTCTCCACCGAGCCGAACTCGCCGATGTGCGCCACCCCGACGTTGAGCACCACGGAGATCCGCGGCGGCACCACCTCGCAGAGGTAGCGGACGTGCCCCACCCCGCGGGCGCCCTTCTCCATCACCAGGTAGCGGGTCTCCGGCCCGGCCTGCAGCGCCGTGTACGGGTGGCCCAGCTCGTTGTTGAACGAGCCGGGCGGCGCCACGGTCGGGCCGAGCCGCACGGTGAGCTGGGCGATCAGGTCCTTCGTGGTGGTCTTGCCCGACGAGCCGGTCAGCCCGATCACGGTGAGCCCGGGCAGCCGGTCGACCACCGCGCGGGCCAGCCGCCCCATCGCCGCGAGGGCGTCGTCGACCAGCACCATCGGCACGCCGGGGAGCTCCCGGGTGCCGAGCACCGCCACCGCGCCGGCCGAGACCGCCCCTGCGGCGTAGTCGTGCCCGTCCACCTTCTCCCCGGGGAACGCCACGAAGAGTCCGCCGGGGGCGACCTTGCGGGAGTCGAACTCGACCGACCCGGTCACCCGGACCTCCGGGTCGGCGGCGACCAGCCGCCCGTCGACGGCCGAGGCGACCTCGGCCAGGGTCAGCGGGATCACCGTCGACCCGCCAGGTCACCGAAGCGGGCACGCAACGCCTCGGCCAGCTCGACGCGGTCGTCGAACGGGAACACCTCGCCGGCGATCTCCTGGCCGCGCTCCTGCCCCTTGCCCAGCAGCGCCACCACGTCGCCCGGTTCGGCCAGCCGGACCGCCTCGGCGATGGCGGCCCGCCGGCCGGGCGCCTCGATGATCCGGGCGGCGGCGTTCGCCGCGTACGCCCCGGCGAGCACCTCGGCCCGGATCGCGGCCGGGTCCTCGGTGCGCGGGTTGTCGTCGGTGACCAGCACCACGTCGGCTCCCTCCGCCGCGGCGGCGCCCATCACCGGCCGCTTGCCCCGGTCCCGGTCGCCGCCCGCGCCGATCACGCAGATCAACCGTCCGGCGCTCAGCCCGCGCAGCGCGACCAGGACGGCCTCGATCGCGTTCGCCTTGTGCGCGTAGTCCACCACCCCGCGCACCGGCGCGTCGCCGCTGACCAGCTCCAGCCGCCCCGGCACCCCGCCGCAGGCGGACACCCCGGCCACCGCGGTGGCCGGGTCCACCCCGGCGGCGACCAGGGTGGCGACGGCCAGCAGCGCGTTCGCCACATTGTGCCGGCCCGGCAGCGCCACGACGGCGGGCAGCGCCAGCCCGTCCGGGCCGTGCACGGTGAAGCGCTGGGCGTACCCCTCGCCGTCGATGCCGTCGGCCCACCAGGTGGCGGTCGGGTCGCCGGCCGCCGAGTAGCTGACCGTGGCCGGCTTGAACAGCGGCCGCAGCGCCGGGTCGTCGTGGTTGAGCACCTCGACCTGGCAGCGGCCGTCGAAGAGCTTCGCCTTGGCCGCGAAGTAGTCCGCCTCGTCGGCGTGGAAGTCCAGGTGGTCGGAGCCGAAGTTGGTGTAGCCGCCGACGGTGAAGCGGACCCCGCCGACGCGTCCCATGGCCAGGGCGTGGCTGGAGACCTCCATGACCACCGCACTCACCCCGCGCTCCCGGGCGACGGCGAGCATGGCGTGCAGGTCGGTCGCCTCCGGGGTGGTCCGGACGCTGTCGATCACCAGGTCGCCCAGCCGGGTCTCCACGGTGCCGATCAGGCCGGTGGTGTGACCGGCGGCGCGCAGCCCCGACTCGATCAGGTAGCTGGTGGAGGTCTTGCCGGCGGTGCCGGTGACCCCGATCACGGTCAGCCCCGCGGTCGGCTCGCCGTAGACGGTGCCGGCGACCTCGCCGAGCACCGCCCGGGGGTCGTCGACCACCAGCGTCGGCAGGCCCGCCGCGGCGGCCAGCTCCGCGCCGGCCGGGTCGGTCAACAGGGCCACCGCGCCGGCCTCGGCCGCCCCCGCGGCGAACTCCGCGCCGTGCCGGCGGGCGCCGGGCAGCGCCGCGTACAGGTCCCCGGGGCGGACCTCCTGGCTGGCGTGGGTCACCCCGGTCACGGCCACCTCGGCGGCGTCCTCGGGCGGCGCGACGGCGAGCCGCGCGGCGAGGTCGCCGAGCCGGACGGGATTCACGGTACGGGGACGTGGATTGCCGGGCACGGCGTCAGACCCTACCCGGTCGTCCGGGTTCCGACCGCACAGCCGCCCCGGTGGTTCGTCGCCACTCACCGATGATGTCCCGCCCGCCCCGCTCAGCGCGGAAAGACCTCGAACTTGGGCGACCTGCTGGTCGCCGACGGCGGCACCCGGTAGTGCCGCAGGGTGTAGCCCATCATCTCCCGGAAGGCCGGCGCGGCGACCGCGCCGCCCTCGCCGCCGGGGCTCCAGACGAAGACCGCCACCACGTACCGGGGATGCTCGGCCGGGGCCATCCCGATGAACGAGCCGACCTCGCCGGGCTGCAGCTTGCCGTCGGCGTACCGCAGGCCGGTGCCGGTCTTGCCGGCCACCCGGTAGCCGGGGACGGCGGCGGCGAGGCCGGTGGCCGGCCCCTCCGGACCGTTGACCGTGGTGACCGCCTCCAGCATCGTGCGCAGCGCGGCGGCGTTCTGCGGGCTGAGCACCGACCGGGTCACCGGCTTCGGGCCTGGCGTCCGCTTGCCGTCCGGGCCGATCACGTCCTTGATCAGGTGCGGCTGGACGTACGTGCCGTTGTTGGCGATGGCGGCGTACGCGGCGGCCATCTGCAGCGGGGTGGCGTCGACGCTGTGCCCGATCGGCACCGACCCGTACGACGACCTGCTCCACTCCTCGGCGGGCAGCAGCCGCCCGGAGGCCTCCCCCGGCATGCCCTCGCGGGTGGGCTGGCCGAGCCCGAACCGCTTCTGGTAGTCGATCAGCCGGTCCCGGCCCAGCTTGTCGGCGATCTCGATGGTCGCGACGTTGGAGGAGTAGGCCAGCATCCCGGGGATGCTCATCCGCTGCCCGTCGGCCGGATGGGTGTCCCGGAAGGTCTGGTCGCCCCTCTGGATGGTGTTGGCAATGGGCATCGTGGTGTCCGGGCTGATCACGCCCTCCTGGAGGGCCGCGCCGTAGGTGATCGCCTTGTGGATCGAGCCCGGGTCGACCACGAAGCTGGTCGCCGCGTCCTCGCGGTCCGTCGGCTTGCTGCCCTCCGGGTCCGCCGCGTCGTAGGTGGGGTTGCTGGCCTGGGCCAGCACCTCGCCGGTGTGCACGTCGATGATCACGGCGGCGCTGACGCTGCCCCTGGTCTGCGCCATCTGGGCGGTGAGGATCCGCTGGGTCTGGAACTGGAGGTCCCGGTCGATGGTCAGCTCCAGCGAGCTGCCCGGCTTGGGCTGGGTGGTCTGGCTGTAGCCGCCGGGGATCGGCGCGGCCAGGTCGCCCTGGCCGACCTCGTAGGTCTTCTTGCCCGCCTGCCCCTGGAGCAGGTCGTCGTACTTCGCCTCCAGCCCCTCCAGGCCGACCATGTCCTGGCTGACGAAGCCGATCAGGTTGGCGCCCAGATCACCGCCGGGTACCTCACGCCGCTCGTCCCGGTGCACGCCGATGCCGGCCAGGTCCAGCGCCACGATCTGCTTGGCCCTGGCGATGTCGACCCCGCGGGCCAGGTACTCGAACTGCGACGGGGTGGCGGTGCCGGGCAGGGTGCGCGGCTTCATCTTGTCGGCCAGGTCGGAGACCCGCTTGCCGAGCAGCGGGGAGAGCAGCCGGGCGGTGGCGAACCGGTCCTTGACCCGGGTCGGGTCGGCGAAGACGTACCGGGCCTCGACGCTGTGCGCCAGCGGGTCGCCGGTCCGGTCGTAGATCGCGCCGCGCGGGGCGGGCAGGTCGACCACGGCGAGCCGGTCGGTGACGCCGCCGTCGGCGTACGCCGGGGTGTCCACGGTCTGCAGGAAGACCAGCCGGATGCCGATCGCGGCGAAGAGCGTCAGGGTGAGCAGCGTGCCGAGCCGCAGCCGGCGGCGCGGGTCGGCGAGCTTCGGCGGGCGGCGCGGCTTGCGCGACGGCCGCCGGGCGGCGGGCCGGTCCGGCCGGCGCGGGCCCGGCCGGCGCCGCGGCGCCGGGGCCTCGTCGTCGTCGAACGGCTCCCGCGACGGGCGCGGTGAGACGGTCCGCACCACCCCGGCCCGGCCGCCCGCGGCGGTCTCCCGCCGGCCGGTGCGGCCGGCGCCGGCCCGGCCGCCGTCGAGCACCTGCAACGCCGGCCGGAACGGGTCGCCGGAGCGGCTGCTGCGCGGGGTACGCCGCTGCTCCGCGCCCCCGGTGGGCACGGAGCGGGCGGCCCCGCCGCCCTCGCGGATGGTGCGCCCCCGGGGCGTGTACGCCCGAGCGTCGGAGATCCCGCCGACGCCCGGCTCGCCGGAGCGCGGGTCGGCGCCCCGACCGCCCCGGGACGAGCCGCGCCGGGAGCCCGTGGCGTCCCGGCGCGGTTCCTCCGATCTCGGGGGCACCTGACTACCCCCCGTTGCCCTGCTGGCTGGTGACGGCCGGCGCACCCTCCGCCGGGTGCGGAACGCCGATCGTCTTCCCGTCCGGCAGCCGGATGTAGGCGGGCTCGCCGGACTCGACCAGGCCGAGCTTGCGGGCGTTGGCGGTCAGGTTGCCCGGCGCCTTCTGCTCGGCGATCTCCTTCTCCAGCTGCTGCTGGTCGACGTCGAGCTTGGCCTGCTGCTGCTGCAGCTTCTCCAGCTTGAAGGCGTTCTCGTTGATCTTCGTGTTGACCAGCAGGATGCCGAGCACCCCGCCGACCACCAGCACCAGGATCAGCCCGACGAACGGGGCCCGCGGCACGGAGACCGGCGGCGGCGGGGCGACCCGCAGCCGCGGCGACGCCGTCGTGGTGGCCTTCGTCCGCTCGGCCGGCCGCAGCGCGGCGCTGCCCTGGGTGGGAAACCCGCGCGCCCCCCGGGCGCGGGTTTCCTCCCGGCGGTCGGGCCGGTCCGCCTCCGCCGTCGCGGTCGTCCCTCGCGTGGTGCGCTGCGCCGCGGTCCGGCCCCCCGACCGCGGTGCGCGCTGCCCGACGGCGTCCCGGCCGTCGCGCTTGTTGACGTTCATGTCCCCTCCCCCTCTTCGTCCGTCCCACTGCCGTCCCCGGGGGTCGACCGCGGATCCGTCGCGGATCCCGGTGACCCCGTACCCGGTTGGTGCATCGCCTTGACCCGGCGGCGGTACCGTTCGCGGTCGGTACGCCCCTGCCGGGCCGCCTCCGGGTCGAGCCGTTCCGCGGCCCGCAGCCGCACGGAGGAAGCGCGCGGGTTCGCGGCCACCTCCGCCTCCCCGGCGAGCTCGGCGCCCCGGCTGAGCAGCCGGAACGTCGGGCCCGACCCGGGCAGTTCGACCGGGAGGTCGACCGGGCCCTTGCTGCGGACCCGGTCGGCGAGCGCCTGCTTGGTGAGCCGGTCCTCCAGCGAGTGGTAGGACAGGACCACCATGCGGCCGCCCACGGTGAGCTTGTCGAGAGCGGCCGGCAGCGCCGTCTCCAGCGCCGCCAGCTCCCTGTTTACCTCGATCCGTAAAGCCTGAAACGTTCTCTTTGCCGGGTGTCCCCCGGTTCGTCGGGCTGGTGCCGGAATGCTCTCTCTGACCAGCTCGGCCAGCCGCGCGGACGAGGTGATCCGGGCGCGCTCCCGCTCCCGGATGATCGCCGAGGCGATCCGCCCGGCGAACTTCTCCTCGCCGTACACCCGCAGCACCCGGGCCAGTTCCGGATGGCCGTACGTGTTGACCACCTCCTCGGCGGTCACCCCCCGGGTCTGGTCCATCCGCATGTCCAGCGGCGCGTCCTGCGCGTACGCGAACCCGCGGTCGGGCGCGTCGAGTTGCAGGGACGAGACGCCGAGGTCGAACAGGATCCCGTCGATCGCCGGGTAGCCCAGCCGGTCGAGCACCTCGGGCAGCTCGTCGTAGACGGCGTGCTCGAGGTGGATCCGGTCGGCGAACCGGGCCAGCCGGACCCGCGCGTGGGCGAGGGCCTCCGTGTCCCGGTCCAGGCCGATCAGCACCGTGTTCGGATGCGCCTGAAGGACCGCCTCGGCGTGCCCGGCCAGCCCGAGCGTCGCGTCGACGTAGACGGTGCGTCCGTTCCGACACAGCGCGGGGGCCAGCAGCTCGAGACACCGCTCGAGCAGCACCGGCACATGCGTGCCACGCAGCTCCCCCATGTCGACCCCCACTGGTTGAGACCCACTTCCGTCCGTGCCGCGTCCTGTCGTCGCCACGACGCCTCGTCGTACCGCCAGATCCCCATCCGCTCCCGCCCGCCGGAGGCCGCGGCCCCGATACGGATCGTGCGCCTGGCACCGGGGAAGGGGTGCCAGGAACTCGAAAGCGGCTGGAGATCTCGCAGTACGCCGGGCGTCGCCACGCCCTACAGACCGCCGGGCAGCACCCCCTCCTCGATGTCGGCGAAGTCGTCTTCGCTCTCCGCGAGGTAGGCCTCCCAGGCCGCCCTGTCCCAGATCTCCACCCGGGTGCTCGCGCCGATCACGACCAGATCGCGGTCGAGGGCGGCGTACGAGCGCAGGTGCCCGGGGATGGTCACCCGGCCCTGCTTGTCCGGGACCTCGTCGTGCGCGCTGGCGAAGAAGACCCGGCTGTAGGCCCGGGCCGCCTTGTGCGTCATCGGTTGCGCGCGCAACTGCTCCGCGATCCGCTGGAACTCGGGCATCGGGAAGACGTAGAGGCAGCGCTCCTGCCCTTTGGTGATCACGACACCCCCCGCCAGCTCATCCCGGAACTTCGCCGGAAGAATCAACCGGCCTTTGTCGTCCAGGCGCGGAGTGTGGGTGCCGAGGAACATCGGCCCAACCCCCTCGCCCTGAGCGGCGTTCGCGGCGCCGCTGACCCCCCGGGCCGGTGCGACCCTCCCGGCCTCACCATTGCGCCCCACTCTACTCCACTTCCCTCCACCCGCAACCAGAAACGCCCGCGTGGCGCGCCGTTTCCGCGCGCAAAAGCGCACGTCAGAGGGGGTGGAGCGGAGTGGAGGGCCGCGGCGGCCCACCGGCCGCGTCCGCTACCCGACATTGATCGACTCCATCCGGCCGAGCGCGAGCCGGCCGTCCGCCTGGTCACCCCGGCCGAACGGATCGCCGTCGGCGGCGATCTGGCGGGGCCACGGGTCCGGTAACCTCGCTCGCGTGACGGACGCGAAAATTCCCCTGCGGGCAAAGGTGGCCAGCTCCGTGTCGCGGACCGCCGCGGCGCTGTCCCGAGCCGCCGGCCGTGGCGACGGCTCGGTGATCGGCGGCTGGATCGGCCTCAAGATCGATCCCGAACTGCTCGCGCACCTGTCGGCGGGGCGGGCGATCGCCCTGGTGTCCGGCACCAACGGCAAGACCACCACCACCCGGCTCACCACCGCCGCCGTCGGCGTGCTCGGCCGGGTCGCCACCAACTCCTTCGGCGCCAACATGCCCACCGGCCACACCTCGGCCCTGGCGAAGGCCGGCAGCACCCCGTACGCGGTGCTCGAGGTCGACGAGCACTACCTCGCCCAGGTGCTGGAGGCCACCGAGCCGCACGTCGTGGCACTGCTCAACCTCTCCCGCGACCAGCTCGACCGGGCCAAGGAGGTCGCCATGATGGCGCAGCTCTGGCGTGCCGCGCTGGTCCAGCACCCCGACGTGCGGGTGGTCGCCAACGCCGACGACCCGATGGTCGTCTGGGCCGCCACCCCGCCCGCCGACCCGGCCCGCGGCCACATCCCGCCGCACGTCACCTGGTTCAGCGCCGGCCAGCGCTGGCACGACGACTCGTGGGTGTGCCCCGAGTGCGGATCGACTATCGAGCGCTCGGGCGAGCAGTGGCGGTGCACCGGCTGCCCGCTGCGCCGCCCCGAGCCGCAGTGGACCGTCGAGGACGACGGCGTGCTCGACCCGACCGGCGCCTGGCACAAGATCCAGCTCCAGCTCCCCGGCAAGGTCAACCTGGGCAACGCGGCGACCGCCCTCGCCGTCGCCGCCGAGTTCGGCGTACGCCCGGTGGACGCGGTCTCCCGGCTCGGCACGGTCACCTCGGTCGCCGGCCGCTACGCCCAGGTGGACCGGGACGGGCGCAACATCCGGCTGCTGCTGGCCAAGAACCCGGCCAGCTGGCTGGAGGCGTTCGACATGGCCGACGAGGCGCCCACCCTGCTCTCCATCAACGCCCGCGACCCCGACGGGCTGGACACCTCCTGGCTCTTCGACGTCGACTTCGCCCCGCTGCGCGGCCGGCAGGTCCTGATCACCGGCGACCGGGCGTACGACCTGGCCGTCCGGCTGGACGTCAACGGCGTGCCGTTCCAGCACGTCCGGACCTTCGACGATGCGATCCGGGCGGCGCCACCGGGCCGCCTGGAGGTCATCGCCAACTACACCGCATTCCAGGACATCCGAGCGGAGCTGGACCGTGTCAACTGAGAGCCTGCGCATCGTCTGGATCTATCCCGACCTGCTCTCCACGTACGGCGACCGGGGCAACATGCTGATCCTGGCCCGCCGGGCCCAGCTGCGTGGCATGCCGGTCGAGGCGCTGGAGGTCCGCTCCGACCAGCGGCTGCCCGCCACCGCCGACATCTACCTGATCGGCGGCGGCGAGGACGGCCCGCAGGCGCTCGGCGCCCAGCGGCTGCTCGCCGACGGCGGCCTGCACCGGGCGGTGGCCCAGGGTTCGGTCGTCTTCGGCGTCTGCGCCGGCTACCAACTCCTCGGCACCTCGTTCTTCGCCAAGGGCACCAAATGCGCGGGGCTGGAGCTGCTCGACCTCTCCTCCGACCGCGGGCCCACCCGGGCCGTCGGCGAGCTGGCCGGCGAGGTCGACCCGCGGCTGGGCGTCCCCGCGCTGAGCGGCTTCGAGAACCACGGCGGGCGCACGCACCTCGGGCCCGGCGTGTCGCCGCTGGCCCGGGTCACCGCCGGGGTCGGCAACGACGGCGCCACCGAGGGCGCGTGGCGGGGCAAGCTGCTCGGCACGTACTCGCACGGGCCCGCCCTGGCCCGCAACCCGGCGCTGGCCGACCTGCTGCTGCGCTGGGCCACCGGCGTCCACCAGCTTCCCACGCTGGACGACACCTGGTCCGAGCGGCTCCGCTCGGAACGCCGCGCCGCGGTGGCGGCCGCCGCCCGGGCGTGACCCCCGCCGTCCGGCGGCTGCTCCGGCAGCCGTCGGCGCTCCGCTTCGCCGGGCTACTGGTGCTGCTCGCCGGATTCGCCGTGACGCTCCTGCTGGTGCCCCGGCCGGACCCGGCCCAGCTCCCCCGGCTGGCCGGCTCCCTCGACGGGTACGCCCCGATCGCGGCGATCGTCGGCGGGGCGCTGCTGCTCGTGGCGCTGGTGCCGCGGACCTTCGTCACGCTGGCCGCCGGCGCCATCTTCGGCCCGCTGGAGGGCGCCGCGTACGCGCTCGGCGCGGCGCTGCTGGCGGCGGCGATCGGCTTCACCGTCGGACGCCTGCTGGGCCGGGAGTTCGTCGCCGAACGGGTGCGCGGCCGGCTGGCCCGCCTCGACGGTTGGTTCGCCCGGCAGAGCGTGCTCGGGGTGATCACCGTCCGACTGCTGCCGATCGCCGGCTTCGGGCTGGTCAGCTACGGCTACGGCACGACCGGCGCCCGGCTGCTGCCGTTCCTGGCCGGCAGCGTGATCGCCTCCGCCCCGACCGCCTTCGGCTACGCCGCCATCGGCGCGGCGGTCAGCTCGCCGGGCCACGTCAACTGGTACGCCGCCGCGCCGGCCAGCCTCGGGCTGATCGCCAGCGTGGTGCTGATCCACCGCTGGTGGCGCGCCGAACGGCGGCGCCGGCCGAGGCAGACCTGATCCCTGCCGAGGAGCCGCTGCCCGGCGGGTTCATCGCCGTGGCGTGGCGGCGCGCGCCGCCTCCGTGCGGATGGTCGCCACCGCGCGATGCCGCCTTCGACAGGTGCATGTCCGGGAAGCGATACACCTGAGAGGCATATTTGTGCCTCTCAGGTGTATCGCTCGCGGCCACACTCAACCCACCACCGCGAACCCTGACCCGCCCGGGGCGGGAACGGTCAGGCGACGACCGAGACCATCCGGCCCTTCACCACGATGACCTTGCGGGGCACCCTGCCGTCCAGCGCACCGTCGACGGCCGCCAGGGCCGCCGCGCGCACCGTCTCCTCATCCGCGTCGGCGGGGACCTCGATCCGGCCGCGGACCTTGCCGTTGATCTGCACCGGGTAGGTCACCGTCTCGGCGACCAGCAGGGCCGGGTCGGCGGTCGGGAAGTCCGCGTACGCCAGCGAGCTGTCGTGGCCCAGCCGCCGCCACAGCTCCTCGGCGATGTGCGGGGCGAACGGCGCCAGCATCAGCACCAGCGGTTCGGCCACCTCGCGCGGCGTGGCGGACAGCCGGGTCAGCGCGTTGGTCAGCTCGATCAGCTTGGCGATCGCGGTGTTGAACCGGATCCCCTCCATGTCGCCGCGGACCCCGTCGATCACCTGGTGCAGCAGCCGCCGGGTGGCCTCGTCCGCCGGCACGTCGGTGACCCGCGGGTCACCGGTCTGCTCGTCGACGACCGCCCGCCAGACCCGCTGCAGGAACCGGTACGAGCCGATCACCGCCCGGGTGTCCCAGGGGCGGGCAACCTCCAGCGGGCCCATCGACATCTCGTACACCCGGAAGGTGTCCGCGCCGTACGCCGCGCACATCTCGTCCGGGGTGACGACGTTCTTCAGGGACTTGCCCATCTTGCCGTACTCGCGGCGCACCTCGGACTCGCCGTGGAAGAAGCGACCGTCGACCTCGACGACCTCCTCCGCCGGCACCACGGCCTCGCGGGCGTCCCGGAACGCGTACGCCTGGATCATGCCCTGGTTGAACAGCTTGCGGAACGGCTCGAACGACGAGACGTGCCCCAGGTCGAACAGCACCTTGTGCCAGAACCGGGCGTACAGCAGGTGCAGCACGGCATGCTCGGCGCCGCCGACGTACAGGTCGGTGCCCCCGCAGTCGCCCGCCCCGCGCGGCCCCATCCAGTACGCCTCGTTCGCCGGGTCGACGAACCGCTCGGAGTTCGTCGGGTCCAGGTAGCGCAGCTCGTACCAGCAGGAGCCGGCCCACTGCGGCATCACGTTGGTCTCCCGGGTGTAGCGCTTCGGCCCGTCACCCAGGTCCAGCTCCACCTCCACCCAGTCGCGCCGCCGGGACAGCGGGGTCTCCGGGTTGCTGCCGGCGTCCTCCGGGTCGAACGTCTTCGGCGAGAAGTCGTCCACCTCGGGCAGCTCGACCGGCAGCATCGACTCGGGCAGCGCGATGACGGCGCCGGTCTCGTCGTACACGATCGGGAACGGCTCGCCCCAGTAGCGCTGCCGGGAGAACAGCCAGTCGCGCAGCCGGTAGGTCACCGCGCCGGCGCCGTACCCGTTCGCCTCCAGCCAGGCGATGATCGTCGCCTTGGCGTCGGCGACCCCCAGGCCGTCCAGGTCCAGGCCGCGGTCGGGCGCGGCGCTGTTGATCGCCCGGCCGTCCCCGGTGTACGCCTTGCCGTCGAAGCCGTCGGCCGGCTGCACGGTACGCACGATCGGCAGGTCGAAGACCTCGGCGAACGCCCAGTCCCGCTCGTCCTGCCCGGGCACCGCCATGATCGCGCCGGTGCCGTAGCCGGCCAGCACGTAGTCGGCGATGAAGATCGGGATGCGCCCGCCGGTGACCGGGTTGGTCGCGTACACGCCGACGAAGACGCCGGTCTTCTCCCTGGTGTCGGCCTGCCGCTCCACGTCCGTCTTGGCCGCGGCGGCCTTCCGGTACGCCTCGACGGCCGCCCGCGGGCTGGCGTGCCCGCCGGTCCAGGCGTCCTTCGTCCCCTCGGGCCAGGTCGCCGGGACCAGCACGTCGACCAGCTCGTGCTCGGGGGCCAGCACCATGTAGGTGGCGCCGAAGACGGTGTCCGGCCGGGTCGTGAACACCCGGATCGGCTCCAGGGTGGTGGGGAAGTCGATGTGCGCGCCCTGGGACCGGCCGATCCAGTTGCGCTGCTGCAGCTTGATCGGCTCCGGCCAGTCCAGGGTGTCCAGGTCGTCCAGCAGCCGGTCGCCGTACGCGGTGATCCGCATCATCCACTGCTTCAGGTTGCGCTTGAAGACCGGGAAGTTGCCCCGCTCGGAGCGGCCGTCGGCGGTGACCTCCTCGTTGGCCAGCACGGTGCCCAGCCCCGGGCACCAGTTCACCGGCGCCTCGGAGACGTACGCCAGCCGGTGGTCGTCGACGATCGCCCGCCGCTCGGCCACGGTCAGCTCGGCCCAGGGGCGACCGTCCGGGGTCGGCCGGGTGCCCCCCTCGAACTCGGCGATCAGCTCGGCGACCGGACGGGCCCTCTTCGCGTCCGCGTCGTACCAGGAGTTGAAGATCTGCAGGAAGATCCACTGGGTCCAGCGGTAGAAGTCGGTGTCGATGGTGGCCACCGTGCGGCGCTCGTCGTGGGCCAGCCCCAGCCGGCGCAGCTGCTCCTTGTACCGCGCGATGTTCGCCACCGTGGTGGTGCGCGGGTGGGTGCCGGTCTGCACCGCGTACTGCTCGGCGGGCAGGCCGAACGCGTCGAAGCCCATCGCGTGCAGCACGTTGCGCCCGGCCATCCGCTGGTAGCGGGCGAAGCAGTCGGTGCCGATGTAGCCCAGCGGGTGGCCGACGTGCAGGCCGGCGCCGGACGGGTACGGGAACATGTCCAGCACGTACAGCTTCTCCGCGCCCGCCCGCGGGTGGTCGGGGTCGGCCAGCGGCCCGGCCGGGTTCGGCGCGTGGAAGGTGCCCTCCCGCGCCCAGCTGTCCTGCCAGCGGTGCTCGATCTCGCCGGCCAGGGCCGCGGTGTACCGGAACGGGGGGATGTCGTTCGCCGGTGCGGCTGCCTCACTCATGGCGTCTCCTCGGCGCTTCATGTCGGATTTGGGGAGCTCTGCTCAGGGCACAAAAAAGCCCCTCGCGCAGGAGGGGCCGCCGTGCTGTCGCGCGT
Source organism: Micromonospora inositola (assembly GCF_900090285.1). Taxonomy (NCBI): domain Bacteria; kingdom Bacillati; phylum Actinomycetota; class Actinomycetes; order Micromonosporales; family Micromonosporaceae; genus Micromonospora; species Micromonospora inositola. The sequence goes on along the minus strand of NZ_LT607754.1, from coordinate 3,759,820 downwards.
CAGCGCATCAGCACGGCCCGGTAAGAAGCAGGAAGACTCCGGCCATGACCGGGAGTGTACCCGCCCCGCGGCCGTCCACGCCGACCGCTACCGCTGGTCGGGACGCGCGGCGGGCCGGACCGGCCCCCGGACGGCCCCGGCGACGACGGGCCGTGACCGCCCGGTTCCCTCGACCTGACGAATATTCGGGCGTAACCGACCGACTGGCTGCGGGGGTCGGCGGCAGCGACAAACATGGTTAGCCTGAGAGGCCAGTGAGATTATTGCGGCAGACGAGGCTCGCACGTCGCGAACCTAACGGCGGGTCCAGGTGCTCTATACAGAGCTGCCGTCCGGCGACGAGGAGGAGGCCCGTGACACAACAGACCTGGGACGAGGTGGGCGGTCTGCTGCCGCACGACGAGTTCCGCGCCGCCAGCGAGGCCATCGTGGCCAACATCGAGCAGGTCATCGAGGGCAAGACCGCCACCGTGCGGCTCGCCCTGGCCGTGCTGCTCGCCGAGGGCCACCTGCTCATCGAGGACGTGCCCGGCGTGGGCAAGACCAAGCTGGCCAAGGCGCTCGCCCGTTCCATCGACTGCTCCGTCCGCCGGATCCAGTTCACCCCCGACCTGCTGCCCAGCGACGTCACCGGGGTCAGCGTCTACAACCAGGAGACGCACGACTTCGAGTTCCGCCCCGGCGCGGTCTTCGCCAACCTGGTGGTCGGCGACGAGATCAACCGGGCCTCGCCGAAGACCCAGTCCGCCCTGCTCGAGTGCATGGAGGAGCGGCAGGTCACGGTCGACGGGGTCACCTACCAGCTGCAGACCCCGTTCATGGTGATCGCGACGCAGAACCCGATCGAGATGGAGGGGACGTACCCGCTGCCGGAGGCGCAGCGCGACCGGTTCACCGCCCGGATCGCGATGGGCTACCCGGACGTCGGCGCCGAGCTGGCCATGCTGGACGGTCACGGGGCCGCCGACCCGCTGAACGAGCTGCGCCCGGTCTCCGACGCGGCCACCGTGCGCCGGCTCATCGCCACCGTCCGGCAGGTGCACGTCGCCGACGCCGTCAAGCAGTACGCGATCGACCTGGTCACCGCCACCCGCGAGGCCCCGGACCTGCGCCTCGGTGCCTCTCCCCGGGCCACCCTCCAGCTGCTGCGCACTTCCCGCGCGGTGGCCGCCCTGGAGGGGCGCGACTACGTCCTCCCCGACGACCTCCAGGCGCTCGCCGTGCCGGTGCTGGCGCACCGGATCATCCCGACCGCCGACGCGCAGCTGGCCCGCCGCACCACCGACGCGATCGTCGCAGAGCTGGTGCACCGGCTGCCGTTGCCGCACGACCGCAAGCGTTCCCCGTACGACACCCGGCCCGCCACCGGCAACGGCCGCGGCCCGTTCGAGCCCCGGAGGCCGTGAGGTGCGCGACGGCCTGCGTGGACTGACCACCCGCGGCCGCTCCTTCCTGGCGGCCGCGCTGGCCGCCGCGGTCTCCGCCGGCATCCTCGGCGAGAAGGACCTGCTGCGGGTGGCCATCCTGCTCGCCGTCCTGCCGCTGCTCGCGGCGGCGTACGTGGGGCGCAGCCGCTACAAGCTCGCCTGCAACCGGTCCCTGGAGCCGCACCGGGTGCCGGTCGGGGCCAGCTCCCGGGTGGTGCTGCGGCTGCAGAACCTGTCCCGGCTGCCCACCGGCACCCTGCTGCTGGAGGACCGGCTGCCGTACGCGCTGGGCAGCCGGCCGAGGGTGGTGCTGGAACGGCTCGGCGCGCACCAGGCCAGCTCGGTGGCGTACACCGTCCGCGCCGACGTGCGTGGCCGGTACGAGGTGGGTCCGCTGGTGGTCCGGCTGACCGACCCGTTCGGGTTGTGCGAGCTCACCCGCGCCTTCCCCAGCACCGACCACCTCACCGTCATCCCGCAGGTCACCCCGCTGCCCTCGGTCCGCCTCCCCGGCGAGTACGCCGGCAGCGGCGACAGCCGGGCCCGCTCGGTCGCCGTGCACGGCGAGGACGACGCGGCCACCCGGGAGTACCGGATGGGCGACGACCTGCGCCGGGTGCACTGGAAGTCGACCGCCCGCACCGGCGAGCTGATGGTGCGCCGCGAGGAGCAGCCCTGGGATAGCCGGGCCACGGTCGTGCTGGACACCCGCGCCTTCGGCCACCGGGGCGACGGCCCGACGGCGAGCTTCGAGTGGGCGGTCTCCGCCGCGGCCAGCATCGCCGTGCACCTGCGTCAGGCCGGCTACAAGCTGCGCCTGGTCACCGGCTCCGGCGCCGACGTGGACGCGACCGAGGGGGCCGGCGACGGGTTGCTCCTCGACCACCTCGCCGAGGTCCGGCTGGACAGGCGGGTCGAGATGTCCACGCTGGTGCAGCGGGTCCGGCAGCGGGCCGACGGCGGGCTGATCATCGGCCTGTTCGGCTCGGTGAGCACGGCCGAGGCGGAGCTGCTCGGCGGGCTGCGAGGCAGCGGCGCCACCTGCGTCGGCTTCGTGCTGGACAGCTCCACCTGGCTCAACCTCCCGCCGAAGGCCCGGGCCGAGGCGGACCACGCGCACGGCGCCGCGGCGCTCGCCCTGCTGCAGAGCGGGTGGCGGGTGATCGGCGTGGACCACGGCAGCCGGTTGCCGATGCTGTGGCCGCAGGCGGCCCGCGGCTCGCAGGGCTTCGCGCTGCGCGCGGCGCTCGCCGAGACGGTGGCCGGGGGCGTGCGATGACCGGAAGGACGGACTCGTGACCCCGACCCGGAACCTCGGCTTCGTCGCCGCCGCGGCGACCCTGCTGGCCGCGGCGCCGCTGTCGGCCATCTTCGAGCGCTGGACGTGGCTGATCCAGGCGGCCATCGTGGTGGCGGTGGTGGGCGGGGCGGCCGCGCTGAGCCGGCTGGTCCGGGCCCCGCTGTGGGGCCAGGTGCTGGCCATGCTCGCGGGCCTGCTGCTCGCGCTCACCTGGATCTTCCCGGGCGGCACCGAGCTGCTCGCGTTCCTGCCCACGCCGGCCACCTTCGCCCACTTCGGCGAGCTGCTCAGCGCGTCGGTGCAGGACATGCGGACGTACGGCGTGAAGGTGCCCGACGTCGACTCGCTGCTGTTCCTCACGGTGCTCGGCCTCGGCGGGGTCGCGGTCGTGGTCGACGTGCTGACCGTGGGGCTGCGCCGGCCGGCGCTGGCCGGCCTGCCGATGCTGGCGATCTACTCGGTGCCGGTGGCGGTCTACGTGGACAGCGTCCCCGCGACCCCGTTCGTGGTGGGCGCCTGCGGGTACCTCTGGCTGCTGGTCACCGACAACGTCGACCGGGTACGCCGGTTCGGCCGCCGGTTCACCGGCGAGGGCCGGGACGTCGACGTGTGGGAGGCGTCGCCGCTGGCCGCCGCCGGCCGCCGGCTGGCCGTGGTCGGCGTCGCGCTGGCCGTCGCGCTGCCGCTGGTCGTGCCGGGGATGACCGGCGGCCTGATGGATGCGGTCGGCTCCGGGACGGGCGACGGCACCGGGCGGCCGGGGCAGGGCGGCAGCCCGGGCCGGATCGACCTCTTCGCGGCGCTGAGCGGCCAGCTCAACCAGTCTGAGGTGACCGACCTGGTCAAGGTCAGCACCACCGAGCCGTCCCCGTTCTACCTGCGCTTCGGGGTGGCCGACGAACTGCGCCCGGACGGCTTCCGGGTGCGGGTCCCGACCGGCCGGCCGGCCAACCGGAGCCTGCCCGACCCGACCGAGCGGGCCGGCCAGGGCGTCGAGCAGCGGCACTACCGGGCGACCGTCGAGGTGACCAAGAACCTCAACATGCCCCTGCTGCCGGTGTACGCGTCGCCGGTGAAGACCGAGGACCTCAGCGGCAGCTGGCTCTACGACCCAAACCTCCAGATCCTCTTCTCCAACCGGGAGAACTCCCGGGGCAAGCGCTACTCGTTCGACTACGTCCGCTCGACGTTCAGCCCCTCGGCGTTGCGCGCCGCGCCGTCGCTCTCGGCCGACAACCCGGTGCTGCTCCAGCAGACCCAGGCCCCGGTGGTACGCGAGGTCGACAAGCTGGTCGACCAGCTCGTCAAGGGCAAGCAGAACGACTACGACAAGGTGCGGGCCATCTACGACTACTTCTCGGTCGAGAACGGCTTCACCTACTCGCTGTCCACCAAGGGCGGCACGAGCGGCGACGACATCACCAACTTCCTCGCCACCAAGGTCGGCTACTGCCAGCAGTACGCCGCCGCGATGGCGTGGCTGGTCCGCCAGGCCGGCATCCCGGCCCGGGTGGCGTTCGGCTTCACCAACGGCAGCAACTCCGACGGCGACACGTACGTGCTGACCAACCGGAACCTGCACGCCTGGACGGAGGTCTTCTTCGGCGGGATCGGCTGGGTGCCGTTCGACGCGACCCCGGCGGCGAGCGTCCAGGGCTCGATCCGGTCGGCCTGGGCCCCGGACACCGACGCTCCGGAGGCGAACGCCCCGTCGACGGGCAGCCCGTCCGCGCCGGGCGGAGTCGACGCCTCGGCCGGGCCGGACGGGCCGAACCGGGCCGACAAGGAGACCGACGCGGGCCTGGCCGTGGACGGTGGCGGCCCGACCCGGCAGGCCCCGCTCTGGCCGTGGTGGACGGCCGGCGCGCTGGCCCTGCTGGCGCTGCTCGCCATGCCGGCGCTGCTCCGGAGGACGTTGCGGCGCCGTCGACGCGGTCGGGCGCACGTACCGACGGCCACCGTGCTGGACGCCGGCCCCGGCGGTCCGGGCGGGACGCGCGAGGTGATGGTCGGGGTGGACGCCGACGCGGCCCGCGCGGATGCCCACGCCGCCTGGGACGAGCTGCTGGACACGCTGGTGGACTTCCGGGTGCCGGTCGACCGGACGGAGACGCCCCGGGCGACCGCCGACCGGCTGGTCCGGGACACGCTCACCGAGGACGCGTCGGCCGCCACCGCGGCCCGGCTGCTCGGCCGCGCCGAGGAGCGGGCCCGGTACGCGCGCGATCCGCTCACCGGCGAGCCGCTGCACCCGGCGCTGCGCACCGTACGCGGGGCGCTCGCCGCGCGGGCGGACCGGCGTACCCGCCTGCTGGCGGCCGTGCTGCCGCCGTCGGTGCTGCTGCGCTGGCGGCGCGCCATCTCGGACGCTTCCACCCGCCTCGTCGCGACGGGCGGCCAGGTGCGGCACCGCCTGCTGCGGTGGAGTCCGCGTCGCCTGCTGGCCGGCCGCCTGGCCCGTTGACCGGGTCCCGCCCGCCGGCGCTCCCCCGCCGGCGGGCGGGACACCGCCGCCGCATCGGCGTCCGGGGGTGGATCAGGGGAGCTGGAGCTGGTCCGACGAGGGCGCGAGGGAGCCACCACGCTCGCCGGAGGAATCCGGCGACACGCCGTCGCGTCACCCCGTCAGGGATGTGACGTGGTCAGCGGTGCCCTTCCGGGCGCTGCCGCCAGCGGTCCTCCATCCGGTCGAGGAACGAGCCCCGCCGGGCGGTACGACCACGGGGACGACGGCGACTCGTCGTGCCGCCCACCACGTGCAGGTCGGGCGACTGGGACCGGCGGTGCGACTGCACCGCGTACCCCAGCGAGGCCAGCATCACGACGAAGCCCGCGACGGCAAGCAGGGGCGTCTTGATCACGGCACCGTAGATCAACAGGGCCAGACCAGCAATGACCACGCCGGCAGCGACGAGCACGCGACGCCGCGCGTGGAAACGCGGGTCGCTGGCGCGAACGGCCGAGGCGAATTTGGGGTCCTCGGCAAGCGACCGCTCGATCTGCTCGAACAGCCGCTGCTCGTGCTCCGAGAGCGGCACGGCACTCCTCCCCGGTCACGTTGGTCGGCCCGCTCGGGCCGACAGACCGTGGCAGCCAACCGGCTGCTTACCCGCAAGTCTACGAGGGGGCCCGCGCGTCGGAAAGCGGGACGACCTACGGCCGGGTCGGTTTTTCGTCCCGACGCGGATCACGCTTGCCGAGAAGACTGGCCGGACCTATGACGGAACGCCCGAATCGGGCAGCCGCGGCGTCGGCCGCCGCCTCCGCCTCCCGCCAGCCGCGCTCGGGCGCACCCAGGGTGAGCTGGCGCGGCGTCTCTCCGGCGGCGGCCAGCCCCTCCACCCGTACGCCGACCAGGCGGATCGGCTCCCCCGGGTCGAGGGCGGTCCAGAGCGCCCAGGCGGTGTCGAACATCTCCCGGGCGGTGTCGGTCGGCACGCCCAGGGTGCGGGAGCGGTTGACCGTGCGGAAGTCGGCCAGCCGGACCTTGAGCGACACCGTCCGCCCCACCTGCCCGGCGCCGCGCAACCGGGCGCCGACCTTCTCGGCGAGGGCGAGCAGCGCCCGGCGGATCTCCGTCGGGTCGACGACGTCGACGTCGAAGGTCACCTCCGCGCCGATCGACTTCTCCACGTGCTCCGGGCTGACCCGGCGCGGGTCCCGCCCCCAGGCCAGCTCGTGAAGTCCGGTCGCGGAGGCCTCGCCGACCGCACGGCGGAGCAGCCCGAGGGGCGCCTCGGCGAGGTCGCCGACGGTGGTCAGGCCGAGTCGGCGCAGCGCCTCGGCGGACCGCTCCCCCACCCCCCAGAGCGCCGACACCGGCAGCGGGTGCAGGAAGTCGAGCACCCGGGCCGCCGGCACCACGAGCAGCCCGTCCGGCTTGGCCCGGGTGGAGCCGAGCTTGGCCACGTACTTGCTCGGCGCCACCCCGACCGAGCAACTCAGCCGCTGTTCCTCGGCGACCCGGCGGCGGATCAGCCGGGCGATCTCCGCCGGGGAGCCGAACAGCCGGCGGGCGCCGGCCACGTCGAGGAAGGCCTCGTCCAGGGAGAGTGGCTCGACCAGCGGGGTGACGTCCCGGAAGATCCGCATCACCGCCCGGGAGGCCGCCGTGTACTGCGTGAAGTCGGGCGGCAGGTAGACGGCGTGCGGACAGAGCGCCCGAGCCCGCGCGGTGGGCATGGCGCTGCGGACGCCGTACCGGCGGGCCTCGTAGCTGGCGGAGCTGACCACGCCGCGCGGCCCGATCCCGCCGACCACGACGGGCCGGCCGCGCAGCTCGGGGCGGCGGCGCACCTCGACCGAGGCGAAGAACGCGTCCATGTCGACGTGCAGGATGGGGCAGCCGGTGTCGTCGGCATCCGGCCCGAAGCGCGGATCACCGCCCCGGGGCAACGACTGGCTGCGGCCCATCCCCGCAGGCTAGCCGCCGGGTCCGACAACCCGGCGAGCCGACCACCCGACGGCCGCCGGGCCCGCCGACCGGGCCGGTCAGCCCCGGACGACCAGCAGCGGGACGGTCATCTCGGCCGCGGTGTCCGCGCCGTGGTACGCCACCAGGCGCGACTCCATCGGCTTCTCCGACCGGGTGGCGACCACCGCGTACGTGTCGCGGCAGACCACCACCACGTCGCCGATCCGGCGCAGGTGCTCCTCGGGCACCGGCCCGAACCAGCCGGTCGCCACCGCCTCGTCGCGGGTCGTCACCCGGGCGGCGTCGCCCAGCACCGCCGACCAGGCGGCCAGCACGTCGGCGACCGCGCGCGGCTCGACGTGCAGGTAGCGGACCCGGGGCTCGCCGGCGATCACCCGCACGCCGGCCCGCAGCCGGGGGTCGGTGTCGAAGTCGACGCGCCGGCCCGGCGGGACGTTGAGCTGGCCGTGGTCGGCGGTGATGAGCAGGGCGGCGTCCGGCGGCAGCCCGTCGACCAGCCGGACGAGCAGCCGGTCCACGTCGGCGGCGGCGAGCCGCCAGGGCGCCGAGTCGACCCCGGTGAGGTGGCCGTGCCGGTCCAGGTCGGGGTGGTAGCCGGAGACCAGGGTCGGGCCGGCGCCGGCCGCGAGGGCGGTGAGCATCTGCCGGGCCAGCCCATCGACGTCGGAGGCGCCCCGGTAGTCGCCGCCCCGGTTGGCGGCGAGGGTGAGGCCGCTGCCGCTGTACTCGGGGCGGCTGACCACGGTGACTGCGACGCCGGCGGCGCGGGCCCGCTCGTACTGAGTGGGCACGGGCTGCCAGGACAGCGGGTCGGGATCGCCGGCCCACTCGATGTGGCTGAGCACCCGGTCGGTGTCGGGGACCCGGACCTTGAAGCCGAGCACGCCGTGCGCGCCGGAGGCGGCGCCGGTGCCCAGGCTGACCAGGCTGGTCGGGGTGGTGGAGGGGAAGCCGGAGGTGAGCGGGGCGCCGACGGTGGCGGCGAGGCCGGCCAGGGTCGGCGCGTACGGGGCGGCGGTCGGAATCTGGTACCAGCCGAGCCCGTCCACCAGCAGCACGGCGATCCGGCGCACCCCGGCCAGCCGGGGACCCAGGCCGAGCAGGTCGACCGCGCCGGGGACGCCGAGCACCGCCAGGGCGCTGGGCAGCACGTCGGCCAGGCTGCCGCCGCCGTAGCGCGGCGCGACCGGGTCGAGCGGACCGGGTCGCCCGGTCGAGGCGGGCGACGGGTCGGTCATGCCGGGCGGCGGGCGAAGAGGTGCAGCTGGGCGGCGAGATCCCGGTACGGCGACCGGGCCGCCAGGGCCCGTTCCAGCTCGACCAGGGCGGCCGGCTGGCCGTCCGCCACCGCGGCGGGGAGCAGGTCGGCGAGGACGCGTACCCCGTGGATCTCCTCGACCGTGAGCCCGGCGGCGGTCAGCAGCGCGGCGGCGCCGTCGGCGTCGTACCGGCGGCGCAGGGTGTCCCGCGGGCCGGCGGTGCCGTGCGGGTCGGCGGCGAGCGCGGCGGCCATGTCGAGGTGGCCGTTCATCGCCCGGCTCAGCACGGCGGCGGCCCGGCCGGCCACCAGCACGCTGGCCGCGCCGCCGTGGCGCAGCGCGCCGACCAGCGCCGACACCACCGACGCCGGCTCGTCGACCACCTCCAGGACGGAGTGGCAGAGCACCAGGTCGACGCTGGCCGGCTCGACCAGCCCGGCGAGCGCGTCGCCGTCGCCCTGCAGCGCGCGTACCCGGTCGGCGACCCCGGCCTCGGCGGCCCGGCGGGTCAGCGCGGCGAGCGCGTCGGGGCTGGCGTCGACCACGGTGACCCAGTGGCCGGCCTCGGCGAGCGGGACGGCGAATCCGCCGGTCCCGCCGCCGACGTCGAGCACGGTGAGCCGCTCGCCGGCACGGCGCTCCAGCTCGGCCCGGAGCACCGACCAGATGACGGCGGTACGCGGGGCCGGCGTTCGAGTCTGCTCCACCCTGTCGAGCCTAGTCACCCGCGCCAGCGGACTCCCGGAGGCGGTGGCGGCTCTGGGGTCAGGACTCGCCGCCGTCGGCGGGGTCCTCCTCCGCGTGGGAGCGGTGGGCGTTGGCCACCGGCCCGTCGGTCACCTGGTACTCGCGGGCCTCGACGTCGGAGGCCGGCGACCAGCCGGCGGGCAGCCGGGTGCGCCGGGCGTTCGCCACTCCACCGGTGTGCGTGCTGTTCAGGGTCATCGTTCTTCCCCCATGCCGGGCGGGCCACTCTGCCCGCGCGTGCCGGAAGTCTCCCGCCTACCGGCACCCGGAAACCGTAATGTGGATCACTCCGCTCAACGGAAATCCCGGGATGCCGGAGCCACGGGAGGCTCGATCGCGTCCAGCCGGTCCGCGGTGAGGCTGGTTACCCCCTCGTGCCGCTGCAACCGGCCCCGCACCACCAGTGCAGCGCTGGTGCGGGCGATTCGACGGTAGCGCTGCCAGAGCCCCGGGGAGCAAGTGACATTGAGCATCCCGGTCTCGTCCTCCAGGTTGAGGAAGGTGACCCCGCCCGCGGTCGCCGGGCGCTGCCGGTGGGTGACGATCCCGCCGACCCGGATCCGCTGGCCGGGCTCCACCCGGCCGAGCCGGGCGATCGGCACCGCGCCGAGGGCGTCGAGCCGGTCGCGGATGAACCGGGCCGGGTGGCTCTCCGGCGACAGGCCGGTGGCCCAGACGTCGGCGACGAGGCGGTCCACCGCCTCCATCCCGGGCAGGGTGGGCGCCGCCGCGCCGGTCACCGTGCCGGGCAGCCGGCCCGGCCGGTCCTGGGCCGCCGCGCCGGCGGCCCAGAGCGCCTGCCGCCGGGTCAGCCCGAAACAGGCGAAGGCGTCCGCGGTGGCCAGCGCCTCCAGCTGCGCGGCGGTGAGCCCGACCCGCCGGGCCAGGTCCGGCATGTCCCGGTACGGCCCGTCGGCCGCCCGCTCCGCCTCGATCCGCTCGGCCACGTCGTCACCGAGGGTGCGCACGCTGCCCAGCCCGAGCCGGACCGCCGGACCGCCCAGCCCCCAGGCGTGCGGCGGCTCCCCCGGCTGGCTCCCCCACCGGGTCTCCGGCGTCGACTCCAGCACGGCCTTCGCCCCGCTGGCGTTGATGTCCGGCCGGCGCACCTCGACGCCGTGCCGGCGGGCGTCGTCGACCAGGGTCTGCGGCGAGTAGAAGCCCATCGGCTGGGCGTTGAGCAGGGCGGCCAGGAACGGCGCCGGGTGGTAGCGCTTGAGCCAGGAGCTGGCGTACACGAGGTAGGCGAAGCTCATCGCGTGGCTCTCCGGGAAGCCGTAGCTGGCGAACGCGGTGAGCTTGCGGTAGACGTCGTCGGCCAGCTCGCCGGTGATGCCCCGCTCGGCCATCCCGGCGTAGAGCCGGTCGGCGATCTGCGCCATCCGCTCCACCGAGCGCTTGGCCCCCATCGCCCGGCGCAGCTGGTCGGCCCCGGCCGCGTCGAAGCCGGCCAGGTCGATGGCGAGCTGCATCAGCTGCTCCTGGAACAGCGGCACGCCGAGGGTCTTCTCCAGCGCGTTGCGCATCAGCGGGTGGGCGTACGTCACCGGTTCCTGGCCGTTCTTGCGCCGGATGTACGGGTGCACCGAGCCGCCCTGGATCGGGCCGGGCCGGATCAGCGCCACCTCCACCACCAGGTCGTAGAAGCAGCGGGGCTTGAGCCGCGGCAGGGTGGCCATCTGAGCCCGGCTCTCCACCTGGAACACCCCGACCGAGTCGGCCCGGCAGAGCATGTCGTAGACCTCGGGGTCGTCCAGCGTCATGTCACCCAGGTCGAGGGTCGTGCCGATCATGTCGTAGCCGTAGTGCAGCGCGGAGAGCATGCCGAGGCCGAGCAGGTCGAACTTGACCAGCCCGACCGCGGCGCAGTCGTCCTTGTCCCACTGGAGCACGCTGCGCCCGGGCATCCGGCCCCACTCCACCGGGCAGACCTCGATCACCGGCCGGTCGCAGATCACCATGCCGCCGGAGTGGATGCCCAGGTGCCGGGGGAAGGTCTGCAACTCGTTGGCGTACGCGACCACCTGCTCGGGGATGTCTTCCACGTCCACCGACGCGACCGAGCCCCAACGGTCGATCTGCTTGCTCCAGGCGTCCTGCTGGCCGGGCGAGAAGCCGAACGCCTTGGCCACGTCCCGCACCGCCGACCGCGGCCGGTACGAGATGACGTTGGCGACCTGGGCGGTGTACTCCCGGCCGTACCGGGCGTAGACGTGCTGGATCACCTCCTCCCGGCGGTCGGACTCGATGTCCACGTCGATGTCGGGCGGCCCGTCCCGCTCCGGGGCGAGGAAACGTTCGAAGAGCAGCCGGTGCCGGACCGCGTCCACGTTGGTGATCCGCAGCGCGTAGCAGACCGCCGAGTTCGCCGCCGAGCCCCGGCCCTGGCAGTAGATGTCCTGCGCGCGGCAGAACGCGACGATGTCGTAGACCACCAGGAAGTAGCCGGGGAAGCCCAGCTCGTCGATCATCCGCAGCTCGTGCTCCAGCTGCGCGTACGCCTCGGGGTGCGCCTCGCGCGGCCCGTACCGCTCCCCGGCGCCGTCCATGGTGAGCTTGCGCAGCCAGCTCATCTCGGTGTGCCCCGCCGGCACCGGGTAGTCGGGCAGCTTCGGCGCGACGAGTTGCAGGTCGAAGGCGAGCTCCGCGCCGAACTCGGCGGCCCGGGCCACCGCCCCCGGGTACGCGCCGAACCGGGTCGCCATCTCCGCGCCGCTGCGCAGGTGGGCGGTGGCCGCGGCGGGCAGCCAGCCGTCGATCTCGTCGAGGCTCCGCCGGGCCCGCACCGCGGCCACGGTGGTGGCCAGCCGCCGCCGGGCCGGGGTGGCGTAGTGCACGTTGTTGGTGGCCACGGTCGGCAGCCCGGCGGACGCGGCCAGCTCGGCGAGGGCGTCGTTGCGATCGGCGTCGACCGGGTGGCCGTGGTCGGCCAGCTCCACCGCCACCGTCTCCGCGCCGAAGAGCGCGGTGAGCCGGTCCAGCTCCCGGGCCGCCGCGTCGACGCCCTCGGTGAGCAGCGCGCCCGGCACGTGCCCCTTGCGGCAGCCGGTGAGCACCAGCACGTGGTCGCGCAGCTCGGCGGCGACCTCCTCCAGCTCGCCGTAGACCGGGCGGCCCTTCTCGCCGCCGCGCAGCTGGGCGCGGGAGATGGTGGCGGCCAGCCGGGCGTACCCCTCGTGGCCGTGGGCGAGCACCAGCAGGTGCCGGCCGAGCGGGTCGGGTTCGCCGTTCTGCGGGCCGGGCAGCCCGAGGGAGAGTTCGGCGCCGAAGATGGTCGGCAGATGCAGCGCGCGGGCCGCCTCGGCGAAGCGGACCACCCCGTAGAAGCCGTCGTGGTCGGTGACGGCGAGCGCGGTGAGCCCCAGCCGGGCGGCCTCCTCGGCCAGCTCCTCCGGGTGGCTGGCCCCGTCGAGGAAGCTGAAGTTGGTGTGCGCGTGCAGCTCGGCGTAGGGCACCGCGCCGTCCGGGCGGGGCAGCTCGGGGGCCTCGTAGTGCTGCCGCTTGCGGCTCCAGGCCGGGGAGTCCCCGCCGTCGGCGTCCACGGCGAGGGGATCCACCACGTGCAGGTGCCGCTCGTCCCGTGACCGCCCGTCCCGCGACCGTCCGCCCCGTGGCCGCCCGCCGTCGCCCGACCGGCCGCCACCGGACCGGCCGTCGCCGGGTCGCCCGGAGAGCACGCGTTCCAGCTCGGACCAGGGCAGGTTGGGATTGTGGAAGCTCATCGGGCCGCTCCGGGTGGAGCGACCGCGGGCCGCGGCGGACACCCGTTCCCGCATCCCCGCTCTCGACTGACCCGCCGCGGCTCGGCCGAGGACGGGAGGGTCGGTGAGCGATATACCTGTGAGTCATATATATGCCTGACAGGCATATCGCTCACCGGCACACCCGCTCCCGGCGCGGAGCGAGCCAGCCGGACCCGCACGCCCGTGCCGGGCCGGACCGGCTCAGTCATAGATCGCCTCCACCAGCCACTGGCCGGCCTCGACGGCCAGCAGCAGGGCGGCACCGTCGGCGAGGCAGACCTGGAACCGGGCCCGCCGCCGGGCCTCGGCCGGCGCCCACCAGCGCTCGTCCACCGGCCACGGACCGGCCCAGCCGACGATCTCCGCCGGGCGGGCCGTACCCACGGTGAGCCGGGCCGGCGCGGCGCTCACCGCCAGGCGCGCGCTGACCACGACCGGCTCGCCGGCGGCGTCGTGCACGGTGGCGGCGAGCGGACTGGGCAGCACCACGGCCGGTGCGGGCGGCGGGAGCCGGCCGGGCCAGGGCGGGGTGCCACCACCACCCCGACCGGCAGCCCGGTCGGTGCCGGCGGCGCCAGCCGTGGCCGGCTCGTCCGACAGCGCCGGCGGGCCGGGACGGGCGGGGAGCCGTTCATCGCCCCACGGCACCAGCCGTGTCTGGTCGGCCGGGGAGCGGCCGCCGCCGAGCACGGCGGTGACCACCGCCTCGGGGCCGAGGATGCCCTGCACCCGGCTCAACGCGCGGTGCGCCCGCTCCCGCTCCTCGCCGGTCTCCCCCCACAGCCCGGGTTGCAGGCCGGCCTGGGCGAGCACCCCGTCCGGCACGAGCCGCAGCCGGATGATCCCGGCGGTCGGCCGGGTCGGACGGGCGCCGCCCCGGCCGGTGCTGCCGGAGAGCCAGCCGTCCAACTGCCAGCGCACCCGGTCGGCGATGGCCCCGGCGGTCAGCAGGCCGTCGTGCCGCCAGACCCGGTGCAGCTCCTGACCGTGCGCGGTGACCGCCTCGATGCCGAGCCGGGTGCAGGCCAGCCCGTACGCGGCGAGCCGCTCGTGCAGTTGCTCGGCCAGCGTCCGGGCGGCGAACGCCGCGGCGTCGACCCGGTCGATCGGCTCGTCGTGGTCGGCGGTGACGGTCAGGTCGGCCGGGGGTTGCCGGACGGCGAGCGGCCGGTGGTCCTGCCCGGCGGCGAGCCGGTGGGCCAGCGCCCCGTCGAAGCCGAACCGGGCCAGCACGTCGCCGGCGGGCAGCGCGGCGAAGCCCCCGAGGGTACGCACCCCCAGCCGGCGCAGCAGGTCGGCCAGGGCCGGGCGGCCGAGCGCCTCGACCGGCAGGGCGGCCAGGAACTCCGGCGTCCCGCCGGGCGGCACGATCCGCCCGTCCCGGGCGGCCAGCCCGGCGGCGAAGACCCCGTCGGCGATGCCGACCTGGCTCTCCACCGCGCAGGACTGGGCGACGTGCTCGACGATCCGCTCGGCCGCCGCCTCCTCACCGCCGAGGTAACGGCTCGGGCCCCGGGCCGCCAGCGCGCAGGCCCCGGGGCGGACCACCTCGACCCCGGCGGCCACCTCCTCGACGGCGGCGACCACCGGCTCGAACGCCCGGGCGTCCCGGCCGGGGTCGTACTCGACGACGGTGAGCTGCGGGCAGCGCCCCTGCGCCTCGCGCCTGCGCAGCCCCCGGCGCACCCCTTCGGCGCGGGCCCGCTCGGAGCAGGCGACCACCCGGTTGGCGTGCAGCACCGCGACGGGGTCGGTGGCGGGCACCCCGTCGACGATCTCGGCGGCGAGGACCGGCCAGTCCGGGCACCAGAGCAGCAGCGTCCGCACCGGCGCACCGCTCATGCCGGCCCTCCCCGGCGGACACACGGCACACCGCTCACACCGGCGGTCATGCCGGACCGACCAGGGTGAGCGCGCCGCGGCGGGACGGGATGGCGAGGGCAGCCGAGGCGGCCGGCGTCACCGGGCGGAGCCGCCCGGCGCCCGGCCCGGCCACCCCGGTCGCCCGGGGGATGACCTGGGTGAGTCCGTCACCGGGCAGCCAGACCTTGATCTCCTTCGGGCGGGCGGCCGCGCCGCGCCCGCGCGCCGAGACGGTCACCTCCCGGCGTCGCAGCCGCCCCCGGCCCGGCCCGAGCCCCTCCCAGACGCCCCGGACCACCTGCAACGTGACGTCCGCGCCGTCCCACCGGCCGTACGGGACGAGCACGCTGCCGCGCTGCCGGGCGCGGGCGGCCAGCCGGTTGGCGACCGAGGCGGAGACCGTGGTCGGCACGGCGGTGACCACCACGTCCACCCCGTCGATGAGCGCGGCGATGACGGTGGGCCACTCCGGCCCGGGGTTCGGCACCAGGGCCAGCCGGTCCAGGGCGATCCCGGCCTCGGCCGCCGCGCCGGCCCCGAAGGTGGGGACCCCGACCACGGCGCACCACGAGCCGGCCCTGGACGCCTCGGCGAGCAGCGCCAGGATCAGCGACGTCGCACCGCCGCGCCGGGGCTGCCCGGAGCCGATGGCGATGGTGCTGCCGCGGCGCAGCCCGCGATTGGGCAGCAGCCCGGTCAGCTCCGGCCGGACCGGCAGCACCCGGTGGCCGCCCGCCGGGTCGGGTGCGCTCGCCGGACGCACCAGACCGGCCAGTGCGGCGGAACCGACCACCATGCGGCCCGCCATCGGACCAACCCCCCGTCGTGTCGCGCGGGGACCTACCCCGTCGTGTGCTGCTGGATCAGAAAGCGCGGCGGCTGCCGCGCCGGGTGGCGTCCGGCCACCCGGGCCCCGCCGCGGTGGTGGCCGGGCGCCACGACTCAGGCGGCGAGCCCGTCGAGCGCCGGTTGGTGCGCCAGGTCGAGCGCGGTCTCCACCACCGTCACGAACTGCTCGGCGGCGCGGAGCAGGTCGTCGGCCTCCCGGGCGGTGACCACCCGGGGGATGCCGGCCTCGGCGGCGGCCCGCTTGCCGGCGCCGGCGGCGAAGTAGCGGGCCCACTCGTCGAGCTCGGGGGCGACGCTGGAGAGCAGGACCCAGACGCTGGTGATCCGGTTGCGGCGGGTGGGCGCGGGGCGGGCCCGGGCGGCGAGCAGGGCGGCGGCGGCGCGCAGCGCCGAGAGGTGGGCGGCGGCGTACCGGAGGCCGTCGGGACGGGTCCGGGCGGCCTCGGCCAGCCCGTGGCGGGCCACCGCGAGCAGCTGGGCCGGGGTGCGGTGCGGCAGCACGTGCGCCGGCACCATCGGTGCCTGAGCCGGACTGGTCGGCATGGTGTCTCCTCCGCGTGGCCGGGGCGGGCGCGTCGCGTGACGGATCGGATCCGCCGAGCGGGCGCCTGGAGCGGGTGGTGCGGAGGAAGACGCACCGTGGGGGGCCGGCCGGGTGTGGAGCTTCCCCACACCACACCCGGCCGGCGTACCGGCGGGTCCGTCGCCCGCCGCCCGGGGGTCGTGGGCGGCGGGCGACGATCCTGCCTGACGGGACCGGACTCGCGACTGCCCGGAACCCGGTGCGGTCCGCGGAACCGCACCTCCCGGGATCCGGCGCCGCGAAACACCTCTCCCGGAAACGGGCGTACGAATGAATCGAACACTCGTTCTAACTGCCCTGACAGTACACCTCCCCTCCGACGAAAATGCAACGTGTGACGCGCGAGAGTGCCAGGACCGTCCGGGCCGCCGTCAGGGCGTGGGGGAAGACAGCTCGTTGTAGCCCTCGGCCGCCTCCTGGCCGGACAGCTCCCGGATGGCGGCCATGATCTCGTCGGTGACCGCGCGACGCACCTGACCGGCGCTGCCCGACGGCGGCGGCACGAAGTGAAGCGGCGCGCCGAAGCGCACGGTCACCCGGCCGATCCCGGGCAGTCGGGCGCCGACGGGCTGGATCCGGTCGGTGCCGAGGACGGCGACGGGAACTACCGGAGCGCCGGAGGCGAGCGCGAGCCAGGCCACCCCGGTACGGCCACGATAGAGCCGCCCGTCGCGCGACCGGCTCCCTTCGGGATGGATACCGAAGGCTCGTCCGTCGGCGAGAACACCGAGGGCGACGTCCAGTGCCGCCCGGGCGGCCCGATGGGTGCCCCGCGGCACGGGTACGGCGTCGATCCCGGTGAGGCAGGCGCGGGTCAGCCACCCCCTGAGCCCGGGACGCCGGAAGTACTCGGCCTTGGCGAGGAAGGCGACCGGCCGTGGCGCCACCAGCGGGATCACCACGCTGTCGATGACGGAGAGGTGATTGGCGGCGAGGATCACCGGCCCCCGTGACGGCACGTTGTCGCGCCCCGTCACCACGGGCCGGTAGAGCAGCCGGGCGAGCGGGGCGACCACCAGCCGTACGGCCGCTTGCAGCAACATGTTCCCTCCGCGTCAGTACAGGATGGCGTCACGGCGGGCGCGCAGTGCGGCCACGATCTCGCGGGGTGCCCGGTCGGGAGAGCCCGCCCGGTAGGGCGGTTGGGGCTCGTACTCGTGGGCGAGCTGGACGGTCTGGGCGACGGCGTCACCGGCGATGCGTCCGGCGAGGGTGAACGCCATGTCCAGGCCGGCGGAGACCCCGGCGGCGGTGACGTACTTGCCGTCGATCACCACGCGCTCGGCGACCGGGACGGCACCCAGCGGGGCGAGCTCGTCGGCGGCCAGCCAGTGCGTGGTGGCCCGCCGACTGGCGAGCAGGCCGGCCCCGGCGAGCAGGAGCGATCCGGTGCACACCGAGGCGGTCCAGGCGGTGTGTTCGTCGGCCGCCCGCAGCCACCGCCGGGTCGGGCCGTCGGTCATCTGGGCGTGCCAGCCGGGCCCGCCGGGCACCACGACGACGTCCGGTCGGGGCACGTCGGCGAAGGTCGCCGTGGCGGTCAGGTGCAGGCTTCCCACCTCGTTGACGACCGGCCCGACCCGCTGCGCGACGAACACGGTTTCAGCGCCGGGCAGGTGGGACAGGACGTCGTAGGGCCCGACGGCATCGAGCGCGGTGAACCGGTCGAAGAGAAGGATGGCGATCTGCATGTGCTCCCTTTCGGTGCGGTCGGTGCTCAACGGTCCGCCCGTCGACTCGGCGAGGAACCGGGAGGCGCGGTCCACGACTCATCGCCACAGATGCGCCTCCACCGCGCGGCGCAGCAGCGGTTCGGCGTCATCGGTGCCCACCACCATCTGCAGGCTTCCCCAGAGCCGGAGCTGGGCGATGCCGTGCAGATTCGCCCACAACGCGCCGGCGACGACGGCGGGGGACGGCGCGCCGGGCGGCTCGGGCCGGGCGTGGACGACCAGGTCGACGAGGACCTCGAACAGCTGACCGCTGGCCTCCCGCAGGCCGACGTGGTTGCCCCGCAACAGGTCGTGCCGGAACATGAGCTCGAACATGCCGCGATGGGTGCGCGCGAAGTCCAGGTACAGCCGGCCCAGCGCGAGCAGCTGGTCGTACGGATCCCGGTCACCCTCGCCGAGCAGCCCGGCGACCTGTCGGCCGAGATCCAGGTAGCCCTCCCGCGCGATCGCGGCCAGCAACGCCCGGTGGGTGGGGAAGTGGCGGCGCGGCGCGCCGTGTGAGACACCGGCCCGACGGGCAATCTCGCGCAGCGAGAGGGCGTCCGCGCCTTCGCGCGTCACCAGCTCGACGCCCGCCTCGACCAACCGGGCGCGGAGGCCACCGCCCCGCTCATCCATAGACACTGTCTACCAAGGTTCGTAGACACTGTCTACCACCCGTTCGGGCGCCCCGTGCGCCAGCTCCGGACGCGATCGTCGTCGACGCGGTCGGGTCGGGACCGGAGCGGATCCACCGGGTCCGACCGCCATGCCGTCGGTCGCTGCGGATTCTCAGGCCACGCACAGCAACGGCAAAGGCGGTACGGAGGTGGTCATCGCAGGGTTGATCCCATGAACATCGCCAGCCGTACCGAACCGACCGTCCGGTGACCGCCGCCGTCGCCGAGCGGCGAGCCACGCGTCGCGCCCTCCCGGCGGTCCCCGGCTGGTGGGCCGACGTCGCGGGCAGCGCGGCCGTGCTCAGCCTGCTGGTCGTCACCGCGCTCTGGACCGCGGACCGGGGGGTGCAGGAGCTGTTCGGCGGCCTCGCCACCGGCCTCACCTCGCTCGGCCGGCTCACCGGCCTGCTCAGCGCCGACCTGATGCTCATCCAGGTGGTGCTGATGGCCCGGGTGCCGCTGATCGAGCGGCGCTTCGGTCAGGACCGGATCGCCCGCTGGCACCGGCTCGCCGGCTTCACCTCGTTCCACCTGCTCCTCGCCCACGTGGTGCTGACCACCCTCGGGTACGCCGGGACCGCCCGGCGCAACGTGCTGGTCGAGACCTGGGACCTGGTCACGACGTACCCGGGGATGCTGCTGGCCACCGCGGCGCTGGCCCTGCTGGTGCTGGTGGTGGTGACCTCGGTCCGCGCGGCCCGGCGCCGGCTGCGCTACGAGTCCTGGCACCTGCTGCACCTGTACGCGTACCTCGGCATCGCCCTGGCGCTGCCGCACCAGCTCTGGACCGGGGCCGACTTCGTCGACTCGGCGGCCGCCCGCGCCTACTGGTGGACGGTGTACCTGCTCGCGCTGGCCAGCGTGCTGGTCTTCCGACTCGGCCTGCCGGCCTGGCGCTCGCTGCGGCACCGGGTCGAGGTGGCCGCGGTGGTCCCCGAGGCCCCCGGCATCACCTCGGTCTGGCTGCGCGGGCGTGACCTGCACCGGCTGCCCGCCCGGGCCGGGCAGTTCTTCCTCTGGCGGTTCCTGGACGGCCCCGGCTGGTCCCGGGCGCACCCGTACTCGCTGTCGGCGCCCCCGTCCGGGGACCTGATGCGGATCACGGTCAAGGACCTCGGGGACGACAGCACCCGGGTGGCCACCCTGCGCCCCGGCACTCGGGTGCTGCTGGAGGGGCCGTACGGGCGGCTGACCGGGGAGCACTGGCGCGGCGGCGGGGTCACCATGCTCGCCTGCGGCGTCGGGATCACCCCGCTGCTGGCGCTGCTCTGGGAGCTGCCGTACGCCCCGGGCGAGGCGGTGCTGCTCTACCGCGCGCGTACCCCCGAGGAGCTGGCCTTTCCCGCGGAGCTGGACCGGCTCGCGGCGGAGCGCGGGGTGGTCGTGCACCACCTGGTCGGCCCCCGGGCCCGGCGGCCGGCGTGGCTGCCCGCCTACGCCGAGGGGCTGCCCGACGCGGAGGCACTGCGCCGGCTCTCCCCCGGCATCGCCGGTCACGACGTCTTCCTCTGCGGCCCGGACGGCTGGGTCGAGGCGGCCCGCGTCGCGACCCGGGCGGCGGGGGTGCCCGACGCGCACACCCATCACGAACGCTTCGCCTGGTGACAGGCGCGAAGGGAGAATCCATGCGACGGATCACCGTCTGGCTGCTCTCCACCGTGGCCGCCCTGGTGCTGCTGTTCAGCTACAAGACCAGCACGATGGGCCCCGGCGGGGAGAGCAGCGCGATCGCCCGCTCCGACGGCTCCGCGGCGGGCTCCTGGTCCGCGACCGACGACTCGGGCGGCTCGGACTCGGGCGGCTCGGACTCGAGCGGCTCGTCGTCCAACGGCTCGTCGTCCAACGGCTCCTCGGCCAACGGGAAGGCCACCGGGTCGGTGGCGCAGACCCGGTGGGGGCCGGTGCAGGTCCGGATCACCGTCTCCGGCGGCAAGATCACCGACGTCACCGCTGTGCAGGTGCCGGACGGCAACCGCCGGGACCAGGAGATCAACGACTACGCGGTGCCGATCCTGCGGCAGTCGGCCCTCGCCGCGCAGAGCGCGCAGATCGACACCGTCTCCGGGGCCACCGTCACCAGCGACGGCTACCGCGAGTCCCTCCAGTCCGCGATCGACGCGGCGCACCTGAAGTGAGCGGGGTGGCGACGATGAACCTGACCGCGGAGCTGGACCGGCGGGCCTGGGTGGTGCAGGTGATGGGGCTGCCGGTCAGCGTGCACCTGCGCGGACCGCGGGTGCGCACGGACCCGGTGGCGGAGCGGGTGGAGCGGGTCTTCGCCGAGCTGCGGGAGGTCGACGCGGTGTTCAGCACGTACCGGCTGGAGAGCGTGCTGGGCCGGCTCGGCGGCCGACGGCCCGACCCGGCCACCGCCGAGCCGCTCGTACGCGAGGTGGTGGAGCTCTGCGAGCTGGCCCGGCTGCGGACCGACGGGTGGTTCGACGCCGACCGCCTGCCGCTGCCCACCGGCGGCACCGGCTTCGACCCGTCCGGCCTGGTCAAGGGCTGGGCGGTGGAGCGGGCCGCGCGGTGGCTGGCCGACCTGCCCGACCACGACCTCTGCCTCAACGCCGGCGGGGACGTGCTGCTGTGGGCCGCGCCGGGCCGGCCCACCTGACGGGTCGGGGTGGAGGACCCCGGGCGTCCCGAGCGGCTGCTCGACGTGCTGGAGCGGGAGCGCGGCGCGGTCGCCACGTCGGGGACCTCGCGGCGCGGCGCGCACATCGTGGACCCGCACGCCGGCCGGCCCGCGGAGGCCGTCCGGTCGGTCACCGTGGTCGGGCCCGACCTGCTCTGGGCCGACGTGTACGCGACCGCGGCCGTCGCCCGGGGCGCGGACGCGCTCGACTGGCTGGCCACCCTCGACGGGTACGCCGGCCTGCTGGTGGACGCCGCCGGTCGGGTCCGGGCCACCCCGAACTGGCCCGGAACCCGACCGGCGGCTCAGACCCGCGACGGATAGTCGGGCAGGTCGAGATCGGTGGCCAGCGAGCCGGTGCTGCGCAGGAGCATCGACTGGACCGGCCGGGTGGCCAGCAGCCGGTTGCGCAGCCACAGCCCCCACCCGGTGGCGGGGGCGAGGAACCGGCCCGGGCTGGCGCCCCGCTGCCAGCGCATCGCGTAGCCGCGCAGCCGGCTCTCGTACGCGGGGAAGGCGACCCGGTGGTCGCCGCCGGCCAGGGCCAGCTCGCCGGCCAGCACGTACGCGCCGACGACGCCGGTGCCGACGCCCATCCCGCCGAGCGTGACGCCCCAGGCCGCGTCGCCGAGCAACACCGTCCGGCCGGTGTGCCAACGGGGCACGCTCACCCGGCTGATCGAGTCGAAGTACAGTTCCGGCGCGTCGCGCAGGCCGGTCAGCAGGTGCGGCACGTGCCAGCCCAGCCCGGCGAAGGCGTCCGCGATGAGCTTCTTCTGCTGGTCGAGGTCGCGCCAGTCGAGGTCGAGCCGGGGTGCGGCGAAGACGACGAGGGCACCGGCCCGGTCCGGGTCGCGCTGGTCGGCGGCGACGCTGGCCATCCGCCCGGGGACGTTGTACTGCCGGGGGACGGCGCCCACCCCCAGCTCGTTGGGCAGGTCCCAGCCGGCCAGGTGGTAGCCGAGGTGCCGCACGTACGCCGCCTCCGGGCCGAGGACGAGCCGCCGTACGCCCGAGTGCAGCCCGTCCGCGCCGACCACCAGGTCGACGGTGCGCGACGCGGCGCGGGCGAAGTCGACGCGTACTCCGTCGGCGGTCTCGGCGAGGGCGGTGATCACGTCCCCGAACAGGTACTCCACCCGGTCGGCGCCGTGCTCGTACAGGATCCGGGAGAGGTCCCGGCGGTAGACCTCCAGCTCGCCCCCGGCGAACTCGGCCGGCAGCCGGAAGATCTCCCGGTCGTGCTCGTCCACGCAGCTGATCGCCCCGGCGTGGGTCTGCCCGGCGCGCAGCTCGTCGAGCACGCCCATGGCGGCCAGCACGCCGAGGTGGGTGGGGCCGCGGAAGTCGACCGCGAAGCCGCTGGCGCGCAGCGCCGGGGCCAGCTCGACCACGGTGACCTCGGCGCCGTAGCGGGCCAGCCACCAGGCCAGCGCCGGCCCGGCGACCCCGGCCCCGGAGACCAGGACGCGTTGGCCGCGCAGCGGAAGGGTGTGAGACATGGTTTTCCCCCCGGGAGTTAAACTGTGTCCGTTGGACACAGCGTACTGTAGACACAGTTTTCGTCCCCGACAAGACCGATCGACGGGAGAACCATGGACCGGGCGGACGCCGGCGGCGCGGCCGACAAGCGGAAGGTCATCGAGCTGCTGTGGGGGACGCCCAGCATGCCGAGACGTGGGCCGCGCCCCACGCTCACCCTGGCGGCGATCGCCCGGGCCGGCATCGCGATCGCCGACGCCGACGGGCTCGACGGCCTGACCATGCAGCGGGTCGCCGAATCCCTGGACGTGACCAAGATGGCGCTGTACCGCTACGTCCCCGGCAAGGCGGAGCTGGTCGCCCTCATGATCGAGACGGCGGTGGGCGAACCCCCCGCGCCACCGGAGGGCGCCGGCTGGCGCGACCAGCTCGACGACTGGGCCCGGCAGCTGTTCGACCGCTTCCGGCGGCATCCCTGGGCCCTGGCGGCCACCGTCGGCGCGCGCGTCATGGGCCCGAACGAGCTCGGCTGGCTGGAACGGGCCCTCGCCGCCCTCACCGGCACCGGCCTCAACGGCGGCGAGATGCTGGACGTCGCGGTGCTCCTGCTCGGGCACGCCCGCAACCTGGCCCAGCAGGTGTCGGCGATGGACACCGGCGCGCCGGAGCAGGCGCTGCAATCCGGCCTGGCGGCCCTACTCAAGGGCCGGGAGGAGCGCTTTCCCGCGCTGATCGCCGCGGTGGCGTCGGCGGCCGCGCACGCCGCCCAGGACCAGGCCCTCGACTTCGGACTGGCCCGCATCCTCGACGGCGTCGACCTCCTGATCAAAACCCGCCACCCCTGACCCCCTCCCTCCCTCCCGGGTGGCCCGGGGGTGGGACAGACGGCGTGGCCGGGTGAACCGGAGGGTGGTGGACCGGGGAGAATGACCGCATGCAGCCACACCCGAACGTGCAGGCGGTGCAACGGGCGCTCGACGACGCGGGCGCGCGGGACGGCACCGGCGGCGCCAGCCAGGTCCGCCTGCTGCCCGAGGCGGTGCACACCGCCGCGGCGGCGGCCGAGGCGCTCGGCGTCGGCGTGGGCGCCATCGCCAACTCGCTGATCTTCGACGCGGACGACGCCCCCCTGCTGGTGCTCATCTCCGGCGCGCACCGGGTGGACGTCGCCGGCCTGGCCGCCTCCATCGGGGTCACCCGGCTGCGCCGGGCCACCCCCGAGTTCGTCAAGGAACACACCGGCCAGGTCATCGGCGGCGTCGGCCCGGTCGGCCACCCGCGACCGCTGCGCACCCTCGTCGACACCGACCTTGCCGGCTACGACGAGGTGTGGGCCGCCGGCGGGGTCCCGCAGGCGGTCTTCCCGACCACGTACGCGGAGCTGCTGCGGATCACCGCCGGGACCCCGGCCGAGGTGGCGTGAGCACTCCCGAACTGGTCACGCTGCACGTGTGGCGGATCCCCCGCACCGCGGCGCCCCGGGCGCTGGCCCGGATGGCGGTGCACCCGCTCCGGCTGCGCCGCACCCCCGGCGTACGGTTCGGCAAGCTGCTCGGCACCGGGACCGGCACCGGTTTCGGTCCCGGCGACGCCGACCTGACCCGGTGGGCCGCGCTGGTGGTCTGGGACTCCCCCGCCGCGGCGGCCCGCTTCGACGACTCGCCGGTGGGCCGCTCGTGGGCCCGGATCGCCCGCGGGTCGGCCCGGATGGAGCTGCGCCCGCTGACCAGCCGCGGCGAATGGTCCGGCGTCCGCCCCTTCGGCGACCCGCCCGGCGACCGGGTCGACGGGCCGGTGCTGGCGCTGACCCGGGCCCGGCTGCGGGCCCGCCGGGCGGTCACCTTCTGGCGGGCGATCCCGCCGGTCGCCGCCGCCCTGCACGCCGCGCCCGGGCTGCTCGCCCGGTTCGGCGTCGGCGAGGCCCCGCTGGGCTGGCAGGGCACGGTGAGCGTGTGGCGAGATCCGGCGGACCTGGTGGCGTTCGCGTACCGTCACCCGGAGCACCGCGCCGCGATCACGCGCACCCCCACCGAGGGGTGGTACGCGGAGGAACTCTTCGCGCGGTTCGAGGTGCGCGACGTGATCGGCGACCGGACGGTGCTCGGGTGGGCCACCGAGGGCGACCCGGAAACGGCGAGAGGACACGCATGAGGTTGGTGCGCTGGACGCCGGACGATCTGGTCCGGCGGCTGGACGACGTGGTGGCCGTCTACGGCGAGGCCATGGGCTACCGCGCCGACCTGCTGGAGGCCCGGCGCGGCTACATCGCCACCCACGTCCGCCGCCCCGGCTTCCGGGCCGTCGCCAGCCTCACCACCGAGGGCCACCTGGCCGGCTTCGGGTACGGCTACCTCGGCGCCGCCGGCCAGTGGTGGCACGACCAGGTGCACCGGGCGCTGGACGCCGACGCCCGGCGCCGGTGGCTGACCCACTGCTTCGAGGTGGTGGAGCTGCACGTCCGGCCGCCCGCGCAGGGGCACGGCCTGGGCGCCGGCCAGCTGCGCGCCCTGCTCAGCATGGCGGAGGGGACGACCACCCTGCTCTCCACGCCGGAGGCCGACGAACAGAAGTCCCGGGCGTGGCGGCTGTACCGCCGGTTCGGCTTCGTCGACATCCTGCGCCACTTCCATTTTCCCGGCGACGAGCGGGCGTTCGGCGTGCTCGGCCGGGACCTGCCGCTGCCCCCGCCAGGCCCCCGCGCCGCGCCCGGCCCACCCGCGCCGTGATCCGGCGGCGACTGCCCTGGGCGCTGCTGGTCGTCCTGGTCCTCGCCCAGATCTGCTACCCGCTCACCGGCGGCGCGACCCGGGCCGGGCTGACCGTGGCCACCGTCGTGCTCGGCTGGCTGCTCTCCGTCGGCCACGCGCTGCTGTCCCGGGGCGCGCGGACGGCGGGGGCGCTGATCGCGGTGGCCACCGGCGGCGGGTTCGCGATCGAGGCGGTCGGAGTGGCCACCAGCGTCCCGTTCGGCAGCTACGACTACTCCGGGGAGCTGGGGCCGAAGCTGGCCGGGGTGCCGCTGATCATCCCGCTCGCCTGGACCTGGATGGCCTGGCCGGCCTGGCTGGCCGCGGTCCGGCTCACCCCGTCCCGACCCGGGCGGATCGCGCTGGCCGCGATCGGGCTGGCCACCTGGGACCTCTTCCTCGACCCGCAGATGGTGGCCGAGGGGTACTGGGTGTGGCGGGACGCCACCCCGGCGCTGCCCGGGCTGCCCGGCATCCCGGTCAGCAACTACCTCGGCTGGCTGCTCTTCGCGGTGCTGCTGACGGCCGCGCTGCGCCCCCTCGCCGGGGCCACCGCCGACCGCGCCGACGGGCGGGACGCGCCGATGTTCGCGCTCTACCTGTGGACGTACTTCTCCAGCGTGCTGGCCCACGCCGTCTTCCTCCGGCTGCCCGCCTCGGCGGTCTGGGGCGCGGTCGGCATGGCGGTGACCGCCGTGCCCCTGGCGGTGACGCTCCGGCGCGCTCGGCGCGACGGCGCCGACCGCCGGCAGCCGCACCCGGCGCCACGCCCCGGCGTCGACGCGGCGGCATGACCGCCGTCGTCGCGCTCGTCCTCACGGTCGCCGCGCTCACTGCGCACACCTGGGTCAACGGCGCCCGCTGGCTGCGCCGCCCCGACGCCGGTCCGGTCGAGGTGACCGAACCGGTGGCGGTGCTGCTGCCGCTGCGCGACGAGGCCGACCGGGTGGCGCCGTGCCTGCGCGCGCTGCTCGCCCAGCGGGGCGTGCCCGACCTGCGGATCGTGGTGCTCGACGACGGGTCCACCGACGGCACCGCCGACGTGGTCCGCGTGGTGGCCGGTGACGACCCGCGACTCACCCTGCTCGCCGGGGTCGCCCCGCCGCCCGGCTGGCTGGGCAAGCCGCACGCCTGCTGGCAGCTCGCCACCCGGACCGACCCGGCCGCCACCGTCCTGGCCTTCGTCGACGCCGACGTGGCGCTCGCCCCGTACGCCGTCGCGGCCGCGGTCACCGAGTTGCGCGCGGCCCGGGCGGCGCTGCTGTCGCCGTACCCCCGGATCCTGGTGCGGACGGCGGCCGACCGGCTGGTGCAGCCGCTGCTGCAGTGGCTGTGGCTGACCTTCCTGCCGCTGCGCGCGATGGAACGCTCGCCGCGGCCCTCCCTCGCGGCGGCCGGCGGGCAGTTCCTCGTCGTCGACAGGGCCGGCTACCTGCGGGCCGGTGGGCACGCGGCGGTCGCCGACAAGGTCCTCGAGGACATCGAGCTGGCCCGGGCGGTGAAACGCTCCGGCGGCCGGATCGCCCTCGCCGACGGCTCGAAGCTGGCCGCCTGCCGGATGTACGAAACCTGGCCACAGCTGCGCGACGGCTACACCAAGTCGCTCTGGGCCTCCTTCGGCCACCCGCTCGCGGCGGCCGCGGTGGTGACCGTGCTGCTCCTGCTCTACACCGCTCCCCCGCTGGTCGCGGTGGGAGCGGTGTTGGCCGGCGCGCCGGCGGTGGCCGCCCTCGCGGTCCTCGCCTACCTGCTCGGCGTCGCCGGGCGGGCGGCCAGCGCCCGGGCCACCGGCGGGCGGGCCTGGCCCGACGCGCTGGCACACCCCGTGTCGGTCGGGGTCCTCGGTTGGCTGACATTTCGGTCGTACCATCTGCGGAAGCGGCGCCGGCTGTCCTGGCGGGGCCGCCCGGTCAGCTAGGAGGCGCGGCATGGCGCGGATCGTGGTCATCGGCGCCGGCGTGGGTGGCCTCGCCACCGCCGCCCGGCTGGCCGTCACCGGGCACGAGGTCACCGTCTTCGAGCGGGCCGACACCGTCGGCGGCAAGCTCGGCCGGTACGTCCACGACACCCCGGCGGGGTCGTTCCACTTCGACACCGGGCCGAGCCTGCTCACCCTGCCCCAGGTCTTCCACGACCTGTTCGAGGCGACCGGGGCCAAGCTCGACGAGTACCTCGACCTGACGCCGCTGGAACCGATCGTCCGGCACGTCTTTCCCGGCGACGGGCCCACCCTGGACTCCTGCGCCGACCCGGTCGAGTTCGCCGCCCGGATCGGCGCCGCCCTCGACGACCGGGCCGCCGCCGACTGGCAGCGGCTCTGGCGGCGCGCCGCCCGGGTCTGGGAGGCGTCGCACCGGGACATCCTGCGCCGCGCCGTCGACTCCCCCCGCGACCTGGCCGCGCTGGCCTGGCGGCTGGGCGACCTGGCCGCCATCGGGCCCGGCCGCACCCTGCGCGGGCTGGGCCGCAAGCACCTGTCCGACCCGCGGCTGCGGATGCTGCTCGACCGGTACGCCACCTACACCGGCGCCGACCCGCGCCGGGCCCCGGCCGCGCTGGTCGCCGTCCCCTACGCCGAGCTGACCTTCGGCGGCTGGTACCTGCGCGGCGGGCTGGGCACCCTCGCGGACGCGCTGCTCTCCCGCTGCCTGGACCTCGGCGTGGTCGTGCAGACCGGCGCCACGGTCACCCGGATCGACGCCACGGGTGGCCGGGTCCACGGCGTACGTCTCGCCGGTGTCGCCGCGCCCGTCCCCGCCGACGTGGTGGTGGCCAACGTCGACGCGCTCACCGTCTACCGGGACCTGCTGCCCAACCCCCGCCGGCTGGCCGGGCTGACCGACCGCAGCCTGGCCGGCTTCGTGCTGCTGCTCGGCGTACGCGGCGACTCCGGGCTGGCCCACCACAACGTCTTCTTCCCCCGCGACCACGACGCCGAGTTCGACGCGGTCTTCGGCGACCCGGGGCGCGGGATCCGGGCCCGGCCGGCGGTCGACCCGACCGTCTTCGTCACCGTCGCCGACGACCCGATGGTCCGCCCGGACGGGCACGAGGCGTGGTTCGTGCTGGTCAACGCCGCCCGGCACGGCACCGCCCCGGGCGCGGTCGACTGGCGCCGGCCGGGGCTCGCCGAGGCGTACGCCGACCGGATCCTCGACGTGCTCGCCGAGCGGGGCGTGGACGTGCGGGACCGGCTGGTGTTCCGGGAGATCCGTACCCCGGCCGACCTGGACGCGGCGACCGGCGCCCCGGGCGGAACGATCTACGGCACTGCGGGCGGGCTGCTCCGCCCCGCCAACCGGGGACCGGCCCACGGGCTCTGGCTGGTCGGCGGCTCCAGCCACCCCGGCGGCGGCCTGCCCATGGTCACCATGTCCGCCCAGATCGTCGCCGACCAGATCGGCCCCGCCTGGTAGCCGTGCGGCCGGGTCAGCCGGCGTCGATCAGGGCGCGGCGGACGGCGGAGAGGAGCTGCCCCAGGCCGAAGCCGGCCAGCAGCACCCACACCGTGGTGGCCATCGTGATCGTGCCGGCGATGAGATCCACGTCGATCAGCCCGGTCAACCCGGAGACCAGCAGCCCGACCAGCGCCACGCAGACCCGGGTGGGGCGCTCCCCCACGGTCACCGCACCGATTTCCCGCATGCCGGCGGAGACCGCCCGGGCCCGGACGTACTCGTGCAGCCAGGAGAGGCCACCGGCGGCGGCGACCAGCGCGCCCGGCGCGCCGATCAGCCAGAACGCGGTCAGCCAGGCGGCCTCGCCCAGCCGGTCGGCGACCGAGTCGTAGACGTAGCCGAGCCGGGTGGTCCGGTTGGTCGCCACCGCGACCGCACCGTCGACGCTGTCCGCCACCGCGGCGAGCAGCACGAACAGCGCCCCCAGGAACGGCCCGTCCCCCGACCGGCCGACGAGGAGCGGGACGCAGAAGCAGAGCAGCACCCCGACCACGGTGACCGGGGTCGGGCCGACCCG
This sequence comes from Micromonospora inositola, assembly GCF_900090285.1. Lineage (NCBI taxonomy): Bacteria > Bacillati > Actinomycetota > Actinomycetes > Micromonosporales > Micromonosporaceae > Micromonospora > Micromonospora inositola. Next base: position 3,730,380 of record NZ_LT607754.1, on the reverse strand, counting down.
CAGCCGGCCCAGCACGTACCCGACGTGGTAGGCGAAGCGCAGCCAGGCGCGGACCACCGGCGCCGCCACCCGGGGGTCGAACCCGCCGTGCAGCCGCGCCCACGCCGTCGCGTACTGGTCCCAGTTCAGCTGTGTACCCACCACGGGTCAACCGTAGAAGGGCGGTGCTGGTGTCGGCGGACGGGTGGTCACACCCGAGCGTTGGACCGGAGGTGCTGCCAGACCTCGCGGGTGGCGGTGGACCGATTGAGGGTGATGAAGTGGATCCCCGGCACGCCCTCGTCGAGCAGCTTCGCGCACATCTCGCTGGCCTGCTCGATGCCGAGCCGGCGGACCGCCTCCGGATCGTCGGCGACCCGCTCGAACCGGTCCGCCAGCGCGGGCGGGAACGGCGCCCCGGAGAGCTGCACGGACCGCTCGATGGTGCCGATCTGGGTAACCGGCATCACCCCGGCCAGGATCGGGGTGTCGCAGCCGGCCGCCGAGACCCGGTCCCGCAGCCGCAGGTAGTCGTCGGCGTCGAAGAACATCTGGGTGATGGCGAACTCGGCCCCCGCCTGGCACTTGCGGACGAAGTGCGCGGTGTCGCTGGCCACGTCGGGCGAGCGCGGGTGCTTGTACGGGAAGGCGGCCACCCCGACGCTGAAGTCACCGGCGTCGCGGACCAGCCGGACGAGGTCCTCGGCGTAGTGCACGCCCTGCGGGTGGGGCACCCACTCCCCGCCCGGGTTGCCGGGCGGGTCGCCCCGCACGGCGAGCACGTTGCGCACCCCGACCCCGGCCAGCCGGCCGATGACGTGCCGCAACTCGGCGACGGAGTGGTTGACCGCGGTCAGGTGCGCCATCGGCAGCAGGGTGGTCTCGGTGGCGATCCGCTCGGTCACCGCGACCGTGGTGTCCCGGGTCGACCCGCCGGCGCCGTAGGTGATCGACACGAACGAGGGGCGCAGCGACTCCAGCTCGCGGATCGCCTGCCAGAGCAGCCGCTCCCCCTGCTCCGTCTTGGGCGGGAAGAACTCGAAGGAGAAGGTCGGCTGACCGGCACGGATCAGCTCCCCGATCGCCGGCTGGGGATTCGGGAGGACCGAGGGGAGACCGAGCGCCACGTACCGACTCTATCGGTCGGCGCACGTCGTACCCAGGAGCTTCCCAGCCTGCGAGCACGGCGCGGCGGAGCGTCGTACCCGGGTGCTTCCCCACCGTGATGCGAGTGCTACAGCGGCCCTCGACGTTACGGACATCGAGCATGCTCGACCAGCGCATAAAGGGACCCCAGCGGCCACCCGCTGGGGTCCTGCTGCCTGGGCTGTTCATCAGTCGCGCCTACGGAACCTGTCGGGCCATCCGATGAACCGTGTGTAGAGGGCGCGTACGTCCGCATCGTTCGGGTTGAGCTTCGTCAGGTCTTCGCAGGCGAACCTGCCGGTCGGGGCGGCGGCCGCACCCGGACCGGCCCGCGTCCGACCGCCCATGTCGGCGCGCCGCGCGGCGCGCCGACATGGCGGCACGACGCGACCAGCGGGGACCGGCTAGCGTCGGGGCGTGACCCACGCTGCTTCCGTTTCCCCCGTCGACCGCGCCGGCCTGCGTCAGCGGATCGACAAGGCCCTGACCGAGTTCCTCACCGGCCAGCGCGTCTGGATGACCGGTGTCGACGACGCCCTCGCCCCGGTCGCCGAGGCGATCGAGGCGTTCGTGCTGGGCGGTGGGAAGCGGCTGCGGCCGGCCTTCGCCTACTGGGGTTACCGGGGTGCTGGGGGCGTCGACTCCGACCAGGTGGTGACCACCCTCGCCGCGCTGGAGTTCGTGCAGGCCAGCGCCTTGATCCACGACGACCTGATGGACCGCTCGGACACCCGGCGCGGCGAGCCGGCGGTGCACCGGCGGTTCGCCGCCCGGCACCGCTCCGCCGGCTGGGGCGGCGACCCGGACGGGTTCGGCGACGCGGCCGCGATCCTCCTCGGCGACCTCTGCCTGGTCTGGTCCGACGAACTGCTGCACTCCGCCGGCCTCGACCCGCGCACGGTGGCCCGGGCCCGGCCGGTCTTCGACGAGATGCGCACCGAGGTCACCGTCGGGCAGTACCTCGACGTGCTGACCCAGGCGACCGGGGACACCTCGCTGGAGCGGGCCGGCAAGGTCGCCCGCTACAAGTCGGCGAAGTACACGGTCGAGCGGCCGCTGCTGCTCGGGGCCGCGCTGGCCGACGCGCCGGCGGAGGTGCGGTCGGCGTACTCGGCGTACGGGCTGCCGTTGGGCGAGGCGTTCCAGCTCCGCGACGACGTGCTGGGAGTCTTCGGGGATCCGGCGCAGACCGGCAAGCCGGCCGGCGACGACCTGCGCGAGGGGAAGCGGACCTACCTGGTGGCGGCGGCCCTGGAGGCGCTCGACGACGCCGGCCGGGAGCTGCTGCTCGGCGGCCTCGGCGACCCCGGGCTCGGCGGCGCCGGGGTGGCCCGGCTGCGCGAACTGATCACCGACAGCGGCGCGCTGGCCCGCACCGAACAGCGGATCGGCGCACTGACCGAGAGCGCCCTGGCCGCCCTCACCACGGTCGACCTGGACACCGAGGCCCGGCAGGCCCTCGTCGACCTCGCCATCGCCGCCACCCGCCGCACCGACTGACCCGCCCACCGCCCCCGGCCCGCCCACCGCGCCCGGCCCGGCCCCGCTCCGGGGCCGGGCCGGGGGTGGGTCAGAAGCCGAGGGCCTGGGCGCGGCGCTTGACCTCGCGGGCCAGGTCACCGCCGAGGGCGACGGCGGGGGTCCCGGGGAGGGTGGAATCCTCCTCGTAGAGCCAGCGCAGCGCCGCCTCGTCGTCGTAGCCGGCGTCGGCGAGCAGGTTGAGCACGCCGGGCAGGTGCTTGAGCACGGTGCGGTTGGCCACCAGGTCGGCGGGGATCCGGCGGACGCCGTCGCGGCGTACCGCGAGAAGTTCGCGGTCCCGGATCATCTGGTGGACCTTGCTGATCGACAGGTCGAGCCGTTCGGCGACGTCCGGCAGGGTCAGCCAGGCGGCCGGGTCGGTCGGTCCGGGCAGGTCCGCGCCGGTGGCGGCCTGGTCGGCGGGTACGGAATCGGTCACCCGACCACCCTGCCACGTGCCCGGTGCGGACCCGGCAACGGCACCCCCGTCCGACGCGGCGGCCGGGCGCCCGGCGGGCGGGGCGAGCGCGGCGGGACAGGGCAGGTCGGAACCCGGCTGTAGCATCCTGTTCAACCTTCACCCTCCCGACACATAGACTGCCTGCCGATGGACACACAGGTCGCCGACACGTTGCTGGGCTCGCTGATCGACGGGCGCTACCGCATTCGCGGTCGCGTGGCCCGCGGCGGCATGGCGACCGTGTACACCGCCACGGACGAGCGCCTCGAGCGCACCGTGGCGGTCAAGATCATTCATCCGACCCAGGCCCCCGAGGCCCGGGCCCGGATGGCGGGCTTCGTGGCGCGGTTCACCGACGAGGCGAAGACCATCGCCCGGCTGACCCACCCGAACGTGGTCGCGGTCTACGACCAGGGCACCCACGGCGGACTCCCCTACCTGGTCATGGAGTACGTCCGCGGCCGCACCCTGCGCGACGTCCTCGCCGAGCGGCGCCGGCTCAACCCGGACGAGGCGCTGGCCATCGCCGAGCAGATGCTCGCCGCGATCGCCGCCGCCCACCGGGCCGGCCTGGTGCACCGGGACGTCAAGCCGGAGAACGTGCTGGTCGCCGAGGCGCCCACCGGCGGCCCGGCCAACCTGGTGGACAGCGTCGTCAAGGTGGCCGACTTCGGGCTGGCCCGGGCGGTCGAGGCGAGCGCCGAGGAGGAGAACGGCAACCAGCTGATGGCCACCGTGGCGTACGTCGCCCCGGAGCTGGTCACCGAGGGGCGCGCGGACACCCGCACCGACGTCTACTCGGCCGGGATCGTGCTGTTCGAGATGCTCACCGGCCGGGTCCCGTACGACGGCGACCGGCCGGTGGACGTGGCCTGGCAGCACGTCGACCGGGACGTGCCGGCCCCGTCGACGCTGGTGCCCGGCCTGCCCCGGGTGCTCGACGACCTGGTCGCCCGCGCCACCCGGCGGGATCCGGGGGCCCGGCCGGCCGACGCCGGCGCGCTGCTGGCCGAGGTCCAGGTGGCCCGGGACGACCTGGGCAACGCGAACTCGCACACCGCCGTGCTGCGGCGGCTCGGCGACGACACGACGCCGATGTCCCAGCCGACCATGGCGGTGGCCGCCGTCCGCCCCGCGGAGCGGCCCGCCTGGGCCCGGCTGCCCGAGGGTGGCGGGCAGCGCTCGCACCGCCGCCGGGCCGCGCCGGAGGACGCCGACGTGGGTGCCCGGCTGGCCGGGCTGCGTACCCGCGTCATGGGCTCGCCCCGCGGCCGGCTGGCGATCGCCGCGGCGGCCGTGGTGCTCGGCCTGGTGGCCGCCGTCGGCGGCTGGTGGTTCGGGGTGGGGCGGTACACGGTCGCCCCGCAGTTGGTGAGCCTGAGCAAGGCGGACGCGGAGGCGCGGGCCGCCCGGGCCGGCTTCACCCTCGCCTACGCGGAGCCGCGGTACGACGAGAAGGCGCCCAAGGACAGCGTGCTCGGCCAGGACCCGGTCTCCGCGACCCGGATCGTCAAGGGCGGCACGATCAGGCTCACCCTGTCGTTGGGGCCGGAACGGCTGCCGGTGCCCGACGTGGTGGGCAAGGACTTCGAGCTGGCCCAGGCGGAGCTGACCGACGCCAAGCTGGTGGTGGCCAAGGGCGCCGCCCGGTACGACGACAACCTGCCCACCGGGGTGGTGGTGACCACCGACCCGAAGGTGGGCACGGTGGTCAAGCCCGGCAGCAAGGTCACCGTCGTGCTGAGCAAGGGCAAGGCGCCGGTCTCGGTGCCGAACCTGGTCGGCAAGAACATCAACGAGGCCCGAACGACGCTGGCGCAGCTCGGGTTGACCCCGGTGGAGACGTACAAGGACTCGGACAAGCCGAAGGACGAGGTCCTCGGCCAGAGCCCGGCGGACGGCGCCGGTGTGGAGAAGGGCGCCCAGGTCAAGCTGGAGATCAGCAAGGGCCCGCCGGCGGTCGTCGTCCCCCGGGTGATCGACCTGCCCTGTCAGCAGGCGAAGCAGGTGCTGGAGAGCCAGGGCTTCCCGACCAACATCCAGCTCAACCCGAACGGCGTGGCCCGCTTCCAGAACCCGGGCGAGAATTCGCAGGTGCCTCCGGGCACCCCGGTCACGATCACCTGCCTGTGAACGCGCACCGGCCGATCGGCTCGCACACCCCCACCTCCGGCGGTCTGGCGAAGGCTGCCCTGCCGTACGTCGAGGCGGCCGGCTCCGAGGTGGTGCAGGTCTACGTCTCGAACTCCCGGGGCTGGGCGCTGCCCGCGGGTGACCCGGCCCAGGACGCGCTGTTCCGCGACGGCTGCGCCGAGCGCGGCGTGCCGGTCTACATCCACGCTTCCCTGCTGGTGAACCTCGGCTCCCCCACCCCGGCGACGGTCGAGAAGTCGGCGCAGACCCTGGCGCACGCGCTGCGCCGGGGGGCGGCGATCGGCGCCCGGGGCGTGGTGTTCCACGCGGGCAGCGCGGTGGACGCCGGGCACGCGGAGGCGGCGATGCGGCAGGTCCGGGAGACGCTGCTGCCGCTGTTGGACGATGCGGCGGCGATGGGCGGCCCGATGCTGCTGGTCGAGCCGAGCGCGGGCGGGGGCCGGTCGCTGGCCTCCCGGGTGGAACAGCTCGGCCCCTACCTGGACGCGGTGGACCGGCACCCGGGGCTGGGGGTCTGCTTCGACACCTGCCACGCCTGGGCGGCCGGGCACGACCTGGCCGCCGAGGGCGGCATGACCGCGGCGCTGGACGCCCTGGTGGCGACGGTCGGGCCGGGCCGGCTGAAGCTGGTGCACGCCAACGACTCGAAGGACCTGTGCGGCTCGACCCGGGACCGGCACGAGAACATCGGCAAGGGCACCATCGGCGAGCCGGCGTTCGCCGAGCTGATGCGCCACCCGGCAACCGCGGGCATCCCGATCGTGGTGGAGACCCCCACGGAGAAGCACGAGGGACACGCGGCCGACATCGCCAACCTCAAGCGCCTCCACCCCTGACCCCCGCCCCGGCCCGGGGAACAGGGCAAGGTGGGGCGGGTCAGCCGCGCAGGACGCGGGTGAGCACGGTCGCCGCGCGGTCGACCGCCGCGTCGTCGACGTCCAGGTGGGTGACCAGGCGGGCGGTGCGCGGGCCGAGCACCGAGATCAGCACGCCCTCGGCGCGGGCGGCGGCCGCGAGGGCCTTCGCGTCGAGCGGGTGCTTGGTGAGGTCCAGCGGGACGATGTTGGTCCGCACGGCGGTGGCGAGCACACCGAACGGGGCCACCGCCTCGGCCAGCCGGGCCGCCTTGGCGTGGTCCTCGGCGAGCCGGTCGACGTGGTGGGCCAGGGCGTACCGGCCGGCGGCGGCGAGGACGCCGACCTGCCGCATCCCGCCGCCCATCCGCTTGCGGACGAACCGGGCCCGGGCGATCTTCTCGGCGCTGCCGACGACGAGGGAGCCGACCGGCGCGCCGAGGCCCTTGGAGAGGCAGACCGACAGCGTGTCGAAGAGCGCGCCGTACTCGGCCAGCGGCACGCCGTCGGCGACGTGCGCGTGCCAGATCCGGGCGCCGTCGCAGTGCAGGGCGAGGCCGTTGTCGTCGGCGACCCGGCGCAGCTCGCGCAGGGTGGCCAGCGGGATCACCCCGCCGCCACGGCGGTTGTGGGTCTGCTCGACCGCGATCGCCCGGGTGGGCACGGCGAAGTAGCCGTCGGGCCGGACCATGCCGGCGACCACCTCCGGGTCGATCTCCGCGCCGACCGCCGGCCAGGTCCGCGACGAGATTCCGCCGTACGCGGCCGCCGCCCCGATCTCGTACGTGACGACGTGCGCGTCGGCGTCGCAGAGCAGCTCGTCCCCGGGCGGGACGACGAGCTGGAGGGCGATCTGGTTGGCCATCGAGCCGCTCGGAGCGAACAGTGCCGCCTCGTGCCCGAAGAGCGCGGCGACCTCGGCCTCCAACGCGGCGACGGTCGGGTCCTCGCCGTAGACGTCGTCACCGACCTCGGCGGTGGCCATCGCCTCGCGCATCCCGGCGGTGGGCCGGGTCACCGTGTCGGACCGCAGATCGATCACATTGTCAGCCACGCAGCATCTCCGCCACCAGGAAGGCCAGCTCCAGCGACTGCTGGGTGTTCAGTCGCGGGTCGCAGGCGGTTTCGTACCGGTCGGGCAGGTCGAGGTCCTCGATGCCCTGGGCGCCGCCGAGGCACTCGGTGACGTCCTCGCCGGTCAGCTCGACGTGCAGGCCGCCCGGGTGGGTCTCCAGGCCGCGGTGCACCTCGAAGTAGCCGAGCACCTCGTCGACGATCCGGTCGAAGTGCCGGGTCTTGTAGCCGTTCGAGGACTCGTGGGTGTTGCCGTGCATCGGGTCGCACTGCCAGACCACCTTGGCGCCGGCCGCGGTGACCTTGGCGACGATCGGCGGCAGGGCGTCCCGGACCCGGTGGTTGCCCATCCGGCTGATCAGGGTCAGCCGGCCGGGGATGTTGTCCGGGTTGAGCTTCTCGCAGAGCTCGATCGCCTCGTCCGGGGTGGTGGTCGGGCCGAGCTTGACCCCGATCGGGTTGGCGATCCGGGAGATGAAGTCGATGTGCGCCCCGTCGAGCTGCCGGGTCCGCTCGCCGATCCAGAGGAAGTGCCCGGACAGGCCGTACGCCCGCTCCCCGGAGACCCGGGTGAGCGCCCGGTCGTACTCCAGGGCGAGGGCCTCGTGCGAGCAGTAGAGGGTGACCGTGCGCAGCGCCTCGTCGTCGGTCATCCCGCAGGCCCGGATGAAGGCCAGCGCCCGGTCGATCTCCCGGGCGATCGCCTCGTAGCGCTCGCCGGCCGGGGAGTTCTTGACGAAGCCCTTGTTCCAGTCGTGCACGGCGTGCAGGTCGGCCAGCCCGCCGGCCAGGTACGCCCGCAGCATGTTCATCGCCGCCGCCGAGTTCGCGTACGCCCGGATCATCCGCTGCGGGTCGGCGACCCGCGCCTCCGGCGTGGCCTCCAGCGAGTTGATCATGTCGCCGCGGTAGGCCGGCAGGCCGCGGGCGTCGGTCGGCAGCGAGCGGGGCTTGGTGTACTGGCCGGCGACCCGGGCCACCTTGACCACCGGCAGCGACGCGCCGTACGTCAGCACGATCGCCATCTGGAGCAGCGTGCGGGCGTTGGCCAGCAGGTGGCTCTCGGTGTTGTCGGCGAAGGTCTCGGCGCAGTCGCCGCCCTGGAGCAGGAACGCCTTGCCCTCGCAGACCAGCGCGAGCCGCTGCCGGAGCTGGTCGACCTCGTAGGGCGCGACGACCGACGGCACGGTGTCGAGCACCTTGCCGACCTCGGCGACCTTGGCCTGGTCCGGCCAGGGCGGGGTCTGCGTCCGGGGAAGCTCCCGCCAGCGGTCCAGCCCGAGGGCCGCGTCCTCGGCGGAGTCGACGGTCGGACGACTGGTCTGCAGGCCCGGGCTGCCCACCGCGGGGTGACTCAGCTGATGCCACTCATGGCGCATGACAGAAAGCGTACGGCGACCGTCGGGGCGGCTCGCCGCCGAGGGGGACGGTTCCGGCAGTTGAGAGATGACCGACACCGGCAGGTCAACGCCGGTGACCGGTCAGGGAGTGATGGCCGGCTCTGGGGTGTTGCCGCCCGGGACCTCGGCGGAGATACACCAGTCGGCGCCGCCACGGGTGACGGTGAACAGCAGCGGCCGGGTGGCCTTGCGGCTGCCGACGGTGACGGTGACCGCAGTGCTGACCTCCTGCCCGTGCGGGCTGGACCGGACGTCGGTGATGGTGGCCTGCGGGACGGTGAAGTGGTCGGCGAAGTCGCCGTTCGGGCCGGTGGCCGCGGCGTCGAAGGGCTTCTGCATGGGGGCGCAGAGCTGGCTGCGGCCGGCGTCGGTGTCCTTGGCCGCCATCGCGTCGAGGTACGCCTGCACCCGTTCCCGGGACTTGGCGGCGGCCTCCTCGGCCGGCGCGCGCTGCGCCCCGGTCGCCGGGGCCCGGGCCTCGTCGTCCCCGCCGAAGCCGCAGCCGGCCAGGCTGAGCGGCAGGAGCGCGAGCAGGGCGACGACGCTCGCCACCCTCAGGTGCGTCAGGCCCATCGGTCCCCTTCCATCGGCGCGGACATCGGGACATGCCGAGCGGCGAGTGTGTCACATCGGCTCACTTGCATGTCATGCCCGCTCCGCTCAAGACTTTTAGTTAACTTTCCTTACGGAATCAGCGTCGCCGCACTTGGCGGCATCCCTATCCTGGCCTCGCTGGCGCTGGTCAGCCAGGCCGGCGCGCACGGCAGCACGCAGTCACGGGTCAGCCGGACGTACGCCTGCTTCCTGGAGGGCCCGGAGTCGCCGGACTCCGACGCCTGCCGGGCGGCGGTGGCGGCCGGTGGCACCCAGGCGCTCTACGACTGGAACGAGGTGAACATCGCCAACGCGGCCGGGCGGCACCGGCAGCTCATCCCCGACGGCCACTGGTGTGCAGCGCCCCGGCGGGGAGGGACCGGTGCTGGTCCCTCCCCGCCGTGTGGGTGATGCGTCGGCGCTCGGCTCAGCCGAGACCGCCCTTGATGGCGCCGATCAGCTCGCCGTTGCCGGTGTCACCGGAGAGCTCCCAGAAGAAGGCGCCACCGAGGCCCTGGTTCTTCGCGTACGTCATCTTGCCGCCGACGGTGGACGGGGTGTCGTAGCTCCACCAGTTGCTGCCGCACTTGGCGTAGGCGGTGCCGGCGACGGTGCCGGTGGCCGGGCAGCTGTTCTTCAGCACCTTGTAGTCCTCGATGCCCTGTTCGTAGGTGCCCGGGGCGGGGCCGGTGGCGCTGCCGCCCGGGGCGGTCTGAGTGACCCCGGTCCAGCCGCGGCCGTAGAAGCCGATGCCGAGCAGCAGCTTGTTCGCGGGTACGCCCTTGCTCTTGAGTTTCTGGATCGCGGCGTCCGCCCAGAAGCCCTGCTGCGGGATCCCGGCGTACGAGTAGAGCGGGGAGTGCGGGGCGGTGGGACCTTGCGCGTTGAAGGCGCCGAAGTAGTCGTACGTCATCGGCATGAGCCAGTTCAGGTTCGGTGCGGCGCCGGCGTAGTCGGTGGCGTCGATCTTGCCACCGGTGCTGCCGTCGGCGGTGATCGCCGCGGTGACCAGCGCCGACGAGCCGAACTTGGCCCGCAGCGCGCCGATGACGTTCTTGAAGGCGTTCGGGCCGCTGCTGTCGCACTGGAGGCCGCAGGCGTTGGGGTACTCCCAGTCGATGTCGATGCCGTCGAAGACGTCCGCCCAGCGCGGGTCCTTGACCAGGGCGTAGCAGGAGTCGGCGAACGCGGCCGGGTTCTGCGCGGCCTGGGTGAAGCCGGCCGACCAGGTCCAGCCGCCGAAGGACCAGATCACCTTCAGGTGCGGGTACATCTTCTTCAGCTTCCGGAGCTGGTTGAAGCTGCCGCGCAGCGGCTGGTCCCAGGTGTCGGCGACGCCGTCCACACTGTCCGCCGCGGTGTACGCCTTGTCGTAGTCGGCGTAGCTGTCCCCGATGCTGCACCGGCCGCCGGTGGTGTTGCCGAAGGCGTACAGGATGTGGGTGAGCTTGGCGGCGGACCCACTGGTGTGGATGTTCTTGACGTGGTAGTTCCGGGCGTAGACGCCCCACTCGGCGAAGTAGCCGACCACCTTCTTGTCCCCGCTGGGCGGGGTCGTGGTCGGTGGCGTGGTGGTCGGTGGCGTCGTGGTCGGAGGCGTGGTGGTGGGGGGCGTGGTGGTCGGCGGGGTGGTGGTGGGTGGCGCGGTGGTGGGCGGCGTGCCGCCGCCGGCGCAGGACGCGCCGTTGACGGTGCAGTTCAGCGGCCCGGCGTACGGGCCGGTGCCGTTGTAGCCCCAGCTGAAGCTGGCCCCCGGGGCGAGCGGGCCGGCCCAGCTCTTCTTGACCGCGACGTAGTGGTTGCCGCTGCTGGTGACGTCGGCGTCCCAGAAGGTGCTGATCGTGGTGCCCGAGGGCAGGTCGAACTCGATGCGCCAGGTGTCGACGCTGGCGCTGGTGCCGTTGGTGACGGTCACCTTCGTCTCGTGACCGGTCCCCCAGTCCTGCACCTTGGCGAACGTGGCGGTCACGCTGGCGGCGGCGGAGGCGGTGGCCATCGGCACCGTCGCGACCGCGAGCGCGACCACGGCACCGGCCCAGAGGGCCCGGCGGAGCGATCTCTTCATGTGGCGTCTCCCCAAACAGTTAGGAAACTTTCCAGATTGAATGCTGAGACGCTACTCACGCCGTCATCACTTCGTCAAGATGTGCATACATCGATTTCTACGGCCCTCGCCGCGCCGGTCCGGGGAGCGCGTAGCCTCGGCGGCATGACCGTTTTCGACGTCCAGATCGACGCCCTCACCGGCGGCCCCGCCGACCTCGCGCGGTACCGGGGCCGCGCCCTGCTGGTGGTCAACGTGGCCTCCCGGTGCGGGCTGACCCCCCAGTACGCCGGCCTGCAGGCCCTCGCCGACGAGTACGCCGACCGGGGGCTGACGGTGCTCGGGGTGCCGTGCAACCAGTTCGGCGGCCAGGAGTCCGGCACGGCCGCCGAGATCGACGAGTTCTGCCAGGTCAACTACGGCGTGACGTTCCCGCTCACGGAGAAGGTCGACGTCAACGGCCCGGACCGGCACCCGCTCTACGCCGAGCTGGTGTCCACCCCGGACGCCGAGGGCCACACCGGCGACGTGCGGTGGAACTTCGAGAAGTTCCTGGTCGCCCCGGACGGCACGGTGGCGGCCCGGTTCGCCCCGACGGTGACCCCCGACGCCCCCGAACTGCGCGCCACCGTCGAGAAGGTCCTCCCGGCCTGACGTCGGCGACCACGGCGGGGGCCACCGGCCGGGTCGGATGAGCGGAACGGGAACGAGTCCGGGGCGACGCCGCGCCCCGGACTCGTCGGTCAGGTCGGGTCAGGCCAGCCGCGGCGCCGGCCGTGAGGGTGAAAGCGGCGGGCGCCGGGTTCGACCCGGACCAGGCGCTCAGGCCGCCAGGGCGGCCCGGAGGGTGGCGAGCTCGGCGAGGAACTCGTTCGGCTCGCCCGCCTCGGCCCAGAGGTCGGCCAGCTCCGACTCGTCGGCCACCACCCGGTCGAGCGCCTGGACGGCCACCGGCCGGAACCGTTCCGGCAGGTCCGCCCGCCCGCCCCCGGTGAGGAAGTCCGGCGCGTACGGCGAGTCGACGGCCGCGGCGCCCGGCAGGTGGGCGGCGATGACGGCGGCCGCGGCCACCGCCTCGACGGCGAGGTCGGAGTCCAGGTAGCCGGGCTCGTCGAGGACGGCCCGCAGGGCCTGTTCCACCAGCGCCGGGCGCCGCTCCGGCGCGGCGTCGTCCAGTTCGCCGCACCAGTCCGCCGCCGTGTCGTTGTCGAACGGTCCCGCCGCCCAGGTGCCCATCGATCCTCCGCTTTCACTCTCGTGTGGAGGACCGAAGGTAACCGCGGGGTCCGACAACCGGGCTCGCGTCCGGGACGGGACCGGTCCGTCCCGGACGGAGCTCGGTCAGCCGGCCGCGCCGCGGAAGACCGGGTAGTAGCCGCCGGCCTGCCCGGCGGTCGTCGGGTGGTACGAGATGCCGATGTTGGTGTAGTTCAACGCGTGCAGCCACTTCTCGCCGTAGCTGCAGAGCTGGTGGCCGACGAAGATCGGCCGGACGTCGGCGAAGGTGAAGCCGGCGGCGAGGGCGGCGCTTCGGGTGATGTCGTCGACCAGGTTGATACCCTCGTTGATCTTCGCCCGGGAGGTGTCGCTCAGCCCCACACAGACCGTGTTCAGCTGGTAGAACACCGGGTACCCGACGACCACGACCCGGGCTGCGGGGGCGCGGCTCTTGATTCCGTTGTAGACGGTGGCGAGCAGCCCGGACAGCTCGGCGCGCGCCTTGTCCTCGGCTGCCTGGACGGCGGCCACGCACTCGGTGGTGCCGTAGAGCACGCAGGTGGTCATGATGTTGGCGAAGCCGACGTCGTTGCCGCCGACCGTGACGCTGACCAGCGTGGTCGTCGAGCCGAGGGCGGCGAGCTGACTGTTGACCACGTCCGTGGTGCGCGCGCCCGAGCAGGCCACCGAGCGGTACGAGGCCGGGTGGATGTTGGTGTTGTAGAGGGCGGGATAGGCGTTGGTACTGCGCTGGCAGGAGCCACTCTCGGTGGTGTAGCTGCCGGCGCCCACGCCGGAGGCGTACGAGTCGCCGAGGGCGATGTACCGGTCGGTGGGGGCGGCCTGGGCCGGGACGGCCAGGGCGAGCGTGGCGCCGAGGGACGTCGCCAGGCTGAGGGCGAGGGTTACGAGACGGGTTCTCCGCACGTCGCACTCCTGGGGGTGGGAAGTGGTGGTGCGAGATAGATATCAATAGATCGACACCCGGCGGAAGATCGTCGATTCGCAAGAGATGCCCATAGAAACTTATAGATACAAACCATCGTCAGTCGTATGCTGTGGCGTGAAGGATTTCGCCAATGCGGCCCCGGTGGGGCTCCGCCGGATAACCAACCGCGATGGTCGGGAATGCCGCCGCCGGGCGCCGGGTTGGCAACGGACATGACAACTGTGGGACTGATCGGCAGCGGCAACATCGGCGGCACCGTGGCCCGACTGGCGGTCGCCGCCGGTCACGACGTGGTGCTCAGCAACTCTCGCGGACCCGAGACCCTCAAGGAGCTGGTGGACGAGCTGGGCCCCCAGGCCCGCGCGGCCACCCCCGCCGAGGCGGCGGCGGCCGGCGACCTGGTGGTGGTCACCATCCCGCTGCGGGCCTACCGCGAGGTGCCCGTCGAGCCGCTCGCCGGCAAGATCGTCATCGACACGAACAACTACTACCCGGAGCGGGACGGGCGGTTCCCGGAGCTGGACGACGAATCGACCACCACCAGCGAGCTGCTGCAGCGGCACCTGCCGGAGTCGCGGGTGGTCAAGGGCTTCAACAACATCTACTTCCGGCACCTGCTCGCCCTGGCCCGGCCGGCCGGCGCGGCCGACCGGACCGCCCTGCCCGTCGCGGGCGACGACGCGGCCGCCAAGGCCACGGTCACCGCGTTCCTCGACTCACTCGGGTACGACGCGGTGGACGTCGGTGCGCTCGCCGAGGGGTGGCGCTTCCAGCGCGACACCACCGCCTACGCCGCGCTCTACTCGGCCGATCCGGCCAACGACTGGGAGCGACCGGCCCCGGTCGACGCGGAACGGCTGCGCGCCGCCCTCGCCGCCGCCCGCCGCTACGCCGACAGCTGACCAGCTGGGCCGGGGAGCGGTCCGCTCCCCGGCCCGCCGGACAGTCACCGCACCCGGCGGTCAGTCCAGCGGATCGGCCGGGAGCGCCAGCCGCATCGCCGGGTCCCGGGTGAGGTGGAAGCCGAGCGAACGGTAGAGGGGCTGCCCCGGCTCGGAGGTGCGCAGGTCGACCGTGCGCACCTCGCGTCGGCGATACCAGTCCAGCAACGCCGTCATGCAGGCCCGGGAGTAGCCGCGTCGGCGGTGGCGCGGGTCGGTGCAGACGTTGAAGACGTAGCCGACCCGCCCGCTCGGATTGGCCGGACCACCGAGCCGCCGCTCGATCGTGCCGACGGCGCAGGCAGCCAGCGTTCCCGGCGCCTCCGGCGCGTCGACCACGAACGCGGCCATCGGCTCGTCGGGATCGCACAGGCGTTCCCGCAGGGTCTCCCGCGCGGCGTCCTGCCACGGGCCCGGCGGCGGTTCCGTCCCCGCCATCGACGCGAGCATCAGCCCGCGCAGTCGGACCAGCTCGGCGGCGTCGTCGACGGTCGCGCGGCGTGCATCGATCATGGCGGCACGGTACCGAGGAGCGCTGGGCCGTCCTCGCCACGGTCCACCGTCGGGCTGGACAGAAGTCCGGTGTGTCCCCGGCCGACCTGCCGCCCAGCTCCGCGGCCGGCTGACCCGGTGCTCCGGACGCCGCCGCGTCCGGGCGCACTAGGCTCATGCGCATGCGGCTGGTGACGGGCGACGAGATCACGGCGGCCGAGAAGCGCCTCGACGGGCGGGTGGTCCGAACCCCGCTGCTGGCGGCTCCCCCGCTCAGCGCGGAGCTGGGCCTCCGGATCTCGGTGAAGGCGGAGAACCTCCAGCACACCGGCAGCTTCAAGGCCCGGGGCGCGATGAACGCGCTGCTCGCCCGCGCCGAACGCGAGGGCATGCCGGCCGGGCTGGTGGCCTTCTCCGCCGGCAACCACGCGATCGCGGTGGCCTTCGTCGGCCGAGCCTTCGCACTGCCCACCGTGGTCTGCATGCCGCCGGGCGCGGTGCCCACCAAGGTCGACACGGTCCGCCGGCTCGGCGCCGAGGTGGTCCTCACCCACGACCTGCTGGACACCGCGCGGGGCCTCGCGGCCGACCGCGGCTACCACCTGCTGCCACCCTTCGACGACCCCGACGTGATCGCCGGCCAGGCCACCATCGGCCGGGAGTTGCTGGCCGACGGTCCGGTCCCGGCCGTGGTGCTGGTGCCGGTCGGCGGCGGGGGCCTGATCAGCGGTATCGCGGCGGCGGTGAAGGAGGCCTTCCCCGCCACCCGGATCGTCGGGGTGGAGCCGGACGGCGCGAACGCCATGTCGTACGCCCTGCGCACCGGCACGCCCACCCCGCCGGTACGACCGGCCTCGGTCGCCGACGGCCTGGCCGCCCCGTTCGCCGGACGGCACACGCTGGCCCACGTCCGGGCGCTGGTCGACGACGTGGTGGAGGTGCCGGAGGAGTCGATCCTCCCCGCCTGGTCGGACCTGGTGGACGCGACGAAGCTGCTGGTCGAGCCGGCCGCCGCGGTGACCCTGGCGGCGCTGCGGGCGGGCCTGGTCGAGGTGGCCCCCGGCGACCGGACCGTTCTGGTCCTGAGCGGCGGCAACGTCGCCCTGTCCCGTCTCACCACCCTCGGCTGACGCCGGTCCATCCCGCCTGCCCACCCTCGGCGGACGTCGCTTCGGACCGGTCCCGACTCAGGCTGGGCGGCGGCCGGTCAGACCGGGCGGCGGCCGGCGAAGCCGCACTCCACCCGGTGGTACCAGCGCACGTCGGAGTCGCCCTCCAACCAGCACCAGAGCACCTGACGGCCGTCCCGCTCGCCGGGGAAGTCCAGCAGCACCGGCGCGATCCCCTTGACCTGGATCTCGTGGGTGTGGAACTCGTCCACGATGGCGTGCAGCCGGGCTTCGAGGGCCTTGACCTCGGCCAGCCCGCCGAGCACGCTGGCCCCGTGGTCGGCCAGGTCGACCCGCAGCTCGGCCAGGTCGGCCCGGAGCCGGATCAGCTCCTCGACGCGGGGCCGCAGGGTGGCCACCAGATGACGCGTCTGGGCGAGAGTGAACACGCCGCCAGTATGCGGCACGGCGGGGCAGGCCGGGACGGGACGGACCGGGCGGGCAGTGCGGGGGCCGGCCAGGCGGGGCGGGGCGACTCAGTCCGCCTGGGCGGCCAGTTCGCGGGCCCGGTCGCGGGCGGCTTCCAGCGCGGCGAGCATGGCCGCGCGGACGCCGTGGTTCTCCAGCTCGCGGATCGCCGAGATGGTGGTGCCGGCCGGTGAGGTGACCGCCTCGCGGAGCTTGACCGGGTGCTCGCCGGAGTCGCGCAGCATCACCGCCGAGCCGATCGCGGTCTGCACGATCAGCTCGTGCGCCACCTGCCGGGGCAGGCCGAGCAGGATGCCGGCGTCGATCATGGCCTCGACCAGCAGGTAGAAGTAGGCCGGGCCGGAGCCGGAGAGGGCGGTCACCGCGTCCTGCTGGGACTCGGGGACCCGCAGGGTCGCGCCGAGCGGGGAGAACATCTCCTCGGCGAGCGCCAGGTGCGCACCGGTGGCGTGGGCGCCGGCCGAGATGGCGCTCATCGCCTGATCGACCAGGGCCGGGGTGTTGGTCATCACCCGGACCACCGGGGTGCCCTCGGGCAGCCGGCGGCTGAAGAAAGTGGTGGGCAGGCCGGCGCAGAGCGAGATCACCAGCTTGTCGGCCGGGACCTTGGGGCCGATCTCGTCGAGCAGCGCCGCGGCGTCCTGCGGCTTGACCGAGATGGCCAGCACCGCCGCCTCGTCCACCGCGGCCAGGTTGTCCACCACCCGGACACCGTACCGGGCGGTCAGCTCCTCGGCGCGACTGGGCCGCCGGGCGGTGGCGAGCAGTCGCTCCACCGGCCAGCCCGAGCGGAGCAGGCCGGAGAGCATCAGCTCACCGATCTTGCCCGCGCCGATCACCGCGACCGTGTGCACCCCGGGTGCCATTCCGCCGTACCCCTCTCGCCTCGGAGCCGCGGCGCGGCGGTCCCCCGCGGGACCGCCGCGCCGCCTGCCGTCGATCAGCTGCCGAAGAAGACCTCGGCCTCGGCGTACCGCTCCAGCGGCACGGTCTTCAGCTCACGGGTGGCCTCCGCGAGGGGGACCCGGACGATGTCCGTGCTCTGCATCGCCACCATCTTGCCCCAGTCGCCCTCGTGCACCGCGTCGATGGCCTGGAGTCCGAGCCGGGTGGCGAGCACCCGGTCGAACGCGGTCGGGGTGCCACCGCGCTGGATGTGGCCGAGGACGACCGTGCGGGCCTCCTTGCCGGTCTTCGCCTCCAGCTGCTCGGCGAGCCACTGGCCGATGCCGCCGAGGCGGACGTGGCCGAACGAGTCCAGCTCCTGGTTGTGCAGCACCATCTGGCCGTCCAGCGGCTGGGCGCCCTCGGCGACCACGACGATCGGGGCGTACTGGTGCTGGAAGCGCTTCTCGACGTAGCCGGCGACCTGCTCGACGTCGAACTGCCGCTCCGGCAGCAGGATCACGTTGGCGCCGCCGGCAAGGCCGGCGTGCAGGGCGATCCAGCCGGCGTGCCGGCCCATCACCTCGACGACCAGGGTGCGGTGGTGACTCTCCGCCGTGGTGTGCAGCCGGTCGATCGCCTCCATGGCGATGTTGACCGCCGTGTCGAAGCCGAACGTGTAGTCGGTGGCGCCGAGGTCGTTGTCGATGGTCTTCGGCACGCCGACGACGTTGACGCCCAGCTCGTGCAGCTTGGTGGCCACGCCGAGGGTGTCCTCGCCGCCGATCGCGATCAGCGCGTCCACGCCCTGCGCGGCCAGGTTCTCCCTGATCCGTTCCACCCCGTTCTCGATCTTGAACGGGTTGGTGCGGGACGAGCCGAGGATGGTGCCGCCGCGCGGCAGGATGCCGCGGACCTCCGCGATGCCGAGTGGCCTGGACAGTCCCTCCAGCGGGCCCTTCCAGCCGTCCTGAAAGCCCACGAACTCGTGACCGTAGGTGGCGACGCCCTTGCGGACCACCGCCCGAATGACCGCGTTGAGACCTGGGCAGTCGCCGCCGCCGGTGAGCACGCCGATACGCATGATCTGCTCATCCTCCTGGAGCATCAGGTGAAGCCCGGATAAGCCCCAGGATATGCGTCAGATCAGACCATCGGCGCCGTTGCCGGCCCGGGGCGGGCCGTCAGTGCGAACTGTAGTCGCCGTGGGGGTACGCCGACACCGCGCCCCGGCCGGCCCCGCCCGCTCGGCCGGCTACCCGTCAGTAGCTGACCGCGTGGTTCTGCCCCGCCTCCGGCGGCTGCCCGGTCACCGTTGCCTTGGCGAAGCCGAGCAGGTTCACCACGGTGCTGCCGGGCGAGTCCCAGTACTCGGCCGAGCTGGCGTGCACCTTGATCAGCGTGATGCCCGGGGTGTCCAGCCCGTCCGGGAACCAGGTCTTGAGCAGCGGGTTCCACAACTCCTCGGCGCGGGCCCGGTCCCAGCCCTCCTGCGCGGTGCCCGCGACGGAGACCCAGGCGTGCTGGCGCTGGTCGGAGAAACCGACGTTGACCTGTGGGTTCACCCGGATCTGGCGGACCTTTGCAGAGCTGGCGTAGGCGAAGAACCACAGATCGCCGTCGAACTCCGCGGCCTGCAGGCCCATCGGCCGGCTGACCAGCCGGCCGTCCACGGCGGTCGTGGTCAGCAGGCAGATCCGGGCGTCCCTGATCAGCTCGGTGACCCGCCCCCGGGACTCCTCGGCGGTGGTCGGCTCCTTGCTCATGGCGACACTCCCTCGCATCGGCTCGATGTCGAACCGTGCCCGGGACAGAATCGGTCAAACCTGCGGGACTCGACCTCCGGACAGATTACCGGCGGCTCATCGCCCGCCACCGGGCCAGGTTGTGCCGGGCGTCGACCAGGGCGTCGTGCCGGTCCGCCTCGGCGTCCGGCAGCTTCGGGCGGCCCCGGTCGTCCCAGAGCTGGCGCAGCTCCTTGGTGAACCGGGGGATCTCCCGGGGCAGCGCCGGCATCGCGCCCCAGAGCTGGGCCAGCACCAGGTGGTCGTACGCGGCGTACCAGGCCCACAGCTCGAGCTGCTCGCCCGGCCGGTCCCGGATCGGCTCCATCAGGAAGTCGTACAGCTCGTCGCGGATGCGCTCCCGTGAGCGCCAGGCCCGGTCGGCCGGCGAGGGGAGCTTGTCGAGGACGTTGCGGCGCACCCAGGGGATCGCCCGGGAGTCGTCGAACTCGGTGGAGACCGCGTAGAACTCGCGGCCGTACTCGTCGACGACGCCGATCGACACGAGGTCGACGATCCGGCCGTCCTCGATGAACTCGCAGTCGTAGAAGTAGCGGTAGACCATCCCCGCCATCCTCGCCCACGGCCGCCGGACGCCGGCCGGCGGGGGCACCGGACGAGCTGGCCGGCGCCCCCGCGCCGCAGCTCGGCAGGGTCACGGAAGTGTTTCCAGGGGTGTACAGCAAGCGACCGGCCCGTCATGATCTGATGTGTACCGCTACCGGACGCCGAACCGGTTCAGAACCTCGTACCGGGGGCTGTCAGGTTCACCCGGCTGCGAGTTGTGTTCCTTGACCGGGGAGGGGTTGGGCCGTGGAGGTTCGCCTGCCGGAGCCGGGTGACGCGCTCACTGGCGTGGCGATGTTCGCCGGGCTGGAGCCGGAGGTCCGGCAGCGGGTCATCGCCGCGGCGGTGCCGCGCACCTACCGCAAGGGCCAGCTGCTGTTCGTGGAGAACGATCCCGGCGAGTCGCTGATCGTGCTGCGCCGGGGGGCGGTGGCCGTCTTCCGCACCGCGCCGACCGGTGAGCGGGCCATGCTGTCGGTGATCCGTCCACCGGACGTGCTGGGCGAGGTCTCCCTGCTGGACGCCTCCACCCGGTCCCTCTCCGCCGAGGCCATCGAGGACTGCGCCGCGCTCGCGCTGTCCCGCCCGGCCTTCATGGAGCTGGTGCACTCCAACCCGCGGATCCTCGACGCGGTGATGCGCTCGCTCGGCGGGCTGATCCGCCGGCTCACCGAGCAGAACGCCGACCACGTCTTCCTCGACCTGCCCGGCCGGGTGGCCAAGACGCTGGTCCGGCTGGCCGGCGAGAGCCAGGCCCCGATGATCACGATCGAGCTCAACCAGAGCCAGCTCGCCGAGATGGCCGGCGGGTCCCGGCAGAGCGTCAACCAGGCGATCGGCTCGTTCGCCAGCCGCGGCTGGCTGCGTACCGAGGGACGCCGGATCGTGGTGACCGATGTGGCCGCGCTGCGCCGCCGGGCCGGCATGAACGATCGCTGAGCCGCCGCGCGGGCGGCGACGGCGTCGGGACGTACGCGAGGGGCCGGGAGGGCGTCGCCACCCCGGCCCCTCGTCGGCGGTGGCCTCAGACGCCGGCGCTGCCCGGCCCCGCCCAGGCCGTGGTGCTGCCCGGGCCGGCCCAGTCGGTGGTGTCCTTGCCGCTGGACCCCTCGCTGACGATCCCGTCGGCCTGCAGCGCGGCGAGCATGGCGGCGTCCACGTCGACCGACTCGCCCGCCGAGTGGTTGATCCCGTCGGCGTCGGTCCAGTCGCTCTCCAGCTTCACGTACACCATGGCGTATCCCCCTTGATCGCAGTCCGCATTCGGCCGCCTGAATGTAGCTCTTGACGCCGTCCGGAGAACTGTCCGCAAGCCAACAGCCCGGTACCTGACACCGTCGCCAACGGCGATACTCACGGTGGACGCCGCGGGGGCGCGGCGCCCGGCCGCGGGGCGGCCGGCAGATCCGCCAGTGGAGGGTGTCATCTCCGCGCAGTGTGACCGTTGTGGACGTACCGCCGCCGACGGCGACCGCTTCTGCGGTGGCTGCGGCGCGGAGCTGGGCGCCGTCTGCCCGCACTGCCTGCGCCCGCTCGCCGCCGACGTGGCGTTCTGCACCTCGTGCGGGGCGGCCCGGAGCGGGGCGCAGCGCCCCGCCGCGGCGCCGCAGGAGGACCGCCGCCGGGTCAGCGTGCTCTTCGTCGACCTGATCGACTTCACGCCGTACGTCGAGCGGGCCGACCCGGAGCAGGTCCGCGGCATGCAGACCGGCTTCTTCTCCGCCGCGAAGCGGGTGGTCGGCCAGTACGGCGGCGTGGTCGAGAAGTACATCGGCGACGCGGTGATGGCGCTCTTCGGCGCCCCGGTGGCCACCGAGACCGACGCGTTGCGCTGCGTACGGGCCGGGTTGGAGCTGCAGCGGGTGCTGACCCGGTTCGCCCCGACCGGCGCCGACAAGCTGCGGTTCCGGGTGGGCGTGGCGACCGGCGAGGCGCTGGTCGACGTGGCCGCCGCCCGGGACGGCGGGCAGGCCATCGTGGCCGGTGACGTGGTCACCACCGCGTCCCGGATGCAGTCGGTGGCGCCGCCCGGCGGGGTGCTGGTCTGCGGCACCACCCACGCGCTGACCAAGGACGCCATCCGCTACTCCGAGCAGCCGCCAGTCACCCTGCGCGGGCGCTCCTCGCCGACCGAGGTCTGGCTGGCGCTGTCCCCGGTCCGCCGGCAGCCGACCGACCGGGAGCCGGACACCACCCCGCTGATCGACCGCGAGCACGAGCTGGGGCTACTGGTCAACGCCCTGCACCGGTCTCTGCGGGACCGGACGCCGCAGGTGGTGACCGTCTTCGGGCGGGCCGGCATCGGCAAGAGCCGGCTGGTCCGCGAGCTGTACCGGCACGCCGGGCGGCTGGTCGACGAGCCGCTGACCTGGCGTACCGGGCGGTGCCCGCCGTTCGGCGAGAACGTCACCTTCGCGGCGCTGGCCGACGTGGTGAAGACCGAGGCGGGCATCCTGGACACCGACCCGGCGCCGACCGCGGCGCAGCGGCTGGCGTCGGCGGTGACCGAGCTGGTCGGCCCCGGGGAGCGGGACCGGATCGTCGACGCCCTGCGCCCGCTGGTCGGACTGACCGGCACCGCGCTGCCGGCGGAGGAGGCCGAGTCGGCGTGGCGGCGGTTCCTGCTGGCGGTGGCCGCGCGCCGCCCCACCGTGCTGGTCTTCGAGGACCTGCACTGGGCCGACGACGCGATGCTGCGCTTCGTCGAGCTGCTCGGCGCGGCCGCCCGGGACGTGCCGCTGCTGCTGCTCTGCACGGCCCGGCCGGAGCTGGTCGACCGGGACCCGAGCTGGGCGGGGACGATCACCGGCTCGGTCACCATCACCCTGCCGCCGCTGCGGGACACCGGCATCGCCTCGCTCTACGCGCACATGTTCGGCCAGGCGGCCTTCTCCGCCGACATGCTCAGCCCGCTGATCGAGGTGGCCGGCGGCAACCCGCTCTACGCCCACGAGTACGTCCGGATGCTGATCGAGCAGGGCGCGCTGCGCCAGTCCGGGCGCGGCTGGTCGCTGGAGAAGCACCTCGACCTGCCGATGCCGGAGAGCGTGCACGCGGTCATCGCCAACCGGGTGGACCTACTCGACGCCAAGGACCGTGCGGTGCTGCTGGCCGCCTCGGTGGTGGGGGTCCAGTTCTGGCCGGGCGCGGTGGCCGCCGCCCTGGGCCTGGCGGTGGAGTCGGTGGAACGGGCGCTGCGCCGGCTGGAGCAGCGCGACTTCGTGCACGAGCAGGCGGCGTCCACGATGGCCGGGCAGCCGGAGTTCCGGTTCCGGCACGTGCTGGTCCGCGACGTCTGCTACCAGCGGCTGCCGCGCACCGAACGGGTGGCCCGGCACGAGCGGACCGCGGACTGGCTGGACGCGCTGTCGCAGAGCCGGGACACCGACCTGGCGGAGGTTCTCGCGCACCACCGGTGGGCGGCGCACGAGATCGCCCGGTCGCTGGGCATGGACACCCACCGGTACGCCGGCCCGGCCCGCGCGGCACTGCACCGGGCGGCCCGCCGGGCGTACGCGCTGCACGGCCTGGACGCGGCCGCCGGCCACGCGGGCCGCGCGCTCGGCCTGGCCGACGACGGCGACCCGGTCGGCCGGCTCCAGCTGGAGCTGCTGAGCACCGAGATCTCGTTCTACCGGGACGGCAACGCCTTCCTGTCCGGGGGCGGGCCGGAGCAGCTGCACACGCTCGCCGAACGGCTGCTCGCCCACGGCGACGACGCCTGCGCCGCCCGGGCGTGGACGCTGCTCGGCCAGGCGGCCTGGCTGCGCGCCGACCGTGGTGCGGCGGTGGCCTGTCTGGACCGTGCGGTGGCGCTGTTCGAGCCGCTGCCGGACAGCGCCCAGAAGGCGGACGCGCACGCCGAACTGGGCCGGCTGCACATGCTCAACTACGAGCGGGACGCGGCGGTCGCGGCGGCCGAGACGGCGGCCGAGATCGGCGAGCGGCTGGGGCTGGCGGAGACCCGCACCAACGCCCGGATCACCGCGGCCACCGCCCGGTACCAGGCCGGCGACCGGGTCGGCCTGGACGAGCTGCACGCGATCGTGGAGTTCAGCCGGGCCCAGCAACTGCTGGCGCTGCCCCGGGCGATGCAGAACCTCGCGTACGCGGTCCGCGAGGAGGGCGACTGGCTGCGCTCGGACGCCCTGCTGTCGGCCGCGCCGGCGCGTACGGCCAGCGGGCAGACGCTGACCACCAGCTATTCCGGCGAGGCGATGCGGGCGTACTTCGACGGAGACTTCGCCCGCCTGCTCGCCGCGGCGGACGCGTTCGTGGACACCCCGACCGGCGGTTGGGACATGCAGGTCCGCGGCCTGCGCTCCTGCCTGCTGGTGCTGCGCGGCCAGCCGGTCCCGCCGGCGCCCCGGCAGCGGGAAGCGGCGGCGGGCGCCGACGCGGCGGCGGCACGGCACCGGGACGACGTGGCCGCCGCGCTGGACACCGCCCGCCGCAGCGGCTTCCATCGGCCGCACTGGACGATGCTCGGCATGGCGGCGCTCTGCCGGGCCCTGCAGGGGCGGGCCGACGAGGCGGCGGCGCTGCTCGACGAGCTGGCCGACTCCTGGTCGGCGGTGCCGGCGCTGGCCAGCGGCGAGTGGATCGCCGCGGCGGCGTACGCGGCGACCCTGGCCGGCCGGGACGCGGCGGTGCGGGTACGCGCGATGCTGGACCGGCTGGGACACCGCACGCCGTGGTCGGAGGCGGCGCTGCGGACGGTCACCGGGGCCGTCGCGGCGGCCGACGGTGCTCACCGGCGCGCCGGTGAGCTGCACCTGGCCGGCGCGGAGATCTACGCGCGGATCCCGGACGTCACCGACCGGATGCTGGCGCTCGCCCTGGCCGCCGCGGAGCTGGACCGGGCCGGTGATCCGGCGGCGGCCGGGACGCCGCTGGCCGAGGTGCGGACCTTCGCCCTGCGCAACGATGCGCCCGGCCTGCTCGCCCTGGCCCGGCATCCGGTCGCCGACACCGGGCCCGCGGTGGCCTGCTGAGGCCCGCTCAGACGGGGACGGGTTCGCTCGGCACGGCCGGCTGGCTCTTCGCCTTCTGCGCGTACATGTCCACGTACTCGCGGCCGGAGAGCTCCATCAGCTCGTACATGATCTCGTCGGTGACCGCGCGCTCGACGAACCGGTCGCCGGCCATCCCGGCGTACCGGGAGAAGTCCAGCGGCGCGCCGAAGCGGATCCGCACCCGCTTGACGTTGGGAATCAGCTGGCCGGGGGGCTGGATCTCGTCGGCGTTGAGCATCGCCATCGGGATCACCGGGGCGCCGCTCTCCAACGCCAGCCGGGCCACCCCGGTCTTGCCCCGGTAGAGGCGGCCGTCGGGCGATCGGGTGCCCTCGGGGTAGATGCCGGCGATGCCGCCGGACCGCAGCACCTTGAGCTGGGTGTCCAACGCGGCGCGGGCGGCGCGGCCGCCGGAGCGGTCGACCGGGATGGTGCCCGCGCTGACGAAGAACATCTTGGTCAGCCAGCCCTTGATGCCCTTACCGAGGAAGTATTCCGCTTTAGCGATGAATGTTACTTTTCGCTTGACGATGAGCGGGGTGAAGATCGAGTCCGAGAAGGAGAGGTGGTTGCTGGCCAGGATGGCCGGGCCCGTCTCCGGGACGTTCTCGAGCCCTTCCACCTGCGGGCGGAAGATCAGCCTCAGCAGCGGGCCGAGGATGATGTACTTCATCAGCCAGTACAGCACCGGTGTCCTTCCAGCGGGGGCGGTGACGCCCGTCACCGGGAGCCCGGCCGGGCCGCCGGCACCCGCCCGGGACCGCGCCCGGGACGCCGTCGGCGAGCGGGACTGTCGGGGATGAGCCTACGAACCGGGAGCGGCACGCCACAACGCACTCCCGGAACCGGGTCCTGACGTGTCACGATTCAGGGCACGGCGTAGGGCGCGTCGCGGCGAGGAGCACCGTCAGGTGCGACGAGGAGGGTGTCCGGTGTCAGCGGGTGGGCCCCGCCGGGGACGGCGGGACAACGGGCTCGACGCGAGCGAGTACGCCGTCGCGGGCGATGTGGATCCGCGCGTCGGCGAGCATCTGCTCGACGTGCTCGCCGCCGGCGGCATCGCCGCGTACCTGCAGCCCTCCGCCGACCTCAACCCGGTGACCCGCACCACCACCGTGCCGTCCCGGCCGGTCGACCGGCTCTACGTCGACCGCTCCCACCTGACCACCGCCCGGGACTACCTCACCCAGCTCGCCGACGAGGGCACCCCCGAGCCGGCCCGGGACGAGCCCGACATCGAGGCCGAGTGGGCCCGGATCGTCGCCGCCTTCGACACCGCGCCGGCCCCCGGGAGCCACCCCTGGCCCGCCGCCGAGGACGTGGACGACCCGGTCGACCCGTCCGAGCCCGCCGGCGGGGCGGCCCCACGCGCCGGGGCCGAGGAGTCCGGCGGCCCGACCGCCACCGACGTCCGGCGCCTGCCGTACGCGGCCGACATCTCCGGGATCTCGGTCAGCCGCGGCCGGCAGGACGAGCCTTCGCTCCTGGACGGCCTGGACACCTTCGGCGCCGACCTGCCGGGGGACGCCGACGAGGAGCACTACACGCCGCCACCGCCGCCCCCGCTGCCCCGCTTCTCGAAGTACGCGGTGGTCGGCGTACTGGCCATCGTCGTCGGGTTCGTGCTCTTCCTCTCCCCGACGGTGCTCCCGGTCAGCGACCCCTCGGTGGTGACGCTGCTCGGCTTCACCGGCATCCTGGCCGGCTTCGTGACCCTGGTCTGGCGACTGCGTCCGGGCGACGACACCGACGACCACGACCCGGACGACGGCGCGGTCGTCTGACCCCGCCCCGGGCGGTCGCCCGGATGCCGGGACGGCGACGGCGCCCGGCCGGTGGCGTAACAGTGGTGTAACTTACGGTCAGTAGGAATACCGCTGTACGTCGCTTCCCTCCTGACTGCCCGGTTCCTCCCCCGCTCGCGGCGGTCGGCCCCTCTGCTGATCGGAATGCCCGAGATGCGACCGAGTCCCCTCGTGGTGGTGGCCAACCGCCTCCCCATCGACGACAGTGTGGCGCCGGACGGCGCCTGCGAGTGGCGCCGCAGCCCGGGCGGCCTGGTGAGCGCACTGCACCCCCTGCTGCGACACACCCCGGCCACCTGGGTCGGCTGGGCGGGCGGCACCGGCCCGGCGCCACACCTGCCGGTGGTGGACGGCGTCCGCATGCACACCGTGCCGCTGACCGCCCATGACCTCCGCGACCACTACGAGGGCTTCGCCAACGCGACCCTCTGGCCGCTCTACCACGACTCGGTGGAGCAGCCCGAGTACCACCGCCGCTGGTGGGAGGCGTACCAGCGGGTCAACCAGCGGTTCGCCGACGCCGCCGCCGAGGTGGCCGAGCCGGGCGCCCTGGTCTGGGTGCAGGACTACCACCTGCAACTGGTCCCCGGCCTGCTCCGGGCGCTCCGCCCCGACCTGCGGATCGGTTTCTTCCTGCACGTGCCGTTCCCGCCACCGGAGCTGTTCATGCAGCTCCCGCGCCGGGCCGAGCTGCTGCGCGGGATGCTCGGCGCCGACCTGATCGGCTTCCAGCGGGCCCAGGCGGCGCACAACTTCGCCCAGCTGGCGACGAAGGTGCTCGACCTGCCGGCGACCGACCGGCGGATCGGCGTCGACGGCCGGGTCGTGCGGATCGGCGCCTTCCCCGTTTCCATCGACACGGCCGAGATGGCCGCGCTCGCCGCCCGGCCGGACGTCGCCGACCGGGCGCGCCGGCTGCGCCAGGACCTCGGCAACCCCGAGCACGTCATCCTCAGCGTCGACCGGATGGACTACACCAAGGGCATCGAGCAGCGGCTCAAGGCGTACAGCGAGCTGCTGGCCAGCGGCGACGTCAAGGTCCGGGACACGGTGCTGGTCCAGGTGGCGGTGCCGAGCCGGGAGCGGGTCGGCCAGTACCAGATCCTGCGGGAACGGGTGGAACGCGAGGTCGGGCGGATCAACGGCGAGTTCGGGCGGGTCGGTGAGCCGGCGATCCACTACCTCACCCAGACCTTCGACCGGGCCGAACTGGCCGCCCTGTACCGGGTCGCCGACGTGATGGCGGTGACCCCGCTGCGGGACGGGATGAACCTGGTCGCCAAGGAGTACGTCGCCGCCCGGGTGGACGACACCGGCGCCCTGCTGCTCAGCGAGTTCGCCGGGGCGGCCACCGAGCTGTCCCGGGCGTTCCTGGTGAACCCGCACGACCTGGAGGGGCTCAAGCAGGAGCTGCTCGCCGCGCTGCGGGCGGCACCGGCCGACGTGGCCGCCCGGATGCGCGCGATGCGGGAGTACCTGCACCGCAACGACATCCACGCCTGGGCGCGGTCCTATCTGAGCGCCCTGAACGAGAGCAGCTCCCTGCTCACCCGGCTCGCCGGGACCGACTGAGACCCGAACGCTCAGCCGGCCGCCGGCGCGGGGTCCTTCTCCAGCCAGTCGAGGATCGCGTCGATCGGCTCCCGCCAGCGGGCGTCGAGCATCAGGTCGTGCCCCATGCCGGGAAAGAGCAGCGGGGCCGAGGCGTACCGGCGGGCGGCCCGGCTCAGCGCGGCGGCCGGCACCACCCGGTCGTCGGGACTGCCCAGCACCAGCACCGGCGGGCGGCCCACCGCCGGCTCGGGCTCCCGGCCGGTCAGCAGCTGCCACTGCGCGCGCCGACCGGCCCGGCCCAGCCGGGCGACGTGGCGGCGGGCCTCGCCGTCCGGCAACTCGCGGCTGAACAGCTGCCGGCGGCTCAGCCGGAGGCCGCCGCCGAAGACCGCCGGCAGGGTGCCAGCGGGATTGCGCCGCAGCGCGTTGCCGAACGTCCCCCAGCCGCCGAGCACCGGCGCCACCAGCACCGCGGCCCGGGCCGGGTAACGGGCCAGCGCGTGCGCCACCACCCGGGCCCCCGCACCGTGCCCCACCAGCACCGCCCGCCGCGGCAGGGCCGCCGCCGCCTGGGTCACGTCATGGGTGTACGACCGCAGCGTCGCCGCCGGCGCCGGCTCGCTGCCGCCGTGGCCGCGCAGGCTGAGCGCGTACGCCGGGAAACCGCGGGACGCGGCGTGCTCCAGCCAGTGCTCGGCGAACGCCCACGCCCCGTGCCCGAACCCGGGCACGAAGAGCAGCGGTGGCCGTCCCTCCTCCAGCTCCGGCACGGCGCTGAGCACCTCGCGACGGGCCGGGCGCTCCGGCCGGGCCCATTCCCGGGCCCGCATGATCCGCACCCGATCGGCGCTCACTGCCGGTCTCCCTCGGTGCCCGCGCTCACTTGGCCTCCAGCTCGTCCAGGGCGCGCTGGACGGCGCGCAGGTAGTCGGCGTGGCCCACCTCGAACCAGTGCCGGGTGCTGTCCTTGACCGCGCCGGAGTAGCGCTCGCCGATGCCGGCGGCGACCCTCCGGTGGAACGCCGCGGCCCGGTCCGGCCGGGTGGCCCGCAGCCGCAGCAGCCGGGCGAAGAGCACGCTCTGCCAGTGCGAGATGGTGAAGACGCCGGAGTCCGGCTGCACCAGGCCGACCACCGCCAGGGTGGGATGCCCGGCGGTGAACTCGTTCAGCCAGAGTCGGGGCCGGCCGACGCCCTCGTCGTCGCCCAGCACCTTCGCCTCCAGGAACTCGAAGCGCGGCAGGTAGCCGGTGGCGAAGATGACCAGTTCGGGATCGATCTCCCGGCCGTCGGTCAGCTCGACCGACCGGTCGTGGAAGCGGGCCAGCTCCGGCACCGGGGTGATCTCGCCGTGCCCGACGTAGTAGACGAGCTGGCTGTTGGCGATCGGGTGGGTCTCGTAGACCCGGTGGTCCGGCTCGGGCAGGCCGAACCGGGTGAGGTCGCCGACGGTCAGCCGCAGCGTCCAGTGGTAGAGCCACTGGCGGACCCGCAGCGGCACCCGCAGCGCGACCAGGGTGTCGTTGACCTGGTCGGCGGGGCGGCCGAGGACGTACTTCGGCGCGTACCAGTAGCCGCGGCGGGTGGAGTGCCAGCAGCGGGAGGCCTGCTGGGCGGCCTCGACCGCGATGTCGCAGCCGGTGTTGCCGGCGCCGACCACCAGCACCCGCTTGCCGCGCAGCTGCGCCGGGTCCTTGTAGGACGAGGCGTGCATCACCTCGCCGCGGAACCCCTCCAGCCCCTCGTAGCGGGGCAGCTTGGGCGACCAGTTGTGCCCGTTTGCGACGACCACCGCCGCGTACCGGGAGGTGCGCTCCGGGCCGTACCCGCCGGTGCTGCGGGTGGTGACGTCCCAGCGGTCCCCCTCGACCGGCTCCACCCGGACCACCTCGGTGCCGAACCAGATGTGCCGGCGCAGGTCGAAGTGGTCGGCGTACCGCTCGAAATAGGAGAGCAGCTGGCTGTGGTGCGGGTAGTCCGGCCAGTCGTCCGGCATCGGGAAGTCGGGGAACTGGGTGAACGGCCGAGACGAGATGAGGTGGGTGCTGGCGTAGACCGGGCTGCGGTCGTGCCGCCAGTTCCAGGCCCCGCCGACGCCGGTCTCCCGCTCGTAGCAGTCCACGCCGAAGCCGTGCTCGGCGAGGTTCTTCACCGCGGTGAGGCCACTGGCCCCGGCCCCGATGACGCAGACCGTGTCACCCCGGTCCGAGACCGGGCGGCCGTCCCGGGTGAGGGCGGACGTCGCCGCCGGAGGATCGGGGCGGCCGAGGTCGGTGGAGGAGGACACCGGGGAATCTCCTTATGTACGGCACGGCGTGCCGGGTCGCTGCGAAATCCTGCCGACAACTCCCGCCGTTGTCCAGCCCGGCCCCGCCGGCCGCGGCCGGCGGGGCCGCACGGCAGGCGTCGAGCAGCCGGGTGACCGGCGACTCAGCCGGCGGGCAGCAGCAGGTCCACCAGGACCGGGAAGTGGTCGCTCGCCCGGCGGGTCAGCGGCGTGTCCACCACGTCGTAGTCGACCACGGTGACCCGCGGGTCGACGAAGAGGGCGTCGATCCGGCGGCGCGGGTCGACACAGGGGTAGGTGTGCCGGTCGGCCCGGTCGGCGGCGACCGCGGCGTCGGTCAGTCCCGCCGCGACGGTCCGCCAGGCGGGCCCGTCCGGCCCCTCGTTGAGGTCGGCGCCGGCGATCACCGGCAGCGTGGCGGCGGCCAGCTCCCGCTTGAACGCCGCCGCCTGGGCCGGCCGCTCCGCCGGGTCGGTGGACAGGTGCGAGCCGGCCAGCAGGAACCGCGCCGCGCCGACCTGGCATTCGGCGTACGCGGCGCCGCGCAGGTGCCGGCCCGGGGTCAGCGGGTAGCGCTGGCAGCGGGTGCCGCGCACCCGGACCCGGAGGCTGGTCAGCAGCAGGTTGCCCAGCGACGGCAGGCCGCCGGCGGCGACCACCAGCCCGAACGACTCGGCCAGCGTGGCCGACTTCTGCCGCCACCGGAACCGCCGCGGCGCCTCCTGCACGATCACCACGTCCGGCGCGGCCGCCCGCACCACCACGGCCAGCGCGGCCGCGTCGTCGCGCTGGCTGTGGATGTTGTACGACACCACCCGCAGCGGCACGCCCTGGCCCGGCACCTCAGCGCCGGCGGGCGAGATCGGCAGCGCCGATGACGCCGGCGGTGTTGCCGAGCTCGGCCGGGCGGATCTCGGCCACCGGGAGCCGGCTGCGCTGGGCGAGGGCGTCGGTGTACGACCGGCGGGTCGGGCCCATCAGCAGGTCGCCGGCGTCGATGACGCCACCGCCGACGACGAGCAGCTGCGGGTCGAGGATCTGCGCCATGTCCGCGAGGCTCGTGCCGAGCCAGCGCCCGACCTGGGCGAACGCCTCGGCGGAGACCGGGTCGCCGCCCTTGGCGGCCGCGGTCACCATCGGCCCGGTGATCGCCTCGGCCTCACCGCCGGCCAGCTCCAGGAGCGCGGTGGCCCGGTGCGGTTCCTGGCGGGCGGCGGCGCGGGCGAAGCGGACCAGGGCGCTGCCGCTGGCGTACTGCTCGATGCAGCCCAGCCGGCCGCAGCCACACTGGTGACCGTCCGGCACGGTGAGCATGTGCCCCAGCTCGGCCGCAATGCCGTGCGCGCCACGGACCAGCTCGCCGCCGAGCACGATGCCGCCGCCCACCCCGGTGCCGATGGTGAACATGACCATCGAGTCCTCGGCGTCCCGGGCGGCGCCGTAGCGGAACTCCGCCCAGGCGGCCACGTTGGCGTCGTTCTCCACGATCACCGGCAGGCCGGTGGCGGTGCTGACGTACTCGCGCAGCGGCTCGTCCCGCCAGGCCAGGTTGGGGGCGAAGAGGACGGTGGAGCGGCTGGCGTCGATCCAGCCGGCCGCGCCGATGCCGACCCCCTCGACGGTGTGGCCGGTGGCCAGCTCGGTGACCAGCTCGATGATGACGTCCCGGGTCTTGGCCACGTCGTCGGCGGGGGTGTCCCGTCGGGCCTGCACGAGAACCTTGCCGGTGTCGTCAACGACACCGCCGGCCACCTTCGTGCCACCGACGTCGACTCCAATGGTCAGCGTCACCGCTGCCACTCCCCTCTGCTGTGCTGCCCGAACCGCCGTGCAAGGTCGGGATGTCCGGTGGTCAGGCCCCGTCGCCTGGTGCGTCCTCGCCCACCTCGCCGGACGCCCGCGAGGCGGGCACCACGGGACGGCCGGCCGGCGGCCGGGTCACCGGCACGTCCGGCCCGCCAGCATCGGCGGGCGGCACGACGGCACCCGGATCGGTCGCGCCCTCCCCCCGGGTGGCGGCGGACCACACGTCCTGCTCGGGTGCCGGCTGAGAATCATGCCCGGTACGGGTGGCCTCGCGCCACACGTGGTCCCCCGCCGCTGCGCCGGCGGCCGGTCCGGCCGACCCACCGGCGGCGGCCGGTGAGGTCGGGCGGGTGGGCTCGGCCGGGGCGAAGGCGCGCAGCAGGCTGGCCACCCCCGCGGCCAGGTCCCCGGCTCCGGTCGCCAGCCGCTCGGCGAATTCGGGACTCGGATCGCGCAACGCGGCGATACCCCGGCAGACCGGGCAGACGCAGCACTCGGCCGAGCCGGTGGCGAAACCGGCGGCCCCGGAGCCGGCGCCGGACGGCGGGCCGTCCCCGCCGCCGGTCCGGCCGGTGCCGGCACTGTGACCGAGGACACCCGAGAGGATCCCACCGAGCGGACCCCAGGGCCCGGCCCCGGGATTCGAACCGGTCAGCCGGGCGGTCGCCAGCAGCATGGCGACCAGACGTTCCGCCTCTTCCCGGGCCGAACCCGGATCCGTACTCCCCATGGTCGGCTCCTCTACCGTGCAGACCGGGTCGCCGGTCGGGTCAGTGGGCCGCACCGGGTGCTTCTACCCGGCGCTTGAGCTGCTTCAACGCGGTATCCATGATCATTTTCTCGGCCTTGCGCCGAAACATGCCGAGCATCGCCACGGAGAGCTCCACCTCGAGCGTGTACGTCACGGTCGTGGTGCCGTCCGGGTTGCCGACCAGGTCGTACGAGCCGCGCTGGGCCTTCTGCATCTTCGAGGGCTCGACCAGGTGCCACTCGATCCGGGAGACGTCCTCGGCGTACTCGTAGGCCAGCACGTACTCGTCGGCCAGCACGCCGGCGTCGATGGTGAACCGGACCTGGCTGGCGTACCCGTCCTCGTACTCCTCGACCACCTCCGCCCGCCGCACCGCTTCGGTCCACTCGGGGTAGCTGGGGAAGTCGCAGATGACCGCCGCCACCTGGTCCGGTGGCGCGCCGATGATGATCGACTGGGTGGAGGAGTCCGCCATGGGGGGAGGCTACCCGGCGGCGGCCCCGCGCGCGTCGCTCCACCCCGCGCCGCCGAAGTCGGCGGCGCGGGCCCGGCGTCCCACCAGCCGGGCGGGCAACCTCCCTACCTCACCCGCCGGGGTGGACGGGTAGGTTTCGACAGAGCCGACCACGGCCGGCCCCGGCCAGTGCGAGCACGAGGGAGTGCAGGTGCGCGAGTTCTCCGTTCCGCCCATCGTCACCGTCGGCGACGCGGCAAACCTGACCGACCCGGTCTGGGACAACGCCGAGGTCGCCCCGGACAGCGTGCAGTTCGTCCGGCGGGCGCCGGCCGGCGCCGAGGGCCGGGCCTGGGTGGACGTGACCTGCCGGCAGTTCCGCGACGAGGTCGTCGCCGTGGCCCGCGGCCTGGTCGCCGCCGGCATCTCCCCCGGTGGCCGGGTCGCCCTGATGAGCCGCACCCGCTACGAGTGGACGCTGCTCGACTACGCCATCTGGGCGGCCGGCGCGGTCACCGTGCCGATCTACGAGACCTCCAGCGCCGAGCAGGCCGCCTGGATCCTCGCCGACTCCGGCGCGGTCGCCGCGGTGGTGGAGTCCACCGGCCACGCCACCCTGGTCGCCGGCGTCCGCGACCGCCTGCCGGAGCTGCGCCAGGTCTGGCAGATCGACCTGGGCGCGGTGGACGAGCTGGTCGCCGCCGGCGAGTCGGTCGACCCGGCCGAGATCCAGGTACGCCGCAAGACGGTGAAGGCCGGCGACGTGGCGACGATCATCTACACCAGCGGCACCACCGGCCGCCCGAAGGGCTGCGTGCTGACCCACCGCAACATGTACGCCGACATCGCCAACGCGGTGCCGGTGCTGCCGAACCTGTTCCGCCCGGGTGCCTCCACCCTGCTCTTCCTGCCGCTCGCGCACGCGTTCGCCCGGCTCATCCAGATCGGCGTGGTGCAGGCCCGGGCCACCATGGCGCACTGCGCCGACACCAAGGACCTGGTCGGCGAGCTGCAGGAGTTCAAGCCGACCTTCGTGCTCTCCGTGCCCCGGGTCTTCGAGAAGGTCTACAACGGGGCCCGGCAGAAGGCCGAGGCGGACGGCAAGGGCAAGATCTTCGACCGGGCCGAGAAGGTCGCCATCGCGTACAGCGAGGCGCTGGAGACCGCCGACGGGCCCGGCCTGGCGTTGCGCGCCCAGCACGCGGCCTTCGACAAGCTGGTCTACCGCAAGCTGCGGGCCGCGCTCGGCGGCCGCTGCCGCGACGCGATCTCCGGGGGCGCCCCGCTCGGCGCGCGGCTCGGGCACTTCTTCCGGGGCATCGGGGTGACCATCTGCGAGGGCTACGGGCTCACCGAGACCTCCCCCGCCGCCGCCGCGAACCTGCCCACCGGCACCAAGATCGGCACGGTCGGTCGTCCGCTGCCCGGCGTGACCATCCGGATCGACGACGACGGCGAGATCCTGATCTCCGGCGACCTGGTCTTCCAGGGCTACTGGCACAACGAGGCGGCCACCGCCGAGGCGCTGACCAGCGACGGCTGGTTCCGCACCGGCGACCTGGGCCAGCTCGACGAGGACGGCTACCTGAGCATCACCGGCCGCAAGAAGGAGATCATCGTGACCGCCGGCGGCAAGAACGTCGCCCCGGCCATCCTGGAGGACCAGGTCCGCGCGCATTCGCTGATCAGCCAGTGCGTGGTGGTCGGCGACCGGCAGCCGTTCATCGCGGCGCTGGTCACCATCGACGAGGAGGCGCTGCCGAAGTGGCTCGCCGCGCAGGGTCGGCCGGAGGCGACCACGGTCGCCGAGCTGCGGGACGACGAGACGCTGCGGGCCGAGGTGCAGGACGCGGTCGACCAGGCCAACCAGTCGGTCTCCAAGGCCGAGGCGATCAAGGTCTTCCGGATCCTGCCACAGGACTTCACCGAGGCCACCGGCGAGCTGACCCCGTCGCTGAAGGTCAAACGGCAGGTCGTGCACAAGACGTACGCGGCGGAGATCGCCGACATCTACCGAGGCTGACTACGATCCGTCACGTGCCCGCCTCCACACCCAGCCAGCCCCAGACGCAACCCCTCGCCGCGGCCGCGCGCGCGGTCCTGCTCACGCTGGTCGCCGTCCTCACCCTGTTCGCCACCCGCGACGTCGCCCAGCTCTGGTGGATAGCCCTGCTGGGCGTCGCCGGGCTGCCGGCCGTCCTCGCCCCCCAGCATCGGCTGCTCGGCCCGCTCAGCCGGTTCGCCGAGGTGGTCGTCCTCGGGCTGGCCGCCAGCCAGGTCGCCGCCGACACCCACCTGACCGGCGTGACCGGCGGGCTGGGCGCCTCGGCCGTGCTGCCGTACCTCGCCGTGCCGGTGACCGTGACGGCACTGCGCCGCCGGTTCACCGAGGGCGCGGCGCTGCTCGCGGTCGCCGCGGCCACCCTGCTGGTCGCCGCGGCGCTCACCGAGGTCCACGGCGCCCGCCAGGTCACCGAGCCCGGCTACCTCGCGGTCTGCGCGCAGTGGCTGATCCTCGCCGCGCTCGGCCTGTACACCGCCCGCACCCTGCAGCGGGTGATGCGGGTCCGCGGCGAGGGCAAGCCCCAGCCGTACGCCGAGGCCACCCGGCTGCTGACCCAGCTCCGTACGGTCGCCCGCCAGCTGCCCGGGGCCACCCTCGACCCGGGTGGCATCTCCGAGCACCTGCTGGAGGAGCTGCGGGTGGTGGCGAAGACCGACCGTGGCGCGGTGCTCTCCGCCAGCGGCGGCGGCCGGCTGGTGGTGCTCGCCCAGGTCGGCGTGGACCGGGTCGACTGGGAGACCACGCTCGACGCGGACTCGGCGATCGCGGACGCCTGGGCCAGCCAGCAGGCACAGACCTCGGCCCGCTCCCAGTCCCGCTCGCACCGCGGCGGGGAGGTCTCCGCGCTGATCGTGCCGCTGGTCGCCGGGGTCCGGACGGTCGGCCTGGTGGTCCTCGAGGCGGACGCCGGGCACGCCTACCCGCCGCCGGTGGTGGCCCGGGTGACCGCGCTGACCGGGCCGGCGGCGCTGCGGCTGGAGGCCGCCCTGCTCTTCGACGAGGTGCGGTCGCTGGCCACCAACGAGGAGCGGCAGCGGCTGGCCCGGGAGATCCACGACGGGGTCGCCCAGGAGCTGGTGATGGTCGGCTACGGCATCGACAACGCGCTGGCCACGGTGCACGACGACGCGGAGGAGACCGCCGACTCGCTGCGGACCCTGCGCCAGGAGGTGACCCGGGTGATCACCGAGCTGCGGCTGAGCCTGTTCGAGCTGCGCAGCGAGGTGGACCGGCACGGTGGCCTGGCCGCCGCGATCGCCGAGTACGCCCGCACGGTGGGCGCGTCCGGCGGCCTGCGGGTGCACCTGTCGCTGGACGAGTCGACCGCCCGCCTGCCCGCCGCCACCGAGGCCGAGCTGCTGCGGATCGCCCAGGAGGCGGTGACCAACGCGCGCAAGCACGCCGGGGCGTCCAATCTGTGGGTCACCTGTGAGGTGGACCCCCCGTACGCCCAGATCGAAGTGTCGGATGATGGTCACGGCATCGGTGATCAGCGCCCGGACGGGCACTACGGGCTTGCGATCATGGCGGAGAGGGCGGAACGTATCCGGGGCCGGCTGGAGATCAGACCGCGACAACCCAGCGGGACGACCGTGGCGGTGGTACTCGGCTCCTCACCCCGGCGCGATAAGGTGCGCGGCAGCACAGCAGCAGAAGGGGAGTAACCCGAGGATGACCACTAGTCCGACACCGGCCACCCGTACCAAGGTTCTCCTTGTCGACGATCACGACCTGATCCGCAAGGGCCTGCGGCACGCGTTCGAGCGGGACCGGCAGTTCGAGGTCGTGGGCGAGGCCGCCACGGCCGCGGAGGGTGTACGCCAGGCCGGCGCGCTCCAGCCGGACGTGGTGATCATGGACCTGCGGCTGCCCGACGGCAGCGGGCTGGAGGCCACCCGAGCGCTCCGCAAGTCCAGCGCGTCGATGGGCATCGTCGTGCTCACCATGTACGCCGGCGACGACCAGCTCTTCGGTGCCCTGGAGGCGGGAGCGAGCGCGTTCGTGCCGAAGACCGCCCCGGCCGACGAGGTGGTGGCGGCCGCCCGGCACGCCGCCTCCTCCCCCAGTGCCTTCACCGCGGCCGACCTGGCCGAGGCGATGAAGCGCCGGCTGGCCCCGTCCGGGCCGCAGCTCTCCCCGCGCGAGGGGCAGGTGCTGCGGCTGCTCGCCGACGGCATGAGCGTGGCAGGCATCGCCAAGCAGCTCTTCGTCAGCGAGTCGACCGCCAAGACGCACATCTCGAAGCTCTACGAGAAGCTGGGCGCCGCCAACCGGGCCCAGGCGCTGATGACCGCGCTGCGGCTCGGTCTGCTGGAGGCCCCGGACGCCCCCAAGTTCTAAAGGCTCCGACAGCTCACCGCAGCGGCCCGCGTCCGTCCCGGACCGGGCCTCTGCGGCATTCCGGGCGGTTGCGGTTGCGTACGGTGAAAGGTCGACCGCGCAGAGACCGCGGTCTTTGCACCGCGACAGCGGCCGGGCAGAATACCCGGGTGGCCCACGTGGCCGCGGATTTCACGCGCTGGCGACACAAAGGGGCAAGGCATGCAGCGGCCGGACTGGGCACCCGACACGATCGACATCGAGCGCCCCAGCGTGGCCCGCATGTACGACTACTACCTCGGCGGCTCGCACAACTTCGCCGCCGACCGGGCGGCGGCCCGGGCCATGGTGGACGCGGTGCCCGAGGCCCCGCTGATGGCCCAGGCCAACCGGGCCTTCCTGCGCCGCGCGGTGCAGTTCCTGGCCGACGCCGGGGTACGCCAGTTCCTCGACATCGGTTCCGGCATCCCCACCGTCGGCAACGTGCACGAGATCGCCCAGCGGATCGACCCGGAGTCGCGGGTGATCTACGTCGACGTCGACCCGGTGGCGGTGGCGCACAGCCGGGAGATCCTCAACGGCAACGACCGGGCCACCGTCATCCAGGAGGACCTGCGCCGGCCGGAGGCGATCCTGGGTCATCCCGAGGTCACCAAGCTGCTGGACTTCTCCCAGCCGGTCGCGGTGATGATCGTGGCGGTGCTGCACTTCATCCCGGACTTCGACCGGCCGGAGGAGATCCTGCGGACGCTGCGGGCGGCCCTGGCGCCCGGGAGCTACCTGGTGATGTCGCAGGCCAGCGACGACGGCCGCGGCGAGACCGGTGAGCGGGCGAAGGCGGAGCGGGTCTACCGCCGCACCGACAACCAGCTCTGGATCCGCAGCCGGGCCGAACTGACCGCGCTCTTCGACGGCTTCGAGCTGGTCGACCCGGGCGTGGTCTGGGTCCCGCAGTGGCGGCCGGAGTCCCCGGAGCAGGCGGAGAACGCGGAGCAGGCGGTCTTCATGGGCGGCGTCGGGCGTCTCGGTGGGTGACGGGGCCTCCGGGGCCCGCTCCTGCCCCGGCGCCTTCGCCCGGGCCTGGGCCAAGGCGGTCTCCGGGACGAGCTACCTGCCGATGACCCAGGCCCAGCTGGAGGCCCTGCTGCAACGGCTCACCGAGCGGCTGGCCGTGGCGATCCAGGCCGAGCCGTTCGACCTGCGGATCGGCCAGCAGGTCGGCGCCGAGCTGGTGTCGGCGCACATCGCCTCGGCGGAGGGGCTCGGCCGGACCATCGAGGTCATCCAGCTCCGCCTGGTCCGCGACCTCGGGCTGGTCGCAGACGACGTCGAGGACCGGATGGCCCGGCTGCTGGCCACCGTGGCCACCGGGTACGCCCGCGCAGTGCGGGACCGGACGCTGGACGAGCAGGAATCCATCCGGCGGGCCGCGATGGTGGCCCGGGCGCAGGCCGAACGGGCGCTGCGGGACAGCGAGGCCCGGTTCCGGCACCAGGCCACCCACGACCCCCTCACCGACCTGCCCAACCGCACCCTGTTCACCGAACGGCTCTCCGCCGCCATCGACGAGCCCGGCCGGGGCGCCGACCGGATCGGCGTCTGCTTCCTCGACCTGGACCGGTTCAAGGTGGTCAACGACTCCCTCGGCCACCAGGTCGGCGACTCGCTGCTGGTGTCGGTGGCGCAGCGGCTGCGCCGGGCCGTCGGCGAGCGCCTGGTCGCCCGGCTCGGCGGGGACGAGTTCGTGATCCTGGTCGAGCGGACCGCCGGCACCGACGACGCGGTCAAGGTCGCCGAGGCGGCCCTCGCGGCGGTGAGCGAACCGGCCCTGGTGGACGGTCACGAGCTGACCGTGTCGGCGAGCATCGGCATCGTCGAACGGCAGGTGGCCGGCACCTCGCCGGGTGAGCTGATGCGGGCCGCCGACAGCACGCTGCACTGGGCCAAGGCGGCCGGCGGCGCCCGCTGGGCCCTGTTCGACGCCGACCGCAACCGTCGCGAGCTGGCCCGGTACGCCCTGTCGGCGGCCATCCCCGCCGCCCTCGACCGGGGCGAGTTCTATCTGGACTACCAACCCCTGACCTCGCTACGGAACGGGCGGGTGCTCGGCATGGAGGCGCTGGTCCGCTGGCGCCACCCCGAGCTGGGTGTGCTCCGGCCGGACAGCTTCATCGGGCTGGCCGAGGAGACCGGGTTGATCGTCCGGCTCGGCGGTTGGGTGCTGGCCGAGGCCTGCCGGGAGGCGGAGCGCTGGTCGGCGGGGCACGACGACCCGCCGTTCGTCAGCGTCAACCTCGCCGTCCGCCAGGTGCGCCGCCCCGGCCTGGTGCAGGAGGTGCGGGGCGTGCTCCGGCAGACCGGACTGCCCCCGGAACGGCTTCAGCTGGAGATCACCGAGAGCACCATGATGAGCGCGGCCGAGGAGCCGGTACGGGCCCTGCGGGTGCTGGCCGGCCTCGGGGTGCGGATCGCCATCGACGACTTCGGCACCGGCTACTGCAACCTCGCCTACCTGCGGGACCTGCCGGTGACCGAGCTGAAGGTGGCCGGCGAGTTCGTGGCCGGCCTACGCGCCCCGGCCGGCGACCCGGGCTGCCGTACCGACGAGCGGATCCTCGCCTCGCTGGTGTCCCTGGCGCACGCCCTGGACCTGACCGTCACCGCCGAGGGCGTGGAGACCGCCGACCAGGCCGACCGGCTGCGGACGATCGGCTGCGACGCCGGCCAGGGCTGGCACTTCGGGCGCCCGGCCCCCGCCGACCGTACCCTCGCCCACCTTGGCCTGACCGCGGACGCCCCTGGCGGTCGGTGATCCCGCGGGAGGCGGCGCGCCGGAGGTCAGCCGGCGAGCAGGGCGGCCATCCGCTGCGCCTGGGTCTCCCAGCGCCACTCGCGCTCCACCCAGGCCCGGCCGGCCGCGCCGAGCTGGCGGGCCAGGTCCCGGTCGGCGAGCAGCGTCGCCACCCGGTCGGCGAGCTGGGCGACGTCCCGACCCCGGACCACGTAGCCGGTCTCCCCCTCACGGACCGCGTCCGGCGCGCCGCCGGAGTCGCCGGCCACCACCGGCAGCCCGGTCGCGCTGGCCTCCAGGTAGACGATCCCCAGGCCTTCGACGTCCAGGCCGCGGTTGCGGGTGCGGCACGGCATGGCGTACACGTCGCCGGCCGCGTAGTGCGCCGGCAGTTCCGCCGACGGCACCGAGCCGGTGAAGACCACGTCCCGCTCCACTCCCGTCTGGCGGGCCAGCTTCTCCAGGTACGCCCGGTAGGGACCCCCGCCGACGATCAGCAGTGCGGCGTCGGGCACCCGCCGGCGGATCTCCGGCATCGCCCGGATCAGCATGTCCTGGCCCTTGCGCGGCACCAGCCGGGACACGCAGACCACCACCGGCCGGTCGGCCAGGCCCAGCCGGACCCGGACCGGCTCCCCGTCGACGGACGGGTGGTAGGTGTCCACGTCCACCCCCGGCGCCAGCCGGCGCAGCTCGGTCACCCCGTCCAGCACCCGGGCCAGCCGCACCCGGGTGTACTCCCCCAGGTAGGTGGTGACGTCCACGCCCCGGCCGATCCGGCGCAGCGCGGCGCGGGCGCCGGGCAGCGCCGCCCAGCCGACCTCGTGGCCGTGGGTCAGGGCCACCGCCCGCCGGATCCCGGCCCGCCGGCGCAGCCCCGCCGCGAGCAGCCCCAGCGGGGCCGCCGCGCCGAACCAGACCGTGTCGCAGTCGTACGCGCGGGCCAGTTTCGCCGCCCGCCGGGCGATCAGCGGGGTGGGCAGCAGCACGCGGGTGCGTTCCCGGACCACCTCGAAGGGCTGGTCGGCGTCGAACTTCTCGGCGCCCCGCCAGCTCGACGCGTACACCACCACCGAGCCGGCGGGCTGGCGCACCGCGAGCTGGTGCACGAAGGACTGGATGCCGCCGGGGCGGGGCGGGAAGTCATTGGTGACCAGCAACGTCCGGCTCATCGGCCGCTCTCCCTGGCGTAGGCGCGGGCGGCGGCCATCCGCTCCACGGTGGACGGATGCGAGGCCGACCAGAGGTACTCCCAGCGGGGCGGGTCGGGGTCCGCCAGGTTCACCCCGGCCAGCCGGCGCTGCATCGCCTCGAAGGTCGCGGGATCGCCGGTCAGGGCGAGCGCGTGCGCGTCGGCCCGGGCCTCCACCCGCCGGGAGACCAGCGCCTGGACCGGCGCGGCGACCAGCCCGACGACCGTGACCAGCGCGATCAGCAGCGGGAAGGCGCGCGGCTCGGCCACGGAGTCGACCCCGGCCAGCCGCAGCAGCGGCGCCCAGGAGCCGATCAGGTAGAGCGCGACCACCGCGGCCGCGGCGCCCAGCGCCCCGGTCAGGGTGCCGACCCAGACATCCCGGTCCTTCGCGTGCCCCAGCTCGTGGGCGACCACGCTGGTCACCTCGGCCGGGGTCGCCTCGCGCAGCAGGGTGTCGTAGACCACCACCCGCCGGGTCGGCCCCAGCCCCGAGACGTACGCGTTGACCGCCTTGGTACGCCGGGACGCGTCGGCGACCAGCACGTCGCGCACCGGCACGCCGTCCCGGGCGGCCAACGTGATCAGCTCGCTGCGCAGCGGGCCCTGCTCCATCGGGGTGAACCGGTTGAACACCGGCTCGACCAGCACCGGGAGCACGAACGACAGCAGCACCACCAGTCCGGCCGCGCCCGCCGCCCCGAACGCCCACCACCAGCGCGGCGCGATCCGGATGACGGTGTAGAAGCCGAGCAGCGCGAGCCCGCCGATGACCGCGCTGACCGCGTACGACTTGAGCAGGTCGACCGCCCAGCCGCCCCAGCCCTGGGTGCTCAACCCGTAGCGGGTCAGCACGGTCTGCCGCCAGGCGGCGAAGGGCAGGGTGAGCAGGTCGGCGAGGAGCATCACGGCCAGCCCGCCGAGCACCGCCCGGGCGGTCCAGTGGCCGCCGAACGGCCGGCCGGCCAGCTCGACCAGGCGGCTGCCGAGCGGGGTCAGCCCGAGCAGGAGGGCCACCGCCAGGCCGACGGCCAGGGCGCCGTACCCGCCGGGGCGCAGCGCGGCGTGGAAAGCCCGGCCGCGGGTCACCTGGTCGACCGGGAGGGACCGCAGCGCGGCGAGCTGGTCGGCGCGGGGCGCCGGCGGGCGGTGCCAGGGGATCAGCAGGGCGCCGGCGACGAGCAGCGCCACGACCAGCCCGGCCAGGGTCAGCACCGCCCAGCCGCGGGCGGTCATACCGACACCTCGCGCGCCGGTCCGCCGCCACCACGCCGTAACCGCGTCATGCCGCCGCTCCCTCCCGCCGTGAGCGCCCATCCTATTGCCCGCCCGGCCGCCGCCCGCACGGCCTCCGCGCGCCGGGACGGGCGGTAGAACGGCGGCCCCCAGCACCGCGAGGCGCCAAGGAGACGCCATCTGATGCCAATCAGACTTGATATGGCGTCATAGTGATGCCATGATGGCGTCATGGATCTGACGTCGTATGTCGACAGCCTCCGTCGGGAACTGGCCGATGTCGCCGAACTCGGCGGCGAGGAGGCTCGCACGCTGGCCGGGCGGCTCACCGGGCCGATGGAGTCAGCCTTCCGGCTGGCGCTGCTGGAGGCGCTGTCCGCAGCGGCCAACGAGATCACCCGGGACCTCGCTCCGGGGTCGGTCGAGCTGCGACTGCACGGCCGGGAGCCCAGCTTCGTGGTGACGCCACCGCCGGTCGAGCCGCAGTTCGAGGCCGGCCCCGCCGACTCCGGCGCCG
Organism: Micromonospora inositola; assembly: GCF_900090285.1. Lineage (NCBI taxonomy): Bacteria > Bacillati > Actinomycetota > Actinomycetes > Micromonosporales > Micromonosporaceae > Micromonospora > Micromonospora inositola. The sequence goes on along the minus strand of NZ_LT607754.1, from coordinate 3,686,929 downwards.
ACGCCTCGGCGGTGCCCGACGCCGAGGACGGCGCGGTGTCGCGGATCAGCTTCCGGCTGCCCGACCAGCTCAAGAGCCGGATCGAGGAGGCCGCGGGCCGGGAGGGGCTGTCGGTCAACGCCTGGCTCGTCCGGGCCGCCACGGCCGCGGTGCAGTCCACTCCCCCGACCCGACCGGCGACGCGGGCCCCCCGCGGCGGCCAGCGCTACACCGGCTGGGTCCGCTGACCGCCCGGCGCCGCCAGCACCCTCCACCACAGAACACCCCCATCGACCCGAACACGGGAGGACCCGGCCATGCCCACCTTCGACACCCCGGAACCGATCCAGGTCACCGTGGACGTCGCCGTCGGCGACGTCCGCATCGCGGCCGGCGACCGCGAGACCACCGTCGTCGAGGTACGCCCGACCGACGGCACCGCGGAGGCCGACGTCCAGGCCGCACAGCAGACCCGCGTCGAATACGCCGACGGCAGGCTGCTGATCAAGGGGCCGCGGCAGAAGGTGCTGGGCATGTTCGGCAAGGTCGGGTCGATCGACGTGACGATCGACCTGCCGACAGACTCGCGGGTGCAGGGCAGCGCCTCGGTCGCCGGATTCCGCTGCACCGGTCACCTCGGCGAGTGCCGGCTGAAGACCTCCGTCGGCGACATCCACGCCGACCACACCGGCCCGCTGGACCTGTCCACCTCCGCCGGCGCGGTGGAGGTGGCCTCCGTCGCCGGTCGCGCCGAGGTCAGCACCGGCTCCGGCCGGCTCCGGCTGGGCGAGATCGACGGAAACGCGGTGATCAAGAATTCCAACGGCAACAGCTGGGTCGGCACGGTCGCAGGCGACCTGCGGGTGAACGCGGCCAACGGTGACATCTCCGTCGACCGTGCCCGGGCCGGCGTCACCGCCACCACGGCCAACGGCGACATCCGGATCGGCGAGGTCCTCCGTGGATCGGTGTCGGTGAAGACCGCGATGGGCGAACTCGAGGTCGGCATCCACGGCGACACCGCGGCCTTCCTGGACCTGCACACCCAGTTCGGCACCGTGCGCAACCAGATCGAGCCGTCGGACGCCCCGCCGCAGCACGAGCGGACCGTCGAGGTCCGGGCCCGCACCTCGTACGGCGACATCGTCATCCGGCGCAGCTGATCCCGCCCCATCCCAGAGGAGAAACGATGATCACCTCGGCCCCACCCGCGATCGCGGCCACCGGGCTCCGCAAGTCCTACGGCGACCAGGTGGTGCTCGACGGCATCGACCTCGCCGTGGCCCCGGGAACGATCTTCGCGCTGCTCGGTCCGAACGGCGCCGGCAAGACCACCACCGTGCAGATCCTGTCCACGCTCATCCCGGCCGGTGACGGCGAGGCCCGGGTCGCCGGCCACGACGTGACCCGGGAACCCGACGCGGTGCGCGCGGCGATCGGCGTGACGGGTCAGTTCGCCGCCGTCGACGGCCTGCTCACCGGCGAGGAGAACCTGCTCCTGATGGCCGACCTGCACCACCTCGACCGTCCGGAGGGCCGGCGACGCACCCGCGAGCTGCTGGCGCGCTTCGACCTCGTCGAGGCGGCCGGCAAGGTCGCCGCCACCTACTCCGGCGGCATGCGCCGCCGTCTCGACCTGGCGATGGGGCTGATCGGCGCGCCGCGCGTGCTCTTCCTCGACGAGCCGACCACCGGCCTCGACCCGCGCAGCCGGCGCGCGGTGTGGCGGATCGTCCGCGACCTCGTCACCGACGGGGTGACCGTCTTCCTCACCACCCAGTACCTGGAGGAGGCGGACCAGCTCGCGGACCGGGTGGCCGTGCTCGATCACGGCCGGCTGGTCGCCGAGGGCACCCCGGACGAACTCAAGCGCCTGGTCCCGGGCGGGCACATCGCCCTGCGGTTCACCGATCCGGCGGAGTGCGCCGCGGCGGCGTCCCTGGTCGGCGGCGCCCCGGGCACCGACGAGCTCACCCTGCAGGTCCCCGGCGACGGCGGGGTCGCGTCGCTGCGGGCGCTGCTCGACCGCCTCGACGGCGCCGCGATCGGCGTCGAGTCGCTCGCGGTGCACACCCCCGACCTCGACGACGTCTTCCTGGCGCTCACCGGCCAGCCCACCGCAGAGAGGGTTCCGCTGCCATGACCACGCTCTCCCACGCCGTCCGCGACTCGAGCACGATGCTGCGCCGCAACCTGCGGCACATGCGGCGTTACCCCTCGATGACGCTGATGCTCGCCGGCCTGCCGGTGGTGTTCCTGCTGCTCTTCGTCTACGTCTTCGGCGGGACCCTGGGCAACGGCCTCGGCGGCCCCTCCGGCGGGCGGGCCGCGTACCTCACCTACGTCGTGCCCGGCATCCTGCTGATGGGCGTGGCCGGCGCGGCCACCGGCACAGCGGTGTCGGTCGCCACCGACATGACCGAGGGGATCATTTCCCGGTTCCGCACCATGGCGATCGCCCGCGCTTCGGTGCTGACCGGTCACGTGGTCGGCAGCCTGATCCAGACGATGCTCAGCCTGGTCGTGGTCGTCGGTGTCGCGCTGCTGGTCGGTTTCCGGTCCGACGCCGACCCGCTCGCCTGGCTCGCCACCGCCGGGGTGCTGGCCATGACGGCCTTCGCCCTCACCTGGCTGGCGGTGGCTCTCGGCCTGGTCAGCGAGAGCGTCGAGACGGCCAGCAACCTGCCGATGCCGCTGACGCTCCTGCCGTTCCTCGGCAGCGGTTTCGTGCCCACCGAGTCGATGCCGGCCGGGCTGCGCCAGTTCGCCGAGTACCAGCCGTTCACCCCGATCATCGAGACCCTGCGCGCTCTGCTGACCGGCGGCCCGGTGGGGTCGAACGCCATCGTCGCCACCGCCTGGTGCGCCGGCATCGCGCTGGTCAGCTACCTCTGGGCGAGGCGGCTCTACGCCCGCCGCACCGTCCGCTGACGGGCCCCCGCGGCCACCGCGGCGCCTGGTTCACGCCGCCCGGCCCCGCCGCCCGGCACGGGGGCGGGCGGCGGGAGCCGGCGGCGCGGGCAGCACCTGCACCTCGAAGCCGGCCCGGGCGAACACCTCGATCGCCCGGTGGTCCGCGGCGTCCAGCCCGGCCCCGGGCGAGTCCACCTCGAGCAGGGCGGTCACCAGGCAGCCGGAGCAGCCGGCGCCCCGGATCCCGCACCTGTCGCAGTCGATGAGCATCGCGCCTCCTGACGCAGTCTGGCGGCCCGGGCGCGACAGCATCGTCACAGCCCGACCACCGTCGGTCAGGTCGGACACTAATCACCGGGTACGACACAACCGGACAACCGGTGATCAACGGTCAGGAGCGGGACAGCCGGCGCAGCAGCGAGTCCGCGCCGAGCGGGTACGCGCCGTGCCGACGCACCCCGTCGGCGACCTCGCGGTCGGAGGAGATCACCACCACCGGCCGGCCGGTGGGCTCGGCGCGGACCAGCCGGCGGATCAGCTCGTCGGCGGTCTCCCCCTTGCGGGAGAAGAGCACCCGCACCCCCCGCGGCGTGGGCGGCAGGCCGTGCATCCGCTCGGCCCCGTCGAAGACCACGGTGACCTCGTCCCCGGTCTGCGCGGCGATCCCGCCCAGGCCGCTGATCAGCCGCTTGCGCTGCTGCTCCAGGGACATCTCGCCGAAGCCGCGCTTGGTCACGTTGTAGCCGTCGACGACCAGGTGGGCCCGGGGCAGGGCGAGCAGCTGGTCCAGCCGGGCCGGGTCGTCGGTGTCCCGAGCCCGGGCGGCGGCGCCGGCCGGGGCGGTCGCCGACTGGTTGGCGAAGGCGTCGGCGACGAAGTCGGCCGGCAGCTTCTCGACCGGGTCCAGGGCCAGCTCGCGGCGCAGCCCGACGGCCGCCTGGCCGATCGTCTCCAGCAGCAGCCAGAGCCGGGCGTCGTCGACCGAGCGCGCCTCCTTGGCGCTGGCCCGGACGACCCCGGCCACCGACTCCGCCTCGGCCAGCCGGGCCCGGGCCCGGCGCAGCTCCGCCTCCGTGTCCGCGGCGGCCCGGGCGGCCCGGCCGCGCTCGGTGGCGAGCAGTTCGTTGGCCCGCCGCTCCCGGGCCTGGGTCTCGCGCAGCGTACGGCTGAGCTGTCGGGACTCCTCGCGGAGCTGACCCAGCTCCTCCCGGACCCGGGCCAGCTCGTCGCGGAGCTTGTCGGCCTCGACCCGGGCCACCGCCCGGTCGTGCTCGGCCCGAGTGGCCCGCTGCTCGGCCTCGCGCACCAGCTCCGCCACCACCGCGCTGTCCGCCTCGGCCCGTACCGCGGCGCCGCTCGCCTCGATCAGCTCCCGCCAGCCGCGCGGCCGGACGAGGTACGCCAGCGCGGCCACCTCCACCGGGTCGGCGGCGGCCGGCGCGGTCCCCTCGGCCACGGCGGTGCCCAGGTCACCGGCGTCGGCCAGCACCCGCGCGGTCACCCGCTGCCGGAACAGCGGGTCGGCGGTGAGCTGGGCGGCGATCGCCGGCGCGCCCAGCCGGGCGCGGCGGTTGGGGGCGAACTTGGCCACCCGGCGCAGCGGGACCGGCACCTCGTCGGTGGGCATCGCCGGCAGCACCGCGGCGGTCAGCGCCACGATCCGCTGCCGGACCGGCTCGGGCAGGACCGGCTCGGGCTCCGGCGTGGCGGGCTCGGTCTCCCCCGGCCGGGGCTGCTCGGCGCCGGCCGCGAGGTCGTCCGCGTCGCCCCCACCGGCGTCCCGCCCGGCAGCCACCGGCCCCGCCTCGGGGAGGTGGTCGTCGTGCGGCTCGGTGAGGGGCATGTGGCAAGTCTCCCACCGCGAACGGGCCCTGTGCCCATTGAGTGAGCCGATCTCTCATCGTAGCCCCGTGGTAACTCCTGGGACGGCTGAGACGGGAGTGTCGGACCCGGCCGCTAGCGTGCCGCGGGTGGCACGAGCGGAGTACGTCCAGGAGGTGCTGGCCGGCCTGGACCGGACGGCGGGCGCGGGGGTGGACCCGGCGCTGCCGCTGTACGCGACCACCTTCGTGGTGGTCGACCTGGAGACCACCGGCGGCGCGCCGGACGGCGGCGGGATCACCGAGATCGGCGCGGTGAAGGTGCGCGGCGGCGAGGAGCTGGGGGTGCTCGCCACCCTGGTCAACCCGGGCGTGCCGATTCCGCCGTTCATCACCGTGCTGACCGGGATCACCCAGGCCATGCTCGTCCCGGCGCCGCCGATCGAGCAGGTGCTGCCGAGCTTCCTGGAGTTCATCGACGACGCCGTGCTGGTCGCCCACAACGCCCCCTACGACGTGGGGTTCCTCAAGGCGGCCTGCGTGAAGCACGGCTACCGCTGGCCCAACCCGCGGGTGCTGGACACCGCGGCGCTGGCCCGCCGGGTGCTCACCCGGGACGAGGTGCCCAACCGCAAGCTCGGCACCCTGGCCGCCTACTTCCGCACCGCCACCCAGCCGACCCACCGGGCGCTCGACGACGCCAAGGCCACGGTGGACGTGCTGCACGGGCTGATCGCCCGGCTGGGCGGCCACCGGGTGGACACCGTCGGCGACGCGATCGAGTTCGCCCGGGCGGTGACCCCGACCCAGCGCCGCAAGCGGCACCTGGCGGAGGGGCTGCCGAAGGTGCCCGGGGTGTACATCTTCCGGGCCGCCGACGACCGGCCGCTCTACGTCGGCACCTCCGGCGACATCGCCACCCGGGTGCGCAGCTACTTCACCGCCGGGGAGAAGCGGGCCCGGATCTCCGAGATGCTCGCCGCCGCCGAGCGGGTCGAGGCGGTCGAGTGCGCGCACTCGCTGGAGGCGGAGGTCCGCGAGCTGCGGCTGATCGCCGCGCACGCGCCGCCGTACAACCGGCGTTCCAAGTACCCGGAGCGGATGGTCTGGCTCAAGCTCACCGACGAGGCGTACCCCCGGTTGTCGGTGGTGCGGAACCTGGGCCCCACCGACACCGCGTACCTCGGCCCGTTCCGCTCCAAGCACGCCGCCGAGCTGGCCGCCGCGGGTTTCCACGACGCCGTACCGCTGCGCCAGTGCACGCACCGGCTGTCGCGGCGCACGACCATGCCGGCCTGCGCGCTGGCCGAGCTGGGTCGCTGCCCGGCGCCCTGCGAGCACCGGATCAGCCCCGAGGAGTACGACCACCGCGCCGCCGCGCCGTTCCGTACGGCGACCACCACCGACCCGCAGGTCGTGGTGGACGCCCTGCTCGGCCGGATCGAGGTGCTCGCCCGCGACCAGCGCTACGAGGAGGCGGCGGTGGTGCGGTCCCGGCTGGCGGCGGTGCTGCGCGCCACGGTCCGGATGCAACGCCTGGTCGGGCTGACCGGGATCGCCGAGCTGGCCGCCGCCCGGCGGGCCGCGCACGGCGGCTGGGAGCTGGCCCTGGTCCGGCACGGCCGGCTGGCCGGGGCCGGGGTGTCCCCGCCGGGTGTCCACCCGCGACCGACCCTGGAGGCGATCCGGGCGACCGCCGAGACGGTGCTGCCCGGGCACGGTCCGGTGCCCAACGCCTCCGCCGAGGAGACCGAACGCATCCTGTCCTGGTTGGAGCGACCGGAGACCCGACTGGTGGAGATGTCCTCCGGCTGGGCGTCGCCCGTCACCGGCGCGGGCCGCTTCCGGGACCTGCTGGCCAAGGCGGAGAACGGCGGGTCCCACCAACTCTCGACCGAACGCTCATGACCAAGTGACCGATCGGACTACGTCGACTCGCTTAGGCTGTTGGAGAAGTGCAGTCCTGCCCGTTTCGCGGGCCTGCTCCCGATCGTCGGTGACGGCGACCGTGGGGCCGGGGTGAGGAGGTGTCCCAGGTGGACGTCGACGCCGGACACGGCGCCGCCCTGGGCGGCGCCCTTCCGACCCAGCCCGGCGAGCTGCCGCTCACCCGCCGGCTGCGCTCCCTGCTCGCCTGGCCCACCAACGACACCGACCCGGTCAGCGCGCTGGTCCGCGCCCACCGGACCATCCACGCCAGCGCCGACTCCTCGGTGCTGCGCCGCGCCTACACCATCGCGGAGAACATGCACCGCGGCCAGTTCCGCAAGAGCGGCGAGCCGTACATCACCCATCCCCTCGCGGTCGCCCAGATCTGCGCCGACCTCGGGATGGACACCATCACCCTGGTCGCCGCGCTGCTGCACGACACCGTGGAGGACACCCGCTACACCCTCCAGGCCCTCGCGGAGGACTTCGGCCGGGAGGTGGCCCACCTGGTCGACGGGGTGACCAAGTTCGACAAGGCGTTCTACGGAAAGGCCGCCGAGGCGGAGACCGTCCGCAAGATGATCATCGCGGCCGGCAAGGACGTCCGCGTGCTGATCATCAAGCTGGCCGACCGGCTGCACAACATGCGCACGCTGGGCGTCCGGTCCGCCGCCTCCCGGGAGCGCATCGCCCGCAAGACCCAGGAGGTGCTGATCCCGCTCTGCGACCGGCTGGGCATCCAGACGCTCAAGCGCGAGCTGGACGACGTGGTGCTGCTGCACCTGGAGCCCGACGAGCACGCCCGGATCGCCCGGCACGTGCACGACCGGCCGGGCTGGGACGCGTACCTCGACGCCGTGGTCGTGAAGACGAGGGTGGCGCTGCGCCACAGCCGGGTGGACGCCGAGGTCGCCCCCCGCCCCCGCCACCTCTACTCGATCTGGAAGGACACCGTGGCCGGCGGCCACGCCGCCCCCTTCGACCTGCCCCGCATCTCGATCGTGGTGGCCGGCCCGGCCACCGACTGCTACGCGGCCCTCGGCGCGGTGCACGGGCTGTGGCGCCCGGCGCCCGGCCGCTTCAAGGACTTCATCGCCTCGCCGAAGAACAACCTCTACCGGTCGCTGCACACCAGCGTCCGCGGCCCCCAGGACCGCACGGTCGAGGTGCTGATCCGGACCGAGGAGATGCACCGCGCCGCCGAGTACGGCGTCGCCGCCCACTACCGGTTCCCGCGCGCCACCGGCCGGGCGGCCGACCGGGCCGACGAGCTGGCCTGGCTGCGCCGGGTGCTGGACTGGGAGCAGGAGGCCGTCGACCCGGCGCAGTTCCTCGAGTCGCTGCGCTGCGACCTGGCCGAGGCGCAGATCCAGGTGGTCGCCGACGGCCGGCAGGTCGTCCTCCCCGCCGGCGCGACACCGGTGGACCTGGCGTACGAGCTGGGGGCGGAGCGGGGCGACCACTGCCTGGCGGCGCACATCAACGGCCGGCTGGCCCCGCTCTCCTCCGAGCTGAAGGAGGGCGACGTGGTGGAGATCTTCACCGAGTCCGACGCGGAGAGCGGCTTCGAGGCCGACGCCGCGCCCCGGGGGCCGCGCCGGGAGTGGCTCGGCTTCGTGAAGTCGCCGCAGGCCCAGATGCAGATCACCCGCTGGTTCGCCGGGCACACCGAGCCGGGCATCTCGATCGCCGACAAGGTACGCCTCGGCCGCGCCACCATCGGCCTGGCCCTGCGCAAGCACGACCGGGGACTGGCCAGCGACCTGCCGCTGCTGCGGCTGTCGGAGGAACTGGGCTACCCCGACCTGGAGACCCTGCTGGTGGCGGTCTTCGACCGGGCGGTCGAACCGGACGCGGTGGTCCGGCAACTCATCGACCTGGTCGACCACCGGCAGTAGCCGAACGCCGCTCGCGCGACCGGACCAGGCGGCCACTAGCCTGGAGGCATGATCCCCCGCGCGCGTGCCACCGGACGGGCCCTCGGCTATCAGGTCTTCTACCGGCTCCCCGTCCCGCTGCGCCGCCGGCTGGTCCGGCTCGCCGTGCCGAAGTACATCGTCGGCGCGGTGACGCTGGTCCGGGACGCCGAGGCCGACGGGCCGGGCCGGCTGCTGCTGCTGCGCCAGCCGCCCGGCTACAGCTGGACCCTCCCCGCCGGGCTGCTGCAGCGGGGTGAGGCGCCGGTGGTCGGCGCGGCCCGGGAGCTGTTCGAGGAGTCCGGCATCCGGGTCACCCCCGGGCAGCTCCGCCCGGCCGTGCCGAACGCGGTGGTGCACGCCAAGGGCTGGGTGGACGTGGTCTTCGAGGTGGAGGTGCCGGCGTCGACGACCGAGCTGGTGGTCGACGGCGCGGAGGTCTTCGAGGCGGCCTGGCACCCGCTGGACGACCTGCCCCGGCTCAGCCGGGCGACGGCCGGCCTGCTCGGCCGCTACGGCATCGGCCCGGAAGCCGAACGGGTCCCACCGGCCACCCCGTCGGGAGCGTGACCAACTCCGGGCCGCCCCCGGCAGGCGCGCGCAGCGCGAGCGAGCCGAGGGGCACCACCACGCCGAGGGGGTCAGCCGGCGCGGGTTGGCGGGCGGAGGTCGAGGTCTGCGCGGTGGTGCTCGCCGCGGGCGAGGGCACCCGGCTGCGACCGCTGACCGCGCGGCTGCCCAAGGCGCTCTGCCCGGTCGGGAACGTGCCGCTGCTGGACCGGGCCCTGGCCCGGCTGGCCGGGCTCGGCCTCGCCGGCCCGGACCGGGTCGCGGTGAACGCCTGCTACCTGGGCGGCCGGGTGGTCGACCACGTCGGGGCGCGGGCCCACCCGTCGGTCGAGCCGGGCGACCCGCTGGGCACCGCCGGCGGGCTGGGCAACCTGCGGGGCTGGATCGCCGGCCGGGGCGTGCTGGTCGGCAACGCCGACGCGTACCTGGCCGACCCGCAGGCCCCACCGGGCCCGGACATCGCCGCGCTGGTGGACGGCTGGGACGGGCGGAGCGTACGCCTGCTCGGTCAGCCGGCCGACGACCCGGCGGTGCCCGGGACCTTCAGCGGCCACCGCTTCGTCGGTTTCTCGCTGCTGCCCTGGCGGCTGGTCCGCGAGCTGCCACCCACCTTCGGCGACCTGGTCCGGTCGGTCTGGCGGCCGGCGGAGGCGGCCGGTGCGCTGGAGGTGGTGCCGTACCGGGGGACCTTCTACGACACCGGGACCCCGGCCGACTACCTCGCGGCCAACCTGCACGCCGCCGGGAGCGGGAGCCTGGTCGACCCGACGGCGACGGTGAGCGGCCCGGTGGAGCGGGCGGTGGTCGGCGCGGGCGCGGTCGTCCACGGGGCCGTGACCCGCGCCGTGGTCTGGCCCGGCGCCACGGTCGCCGCCGGCGAGCACCTCACCGACGTGGTGCGCGCCGGCGCCCGCCTGACGGTCCCGGCGGCCCCCCGGTAGCGGGATCCACGAGCCGGGGACGCCGTGCGCCGGCGAGCCTCTAGCATGGGCGACGACGTCGACGAACGGAGAAATGTCCCGTGATCACCGCGATCGTGCTGATCGACTGCGCCACCGACTCCATCCCCGAGGTGGCCGAGACCCTGGCCAACCTCCCCGGTGTCAGCGAGGTCTACTCGGTGGCCGGCCACGTCGACCTGATCGCCATGGTCCGGGTCCGCGAGTTCGAGCAGATCGCCCAGGTCATCGCCGGCAGCATCTCCAAGGTCCCCGGTGTGCTCAACACCGAGTCGCACATCGCGTTCCGGGCGTACTCCCAGCACGACCTGGAGGAGGCGTTCGCGATCGGGCTGGCCAACGCCGACTGAACGCGCGGCGGCCGGCCCGCCCCGGAGGACGGACCGGCCACCATCGGCCGTACGACGTCAGCTGGTGCTCGGAGCCGGCGTCTCAGTGGTGCCCGGGGCCGGTGACTCGGTGCTCGTGCCGCCCGGACCCGGGGACTCGGTGCCGCCCGGACCCGGCGTACCGCTGCCGCCCGGGCTGGGCGTGCCGCTGGCGCTGGTCTGCGGGACCGGGACGCCCAAGGTCTGGGCCAGGGCCGTCAGCGCGTCGAGGTGCGCCTGCAGGACCGGCAGGGCGTCCTGGGCCAGCTGGACCACCGTCTGCTCGGAACCCTGCGAGATCTCGGTCTGGCTGGCCTGGATGGCCTGAACGTGGCCGGTCAGCTCGGCGGTCACCCACGCCTTGTCGAACTCGGCGCCGCTGAGGTTGTTGAGCTTGTCGACCATCTTCTGCTGGTCGGCGGTGGGCTCGGACGGCAACTTCACGTTCAGCTGCTGCGCGGTGCTCTGCACCGTCTGGTCCAGCTGGGTGTGGTCCGTCACGAACTGCTTGCCGAGGTCCTTGACCTGCTGGTTCTGGCCCTTCTGCTGCGCCAGGTTGCCGGTGACGATTTCCTCCAGGTTCACCTGGTGCAACGCCTGCAGGTACTGGGTGTCCTGCGTGGACGGCTGTGCCGCGGCCTGCGCCGCCGCTGCGGGCGCCAGCCCGACCACCACCACGGCGGCCAGCACTCCGAGGCGTTTGATACCCAACATGTTCCCCCCCTTTTTCGTTGGACCGCACGGATACCCGGCTGACCCGGGTTATTCCTGCGATTCCACCCGTCCGGGTCGCGGGGCGGCGGGCCGCCGGGACGGGACCGGCGGGCAGCACCCGGCGCGGAGGGGGCACCGGTGGGACGGAGCGGACGAGCGTGGCCGGAAACGGACGTGGCGCCCGCCGGAGATCCGGCGGGCGCCACGGTCGGGTGTGTCGGGCGGGTCAGCGACGGCTCTCGCCGCTGCCGACCTCCTCCCGCTCCGGTCGGGGCTCGACCGGCGGGTGCCCCGGCGAGACCGGCGCCTCGGCCGGCTTCTCGATCGGGTAGAAGAAGCCCCGGATGGCCGGGCCGAGGGCCCCGAGCCGGTTCATCTTCTTCGGCACGACCCAGCCGGCGTACTCCAGTCCGTGCCCGTCGTGCTCGGCCGCGGTGAGCGGCTGGTGGACCTCGACGAACCGGCCGTCCGGCAGCCGCTTGATGATGCCGGTCTCCACGCCGTGGGCCAGCACCTCCCGGTCGTGCTGCTGGAGACCGAGGCAGATCCGGTACGTGAAGTAGTAGGCCAGCGGCGGGACGATCAGCAGGCCGATCCGGCCCGCCCAGGTCATCGCGTTCAGGCTGATATGGAACTTGTCGGCGATGACGTCGTTGCCTCCGGAGAGGGTCAGCACGACGTAGAAGGACACCGCCATCGCGCCCACGGCGGTCCGGGCCGGGACGTCCCGGGGCCGCTGGAGCAGGTTGTGGTGCTTGTGGTCCTTGAGGCGGCGCGCCTCCACGAACGGGTACATCATCGACAGGCCCACCAGGATGCCCGGCAGCACGACCGTCGGCCAGAAAATCGGCGGGATGACGTACCCGTCGCCGATCGGGATGTTGATCTGCCAGGCCGGCATGAGGCGGGTCGAGCCGTCGAGGAACATGACGTACCAGTCGGGCTGGCTGGCGGCCGAGACCACCCACGCCTCGTACGGGCCGAAGTACCAGATCGGGTTGATCTGGAAGAGGCCACCCATCAGCGCGATCACGCCGAAGACGACCATGAAGTAGCCGCCCTGCTTGAGCGCGTAGCGCGGGAACATCCGCTCGCCGACCACGTTCTCGTTGGTCCGGCCGGGGCCGGGCCACTGGGTGTGCTTCTGCTTGAAGACCAGGCCCAGGTGGACGCTGATCAGGGCGACCAGCAGGCCCGGGATGAGCAGCACGTGGGCGATGAAGGCCCGGCTGATGAGGATCTCACCCGGGAACTCCCCGCCGAAGATCGACGAGGTGACCCAGGTGCCGATCACCGGGATCGACAGCATGATGCCGGAGGCGATCCGCAGACCGGTGCCGGAGAGGCCGTCGTCCGGCAGCGAGTAGCCGGTGAAGCCGGCCAGGAAGCCCACCCAGAACAGCAGCGAGCCGATGATCCAGTTCGTCTCCCGCGGCTTGCGGAACGCGCCCGTGAAGAAGACCCGGAGCATGTGCACCACGATCGAGGCCATGAACAGCAGCGCCGCCCAGTGGTGCATCTGCCGCATGATCAGGCCGCCCCGGACGTCGAACGACAGGTCCAGGCTGGAGGCGTACGCGGCCGACATCGGGGTGCCCCGCAGCGGGGCGTAGCTGCCGTTGTAGACGACCTCGGTCATCGCCGGCTCGAAGAAGAAGGTCAGGAAGACACCGGTCAGCAGCAGCACGACGAACGAGAAGAGCGCGATCTCGCCGAGCAGGAAGGACCAGTGGTCCGGGAAGACCTTGTTCAGCAGCTTCCGCAGCGGGGTGGCCGCCTGGAAGCGGTCGTCCAGCGCCCCGGCGGTCTTGCCCGGCACCGCTGCTACGTCAAACTTTCGGCGCTTCATGGCCGCTCCCAGAAGTCGGGACCGATGGTTTCGGTGTAGTCGGACTTCGCCACGAAGAAGCCCTCCTCGTCCACCTCGATCGGCAGCTGCGGCAGCCGCCGGCTGGCCGGGCCGAAGATCGGCCGGGCGTTGTCGGTGATGAGGAACTGCGACTGGTGACAGGGGCAGAGCAGCCGGTTGGTCTGCTGCTCGTAGAGACTGGCCGGGCAGCCGGCGTGCGTGCAGATCTTGGAGAACGCCGCGTAGTTGCCCCACATGTAGTCGCCGTGGCCGACATCCGGCCGGGCGTTGGCCGCGCGCGACTTCTGCGCGTCGTCCTCGCGCATGTGGATCAGCAGCGTCGGCGAGTCGGCATGCTTGTTGCTCACGCCGTGCTCAATGCCGGGGAAGGCAGTGATCTGGCCGCCCGCGCTGATGTCCGCCGGGCGGATCGGCCGGCCGTCCTGGGTGACCAGCCGGATCTTCTTGCCGCCCTCGGCCGGCGCGAAGCCGGTGGTGAACATCTGGTTGTTCTTGTGCGGCTGGGAGATCAGGCCACCGACCAGCGGGGCCGCGACGACCGCACCGACCGGCGCGAGGCCGGCCAGCAGCGAGATGCCGAGCAGCGGCCGGCGCCGGATACCCATCTCGTCGGCCATGTAGAGCATGGTCTCGCCGGTGATCTTGCGCTCCTCCGGCGAGCCGGGCTGGTCGTGGCGGTCCTGGATCGAGACCTCCTTGGGCAGCAGCTTCTTGCCCCAGGTGAGGATGCCGAAACCGATGCCGAGGAGCGCGACGCCCAGGGTGAGGCCGAGCAGCGGGGTGAAGTACTTGTCGCCGCCGCGGCCGGCCTCGTACCTCCACGGCCACCAGATGTAGATGACCAGGAAGGCGGTCGCGGCCAGGCCGGTCAGCAGGAACATCCCGGCGACCAGCCGGGTCAGCCGGCGCTCGGCCTTGGTGCCGGGGATGACCTGCGGCTCGTAGTGGACGATCTCGATGTCGTCCCGCCGGGCGCCCTCCTCGACGATGTCGAACCGGGAGAGCCGGGGGTCGTTCACGTCGAGCCGCTCCCGGCCCTGCGGGGCCTGGTGCTCGGTGTGGGTGCTCATGCCGTCACCTCGCTACGGGCGGCGCCGGAGCCCGGCACCGCAGCACTGAAACGAATGATCCGCTGGGTCACGACTTGCCCGCAATCCACAGGCTAGCGAAGACCAGCGCGACGATGCCGATCAGGAAGGCCGCCAGACCCTCGGTGGACGGCCCGTACCGGCCGAGGTTGAAGCCGCCCTGGTCCTGGTCGTGCTTCAGGGTCTCCTGGATGTAGGCGATGATGTCCGCCTTCTGCTCCGGCCGCAGCTGGTTGTCGCCGAAGACCGGCATGTTCTGCGGGCCGCTCAGCATCGCGGCGTAGATCTGCCGGTCGCTCGCGGGCCTCAGGCTCGGGGCGTACTTGCCGGAGGAGAGGGCGCCGCCGCCACCGCCGAAGGCGTGGCACTGCGAGCAGTTGATCCGGAACAGCTCGCCACCGGTCGCCAGGTCGGCGCCCTCGTGGAGGTTGTTGCCCGCGGGGACCTGCGGACCGCCGCCGAGCTCCTGGAGGTACTGGCCGAGCTGGCGCACCTGCTCGTCGGTGAACTGCGGGGGCTTCCGAATGGCCTGGGCTTCCTGCCGGGCCATCGGCATCCGACCGCTGCTGACCTGGAACTCGACCGAGGCCGAGCCGACTCCGATGAGGCTCGGCCCGCGTCCCTCGACACCCTGGGCGTTGCGACCGTGACAGGTCACACAGCTCACGTCGAACAGCGCCTTGCCCTCGCCGGCGGCGGCGCTCAGCGGCGGGTTTTCCTGCGCCTGCACGCCGGGGGCGAAGACGGTGTAGGCGCCGCCGGCCAGCGTCAGCGCGGCGATCAGCCGGACCGCGGCGCCCAGCCGGCGGCGGCCCCTGCTGCGCGCTACGGGCCGCCCGCGCAGGCGCGCGAGCAGACCGCGTCGGCGGTCGTTGTCAGAAGTCATGACCTGTGTCCTTAACCGGTTGGACCTTGTCTCAGGGGACGGGGCAGCGGCGCGGTTCGTGACGCGCCAAGATCACTGGAGCCAGTAGATCATGGCGTAGAGGCCGATCCACACGACGTCGACGAAGTGCCAGTAGTACGACACGACGATCGCCGACGTGGCCTGCGCCGGGGTGAACCGGCCCATGGTGGTGCGGATCATGAAGATGATGAAGGCGATCAGACCGCCGGTCACGTGCAGGCCGTGGAAGCCGGTGGTCAGGTAGAACATCGACCCATAACCGTCTACGTTGATCTTCACGCCCTCGTGGACCAGGTTGCGGTACTCGTTCGCCTGGCCGAGTACGAAGATCAGACCCATCACGAAGGTGATCGTGAACCAGCGCCGCAGGGCGTGGACGTCACCCTTCTCCGCGGCGAACACACCGAGCTGGCAGGTCACCGAGGACAGCACGAGGATCACCGTGAAGGTGGTCGCGTACGGGATGTTCAGGATCTCGGTGTGCTTCTCCCACTGCTCCGGCGCAGCCGCGCGGATGGAGAAGTACATCGCGAACAGCGCCGCGAAGAACATGAGTTCGCTGGAGAGCCACACGATCGTCCCGACGCTGACCATGTTGGGTCGGGTCAGGGAGTGGATCCGGCTCTTGTCAATGGCTGGGGCCGCAGTCACGCGGTCATTATTGCCCTTGGCCGGGACCGGCGATCAGCGGGGTGGCAAACCTGCGCCATCCGTGGCCCGATCGGGGTGGTCCGGTTCGCCTGACCTACCCTGAAAAGCGTGCTGCACGTCGATCCGATCTTAGCCGCCACCTCGGTCGCCCCGTCGACCCTCGCGGCGGGGGGCGAAGCCGTCCCGCCGCCCTTCACCGTCGCCCGGGTGTTCACCGAGACCCGGCTGGACAGCTGGCTCGCCCTCGGGCTGGTCGTCGCCGCCGGGCTCTACCTCTACGGCGTCTACCGGATGCGGCTGCGCGGCGACCGCTGGCCGGTCGTCCGCACGGTCTGCTTCCTCGGCCCGGGGCTGGGCGGCATCGCCTCGGTCACGGTCAGCGGGCTGCACGCGTACGACACCGCGCTGCTGTCGGTGCACATGGTCCAGCACATGGTGCTGTCGATGGTGGCGCCGATCTTCCTGGCCCTCGGCGCGCCGGTGACGCTCGCCCTGCGCACCCTGCCGGTCCGCCCGCGCAAGCGGCTGCTGGCGATCGTGCACAGCCGGATCGCGCGGATCTACACCTTCCCGCTGGTGGCGTTCGCCATCTTCGTGGTGAACCCGTTCGCGCTGTACTTCACCGACCTGTACCACTTCACCCTGCAGCACGACTGGGCGCACGAGCTGGTGCACGCGCACTTCATCATGACCGGCTGCGTGTTCTTCTGGCCGCTGGTCGGCCTGGACCCGCTGCCCGGCCGCTGGCCGTACCCGGCCCGGGCGCTGCTGATGGTGCTCTCCGTGCCGTTCCACACCGTGCTGGGGCTCACCATCATGCAGAGCACCACGCTCTTCGGCGGCGACTGGTACCCGTCGCTGCACCTGAGCTGGTCGAACCCGTGGGACGACCAGGTGGTGGCCGGCGGCGTGCTCTGGGCCGGCGGCGAGTTCGTCAGCGTCACCATGCTGGCCGTGCTGGTCGTGCAGTGGGTGAAGCAGTCCGAGCGGGAGGCCCGCCGGGTGGACCGCGAGCTGGACCGCCAGGAGGCCCGGCAACGCGCCGCCGAGTCGCCCGCCTGACCGTCCCGGGCGGTACGCCCAGCGGCCCGCCAGGGCGGGCCGTCCGGCCCGATGTGACGACCGCTACGATCAGCGGGCAGCTACGAGGTGGGAGCCAAGCCAGCGATGAGCGATCGTCTTTGCACCGTCCTGCTCTACAGCGACGACCCGAAGGTCCGCGACCGGATGCGGCTGGCCGTCGGCACCCGGCCCGCGCCCGGGCTCCAGATCGAGTTCGTCGACGCCGCCGACTACGCCGAGTGCGTCCGGCTGGTCGACGACTACGAGATCGACCTGCTCCTGCTCGACGGCGAGGCCACCCCGGGCGGTGGCATCGGCATCGCCCGGCAGATCAAGGACGACCGGGACGACGCCCCGCCGACCTGCGTGGTGATCGCCCGGGCGGCCGACCGCTGGCTGGCCGCGTACGCCGAGGTCGACGCGACGCTGGTGCACCCGCTCGACCCCGTGACCACCGGCACCACCGTCGCCGAGCTGCTGCGGCGTACGCACGCCGCGGCCTGACCCACCCCCTCGGCGCCACGGCATCGCGGCCGTGGCGCCGACGTCGTTCCTCACCACCCGCATCTCCACGCCCGCTCGGGAGGCCCGCCATGGGCGAACGGACCTGGCCGCTGCTGCTCAACGCGCTGCTGCGCGGCGACGAGCTCACCACCGCCGACACCGCCTGGGCGATGGACGAGATCATGACGGGTGCGGCCAGCCCGGCCCAGGTCGCCGGCTTCGCCGTGGCGCTGCGCGCGAAGGGTGAGACCCCGGCCGAGCTGGCCGGCCTGGTGCAGGCGATGCTCGGCCGCTCCGTCGAGGTGGTGCTGCCCGAGGAGCTGCGCCGGACCGCCCTGGACGTGGTCGGCACCGGTGGTGACCTCGCGCACACGGTCAACATCTCCACCATGACCGCGCTCGTGGTGGCCGGCGCCGGGGTACGCGTGGTCAAGCACGGCAACCGCGCCGCCTCGTCCTCCTGCGGCACCGCCGACCTGCTGGAACACCTCGGCGTCCCGCTCGACCTGGCTCCCGAGCAGGTCGCCCGGTGCGTCGAGGAGGCGGGCATCGGCTTCTGCTTCGCGGCCCGGTTCCACCCCGGGATGCGGCACGCCGGCCCGGTCCGCCGGGAGATCGGCGTGCCCACCGCGTTCAACTTCCTCGGCCCGCTGACCAACCCGGCCCGGCCCCGGGCCGGCGCGGTCGGCTGCTTCGACCTGCGGATGGCGCCGGTGATGGCGGCCGTCTTCGCCGAGCGGGGCGACTCCGTCATCGTGATGCGCGGCGAGGACGGGTTGGACGAGTTCACCACCGCCGCGCCGACCCGGGTCTGGGTGGCCCAGCAGGGCACCGTCAGAGAGGCGCTGCTGGACGCGGCCGACCTCGGGGTGCCCCGGGCCACCCTGGCCGATCTGCGGGGCGGAGACGCGGCGTACAACGCCGGGGTGGCCCGGCGGTTGCTGGCCGGCGAGACCGGCCCGGTCCGCGACGCCGTGCAGGTGAACGCGGCGGTGGCGCTGGCCACCCAGGGGCCGCTGGACGGGGACCTGACCGCGGCGCTGCGGGCCGGAATGGCCACGGCCGCCGAGTCCATCGACTCCGGCGCCGCCGCCGGCGCGCTCGACCGCTGGCTCGAGGTCGCCCGCTCGCTCTGACCGGCCCGGCTCCCCCGGCCCGGTCTCCTCGGCCGGTTGTCGGGGTGGGTGCTACCCAGGAACTGCGGCCGCCCCGGGACGACCGTGCCGACGCCGCCGTTGCCGGGCGAGCCGGTCGGGTCCGATCCGGAAAGTGTCGGACCGGCGTGCCAAACTACACGGGAGTAATTTCCGTTTTCCGCCGGTGGCGGCGCTGCCCTTCGGCGGGCCGGAGCGAGAGGAGACGCCCGTGTCGGACCGTGAGCTCTACTGCGACAGCTGCGAGGGCGTTCAGCCGTTCGAGGCCCCGCCCTGCGCCGACGGCCACGGCGTCGACTGCCCCGAGCTGGTCTGCGCCGGCTGCGGCGTGGCCCTGCTGATCGCCACGTTCGCCTTCCGCCCCCCGCGCCTGGACAGCCGCCGCCGGGTCGCCACCCACCGCCGCGCGGCCTGACCCGCACCGCCGACCGCGCTCTGGTCCGCACACCACGTCGCCGACCTGGCGCTGTCCGGGCCGGCCCGACAGGCCATGTCGCCTGGCCGGGGCGAGTCGGGCGGCCCAGCGTCGCCATGCGGCGCGGAGGCGCGGCCAGCCGGGGACGGCGACAGGCCCGCGTCCGGAGGACGCGGGCCTGTCGGGGAAGCCGTCAGCTCAGTGCTCGGCGGTGCGGCGGGTGCCGCTGTAGTACTCGAAGAGCAGGCCGCAGGCGGCGAAGATGACCGCCACCAGGCCGAGACCCAGCAGCCAGAACTGCCAGAACACCAGGCCCAGACCGGCGATCGCGGCGGCCAGCGCCAGCCCGAACGGCCAGTAGCTGCCGGGGCTGAAGAAGCCGATCTCGCCCGCGCCGTCGGCGATCTCGGCGTCCGCCCGGTCCTCGGGGCGCAGGTCGATGCGGCGGGAGACGAACCAGAAGAAGCCGCCGCACATCGAGCAGAGCAGGAAGGACAGCAGCAGCGCCACGGTGCCGACCCACTCGACCCGGCCGCCCTCGCCGTACGTCCAGGCGGCGTAGAGGATCGCGACGCCGAAGAGGAACGTCGCGATGACCAGGAAGATTTTCCACTCGGTCTTCATGCCGGATCCCTCAGCTTCCCGCGCCGACCGGAGCGCTGTCCGGGTTGAAGTTGTTCTTGTCACGCCGGGTGTTGAACGGCGCGGTCTTCGTGGCGTACTCGGGCTCGCCGATCGCCTTGAGCGCCTCCTGCGTCGACTTGCCGGCCTTCTTCGCCGCCAGGAACTGCTCGTACTTCTCCGGCGAGACGACCCGCAGCTCGAAGTTCATGAAGGCGTGGTAGCTGCCGCACAGCTCGGCGCAGCGGCCGACGTACGCGCCCTCCTGGTCGAGGCTGGAGACCTCGAAGACGTTGCGGATGTTGCCCGGCATGACGTCCCGCTTGAACAGCAGCTCCGGCACCCAGAAGGAGTGGATGACGTCGCGGCTCTGCTCCTCGAAGCGGATCGACTTGCCGGTCGGCAGGACCAGCACCGGGATGACCTCGCTGGTGCCGAGGACCGAGGCGACGGTGTTGGCGTCGCGGCCCTGGCCGTCGCGGTAGTTGAACTGCCAGTTCCACTTGAAGGCGACGACCTCGACGGTGACGTCCGGGTTCTTCGTCGTCTTGTTCACACCGGTCTGCACGATCGCCGTGTAGTAGAAGAGCACGGAGACGATCAGGATCGGCGCGATGGTGTAGAGGAACTCCATCGGCAAGTTGTAGCGGGTCTGCACCGGCAGCGCGTTGCCCCGCTTCCGGTAGCGGATCACGCACCAGAAGATGAGGCCCCAGACGAAGACGCCGACCGCCAGCGCCGCGATGCAGGACGCGATCCACAGGTCGTACATCTTGTGCGACTCGGGGGTGATGCCGCCCTGCGGCCACCCGAAGCCGCCGAACGTCCCGCCGACGTCGCAGCCGGTGAGCAGAACCAGCAGCGCCGCTCCGCCGAGACCGAGCCCGGCGAGTCGACCAGCACCACGCCGCCGGCGCCCACCGGCTCCTGGGGAAGCGCTGTGCCGTACGGCCGTCGGCCGTACCTCCGAACTCCTTGCGACCACCTGGTCCTGCCTCCCTAGCGCGCCGCGGTGGTTGTTTCCTCAACACCGACGGCAAAGGCGTCACCGACGGTCGCAGATTACTCGACCATGACGGGCCGGACCGTGTTGGGGTCAGTGTCCGCCCCCATTGGGGGGATCTTGGGCGTACCGGCGCGATAGCGTGGGCATTCGTGAGCGCATCCCCGGTCTACCTGGACGCGGCCACCGCGGCGCCGCTGCATCCGGTCGCGCGGCAGGCGTTGCTGGCCGCGCTAGACGACGGCTGGGCCGACCCCGGCAAGCTCTACACCCAGGCCCGCCGGGCCCGCCAACTGCTCGACGCCGCCCGCGAGGCCACCGCGCAGACGCTCGGCGTCCGCGCCGACGAACTCTCCTTCACCCCCAGCGGTACGACCGCCGCGCACGCCGCCGTGCTCGGCGGGCTGAGCGGCCGGCGCCGGGTCGGGGCGACCCTGGTGCACTCCGCGATCGAGCACTCCGCGGTGCTGCACGCCGCGGAGCGGCACGTCGCCGCCGGCGGGACGGCCGTCCCGGTACCGGTGGACCGGGTCGGCCGGCTCGACCTGGACGCCTGGTCGGCGGCGGTCCGGGCGCCCGGGGTGGCGCTCGCCGCGCTGATCGCGGCCAGCCACGAGGTGGGCACCGTCCAGCCGGTGCCGGCGGCGGCCGCCGAGTGCGCCGACGCCGGGGTGCCGCTCTACGTCGACGCCGCGCAGCTGGTCGGCCGGGCACCGGTGCCGGCCGGCTGGTCGGTGCTCAGCGCCAGCGCGCACAAGTGGGGCGGGCCACCCGGCGTCGGGCTGCTGGTGGTCCGCAAGGGCGCCCGCTGGGAGTCGCCGTTCCCGGCCGACGAGCGGGAGTCGGGGCGTACGCCGGGGGTGGTGAACCTGCCGGCGGTGGTCGCGGCGGCGGCGAGCCTGCGCGCGGCGGCGGCCGACGCGGCGGCCGAGGCGACCCGGCTGGCGCCGCTGGTGGACCGGATCCGGGCCCGGGTGGCGGCCGACGTGCCGGACGTGGAGGTGGTCGGCGACCCGGTCGACCGGCTCCCCCACCTGGTCACCTTCTCCTGCCTCTACGTGGACGGCGAGGCGCTGCTGCACGCGCTGGACCGGCGCGGCTTCGCCGTCTCCTCCGGCTCCTCCTGCACCTCGTCGACGTTGCGGCCGTCGCACGTGCTGGAGGCGATGGGGGTGCTCTCGCACGGCAACGTCCGGGTGTCGCTGCACCGGGAGACCACCGAGGCGGACGTCGAGCGGTTCCTCGCCGAGCTGCCCGGCATCGTCGCCGACCTGCGCGCCGAAGCGGGGGTGGTGGGGCTGTGAGCGAGCCGGACGAGGTGCTGGACTGCCGGGGCCAGCGCTGCCCGCTGCCGGTGATCGCCCTGGCCCGCCGGCTCCCCGAGCTGCCGGTCGGCGCGGTGCTCCGCGTCCTCGCCGACGACCCCGCCGCGGCGGTCGACATCCCAGCCTGGTGCCGGATGCGGGGGCAGGAGTTCCTCGGCGCCGGGACGGGCGGGTCCAGCTACGACGTCCGGCGCAGCCGGTGACGGGTCATGCGAGATAGCTGAGGATGGCGGGGAGGGGGTCGATGTCGACCGTGGTGTCGACCACCAGGCGGGGACCGATGATCGGCTCGTACTCGGCGCGGCGGAGCAGCGTCTGCTCCCAGGTGGGCAGGTGCGGGTCCGGCTCGGCGGGCAGCCGCGCCTCGACCCGGCGGCGGTGCTCGGCCTCGTCACCGCAGTGCACCTCGATCACCCGCAGCGGCACCCCGGCCCGCTCGGCCAGGTCGTGCCAGAGGCCGCGGGCGCTGGCCACCGGGTTGACCGCGTCCACCACCACGCTGAGCCCGAGGCCGAGCTGCACCTCGGCGAGACCGGCGACCGCGCCGTACGCGGCCATCCCGGGCACGTCGCCGACCAGGCCGTACCGGCCCAGCGCCCGCTCGACCGGGTCCACCGGCAGGACCGGGGCGCGCAGCGCCGCGCCGACCCGGACAGCCAGGGTGCTCTTGCCCACCCCGGGCAGCCCGGCGAACGCCACCAGCACCGGACCGGCGGCGACGGCCGCGCCGGGGCGGACGGCGCCCGGGTCCACCCCGCCGGACACGCCGGGCTGGCCGGGGTCGGGTACGGCGGACCTCATGGGAGCAGGTGCGGCCGGACGTCCTCGGCGGCCACGTCGCCGTACGACTCGGCGAGGCGCTTCACGAACAGGTCCCGGCGGACCTCGTACTCCTGGGTGCCGACGGTCTCCAGGACCAGGGTGGCGAGCAGCGAGCCGACCTGGGCGGCCCGCTCCAGGCCCAGCCCCCAGGACAGGGCGGTGAAGAAGCCGGCCCGGAACCCGTCGCCGACGCCGGTCGGGTCGACGGCCTGGATCTCCCGGGCGATCGGCACGTGGATGGTGTCGAAGTCCCGGCCGGCGATCTCCGCGCCGTCCTTGCCCAGCGTGGTGACCCGGACCTTGACCCGCTCCAGCAGCTGCGCGTCGCTGAGACCCGCCTTGCTCTGCAGCAGCGACTTCTCGTAGTCGTTGGTCATCAGGTACTCGGCGCCGTCGATCAGGCCGAGCACGTCCTCGCCGTCCATCCGGGCGAGCTGCTGGGACGGGTCGGCGACGAAGGCGTACCCGCGCTCCCGGCACTCGGCCGAGTGCCGGACCATCGCCTCGGGATCGTTGGCGCCGACGAGCACCAGGTCGAGGCCGCCGAGCCGCTGGGCCACCGGAGCCAGCTCGATGTTGCGGGCCTCGCTCATCGCCCCCGCGTAGAAGGAGGCGATCTGGCACATGTCGGTGTCCGTGGTGCAGACGAACCGGGCGGTGTGGGCCACCTCGCTGACGTGCACCGAGTCGCAGTCGACCCCGTGCCGCTCCAGCCACGAGCGGTAGTCGGCGAAGTCGGGGCCGACGGCGCCCAGCAGCACCGGACGCAGCCCGAGCTGGGCCATGCCGAAGGCGATGTTGGCCGCCACCCCGCCGCGCCGCAGCACCAGCTCGTCCACGAGGAACGACAGCGACACCTTGTGCAGCTGGTCGGCGATGAGCTGGTCGGCGAAGCGACCGGGGAAGCTCATCAGGTGGTCGGTCGCGATCGAGCCGGTCACGGCGATCTTCATGTCAGCCCTCGGGGTCGGCAGCACGGCGCCGGTCAGCCTACCGGCCCGGTCGGCGCGTCGGTCGCGGGTCGGTCGAGAACCGGTCGACCCACGCATACCCGGACGTCACCGCCCGGACACCCGGAGGCGCGAAGAAACGGCGGGACCACCCGAGGAGGGTGGTCCCGCCGTTTTCGTCACGTCACCCGTCGGCCCCGTACGGGCCGGCCGGCTCGGCGCGACGTCGACTCAGCTGAAGGAGTCGCCGCAGGCGCAGGAGTTGCCGGCGTTCGGGTTGTCGATGGTGAAGCCCTGGGCGTCGATCCGGTCGGCGAAGTCGATCGTCGCGCCGGCCAGGTAGGGGGCGCTCATCCGGTCGACGACGACCTCGACACCGTCGTAGTCGGTGACGATGTCACCGTCGAGCGACCGCTCGTCGAAGAAGAGCTGGTACCGCAGGCCGGAGCAGCCGCCCGGCTGCACCGCGATCCGGAGCCGCAGGTCGTCGCGGCCCTCCTGCTCGATCAGGGCCTTGACCTTCTGCGCTGCGACGTCGGTGAGGACGACGGAAGTAGGGGCCTTGGCCTCGGTCGACTCGGTCTGCGCTGGCGTGGTCACGTGGAAATCTCCCTGCGCGGTGTGGGTCCGGACGCACTGGCCAACGTCGCGCGTCGCCCAGTGATTCCCGGTGTGGTCCAGATCTGATCGTACGCCGCCCCGGCGGGAGTCACCTCCGGTGGCGTGGTCCGGGGCGCGTGAGCCGCGCCGCAGGCCAGCGGCCCGCTCAACGGCTCCACTGTCGGGCCAGCCGGGCGCCGAGCGCCCGCAGCCCCTCGGCGGGCCGGCCCATCGCCGCCTCCATCCCGCCGCGTTCCTCGCCGCCGAAGTGCTCCACCAGGCTGTACGCCTCGGTGACCCCGGCCGCGGCGGCCTCCCGGCGGCCGGTGCTCACCCGTCCCGCCAGCACCACACAGGGCACGCCGCGGTCCCGGGCGGCCCCGGCCACCCCGGCGACCACCTTGCCGCGCAGCGACTGGTGGTCGAAGGAGCCCTCCCCGGTGATCACCAGGTCGGCGCGGTCGAGCGCGGCGTCCAGCCCGATGGCCCGGGTGACCAGGCCGATGCCCGACTCGCACCGGCCGCCCAGCGCCAGGATCGCCGCGCCCAGCCCACCGGCCGCGCCGCCACCGGGCAGCACGCTCAGCCCCGGCGGGCAGCCGGGCAGGTCATTCTCCAGCATCGCGGCCCAGCGTTCCAGGGCCGCGTCGAGCAGCAGCACGTCCTCGCGGGTCGCGCCCTTCTGCGGGCCGTACACGTTGCTGGCCCCGTGCAGGCCGAGCAGCGGGTTGTCCACGTCGGTGGCGGCGACCAGGTCCACCCCGCGCAGCCGGGGCGCGCCGTCCAGCGCGGCCACCGCGGCGAGCGCCGCTCCCCCGTACGGCAGGGCGTGGCCGGTCTGGTCGAGGGGGGTGACGCCGAGCGCGGTGAGCATGCCGGCGCCCCCGTCGTTGGTGGCGGAGCCACCCAGCCCGACCACCACGGTCCGGGCCCCGGCCTCGACGGCCGCGGCCACCAGCAGCCCCAGCCCGTACGAGGTGGTGGCCTTCGGGTCGCGCTCGGCGGCGGTGAGCAGGTGCAGCCCGCACGCCTGGGCGCTCTCCAGGTAGGCCACGCCGTCGTCGGTGAGCAGGATCTCACCGGCGGCGGGCCGGCCGAGCGGGTCGACGGTCGGCACCGGCACGCGCCGGCCGCCGAGCGCCTCGGCGAGGACGGCGACGAAGCCGGGCCCGCCGTCGGCGAGCGGCCGGATCAGCAGGTCGTCGCCGGCGGCCACCGCCCGCCAGCCCTCGGCCACCGCGGCGGCCACCTCCGGGGCCGGCAGGGTGCCGGCGAACTTGTCCGGGCAGAGCAGCACGCGCATGCCCAGCAGTGTGGCAGGCCACACCTGGAGCCGCTGCGCACCGGCCACGCTGTGGGACCATGGGAGGCGTGACTTCGACCTGGGTTGAGCCCTCCAACACCGCCACTGCGCTGCTGCTCCTCGGCCGCGGCAGCGACCCCGCCACCGAGCGTGGCGTGGAGTGTCCGGGTGACCTCCCCGCGCCGAGCGACCCGGACCTGGTGGCCCGGGCGGCGGCGGCCAAGGCCGCGCTCGGCACGAAGGTGTTCGTGCTGGGGCACCACTACCAGCGCGACGAGGTGATCCAGTTCGCCGACGTGACCGGCGACTCGTTCAAGCTCGCCCGCGAGGCGGCGGCCCGGCCCGACGCGGAGTACATCGTCTTCTGTGGCGTGCACTTCATGGCCGAGAGCGCGGACATCCTCACCTCGGACGCCCAGAAGGTCATCCTGCCGGACCTGGCCGCCGGCTGCTCGATGGCCGACATGGCGGTGCTGTCGCAGGTCGAGACCGCCTGGGACGTGCTGACCGAGCTGGGCATCGCGCGGGACACCGTCCCGGTGACGTACATGAACTCCTCGGCGGACATCAAGGGCTTCGTCGGGCGCAACGGCGGCGTGGTCTGCACCTCGTCGAACGCGAAGCGGGCGCTGGACTGGGCGTTCGAGCAGGGGTCGAAGGTGCTCTTCCTGCCCGACCAGCACCTGGGCCGCAACACGGCGGTGCTGGAGATGGGCCTCTCGCTGGACGACTGCGTGCTCTACGACCCGCACAAGCCGAACGGCGGGCTGACCCCGGAGCAGCTGCGCGACGCGAAGATGATCCTGTGGCGCGGGCACTGCTCGGTGCACGGCCGGTTCACCCTGGACAGCGTCAACGACGTCCGGGAGCGGGTGCCGGGGGTGAACGTGCTGGTCCACCCGGAATGCCGGCACGAGGTGGTCACCGCCGCCGATCACGTCGGCTCGACGGAGTTCATCATCAAGACCATCGAGGCGGCCCCGGCCGGCTCGGCCTGGGCGGTCGGCACCGAGCTGAACCTGGTCCGCCGGCTGGCGCTGGCCCACCCGGACAAGCAGATCATGTTCCTGGACAAGGCCGTCTGCTACTGCTCGACGATGAACCGGATCGACCTGCCGCACCTGGTCTGGGCGCTGGAGGAGCTGGTGGCCGGCCGGGTGGTCAACCAGATCACCGTGGACCCGGACACCGCGCATCACGCCCGGGTGGCCCTGGACCAGATGCTCGCCCTCCCCGGGGCGGACACCCCGCCACCCACCGCCGGTTGATCACGCTCGGTCATGTCGCTGGTACGGAAACGTGCCGGACACCCCGGTTCGTGCCCTCACTGGTGATGTGACCGATTCCATTCTCGTCACGGACGGCTATGCTGCCGGGGCGACAACAGATGCGGGCCGTTTTCACCTGGCCGCGTTTCGGGTAGCGATGCAGATCGTGGACCCCAACCATCTACACGGCAGCACCAACGCGCTGGAGGTTGCGTTGACCGACGACGTCCTGGTCGTACACGGAGGCACTCCGCTGGAAGGGCGGATCCGCGTGCGCGGCGCGAAGAACCTCGTTTCCAAGGCGATGGTCGCGGCCCTGCTGGCCGACTCGCCCAGCCGGCTGTTCGACGTGCCGCGGATCCGCGACGTCGAGGTGGTCCGCGGCCTGCTCGACCTGCACGGGGTGAAGGTGAGCGACGGCGAGGAGGACGGCGAGCTCATCCTCGACCCCTCGAACGTCGAGAGCGCCAGCACCGATCAGATCAACGTGCACGCGGGGTCCAGCCGGATCCCGATCCTGTTCTGCGGCCCGCTGCTGCACCGGCTCGGCCACGCCTTCATCCCCGACCTGGGCGGCTGCCACATCGGCCCCCGCCCGATCGACTTCCACATCCAGGCGCTGCGCGAGTTCGGCGCGACCGTCGACAAGACCCCCGAGGGGATGCACCTGTCGGCGCCGAACGGGCTGCACGGCACCAAGTTCGCCCTGCCGTACCCGAGCGTGGGCGCCACCGAGCAGGTGCTGCTGACCGCGGTGATGGCCGAGGGCGTCACCGAGCTGCGCAACGCGGCGGTCGAGCCGGAGATCATCGACCTGATCTGCATCCTGCAGAAGATGGGCGCGATCATCAAGGTGCACACCGACCGGGTGATCGAGATCCAGGGCGTGAAGAAGCTGCACGGCTACACGCACCGGCCGATCCCGGACCGGATCGAGGCGGCGAGCTGGGCGGCGGCCGCGCTGGCCACCCGCGGGGACGTCGAGGTGCTGGGCGCGCAGCAGGCCGACATGATGACCTTCCTGAACGTCTTCCGCTCGGTCGGCGGCGAGTACGAGGTGACCGACGCCCGCCCGCCGAAGCTGGGCGACCCGGGCCAGGAGGGCGGCATCCGGTTCTGGCACCCGGGCGGCGAGCTGAACGCCGTGGCGCTGGAGACCGACGTGCACCCCGGCTTCATGACCGACTGGCAGCAGCCCCTCGTGGTGGCGCTGACCCAGGCCCGGGGCCTGTCGATCGTCCACGAGACGGTCTACGAGCAGCGGCTGGGCTACACCGAGGCGCTGAACACCATGGGCGCCAACATCCAGGTCTACCGGGACTGCCTGGGCGGCACCCCGTGCCGCTTCGGCCGGCGCAACTTCAAGCACTCCGCGGTGATCGCCGGGCCGAGCAAGCTGCACGCGGCCGACCTGGTCATCCCGGACCTGCGGGCCGGCTTCAGCCACCTGATCGCGGCGCTCGCCGCCGAGGGCACCTCCCGGGTGTACGGCGTCGACCTGATCAACCGGGGCTACGAGGACTTCGAGAAGAAGCTGGCCGACCTGGGCGCGCACGTCGAGCGTCCGTAACATCACACCGCTTCATTCGCGCCCGGTGCACCCGCGATGTGCACCGGGCGCGGCCGTGTGGCTACCCTTCACCTCGTGCCGTCGCTGTTTCGCCGCAAGCCCGCCGACCTCGTCCAGGAATCCGTCACCCCGGTGACGACCGACGAGGAGTCCACCGCCGCCCGCACCCGGGGATACACCCCGAGCAAGAAGGAGCTGGGCCAGGTCACGCCGAAGCGGCCGACCGCTGGCCGGCGGGTCAGCGGCCCGACCCGGCCGCTGACCAAGGAGGAGGCCCGGGAGCAGCGCCGGGCGGCCCGCGCCGAGGCGTCCTCGGAGTTCCGTCGCGAGGGCGGCCCCCGCGACCGGGGACCGGAGCGGCTGCTGGCCCGCAACGTGGTCGACTCCCGGCGTACGGTCGGCACCTGGTTCTTCGGCGGCGCCCTGATCGTGCTGGTCGGCTCCAACCAGGCCATGCCGCCGATCGTCCGGTTGGCCTCCAACGTCATGTGGGGCGCGCTGGCGCTCGGCGTGGTGGTCGACTCCGTCCTGATCTCTCGCAAGATCAAGAAGCTGATGCGGGAGCGGTTCCCGAAGAGCGACCAGAAGCTGGGCTCGCTCTACCTGTACGCGATCATGCGGTCGATCACCTTCCGCCGGATGCGCGCCCCGGCGCCGCGGGTCAACATCGGCGACAAGATCTGACCCGAGCCCGTTCCGACCGGCCCCTTCCCGCCCGCCGCGGGGAGGGGCCTCGTCATGCCACCCCGGCCAGGCGCAGCAGCGCGGTGGTGCCCGCCGCGGCGACCACCACCAGGACGAAGGGCGCGCGGCGCCAGGCGAGCAGCACCCCGACCAGCACGCCCGCCGGCCGGGCGTAGCCGGCGAACCCGCCGGCCTCGGCCAGCGCGGCGGTCGCGGCGAGGGCGGCCAGCAGGGCGGCGGCGGCGACCGGCAGCAGTTGCCGGGACCAGTCGGGCAGGTCCAGCCGGTCCCGCATCAGCACTCCGGCGACCCGGAAGCCGTACGTGCCGGCGGCCAGGGCGAGGATCACGGCGATCAGCACGGCGCCTCCTCCGTCGCGACGACCCGTCCCGGTCCGGCTTCCCGGTGGTCCGCCCCGGCGGCGGTCACGGGCACCGGGTCGGTGCCCGGCGGCCGGCGGCGGATCAACGGCAGGACCAGGGCGCCGAGCGCGAGCAGCACCGGCAGCCCGGCCGGCAGCACCGGGGTGGCCAGTACCGCCAGCCCCGCGCCGGTCAGCGCCACCCGGCGGATCTCCGGGTCGCGCAGCGTCGGCAGCAGCAGGGCGATCAGCCCGGCCGGGAAGGCCGCGTCGAGGCCCAAAGCGGTCGGGTCACCGACCGCGCCACCGGCGAGCACGCCCAGCAGGGTGCCGGCGTTCCAGGCCAGGAAGAGCAGTGTCCCGGCGAGCCAGAAGGCGCGGTGGCGCGCGCCGCCGGCCGGTCGCGCCAGCGCGAAGGCGGTCGCCTCGTCGGTCATCAGGTGGCTGCCGAGCAGCCGCCGCCAGCGCTGGTGGCCGAGGCTGTCGCCCAGGGTCAGGCCGAACGGCAGGTGCCGCGCGTTGAGCAGCAGGCCGGCGAGGACCGCCGCGAGGGGGCTGCCGGCGGCCACCAGCCCCACGGCCATGAACTGCGCGCCGCCGGCGTACACCAGCACGGACATGGCGACCGTCGCCCAGCCGGGCAGCCCGGCGGCGACCCCCATCGCGCCGAACGAGGCGCCGACGGCGACCATCGCCGCGCCGATGGCGGCGACGTCCCGCAGCATCGCCACGTCGGGCGTTCGGTTTGGCGTACGCATGGTCCATTATGATGAACACACCTCGCCGCGTTCGTCAAACCGAACAAATAGACCTATGGAGCGAACAATGCCCGTCGAGCCCGCTCCGCCGTTGGCCACCATCGCGGCCGCCCTGCGCCGCGAGCGCGACCGGGCCGGCATCTCGCTGACCGAGCTGGCCCGTCGCGCGGGCATCGCCAAGTCCACCCTCTCCCAACTGGAGTCCGGGGTGGGCAACCCGAGCGTCGAGACGCTCTGGGCGCTCGGCGTGGCGCTCGGCGTACCGTTCAGCCGCCTGGTCGAGCCACCAACGGCCGCCGTCCGGGTCATCCGGGCCGGCGAGGGCCCCCGGGTCCGCTCCGAGCACGCCGACTTCACCGCCACCCTCCTCGCCGCGGGCTCCGCCCACAGCCGGCGGGACGTCTACGTGATGGAGCTGGAGCCGGGCGCCGTCCGCGTCGCCGAGCCGCACACCCCGCGCAGCATCGAGCACATCGTGGTCGCCGCCGGCCGGATGCGCGTCGGGCCGGAATCCGACCTGGTCGACCTCGGTCCCGGCGACTACGCCACGTTCCCCGGCGACGCGCCGCACCGGTACGAGGCGCTGGCGCCGGGCACCTTCGCGGTCCTGGTGATGGAGCATCCCTGAGCCCGGCCCTCCACCGCGGATCAGCCGGTGACCGCCGGAGCGCGGTAGAGGCGGGCGACGACCTCCTCGATGTCCGGCTCGACGATCGAGATGTCGCGCAGCGTGGCCAGGCCGGCGAGCCCGGCGACCACCTCGGCGACGCCCGCCGACTCCAGGGCGAAGACCAGCCGGTGCCCGTCCGCATCCACCCGGTACAGCGGGGCGCCCGGCAGCGTCGGCGGCGCGGCGAGGGCGGTGTCCAGTTCGGCGACGACGAGTCGGCGGGAGCCGTACCGGCTGTGCAGGGCGGCGATGGAGCCGTCGTGCACCACCCGGCCGTGGTCGATCACCACCAGGCGGCGGCAGAGCCGCTCGATGTCGGCCAGATCGTGGGTGGTGAGCACCAGGGTGGTGTCACCGGCCCGGCCCAGCTCCGCCAGGAAGCCCCGGACGGCCTGCTTGCTCACCACGTCCAGCCCGATGGTCGGCTCGTCCAGGAAGAGCACCTCCGGGCCGTGCAGCAGGGCGGCGGTCAGCTCGCCGCGCATCCGCTGGCCCAGCGACAGCTGCCGGACCGGGGTGTCCAGGAACTCGTCGAGGTCGAGCAGGTCGCGACAGCGACGCAGCCGGGCCGCGTGCTCGGCCGCCGGCACCCGGTAGACGTGCCGCAGCAGGTCGAACGAGTCGCGCAGCGGCAGGTCCCACCAGAGCTGCGAGCGCTGGCCGAAGACCACCCCGATGCGCAGCGCCAGCCGGGTCCGCTCGGCCACCGGCCGCAGGCCGCAGACCCGGACCTCCCCCGCCGACGGCATCAGCACGCCGGTGAGCATCTTCAGGGTGGTCGACTTGCCGGCGCCGTTGGGGCCGATGTAGCCGAGCATCTCGCCGCGCTCCACCCGCAGGTCGACCCCGTCGACGGCGGCGACCACCCGCTTCTCCCGGCGCAGCCGTCCCGCCTTCACCCGGACGGTGAACTCCTTGCGCAGCCCGCGCACAAGAATGACCTCTGTTTGTGACTGCGGGGCTCGCAAGCTCACTCCTCGCACTGCACGGTGATGACGCTCACGATCCCGTGCTCCGGTAGTGACGGACCCCGACGCGCCAGGCCGCGGTGGCGACTCCGGCGGCGACCAGTGCGACGCCCGGCGACACCCAGCCGACCCAGCCCGGCAGGCCGAGCGGGTCGGCCCGGCCGAGCAGCGCCAGCGCGGGGTGGTAACTGACGAAGGCGAAGCCCATCCCGTACGCGAAGAGCGCCCGGAACCAGCCGCCGTAGACGGTGATCGGGTACGACGTGAAGTCGCGCCCGCCGTAGGTGACCGAATTGGCCAGCTCACCGGAGTCGATCCAGTAGAACGACACCGTCGCGGTGGTCACGAAGACCGCGCCGAAGAAGACCACCGCGGCGACCGGGGCGACCACCACCAGCGCCAACCGGCCCGGCGTCCAGTCGATCCCGGCCGAGGTGACCGCCACGACCAGGACGGCCAGGCCGAAGAACGCGCGGGACACCTTGCGCAGCGGCAGGTCCATCAGCAGCAGCTGGGGCAGCGCACCCAGCGGGCGGACCAGCACGGCGTCGAAGAGCCCGGTCCGGACGTACCGGGGCAGCCGTTCGATGTTCCCGACCAGCAGGTCGGCGGTGGCGAACGCGAACGACGAGATGCCGACGATCACCAGCGCCTCCCGCAGCGTGAACCCGCCCAGCTCCCTGGTCACCCCGAAGAGCACCAGCACGGTGACCACGTCGAAGACCGTCGCGCCGACGTTGCCGACCAGGTCCACCACGAACGAGGTCCGGTACGCGGCCTGCGACCGGGCCTGCGTCCTCAACAACGCCCGGTACGCGGCCAACCGCTCAGCCACCCTGCACCACCAGCCGGAGTTCGGCCCGGTGCTGCACCAGCCGGCAGGCGGCAAGGATCAGCACCGCCCAGGCGACCTGGAGCCCCACCAGCCCGAGCTGCGCCGGGGCCGGGTCCCGCTCGACCAGCACGTCGAGCGGGGTCTGGAACAGGCTCGGGAACGGGGTGCCGTACCAGAGCGCGAGCTGGAGCCACCCGGGCAGGAAGCGCAGCGGGAAGTAGAGCCCCGCGAGCACCCCGGAGGAGAGCGTCCAGAGGATCATCGCGCCCCGGACGTCCTGCAGCCAGTACGCGGTGGCGTTGACCAGGAACCGGCAGCCGAAGCAGAGCACCACGGCGACCAGCACGGAGAGCGCGAAGAGCGGCACCGTGGCCCACCGCCGGGGCAGGTACACGTCGAAGAAGAGCGGGCCGATCAGCACCGGCGGCAGCAGCCGGGAGAGCGAGGCGAACCCCGCGCGGCCCAGGTCGGTGGCGAGGTAGCTGGTCACCGGGTGCACCGGTCGGAGCAGGTCGCTGGCGATCTCCCCGGTCCGGATCCGGTCCGCCAGGTCGGTCCAGCCCCAGAGCAGGATCACCGCCAGCAGGCCCTGCCCGGCCCAGACGATCGTGGCGAGCTGGGCCCGGTCGTACCCGGCGACGGTCCCGGCCGCGCCGGCCACGGCGAGGAAGATGTAGCAGCGCAGGAAGCCGAAGACGGTGTTGGTGACCACGCCGGCTACGGCGGCCTGCCGGTAGGTGGCGTGGCGCCGGAAGCCGGAGGCGACTATGGCGCTAAATGTCCGAAACCATCGGGTAACGTTTGAGTCCGTGGGCGGCGCCACAGTGGCGGTGACAGAGCCCACGCCGCTACCCTCCTTCCGCAGCCACGAGGTGCTGGACCGGGCGACTCTACCGGCACGTGGGGTGCCCAGCGCGACAATTTCCAACGAGGTGACACGCCGTGAGCGAGCGACGCGAGCCGGCCCCGGGGCCGCGCCGCGCGGGCGGCCACCGGGTGCCCCGATGAGCGGCGGCTACGACCGCTGGCGCGATCCGGCGGAGCCGGCCTGGGTCGCCGAACCGACCACCGAGTGGCACCCCCAGTTCGCGGGCCAGCGCTACCCGGGCGACATCGGCATGGAGTACCTGACCCCGCCCGCCCCGCGCGGGCGAGTCGCCGCCGTCGGGCGCGCCGAGGTGCAGCCGGTCAGTCCTGCCCCTGGCGGACCGCGCGACGACGCCCACCCGATCAGCCCCGCCCCGGACGACCGGCGCGGGTCGTACCCGGTCAGCCCGGCCCCCGGCGACCGGCGCGGCGCGCACCCCGTGGCCCCCGGCGGCGGCGACCGGCGCGGCGCGTACCCGGTGATCCCCGGTCCGGACGCGCGGCGCGGCGCACCGGACGGACGCGGCCGGGACGACCCGCGCGCCACGCCCGACGGCCGCGAGCGTCCGGCCTGGCCGGACCGCCGGGGCGACGTGGACGCCCGCGACCGGCGGCCCCGGACGGACGGACCCGCGGAGGAGGGCCGTACCGGCGAGGACTCCCACCGGCGCGGCCCGGCGCAGCCCGGTGAGCGCGCCGACCACGGACCCGGCCGGTACGACCGGCGCGCGCCGGAGTGGACGGTGGACCGCGACCGCGCCGCCGGCTGGCACGGCGACCGGCCCGGCCAGCCGTGGGGTCGCCCGGAATCCGGCCGGCGGATGCCGCCGCCGGACGGTGGCCCGCGCCGGCCGGTCTCCCCCGCGCCGGAGCCCGGCTGGCTGCCCGAGCCCGACGAGTTCCCGCACCGCCCGCATCCAGCCGACCGGCGCCCGGACGCGCCGATCCGGTCGGAGCGCCAGTGGGGCACGCCGCCGGCCGACGCGCGGCCGACGGCCGCGCCGCGTGGTCCCGCCGACCGGCGGGACCAGGGTTCCGACGGCCCACCGCCCCGGGAGCGCGACCCGCGCCGGGAGGCCGCGGCGCGGGCCGAGACGTACCGGGACGCGCCTGCGGCCGCCGAGCGCGACGGCCTGCGCCGGCCGACCGGGGATCCGCACCGCCCGGCGCCCGGCCGGCTGCCCGGGCAGCACGGCGACCCCCGTTCGGTCGGCCGGCCCGCCGCCTTCGCCCCCGACGAGCGGCGGGACACCGTCCGCCCCCAGGGCGACCCCCGGCCGCGGCCCGACGCCTTCGACGAGCGGCCGGACACCGCTCGCCGCCAGGGCGACCCCCGACCGCGGCCCGACGAGCGGCCCGGTGCCGAGCAGCGGGCCCGGACCGAGCCGGCCCGGTACCGGCCGGACGACCGACCGGGTCCCCCGGCCGCACCGACCGACCGGCCCGGCCCGGACGGCCGGGCCGCGCGCCCGGTCGATCCCGCGCCGCCCGGCCGGGACGAGCGGCGGCCCGCCGGGCCGCACCCGGACGGCCGGCAGCGCCACCCGGCCGAGGAGGCCGCTCCCCGGTACGACGGCCGGCGTCCCGAGCCGGCCGCCGCCCAGCCCGAGGATCGGTACCGACCGGAGGACCGACCCACGTCCCGCCGCCCCGAGGAGCGGCAGGGCCACCCGGCCGAGCGGGGCACGGCCCGGCCGGCCGACGGCTGGCGTCCGCCGGCGGAGCCGGCTGGCCGGACCCGGCCCGAGGAGTTGCCGGGCCGGCCGGTCGAGTCCCCGCCGACCCGGCACGACGACGGCCGACGCCCGCCCGTCGAGCCCGCCGCCCGCACCCGGCCCGACGACCGGCCGGTGGCACCCGCCTCGGGCGCTCCGGTCTCGGGCGGGCCCGGATACCCGGTTCCGCAGGCGGACCAGCCGCACACCCGCGACCGGTCCCCGCGACCGGCCGCGCCGGAGGAGCCGACGCCGACCTCGGCGCCGCCGGCCGCCGGGCTGCGCCTCGAATTCCTCCCCGGGCCGGCGCCCGCGCCGCGTCCCGCCGGCCCGGACGCCGACGACGACCGGACGGCCACGCACCCGACGGCGGCACGGCACAGCGAGACCCACCGCGTCGCCGACGCGCCGGCCCGCCCGGCACCGCCCGCGTACCCCGGCCCGGCCGGCTCCCGGCCGGGCGAGCGGGGCACTCGGGCCGAGGACGGTGCGAGCGCCCCCGCCGCGCCACGGCCGGTCTCCGCACCGCCGGCTGCCCCGCCGGTCCCGGTGTCCGCGCCGCCCGCGCCGCCGGCCACCCCACCTGCTCCGGTGTCCACGCCCCCCGCGCCACCGGTTTCCGAGTCGGCGGCGCCGGCCGCCGCGCCGGCCTCCAGGTCGGCGCCCCCGCCCGCGACGCCGACGGTCGCCGCGGAGGAATCCGGCCCCGCGCCGCGGACCGAACCGGACCCCGCCGGGCCGCCCAGGTCCGCTCCACCGCCGTACCGGCCCGTGTCCGCGCCACCCGCCGGGCCCGTCTCCGCGCCACCCGCCGGGCAGGTCAGCGCGCCACCGGCCGGGGCGGCGCCCGCCCGGCCCGTCTCCGCACCGCCCGCGTCCGGGCCGGTCCCGTCGCCGCCCACCCCGGCCCGGGCCGGCGGGCCGCCCGCCGGGACGGCCGGCACGCCGACCGAGGCCGCCCCGGTGTCCGCCGCTCCGGGCGACCCGACGCCGACGCCGTCGGCGCGTCCGGTCTCCGCCCCACCGGCCGCGTCGCTGTCCGCCCCACCGGCCGCGTCGGAGTCGGCGCGGCCGGTGTCCGGGCCGCCCGCGGGGCCGCTGTCGGCGGCTCCGGCGCCGCAGCCCGACACCACCTCCGAGGCCGATCGGCCGGCGGAACAGCCGGCGCCCCCGACGGACCCGGAGCAGGAACTGGCCGCCTTCCGGTGGCGGCTGGACCCCGAGACGCTGCGCGAGGAGGCGACCGATCCGGCGGAGCTGCGGGTCGTCCGCGACGGCCTCACCGCCAAGCTGGGCACGGCGCTCGACAACCGGAGTCGGGCCCGGCTGCTCAGCCTCCGCTCGGTGGCCTCGCGGATCCTCGGCGACCTGGACGACGCGCTCGCCGACGGTCGGCTCGCGGTCACGTACGCCGAGGCCACCGGCGAGTTGCGGCGGACCGCGCTGGCGCGTGCCCGACTCGCCCAGGTGCTGCGCTGGCGGGGCGAGCACGCGGAGGCGGACCGGCTCTTCGCCGCGGCGAACTCCCCGGAGCTGCCCGACCGGCTGCGCGCGGCGCTGCACGAGCACGCCGGCCGGTCCTGCTACGACCAGGGACGGCTGATCGAGGCCTGCCAGCACTTCGAGCGGGCGCTGGACCTGCGCCAGGGCGCGGACCCGGGGCTGGTCGCGCGTACCGGGGTGGCCCTGGACGCGGTCCGGGAACGGGCCGCGGCCGGTGGGTTCGGCCCGTCGCCGCGCGACCGCGACGCGATGCTGCGCGCCGAGCGCTCCCCCGTGCCCACCTTCGACGAGGAGCTGGAACGCTGGGGGTACGCCGACGCCGAGGGCAACCTGGTGATCGACCACCGGTACGCCGAGGTGCAGCCGTTCCACGAGGGCATGGCCTGGGTACGCCGCCCGGAGGCCTCCCGGTGGGCGCTGATCGACACCTCCGGGGCCGCCCTGATCGAGGCGAACAACGGCTACCGGGCGGTCGGATCCTTCTCCGGCGGCCTGGCCTGGGTGTCGATGGACGGCAAGGGCAACTGGATGGCGGTCGACCCGACCAACATCGTGAAGATCCCGCCGGGCTTCGAGGACGTACGCCCGTTCCGGGGCGGCCTGGCGGCGGTCCGCCGGGGCGGCTGGGGCGCGGTCGACCGGACCGGTCAGCTCGTCGTGCCGACCCGGTACCACGGCTTCCCCACCGCCCTGGCCGACGGCCGGTACGTGGACGGCTTCACCGAGGAGGGCCTGGCCGTGGTGGAGCTGGCCGGTCGCCGGGGTGTCGTGGACCGCACCGGCCGGGTGATCGTCGAGCCGGCGTACCGGGCGCTGGTGATCCACCCGGTCGCCTTCCTGGTCGGCGACGGCGGCGGGCGGTGGGGCGCGCTCGACCGGCAGGGCGAGCCGCTGATCGACCCGGTGCATCCGAGCCGCGCCGAGGTGGTCGCGGAGATCGACCGGTTGCTCGCGGACACCAGCCCGGTGCTGTGAGCCGCCCGGCCGACCGTGCCCGACACCACCACGGCCGGTGCGCGTCGCGGTGACCCCGGTCCGGCGGGACTAGGGTCGGGGCATGGAATTCCGACACCTAGGCCGTTCCGGCCTGATGGTCAGCGAGATCTCGTACGGCAACTGGATCACCCACGGCTCGCAGGTCGAGGAGGACGCGGCAACCGCGTGCGTGCGGGCCGCCCTGGACACCGGCATCACCACCTTCGACACCGCCGACGTGTACGCCGGCACCAGGGCCGAGGCGGTCCTCGGGCGGGCGCTCAATGGCGAGCGGCGCGAGGGGCTGGAGATCTTCACCAAGGTCTACTGGCCGACCGGGCCGGGCCGAAACGACCGCGGCCTGTCCCGCAAGCACATCATGGAGTCGATCGACGGCTCGCTGCGTCGGCTGCAGACCGACTACGTGGACCTCTACCAGGCCCACCGGTACGACTACAGCACCCCGCTGGAGGAGACGATGGAGGCCTTCGCCGACGTCGTGCACTCCGGCAAGGCGCACTACATCGGTGTCTCGGAGTGGCAGGCGTCGCAGCTCCGCGAGGCCCACAAGCTGGCCAGGGAGCTGCGCATCCCGCTGGTCTCCAACCAGCCGCAGTACTCGATGCTCTGGCGGGTCATCGAGACCGAGGTCATCCCCACCAGCGAGGATCTGGGCATCGGTCAGATCGTCTGGTCGCCGATGGCGCAGGGCGTGCTCTCCGGCAAGTACCTGCCGGGCCAGCCGCCGCCGGCCGGCTCCCGGGCCACCGACGAGAAGTCCGGCGCGGGCTTCATCGCCAAGTTCATGACCGACGAGGTGCTCACCCGGGTGCAGCGGCTCAAGCCCCTCGCGGAGCAGGCCGGGCTGACCATGCCGCAGCTCGCCATCGCCTGGGTGCTGCAGAACCCGAACGTCTCCTCGGCGATCGTCGGGGCGTCCCGCCCAGAGCAGGTGCACGACAACGTCAAGGCGGCCGGCGTGAAGCTCGACGCCGACCTGCTCAAGGCGATCGACGAGATCGTCGAGCCGGTCACCGAGCGCGACGCGGCCAAGACCGAGTCCCCGGCCCAGCGCCCGTGAGCGCCGCCCGGTCCGGTCGGCGCGGTCGCGCCGGCCGGGCCGGGCCTGCTCAGTCCGGCGCCCGCGCCGGACCCAGCCCGCTCAGTCCGGCGCCCGCGCCGGACCCCGGCCCGCTCAGTCCGGCGCCCGCGCCGGACCCCGGCCCGCTCAGCCCTGCCAGAAGCGGATCAGATTGAAGCCGACCGAGAAGAACTCCGGCGGCAGCCCGAGCAGGTCGGCGATCGCGAAGACCGCGTTGAAGAACCAGCCGCCGATCCGCGGGCTCCACAGCAGCGCGAAGAGCAGGATGAAGCCGTACGGGGCGAACAGGTCGTACATCCGGCGGTACTGCGGGCTCAGCCACGGCTGGATCATGTTGCCGCCGTCCAGGCCGGGCACCGGCAGCAGGTTGAGCACGCTGGCGGTGAGCTGGAGGAACGCCAGCAGACCCACCCCGGCCCAGAACTCGATCGAGCCACCGGTGCCGAAGCCGATCCGCAGGGCCGCCACCAGCACCAGGGTGAACAGCACGTTGGTGGCCGGGCCGGCGAGGCTGACCAGGGTGTGCCGCAGCCGGCCGGGGATGGCGTGTCGGTCCACCCAGACCGCCCCGCCGGGCAGGCCGATGCCGCCGAGCAGCACCACCAGCACCGGCAGCCCGACCGACAGCAGCGGGTGGGTGTACTTGAACGGGTTGAGCGTCAGGTAACCCCGGTGGGCGATGTCCCGGTCCCCCGCCCGGTACGCGACCACCGCGTGGGCGTACTCGTGCAGGCAGAGCGAGACCAGCCAGCCCGAGACCACGAACAGGAAGACGTCGAACCGGACGTTGCCGTACCGCTGCCAGGCCAGCACCCCGCTGGTCACGAAGAGCGCGACCAGGCCGAGGAATACCGGGCTGGGCCGGAACGCCGCCCGGGGCACCCCGAGCACCAGTGGCTCGCCCGGGCGGTCGTAGCCCATCATTCGGCCGTGGGCAGCAGGCTCATCCGGTACTCCACCCGGTCGTCCTCGACGAGCGCGACGGAGGTGACGCCGGACGCCGCGAGCTCCCGCCAGGTCTGGCCGACCCACGACTCGGCGTCCGCCTGGCTCGCGAACGACTCCGTCGGTCCGTCCACCGACTTGCCGTCCGTGCCCTCGTACCGCCAGCTCCACGCCATGCCGCGTCTCCCCTCGCCGCCGTCGTCCCCCTGGGACGTAAACCTCCGCAAGCGTAGTCGGCCGGGCGCGGAACGGCCCCGGCCACCACCTACCGGACGGGCCACCCGGTGGATCAACGGCATCGGCGCCGGCCGGTACGGTGACGCGGTGCTGACTCAAGGAGTGGTGCTCAGCGACCGCTATCTGCTGAGCGAACGCATCGCGACCGGTGGCATGGGGGCGGTCTGGCGGTGCACCGACACCCTGCTCGGCCGGGAGGTCGCGGTGAAGGTGCTGCTGCCGTCG
The DNA here is from genome assembly GCF_900090285.1 of Micromonospora inositola. NCBI lineage: Bacteria > Bacillati > Actinomycetota > Actinomycetes > Micromonosporales > Micromonosporaceae > Micromonospora > Micromonospora inositola. The sequence continues at coordinate 3,646,803 of NZ_LT607754.1, read as the reverse complement.
CTGGTCGCCGACCCGGAGTTCACCACCCGCTTCCACGCCGAGGCGCGGATGATGGCCGCGCTGCGGCACCCCGGCATCGTGCAGGTCCACGACTTCGGCTCCGCGACGCTCGCCGACGGCAGCCAGGTCAGTTACCTGGTGATGGAGTACGTGGACGGCGAGCCGCTGGTGACCTGGGTCCGCCGCGCCGGCCGGCTCGACCCGGCCTCCACCATGTCGGTGGTGGCGCAGGCCGCCCAGGCCCTGCACGCCGCCCACCTCGCCGGGATCGTCCACCGGGACGTCAAGCCGGGGAACCTGCTGGTCAAGCGGGACGGCAGCGTGGTGCTGGTGGACTTCGGCATCGCCCGGTCCACCACCATGGCCGCGCTCACCGCCGCGCACATGGTGCTCGGCACCGCCTCCTACATGTCGCCGGAGCAGGCGGCCGGCCAGCCGGTCTCGCCGGCCACCGACGTGTACGCGCTCGGCGCGGTCGCCTATTACTGCCTCGCCGGCCGCCCGCCCTTCGAGGGCGAGAACCCGCTCCAGGTGGCCATGCGGCACGTCCAGGACGAGCCGGCCCCGCTGCCGCCGGGAACACCCCCCGCGGTGCTGGAGGTGGTCCGCCGGGCGCTGGCCAAGAGCCCCGCCGACCGGTATCCGGGCGCGGCCGCGATGGCCGAGGCCGCCCAGGACGCCCGGGACGCCACGCTGGCCAGCATTCCGGTGCCGCCGCGCCCGCCGTGGGCGGTGCCGGGCCCCGCCGTTCCCGGCCCCGCCGCGCTGCCGACGCCGGGCCCGGCGACACCCGGCCCGGCAACACCAGCGCCGGCGACACCAACGCCGGCCGGACCGCCGTCCACCGCGGCGGCCGGCGCGTCGCCTCCTCCAGGCTCCGGCGTCCCGCCGACCCTGGAGGAGGCGACGGGCGGCCGGCGGGGGCGGAAGCTGGCCCTGGTTGGCGCGGCGGGCGTCGTGCTGGTCGCGCTGGTGACCCTGGTGGCGGTGGCCGCGCTGCGCCCACTGGCCGGGGCGGGCGAGCAGGAGCGCCGGGCTGCCCTGACCGGTGAGTCGGAGGCCGCCGGGCCGGAGCAACCGGCGCCGGCCGCCAGCGGTGACACCGCGGTGGCCACGCCGAGCCGTACCGGGCGGGCCACCCGGTCCCCGTCGGCCGCGCCGACCCGCTCGGCGGACCCGGTGACCGCCCCGACGACCGGCCCGGCGGCCACCGGGCCGGCCGGCGGCGCCTCCGGGTCGCCGAAGCCGTCCGGCACGACCAGCGCGCCGGAGAAGCCCAACCCGTACACGGCCGGGCAGGCGTGCGGCAGCGGCTACCAGGTGATCGACTCGGCGACGCTGACCGCGGGCGGGATCCGCAAGGGCCGGGTCTACCTGCTCTACAACGCAAGCAACGGCTACAACTGCGTGGTCACCCTCAAGGACACCGCCGTCGGCCGGGCCACCACCGTGTCGGCGTACCTGGAGGTGCAGGGGAAGGCGCGCAGTACCGACAGCGGCGCATTCCAGTACTACGCCGGCCCGGTCCGGGCGGGCGCCGCCGGGGCTTGCGTGAAGTGGGGCGGCGCGGCCGGCGGGGCCAGCTACGGCAGCCCGTTCGAGCACTGCGGCTGAGCCGACCGGACACCCACCGGCCCGTTCGCCGTCCGCCGGTCGGCCGGCGTCCGGGGCGGCGGGCGGCGACCCGCCGGACGGCCTTAAGGTACGGGCATGTCCGTTGACGGGTGGAACACGCTCCTGGTGCTCGGCGGTATCCGGTCCGGCAAGTCCGAGTTCGCGGAATCGCTGGTCGCCGACGCGCCGACGGTCCGCTACGTGGCCACCGCCCCGGCGGGGGACCCGGAGGACACCGAGTGGGCCGCCCGACTGGCGACCCATCGGGCCCGGCGGCCGGGCAGCTGGACGACCGAGGAGACGGCGGACGACCCGCGTCGGTTGGCCGACGTCCTCGCCGCCGCCGGGTCGAACGACACGCTGCTCGTCGACGACCTCGGCGGCTGGGTGACCGTCCTGCTCGACCCGGCCCACCAGCCGGCCGACGACACCGCGACCGTCGAGGAGCTGGCGGCGGCGATCCGGGCGAGCGCCGCGCGGGTCGTGCTGGTCAGCCCGGAGGTCGGGCTCTCCCTGGTGCCGACCACCCCGCTCGGCCGGGCGTTCACCGACGCGCTGGGCGCGACCAACCGCGCGGTCGCCGACGCCTGCGACGCCGTGGTGCTGGTGGTCGCCGGCCAGCCCAGCTGGCTGAAGCCGGCCGCCGCGCCGCGTACCGCCGCCGTGCCCGCGCAGGCCGGCCCCGGCCAGGCCGGCGCGCCCGAACAGCCCGCGCCGACCAACGGCGGCGCGCCGGCCCGCGCCACCGGGGCGCCGGAGACAGCGCTGCCGGAGGTGTTCACCCCGGCCGCGGCGCCCGCGCCGACGCCCGCGCCGGCCGAGCAGAGCGCGACCTGGGCCGCGCCGACCATGGCCCTGCCGATGGTCGCCACCGGCCTGGTCATCCAGCCCGGCATGGAACTGCCGATGCCCGACGACTACGCCGGCCCGCAGGCCGTCGACCGGCTCACCACCCTGGACGTGCCCGGCGCCGGGCTCGGGGTGCTGGAACGGGTGGTCGGCTTCGCCGGCGCCACCCAGGGCACCCCCACCCCGGCCCCCTGGGGCTCGGTGCGGGTGCTGCTGCTGCACGGCGACCACGCCGGCGGGGCCGCCGCCGGCACCGTACCCGGCGAGTCCGCCCGCCGGGCCCGGCAGGCCCGCGCCGGCCGGGGGTCGCTGGCCCGGCTGGCCGCCGAGAGCGGCGCCGAGCTGCAGGTGGTCGAGGCGCCGAGCTCGGCGCCGATGGAGGACGGGCCGGCGCTCACCGCCGACGAGGTCGACTCGGCCCTGCGGTACGGCTGGCGGCTGGCCGAGCAGGCCGCCGACGCGGGCGTACAACTGCTGGTGCTGGCGGCGTGCGGCGCCGGCACCGAGGCGGCCACGGCGGCGGTGCTCGCGGCGACGGCCGGCGCGGAACCCCCGGCGGTGCTCGGCCGGGTGGTCACCGAGGCCGGCGAGATCGACGACGCGGCCTGGATGGCCCGCTGCGCGGCGGTCCGCGACGCGCTGCACCGCACCCGGCGCTCGCCGCGCGACGCCAAGGACGTGCTGGCCGAGCTGGGCGGCGGCGACATCGCTGTGGCGACCGGGGTGCTGCTCGGCGCGACCGCCCGGCGGCTGCCGGTGCTGCTCGACGGGCCGGTCGGGGTGGCCGCCGGCATGGTCAGCCGGGACCTGGCCGGGCAGGCCCGGCACTGGTGCCTGCTGCCCGACCACGGCGGGCAGCCGGCGGTCCGGCTCGCCGCCGACGTGCTCGGCCTGACTCCGATGCTCGACCTGCGGCTCGACCTCGGCGAGGGGGCCACCGCGCTGGCCACGCTGCCGCTGCTGCGCTCGGCGCTGGCGCTGGCCGCCACCCTGCCGGTGCACCCGTCGCTGGGCGGCGACCCGGAGGACGAGGAGGAGTTCGTCGAGCCGGAGCCGGCCGGGCCGGGGCCGACCACCGTCGAGCCGGAGTTCGCCGAGCCCGAGCCGGCCGGGCCGGGACCCACCACGGTCGAGCCGGACGAGCGGGTCGCCGTGCCGGATTCTCCCGGTCGGCGTGCCGACTGAGTCGCGGCTCGCCGACGGCGTCCGACTGGCGGTCACCACCTTCACCACGCTGCCGCTGCGCGCCGGCCGGGTCGACCGGGCCGCGGCGGGCCGGGCGATGGCGGTCGCCCCGGCGGTGGGCGCGCTGCTGGGCGCGCTGCTCGCCGGGGTGCTGCTGCTGACCGCCGCGCTCGCTCCCCCGCTGGTCGCCGCCGGGGTCACCGTCGGCCTCGGCGCGCTGCTCACCCGGGGCCTGCACCTGGACGGGCTGGCCGACACCGTGGACGCGCTGGGGTCGTACCGCCGGGGCGCCGCCGCGCTGGAGATCATGAAGAAGCCGGACGTGGGCCCGTTCGGGGTGGTCGCGCTGGTGGTCGTACTGCTGCTGCAGACGGCGGTGCTCGCGGAGCTGGCCGGGCGATCCTGGCCGGCGACGCTCGCAGGCGTGGTCGCCGCGACCGCGGCGGGTCGGCTCGGCGTCGCGGTCGCCTGCCGGCGCGGCGTCCCGGCCGCCCGGCCGGAAGGGCTGGGCGCGCTGGTGGCCGGCACGGTGGGCCCCGTCGCGCTGGTCGTCGGCACGGTCGCCGTCGCGCTGCTGGCGGTGCCGGCGGCGCCGGGCCGCCCGTGGCAGGGGCCGCTCGCCGTCGTCGCCGCCCTCGCCGTCGCGGTCGGGCTGCTCGGGCACGCGGTACGCCGGCTCGGCGGCGTCACCGGGGACGTGCTCGGCGCCACCGTGGAGATCGTCACCACGCTGGTCTACCTGGGACTGGTGCTGTCCGGCTGAGCGCGGCACGCCCGGCCGGGTAGCGTTCTTCAACGACAGCACCGGCGCGGTCGATGGGGGACGGCATGCTCATCACGGACGACTTCCTGCCCGTACCCGTGCCGGAGTCGCTCGACGCGACCTACCTGGTGCCCATCGCGGGGCTGCCGAAGGTCAGCCCGAAGACGGCGGTGGAGGCCCTGGCCGGGCGGCTCGCCGAGCCGGTGCACGGCCTGGCGAAGCAGATGCTCGACAGCCCGCTGATGACCGTGGACACCCGGCCGATCGGCGAGTTCCCGGAGCTGCCGCCGGACCTGCTCACCGCGTTCGGCGCCACCAAGGCCCAGCTGGCCCGGCTGGCCGCCGCGACGCACCTGGTGGTGGTCCAGGCCGAGTACCGGCCGGGCTGGCCGCCCGCGCACGAGTGGGCAGCCCGGGCGGTCGCCGCCGCGGTGGCCGAGACGGTCGGCAGCGACGTGGTGGACGTCTTCGGCCTGCAGTTCCTCGACCCGGCGGCGGCACTGCGCTCGCTCCCGGACGCCCAGGGCCGGATCAGGCTGGTCGACTGGGTGCTGGTGCCCTACTCCTCGGACGCCGACGGGCTCTGGTTCACCACCAAGGGGCTGCGCCGGTTCGGGCTGCTGGAGCTGCAGGCCCAGGGGGTGCCGGACCACCTCACCCGGGCCTGGGGCGCGGTGATGACCGGCGCGGCCCGGCGGCTGCTGCGGGACTGGACCGACGGGCTGGCCGGCGAGGAGGTGCCGGCGTTCGTGCAGCTCCCGGTGCTGGCCACGGTGACCGGCCACGACATCGCGGTGGCGTACGGCAACCCGGAGCAGCACGGGGCGACGGCGCCGGTGCTGCTCCGGCTGGAGCTGGACCCGGCGACGGACCCGGACGCCGACTCGTTCCTCAGCCTCCGACCGCCGCCCGGCCACCCGGGGCCGGCCGGGCGGTACTTCGCCGCCGCCTGCGCCACGCTCTTCGCCGGCATCCAGCCGGACGTCCGCTACGCCCGCCCAGGCGACGCGATGAGCAAGGCGATCGCCACCGCCCGGGCCGGGTTGGGCGACATCCGGGCCCGGTTCCTGGCCGGTCAGCTCCCCGCCGAGACCCAGCTCGTGGTCAAGTACGGCCTCCCCGGCGACGACGGCCCCGAGTTCGTCTGGGCCGGGGTGACCTCGTGGGACAGCCCGGAGCGGATCGTCGGGGCCAGCGCCAGCGACGCCGCCACCGACCCCACGGTGCGGATCGGCGCCTCCGTGGTGGTCGAGGCCACCGACGTCGTCGACTGGGCCGTCCTCGACGGCACCGGCGTCATCGAGGGCGGCTGGACCCAGGCCGTCCTCGACGCCGGCGAACGCCCCACACCCGACTGACCGGTCACCTGACCGAGGGGGTGACGAAGGGGGGGCGGGTGACGGTCATCTGGGCGCGGCGGCCGCGGATGTCGACCTCGACCACGTCGTCGTCGGCCAGCTTCGGGTCGGTGTTCAGGAGGGCCAGGGCGATGCCCTGCTTGCGGGTCGGCGAGAAGGTGCCGCTGGTGATGGTGCCGACCTGGGTGTCGCCGACGTACACCGCCATGCCGGGGCGCGGGATCGCCCGGTCGACCGCCACCAGGCCGCGCAGCGTACGCCGCGGGCCGGCCGCCTTCTCGGCGAGCAGCGCGTCCCGGCCCCAGAAGGCCGGCTTGTCCCAGCCGACCGCCCAGCCGGAGCGGCCCTGCACCGGGGTGATCTCCAGCGACAGGTCCTGCCCGTGCAGCGGGTAACCCATCTCGGTGCGCAGGGTGTCCCGGGCGGCCAGGCCGCAGGCCCGCAGCTCGTACGCCGCCCCGGCGGCGAAGAGCGCGTCCCAGACGGCGACCGCGTGCGCCGCCGGTACGACCAGCTCGTAGCCCAGCTCGCCGGTGTAGCCGGTGCGGCACACGGTCAGCCCCACCCCGTCCAGGCCGGCGGTGGAGAAGCTCATGTAGCCGTGTTCGGTGGGCAGCCCCAGCGCGCCGAGCAGCTCCGCCGAGCGCGGCCCCTGCACCGCGAGGACCGCGTACGCCTCGTGCTCGTCGCTGACCTCGACACCGGCCGGCGCGGCGGCGCGCAGCCGGCGGACCACCTCGGCGGTGTTCGCCGCGTTCGGGATCAGGAAGACGTGGTCGTCGGCGTGCAGGTAGGCGATGATGTCGTCCACCACGCCGCCGGTGGCGTCGTCGCAGCAGAGGGTGTACTGCGCCTGGCCGGGGCCGATCCGGCCGAGGTCGTTGGTGAGGCAGGCGTTGACGAAGTCCGCGGCGCCCGGCCCGGTGACCCGCGCCTTGCCCAGGTGCGAGACGTCGAAGACGCCCACCCCGGTGCGGACCGCCGTGTGCTCCTTGAGCACACCGCCACCGGCGTACTCCAGCGGCATCTCCCAGCCCCCGAACGGGGCGAACTTGGCGCCGAGAGCGGTGTGCCGCTCGTGCAGCGGGGAACGACGCAGCCGGGTCGCGGCGGCGTCGGAGGTCACGTCGGTCATGGGTGGCAACTTACCGGGGCCTGAACGGCTGGTTAGCATCGGCGGGACCCGTCAGGACGATCGGCGGGACGCACCCGACGTCCGGCGGGTAGGTTCCGCCGGAGACCTTCATCGCCGGTACGCGACCCCGCGGCCGGCCCGGCCCGCCCGGAGTAGCTTCAGTGACATCGCCCAGCACCACCCTGAGCCTGGTCGACACCGACCCCGCCGAACTCGTCGTCGACGCGATCGTGATCGGCGTGCACAGCCGGCCCGCAGAGCAGGACACCACCCCGACCGGTTCTCTGCTGCTGGCCAGCGGCGCGGAGAGCATCGCCGCCGCGTTCGACGGCAAGCTGACCGAGACGCTGGCGCTGCTCGGCGCGACCGGCGGCGCCGGCGAGGTGATCAAGCTGGCCACGCTGGGCACGATCACCGCCCCGGTGGTCGCCGCCGTCGGTCTCGGCCCGGAGCCGACCGGTGCCGCCCCGGCGCCGGAGACCCTGCGCCGGGCCGCCGGTGCGGTGGTCCGCGCCCTCGCCGGCGCGCCGCGGGTGGCGCTCGCGCTGCCGCTGCCGGACGACGCCGACGCCCCGGCCGCGCTGCGCGCGGTCGCCGAGGGCGCGCTGCTCGGCGGGTACCGGTTCGCCGGCTACAAGACCAAGCCGCAGCCCACCCGGCGGGAGCCGGTGGGCGAGGTGCTGGTGGCCGTGCCGGACGCCGGCGACGCGACCGCCCAGGCGGAGATCGACCGGGCGCGGACGGTGGCCGGCGCGGTCCGGCTCAGCCGCGACTGGGTGAACACGGCCCCGAACGAGCTGCGGCCCCCGTCGTTCGCCGACGCGGTGGCGAGCGCCGCCCGGGACGCCGGCCTGGGCGTCGAGGTGCTGGACGAGGCGGCTCTGGCGGCCGGCGGGTACGGCGGCATCCTGGCCGTCGGGCAGGGCTCGGAGGCCCCGCCGCGGCTGGTCAAGCTGACCTACACCCCGGAGGGTGGCGGCACCGGCAAGCGGGTGGCGCTGGTCGGCAAGGGCATCACCTTCGACACCGGCGGCATCTCGATCAAGCCGGCGCAGGGCATGTGGGAGATGAAGTCCGACATGGCGGGCGCGGCGGCGGTCGGCGCGGCCATGCTGGCGATCGCGGCGCTCAAGCCCTCGGTGGCGGTGACCGGGTACCTGCCGATGGCGGAGAACATGCCGTCGGGCACCAGCTACCGGCCGGGCGACGTGATCACCATGTACAACGGCAAGAAGGTCGAGGTGCTCAACACCGACGCCGAGGGCCGGATGATCCTGGCCGACGGCATCGCCCGGGCCTGCGAGGACGGCGCGGACTACCTCTTCGAGACCTCCACCCTCACCGGCGGCCAGGTGATCTCGCTGGGCAAGAAGATCGCCGGCGTGATGGGCACCCCGGAGCTCTGCGAGCGGGTGAAGGCCGCCGGCGAGGCGACCGGCGAGCCGGCCTGGCCGATGCCGCTGCCGGACGACGTGCGCAAGGGCATGGACTCCGACGTCGCGGACATCTCCCAGGTCAACGCCGGGATGGACCGGGCCGGTCACATGCTCCAGGGCGGCGTCTTCCTGCGCGAGTTCGTCACCGACGAGGTCGCCTGGGCGCACATCGACATCGCCGGCCCGGGCTACCACTCGGGCGAGGCCACCGGCTACTGGACCAAGGGCGGCACCGGTGTCCCGGTCCGCACCCTGGTGCACCTGGTCGAGGACGTCGCCGCCAACGGCTGACGGGTACCGGACAGCACGACGGGGCGCTCCCTGCGCGGGGGCGCCCCGTCCGCGTTCCCGGCCTCAGAACAGCTCGGGGCGGCGCTTGCGGCGTTCGTTGTAGTCGCGCATCCGTTGCGGGTAGCCCATCAGGCGGACGTCGTAGACCGGGATGGCCAGCCGGTGGGCGAAGCGGCGCGCGCCCTCCGGGCCGTCGATCCGCCGCCGGGTCCACTCCCCGTCGTCGGCGATCAGCATGACGGTGGTCTCGGTGACCGTCGTCCGCGGCTCGATGTACGCCTCGACCCCCCGCCGGGTCCGGACGAAGTTCTCGAGATGGTCCAGGTCGGCGCGGTCGGCAACCCGGTCGCGGCTCGCCACGCTCGTCCGCTTCCGTCGACGGAACAGCCCCACCGGACGCTCTCCTCCCCCGTGCACCATCGAAGACGGTGCCAAGAGTACGTGTCCACGACGTGTCGTTGGGCACCTCACTACGCGCCCTCGAGCTCGGAGTGACAAGATGACCGAGGTGGGGTCTGTCCGTGCCACCCTGCCGTGACCCCCCGATGCAGCGACGCGACCTGGGAGTTGGACGTGAGCGAGCCGAACGAAGCGACCTTCGACATCGTCATTCTCGGAGGTGGCAGCGGCGGCTACGCGGCGGCGCTGCGTGCCGCCCAGCTGGATCTCTCCGTCGCGCTGATCGAGAAGGGCAAGCTCGGCGGCACCTGCCTGCACAACGGCTGCATTCCCACCAAGGCGCTGCTGCACGCCGCCGAGATCGCCGACCAGACCCGTGAGTCGGAGCAGTTCGGCGTCAAGGCCGAGCTGGTCGGCATCGACATGGCGGCGGTCAACTCGTACAAGGACGGCGTGATCTCCCGGCTGTACAAGGGCCTGCAGGGCCTGGTCGGGGGCGCCAAGAACATCACCTTCGTGGCGGGCGCCGGCAAGCTGGTCGGCAGGAACGTCGTCGAGGTGGACGGCAAGCGCTACACCGGCCGCAACGTCATCCTGGCCTCCGGCTCGTACGCGAAGAGCCTGCCCGGCCTGGAGATCGACGGCGAGCGGATCATCACCAGCGATCACGCGCTGACCCTGGACCGGGTCCCGTCGTCGGTGATCGTGCTGGGCGGCGGCGTGATCGGCGTCGAGTTCGCCAGCGTGTGGAAGTCCTTCGGCGTGGACGTGACGATCGTCGAGGCGCTGCCCCGCCTGGTCGCCGCCGAGGACGAGGAGTCGTCGAAGGCGCTGGAGCGGGCCTTCCGCAAGCGGAAGATCAACTTCAAGGTGGGCAAGCCGTTCGAGAAGGTCGAGAAGACCGAGAACGGCGTCAAGCTGACCATCCAGGGCGGCGAGACCGTCGAGGCCGAGCTGCTGCTGGTCGCGGTCGGCCGCGGCCCGAACACCGCCAACCTCGGGTACGAGGAGCAGGGCGTCAAGATGGACCGCGGCTACGTGCTGACCGACGAGCGGCTGCGCACCAGCGTGCCGAACGTCTACGCAGTCGGCGACATCGTGCCGGGCCTCCAGCTCGCCCACCGCGGCTTCCAGCAGGGCATCTTCGTCGCCGAGGAGATCGCCGGCCAGAACCCGGCCGTGATCGACGAGGCCGGCATCCCGCGGGTCACCTACTCCGACCCGGAGCTGGCGTCGGTCGGCCTGACCGAGGCGAAGGCCAAGGAGCAGTACGGCGACAAGGTCAGGACCTACAACTACAACCTCGGTGGCAACGGCAAGAGCCAGATCCTCAAGACGGCCGGCTTCGTGAAGTTGGTCCGGATCGAGGACGGTCCGGTGGTCGGCGTGCACATGGTCGGCGCCCGGGTCGGCGAGCTGGTCGGCGAGGCGCAGCTCATCTACAACTGGGAGGCGTACCCGGCCGAGGTCGCGCAGCTCGTGCACGCCCACCCCACGCAGACCGAGGCCCTGGGCGAGGCGCACCTGGCCCTCGCTGGCAAGCCGCTGCACTCGCACGCCTGATCACGACAACCGCGGCGTCCGGCGACGGGCGATGATCCCACCAGGGGAATGAAGGAGTCTGGAGAACATGCCGGTATCGGTCACCATGCCCCGGCTCGGCGAGAGCGTCACCGAGGGCACCGTCACGCGCTGGCTCAAGCAGGAGGGCGACACCGTCGAGGTCGACGAGCCGCTCCTCGAGGTCTCGACCGACAAGGTCGACACCGAGATCCCGTCGCCCGCGGCGGGGGTGCTGAGCCGCATCGTGGTCGGTGAGGACGAGACCGCCGAGGTCGGCAGTGAGCTGGCCGTCATCGCGGGCGAGGGCGAGGCGGCCGGCGCGGCCGCCCCGCAGCCGCAGGAGGCCCCGGCCGAGCAGGCCGCGGCGGCCGCCGCGGAGCCGCAGGCCGAGGCGGAGCAGCCGGCCGTCGAGGAGCCGGCGGCCCAGGCCGCCCCGGCGCCGTCGGGCGAGGGCACCCCGGTGAAGATGCCGGCGCTGGGCGAGAGCGTCACCGAGGGTACGGTCACCCGCTGGCTCAAGCAGGTCGGCGAGACCGTCGAGGTGGACGAGCCGCTGCTGGAGGTCTCCACCGACAAGGTCGACACCGAGATCCCCTCGCCGGTCGCCGGCACCGTGCTGGAGATCAAGGTCGCCGAGGACGAGACCGCCGAGGTCGGCGCCGACCTGGCGATCATCGGCGCCGCCGGCGCCGCGCCGGCCCAGCCGAAGGCGGAGCCCAAGCCGGAGCCGAAGGCCGAGGCGAAGCCCGAGCCGAAGCCGGAGCCCAAGGCCGAGCCGGAGCCGGAGCCGGAGCCGGAGCCCAAGGTCGAGGAGCCGACCCCGGGCATGTCGTACAACCAGCCGGCGGCCGAGGCGGAGACCGCCCCCCAGCCGGCGAAGGCCGAGCGGGCGGCCCAGCCCGCCGCGCCGACCCCGACCCCGCAGCGTCCCTCCGCCCCGGCGCAGGGCGGCGGCGAGGAGGCGGCCGGTTACGTGACCCCGCTGGTGCGCAAGCTGGCCAGCGAGCACGCCGTCGACCTCGCCTCGGTCAACGGCACCGGCGTCGGCGGGCGGATCCGCAAGCAGGACGTGCTGGAGGCGGCCGAGAAGGCCAAGGCGGCCAAGGCCGCCCCGGCTCCGGCGGCGCAGCCGGCCGCCGCCGCGGCGGCCCCGGCGAAGCCGGCCGCGAAGCCGCAGCCGAGCGGCAAGCGGGGCACCACCGAGAAGCTGACCCGGATCCGCACGGCCATCGCCAAGCGGATGCAGGAGTCGCTGCACGAGATGGCGCAGCTCACCACGGTGATCGAGGTGGACGTCACCAGAATCGCCAAGCTGCGGGCGCAGGCGAAGGACTCCTTCCAGCAGCGGCACGGTGTGAAGCTGTCCTTCCTGCCGTTCTTCGCCCTCGCCGCCGTCGAGGCGCTGCAGGCGTATCCGATCGTCAACGCCCGGATGGACCTGGCGGCGGGGACGATCACCTACCCGGACGCGGAGCACCTCGGCATCGCCGTGGACACCGAGCGGGGCCTTCTGGTGCCGGTCATCCACAACGCCGGCGACCTCAACCTGGGCGGCATCGCCAAGCGGGTCGCCGACCTGGCCGAGCGCACCCGGACCAACAAGATCAGCCCGGACGAGATCGCCGGTGCGACGTTCACGCTGACCAACACCGGCAGCCGGGGCGCGCTCTTCGACACCCCGATCGTGCCGTCGCCGCAGTCGGCAATGCTCGGCACGGGTGCCGTGGTGAAGCGTCCGGTCGTGGTGAACGACCCCGAGCTGGGCGAGGTCGTCGCGGTCCGGCAGATGGTCTACCTGGCCATGTCGTACGACCACCGGCTGATCGACGGCGCGGACGCCGCCCGCTTCCTGGTCGCGGTCAAGGAGCGGCTGGAGGCCGGCAACTTCGAGGCCGAGCTGGGCCTGTAACACCCGCGCGAAGGCGCCCCGGTCACCTCGACCGGGGCGCCTTCGCCGTTCCCGGGTCGGTCAGGCGCGCAGGTGTTCCTCGGAGACCTGCCAGAGCCGTTCGGCGGCCTCCGGGTCGCGGGCGTACGGGGCGTACCCGATGCGGGTGCCGGGCTGGTTCGGCCCGGCCTCCTGGACGTCCTCGAAGTACCGCCCGCCGACGCCGTCGAGCAGCGGCGAGGTGGCGACCAGCACCGAGGTGGCCGCGCCCTGTTCGGTGTTTTTCCAACTGGGCGTCGTCCCGCCCCCGCTCTCGGCGCGCAGCCGGGCGAGGTCCTCGTCGCTGATGTAGCGCTGGAGGTTGGTCCGGATCGCGCCCGGCATCAGCGCGTTGCTGAGGATCCCGTCGTCGGCCCAGCGCCGGCTGACCTCGACGGCGAAGAGCACGTTCGCCGTCTTGGACTGCCCGTACGCCTCCCACGGGTCGTAGGGCCGCTGCCGGAAGTGGATGTCCTCGAAGACCACCGGCGAGCGCAGGTGGGCGGCCGAGCTGACCGAGACGACGCGGGCCCCGTCGGCCGCGGCCAGGGCCGGGCGCAGCCCGGTGGCCAGGGCGAAGTGGCCCAGGTGGTTGGTGGCGAACTGCATCTCCCAGCCCTGCGGGGTGCGCATCTCGGGCGAGGCCATGATGCCCGCGTTGTTGACCAGGATGTGCAGCGGCCCGTCCCAGGTCCGGACGAAGGCGGCCACCGACGACAGGTCGGCCAGGTCCAGCTGGGCCACCAGGATCCGGTCGTTGCCGGTGGTGCCGGTGATGTCGGTGGCGGCCTGCTGACCGGCGTCGACGTTGCGTACGGCGAGCGTGACGTCGGCCCCGGCGGCGGCGAGCGCGCGGGCGGTCTCCACGCCGATCCCGGACGCGCCGCCGGTGACGACGGCCCGGCGCCCGGTGAGGTCGATGCCGCGCACCACCTCCATGGCGGTGGTCTCCCGGGAGTACGGCGTGGTGACGGGTGTGCTGGTGGTCATGATCATCCTTGTCGGTGGCGACGCGGACGCCCGGTCCGGCCGCTACGATGAGAATCGGAGGATCCTCCGTTACAGTCGAGACTAACCGGAGGTTCCTCCGCTTGCCAATCCGACCGCGCCCCGGCCGGTCGCCCCGAGGAGGAGACGTGCCCGACACCGGCCCCCGACCGCTGCGCGCCGACGCGCTGCGCAACCGGCAGCGGCTGCTGGACGCCGCGGTACGCGCGTTTTCCCACGCCGGGCCGGAGGTAACGCTCGACTCGATCGCCCGGGAGGCCGGGGTCGGCATCGGCACCCTCTACCGGCACTTCCCCACCCGGGAGGCCCTGGTCGAGGCGGCCTACCGCAACGAGCTGGCCAAGCTCTGCGACGCCGCGCCGGAGCTGCTGGCCAGCCTGCCGCCGGACCGGGCGGTACGTGCCTGGATGGACCGTTTCATCGACTACCTCTCCACCAAGCGGGGCATGGCGGACGCGCTCCGGCTGGTCATCGCCTCCGGCGCCAACCCGTACGCGCACAGCCGGGACCGGCTCCTGGCGGCCCTGGGTCAGCTGCTAGAGGCGGGGGCTGCGGCGGGCCGGGTCCGGGCCGACGTCGCCCCCGCCGACGTGCTGGCCGGCCTGAGCGGGGTCTCCCTGGTCGCCGGCGAGCCCGGCCAGCGCGAGCAGGCCGGCCGCCTGCTCAACCTGCTGATGGACGGCCTGCGGCAGCGGAGCGGCTGAGCGATTCGGAACCGGAGCCGGCCGGGCGCTGCGAGACTCGACCGGTGGGGGGCAAACGGCGGCGCGGGTGGTTGGGCCCGGCCATCGCGGTCGCCCCAGGCGCCCGGGTGGACCGGTTCGAGGTCTTCTTCGACCTGGTCTTCGTCTTCTCGTTCTTCATCATCACCCGGGCCACCGCCGTGGACGTCAACGGCACGAACCTGCTGCACGCGCTGCTGGTGCTCGCCGTGCTCTGGTGGTCCTGGGTGGTGCACAGCGTGGTCGCCACCCGGGTCCGGCTCGGTGAGGGGTTCGTCCCGGCGCTGATGACCCTCGGGATGGCCGCCCTGTTCACCTTCGCGCTGGCACTTCCCCAGGCCTTCCGCGACCCCGGCGAGAACGCCGCCGGGCCGATGGTGGCAGCGGTCAGCTACGTGATCATCCGCTTCGTGCACCTGGCCCTCTACCTGCATGTCGTATGGGACAGCCCGAACGAGCGCCGGCAGCTGCGCCGGTTCGCCCCGGAGTTGGTGCTGAGCACCCTCCTGCTGCTCGCCGCCGCGCTGATCCCGGCGCAGGTCCAGGACCCCGGCCGGGCCGCCCTGATCCGGGACGGGCTGTGGGCGACCGTGGTGCTGCTGCAGTATTCCACCGGTTTGATCGCGGGCACCTGGGGCTGGAACGTCATCTCCGCCGAGCACTGGACCGAGCGGTACGACCTGATCCTCATCATCGCGCTGGGCGAGTCGGTCATCTCCGTCGGCGTGGGCAGCAACCTGCTCGGCCAGCCGCCGACCTGGCCGGCGGTGACGGCCGCCATCCTCGGCATCTTCTTCACCGCAGCCCTGTGGTGGGTGCACTACGACTGGGTGGGACCGGCCGCCCGGATCGCCCTGCACGCGGCGCAGGGCGGCCCCCGGGTGTCGATGGCCCGGGACGCCTACGCGTACCTCTACCTGCCGATGATCGCCGGGATCATCCTGTTCGCCCTGGGCGCCGAGGGGATCGTGCACGAGATCGCCGATCCGCACATCCCGCTGGCCGACCGCGCGCACGGTGCCGACGTGCCGCTGCTTTTCGGCGGGGTGATCTGCTACCTCTGCGGCAACATGCTGTTCCAGCTCCGCACCCTGCACACGGTCACCTGGCTCCGGGTGGGCACGGTGCTGCTGCTCGGAGCGTGCATCCCGGTCGGCGAACGGCTGCCGGGCCTGGCCGCCCTCAGTCTGCTGACCGCCGTCTGCGTCGGGTTGGTGGCGCTGGAGGTGCTGATCATGGGCGATGCCCGGGACGCCCTGCACGAGGTCGTCGTCCAGGAACGGACCACCCACGAGGCGACGGAGGCCGCCTACCGGGCCCGGTGGCACGGGCCGGAGCCCGGGGAGCCGTCGACCTGACTTCGTCCCCGTAGACTCGCCGGAGCGTCGCGGTGCGCCCGGCAAGGAGACCGCCGTGGGCATGGAGGCGCGGGACAGCAGGGGACCATGTGCACCCATCCCACGAGCCGAACGGGCGGCTGACCGCCCTCGGCAACCAGTTGGTCGAAATCCATCTCTGGCTCCGCGAGGAGCTGGCCCGGCTCCGTACGAGCCTCGACTCCCCCGCCGCCGACCTCCGGTCGTCCCCGGACCTGCGCGCCCACTGCCTGGGTTTCTGCGCGGCACTCACCCGGCACCACGGCGGGGAGGACGGCGGCGCGTTCCGGGTCCTCGCCGAACGGGAGCCGGCGCTGCGCCCGGTCCTCGCCGAACTGGCGGAGGACCACAAGGTGGTAGCGGGCATCCTGCGCCGGATCGGGGACCTGACGGCCGGCCCGGCCGCCGGCCCGGCGGTCCGCGCCGAGCTGGACGGCCTCGCCGCGCTGCTGGAGTCGCACTTCACCTACGAGGAGAAGAAACTGGTCGCCGCGCTCAACGCGGTGAACCGGGAGGCGGGCGACAGCGTGGAACTGCTCGGCGTCCCGCTGCCCGACCTGGGGACGCCGACCGTGGATCTGAGGGGGACGGAGAGACGATGACCACCGACACGATCACCGCCGCGGCGGCGGGCACCTGGCGCCTGGGCGACCGGACGGTCAACCGGATCGGCTTCGGCGCGATGCGGCTGACCGCCGACGCCGACGGCGGCCCGAGCGACCGGGACCGGGCGATCACCGTCCTGCGCCGGGCGGTCGAGCTGGGCGTCAACCACATCGACACCGCCGCGTTCTACTTCTCGTCGCTGCGGTCGGCCAACGAGCTGATCAACCGGGCGCTGGCCCCGTACCCGGACGACCTCGTGATCGTCACCAAGGTCGGGCCGAGCAAGGATCCGTCCGGCGAGTGGCTGCCGATGGCCCGGCCGGACCAGTTGCGCGGCCAGGTCGAGGAGAACCTCCGCCAGCTCGGCCGGGACCACCTGGACGTGGTCAACCTCCGGGTGTACGGCCCGGAGCCCCTCGCGGAGCACTTCGGCGCGCTCGCCGAGCTGCGCGACGCCGGGCTGATCCGCCACCTCGGCGTCTCCGCCATCCGCCCGCACCAGCTCGCCGAGGCGCAGGCCGTCGCGCCGGTGGTCTGCGTGCAGAACTCGTACGGCCTCGGCTACCGCGCGAGCCAGGACCAGCTCCTGCGGGACTGCGCGGCGCAGGGCATCGCGTTCGTGCCGTTCTTCTCCCTCGCCACCAGCGGCCGCGAGGCCGGCGCGAGCGGCGCCGAGCACGACGAGGTGCGGGCCGTCGCCCGGGAGCACGGGGTGACCCCGGCCCAGCTCCGGCTGGCCTGGACGCTGCACCGCGGGCCGAACGTGCTGGCCATCCCGGGCACCGGCAACCCGGACCACCTCGCGCAGAACGTGGCGGCAGGCGCGCTGCGCCTCACCGCCGACGACCTGGCCCGCCTGGAGGCCGTCCACAGCCAGGCGGGGTGACCCTGGGGCGGTGGTCAGTGCCGGCGCCAGGCCAGGACGCCCACGGCCGCCCCGGTCAGACCTGCCGCGGTCACCAGTCGGTGCCGGGACAGCCAGGCCTGCGAGCTGTGGCCGTGCGACCGGTTGGTGAAGTCACCCCGAGTTCCAAAGTCCGGGCCGTCCGGGCCGTCCGCCGGGCGCCAGAGGTTGCTCGGTCGGTTCGGGTCGGCCGGCTGGGGAGTCTGCTGGGAGTTGTATCCGGTCCGGGCCAGGTACCGGTCGAGCAGACCGGGGACCAGCCGATTGGCGAGGATGGTCAGCGCGGTGGGCGCGCCCACCCAGTACTCCCGCCGCCCGGGGCGGTCGGCGGCGGCCACGATCGCCCGGGCCGCGACGATCGGGTCGTAGATCGGCGGCACCGGCTGGGCGTGCCGGGGCAGCCGGGACAGCAACCAGTCGAACTGCGGGGTGTTGACCGCGGGCAGGTGCACCATGGTCACCTTGACGTTGCTCTTGTCGTGCAGCAGCTCGCAGCGCAACGACTCGGTGAACCCGACAACGGCGTGCTTCGCCCCGCAGTAGGCGGTCTGCAGCGGGATCCCTCGGTACGCCAGGGCCGACCCGACCTGCACGATGGTCCCCCGGTCGCGCGGCGTCATGTGCGACAGCGCGACCCGGGTGCCGTGCACGTAACCGAGATAGCTGACCTCCGTCGTACGCCGGAACTCCTCCGGCCGAATCTCCTGGAACGGGGCGAAGACCGAGCTGAAGGCATCGTTGATCCACAGATCGATCGGTCCCAGTTCGGCGTTGATGCGCTGCCCGGCGGCGACCACCTGCTCGTAGTCGGCCATGTCCGTCTCGACGGGCAGGGCCCGGCTGCCGGCCGCGCGTACCTCGTCGGCCACGGCGTCGAGCCCGGTGCGTCCGCGGGCCAGCAGAGCGATGGCGATGCCCCGCCGGGCGAGCAGCTGGGCGGTGGCCCGCCCCACCCCGGCGCTGGCGCCCGTGACCACCGCCACCCGCGTGTCCTGTCGCTTGCGGCCCATGTCATCCCTCCCGGTGTGCTCCGTCCTATCCGGCTGTACCCCGCGCGGGATGAGGTAGTCCGGACCGCCCAGACAGGTGTGCCCCGCCCCGGATCAGCCACGGTCGGCGATCAGCGCCGGGGGCGGCGGGCCGCGCGGAGATCCAGCACCATCCAGCCGGCGGCGATGGCGGTGTCGAGCAGGGCGATGCGGCGCTGCCGCCGGTCAACGGCGGCGAGCGCCACCGCGCTCACCGCGTGCAGCGCATCCGCCGCCGCGCCGCCGGTGAGCACCACCGGGGTCGGCCGGCGCAGGGTCACCGCCGCCTGGACCAGATGGCGTACGCCGAGCACCCGCAGCGTCGCCACCGCGAGCCCGCTCGGCCGGCCGAGCGCCCCCAGCACCCGGCGCGGCGCCAGGGTCAGCGTGCCACCCCAGAGCACCCGCGCGAGCGCGCTGGTGTGCCACACCGGCACCGCGGTCGTCGGGTCCATCGCACCGCCCCTTTCGCCCGCCGATTCAGCCCACCCGATAGGTCTCCGCCTCGACCGTCCGCAGGTCGAGGCCGTTGCCCGGCCGGTCCAGGGGGACCGCGGCGGCACCACCCGTGGCCGGCAGCGCTCCGTCGAACAGCATCGACTCGATTCGCACGTGATCGTGGAACCATTCGACGTGCCGCAGGTTCGGCACCGCGGCGGCGACCGGCAGGTGCTGATGCGGGGCGCAGTGTGCGGAGACCTCCAGCCCGGCCGCGGCGGCCACCGCGGCCGCCCGGAGGAACTCGCTGATCCCGCCGCACCGGGTCACGTCGATCTGCAGGCAGTCGACGTACGGGGCCATCCGGTGGAAGTAGACCAGGTCGAAGCCGTACTCGCCGGCGGCCACGTCGGGCAGGACGTGGTCGCGAACCAGTCCGAGGCCGGCCAGGTCGTCGGAGCTGACCGGCTCCTCGTACCAGCGCACGTCGAGGTCGCGCGCGGCGTGGGCCACCCGGATCGCCTGCTTGCGCTGGTAGGCGCCGTTCGCGTCGACGTACAGCTCGGCGTCGTCACCGATGCTGTGCCGGGCGGCGCCCATCCGGGCCAGGTCGCGGGACACCTCGGTCCCCGACGACTCGCCAATCTTGATCTTCACGCGGGGAATTCCCTCGTCGTGCACCCAACCGGACAACTGGCGGTCCTGACGCTCCGCGTCGTAGGTGGTGAACCCGCCGCTGCCGTACACCGGGACGTGGCGGCGGGCGGTGCCCAGCAGGCGGGCCAGTGGTAACCCGTGCCGGCGGGCCTTGAGGTCCCAGACCGCGCAGTCAGCCGCGGAGAGCGCCAGCCCGGCGACCCCCGGCCGTCCGGTGTTCCGCAACGTCCGCTGCATGACCGACCAGATCGCCGGAACGTCGTCCGGGTCGAGCTCGGCCACCACCGGCGCGAGCTGCTCGGCCACGACCGGGACCACCGCGGCCGGCCCGTACGTCCAGCCGATCCCGGTGTGCCCGTCGGTCTCGGCCTGGACCAGCACGAGGGTGGTGCTGGTCCAGGCGACGGTGCCGTCGCCCTCGGGCGCGTCGGTGGGCACCCGGTACGCCGCCGCGGTCAGCCGCACCGTCCGTCACCGCGCCCTGCGAACTCGCACGGCGAGCGCGACCACCGGGGCGAGCGCGGCCAGGCCGAGCGCCCCGACGGCGAGCAGACGGGCCGCCGGGGACGGCCCGGCCGGCCGCTCGACCCACCGGCGCTCCGGCCGGGGCGGCACTCCACCACCGTGCAGGCCGGCGCGGAGCAGCTCGGCGAGGTGGATGGCCGTTCGGCCGCCGGAGGCGCTCTGTTCGACCTGGGTACGGCAGCTGAAGCCGTCGGCCAGGATCACGTCGGTGTCGGCGGCGTCCCGTACGGCGGGCAGCAGCACCCGCTCGGCGCAGGCCTCGGAGACCTCGTAGTGCCCCTGCTCGAAGCCGAAGTTGCCGGCCAGCCCGCAACAGCCGGAGTCGAGGAAGTCCGCCCGGACCCCGGCGTCGGTGAGCACCGCCTGGTCGGCGGAGGTGCCGAGGATGGCGTGCTGGTGGCAGTGGGTCTGGATCAGCGCGTGCGCGGGCAGCCGGGGCGGCCGCCAGCCCGGGGTGTGGTCGTGCAGCAGTTCGGCCAGGGTGACCGTCTGCTCCCGCAGCCGGGCGACGTCCTCGTCGTCCGGGAAGAGCTCGACAGCGTCGCTGCGGAACACCGCCGCGCAGGAGGGTTCCAGGCCCACCACCCGGGTGCCGGCGCGCAGGTGGGGTCGGAGCACCTCCACCGTCCGCCGCAGGACCTTCTTCGCCACGCCGAGCTGCCCGGTGGAGATCCAGGTCAGCCCGCAGCAGACCGGCTGCTCCGGCACCCGCACCCGCCAGCCCGCCGCCTCCAGCACCTCGACCGCCGCCTGGGCGACGCCGGGGTGGAAGTGGTTGGTGAAGGTGTCCGGCCAGAGCAGCACCTCGCCGCGCGAGCCGTCGCCGCCGGGGGTCCGCCGGGAGAACCACCGCTGGAAGGATTCCGGCGCGAAGGCCGGCACCTTCCGGCGCTGGTCGATGCCGCCGACCAGCTTGACGAGCCGACCCAACCCGGGGGCCTGGATCAACGCGTTGACCACCCGGGGCGCAAACCCGGCAACGGCGGCCGCGACCGGCAGCCACCCCATGGAGTAGTGGGCGCGGGGACGCAGCCGGCCGGCGTAGTGGTGGGACAGGAACTCCGCCTTGTACGTCGCCATGTCCACGTTGACCGGGCAGTCGGCTTTGCAGCCCTTGCACGCCAGGCAGAGGTCGAGGGCGTCGCGCACGGCCGTGGAGCGCCAGCCGTCGGCGATTGTGCCGCCCCGCGCGGTCCCGTCGAGCATCTCGAAGAGCAGCCGCGCACGCCCCCGGGTGGAGTGCTCCTCCTCGCGGGTGACCATGTAGGACGGGCACATCACCCCGCCGTGCTGCCGCCGGCAGTCGCCGACCCCGACGCAGCGCAGCACGGCCCGACTGAAGCTGCCGGAGTCGTCGGGGTAGCGGAACCGGGTTTCCACCTCGCCGTGGTTGTAGTCGACGCCGAGTCGGAGGTGGCTGTCCAGCGGGTAGGGGGCGACCTTCTTGCCCGGATTCATCCGGTCGTCCGGGTCGAAGATCGCCTTGAACTGCCCGAACGCGCGGATCAGCCGGTCGCCGAACATCTTCACCAACAGTTCGCCGCGGGCCTGCCCGTCGCCGTGCTCGCCTGAGAAGGAGCCACCGTAGGACAGCACCAGGTCTGCGGCCCGCTCCACGAACGAGCGGAACTGGCGTACCCCGTCCGCGGTCGTCAGCCGGAACGGGATCCTGGTGTGTACGCAGCCCTGCCCGAAGTGGCCGTAGAGTGCGGCCTGATCGAAGTCGTACTCCCGGAACAGGCGGTCCAGGTCCCGCAGGTAGTCGCCCAGCCGGTCCGGGGCGACCGCCGAGTCCTCCCAGCCCTCCCAGGTGTCCGGCTCATCCGGTACACGCGCGGTGGCACCGAGCCCGGACTCGCGCACCAGCCACATCTGCTCCTCGTCGGCCTCGTCGTCGAACCGGCGCACGCCGGGGGCGCCGTCGCCGCGCAGCGCGATCACCATCCGCTCGACGGCGGCGTTCGCCTCCTCGATCGTGTCGCCGCCCATCTGCACCATCAGCCAGGCGCCGCGCTCCGGCAGCTTGTGCAGGGCCTCCGGATGCAGGTGCTTGCGCTTCTCGAAGTTGATCAGTTTGTCGTCGATGCCCTCGATCGCGACCGGGTCGTACGGCAGGATCCGGGGTACGTCGTCGGCCGCGGCGGCGATGTCCGGGTAGGACAGGAACACGAGCGACTTGGCCCGGATCACCGGCAGCAGCTTCAGCCGCGCCCGCAGCACGGTGACGAGGGTGGCCTCGGAACCGATCAGCGCCTGCGCCACGTGGAAGTTCTTCTCCGGCAGCAGGCTGTCCAGGTTGTAGCCGGACACCCGGCGCGGGATGTCCGGATAGCGGGCGCGGATCTCCGCCCGATACTCGTCCCGCAGCGTCCGCAACTGGCGGTAGATCTCGGCCTGGCGGCCACCGCGCTGCTGGATCTCGGCGTACCGCTCCTCGGTGGTCTCGCCGACCCACATCCGGGTGCCGTCGTAGAGCAGCACCTCCAGGTCGACGATGTTGTCGACCACCTTGCCACCGCGCTGCGCGCTCGATCCACACGAGTTGTTGCCGATCATCCCGCCGACGGTGCATTGGCTGTGGGTGGACGGCCGTGGGACGAACTCCAGTCCCTCCGGTGCCAGCAGTTCGTTGAGCGTGTCGAGCACGATGCCCGGCTCGACCAGGCAGGTACGCGCCTCCCGGTCGACCTCCAGCAACCTGGTGCAGTACTTCGACCAGTCGATGATCACCGCCACGTTGGTGACCTGCCCACCCAGGCTGGTGCCGCCTCCCCGGGAGAGCACCGGCGCCCCGTGCCGGCGGCAGGTGGCGACGGCGGCCACCGCCGCCTCGACGGTACGTGGCACCACCAGGCCGAGCGGCACCTCGCGGTAGTTGGAGCCACCGGTGGCGTACGCCGCCCGAGAGCCGGCGTCGAAGCGCACCTCGCCATCCACCTCGGCCCGCAGGTCCGCGGCGAGCGCGGCCAGGTCGGTGCCCTCGGCCGGCTCGGGCGGGCGCAGGACGGGCTCGGGCAGGGCGACCGGGCTGATGGTCGGAGCCGCCGTCCGTGCCGTGCCGCTGGGGCGCCGGCTCATGACCGCAGCTCGTTGATCTTGTCGCGGGCCACGGTCGCCAGGGTGGCCGCCTTGTGCGGCTGCCCGCGCAGGAACGCCTCGGTGAAGTACTTCGCCTGGTCGTACTTGACCTTGCCGGGCATCGGCGGCTCGTTCGGGTTGACGTCACAGTCGACCAGCGCCGGGCCGGGGTGCGCGAGGGCCTCCCGGATCGCCCCGGGCAGCGCCTTCGGGTCGGTGACCTTCGCGCCGTACCCGCCGCACGCCCGCGCCCAGGCGGCGAAGTCCGCCTCCGGCTGCCGGTGCCGCACGGCGTACTCGGGGTAGCCGAGAACGATCTGCTCCCAGAGGATCTGGCCGTACGAGTTGTTGTTGTTGACGATCACCTTGATCGGCAGCTCGTGCCGCACGGCGGTGAGGAACTCGGCCATCAGCATGGCGAACCCGCCGTCACCGACGAACGCGATGACCTGCCGGCCCGGGTACGCGTGCTGCATGGCGACCGCGTACGGCAGGCCGGGCGCCATCGTGGCGAGGTTGCCCGAGAGGTAGAACTCCCGGCCGCCGCGGATGGTCCAGTGCCGGGCGGCCCAGGTGGCGATGGTGCCGGAGTCGCAGGTCAGGATGGCGTCCGAGGTGGCGGCCCGGTCGAGGCAGCTCATCAGGTACTGCGGGGCGATCGGGTCGCGGTCGGGGTCCTCCAACGCGGCCATGTCCGCGCGCCACACGTCCCGCGCCTGCTGGTACCTGGTCAGGAAGGACCGGTCGGTGCGGGCCTGGAGCATCGGCAGCAGCTGCTGCAAGGCCAGCCGGGCATCAGCGGTGACCGCCGCGTCGACGGGCAGCCGCAGCCCGATCAGACTCGGATCGATGTCGATCTGGACCACCCGCGCCTGCCCGGGCGAGGGCAGGTACTTCCCGTACGGGAAGGAGGTGCCCACCATCAGCAGGGTGTCGCACTCCTCCATCAACTCCTCGCTCGGCTTCGTGCCGAGCAGGCCGATGCCGCCGGTGGTGAGCGGGTGGTCGTCCGGCACCACCAGCTTGCCGGGCAGCGTCTTGACGATGGGGCTGGCCAGCGCCTCCGCCAGCGCGAGCACCTCGTCCCGCGCGCCGCGGGCGCCGACGCCGACCAGCATGGCGACCTTCCTGCCGGCGTTGAGCACCTCCGCCGCGCGGGCCAGCTCGGCCTGGGCGGCCGGCAGCGGCGGCCGCGACACGATGGGGCTGCTCATCGGCGGTTCGCCCGGGCTGACATGCCGGTACGGGTCCTCCCCGGCGGCGGCGACCTGCACGTCGTTGGGGAGGGTCAGGTGCGCGACCGTCCGCTTGGCCAGGGCGTGGCGGATGGCGATGTCGACCACCCCGGGCACCTGCTGCGGGTTGGTGACCATCAGGTTGTAGGCCTCCGCGACGTCCTGGTAGAGCAGGTCGGTGTGCACCTCCTGCTGGTAGTGCGAGCCGAGCACCGACGTCTCCTGCATGCCGGTGATGGCCAGCACCGGGACGTGGTCGAGCTTGGCGTCGTACAGCCCGTTGAGCAGGTGGATGGCGCCCGGGCCGGAGGTGGCGGCACACACGCCGAGCCGCCCGGTGGCCTTGGCGTAGCCGGTGGCCATGAAAGCGGCCGCCTCCTCATGGTGCACCAGTACGAACCTGAGCTTCTCGCGCTGCCGCCGGAAGCCCTCCATCAGGCCGTTGATGCCGTCACCGGGCAGGCCGAAGACGGTGTCGACCCCCCACGCCACCAGTCGCCGGGCCACGCTCTCGCCTACGATCTCCTGCACGTCACGCCCCCCGAGAACAGGCACAGCCGGACACCACGGCTGCGCCCGCGGCGCGTCGCGGCTACCCGCGCGCAGGGGCGGCAAACCCGATCAGCCGCGGCGGAGTCCGCGGGCGATCAGGAAACCGGCGGCCAGACCGGCCAGCACCATCGCGGCGGTCTTGCCGGAGACCGCCGACCGCACCTGGCTGAACCCCCGCCGGGGATCGACCACCGCGCCCGCCACGTCGCCGATCGCGCCGACGACCACGTCACCAATCCGATCCCGCTTCATCGCGTACCGTCCTCTCGCACCGGCCCTGCGGGCGGTACCCGGCCACCCTGCCCGCAAACGGTCCTCAGTCCGCCCGAGCTGCCAACCCGCGGTGCCGACGCCGCCGGTCGGCCGCTCTGCCGCTGGCAGAATCGATCGCGCCCGGCTGGTCGACCCCGGCACCGCACTGCATGCTTGGCTCGTGGTGATCTTCTCCGTTCAGGCCCGTCCCGCCGACGCCGCGAGCTGGCTCGACCTGGCCCGCCGGGTCGAGGCCGCCGGCTTCGACGCACTGCTGGCCTCGGACCACCCCGGCCACGGCGCGTCGCCGTTCGTCTCGCTGGCGGCCGCGGCGGCGGTGACCTCGACGCTCGGCCTCGGCTCGTACGTCTCCAACGCCGGCGTCCGGGAGCCGATCCTGCTCGCCACCGACGTGGCCACCCTGGACGTGGTCTCCGGCGGCCGGGCCCGGCTCGGCCTCGGCGCGGGCCACACCCCCGCCGAGTGGCGGGCCGTCGGCCGCGAGCGGCCCGACG
The DNA here is from genome assembly GCF_900090285.1 of Micromonospora inositola. Taxonomy (NCBI): domain Bacteria; kingdom Bacillati; phylum Actinomycetota; class Actinomycetes; order Micromonosporales; family Micromonosporaceae; genus Micromonospora; species Micromonospora inositola. The sequence continues at coordinate 3,621,387 of NZ_LT607754.1, read as the reverse complement.
TCGCCGCCCGGGTACGCCGCTGCGTGGCCGTCGCCGAGGCCGTCCGGGACCTGCTGGCCGGCGCGGAGGTCACCGTGGACACCCCGGAGCTGGTCGCCCGCGCGGCCCGGCTCACCGAGCTGCGGCCCGTCCAGGACCGGGTCCCCCTCACCATGGGTACGGCGAACTCGACCCTGCTGCGCTGGGCCGGCGCGCACGCCGACGTGGTTGGCCTGACCGGCTTCGGCCGTACCCTCGCCGACGGCCACGCCCACGACGTGCGCTGGCGGGCCGACCAGATCGACGCGCAGCTCGCGCACGTGGCCACCGGGGCCGCCGGCCGGGCCGAGCCGCCCGCGTTGGAGGCCCTGGTCCAGCAGGTGACGGTGACCGACGACGCCGAGGCGGCCGCCGCAGAGACCGCCGCCGACACCGGGCTGACCGTCGCCGAGGTGCTGGCCACCCCGTTCGTCCTGATCGGCACGGCGGACGAGATCATCGCGGCGGTCGCGGAACACCGGCGCCGCTGGGGCATCACCCGCTTCGTCGTACGCGAGAACGCCGTCGACCAGCTCGGACCACTGCTCCCCCGGCTGGCGCAGCTCTGATCGCACCGCTGGCGAGGCAGCGACAGTCGGGTAGCTGAAAGATCGTTGACCTGGCGATCGACCACGCTCACAGTCAGGGTGTCAGTTGGAAGGTGACACCGTCATGCACATCGAGATCGCTGATCGCGCGGGTCTCGATCGGGCGGAGGCGCTGGTCTCGTTGCTCCGGCGTCCCCACCTCGACCGGGTCACCGTCACGCTGCCCGGGCTCGACGCGACGGAGCGCGAGCGTACGGCAGCGACCATCCGCCGCCTGTTCAACGACTGCGGCTGCGACTGGGGAGCGTTGGCCCTCGTCACCGCCGTGGCCGGCGTCCTCATGATCGGACCGAGCGGCGGCCGGGCCGTCGCCGCAGCCGGGCTCGGCTGCCTCGCGGCGGCGGTCGCCGGCAAACTCCTCGGGCTGTCCTGGAGCCGTCGGCGCCTGCTGCATCGACTGCGCGCGCTGCGCGCGGTCTCCTGACTCGGAGGGGGGATCTCCCATGCCACTCGTCTGCACCGAAATCACCGAATGGGTCGAGGAGGAGGTCTCCAAGCCCGTCGAGGAGTGGGAGGAACGGCAGGAGAAGAAATGCAAGGACTACCCGTGGTACGACCCGCGGGGCTGGGTCTGCTGGTTCGTCACGTACTTCGTGAAGGTCGTCCGCTGGGTGATCGTCAAGGTCGGCAAGTGGGTGGTCCGTACGGTGTGCAAGCTCGTCGGGGTGGTCGTCGAGGCGGTGATCGACATCGCGGCCGGGCTCTGGGACGTGGTCGTCGGCATCGTCACGCTCGACTGGCGGCGGATCCTCGACGGGCTGCTGCGGGCGGTGATCGGCCTGGTGCTGGGGATCATCCGGCTGGCTCGCATCGTGTTCCTGGGCGACACGATCGACTACATCATCGAGGAGATCAACCGGGAGCGGTTGCGCCGCTACGTGCGCGGACTGCTCGAGGCGAAGTACTCCGGTGACACGCTGACCGAGATCAAGGCGGCGATCCGCCTCGACCACGGCGCGTTCGGTCTGCGGCTGCACGGCACCGCGTACCGGACGACGCTGGACTCGGAGACCCCGTCGCTGCGCGAACCGACCGTGCCCAACCTGGTCGTGCTGCACGAGCAGGGCGCGATCAACCTGCGGGAGCTCTGCGGCTTCGAGTTCCACGAGGGGTTCTGGAACCGCAAGCGGTACAAGACCCTGAAGAAGGGGACCGTCCTGGGTGGCGGTGGTGGCGGCGAGTTCGACAACCCGATCTCCGCCGACGAACTGGACACCTACCTCAGCTCACGCGGCGCGCAGGGGCCCGCGTTCATCGTGCTGCCGATGCGGGACGGCGTGCTGGACACCAAGGTCTCCACGGCCCGCGAGAAGGGGCGCGAGCTCGCGCTGATGCTGGACTTCGACCGGGAGACCCGCGAGGTCACCGACCCCGGCCACATCGTCCACAAGGGGTACGACCAGTTCGGCACGCACGACGCGCTGACCGGGTTCCTGACGCAGGTGATCGGCCGGCACGACAAGTCCAGCGAACCGGACGCGGCGACGGCCGACCTCTGTCACCCGGTGGCCGTCGGGGTCTTCCGCTACACCGACACCCTGCGCGGGTTGGCCAACAACCTGCACGAGAGCGCCTGCGGGCTGGACGGCAAGAAGACCTCCGGCGCCACCTTCATCGACAACACGCCGGACCAGATCTGGAAGTACGTGCCGATCCACGAGCTGGGCCACACCTTCGGCCTGTGCCACACCGACGGCGTGGACCGGATCATGTTCTCGCCGAAGACCAACACCTGGTGGCGGAAGTGGTACCTGATCCCCCGCACGATCGGGAGCATCTACCTCGACGGCGAGCCGACGTTCACCTTCGACGAGGCGAAGGCGGCGTGGGACTACATCGTGGCGCACTTCGCACCCCAGTGCCTGGGCGCCCGACCGGTCGTCATCGGGGTGGGCCCGGTGGTCCGGGGCGGCGCCGTGGGGCACCAGCGGTAGCCGGTACGCAACGGGCGGCGGCAGCACGAGCTGCCGCCGCCTCAGCTGTCGGCCCGCTCGGCGACGAACACGCCGACGCCGTGGACGCCCTCGACCAAACCCTGCATCTGAAGCACGAGGATCGCCTGACGAACGACGGTCTGAGAGACCCCGTGCTCCTGCTTGAGTTCGGCGGTGGACGGCAATTTGTCTCCGGGCGCCCACTCGCCTGACTCGATCCGGCTGCGGATGTGGTCGGCGAGCTGCGCCCACTTCGGCTTGGCGGGCATTCACACTCCCAGGTCTGCACCGCCATTCGACCATGAACAACTTGTCAGTACAAGTAAGGACAAGCTGGAGGCTTGCTTTGCACAACATGTCGTGCAAAGCTCTCTGTGACTGGTTCCCAGGTCTGGAAACCGGAGCTGGTCGTCCCGTAGGACCACCCGGCCGGCCACTCCCCCGGTAGTCGGCCGGGTGCCACCCCCTGCCCGCGACCCATCGGCGGGCCCGTGAGCAGGCCCGGGGCGGGTGTCGGGCTCCGGCCACGTACGGCCGACCCCGCCCGCCTCGGCGCCGCACGAACGAGAGAGGCGGAGCAGCGTGCGGTCAATGGTCGACGAGCTGGTGGCGCGCGGCGACCAGCAGGTCCGCGTACCCGATCGGCGGCACTGACGTGCGCCGGAATGCGAAGCCGGTCCCGCTCGGACCCCGCCACCGGCGGACCTGGCGGCGCGCGCGGCGCTGGTGCTCGTGCGGCCTGCGCTGGACCGCCTGTCCGGACCGGCACGCGCCGGTGCCGACCGAGCCGCCCGGCCCGCCGCCAAACAGCCGGTGGTGGGACGAGGCGACCCGGGCGAACCCGCAGGTCGGGCGGGTCGGCGGGCTCACCCCGGCGCAGACCTGGCGGGCCAACGGCGGCCGGTGGTGAGCGCCCCGCCGCACGTGGCGTTGCGCCCGCTCTGGCTCTGCCGGGCCTGCGCCGCCCCCTGGCCGTGCGCGACCGCCCGCCTCACCCTGCTCCGCGAGTACGCCGACGACCGCGTCGCGCTGCTGATCTACCTGGGTGGGCTGCTGCACGACGCGGCCGGCCAGCTGCACACCCTGCACCCACACGACGGGCCCGAGCCGGGACAGCTCTTCGCCCGCTTCCTCGGCTGGGCGATCCCCCGCCGGCCGACGCGCGGGTCGGCCGGCGGCGGCAAACTCGCCTAGCATCCGCCAATGATCGATGAACGTTTCGAGCTGTCGCCCACGGTGGACGAGCGGACGCTGCTGGACGCCTTCCTCGACTACCAACGCCAGGCGCTGCTACGCAAGTGCGCCGCGCTGACCGACGAGCAGCTGCGCCGGCGGGCGGTGCCGTCGTCCAGCCTCTCCCTGCTCGGCCTGGTCCGGCACCTGGCCACGGTCGAGCGGTGGTACTTCCAAGCAGTGCTCGACGGGAACTTCCCGGGCAGCCTCTTCACCCGCACGGACGACCGGGACGAGGACTTCAACGACGTCGAGCACGCCACCGGCGCGGAGACCTTCGCGATCTGGCGGACGGAGGTCGAGACGTCCCGGCGGATCGCCGCCGACCGTCCGCTGGAGGCGGTCGGCCGGTCCCCCGACACCGGCTGGGAGCACTCGCTGCGCTGGGTGCTCACCCACATGATCGACGAGTACGCCCGGCACCTCGGCCACGCCGACCTCATCCGGGAGGCGATCGACGGCCAGACCGGCGAGTGACCGGTCAGGTGAGCCGCGCCGGCAGCGGAACAGCGGGCTCATGTCCCTGGATGCGAGTGCTTGACCTGGAGTGCACTCCAGGTTGAAAGCTGGGCGGCATGACGATGACACGGACACTGGGCCGCAGCGGCATCGAGGTCAGCGCGCTCGGCATGGGGTGCTGGGCGATCGGTGGGCCGCTCTGGGGCGACGGCGGGCAGCCGTTCGGCTGGGGCGAGGTGGACGACGACGAGTCGATCCGCAGCATCCACCGCGCCCTCGACCTGGGCGTGACCCTCTTCGACACCGCCAGCAACTACGGGGCCGGGCACAGCGAGCGGGTCCTCGGCCGGGCCCTCGCCGGCCGCCGCGACCGCGCGGTGATCGCCACCAAGTTCGGCAACCGCAGCGACGAGGCCAGCCGGCGGTGGACCGGCACCGACGCCAGCCCGGCCTTCGCGGTGACCAGCCTCGAGGAGTCGCTGCGCCGGCTCGGCACCGACCACGTCGACCTCTACCAGCTGCACCTCAACGAACTGCCGGCGTCCGCCGCGCTCGACCTGGTCGACACCCTGGAGGGCCTGGTCGCCCAGGGCAAGATCCGGGCGTACGGCTGGAGCACCGACAACCCGGCCTCGGCCCGGGCGTTCGCCGAGGCCGGGCCGCACTGCGCCGCGATCCAGCACGACGAGTCGGTGCTGAAGGACAACCCGGAGATGTTCGCGGTGTGCGACGCGCTCGACCTGGCCAGCCTCAACCGCGGTCCGCTCGCGATGGGGCTGCTCACCGGGGCGACGCGGAAGGTCGGGTCGGACGACGTACGCGGATCGGCCCCGGACTGGCTGGTCTGGTTCACCGACGGCCGCCCGACGCCGCAGTGGTCCGCCCGGGTGGCCGAGATCCGGGACGCGCTCACCGCCGACGGACGCACCCTCGCCCAGGGCGCGCTGGGCTGGCTGCTGGCCCGCAGCCCCCGGACCCTGCCGATCCCGGGTTGCCGCACCATGGCCCAGGCCGACGAGAACTTCGCCACCCTCGCGCTCGGCCCGCTGCCGGCGGACGCGTTCGCCGAGGTGGAGCGCCTTCTCGCCGACCTGCGACCGGTACCAGCAACCTGAGCGGAGATCCGCCGAACGCATCCAAGCCGTGCTCCATGTCCGAAGATATGGGCATGCGGATCCTCATGGCCGGCTCGTCCGGCTTCCTCGGCACCCGGCTGGTCGACCGGCTCACCTCGGACGGCCACCAGGTCACCCGACTGGTCCGGCGACCGGCACGCACCCCGGACGAGCGGCAGTGGAACCCGTCGGCCGCGCAGCTCGACCCGGCGGTGGTCGCCGAGGCCGACGCGGTGGTCAACCTGGCCGGCGCCGGGGTCGGCGACAAGCGCTGGAGCGACGACTACAAGAAGCTGATCCGGACCAGCCGGGTGGACAGCACGACCACGCTGGCCATCACCATCGCCGGCCTGGCCGCCCCCGACCGGCCCTCGGTGCTGCTCAACTCCTCCGCCGTCGGCTGGTACGGCGACACCGGCGACCGGGTGGTCGAGGAGGACGCCCCGGCGGGCGAGGGCTTCCTCGCGGACGTCTGCCGGGTCTGGGAGGCCGCGACAAGGCCGGCCGAGGACGCCGGCGTACGCGTGGTGCGGCTGCGCACCGGGCTGCCGCTGCACCGGGACGGCGGGATGCTCGAGCCGCAACTGCGCCCGATCAAGCTGGGCCTCGGCGGGCGGCTGGGCAGCGGTCGGCAGTGGTGGTCCTGGATCTCGCTGCGCGACTGGCTGGACGCGACAGCGTTCCTGCTGGACCGGGACGACCTCGCCGGCCCGGTCAACGGGGTCGGCCCGGCCCCGGCCACCAACGCGGAGTTCACCAGGGAGCTGGCCCGCCAGCTGCACCGCCCGGCGATCATCCCGATCCCCGCGCTGGCCCTGAAGGTGGCCCTCGGTGGCTTCGCCCAGGACATCCTCACCAGCACCCGCGTCCTGCCCGGCGTCCTCACCAAGGCCGGCTTCGACTACACCCACCCCGACCTCCCCTCCGCCCTGCACGCCGCGCTGACCGAGTGAGCGCGGCGGTATCAGCAGCCGATGACCCAGTAGTTCGGGGCGGTCTGCTTGAGGGTGCTGGTGTAGAAGGTGTTGTACAACCCCATCTGCTGGTTGCTGCCGAGGGCGTAGGCGTAGCCGCCGGACTGGTAGGCGCGGCCGGCGGTCACGTGCGCGTAGTTGCTGGCGGTGACGCAGACCGGGGAGGCCGTCGGCGACGGGGACGCCGTGGGGCTCGGGCTCGCGGTGGGGGTGGCGGTGGCCGTCGGGCTGGGCGTGACCCCGCCGTCGAGGCCGAAGAAGAGCGCGTCCCGGTACGTCGAGCAGATGGTGTCCAGGAAGTACGACGTGGCGGTGCCGCACTGGTCGGTCGCCGAGCCCGGGTCGACCGGGGTGCCGTGCCCCATCCCGGCGACCCGGTAGAGGCGGACCGTGTCGTTGCCGTACACCTCCAGGCTGGTGCCGCCGGGCAGCGACGCCGTGCTGGTCGGGGTCTGCGAGACGCCGAGCACGTTGGTCCACTGGTCGCGGGACTCGGTGGCGTTCATCGGCACCACGGTGGTGTCGGAGGTGCCGTGCCAGATGGACACCCGGGGGCGCCGGCCCGAGTAGCCGGAGTAGGCGGCGCGGACCAGGTCGCCCCAGGCCGCCGGGGTCTTGTCCACCCCGCTGTACTGGCAGGTGCTGGTCGACGCCGGCGGCGAGCAGCGGTACGGCAGGCCGGCGATGACCGAGCCGGCGGCGAAGACGTCGGGATAGGTGGCGAGCATGACCGAGGTCATCGCGCCCCCGGCCGAGAGTCCGCTGATGTAGATCCGGTTCCCGTCCAGCCCGTAGTTTGACCTCGCGTAGTCGACCATCTGCCTGATCGACAGCGCCTCGCCCTGGCCCCGGGTGATGTCCCCCTCGGTGAACCAGTTGAAGCAGCTCAGCGACTGGTTGGCCGACGACTGCTGGGGCACGATCAGGGCGAACTTCCACAGGTCGGCGTACTTCTGCCAACCCGAGTTGGCGAAGTAGCCGGCGGCGTTCTGAGTGCAGCCGTGCAGCAACACCACGGCGGGCGCGTTGGCCGGCAGGCCGTCCGGGCGGTAGGCGTACATGCTCAGGTTGCCGGGGTTGGAGCCGAAGCCGGTCACCTGGGTGAGGGTGGCGGCCTGGGCGGGCACGGCGGCGGCGAGCGCGGCGGCCGCCGCCAGCACGACCGCGGTGGCCGCCCCGGCGAGCCGGATGCGGAGGGATGAGGAGCGGCGCACGACGACCTCCCGGTTGCGGAAATGTGAACTGGGTCACTCCCGATTTGCCGAGACGTTACGTCCGTGTTTCATTCCGCCGACATGGCCGGGGCAACCACATTTGTCGATGCCGGGGTATGGCCGGAGCGGACGCGGCGAAGTGAGGTTTCGTGTCTGACCGGCGGGTCCGGATCAGGTTGGTAACGTCCGCTGCGTGCCGACCTCCCCGTCCCTGGCCACGGAGCCGTCGCCCGGGTCCGCGCCCGTCACCCGGGACCGCCGCGCCGACCTGATCATGGTGCTGGCCGCGCTGGGCCTGGCGTTCTGGGTGACCAGCGGGATGTGGCGCGACCCGAGCACCCGGGCGATCACCGTCAACTCCAGCGACCAGGCCCTCTTCGAATGGCTGCTGGCCTTCGGCGGACACTCCCTCACCCACGGGGAGAACCCCCTCTTCACCCACCTGATCAACGTCCCGGACGGGGTGAACCTCGCGGTCAACACCTCGATCACCGTGTACGCCTGGGTCTTCGCGCCGCTGACCTACCTGATCGGGCCGCCCGCGACGTTCCTGGTGATCCTCACCCTCAACCTGGCCGCCACCGCGTTGGCCTGGTACTGGCTGCTCAGCCGGCACCTGGTGCGCAGCCGGCTGGCCGGCGCGGTCGGCGGGCTCTTCATCGGCTACTGCCCGGCCATGGTGGCGCACGCCAACGCCCACCTGAACTGGACCGCCGGCTGGCTGGTGCCCCTGCTGATCCAGGGCGTGTTCGCGCTGCGCCGCCCCGGCAACGCGGTACGCGGCGGGGTGCTGCTCGGCGTGCTGGTGGCGGTCGCCTTCTCGATCGCCGCCGAAGGGCTCTTCTTCACCGCCATCGCGCTCGCCCTCTTCCTCGCCCTCTGGGCGGTGCAGCCGTCCCGCCGGGCCGAGGTCCGCGCCGCGCTGCCGCACTTCCTGCGCGGGCTCGGGGTCACCGCGCTGGTCGCCGGGGTGCTGCTGGCGTACCCGCTCTGGCTGCACTTCGCCGGGCCGCAGCGCTTCCACGGCACCGGCTTCGACCCGCTCATCCACTCCGAGGACATCGCCGCGTACGGGTCGTACCCGCGCCGGTCCCTCGCCGGGTGGGCCGGGCTCGGCACCTCGCTGGCGCCCAACCCGACCGAGGAGAACTCCTTCTTCGGCATCCCGCTGCTGCTGCTCGCCGTCGCCTGCTTCGTCCTGCTGTGGCGGCGCGCCGACCGGGCGTTCCGGGCCACCCTCTGGGCCCTCGCGGTCACCGCGATCGTCTTCGCGGTGCTCTCCTGGGGGCCGACAGCCAAGTGGAACGGCCGGCGCACCGGCCAACTGCTGCCGTTCCAGGTGCTGGACAACCTGCCGGTGGTCAACGCGGCGCTGCCCTCCCGGCTGGCGCTGGTCGTGGCGCCGGTGATCGGGCTGCTGCTGGCGTACACGATCGACCAGCTCCGGGCCCGGCCGCCCCAGCACCGCTCCACCGAGCTGGCCTGGGCGCTCGGCTTCGCCGCCGCGCTGCTGCCGCTGCTGCCCACCCCGCTGCTGACAAGCGTGCGCGAGCCGATTCCGGCGTTCATCACCGCCGGCACCTGGAAGCAGCACGTCTCCCCCGGCGGGGTGCTGACCCCGCTGCCACTGACCGTCGACGTCACGCCGGACGGCCAGCGCTGGCAGGCGTACGCGCTGGCCCACCGGCAGGGCGAGTTCCGCATCCCGGCCGGCTTCTTCCTCGGCCCCGGCGGCCCGGCCGGCCGGGGCCGGATCGGGCCGGTGCCGCGCACCTTCGACTCGCTGATGGACCAGGCCGGACGGACCGGCCTCGTCCCGATCATCACCGACGGCAGCATCCGGCAGTCCCGGGCCGACCTGCGCTACTGGCACGTCGAGGCGGTGGTCCTGCCCGACCGGGTGCACGGCGCGAAGTACGACATCGACGAAGAGGCCCTCCGCCGCACCGCCACCGCCCTCCTCGGCTCCCCGCAACGCGTCGACGACGTCTGGCTCTGGAAGGTCCCGCCGGCCTGACGCGACGAGGCTCACGCAGCCCGCCGGCGGTCAGCGGGGCTAGGGTGGGCGAGTGAGCGTGACGACTTCCGGTTTGACGGCCGTTCGGGCTGGGCTCCTCGACTACCAGGCCGCCTGGGACGAGCAGCGCCGGCTGCACGAGGCCGTGGTGGCCGGCGAGCAGGGCGACACCGTGCTGCTGCTGGAGCACCCCAGCGTCTACACGGCCGGCAAGCGCACCGAGCCGTGGGACCGCCCGATGGACGGCACCCCCGTGGTCGACGTGGACCGCGGCGGCAAGATCACCTGGCACGGGCCGGGGCAGCTCGTCGGCTACCCGATCGTCAAGCTGCCCGACCCGGTGGACGTGGTCGCCTACGTGCGCCGCACCGAGCAGCTGCTGATCGACGTCTGCGCCGAGTTCGGGCTGACCGCCGGCCGGGTCGAGGGGCGCAGCGGCGTCTGGGTGCCCGAGGACGATCGCGGCCCGGCCCGCAAGGTCGCCGCCATCGGCATCCGGGTGGCCCGCGGGGTCACCCAGCACGGCTTCTCGATCAACTGCGACTGCGACCTGTCGTACTACGACCGGATCGTCCCGTGCGGCATCCGGGACGCCGGCACCACCTCGCTCACCGCCGAGCTGGGCCGCCCGATCACCGTCGCCGACGTGCTCCCGGTCGTCGAGCGCCACCTGCCGACCCTGGTCACGCTCGAAGGCTGACCGGGTGCGCATCGATCTGGTCACCCTCGTCGTCGCCGACTACGACCCGGCCATCGCCTTCTTCACCGAGGTGCTCGGCTTCGAGCTGGCCGAGGACAAGCCCTCGCTCACCAACGACGGGCGGCCGAAGCGCTGGGTGGTGGTCCGCCCGCCGGGTGGCGGGACCGGGCTGCTGCTGGCCCGCGCCGACGGCGAACGGCAGGAGGCGGCGGTCGGCGACCAGACCGCCGGCCGGGTCGGCTTCTTCCTCCAGGTCGACGACTTCGAGGCCACCTACCGCCGGATGCGGGAGGCGAACGTCGAGTTCGTGAGGCCCCCGCGCACCGAGCCGTACGGCCGGGTGGCCGTCTTCCGCGACCTCGCCGGCAACCCCTGGGACCTGCTCGGCCCGGCCTGACCGCGCGGCGGCCCGCCCCGACGAGGGCGGGCCGCCGGCCGGGTCACGGCGTCAGGCGGTGCAGGTCGCGGGGGAAGGCGGTGACCTCGCGGACGTTGGCCGCGCCGGTGAGGCGGGCGACGAAGCGTTCCAGCCCGATGGCGAAGCCGCCGTGCGGCGGCATGCCGTGCCGGAACGCGTCCACGTAGCCGGCGTACGGCTCGACCGGCTCGCCGCGCGCGGCCAGGGCGGCCAGGTAGTCGTCGTACCGGTGCAGCCGCTGCCCGCCGGTGACCAGCTCCAGCCCGCGGAAGAGCAGGTCGAACCCGTTGGAGTAGGCGGGCCGCTCCGGGTCGGGGTGGGTGTAGAAGGGCCGCTTCGCCATCGGGTACCCGGTGACGAAGAGGAACTCGGACCCGTGCTCGGCCCGGGCCCACTCCCCCAGCGCCCGCTCGTGGGCCGGGGCGAGGTCCGGCTCGTCGGCCGGCGCCCCGGCGATCTTCAGCGCCTCGGTGAAGTGCACGGCGGGGATCTCGGCCGGCACCTCCGGCGCCTCGATCCCCAGCGTGGCCAGCGCGCCGCCCGCCCGCTCGGTCACCGCGCCGAGCATCCCGGCCAGGGTGTCCCGCAGCACCCGCATGACGTCCCGGTGGTCGGCGACGAAGCCCAGCTCGACGTCGAGCGAGGTGTACTGGGCCAGGTGCCGGACGGTGTCGTGCGGCTCGGCCCGGAACACCGGCCCGACCTCGTAGACCCGCTCGAAGACGCCCACCATGAGCTGCTTGTAGAACTGCGGCGACTGGGCCAGGTACGCGGGCCGGCCGAACCAGTCCAGCGCGAAGACGTTCGCCCCGCTCTCGGTGGACGAGGCCACCACCTTCGGCGTGTGGATCTCGACGAAGTCGCGGGCGTCCAGCGCGGCCCGGAAGCCGGCCACCGCCGCCGCGGAGATCCGCAGCGCCGCCGACCTGGACGGGTGGCGCAGCGCGGTCGGGGCGTTGTCGAGCTGGGTGGGCAGGGTGGCGGTGAGCGCCGGCCGGTACAGGTCGAACGGCGGCGGCACGGCGGGCGGGCCGAGCGGACGTACCGCCGGGTCGGTCAGCTCCACCCCGGCGGGCGCGGTGGCGTTCGCCGCCACCGTGCCGGTGACCTCGACGACGGTCTCCTCCGGCAGCGACTCGACGACCGCGCGCACGGCGGGGTCGGTGACCACCACCTGAGCCTGGCCGGCGGCGTCCCGCACGATCAGGAAGGCCACCGACTTGAGCAGTCGGCGGCGGTGCACCCAGCCGGCGATCCGGACGGTGCTGCCGACATGGGTGGAGAGTTGGGTGGAAAGGATGCGTTGCACGGCGGTTACCTCCTTGATCAATCGCAACGCGATCCCCAGGGAGGTGTGGGCGAGCGGGAACCTCGCGGTGCCACCACACCTTCGCCCCCGCCGCGGCGGGGGCCTCGTTCGTCGCCCGTGACGTGGGCCAGTCGGCGGGCTCTACTGGGCGCGCGGGCGCGCCGTTCTTCCCGCAGCTCGGGAGGGTCTTCGCGCGCCGGCGCCAGACCGCCTTCCAGCAACCGGCGGCTCTCTGCGCTGGCGGGTCGGTGCGCTACTCGGCTCCGTCACAGCTTTGCCGGGCACGCTAGCACGCCGCCCCGGACGGGTGTGACGGCAATTTCTCGGCCTCCGGTGTCCGGTGTCACAACATCTGCGGCGTGACGCCGGTCGCCCGACGTTCATCGACGGCCACCGTCGGGCGTAGGCTCGGTTTTGTGACGATCGAGCACTCCGCGCCGACGACTGAGCAGGCTGCGCGCACCGCGACGGTCGCCCCCGAGGGGCGGCGCATGCTGCGGATCGAGGCGCGCAACGCCGAGACGCCGATCGAGCGCAAGCCGCCATGGATCAAGGTGAAGGCCAAGATGGGCCCGGAGTACACCCAACTGCGCGGGCTGGTCTCGCGCGAAGGGCTGCACACCGTCTGCCAGGAGGCCGGCTGCCCCAACATCTACGAATGCTGGGAGGACCGGGAGGCCACCTTCCTCATCGGTGGCGACCAGTGCACCCGGCGCTGCGACTTCTGCCAGATCGACACCGGCAAGCCGGCCGAGTTCGACGCCGACGAGCCCCGCCGGGTCGCCGAGTCCGTGGCCGCGATGGGGCTGCGCTACGCCACCATCACCGGCGTCGCCCGGGACGACCTGCCCGACGGCGGCGCCTGGCTCTACGCCGAGACCGTCCGGCAGATCCACGCCCTGCAGTCCGGCTGCGGCGTCGAGCTGCTGATCCCCGACTTCAACGCGGTCCCCGAGCAGCTCGCCGAGGTGTTCAGCTCCCGTCCCGAGGTGCTGGCGCACAACGTCGAGACCGTGCCGCGGATCTTCAAGCGGATCCGGCCGGCGTTCCGCTACGAGCGGTCCCTCGACGTGATCCGGCAGGCCCGCGCCGACGGCCTGGTCACCAAGAGCAACCTGATCCTCGGCATGGGCGAGGAGCGGGAAGAGGTGTCGCAGGCCCTGCGCGACCTGCACGACGCCGGCTGCGAGCTGATCACCATCACGCAGTACCTGCGCCCCTCCCCCCGGCACCACCCGGTGACCCGCTGGGTCAAGCCGGAGGAGTTCGTCGAGCTGCGCGAGGAGGCCGAGGAGATCGGCTTCGCCGGCGTGATGAGCGGCCCGCTGGTCCGCTCGTCGTACCGGGCCGGCCGGCTCTACCAGCAGGCCCTCGCCGCCCGCGAGGGGGTCACCGCCGCCGGCTGAGCCGGGTAAATCCGGCATTTCCGGTTATAATCCGGTGCCCCGATGCCACGATCACAGGCATGTCCACCGGGGTACGCCTGGAGTGGCGGGAAGCCGCGCGCCCGCAGGCGCCCCGGCGTGCCCGGCGCGGCCGGCTGCCGGTGCTGCTCACCCTGCTCATGGTCCGCGCCGCGATCGGCTACCGGCTGGCCCTGCTGGTCGCCGACGCGCCGCCGACCAACAGCGACGAGGCGACCATGGGGCTGGCCGCCCTGCACATCGCCCGCGGCCACGAGTTCCCGGTCTGGTTCTACGGGCAGGCCTACATGGGCACGCTGGAGGCGTACCTGGCCGCGCCGCTGGTCGCGCTGACCGGCCCGTCGGTGCTCGCGCTGCGGCTGCCCACCCTCGCCCTCTACGCGCTCTTCCTCCTGCTGGCCTGGCGGCTGACCCGGCGACTCGGCGGGGACCGCTGGTTCGCCCTGCTGGTCGTCGGCTTCCTCGCGCTCGGCTCCGACCGGATCGTCAAGAACCAGTTGATCGCCGGCGGCGGGTACCCCGAGCTGAACCCGGCCGGCGTCGGGCTGGCCCTGCTCACCCTGGACCTCTGCGCCGGCCGGCCGGGCGCGCGGCTGCCCCGCTGGGCGGCGTGGGGGCTGATCTCGGGGCTGATGCTCTGGGTCGACCCGCTGCTGCTGCCGTACATCGGCGGCACCGGCGCGGTGCTCCTGGCCTGGCGGCGGCGGGAGCTGGCCGGACGGGCCGGCCTCGTGGCGGTGGCCGCGGCCCTGCTCGGCGCGGCGCCGATGTGGCTCGACAGTCTCCGGCACGGGCGTAACCCCATCGCGGCCGTCCTCGCTGCCGGCGGCGGGGACGCGGCCGCCGGCTGGGGCGAGCGGCAGCACGGCGGGCTGCTGCTGGGGCCGCCGCTCGGGATGGGCTTCTGTTCCCCGGGCCACTGCGCCACCTGGCAGCTTTGGTGGGCCCTCGCGTTCCCCGTCCTGCTGCTGCTCGCCGGGCTCTCCGCGTGGCGCGCCCTGCGCACGTCCGCACCGGCCGCCACCTCGGCACCGCCCCAGGCGCCGTCGGCCGTGGCCTGGTCGCCGTCCGCGCCGGCGTCACCGGCGGCAGGCGCGGTGGGGTCGGCGGGGGGCCCGGACGCGCGGCGGGCCACGGCGGGGGTGCGCCTGGCGCTGGTCGTCGGGGCGGTGACGGTGTTCGGGGCGTACGTGCTGAGCAGCGCCGCCGGGCGGACCCCGATGGAGAGCGCCCGCTACCTCTCCGGGCTGGCGATCGCCGCCCCGGCCCTGCTCTGGCCGCTCCGGGCCGCGACGCGGGACGGCCGCCGGGCCGCCCGGATCACGGCGATCGCCGTGCTGGTGGCCCTGCTCGGCACGGCGGCCGTCGCCACCGCCGGCGCCGTCGGCGCCGTGCCGGCCACCCACGCCGAGGCCGACCGGCACCGGGCGCTGGTCGACACCCTCGACGAGCTGGGGGTACGGCACACCCGCGCCGGCTACTGGACCTGCAACCGGCTCACCTTCGCCAGCGGGGAGGACGTGGTCTGCGCGGTGGTCGACGACGAGCTGCGCCCCGGCTTCGACCGGTACCCCGCGTACCGGCGGGCGGTGGACGCCGACGACCGCGCGGCCTGGGTGGCGCCGGTCGGCTCGCCGCTGGCCGCCCGGCTCGACCAGCGGCTCGGCCCCGACCCGGGCGAACTGGCCGTGGTCGCGGTCGAGGGCTGGCGGATCTACCTCCCCCGCCGCTGACCCGTCGGCCCGCCCCCGGGCAGGGCCCCGACGCGGGTGGGCTAACGGGCGCGGGGCGGCGGGACGGCCGCGGCGGGATGGTCCAGCAGGCCGAGGCGGTGGGCCAGCGCGGCGGCCTCGACCCGGTTGCTGACGTCCAGCTTGGCGATGATTCGGGAGACGTGCACGCTGGCCGTCTTCGGCGAGATGAAGAGCCGCTCGGCGATCCGGCTGTTGCTTTGCCCCTCGGCGACCAGCCGCAGCACCTCCTGCTCCCGGCTGGTGAGCAGGTCCGGGCCGGGACGGCCACCGCCGCGCAGCCCGACCCGGCGGGCCAGGACGGCTGCCTGCTCGGCCAGCGGCGCCGCGCCGAGCCCGGCGGCGAGGTCCGCGGCCTCCCGTACCGCCGTCGCCACGGCGTCCCGCTCCCCGGCCGCGGCGGCTGCCTCGGCCAGCCCGAGCAGCGCCCGACCCAGCGGGTACGGCTGCCCGGCCGCCCGCCACGCGTCGACCGCCGCCCGCCAGGCCGGCAGCGCCGCGCCACCGGTGGCCAGGATCGCGGTGACCAGGGCGGCGTTCGCCCGTTCCGCCGGATACCGGGCGGGCAGGGCGGCGGCTACCGTGGAGACCTCGGCGGCGAGGCCCGCGTCCCCGCCCAGCGCGGCGGCGCGGGCGACGGCGCTGAGCACCGGCCAGGCCTCCCGGGGCAGGTCGGACAGGCGCTCGTCGGCCAGCGCGCTACGGGCCGCCCGTACCGCCTCCACCTTGTCGTCCGCGGCGAGCGCGGCCTCGACGCGCAGCTCGTGCAGCGGCAGCCGGTGGTTGGGCCAGAGGTACGGCCGGGCGAGGAAGGCCAGCGCGCGGCCGAC
Source organism: Micromonospora inositola (assembly GCF_900090285.1). NCBI lineage: Bacteria > Bacillati > Actinomycetota > Actinomycetes > Micromonosporales > Micromonosporaceae > Micromonospora > Micromonospora inositola. The sequence continues at coordinate 3,605,383 of NZ_LT607754.1, read as the reverse complement.
CAGCTCGTCCGCGGCCGGATGCGCCCGGGCCAGCCGCAGCCCGGCCCGGAGCTGAAGCCAGTGCAGGCCGGAAACGCCGGGCGGGTCGATCCGGGCCGCCTCGGCGCAGGCCGCGTCGGCCTCGTCCCAGCGGCCCAGGGCGATCAGCGCCTCGGCCCGGTTCGACAGCAGGTACGCCCCGGTGGAACGGCTGATCCCGACCCGGCGCGCCTCGCTCACCCCGGCGGCGGCGGCCTGCTCGGACTCTTCGTAGCGGCCCAGCTCGAACAGCACGTCGGAGAGGTGGACCAGGGCGCTGACCAGGGCGGGAGCGTTGCCGGTGGCCCGGGCCAGGGCCTCCGCCCGGCGCAGCTCGGCCAGCCCCAGGTCGGGCGCCTTGTCGGTGCGGCAGAGCAGGGCGATCCGGGTGGGCAGCAGCGCCACGTCCACGCCGATCGCCTCGGCGGCGGCCATCGCCTCGGCGGCCACCGCGGCGGCCTGCTCCGGGTCGATCTTCACCAGGTGGGCGGCGATGTCGGCGAGCACCCGGACCCGCTCCGGGCCGTCCGGCACCCCGCTGGCCAGCCGGTACGCCTCGCGCAGCTCGGCGGCGCCGTCGCTCTTGCCGAGCAGCGCCAGCAGCCGGCCCCGCTGGTCGAGCAGACAGGCGGCGCGCAGCGGCTCGGCGACGGTGTCCACCTCGGCCAGCGCGGCCCGGGTCAGGGTGGCCGCCCGGTTGTAGTCGCCGGCCGTGGTCGCGGCGGCGACGGTGTCCTCGAGCACGCGAAGGTGGTCCATGCCGAGCCGGTCGGCGGCGTCGGGCACCAGCTCCCACAGTTCCAGCACCCGTTCCAGCAGCCGGCTCTGCTCCGCGTACGCGTACCGGTCGGCGGCGGCGCAGGCCGCGGCGCGGGCGGCGACCAGGGCGCGGGGGTGGTCGTGCGCGGCGTACCAGTGATGGGCGACCTCGGCCGGGGCGCGGCCCGCGGCCACCAGGTGCGGCTGCGCCTCGATCGCGGCGGCGTAGCGGGCGTGCAGCCGGGCGTGCTCGCCGGGGAGCAGCTCGTCGTGGACGGCCTCGCGGACCAGCGCGTGGCGGAACTCGTAGTCGCCGTCGGGGTCGGCCACCACGAGCTGGGCGGCCACCGCCGCGCGCAGCGCGTCCTCCAGCTCGGGCTCGGGCAGGCCGGCGACCTCGGCGAGGAGCTGATGGGCGAAGCGGGTGCCACCGGCGGCGGCGATCCGCAGCACCCGCTGGGCCGGCTCCGGCAGCCGGTCGACCCGGGCGAGCAGCAGGTCACGCAGGGTCTCCGACAGCGCGGCGCAGCCCACCGGGTCACCCGCGGCGGCCAGTTCCTCGATGAAGAAGGGGTTGCCCTGGGTCCGGTCGTGCACGTCGTCAACGGCCCGGGGAGCGGGTTCGACGCCGAGCAGGTCGGCCAGGATGGCGCCGGTGCCGTCCCGGTCCAGCCGGCCCAGCTCGACGCGTTCGACGCCGCGGGCGCGGTCCAGTTCGGCGAGGAAGGGCCGCAGCGGGTGGCCGCGGTGCAGCTCGTCGGTGCGGTAGGTGCAGACCAGCAGCAACCGCGCGGTCCGGGCGGCCCGGACCAGGAAGCCGATCAGGTCCCGGGTGGACCGGTCGGCCCAGTGCAGGTCCTCGATCACCAGGACCAGGGGCTGCCCGGCGGCGAGCCGCTGGAAGAGTTCGGCCACCAGGTCGAAGAGGTAGCCGCGCGGGGTGTCCGAGGCGGGCAGGCCGGTCGGCGCGGCGACCCCGGCCGGCACCCGGGCCAGCTCCGGCAGCAGGCGGGCGAACTCCGCCTCGTACCCGGAGAAGACGCCCGGGCCGTCGTGGCGCAACACCTCCCGCAGCGCCGCGGCGAACGGCGCGAAGGGCAGGCCGGCCTCACCCAGCTCCAGGCACTGGCCGACCAGGACGCGCGCCCCGGCGGCGGTGGCGAGGCCGCCGAACTCCTCCAGCAGCCGGGTCTTGCCGACCCCGGCCTCACCGCCGACCAGGACGGTGGTGGGTTCGCCGGCGCGGGCCCGGACGAGCGCGTCGCGCAGGGCCGTCACCTCCTGCTGGCGGCCGACGAGGACGGTGCTGGCGGCGCGTGCGGTCACGCCATCGAGCATGCCATGACGGGTGGCGACGCCGTCCCGGCCGACCGGTCGATCTCCCGGCCCTCCGTGGGCGCCCGCCGGACCCGGGCCGGCCGCCCCCGTGGCGGCCGGCCCGACGGCGGGGGCGGTCACCGGCGGGTGTCGACGGCGCGGCCGGTGTGGGTCCGCCGGCTGAGCCAGCCGCGCGGGTGGCGGCGGGGCAGCGCCCGGGCGAGCCGGTCCGCGGCCGCGTCGGCCTGCAGCTCGGAGGCGTGCGTACGGTGGATGGTGAGCAGAAAGTCTGCGTCGTTGCCGAACATCTCGGTTTCCCCTGTCGTGCGGTGTCGTTTCGCTGTCGAGATTCACTTTCCGCGCGAAGGTGGCCCCGGGGCATGGGTACGCCGCCCGATCTTCAGCCCCTCCCCCTCCTTACCGGGGGGCCTCAGCGGCCGGGTGGCGACGTAAGGTACTCAGCTCGCCCGGCGAAGGGGCGGCCGCGGATCAACGGGGCGTGCGCCGACCACTAGACTCTCCGGCATGGCAAAGCCCCAGGAGAAGGTCTCGTTCGGCCAGCGGCTGAAGCAGATCGGGATGGTGTTCCAGTTCACCGCGAAGCAGGACAGGTGGTTCGCGCCGCTGACCGCGGCGGCGGTGCTGATCCCGCTCGCGCTCACCGTGGTCGCGGTGATCCTCTGGGGCTGGATCTGGCTGCCGATCGGCATCCTGCTCACCCTGCTCGCCGTGCTGATCGTGCTGAACCTGCGGTCCAACAAGGCGATGATGAACGCCGCCGAGGGCCAGCCCGGCGCGGCGGCGCAGATCATGGAGAGCATGCGCGGCGACTGGCGGGTCACGCCGGCGGTCAGCTCCACCACCCAGATGGACATGGTGCACCTGGTGATCGGCCGGCCGGGCGTGATCCTGCTGGCGGAGGGGAACCCGCAGCGGGTCCGCGGCCTGCTCGGGCAGGAGAAGCGGCGGCTGGCCAAGGTGATCGGCTCCGCACCGCTGCACGACTACGTCATCGGTCAGGGCGAGGGCGAGCTGCCGATCCGCAAGCTGCGGACGACCCTGATGCGGCTGCCGCGCAGCCTCGCCCCCAAGGACGTCAACGCCCTGGACAAGCGGCTCAAGGCGCTCACCGCCCGCCCGCAGATGCCCAAGGGAGCGATCCCCAAGAACATGCGCCCCCCGGGTGGCGCCTTCCGCCAGACCCGCGGCCGCTGACCCACGGCCTTACGCACGAAAGAGCCGGGCCCGTCAGGGTCCGGCTCTTTCCGTTCCCCGTGATCGCGGAGGTGAAGAGGGCGGGGTCAGGGGCGGGGGGCGGGGGTGATGACGGAGCCGGTGAGGCGGTCGTGGAGGCCGCGGCGGTGTTCGTCCATGATCAGGGCGGGGACGACCAGGGCGAGCAGGAGGCCGCGGAGCAGGGCGCGGAGCACGCCGATCCGGCCGCCGTCGGACCAGGCGACGCAGCGGATCCGGGTGACGTACATGCCGGGGGTCTGGGCGAACAGGCCGAGGAAGAAGCCGTACTCCAGGATCAGGACCAGCACCGGAGCCCAGCCGTCGCGGACCGGGTTGGCGAAGAAGTTGGACACCAGCAGGCAGAGCACCCAGTCGACGACCAGCGCGCCGAAGCGGCGACCGAGGCTCGGCGGGGCGAAGGCGGGGTCCGTGGCGGGCGGCGCGGGGTGCTGCGGGTTGGTCACAGCGGTCAAGGGTAGCCAGCGGAGTGGACCGGCCCGGATGCACTCTCCCCGTCAAATCGGACCAAGGGTGTCAATTGGCGCGACATCGCTACAGCCGGTATGGTCCGAACGGAGAACCAGAGGAGACTGAGCGGCCGGGATGACGCTCCGCCAGGGACGTAACACGGCGGAAACAGAGGAGACACCGCCGGGCAACCGCACGGTCATAGCGTCGCCAGGAGCCCAGCCACCCCGTGGACGTGCCAGGAGGACGTGTGTTCGCCAATCCCGAGGAACTCCTGCGATACCTCAAGAACGAGGACGTGAAGTTCGTCGACGTACGTTTCTGTGACCTGCCCGGCGTGATGCAGCACTTCAACCTGCCGGTCGAGTCCGTCGACGACGCACTCTTCACCGACGGCCTCGCGTTCGACGGCTCGTCGATCCGCGGCTTCCAGGCGATCCACGAGTCGGACATGCTCCTGCTCCCGGACGTCGCGAGCGCCTTCATCGACCCGTTCCGCGCGCAGAAGACCCTCGCGCTGAACTTCTTCATCCACGACCCGTTCACCCGCGAGGCGTACTCCCGGGACCCGCGGAACGTGGCGAAGAAGGCCGAGGCCTTCCTCGCGGCGAGCGGCATCGCCGACACCGCGTACTTCGGCGCCGAGGCGGAGTTCTACATCTTCGACTCGATCCGCCACGAGACCTCCGCGCACCAGTCGTTCTACTACATCGACTCGATCGAGGGCGCCTGGAACTCCGGCCGCGAGGAGGAGGGCGGCAACCGCGGCTACAAGACCGCGTACAAGGGCGGCTACTTCCCGGTGCCCCCGGTGGACCACTACGCCGACCTGCGTGACTCGATCGTGCGTCGCCTGGTCGACAGCGGTTTCACCGTGGAGCGCTCGCACCACGAGGTGGGCACCGCCGGCCAGTCGGAGATCAACTACAAGTTCTCCACCCTGCTGCACGCCGGTGACCAGCTTCAGCTCTTCAAGTACATCGTGAAGAACGAGGCCTGGGCGAACGGCAAGACCGCCACCTTCATGCCGAAGCCGCTCTTCGGCGACAACGGCTCCGGCATGCACACCCACCAGAGCCTCTGGCTGAACGGCGAGCCGCTGTTCTACGACGAGACCGGCTACGCCGGCCTGTCGGACACCGCCCGCTGGTACATCGGCGGCCTGCTGCACCACGCGCCGTCGCTGCTGGCCTTCACCAACCCGACGGTCAACTCGTACCGCCGCCTGGTGCCGGGCTTCGAGGCGCCGGTCAACCTGGTCTACTCGCAGCGCAACCGGTCCGCCTGCACCCGCATCCCGGTCACCGGCAGCAACCCGAAGGCCAAGCGGGTCGAGTTCCGGGTGCCGGACCCGTCCAGCAACCCGTACCTCGCCTTCTCGGCGATGATGATGGCCGGCCTGGACGGCATCAAGAGCAAGATCGAGCCGCCGGCGCCGATCGACAAGGACCTGTACGACCTGCCGCCGGAGGAGTGGGGCGACGTCAAGCAGGTGCCGGGCTCGCTGCCCGAGGTGCTCGACGCGCTCGAGGCCGACCACGACTACCTGCTCGACGGCGGGGTGTTCACCCCGGACCTCATCTCCACCTGGGTGGGCTGGAAGCGGGCCAACGAGGTCGACCCGGTGCGCCTGCGCCCGACCCCGCACGAGTTCGCCATGTACTTCGACTGCTAAGCCCAATCAAGGCGCTGACCTGGACCAACAGGATTGCCACTGATCTTGGGTACAGTTTGGGTACAACCTCACGGACGGCGGTCATGCCCGGCTCACAGCCGGCGTGGCCGCCGTTCCGTGTTGACCGAGCGCGCCGTCAATGAGCAGCCGGGTCCGGTCGAGCACGTCCGGCCACTCGTGGACGTAGATGTTGAGCGTGACGGTGGGCGTGCTGTGCCCAAGCGAGAGTTGGACCGTCTTTACCGATGCGCCCGCGTGGATCAGCACCGTCGCGTAGTAGTGCCGCAGTCCGTGTATCCCCCACCGCGCTGGCAGGCCGACCGCTTCCCGAGCAGTCGCCCACGTCCGGGAGAAGGTCGCTGCGTTGACAGGCTCGCCACCGACACCGCGGAACAGCAGGCGTGCGGCCCGGCGGACCGGCCGGCGGCGGTCCGTGTCGTCGTCGACTTCGACCGCGTCGCACCCGTCGGCCAGGTGTTGACGCAACGCCACCGCTACGACCTCAGGTAGCTCGACGGTGCGGGCGCTGGTGTTCGTCTTGACCGGGCCGAGAAACGGCTGACGACCCTTGAGCACCTTGAGTTGGCGGCGGACGTGCACCTCTCGCGCGTCGAAATCGATGTCGTCCATTTCCAGGCCGAGGATCTCGCCCATGCGCAGGCCGCAACCGGCCGCGAGATAGACCGTTGCGGCCAGCCGAGCCGGTAGCAGACGCGCCAGGTCGTGCACCTGCTGCGCCGTGGGAAGGACTCGGGTCCCACGGCTGATCGGCGGAAGCCGGATGCCCTTGTCGCACGGGCTGGCCGAGATCAGCTGTCCGCAACGGTCCGTGTTGCGCTGGCCAACGCATGGTCGTCGGCCAGCCCGGTTCGCCGCTGTCCGGTCGCGTTCGTCTCCGTGGCTCCCACGCGTGGCTCCCAGGCCAGCACCGTCACTCGTCGGTGAAGGGCTCGTCATGCCAGCGAAAACCGGCGTAGTCCCCCTCAATACCGAGCATGAACTCAGGGACCTGGCGACCGTCCGGGTAGGTCATCGTGACCGCCGCTCGGATCGCGCCGTACGCGCTATCGATCAGCTCGGGATCCTCGGAGTCGACGGCTCGGTTCCATGCGTCGAACAGCGGGCGCAGCTGCTCGAACCCCGCGAGAGGGTGGAACTGGTCGCGGATCCTGCTCCTCGATCTCTCCGACGAGTTCCCCATCGTGATAGACCTGCCACCGCACACGATCCTCGACACGCGCTGTCATGGCGAGCACCCTATTACTGGCCTACGTCAAGCTCGCCTTGACGGCCTGGCCGACTACCTTTGCCTTGCAAAGATCAAGCTCTCTGTCGGCTGGCGTCGCTCCTCGTCGTTGACCTGCGCGAGCTGTCAGCCACCGTCGCCCACCCCCGACCGATGTTGGTCGGCTTGGCTGTACCGATGGCTGTACCGTTGATCTATGACAGCGGCCGAGAAAGGGTACGCGGGACGCTTCCGCGACCCGAAGTATTGGCTTCGTGGCTTGGCTGCTGGCGAGATCTTCGTCCGTTGCCCGCGCTGTGCCGGACGGGCCTCGGTCCTTCCTGATCCTGAGTCAGCCGATGGCACCCGGAATCATGTCTGGCTGCGCCGTAGGCTCAGTTGTCTCGGTTGTACGTATACGGCCGACTGGGATGCTCCTCGCCGCGCAGGCGACAACGCCCGAATATTGCCTGAGTTCTCGGGCCCGAATGACCCGTACTTTGGCCTGCCCCTCTGGCTTTCGGTTGACTGCCGCGGCCGGCTGCTCTGGGCATACAACGCCGAGCACCTGGACCTGCTGGAGGCGTACGTGTCCGCTCGGTTGCGGGAACGCGGCCGGGACATGGGGAGCCAAACCCTTGTCGAGCGCTTGCCCGCGTGGATCAAGGATGGCAAGAACCGCGCCGACGTGCTGGACGGGATAAGGCGACTTCGGGCGCTGCTGGCCTGACCGTCGACGAACGGCACCCTCAGTTTGGAAGAGCGCGCTCAACCGACCGTGATGCCCGGAACGCCTGCTGCTGGCGGCCGATCCGATTACGTCTCGTGCCCGCTCGTGCCCGCTGGGCCGCGTGGCTACTTGCCCGTGGATGGCCCGCCAACCTCATGGCGGCCCAGGGTTGCCGCGCGGACTACCCTGACCGCCGTGACGACCATCGAGCAGCTTGAGCGGGACGTTTGGCCGGATCCGGGCCCGGACGACAGCTTTCTCGTGAGACGTTGCACCGAGCTGCGACGCAAGCCGTTGGCTGAGTTCACGGTTGAAGACCTGCGCATCATGTTCGGTCAACAGATTGGCGTGCCGGCTCTGCTGCCTCTCGCGGTACAAGTGCTGCTCTGCGACCCCTTGGCCGAGGGCGACTACTACCCGGGCGACCTGCTCTCCAACGTGTTGCGGCTACCCGACTCGGCGTGGTCGAGCCGACGAGCGGAACGGAAGCGACTGGCATCAGTTCTGGCTGAGCTCGTTGCCGGTCCCCCCTTCTCCGACCCTGACCTTAGGCCTCGCGACCCGGCCCGACTGCTTCGCGACGCCATCGTGCGGTTTCTTAATCGATGAGAGCGGATCTCCCCGTCGGGCAGTCGTAGACCGTCCAGCCTCCCCGACCTACGCATTACGAGATCAAGTTGGCGACCTGGGCTGACCTGACCAAACTGCGCCTGAACTGCGCAAACGCCTCTCGACATCTCTCAGCCTCGGTGGTCACGGTCCGGCCTTCTAAGGACTAAATGAGGACTGATGCCCCAGCTGCCCCGCTACAGCGGCTCGCCGGCCAACTGCCGTCTCGACTCCTCGAAGAGCGCGGAACGCAGACGGTCGAGCTGCTGCTGCTCAGGCAAGACTGCACCGTCTCGCTGCAGTACAACGTCCTGGAAGCCGCCCATCCCATGTCGGTAGAGGCCGAGGATGTCCCGGACCACTCGCTGCCGGACGTGGCGATCCGTGCCCGCTTCATCCAACCGTCGACCGAGTCCGGCCACGCTGCTGCTCCACCTGGGTTCGTCGATCCGCAGCACGTAGGCGACCTCCAGGAGAAGGTTGTGCAGCCTGTCCGCGTTGTTCTTCACGAGCAGCAGCTTCCCAGGATCGCACGATGGCTGGAAAGCGCCTGCCACTGTCTTGCAAAGATCAAGACTGCTGTCGGTCCGAGTCGGTGACCGTAGCTGACCTGCTCGGCTTGTCGGTTGCCGTCGCTCGTCACCCACGCCTGTCGGCCGGCTTGGCGTACCGATGGCTGTACAGCCGGCGTCAGGTTCGCACCTTCCAGTATGGGCGCACCCAAGAAATGGGCGCCGCGTCGTCGGGCTCGAACCATCCCGCGTCACAGTCGAGGCAGACGAAGCTGTCCGCTAGCCAAGCGGTCTCATGCCATGCAACTGGGTGGATATCTTCACGTCCGCATCCCGGTTGGCGCTCCTCCGCAGCGAGCACTGCCCACGCGACCCGGCTGAAACCACACGCAGGACAGCTGTCCGGCCCGCCAGTCACGACAACACCCTCGGGCAAGGTGACCTTCTCGCCAACCGCCCGCGACAGGGACTCCTCCATATCACGAGGGTCGACCCGAGGCCTACCCCTGGGCGGGGCGGTTCCCACCTCGTTGCCGGTATGCATTCCGGGACCCTACCGCCGGTCCGCACCTTCAGTTTGGAAGAGCGTGATCCGCCGCCCGTGATGCCCGAAACGCCTGCAGCCGGCTGCCAGCCGGAGTGCGTCTCGTGCCCGCACATGACCGCTGCGCGCCACAGTTACTGGCCCGTGGATGGCCCATGACGGCCTCGGGATGATGGCTCACGCCAGGCTTGCTCTCGACTGCCAGACTTGATCGACGGAATGAGGAGGGGAGACACCTGGCCGTGGCTAGGCGTAAGTACCGCAAGTCCCGGCCGGTGGAGCCACCAATCCCGCCCCCGATGCCCCGCACGCTCATGGGCAGGTTCCTACGCGCGAGCATGCTGCGCCAGTCATCGGAGCGCGAACCACTCACGGCAAGGTTCCCAGAGTTCAGCTCGCTCGGCTCCGTCCATGTCATGATCGCCGCCTTCCAAATCGCGGTGGCCCGACTCTTCGAGCCCAATACCGGTCTCAAAGACGTCAGCCTCCTCGTCTCTGACATGCGGCGCGCGTTCGGCCCGGAACTGCCTTCGCTGGAGACCGAGGCCCTCATCCGCTTCGAGATGGGTGAGGACGTTGCGATCGGTGACCTCTCGGTTCGGACCAAGACTTCCGCCATGATCTTGACCCTGGGGACCTATGCCGACTTCGTGGAGCGGAACCAAGCAGAGGTAGACGGACTCCTCCTCGAAGCCGAGCAAAGAGCCTTCGACCGCGGGCACCATCCGGAGCTTGCGGAGTAGCAGCGCTGCCGACCAACGTCGTCATGGGCCACTCGCACCAAGAGACGGCAAAGCAGTTGCAGCAGGAAAGCGGCGCCTAGGCTCGGTGAAGGGTGAGGATCTCCTCGTCGGGCAGTCGCCAGACCGTCCAGTCTCCCCGGACGGGGTCCAGGTGGAGCGCCCTACCAGACGTACGACCTGGACCCCGTCCGGGGAGACTGGTAGCCCTTGTGGTGCCCGGCTAGGAGATCCGCTCCCGGCTGATCTCTGAGGAGGGCCGGGGTTCGGGGCGGAGCCCCGAGGTCTTCAGGATCTTCCGTCCGTCAGCGTGGCCGGCCGGCCCGGCCGATGCCGGCCGGCCCGGCCGATGCCGGCCGGAGGTCGCCAGCAGGCCGGGGCCGGGCCGGCGCGGCCCGCTTTGCGGGCCGCCTTGATCCTAAAGAGGGGAATTCGGCAGTGCGCGGGCCTCAGCGGTTGTCCTCCGTCGACTGATGTGCGACACGCGTCTGCCAACTGACCTGCGACATGCGCGCGGATCGCGGCATGTGCGTGCGCGTGACTCGTGCGTCTGTGAGGGTGCATCCGGCGGTGGGTGCCGCTATCAGGGTGATTGGTTCCGATCGCTGGGGGCGGCGGTTAGTCGCGTCCCACGGCGTTAACCCGTGCCCGGTCGCCGTTGAAGTCCGGGTTGAGGCGGTCGGCCAGACAGGACCGGTGCGCGGCGAACGACGCACATCCCGGTCCTCACTGCTGCGCACATCGACGGTGACGCCGTCGCCGCCAGGGCTGAGGATCGTGAGCTGGCCGCAGCATCCGCACGGCCAGCTGAACTTATGCAGGTCCGCGGCACGCATCGTGAGGCGTATCCAGACGGGCGGGTGGTACCGGCTGATCTCCTGGACGACCGCGTCGACCTGCTCGCCGACTGGCGGGTACTCCTCGGGCAGTGCCCGAGGTGCGCCCGACGGGCTGTCGATGACGCCGGCGTCAACCGACGCGCCCACCGTTTCATGTCCGAGGACCTCGGCCATGACCCCCCAAGGCTCATGGCTCATGACCGTCGCCCGGACGGCGGTGCCCACCACCAGGTCACAGCCAACGCTGTCGAAACGCTGCACCGGCTGATCGTCGCGCACCGCCTCGTCAGCGGCACAGCCGGGCATGCCTACTCCAGTCGGGGGCAGCCAAAGACGGCCCAGGTACGACTTGCAGCACGTCCGCTCGCTCGGCGGCATGTGCGTGCACCTCGGGCGGCTCTATGGTGCCTGCTCCACAAACGTGTCGTCGAACGGCCATTGATCGGCGCCGAGATCGGTTCGGATGCTGCACCGGTACCTGAGCAGGTCGATCCGGTCCGCGTCGTTCAGGTCCCGGTCCGGCTGTCTCGACGGATCGGCGTCGACGTTGTAGTGCAGGTGGCCCTCGGCGATGTAGTCGCGACGAAAGTCCGTGCTCCACTGGGAGTTGTGACCCCATCCGTGGGATAGATCCACGACTCTGCGGTTGCGCCGCCACCAGGCCCAGTACAGTGCCGAGCGTGCCGCCACGTCGGGGTCGAGGTGCTGGGCGCCGGCCCGGATCGCCACGCCTGCTCGGGCCACCAGCAGGCTGCCGACGATCGCGCCCGGCCAGAACTCGCCGATGATGCCCGGCGGCTCGTCGGCGTCGTTGCTGACCTGCACCGAGACGATCTCGTGGAAGAACGGGTGGAATGACGATTCGGCCAGCGGTGCCGCCCTGATCGCCGCGCGAAACGCCGGCCATGCCGACGTGCCCGGGATGGTGCCCCGCCACCATGGCTTGCCGTCGGTCCAGTCCATCAACTGCGGACCGGGGTCCGGCTGAAACGCCGACACCAACACGTCGACGATGCGACTGAACGCGTACAGCCCCTCCAGGGCCGTGTAGTAGTTGCCCTCGCGCGGTACACGCACCCGGCGGCTATCCGGACGGCCCAGCTCGTGCAACTCCGCCACGAGGTGAGGACGCCTATCAAGCCACGGCTGCAACACCTCGCCACCCCAACCCGCAGCCGGCCCATCCCGCAGCTCGACGAACAAGTCTCGGAACTCCCACAGCGTCGACGGCACGCCGCGCACGGTAAGCCACCCGCACCGCGGCGACAACCGGCTTCTGCCCGGACGCGGCCGGCATCGCAGGGCCAGTGCGCGTACGACTGCGACGCCACAGCCCTCTTGATCACCTGCGCTGTCATCGGCAGAGTCGGATGTTCCGCAGCCTCTGCGCTGTCAACGCCCGGCCAGCGGCAGAAGAGTGCAGCGGTGAGCGTTCCGGGCAGCGTGGCAGCATCAGATCGTCTGCCGCATCCGCTCCTTGCAGACCGGCGAGCAGTTGCTCCGACTCCGTCGGTTGCGGGCAGCTCGACCTGGAGCCAGGCGTCCATTGGTCAGGTCCTCGCTGCTGGGCCCGGGCCCGCAGTGGGACTGGCAGGCTTACTGCGGCTCGACGGTCGAGCGTAGCCAGCTGCCGTCGGGCTGCCGCCAAGCGCGCCAACCCGCCGGCAGGTCCAGCAACTGGCCGACGTCGTGGTGGGCGACGAGGTGGACCAGATGCGCGGTGGTCACGTCCGGCTGCTCCATCGCGTCGCCGTCGAGGAACTGCCAGCTCCCGTCGTGATCGTGGATCACACCGTTGACCGGGCGGCCGCCGTCCATGATGCGCTTGAGCGTGAACACGACCTGGCAAGGATCAAGGTTCGGGTACATCCATGGCGGCGTCGGCTCGGTCCACATACTGCGTGGATGCTCGTCCATCGGCAGCCACAGCGACGGCTGGGTCTCATGCGCGCCGTCTTCGAGCTCGGGGTCACCCGGGTAGCGGCCGGCCTTGTCCGGCCACAGCAGTTGCACGACCGGAAACGGCGGACGCTGATAGTAATCGATGGCCGCGCCGAACAGTTGCCCGTACCAACTGCCGTGCACCGGAGCGAGCGCGAGCTCGTACCCGTCGATGACGCCTGCCAGCCTGCGGCCGGGGGTCAGCGGCTGCCCGTCACGGATCAGGCGGCTGACCGTGTTGACGATCTCCATGGCCCGCTGCTGCGGGATGCCGAGCAGGCACAACTCGACGCTGCCGTAGCTGTGCCACAGACCGATCGAGTAGGCCCAGTCGGGCGTGGTCATGCCTAGAACGCCGGTGACGCCCCAACCGTACTCACGAACCAGCCGGGCATTGCGGCGCTCGCGCTCCGGCCAGGATTTCTCTGCCCGCCGCCACCGAACCCGCGGTGTGCCGTCGCCCTCGCAGAGGAGGCAATGACACTCGCGGTCGGGCGCGTCGGGCATCCGCGGAGCTTACAAGGCGACCGCCCGGTCAGCGGCAGATCCGCGCATCTGGTCTTGGCAGGGTACGGTCGGCTCCGGGGTCGCTAGGCCGTAGGGGCGCTGGCCTGATGTGGGTCACCGAGCAGCCGGTGGGCGCCCTGGCGGACGGCGTCCCAGTCGGTCTTGGGTGTGCGGTTGAGGTTCTTAGCGAGCCAATGCCCGCGGTCCTCGTGTTCCCGCCGCAGCCCGGCGAGGTCAAGGTCCACGCCGGGCAGGCCGCCACGGCGTTCCAACTCCTCGACCCGCTGCAGCATCGCCGTCATCAGCCCTCGGTCGAGCGTGTGTACAGCCTCGAGGTACGCGGCGGTCGGGACGCAGAACCGGACGGCCTGGCCGGCAGTGAAACCGATCTCCCCGTTGTCCTCGTGCCGCCAGTCCACGGTGATCCCGTCGCGATCGCCGCGGACGGTTCGCCAGAACCGGAGACTCGGAGCATTCCGCAGGTAACCGAGGTCCAGGTAGTGCTCGCCGTGCCAGTTCGCGGCCGTGACCACCGGGTGGTCGGGCACATTCGGGTCGATGTCCCCGAATCTGTCCTCGTCACCGGCGGTGACGAATGCGAGCGGATCGCATGCCCACTGCGCGGGGTCGGAGGCGATGAACAGCTGCAGATCGGCGGGCACCGGCTCGAGGACGTCCGGTGTGAGGACATTGACGTCTTCCCAGAGCCGGGCCAGGTAGTAGTCGACGTAGGGATGCGGATGATCGAGGCGGGTCCGCCGCAGCAACTGGTGCCCGCCGACCTCGAGCCAGTACCAGCCCTCGGTGAGCCCGAACCAGTGCAGCGTTGGTTCGTCACCGCCCCACGACGACACCTCGTCCAGCGGATACAGCTCGAAGCGGAACCTGATCATCGAGGCAGTATCCCGTACGCCTCGCTGCGTCAGAGGATGTCGACATGGGCGATCGCGACCCGGTCCGCACGGATCGCGGCATAAGCGTGTGTTGCCGCCGTCCTGAAACCTCTTCCGTCCTCGCGCCAGGGGCGGCGGCTCCGGATGACCGTTCCCGAAAGGGGGTGGCAGCCGTTCGCGCCGGACCGAGTCCGGGGAACGGCTCGCTGTCGGCCCTGCGTCCCCAAGCCCTTTCCCGAGCGGACCAACGGCACAGCGTTCACTCGTATCCCGTTGCCGCCACGATCATCTCTGCGAACAGTCGCCATGTAGGTGTCTCTTGGTCGTCATGTCCGTTGACGCGGGCGCCCGCGAACGCAGCGAGAGCGTCGAGGAAGCGATCGAGCGTTCCGTTTTCCCATTCCGCATCGCCCCCTTGGCGGTAGTCCCGAAGCACGGCCTCCATGAAGGCCGCGAACTCGTCGCGGCTGGAGACACCGGCGCTCTCAGCATGGGTCGCTCCTCCGGTCTCGTACATCACTCCCGGATGGTTCCACGGGCGACGGACGTGCTCATCGGCACGCCCGGACGTCAGCCGCCGGGCACAACCTCACCTTCGGTGACGAGCGCTTCGCGGCAGATCCGGATACGTGACCTTGGCAAATCCGCGCGGCGGTGGTAACAGCCGTGACGGTGACCCTCGGGTCGTGGACCAGGCCGGTCAGGCGGCCGGTTCGCTGGTGGGCGACCGGTGGCCTCCGTGGCACGCGACCAACGCGTCTGCCACGATTTCAGCGTCAGCTTCTGCGACGTCCGCCGGGTACTCCGGTAGCAGGTCGTCCCAGACGACCAGCCACGACCCGTACAATTGGGCCTGCCCCTCGGGCCGAGCGAAGAACCAAACGTGCAGGTGGGCGCCACCATCTCCGATGCGGTAGACGTGGGCCCGCGAGATGTGCGGCAGTGCCTGCATGTGGCGGACGATGCGAGTGCTCAACAGCCCCAGTTCGGCGGCCAGTTCGTCAGGTAGATCCGCCATGTCGTAGTGATCGCGCGGATACAGCATGAGCACCAGCGGGACGCCCACTCCCGGAATCCGGACCAGGCGCCAGTGATCGTTGATCCAGATCCCTTCGTCCCGGTCGCGGCAGGCGTTGCAGTCCGACGGATCCTCGCCGTGCCGCGCGGGCTCCGGGAGCACCGGCGGGCGCAACGGCGCTACGCGCAGTCCGTCCGGCTCGAACGGGCTGATCTCCCATCCCGTCATGCGTGCCAACGGGAGCCGGCGCTCGCTGTCCGCGACGGCGACTGCGTGGTCATAGAACTCGTCCGGTCGCAAGGCCATGCGGCGAAGACTAGTACGACAAGATTCCAAGTGATCGACAGCCCCGTTGTGGCTGCCAGGCACCGCCCGATGGTCTCGTACTCGATGGTCCGGATGAACCCGAAGCATCCGCTCGTCGGCATGTCAGCACGCCGAGCAGCCGGGCGAAGTGGTCACCAAGCGTAGCGATCGCATCGCGGCATGAGCGCGCGTTGCTGCGCTGGAGTTCGCGCTCCCCTGGCGGCCGGTAGCCTTCGACCGTGATCCGTGGAGCGGTGTTCTTCGATGTCGACGGGACGCTGACGCCGACCAGCAGCGGGCAGCACCTCGCGGAGTTCCTCGGCCATACCAAGGTCATTCAAGAGGTGCAGGCCGGCTACGGCGCCGACACCCTGAGCAGCCAGGAGGCTGCCGTCCTCGAAGCTCGTGGCTGGGCAACACGGACGCCCATAGAGGTCCGTGGGTTCCTGGAATCGCTGCCGCTGGTGGACGGCATTGCCGAGACGGTCCGGTGGTGCCGTCAGCGCGGGCTGGCGCCCGTGCTGGCCACACTGGCGTGGGACGTCGTAGGCGCCCATCTCTGCGACCGCTTCGGCTTCGATCGCGCCTGCGGACCGCGCCTGGAGCTGGTTGACGGCCGCTACAGCGGGGAGGTCGCCGAGCAGCTCGACGAGCTGAGCAAGCGCGACTTCGCGGTGAGCGTGGCCGCCGAGCTGGGCGTGGACCCGAAGCGTTGCGCGGCCGTCGGCGACGGCCGCTCGGACGTGCCGCTCTTCGCCGCGGTCGGGCTGGCCATCGCCTTCAACGCAACCCCGGCGGCTCGCGCAGCCGCCCACGTATCAGTCGACGGAACCGATCTGCGCGCCGTGCTGCCACTCCTCGGCGCATGGCTGAACGCCGCGCACACATCGTCGGAATGACGAGCGCGCCGAAGGCACCGGCAGACGGACGCCGGGCAGACCCACCCACCGTAGCGTCCCCATGTCGGGCCGCCGGACTACCCGTAGTGCCACTCCCGCTCGACGCACTGTTCTCGGCATGTCCGGATGTTCAGCACCAGCGGACCGGTGACGCATCGTGACGAGCGGATCGCGGCAGATCCGGATGTCGATTACGCCGAGCACGGTCACCTGCCGATCATCGTCTCTGTGTGGCATTGATGCACCACCGTGACCCTTGAGGTCGGACAGAAATCTCCGACTACGCGGCGGCGTTACGGCTAACCTTGCGCCGTGACGGGACATGACGTGCGACTGGAGCAGGAACACGATCACGCGGCGGTGCGGGAAGTTCACGCCCGCGCGTTCGGCCATCCAGACCGGGTGCCGGGCCTGGTTGACGACCTGCGGACCGCCCGAGCGCCATTGCCTCCACTGTCACTGGTGGCCACCGTCGACGACTCGGAAGGCGATCGGGTCGTCGGGCACGTGATGCTCAGCGGTTGCCGGTTGGACGCGCCGGAGCGGTTGGTGGCCGTGTACGCGCTGTCGCCGCTGGGCGTCCTGCCGGAGTTCCAGCGATCCGGGATCGGCACCGCGTTGATCGGCCACGCCTTGTCCGCCGCCGACGCCCAGGGCATACCGCTGGTGTTCTTGGAGGGCGCGCCCGGCTACTACGGTGCGCGTGGCTTCAACGACGCCGAGCGGCTGGGCTTCCGGCCGCCGACGCTGCGGTACCCGCCGGGCGCGTACCAGGTCGCCCGGCTGTCGGCGTACGAGGACTGGATGCACGGCACCCTTGTCTACTCCGACGTCTTCTGGGCCCACGACTGCGTCGGCCTGCGTGGCGAACGGCTGCGCGCGCTCCAACGAGCCGGAGGCCGATGACCCATGGTGTCAGCGGCCCGGTGACGCTGCGGTACGGCCGTCGCCAACTTGACCACTGATCGATGGTCAACAGCACGAGCCGGTAAAGATCAGCGCCGGGGCGGGCCGGCCGTGTGTGGTCGAAAGAGCAGGCGGCGTCACGCGGGGTGAAGTCCTCTCGTGATTGAGTCGGAGAAGAAGCAGTTACAAGGTAGGGCGGGACGGGCTGGCGAGGCCACCCATTTTTGTCCTGGTGCGGAGCATTGAGGGGCGGGGTCGGCGAGCTGGGCGTCGACCATGCGCCGATCACCCCCGCGGCCCCTTTCTGCCATATACCGCCGCCCCCCCCGTGGGACTTGTTCCTCCCGCTGGCCTTCGCCCTGTCCTTCGGCAGCCTCGCGGGGACGACCGCCGCCTACCTGCCGCGGCGGATTGGTGAACAGAGAGGATAGGAGCATCCGCCTCGAAAGCCCGAGCCCCGACATCCGTCGTCGTCACGGCGGCGCTCGCATCGCGGCAGAAGCGGGTATCAGAGCCTATGCAGGGCGCCAGGTCTGCCGGGGTCGGTATCCAGCACGTCGCAGCCAGTGCTCTGTGTAAAGGATGCGGTTGGGGGTGATGATCGTCAGAGGGTCGGTGGGCGGCTCCCTCAGGGAGCGTCCTTGCTCAACGTGGTCCGACTGCCACCGGAACGCCTCCCAGTACTGCTCAACCTCGGGGTCGTCACGCTCAAGAGTCCGTGCCCTGCCGAACAGCTGCGCCCCGCGGCTGCTCGACTGTCCGACAAGGGGCGCGACGATCCCTGCGGAGATCCGCGGGTCGCGCTTGAGGTTCCGGGACTTCACCGAGGCATTCCAACTGGTGTAGAAGATCTCGAAGCCCAGGCTGCAGTAGCGCACCGGGGTCGCGGAAGGGCTGCCGTCCTTGTTGACGGTGGCGATCACAGCGAGGTTGTGAGTCGACAGCAGATTCAGGATGCGTTCTTCGAGCTGCTCACGCGGCAGGTCTCGATCAGGAGTTGGACCGGCAAGCCAAGGGTTCGTCAGCGGCATACCGGCATTCTCACTGAGCCGCTCAAACTCCCACCGACCCTCCTCACCCGGACCTCGGCGGCCTCGCCGACTGATTGGGAGGCATTCCGGGGGCTATCGTCACGGATGCTCTGGTGCCGGATTCAAGGGACTTCCTTCGCCAGTTCGGCGATCCGTGCCCAGGCCGGTGAGGAAGCGCCGGACGCCACGCCGGCCAGCCGGGTGATTGTCGGGTCAGGCGGCGGCCCGGCGTCGGCGCTGCCGTCCTGTCCGGCGTACCATCGCCGGGTCCGTTCGGCCAGCGCGGGCAGGCGCGGATCGTCCGGTGACCAGTCGAAGGCGGCGTCGTAGTCGAGATTCAGCGCGCGGAACTCGGGATCGGCGATGGCCGCCAGTTTGTCGGCGATCCATGCCGCCGCCTGCTCTGGCGCCACCGACTGCAGCAGGATCCACAGGTCGCGCTCGAGTAGTACGCTGCGCTCGCTGACCCCTATCTGGCGCAGCCGCTCCAGATAGTCGGCGACCTCTGCCGAGACGAACAGCCGGTCCCCACTGTGGAGCTGAGCGATCCGCTGCCGGGTCCGGCGGATCTCCTCGGCTCGCTTCCGTAGGTTGCGGTCGATCTCGTCGAGCGCCGCGGTGAACCGCTCCGGGCCGGCCCCGAGCAGCTCCTTGATCCGGGCCAGCGGCACGCCGGCCTCGACCAGTGTCCTGATCTTGACGAGCTGGATCGCGTGCTCGGCGCCGTACCGTCGGTAACCGGACGAGTCGCGTGGCGGCTCGGGCAGCAGGCCCCGGTCGTGATAGACCCGCACCGCCTTGATCGTGACGCCGGCGTAGTCGGCGAGCTGGCCGATGGTCAACAGGTGCCGCCCGCCGGCCAGCTCGTCGCTCATGCACCGCATCGTGTCAGACGGACGAGCGCCGGGTCATCCGACCGCCGGCGCACCGGTACGCCGCCCCGCCGTGGTAGGACACCAGATAGTGCGACGGCAGCCCCTGCAACGGGATCCCAGCCGGGGCGAAGAGATCCTTCCCGACCGGCACGTAGCGCAGCGGCGGCGCCGTGAACGAGCCACCAACGAAGCCGGTGAAGATCCGCTCCTGCACCTCGTCCGCCGGCTCGTAGGTCACCTGCTCCTCCAGTCCGCCGTCCACGACGCGTACGTCGACCCGGAGCTGGTTCGAGCGGTACGTCCCCGCGTACGGCTGAAGATCGACTGCCTCCGGCGCGTAGGCCGGCGTCTCCACCGTGCCGAACAGCCCGGCGAGCCAGAGCAGCAGCTCGTCGTGCAGCGCAAGCGCCCGCGAATCGTTGCCGTACGCGGCGAACACCAGGTCGTGCTCCGGCACGACGACCAGCACCGCCACTCCGCCCGGCGAGGCCCCGGACATGGTCAGCACCGTCGTGCCGCCGAGTGACCGCACCAGCCAGCCGAGGCCGACGGGCGACGTGTTCGGCGTACTCAGGTCGTACGTGACCGACTGCATACGCGCGACCGATCTCGCCGACAGCACCCGCGTGCCCGACGGCGCCAAGCCGTCGCCGAGATGGACCCGCCCGAAGGCGAGCAGGTCCTCGATGGTGCCAATCGGCGTGCTGCCGGCCGGCCCCCACGTCTGCGGCAGCATGAACATGCCGGTCGGCCGGATGCCACCGGTGGTCGGATCGGGGAAGTGCCCGATCGCGGTGGAGCGCAGGATGGCCTGCTCGGCGGAGGTGCAGGCGCTGGCCATCCCGGCGGCCGCGAAGACGTCACGCTCGAGCAGCTCGTGGTATGGCCGGCCGGTCACCACCTCCAACAGCCGGCCGGCGACGATCATGCCACCGTTGGAGTAGCTGACGTACTCGCCCGGCTCGAAGAGAACGCCGCACTCGCGGCCGAGCCGCTCCAGGTAGATCTTGAGGGCCTCGCGGCCGACCGCGTCCGGGAAGAACAGGTCGGCGTCGATGCCGCTGGTGTGGGTGACGAGGTGGCGGACGCGGATCTTCTCGGCCGCGCCGGGCGTGGCCAGCCGGAACTCCGGCAGGTAGTCGACGACCGGCGCGTCGAGGTCGAGAGTGCCCCGCTCGACCTGCTGGAGCACCAGAGTCGTCGTCATGATCTTGGTGATGGACCCGAACAGGAACTTGGTGTCCTCGCTCATAGGGGCTCCGGTGGCGACGTTCGCCACACCGTGAGCGACGACGGCCTGCTCTCCGGCGTGGTAGATGCCGGCGAGGAATCCGGGAACCTGGGTGGCTTCGCAGAAGTCGGCGGCCCGCTTGCTGATGTGTGCGATCTCGTTCATGTCATCGATCCTCGAACCCTGCCCCGGGGGCAAGGTCAAGCCCCATTTTTTGGCGGCGTCGCCGTGCTGGTCGCGCTCACTTGGCCGAACTACGGGTGACGGATGCCCCAGCAGCGGCGTGCGACTCGCGCCATGACAGTGTGCTTGGTCTTGGCTGCGCAGGGGCGAGCCCGCGTCGCTGCAGCCTGCCGACTCATGCCGTTGTCGCCTGTAGGTCACGACTTTTTGCCGGGCATGCCAGTGAGCAAGCCCTCCTCGGCCTACAGGTGCCCCAGTCAGGTCGCCCTCGATCCGCTATCTCCCGGCAACCAGCCGGCTCCCTGGGCTTCGTGATCCGGTCCGCCTACGGTGTGTCTCTTGCAGAGGCTGAGAAGGAGTACGCGTGCGTGACATCCCCCGCATCGTCTGGACCCTCGCCGCCGGTCGTTTCGTCAACGCCGCCGGCACGTTCATGTACTTCTACCTGTTTCTGTACCTCACGGGCCCCCGTGACCTGCCGATCGGCTTTGCGGGGCTGATCAGCGGTGGGTTGGGTGCGGGCATGCTGGTCGGCAACTTCACCGGCGGCTGGTTCGGCGACCACTTCGGTCACCGCCGGATCCTGTTGGTCTCGTCGGCCTTCGTCGGGCTGGGCACCCTGGCCATCCCGTGGCTGCCGACGGCAGTCCTCGCGGTGGGCATGCCGCTGCTGGGCTACGCCGGCGCGACCTCGGGAGTGTCGCAGGGCGCGCTGGTTGCCCTCGCGGTGCCCGCCGGCGACCGCCGGCGCTCGGTGGCGGTCACCCGGGCCGCCTTCAACGCCGGCTGCGTGATCGGGCCACCGCTCGGCGCGCTGCTCTCGGCGTACGACTTCACCTGGCTCTTCGTCATCGACGGCGCCGTCACCCTGCTGGTGCGGGCGGCGACCGCGCGGCTGCTGCCCACCGAGCCGCCGCCGGCCCCGCGTGGAGTCCGGGCCCACGGCCTGTGGCGCAGCGTACGCACGGATCGCGCCCTGCTGTTGCTGCTGCCGGCGATCGTGGTCGTGGACATCGTCTACCGGCAGCTCTACTCGACGCTGCCGGTCTACCTGCGCGACCACGGTCAGCCCATCGGCCTCTACGCGGCGCTCATCGCCCTAGGGTCCGGCATGATCCTCATCCTGGAGATCCCGGCGACGATGGCGCTGCGCAGGCTGCCGGCGCTGGGCATCATCGGTGCCGGGTACGCCTTGGTCGGACTCGGCTTCGGGCTGTTCGGCCTCGGCACCGCCAGCTGGCTGGCCGTCGCCGCGATGGTCGTGCTCACGATGGGGGAGATCCTCTACAAGACGACCGCCACCGCGCATGTGCTGGACGCCGCCCCGCCGCACCTGGTCGGCCGGTACCAGGGGCTCTACACCGGCGCTGCAACCAGTGGCAGCATGCTCGCCCCACCCGTCGGCGCCTTCGTCTACAGCGTCGCCCCCGCAGCGCTCTGGCCGTTGTGCGCGGTCGCGGCCATCGGGGCCGGCGTGCTCGCCTGGCGTTCCGGTCGGGTCGCAACGCCGAGGCACGAGCCGGCGCTGGCCGCCGCGTCCGATCCCGCGCCGAAAGCCGCGGCGTAGGCGCGATCCACGGATGTAACGGCCGCCGCCGGCTACCGGCTGCCAGGCTCAGCGATCGGGGTTGCAGCACCCCGGGCGTGCCGCATTCGCAGAAGCTGCTGCTTTTCGCGGGGATGGCCGGGTTTCTCCTGGCGGCGGTGGGGTGCCGCACGCCTTCGACCAAACGGGAGTGGTCTTCGGCCTGGGCTACCTCGTGGTGATCTCCGCCCATCTGATCCTGTTCACGCAGTCCGGCGTCGGTGCCGGCGGTGCGGCTGGCGCCGTTCAACCTCGCGGCGGCGCTGCTCGTGCTCACCGGGGGCTTCGTCGACGGAGCTGCCAGGTGGCTTCGATCCTTCCCATCGATCCATAACCAGCTCTGGAACCGCGACATCCTCATCGGCATGACGTCTCACGCAAGACCCGATGGTCGCACACGATCCGATGTCGGCCGCCTATCCGCGATGCACTGTCATCGGCACGACCGGACGGCCTCGACACTGTGGCCACTTACCCAGCGTGACGCCCGGTCGGCGGCAGAAGCGGATGTCGGCTGGAATGCCGATCGAGCGGGTGCGAAGTTCCATAGCGTCGGCAGAGCGCTGTCGCACAGGGCGCAGGTGAAGTCGCCGTCGCGAACGATGTTGCGTTCGCCGCAGGAAAGGCACCGGCGGAAGACGATCTTGACGCTGAAGTCGCCGGGGTTCAGGCCGAGGCCGTCGAGCGCTTCGCCTACTGCCGTCCAGCAGTCGGGATCGGGGCAGTAGCCGGTCGACTGGTTGGTCTTGTCAAGCACGCGGCGAACATCGGCATCGTGCGTCAACGTCATCTCGCCCGCGGCGAGCACGTCTCGGCCGGCGGCCAAGGCGACCTGTTCGCTGCGGCGCGGGGCGAGCCTGAGGCGACGTGTTCGCTGCGGCGCGGGGCGAGCCTGAGGCGACCGTCGAGCGCCACGACGAAGGTGAACGGCCCGTCCAGCTCGGCTCGTGCACGCCCGGCGAGCCAGCGGTCAAGAGCGGCGCCAGAAACGACGATGACCGCCTCCGCTGCCGGAATTTCGTCGTGGAGTTCTGCCCGACCGACATAGCGGTACCGCCGCAGACGCTTCATCGCGCGACGGTAGCGAGCCACGACGCAGCTCGTCGACTCAGCTCCGTTGCGCCTCGTCGCCCGGTGACCAGACGCCCGGCTGGTCAGCCAAGACGCGCAACTGGCGGTAGGACGTTCACGCAATACCGCGCGACCAGCGCCGGCATGACAGTGCGTTTGCGCCACGACCGCAGCCAATTCCGCATGCGGCAATCTGGCTCACTCGGGCATTGGCAGGCGCGAAAAGGCTGGCGCGCATAAGGTCGGCCCGACACGGCGACTTTCGCGAGACTGGGACGGGGCAGACCATGGACCAAGGCAACCGCGACGAGATGCTCGGCCTCCTGGCTGAGGCAGTCGGGTCCGTCACCGTCGCACACCCGACGCGGGTTGCCATCGACGGACCGCCCGCCGCAGGCAAGACCACCCTCGCCGACGAGCTGGCCGTCGTCCTGCGCGAACAGGGCCGCGACGTCATCCGCGCGACGATCGACGATTTCCTCTTCCCCCGGGCACAGCGCTATCCGCGCGGCGAGTACTCGGCCGAAGGCTGCTACTTCGACACCCACGACTACGACGCGCTGAACCGGGTTCTGCTCGATCCGCTCGGCCCGGGCGGAGACCGACGCTTCCAACACGCGGTCTACGAACGCACCGGAGATACTGCGCTGTCCCCGCCGTTCACGACTGCCCCAGCCGACGCCGTACTGGTCTTCGACGGCGTCTTCCTCATGCGCCCGGAACTGATTGGTCGGTGGGACCTGCGCATCTTTGTGTCGACGGCACTCGAGAAAACGGTGGATCGTGCCGTGATCCGAGAGCGCCGGGTGTCGTCTCGGGCCGAAGTCGAACGGCGCTGGCGCGAGCGTTACATCCCCTCCCAACGGTTCTACTTCGCTACGGTCCACCCGACCGATCACGCCAACATTATCGTGCACAACGACGAGCCCCAACTGCCGGTCTGGAAGACCCAAACACACTGACCACACTCGATTCGGCACGACCGCGCGCCGTCACCCGTGGACAGCAGCTGCGCTCCGTGACGCGCGGTCAGCGGCAGAAGCGTGCACCCGCCCATAAGCGCGGGCTCAAAGGGCCTGTGGATTTAAGGGTGTTTCCGGCCTGACCCGCCGGGCTATGTGTCTGGCGACAACTGCCACGACGGGTCGTCGAACCAGACGGTGGCCGAGGCGGCGCGGAGGCGGCCCTGGGTGCCGACACGGACCTCGACTCCGGCGGTATCGGCGGCCACGGTAGCGCCGGCTCCGTCACCGCTGTCGAACCGCACGTCCCGGACGTCGCTGAGGAACAATTGCACGACCGCGTCTCCGTGGTCGCCCGGCGTGGCGTAGCGGCGCGGAGCCGCCAGGGCGACGTAGCCGCAGAGCTCATGCCCAGCGCGTTCCACCCGCACGGCGCGGACCTCGGCGCGGGCCAGGTCGTAGTCCTTCGCGACGCTTGGGACAGCCGTCGCGGTCAGCGGCCCGATGCCGGGCTGAATCTCCCCCCGGTAGTCGCGGTAGTGCACGACAGGGTGGACGAGCGGGGGCAGCAGGGGCTCCAGCCGGTGTCCGGCGACTGCGGCCTGCTCGATCATCCACGCCCGGCGGGACGGTCCCAGCTCTGCCATCCATACCAGCGCAGCCCTCGCGCGCCGCTCACGCAACCACGCAGGGCGACTGAGCGCTGTACTGAACAGCGGGAAGGTGTTGTTGTCCCAGACGTCCGCGATCTCGGCGATAGCCTGCCGGTCGAAATGGCGGCCATCGGCCGCCAGCTCCCCGATGCGGGCCACCGAGCGGTCCAGCAGTGCGGCGAACATCGACATGGCAGCTGCCCCGGTCATGACCGCGAAGCCAAATACCGCAACGGCAGTCAGAGCGGTGACCCAGGCGGCCTGCTCCTGCCGGACCCCGATTAGTTGTACAGCCAGATGGCGGCACCGCCGAAACACAGCGCGAGCAGCATGGCCGAGGCGAGCAGCAGCACGAGCAGCGTGAGCAGTTCGCTGCGTGCGTTCGCCGCGGGCGGCTCCGGCGGCGGACTGCCGTCGGTCGACTCGGGGTCGGGCACGTCGTGATCATGTCAGACCGGCGGCTACGTGGATCTAGACGGCAGCTGGCCAGGGGTAGCCGCGTCGTCGGTAGTGGCAGTTGCGGCCTTGATGTTGGCGTCGTCGGCGCCCTCACATCGGCTACGACCGGACGTCGGCTCCATCCGCTGGCCGTGACGCGCGGTCGGCGGCAGATCAGGATGCCGGCGGACCGGAGGGGATTTGGACCCCCGGTGGGGCATGGCTTGCCAGCGGCCCCACGCACCGTCGAATCGCCCGTGCGTGCCCGGCGTGTTCTGAGTGCTGCAATAACCCGGCTCTGCCACCGGTCCAGACGCAGTATGGTGCCATCCCGCAACCCGAGCAGCTGGGTTTTCCAGGCGGCGTCCGAGCACGATGTCAGCGGCAGATCCGGACGTCCAGGAGGTCAGGAGGCGGCCGCGGACACCACGGCCCTGCTCTCGCTGGATCGGGGGGAAGCGTAAGGAGTTACGAGCGTGGTGTCCGACCTGTTTCACTGCCATGCACGAGTGACGCTCGGTCATGCGGTCAGGGCGGCCGTCAACTGGTCCAACCCCAGCGAGCCCAGTTCCAGCGCCCGACGGTGGAACGCTCGCCGGTCGCCGGGGAAGGACGAGCGGCCTGCCAGCCACAGGCGCTCACCCACCTTGTAGGCCAGCGCCTGCCCTGGCCGGCCCAAGTAGCGCGCGAGCTCGGCGGACGCGTACGGCCCCTGATGACAGCGGTCCCGCAGCAGCTCCAACGCAGCATCCGGCGTCCACAATGCGCCGTCATCGGACGGCATCGGCAGTCGCAGGTGCAGGCCGATGTCGACCACAACCCGTGCCGCCCGCAGGAGCTGCATATATAGATACCCCAGTCGCGCACCCGGCTGTTCATAGAGCCCGAGCTCGTCCATGAACCGCTCGGCGTACAGTGCCCAGCCCTCCTGGCTGCCGGAGAGGCCGCCGAGCAGGTTCAGCCGCTGCCCGAGGCCGCCCCGGCAGACCTCGGAGCCGAGGTGGAGGTGGTGGCCGGGAACGCCCTCGTGATAGGCGGTGCTGTAGGCGTACCAGGTGGGGAAACTCGCTGCGTCCTCGGGGAGGGACCACCAGACCCGGCCCGGCCGCGTCAGGTCCCGCGACGGCCCGGTGTAGGCAATGCCGGACGACGTGGTCACCCGCGACTCGATGCGCCGCAGCGGGGCGGGGATGTCGAAGTGCATGCCGTCCAGTCGCTCGGTGGCGGCCTCCAGCAGCTCCTGCAGCCACGCGGCGAACGCCTCCCTGCTGTGCAGCGTGCCGGGCGCGTCGGGGCTGGCGAGCCAGGCGAGCACCTCTGGCACGCTCCCGCCCAGGGCCTTCGCTTCCGCGATCAGCTCTGCCTCTATCGCTCGGAACTCGTCCCAGCCCCAGTCGTACAGCTCACGCAGGTCGGGCTGGGCCGCGAGGAAGGTGCGCACCCAGAGTGCGTACCGCTGCTGGCCGAACGCTTCCTCCTCAACGGCCCGCGGTGCCAGGTCCGCGGTCAGCATCCCGGCCAGTTTCCGGTACGCCTCTCGCGAGCCCGTCGCTGCGGCCTGCAACGACGCCCGCTGACGCCCCTCGCCGTAGCGATCCACCAGGGCGACATCGTCGTCGATCCAGTTGCGGCAGCGCTGCATCACGAGCTCCACCTGACGCCGCGCCGGCAAATGGCCGCGCTCGGCGGCGAGTAGGAGGCTGCGGGCGTACCCATCCAGGGCCGCGGGGATCGCGGCCAGGCGCGCGCCGACACGAGCCCAGCCCTCCTCGAAGGCCGCGCCCTCGGCGCCGCGGCCCGGTACCGCGGCCTCGACGGCCTGGCGGATGAGCTGGAGCGGGCCGGTGGCCGCAGCGTGCAGTTCGCGCAGGTCCTCCCCGGCATCGTGGAAGGCGATGCGGGCATGCAGCCGTTCGGCGAGGTGAGCGTGCAGCGGGGTCGCGGCGGGCAGCGCCTCGCGCAAGGTCCCGAGCTCGCGCAGGGCGTGGGCCGCGAGGTCGGCGCGGGCCTGGTGGCCGTCCGGGCTGTAGTCGGTCAGCCCGTCGACATCCTGCTCGCCGGCCTCGACGACCGCTACGCAGGGGTCGAGACTGGCCACGTTCGCGCAGGAGCCGGTCCGCGAAGTCCCCGATCACGCAGGCAATGCTAGGGCCCTGTCCTACTTGTCGTGGCACAGGCCTGTATCGATCGCGGCGAGCGGTTCGATGTCAGCTGACAACTTCCGCTCATCGGCACGACAGCGCACTGCGCCGGGCGGGGCCAACGTGCGGACAGCGGCAAATGAGGACGATGCTGCTCGGAGAGTGGTGCAGTCAGTCGGGCTCGTATGGATCGGTCGATGCCTCTATCCTCGGCCCGTCAACGATGCGACTTGGGGAGGGTCAGGGCGTGGCAGACGAAGGCGGATGGTCCCGGATGGGTTTGCGGTCTTGGTCGGACCTCGCCGAGGTGCGTGCGCGGCTCGCCGCTGGCGCCGACCCAAACGCACACCAACGGCGGCGGCCGTTGCATCTGGCGGCTGAATGGGGCTCCGCCGACGTGGTCGCCGAGCTGGCGGGCCTCGTCGATGACGTCGACGTGGAGCACGACGGTCGCACCGCGTTGTGGGTCGCCGTGCAGGCCGACAAATCCGATAGCGCCCGCGCACTCGCTGCAGCCGGCGCGAACCCGTGGCGGTCGATGATGGCGGGCTGGTCGCCAGGGCGCCTGAGCCTGGCCAGCCGTACCCCCGGCCTGTTCGCCGCTCCACCCGGCACTCAAGGCCTGTCGCAGTCCGAGTCTGCCGCCGTTGCGGAGGCACATCGCCTCATCGGTGTGCTGGGCGACTTCCACTACGAGGGTTTCAGCTTGTCCTGCGTGGGCGGTATCGACGCGGCTGAAGCTGTGCGGCGGCTGGAAGGCATCGTCGTCGAGTACGACGTCCGGAGTCGATGGCTGAGGCCTTCGAGTACGACCCGTTGAGTGAGAATGCCCTGTTGACCGTCGGTGTCACGGACGTGCCGGGCGGCTGCGTCGTCAGCCAGCCGTGGGCGTACGGGGCGTCGACCCCGGGGGTCGCCAGGCGGCTGTCTACCTCCACCGCGTGCTACGCGATGTACGCCAACCCGAAGAGCGGCAACCAGGGCAGCATCATCCGCGACGGCGTCATCGCAGGCTGGGACCTACACCCCGGCGGTGGGTGGTCCGCCGCCGACGATTCGGCCGAGGACATTCTGCGCACATACCTGTACCGGCACAAGGCCGTTGCCTACTGCTGCGCCTATGCCGGCCTGAAGCCGACGGACGCCCGCCCGTTCACCGGCCCGCCGGACCTCTGGCTTCAATTGCCGGTCCGCGACTATTGGGCGCATGGCAGCTGAGCCGGCCCTCCTTCGCCGTGTCCGCGGTGGATTGCAGCCAGATTCCGTTACCTGCGCAGGAGCGGTTATTGGATGCGCCCACCACGACGTCGAGGATTCCGTGCAATCAATCCCGACCAACGCATTCCCCATCGACTATCGGACGTGTGCGCCACACGCTGAGCCGCCAACGCCCGACCAGCGGCAGATCAGGATGCCTGACGCACCTGACCACCCGCGCCTGCGGTCTGGTCGGCGCGTTCAGATGCTGTTTGCTGCGGCGTAGAGCACGTACCACAGCGCCGCACTCAGGGCACCGCTTGAGATGGCTGCGGTAAGCAGCATCGGCCATGCGCGCCAGAGGCGGTGCGCCGTGGCCAGCCAGGCCAGGACGACGATCGGAAGCACGATCTTGACGAGTTCCCCGACCACAACGCCTCGGAAGAACTCTGCTTGGTACGGGTCGGCCACGGTCAACAGCTGCCAGGGCGGTGCCAGCATCACGGCCTGCCAGCCCTCGCCCGACAGAAGGCCGCATATCGCACCCGCGGCCAGCGTCGAGGTCGACGCTTTGCCGACTCGCACGATATGGCCGAGCAGCCCGAGCATCGGTCCCGCGACGAGGCACCCGGTCAGCCACAGCGCCGTCATGATGGCAACCGAGCGCAGCCCCAGCAGGTCGGCCGACGTGCCGTCCTCCAGGGTGCCCCCACTCCAGCGGCGACTGACCATCAGCACAAGCAGGTAATAGAGCAGCGTGGCCAGCACCAACAGCGCGGTGGCACCGCCAACCGCTCGTTTCGCCGTGGCAGCCGAACGGCCGGCCAGGAACGCCGCCAAGCCCCAAGCGAAGCCGCTGCTGGTCAGCGCGATCAGGACCTGCCCCACAACGCCCTGGACGGAGTCGGCCGCGAACGCGAGCAGGCCAAGCGCAACAGCGGCAGTTGCGACCACCGCGGCATGGGTACGACGGGATCCCTCAACAGCAACGTCGGTCACGCCCATCTCCTCCGAAAAGGGCGCCGACCATACCAAGATCCAGCATTGCCGCGGTTCCTTCCGGCACCGAAGGGAAAGCATCCTCATCTCGGCAAGTCCGGACGTCGGCTCCATTCGCTTGACATGACGCTCCGTAACGCGCGGATCGCGGCAGAGTGCGTCTTACTCCGGTCGACCGAGAAATCACTGGCTTGCCATGTCATCCGGCGGAAAGATCCCCGGCGTGACGCTGCACGAGAACGAGGTTCCGATCGACGAGGCGGTTGTCAGGTCGCTGCTGGAGGCGCAGTGCCCGGAGTGGGCTGGCCTGTCGTTGTCGCCGGCGGGCGCGGGCACGGACAACACCATGTACCGGCTGGGTGACGACCTGCTCGTGCGACTTCCGCGAACGGCTGACAAGGCGCGGTCCGTGCGGAAGGAGCAGGAATGGCTTCCCCGTCTGGCGCCGCTGCTCGCGTGTCCGGTCCCGGAGCCGGTCCATGTCGGCACGCCCACCACAACGTTCCCGCTTTCTTGGTCGGTCTACCGCTGGCTCGATGGGAACGAAGCCCAGCCGGACACCGTCCAGGACTGGGCCGCCTTCGGAACCGACCTGGCGGCGTTCGTGCGGGAGCTCCACAACATCGACCTGATGGGAACGACTCGCACGGGTGACCTCAGCTGGTACCGCGGAGGCTGCCTGCAGCCCTGCGACCAATGGATTAGCACGTGCTTCGAAGACTGTCGGACCACGGTTGATGCGGAACTCGACGTCGAGACTCTGGAACGGTTGTGGACCGCCGCGCTCGCCCTGCCTGAGCCTTCCGGACCACACGTGTGGCTCCACGGCGACCTCAAGCCCACCAACCTCTTGGTGCAGGAGGGCAAGCTTCACGCGGTCATCGATTTCGGAGGCCTGTCGGTCGGCTTTCCCGACGCCGAGCACTCAACCGTCTGGGATCTGCCGCCCCAAGCACGACAGGTTTACTGGAACGCCTTGGACCTCGACGATCTGACCTGGGCTCGCGCCAGGGCCTGGGCCATCGCGGTGGGCGTCAGCGGAATCTCCTACTACTGGCACACTTATCCCGCCTTCGTCGCCGAATGCCGAGCACGACTTCAGGCGATCCTCGCTGACGCCACTGCACGTTGAGCGTCGGCGGCGGCCATCCTCGACGCACTGTCATCGGCATGTGCGTATGCCGGCCGAGTCAGCACTTCGTGACGCCGCGTAGCACGCGGATCGCGGCATGAGTGAGCGGTCACGGTGTTCCGTATCTGCAGACGAGGGGCGAACATCCGCGACACTCAAACCTGCTCGACCTCCCCAACTGCTCGCGGTTTGCCGGGGAGTCAAGCGGGCGAGTGTGCGTTTCGAAGGACGGAGGTCGATCCTTTCCTCAGCCACTACGCCGGGGCTGCCTTGAAACGGAGTTTCCGGGATGGTGTCGTATCAAGGCGTAGCCGTTCGTGGAACTAGTGTGCGGCGGCCGGCCGGGCCGCCGGACACGAGGAGTCGGGAAAGGCCCTCGTCCGGGGACTGAGAGGAGACGACCATGACGGAGTACCTGATCACCTTCAACGATGAGTGGGTGCCCGACCACACGGCGGAGGAGCTGCGCGAGAAGGGCACGGCCGCCCGGGCCGTGATCGAGGAGATGCAGGCCGACGGTGTCCTGATCTTCACCAACGGCGGGCTCGACCGGTCCACCGCGGTGTGCAGTGTCGAGCCGGTTGACGGCAAGCCCGTCTTCACCGACGGCCCGTACGTCGAGACCAAGGAGCACCTCGGCGGCTTCGCCGTCGTGGACGTGCCCGACGACGCGGCGGCGCGATACTGGGCCGGCAGGCTCGCGACCGTGCTCGACTGGCCGCAGGAGGTGCACCGGTTCCGAGGTCCCGGGCAGGCCCGGCGTAACGGCTCTGGGGAGAAGTGAGCGCGGTGCCCAGGTACCTGCTGTCCGTCTACGGACCGGCCGAGCGCACCGAGTTCGGCACCTACCCCTCCCAGGAGGCCATGCTGCAGGCGTTCGCCGACACCGGCGCCTTCACCGAGAGGCTCCAGAGGGACGGTCACTTCGTCTTCGCCGACGGCCTGGAGCCCGCGACGACCGCCACCACCGTCGACGGGCAGGGCGAGAGGCCGGCCTTCACGGACGGGCCCTACCTGGAGACGAAGGAGTACCTCGGCGGCTTCTGGGTCATCGAGGCGGCCGACCTCGACGTGGCCCTGGCGCTTGCCGCCGAGGGGTCGAAAGCGTGCCGCGGCACGGTCGAGGTGCGTCCCTTCCGAACCGAGGAATCCGTCCGAGCGCTGCTGGAGCCGTGACTGGTCCCACCGTCGAGCAGGCGATCACCCGTGTCCACCACGAGGAGTGGGCGCGGGTGGTCGCCGGCCTCGCGCGCCGTTTCGGCGATCTCGACGTCGCCGAGGAAGCGACGGCCGAGGCGTTCGTAGCGGCTGCAGAGCGGTGGCCGCGCGAGGGCGTACCGTCCAATCCCGGCGGTTGGCTCGCCACCACCGCGACCCGCAAGGCGATCGATCGGCTCCGTCGCGAGTCGCAGCGCGACGCCAAGCACCAGGCGGCCCGGATCGTGTACGACGACACCCCTCCTGAGCCGACCGGCCCGGTTGAGGATGACCGGCTCAGACTGGTCTTCACCTGCTGCCACCCTGCGCTCGCGTTGGAGGCCCGGGTGGCGCTCACCCTGCGCCTGCTCGGCGGCCTCACCGTCCCCGAGATCGCCCGCGCCTTTCTGGTGCAGGAGACCACGATGGCGCGACGGATCACCCGCGCCAAGGCAAAGATCAAGGCGGCACACATTCCCTACCGGGTGCCCTGGGCCGACGACATCCGCGACCGGCTCGCCGGCGTGCTCGCGGTCGTCTACCTCGTCTTCAACGAGGGCTATCTCGCCAGCGAGGGGGACGACCCGGTGCGCGTCGACCTCACCGACGAGGCGATCCGCCTCGGCCGCCTGCTCCGAACTCTCCTCCCGGACGACGGCGAGGTAGCCGGCCTGCTTGCCCTGATGCTCCTCACTGACGCCCGGCGGCCGGCGCGCGTGTCCCGCACCGGGGAGCTGGTGACCCTCGACGAGCAGGACCGCGGCGCATGGGACCGCACCCTCATCGCCGAGGGCAACGCCTTGGTTCGCGAGCGGCTCGAGGCGGTGGCGGCCGGCGGTGACCCACCCGGGCGCTACCAGCTGCAGGCCGCGATCAACGCGGTCCACACGGGTGCCCCATCCGCCCGAGACACCGACTGGTCCACCATCGTCGCCCTCTACGGCCGCATGGTGCTGCTCGACCCCTCGCCGATCGTGCGGCTCAACCGGGCGGTCGCGGTCGCCGAGGTCGACGGCCCCGGGGTCGGGCTCGCCGAGATCGACCGGCTTGGCGAGGTCCTTGACGGCTACCATGCCTTCCACGCCGCGCGCGCCGACCTGCTGCGGCGACTCGGGCGCGGCGGCGAGTCGCGGGCGGCGTACGACCGGGCCATCGGTCTTGCCGGCAACCCCGCGGAGCGGGCCTACCTCACCCGCCGCCGCGACCAGCTCGCCGGCTGACCGACACTTGGAGCCAGCCCGTTCCAGCACCGTTCGCGGCAGTTGAGGACGTTCAGACGGTGAAGTCTTCAGGCGCGCCTTCACCCACGCGACCATCCACTGCCTCTCGGAGGATGTCCGCGTGGCCCGTGTGTCGTGCGTACTCCTCAACCATGTCTAGGAGCATGGCGCGGACCGTAGGCGTGCGGCCGTCCGGCCAGGTGAAGGACGCCGGCCCGTCGAGCCCGCGCTCCTTGATGACCTCAGCCACGAGTTCGCGCGAACGCTCCACAGCGTCTCGCCACACTGCGTAGACATCTTCCGGAGAGTCCAGCGCCCCCGTGCGCCATTCCCAGTCAGGGTCGGCGTCGAAATCTACGGTGTCCCACGGGGTTCCGTACTCCTGTCCGGCGAGCTTGACCGCCAGCCAGTCTGCCTCGACAAGGGCCACATGCTTGACGAGACCACCGAGCGTCATCGCACTGGCCGCCGTGGTCGCGCGCAGACTCTTCTCGTCGAGCCCCGACGTCTTCCAGGCGAAGGTCCGCCGGTTGCGCTCGAGAACTGACAACAGGGGCTCGGCCTCGGTGGAGGCCGCCGACGGGGAAGGCTGCGGAGACGCTTCGCTCATGGCCGGCAGCATAGCCAGCCGCTCGTCTACCGCTCATCGGCAGAAGCGGATGTTGCCACATCCGCGTCTTCGGCCAGAGGTTCACAGTCGGTAGCCAGCGGATCGGGGACCGCGTAAACCATCAAGCGGAGTCAAGGTGTAACGCATCAACCGGAGTACGACATTGCCGCCGGTTCGCTGAGAACTTTCCATACGTCTTCAAGGCGGCCCTGCGGGCCGCTGCGCGCCGCTCGGGGCACGCCGCGCCTTGCCGCTTCGCTACCGGCGCGGCGACCCCGGCGGCACGCGAACTCCGGCGGGCACGACGAAGCCCGGCGTCCGCCGAGGTACAGCGGACGCGGGCTTCGGCTTGGTGCTATCAGCCCACCGATGGCACTCTGCCGAGATGGGAGAACATCCAGGAGGCCCGCTCACCGACTCCGAAGTGGCAGCCATGTTCCGCTTGTTGGCGCGGTTTGCTGAGCACGATCTGGACCAGTGGGACAACTGGCGATTGGACACGTCCTACGGACCGGTGTACATCAATGTCAGCCGAGCGCTGGGACCGGGCTGGCAAGACGATGCGTTCACCCCCGTTTGGCCGCTGCTGCCACGTTTCAAGGAGGCCAGCCGGGGCGATGCCTCCGGCGGGTAGGGCCTCCGGCCCTACGACCCGGGGATGGCCTCCGGCGGCCGGGGCTACTCGCCCCGGACCCTCGGCGACTCTGGGATGCCCGGGCCGCGACCGGGTACCCGTCGCACACCGGAGGCCACCAGACCGCGCCGACCTGGTCCAGGTCGTTCGTCCGGTGGGGCGCTCCACCTGGACCAGGTCGGCGCGGCCCGGCAGGGCGGAGCCTGCGCGACGGGATGCCGCACCGGTCCCCCTCGGAACCACTCGCACACCACCACCCCATGATCATTAGGTACACGAGGGGTACAGATGCCGCCTGGAAACACTGGACGACGATGGAAGTTGATATACGACGCACGACCTGCTCAGCGGCTTGATCGACGCCTCTCCCCCAGGTCAGCCGCCATGCGCGGTTAGTTCGCCATGTACTTCGACTGCTGACCGGCTCCACCAGCACCCGGCCGGGCCGGCTCCGCGACAGCGGGGCCGGCCCGGCCGTTTCCGGGCGCCGCTCAGCGGGCGAGCAGGGCGTCCAGCTTGGTGAAGGAGCTGCCCCAGCCCTCCTCGGCGCCGGACAGGATGGTCGGCGCGAACGGGCCCTGGCGCAGCACCAGCCGGGTCCGGTCGCCGGGCTCCTCGTGGAACTCCAGCCGCAGGGTGATCCGGGTGCCGTCGGGCAGGCCGGGGACGCCCTGGGCCTCCTCGTAGCCGACCAGCAGCTCATGCTCGACGACCTCGCTGAAGGTGCCGTCGGCCGGCGAGGTCATGCCGGGGTCCTCGTCGTTGACCATGGTGAACCGCTGGTGGCCACCGACCCGGACGTCCATGTCGACGGTGTCGCGCGGCACCGCCCAGCCGACCGGGCCGAACCACTGGGCGAACTGGTCCGGGTCGGTGAACGCCCGCCACACCAGCTCGCGCGGTGCGTCGAAGACGCGGGTGATGACGAGTTCCTGCAACATGGCCTCGGTCATGGTGCTTCCCTCTCTCGTGTTTCCTGTTCGGCCCGCATCCGCTTGAGGTGCGCGTCGAGCCGGTCGAAGTTGGTGTCCCAGAACTGCCGGTAGCGCTCCATCCAGGTGGTGGCCTCGCGCAGCGGCTCCGGGTTGAGGCTGCTGGAGCGCCACTGGGCGGTCCGCGAGCGGGTGATCAGCCCGGCCTGCTCCAGCACCTTCAGATGGCGGGAGATCGCCGGGAGGCTGATCGCGAACGGCTCGGCCAGCTCGCCGACGGTGGCGTCCCCCTCGGCCAGCCGGGCGAGGATCGCCCGCCGGGTCGGGTCGGCCAGCGCCGCGAAGATGACGCTGAGTCGGTCGGTCGCCACCACATAGCCACCTCGTTAATTAGCAAACACGTTAAATGTAGAGGACGACGCAGGTCGGGTCAAGGACTTCGCGAGGATCAGCGGGCGCGTCGGGCCAGCAGGGCACGGACCGCCCCGACGGCCACCAGCACGACCAGCGCTGTCATCAGGATCGCCCCCGGCGCCTTGGTGAACCGGACCAGGTTCGTGCCGTCCGGCAGGACCAGCACCGACGCCACCGCACACGGCGCCACGAACCACACCGTCCGGGCCGGCGACCGCGTCGCCACCGCCAGCAGCGCGAGGGGCCAGACCGCGTACCAGGGGTGGAAGACCGGGGCCAGCAGCACCGTGCCGGCCAACGCCAGGCCCGCGCCGGTCAGCGCCACCCGGGGCCGGGCCGCCGCCAGCCGGACCACCCACTGCCGGACGTCGTCCAGCCGGCGCAGCGACGTCCAGGCCCACCACCAGAGCACCACCACCAGCGCCGCGAGCAGCACCAGGGCGACCAGCCGGGCGACCGGCACGGCGTGCGGCTCCCGACCGAACAGGGCGCCCGCGTAGTCGACCACGAAGCCCACCGCGGTCGGCGGGGACGTCCACTGCTCGGAGTCGCCGCTGCGCGCCAGCCCATCCACCCAGCCCAGCCCCAGGCCGGTGACCAGGGAGCAGGCCAGCACCGCGGCCAGCACTCCCCCGGCCAGCCAACCCGCGTCCCGCAGCAGCACCCGCCCGGTGTAGCGGCCCAGCACCGCGGCGAGCGCGGCGAACGGGAGCACCACCACGGCGACCGCCTTCACCGCGACCGCCAGACCCAGCAGCACCCCGGCCACCACCAGCGCCCGCGGCTTGCCCGGCTTGCGGACCAGCAACAGCAGCCCGAACAGCACCAGACCGAGCCCGACGGCGTCGTTGTGCGCGCCGGCCGCCAGGTGCACCCCGACCAGTGGGCAGGCCAATGCCAGCCAGGCCGCCCGCCGGGTCGGCACGCCCACGGCCCGGGCCAGCCCGGGCAGACAGAGCGCGACGAGCAGCAGCCCCGCCACGGCGACCACCCGCAGCAGCACGAGCCCGCCGACCAGGCCGCCCCCGGCCAGCACTGCCAGGCCGGCCAGCAGAACGAAGAACGGCCCGTACGGGGCCGGGGTATCCCGCCAGATCGGCGGCACCGCGTCCGTCCACGGGCAGCCGGCCGCCGCCACCCCCACCCGGTACGGGTCGGCGCCGTGCGTCCACGACCAGCCCTGGCAGACGTACGAGTAGACGTCCCGGCTGCAGAGCGGGGGCGCGAACAGCAGCGGCAGCAGCCACAGCCCGGCGGTCAGGTACGCCCACCGGGCCGACGGGGCACCCCAGCGCAGCGACCACCAGGCGCCCACCAGCAGCAGCGTGCCGACCAGCCAGCAGCCGAGGACCGCGGGCCCGTGCGGGGCGCGCCAGACGTCGCCGAGGCGGTCGGCCGGCGGGGCGTCGGGCAGCGCGCCGCCCAGCCAGCCGGCGACGGTCAGCAGCACCGCGCCGAGCAGCCCGGCGTACCGGGCGAACGCGGCGGCCACGGGCCGGACCGGCCCGTCGGGAACCGCGTCCGGCTCGGTCACCGGCACCTCTCCTCAGTCGGCTGCCGCGTCGGCGGGGACCGGCTTCCGAGCCGCCCGAGCCGACCGTACCAACCGGACCGTGACCACGATCACCAACAGCGTCATCAGGGGTGCGCCGGGCATCTTGGACCACCGGGGCAGGCCGGTGCCGTCCGGCAGGATCAGGAACGACCCGACGACGGCCACCACGAGGTACCACTTCTCCCGCAGGGCGGCGGTCGCGGCGAGGACGCTCAGCGGCCAGATCCAGTACCAGGGATGCACCACCGGGGAGAGCGACACGGTCAGGGCCAGCGCCAGCCCCGCATGGTAGAGCGGGTTCCGGTCCCGGGCCCGCCACCAGAGCCACACCAGCAGCACGGCCAGCAGCACCACGGCGATCCCCCGGGTCACCGGGAGCGCATCGACGTGCGCGCCGAACAACGCCGCGACATAGCCGACGGTCTGGCCGACCGCGGTCGGCGGGGAGGTCCAGGCGATCGCCACCCCACCCTGCGACAGGCCGCCGACCCAGCCGAAGTCCAGGCCACCGCCGAAGGTCACCCCGACCACGACCGCGACGGCGCCGCCGACCACCCACCCGCCGTCGCGCACCAGCGTCCGGATCCGGTACGGCCCGACCATCGCGGCCAGCGCGGCGAACGGCACCACGACGAGGGCGGTCACCTTGATCGCCACCGCCACGCCGAGCAGCGCGCCGCCGGCCAGCAGCGGGCCGGGCCGGCCCGGCCGGGACGCCACCACGGCCAGCCCGGCGACCAGCGCCCCGACCATCAGGGCGTCGTTGTGCGGGCCGCCGATCAGGTGCATGGCGACCAGCGGGCAGGCCAGCGCCAGCCACACCGCCCGCCCGGCCGGCACCCCGCACCGCCGGGCCAGCACCGGCACGGCGTACGCCGTGAGCGCCACGCCGGCCAGGCTGAGCAGCCGGAACACCACGATGCTGGCGGTCAGCGAGCCGGTCGCCTTGACCACCGCGCCGGCCAGCACCACGAAGAGCGGCCCGTACGGGGCCGGGCTGTCCCGCCAGATGTACGAGACGGTGTCCAGCCACGGGCAGGGCAGCGCCGAGACGCCGTGCTCGTACGGGCTGATCCCGCCGGCGTAGCTGGCGCCCTGGCAGGCGTACGCGTAGACGTCCCGGCTGCCGAACGGCGGCGCGACCAGCATCGGCAGCAGCCAGAGCCCGGCCGTGACCAGCGCCCAGCGGACCGACGGCACCCGGTCGCGCAGCGACCACCAGGCCCAGACCAGCAGCGCGGTGCCGACCAGCCAGGCACCGAGGATCAGCGGCCCGTGCGGGCCCTGCCAGATGCCGACCGGGGTGGGGCGCAGGTTCCCGTGCGGAAACGCGCCGCCGAGGAAGACGGCCACGGCGAGCAGCACCGAGCCCGCCAGGCCGGTCCAGCGCGAGAGGTGGTGAGACACCCCGCCATGCTGCCAGCCCGCTCGGCCGGGACCGACGGTGGGCACCGGACCAGGGCGCGTGTTCAGCAGTGGTTCGCCGGCGCCATGCTGCTGGAGACCGAGAATTCACCCGGGATACGCACGCGTACCTCGGTCCACCCGTCGGGCCCCGGCCGCAGGCAGCCGCCCGGCCCGGCGAGGGAGAGCCAGCGCGACCACCGGACGCGGACCGGCACGTCGCCGGCCCGGTCCGCGGTGAACCGCACCCGGGCCTGGTCGGCGGCGACCAGCCGGCCCGGCGCGCCGACCAGCGGCGTCGGGTCGGCCACCGCGTACAGCCGCCAGTCGGCGTTGCGCCACACCTCGCGCAGGTAGGGCTGGCCGGCCGCGATCAGGTCGGCCTCGGCGCGTCCCCACCGGTCCGGCGGGGCGTCGGGCGCGACCGCGACGTACTGGACCGCCTCCCGGCGCAGCCAGTCGGCGTACGCGTCGGCGGTCAGCCCGTCGGCGTAGAAGAGGGCGTTGCGGTCGGTGTCGACCTGGCGTTCCCAACCCCGGGCCAGCGGCACCGTCGGCGGCAGGTACGCCGACTCCCAGTGGTCGCGCAGCGGCACCACCTCGACCCGGCCGACGGGCTGCCGCCGGGCCAGTTCGTCGGCGAGCGGACGGTGGAACGCGGCGGCGCTCTCCGCCGAGCCGGCCCGGGTCACGTCGCTGACCATCACCGGGTTCTGCCACCAGACGGTGGCGGCGAGCAGCCCGGCCAGCCACGCGCCGGGCAGCGGGGCGTACCCGGCGAGCACCGGCAGCGCGAACAGCATCGGCAGCCGCAGCGCGTTGGAGCCGACCGGGCTGGGCAGATAGAAGGCGGC
This sequence comes from Micromonospora inositola, assembly GCF_900090285.1. Taxonomy (NCBI): domain Bacteria; kingdom Bacillati; phylum Actinomycetota; class Actinomycetes; order Micromonosporales; family Micromonosporaceae; genus Micromonospora; species Micromonospora inositola. The sequence continues at coordinate 3,565,923 of NZ_LT607754.1, read as the reverse complement.
GACCAGGAGCAGCACGGTGAGCACCGCGCCGATCCGCAGCACCCGGCGGCGCCGGGGCACGACGGCGAACACCAGCACGGCCAGCGCCACGTTGATCCGCATCGACTCGGCCGAGTACGGCTGGGTGCCGCCGTTGCCGAACAGCACCGCCATCGGCGCGAGCGCGAGCGCCGGCGCGAGGCAGAGGACCAGACTCTCGCCCAGCGGGCGGTCCATTCGCCAGCCGCCCGGCAGCGGGCGGCCCGGGCCGTCGCCCCGGCGCAGCCCGGCCAGCAGCAGCGCCGCGCCGGCCAGGCCGGTGAACAGCCCGGCGACCGGGCTGGCCCAGGTGGCGGCCGCGGCGAGCACGGCGGCCAGGATCAGCCGCGCCGGCCGCACCGGCCATCCGGCGCCGACGGCGCAGAGCGCGAGCAGCCCGAACGCCAGGCCGACAGCGAAGGTGATCCGGCCGCTGGCCAGGTTGCCGACCAGCACCACCGCGCCGAGCACGCCGGCCAGCACCGGCCGGCGGGCCCGGTGCCGGACGAAGAGCCAGCCCAGGGCCGCGGCGCCCAGCACGGCGGCGAGGACGCCCAGCGGCCGCACCCCGAGCCACGCGCCCAGCCGGGCGGTGAACAGGCTGTAGCCGTACTGGTTCACCCCGCCGTACCAGCCGAGGTCGATCGGCGTGCCGCCGTGGCGGGCGACGAAGCCGGCCCGGGCGACCTGCGCGGCCAGGTCGGTGCCCATCGGCGGGGCGAGCAGGAAGGCCACGCCGAGCAGCAGCGCCACCGCCGGGGCCGCCAGCCGACCGGCCGGAGCCCGACGGTCGGCCCCGGACCGGCCGCGGCGGGTGGACGCCTCAGGCACCGAAGACCCGCTCCATCGCGGCCCGGGACCGGCGGCCGGTGCGCAGGTATTCATCCAGGAACTCGCCGGGGTCGTCCCGGCCGAGCAGGCGCACCACCCCGGCCAGCTCCACCCCGTGCCGGGGCAGCTGGTCCCCGGCTCGGCCGCGGACCAGCATCAGCGCGTTACGGACCTGCGCCGCGAGCGTCCAGCCGGCGGCCATCGCCGCCGCGTCGTCCGCGTCGACCAGGCCGGCGTCCCGGGCCGCCGCGAGCGCGTCGAGGGTACGCGTGCCGCGCAGCGCCGGCACCTCGCCCGCGTGTCGGAGCTGGAGCAGCTGCACCGCCCATTCCACATCGGCGAGACCGCCCCGGCCGAGCTTGGTGTGGGTGGCCGGGTCGGCCCCCCGGGGCAGCCGCTCGGTCTCCACCCGGGCCTTGATCCGGCGGATCTCCACCACCTGCTCGCGGGTCAACCCGTGGGCCGGGTAGCGCACCGGGTCGACCATCGCCTCGAACTCGGCGCCGAGGTCGGCGTCCCCGCAGACGAACCGGGCGCGCAGCAGCGCCTGCGCCTCCCACACCTTCGACCAGCGCGCGTAGTACTGCGCGTACGCGGCGAGGCTGCGGACCAGCGGGCCCTGCCGCCCCTCCGGGCGCAGGTCGGCGTCCACGCCGAGGGGCGGATCTGGGGCGGGCACGCCGAGCAGCCGGCGCAGCTCCTCGGCGATCGCGTGCGCGGCGGCGCTGGCAGCGCTCTCGTTCGCCCCGGCCGGCGGGTCGTAGAGGAAGAGCACATCGGCGTCGGAGAGGTAGTTGGACTCGTAGCCGCCGAGCCGTCCCATCCCGATCACCGCGAAGCGCAGCCCCGGCAGCTCCGGCTGGGCGGCCCGCGCGGTCCGCAACGCGGCGGCCAGGGTGGCGTCGGTGACGTCGGACAGGGCGGTGCCGACCGCATTGATGTCGCCGAGCGTGGGCACCCGCTCGGCGCGGGCGCCGGGGTCGGCGGGACGCGGCGTGAGCGGGGCGAGCGTGCCGGCCCGGCTCAGCACGTCGGCGCAGGCCAGCCGGACCAGTTCCCGGCGGCGCAGCGCGCGTACCGCCCGGGTGGCCTGCTCCGGGTCGGCGTGCCGGGCCGCCGCGGCGGCGAAGCCCTCGCAGAGCACCTCGCGGGGCCGGGGGGTCAGTTCGGTGTCCTCGGCCAGCAGCCGCAGCGCCTCCGGCTCCCGGGCCAGCAGGTCGGCCGCGTACCGGGAGGAGGACAGCACCCGGGCCAGCCGGCGGGCCACCGGCCCCTCGTCGCGGAGCAGCCGCAGGTACCAGGGGGTGCTGCCGAGTTTGTCGGAGACCTGCCGGTAGTTGAGCAACCCCCGGTCCGGCTCCGGCGCGTCGGCGAACTCGCTGAGCAGCACCGGCAGCAGGGTGCGCTGGATCGCGGCGGTCCGGCTGACCCCGCCGGTGAGGGCCTGGAGGTGCCGCAGCGCCCCGGCCGGGTCGGCGAAGCCGAGGATCTCCAGCCGGTGCCGGGCCGCCTCCGGGGTCAGCCGCAGCCCGTCGGCGGGGACCCGGGCCACCGACTCCAGCAGCGGCCGGTAGAGCAGCTTGGCGTGCAGCCGGCGTACCTCGGTGGCGTGGGTGACCCACTCGGCCCGGAACTCCTCGACGGCGCTGCGGCCCGGGGTGGCCGCGTAGTCCAGCGCGGCGGCCAGCCAGCGCAGCGCGGCCGGCTCGGTCGGCACAGTGTGGGTGCGGCGCAGGCCCTGGAGCTGGAGGCGGTGCTCGACGCCGCGCAGGAAACGGTAGCCACGCAGCAGCGCCTCGCCGTCGGCTCGGCCGACGTAGCCGCCGGCGACCAGGGCGCGCAGCGCCGGGATGGTCCCCCGCGCCCGCAGTGACTCGTCGCCCCGGCCGTGCACCAGCTGAAGCAGCTGGACGGCGAACTCGATGTCCCGCAGCCCGCCCGGGCCGCGCTTGATCTCCCGCTCCAGCTCCTTCGGCGGGACGTTGTCGATGATCTTCCGACGCATCGACCGGACGTCCTCGACCGCCTCCGGGCGTTCCGCGGCCGACCAGACCAGCGGCGCGAGCTGGTCGACCCACTCCCGCGCGAGGTCCAGGTCGCCGGCCGCCGGCCGGGCCTTGAGCAGCGCCTGGAACTCCCAGGTGCGGGCCCAGCGCCGGTAGTAGGCCAGGTGGCTGGCGAGGGTACGCACCAGCGGCCCCCGGTTGCCCTCCGGCCGCAGCGCGGCGTCCACCGGCCAGGCGACCAGCCCGCAGACGTGGATCAGTCGGGTGGCGACCAGGGTCGCGGCGGCGACGTCGTCCTCGGCGGCGGCGACGAAGATGACGTCCACGTCGGAGACGTAGTTCAGCTCGTCCCCACCGCACTTGCCCATCGCCACCACGGCCAGCCGCGGGCGTGGCGTCCCCTCCGGCAGCTCACCGACGGCGATCTCGTACGCGGCCGCGAGGGTGGCGTCGGCCAGCGCGGAGAGCGCCGCCATGGTCTGCTCCAGGCCGCGCCCGCCGGTCAGGTCGGCCGCCGCGATCCGCAGCAACGCCAGCCGGTACGCCTGCCGCAGCGCCGCGACCGGCTGGGTGGACGGGGTGAGCCGGGCCGCGGCGGCCAGGTCGAGCCGGCCGTCGGCGGTCGGCGCGAGCCCGTCCGGGGCGGTGGCCAGCACCGGCCACTGGTGGGGGTTGGCCACCAGGTGGTCGCCGAGCGCCGAGGACGCCCCGAGCACGGCGACCAGCCGACGGCGCAGCCCCGGGTCGTCGTGCAGCGCGTCGAGCAGCGCCGACCTGGTCGGCTCCCCGGCGCCGCCGTTGGCCGCGACCGCCCGCCCGGCCCCCGCGGCGCGGCGTTCCGCCTCCACGAGGCGGTGCAGCTGGCGCAGCGCCAGGTCCGGGTCGGCGGCCCGGGAGAGGGCGGCCAGCAGCTCGACGGCCCGCTCGCCGGCGGGCTCCTGGGCGTCCGGCCGCCACAGCCCGAGCCCGTCCGGGCCGAGCAGGTCGGCGGCGCGCGCCCTACCGTCGCCCTCGGCGAAGCCGTACCGGGCGAGGCGGCCCCTGGCCGGTCGGGTCATCTCAGTGCCCGAGCAGCGGCAGGCTGCGGCGGGGGGCGTCGTCGTCCAGCTCGCCGAGGGCGAGGGCGGCGAACCGGATGGCGAACGGCTGCCAGACCTCCTCGACGTCGGCCATCACCCGGTCACAGGCGGCCACCACCAGCTCCTCGTCGTACCCCAGCTCGGCCAGCAGGTCCGAGTCGCGGGCCCAGTCGGCGATCATCGCGGTGTCGCACTCGATGTGGAACTGCAGCCCCCAGGCCCGGTCGCCGAGGCGGAACGCCTGGTGCGGGTAGCGGGTGGAGGCGGCCAGCAGCGTCGCGCCCCGGGGCAGCTCGGTGATCTCGTCGGAGTGCCACTGGAGCACGTCCGGGATCAGCGGCACGTACCGGAAGAGCGGGTCGGCGTCGGCGGCGTCCCGCTTGCCGACCACGCCCGGGCCGACCTCCGGGCCGGACGGGCTCCGCTCCACCAGGCCGGCGTGCGCGGTGGCCAGCAGTTGGGCGCCGAGGCAGACGCCGAGGGTCGGGACGCGGTACCGCACCGCCTTGCGCAGCAGCCCCTCCAGCGCGGGGAACCAGGGTGCGCCGGGGGTGCCGTCGGGCAGCGGGTACGCCTGCTGCTCGCCGCCGAGCACCACCAGGGCGGCGTACCCCGCCAGGTCGGCGGGGAGTTCCTCGCCCGCGTGCGGGCGGAGCACCCGCAGCTGGAGGCCCCCCTCGGTCAGCCACTCCCCCAGTCGGCGGAGGTCGTCGGTCGGGTCGTTCTCGATCACCAGCGCGGTCGCCACGGTGTCGAGGCTATCCGGTACGCCGCCGAACGCCCGGAACGGCTCAGCCCGGCGCGCACTAGGCTCCCGCTGTGCTCACCGACGACTGCCTGCGCCCACCCGTCCTGCGTCCCGGCGACACGGTGATGCTGGTGTCCCCGTCCGGCCCGACCCGGCCGGAGCGGGTGGCCCGGGGCATCGAGCTGCTCACCGGCTGGGGGCTGCGCCCGGTGCTGGCGCCGAACGGGTACGCCCGGCAGGGCTACCTGGCCGGCGGCGACGAGCTGCGCGCGGCCGACCTGAACGCCGCGTTCGCCGACCCGGAGGTGCGCGGCGTGCTCTGCACCCGGGGCGGCTACGGCGCGCAGCGGGTGGTGGACCTGGTCGACATGGCGGCGGTCCGCCGGGACCCGAAGGTGGTGGCCGGCTTCTCGGACATCACCGCCCTGCAGTTCGCGCTCTGGCGGGGAGCCCGGCTGGCCAGCGTGCACGGCCCGGGCGCGGCCTGGCTGGACGACCGGACCCCGCCCCGCTCCGCGGAGTCGCTGCACGCCGCGCTGATGACCACCGAACCGGTGACGGTCGCCGCGGTGGCCGACGAGGAGACCTTCGGCGTACGCGTGCCGGGGCGGGCCGAGGGCCGGCTGCTCGGCGGCAACCTCTGCCTGATCACCGCCTCGATCGGCACTCCGGACATGCCGGACCTGACCGGCGCGGTGCTGCTGGTCGAGGAGGTGCAGGAGCCGCCGTACAAGGTCGACCGGATGCTCACCCAGCTGCGCCGCTGCGGCGCGCTGGAGGGGGTGGCCGGCGTGGCGGTGGGCCAGTTCACCGACTGCGCGGACGGCTGGGAGACGACGGCGGCCGACGTGCTCACCGAACGCCTCGGCGACCTCGGGGTGCCGGTCCTCGGCGGCCTCCCGATCGGCCACGGCGTGGGCCAGCTCACCGTCCCCGTCGGCACCCCCGCCATCCTCGACAGCGACGCCGGGACCCTGACCGTCTCCCCCGCCGTCCGCTGACGGGCCGGATTGTCAGCGCGCTGACAGGTTCGCCACGGGTTCCCCCCAGCTCCGCCCGTCACTGTCGGTCACGTCATCGCACCACCACCGACCAAACGGAGGACTGATGTCCCGCACGATGTCGAAGAAGCACCTGCTGGCCGGCCTGGCCGCCGCCGGCGTCCTCGGCGTGGGGATCGCCGCCCCCACGGTGGCGTTCGCCGAGGACAACGCCACCCCGGCCCCCAGCGCCAGCAGCAGCAGCGACCAGGGCACCGACCGGCAGCAGCAGCGGGCCGACCGGGAGGCCGACTTCGCCGAGGCGCTGGCCAAGGAGCTGGGCGTCCCCACCGACAAGGTCACCGCCGCCTTGGAGAAGCTGCGCGAGCAGCGCAAGGCCGACCGGCCGGAGCGCCCGTCCACCGAGGACCGGCAGGCGATGCTGAAGGAGCGGCTGGACCAGGCGGTGAAGGACGGCAAGCTCACCCAGGAGCAGGCCGACGCCATCACCAAGGCCGCCGAGGCCGGCGTCTTCCCGGGCCCGGGCGGCCGGGGCCACCACGGCCCCTGGGGTACGACCGACAAGTGACCCACCCTTGATCCACTCCGGATCGCCGACATGGCGGTTTCCCGAGGCCGGGATACCGCCATGTCTCGGTGATTGCGCCGCCGCCATGTCCGCGGACCGCCTCAGGCGATGCAGGCGCAGGCGATACGGCGCCAGGGTGAGCTACAGAGACAGGTAGCGCTGCCGCTCGTACGGGGTGACCTCGCGGCGGTACTGCTCCCACTCGGCCCGCTTGTTGCGCAGGAAGAAGTCGAAGACGTGCTCGCCGAGCACCTCGGCGACCAGCTCCGAGCCGGCCATCACGTCGATGGCCTCGGCCAGGTTCTCCGGCAGCGCCTCGTAACCCATCGCGCGGCGCTCGGCGCTGCTCAGCGACCAGACGTCGTCCTCGGCGCCCGGGGGCAGCTCGTAGCCCTCCTCGATGCCCTTCAGACCGGCGCCGAGCATGACGGCGAAGGCCAGGTAGGGGTTGGTCGCCGAGTCCAGCGAGCGGACCTCGACCCGGGCCGAGTTCGGCTTGCCGTACGCGGGCACGCGGACCAGCGCGGAGCGGTTCAGGTGACCCCAGCAGACGTACGCCGGGCTCTCGGTGATCCGGTCGGGCAGCGCAAGCGGGAAGAGCCGCTTGTACGAGTTGACCCACTGGTTGGTGACCGCGGTGTACTCCCGGGCGTGGGTGAGCAGGCCGGCGATGAACGACTTCGCCACCTTGGAGAGCTTCATCGGGTCGCCGGCGTCGTGGAACGCGTTGCGCTCCCCCTCGAAGAGCGACAGGTGGGTGTGCATGCCGCTGCCGGGCTGGTCGGTGAAGGGCTTCGGCATGAAGCTGGCCTGCACCCCGGTGGAGAGCGCCACCTCCTTGACCACGTGCCGGAAGGTCATGATGTTGTCGGCGGTGGTCAGCGCGTCGGCGTACCGCAGGTCGATCTCCTGCTGGCCGGGGGCCACCTCGTGGTGGCTGAACTCCACCGAGATGCCGATCCGCTCCAGCGCCAGCACGGCCTGCCGGCGGAAGTCCCGGGCCACGGCGTGGGTGGTGTGCTCGAAGTAGCCGCCGGTGTCCACCGGGAGGGGCACCGAGCCGTCCTGGGGACCGTTCTCCAACAGGAAGAACTCGATCTCCGGATGGGTGTAGAAGGTGAAGCCCTTCTCGGCCGCCTTGGAGAGCATCCGGCGCAGCACGTGCCGCGGGTCGGCCCAGGAGGGCCCGCCGTCGGGCAGCAGGATGTCGCAGAACATCCGGGCGCTCTCGCCGCTGACCCCGCCCTCGAACGGGAAGACCTGGAAGGTGGTCGGGTCGGGCATGGCCACCATGTCGGACTCGAAGACCCGGGCGAAGCCCTCGATCGCCGAACCGTCGAAGCCGATGCCCTCCTCGAAGGCCGCCTCCAGCTCCGCCGGGGCCACCGACACGCTCTTCAGCGTCCCGAGCACGTCGGTGAACCACAGCCGGACGAACCGGATGTCCCGCTCTTCCAGCGTACGGAGGACGAACTCCTGCTGACGGTCCACTTCCACCCCTCGCGACACTGATTCCCGGCAACCGGTCGGGCCGGTCCGGCCTGACCGCCCAGTCTCCACCGGTCTCGTTACGCAGACGTTACGCGACCATCCGGCGCGCGTCCCGCCCTGTCCCGCCGCCCGGGCCCGGGCGGCGGGACAGGGCCGGCCGGGGGTGGCCGGCGTCTCCCGCGTCCTGACGTGATGGGTCCGCGGCGCTGGGGCAAAATGGGGACATGCCCACCCTGCGTCTCGCCCTGTGCCAGGTCGACCCGACCGTCGGTGACATCGCCGGCAACGCCGACCTGGTCCGCCGCTGGACCCGCAAGGCCGCCGACGCCGGCGCCCAGCTCGCCCTTTTCCCGGAGCTGATGCTGACCGGTTACCCGGTCGAGGACCTGGTCTTCCGCCGCTCCTTCGTGGCCGCCTCGAAGGCCGCGCTCCAGCGGCTCGCCGACGATCTGGCCGCCGACGGGCTCGGTGAGCTGCCGGTCCTGGTCGGCTACCTGGACGCGGACGGCCCGCCGCAGGTCAGCGCCGACGCCGAGCCGGGCAAGGGTGCCCGCAACGCCGCCGCGTTGCTGCACCGGGGGTCGGTCGTGGCCGCCTACTTCAAGCACCACCTGCCCAACTACGGGGTGTTCGACGAGGACCGCTACTTCGTGTCCGGCAACACGCTGACCGTGGTGCGGATCGGCGGGGTGGACGTCGCGCTGACCATCTGCGAGGACCTCTGGCAGGCCGGCGGCCCGTTCGCGGTGGCGCGGCAGGCCGGCGTGGGGCTGGTCCTCAACATCAACGGCTCGCCGTACGAGCTGAACAAGGACGACATCCGGCTGCCGCTGGTCCGCCGCCGGGCCGCCGAAGCCGGCGCCACCGTCGCGTACGTGAACATGGTCGGCGGCCAGGACGAGTTGGTCTTCGACGGCGACTCCATGATCGTCAGCGCGGACGGCGCGCTGCTCGCCCGGGCGCCGCAGTTCGTCGAGCACCTCCTGGTGCACGACGTGGAGCTGCCCCCGGCGAAGGAGCCGGTCGAGAGCACCGGCGAGCTGGCCGACGGGATGCGGGTGGTCCGAACCAAGGTCAGCGACACCCTCCCCCCGGTGCCCACCGGCGAGGCCGCGGTCGGCGGGATCATCGAGCCGGTCGCCGACGAGGCCGAGGTGTGGCAGGCGCTGGTGCTGGGCCTGCGCGACTACGTCAACAAGAACCGTTTCCCGTCGGTGGTGCTCGGCCTCTCCGGCGGGATCGACTCGGCGGTGTCGGCGGCCATCGCGGTGGATGCGCTCGGCCCCGACCGGGTGGCCGGCGTGTCGCTGCCCAGCCAGCACTCGTCGGAGCACTCCCGTGCCGACGCCGAGGACCTGGCCAAGCGGACCGGGATGGACTACCGGATCGAACCCATCCAGCCCATGGTCGACGCCTTCCTGGCCAACATGTCGCTCTCCGGGGTGACGGTGGAGAACCTCCAGGCCCGGGTCCGCGGCGTGATCCTGATGGCGCTGTCGAACCAGGAGGGCCACCTGGTCCTCACCACCGGCAACAAGAGCGAGCTGGCAGTGGGCTACTCCACCCTCTACGGCGACTCCGTCGGCGGCTACAACCCGGTGAAGGACGTCTGGAAGACGCTGATCTGGCGGCTGGCGAAGTGGCGCAACGCGGACGCGGAGCGCCGGGGCGAGACGCCGCCGATCCCGGAGAACTCGATCGGCAAGCCGCCGTCGGCGGAGCTGAGCCCGGGCCAGCTCGACAGCGACACCCTGCCGGACTACGACGTCCTCGACCCGATCCTGATCGGATACGTCGACGGCGACCTGGGCCGGGACGGGCTGATCGCGTCGGGCCACGACCCGGAGGTGGTGGACAAGGTGCTGCGGATGGTGGATACCGCCGAGTACAAGCGTCGGCAGTCCGCGCCCGGCACGAAGATCTCGCACAAGGCATTCGGGCGGGACCGCCGGCTGCCCATCACCAACCGCTGGCGCGAGCACGGCTGACCGGCTCCCCGGCCGGGGAGTGAAATCCTCCACTCCGCCCTGCCGTGAGCCGGTCGTCCGGTGCGACGATCGCGGCGGAACCCGGGGACCGCGGAGGCGGCCTCGAGGAAGGAGAGAGTCATGGTGGAGTCCACCCCGACCGAGGTGACCGCCCTGTACGGCGGGCCGGCCACCCGACGGGTCCGTACCCGCGACCTGATCACCGCCAAGGAGCGCGGTGAGCGGTGGGCGATGCTCACCTCGTACGACCAGTACACCGCCTCCATCTTCGACCAGGCGGGGATCCCGGTGCTGCTGGTCGGCGACTCGGCGGCGAACAACGTCTTCGGCTACGAGACCACCCTGCCGGTTACCGCCGAGGAGCTGCTGCCGCTGGTCCGCGCGGTGGTACGGGCGACCCGGCACTCGCTGATCGTCGGCGATCTGCCCTTCGGCTCGTACGAGGAGGGGCCGACGCAGGCGCTGCGCACGGCGGTGCGGTTCATGAAGGAGGGCGGCTGCCACGCCGTGAAGCTGGAGGGCGGGCGGCGCTGCGCCGACCAGATCGCGGCGATCGTCGGCGCCGGCATCCCGGTGATGGCGCACATCGGCTTCACCCCGCAGAGCGAGCACACCCTGGGCGGCTACCGGGTCCAGGGACGCGGCGACACGGCCGACGAGGTGATCGCCGACGCCCGGGCGGTGGCCGAGGCGGGCGCGTTCGCGGTGGTGCTGGAGATGGTGCCCGGCGAGGTGGCCAAGCGGATCACCGCCGAGCTGCGGATCCCCACCGTCGGGATCGGCGCCGGGCCGGACACCGACGCGCAGGTGCTGGTCTGGCAGGACATGGCCGGCCTGCGTACCGGCAAGGCGCCGCGCTTCGTCAAGCGCTACGCCGACCTGGCCGGCGCGCTGACCGACGCGACCCGCCGCTTCGCCGAGGAGGTCCGCGGCGGCGAGTTCCCGGCCGCCGAGCACACCTTCTGACGACGACGGGCGGTGCGGCCCGCAGCCGCACCGCCCGTCGCTCGGTGCACCGTCCCCCGGAACCGGCCGGCGGATCACACCACGCAGAACTCGTTCCCCTCCGGGTCGGCGAGCTGGACGGAGTAGTGGTCGTTCTCCGGCGCGTCCATCCCCCCGAGCACCCGTGCCCCGAGGTCCACCAGTCGGGTCGCCTCGGCGTCGACGCGGGACCGCCGCTCCGGCAGCGGCACGGCCCGCCCACCACCGACCTTCAGGTCGATGTGCAGCCGGTTCTTCATCGACTTCGGCTCCGGGACCGGCTGGAACCAGATCCGCGGCCCGGCCCCGGTCGGATCCTCCAGGCGGTCCAGGCAGTCACCATCGCCGAGCTCGTCGGGCGGAATCCCGATCGACAGGTACCAGTCACGCCATGTCGCGTGCCCATCCGGCGGCGGCTGCGGACGGTATCGCAGCGCCTCCGCCCAGAACCCGACGAGCCGCGACGGCTCCCGACAGTCGATCACCAGTTGCCATTCCATCCGCCGATGGTGCCCTGCGGGTGTGACGGTGCGCTTCCGGTGCGGCGCGAGGTCGGTCAGAGGTCGGTGACGCGGATGCCGGCGTGCGCCTTGTAGCGCTTGTTGATGGCGATCAGGTTGGCGGTGAACGCCTCGATCTGGTGGGCGTTGCGCAGCCGCCCGGCGTAGATGCCACGCATGCCGGGGATCCGGGCGGCGAGCGCGGCCACCACGTCGACCAGCTCCCGCTCCTCGGTGCAGATCAGCACGTCGAGGTCGATCCGGTCGATCTCCGGGTCGGCCAGCAGCGGCGCGCTGACGTGGTTGAACGCCGCGCAGACCCGGGAGTCCGGCAGCAGCCGGGCGGCCTGCTGGACGGCACTGCCCTCGTCGACCCGCAGGGCGTACGGGCCCTGCTTGTCGAACCCGAGCGGGTTGACGCAGTCCACCACGATCTTGCCGGCGAGCGGCTCGGCCAGCGCGGCGACGGTGGCCGCGTGCCCGTCCCACGGAACCGCGACGATCACCACGTCGCTGCCGCGGGCGACCTCGTCGTTGTCGCCGCCCGACACCGCCGCGCCCGCCGGCACGCCGGGCAGGGCGGCGATCTCGGCGGCCGACTGCGCCGCCCGCTCGGCGGAACGGGAACCGATCAGCACGGTCTGTCCGGCCCGGGCGAACCGGTAGGCGAGCCCCCGCCCCTGGTCGCCGGTGCCACCGATGATGCCGACGGTCAGCCCGGAGACGTCGGGCAGCGTGGTCGCGTCGTAAGCCATGCCGTCATCCTCGCAAACCGCCCCGCCGGGCAGCAGCGCAGCCGCTGTGACAATCCCCGCTGACCCACCCCCGGCGTGGCTGTCAGGCGACGTCGAAGACCACCTTGCGCCGGGTCGGGTCGGCGGTGGTCAGGCGGACCTGGACGCGCTCGCCGAGCGGGAGGTCGCCGGTGCAGCGGGCGCGGACCGGCGGCTCGTCCAGGGCCACCGTGCCGCCGGGCTCCCGGCCCGGCTTCGAGTTGCCGTTCGGCGGCGCGTCCACGTCCAGCACAGCCGCGGAGAAGGTCTCCCCCACCCGGTGTTCCAGCAGCACCGCCTCGGCCAGCTCGATCGCGCCCCGGGCGGCCGCCGACGCCGTCCGGTCGGTCGTCGCCATCACCTCCGGCAGCTTGGGCAGCGCGGCGCGGGTCCACTCGGGCACCTCCCGGCCCTCGTGCAGGGCCAGGCAGACCTCGGTCGCGTACCGGTCGGCCAGTCGGCGCAGCGGCGCGGTGACGTGGGCGTACGCGGCGGCCACCCCGCCGTGCTCCGGCTGCTCCGGCAGCTCGCCGTCGAAGGCGGTGTACGCCGCCCCGCGCATCAGCTCGGCCGCCTGGTCGATGAAGGCCGCGGCCCGGGGCCGGGAGGCGTCCAGCCCGGCGAGCACCTCGCCGACGGTGCGGTCCGCCGGCCAGTCGACCCCGAGCGGGGCGGCGGCGAGGCGCAGCCGGGCGACCGCCTCCGGCTTCGGCGGCGGCATCGTCCGCAGCAGGCCGATCCGGCCGGCGAGCATGATGTCGGCGGCGGCCATCCCGGTCAGCAGGGAGATCTGGGCGTTGTGGTCCTCCATCGGTCCCGGGCCGCGCAGCACCAGCCGCCAGCCGTCGCCGTCCGGTTCGACGTCCTGCTCGGGCAGGGGCAGGTTGATCGCGCCCCGGCGGAGCCCCCGGGCAGTGAGCAGCGCGCCGATCTCGGGCAGCAGGGCGATCGGTTCGGGCAGGCGGCCGGCGTCGGCGTCGAGCTGCACGCCGACGTAGTCGAGCTTGGCCCGGCTGCGGACCCGGGCGCGTTCCAGCGCGACGGCCACCGTGTCGCCGTCGGTGTCGAGGTCGATGGTCCAGAGCACCGCCGCCCGGTCGGCGTCAGGCAGCAGGCTGGCCGCCCCCTCGCTGAGCGTGTGCGGGTGCAGCGGCACGTTGCCGTCGGGCAGGTAGACGGTCTGGCCGCGGTGCCAGGTCTCCTCCTCCAGCGGACCGCCGGGGCGTACGTGCGTGGCGACGTCGGCGATCGCGTACCGGATCCGGAAGCCGCCACCCGGACGACGGCTGAGGTGCATCGCCTGGTCGAGGTCGCGCGAGGCCGCCGGGTCGACGGTGACGAACGGGATGTCGGTGCGGTCGGCGGCGGCCGGCAGCGGCGCGGCGGCCGCCTCGTCGGCCTCGCGCTGCGCCGCGGCCGGGAAGCCGTCGGGCAGTCCCAGCTCGCGGCGCAGCGCGCCGAAGTCGATGCGGTTCGCCAGTACGCGTCGGATCACCACGGGGTCAATCCTGACAGCGCGGTGCGTGATCCGCTCACCGGCCCGGCGTGCCGCCGGTCAGCGGCGGATTTCGGGCGTCAGCCGGTCGCCCTCCGGGCGCCGGCCGGCTTGATCGTCGAACGGCCGGCGGCGACCCTCGCGCCGGCGGGCTTCCGGGCGGCGGTGATCCGCTTGTGGGTGGCGGTCGAGCCGCTCGTCCTGGCCTCGACCGGGCCCACGGACGACGCCGCCGACGTCGTCTTCCTCGCCGCCACATTGCGCGCGGTGGCCGACGAACCGGCGGTCGACCTCCTCGCCGGCGCCGTCTTCGCCGCCGCCTTGCGGGCGCCCCCAGTCGGGCGGGTCGAGGTGGCCTTCGCGGCGGCGGTCTTCTTCGCCGGGGCCTTCTTCGCCGCGGTGGTGGTCTTCTTCGCCGCGGTCTTCTTCGCCGCGGGGCCGGTCTTCTTCACCGCCGCGGTGGCCTTCTTCCCCGTGGCGGTGACCTTCCGGGTGGCGGCCGTGGTCCTCGAGGGTGCCTTCTTCGCCGCCGCCTTCCGGGCGGGAGCCTTCTTGGCGGGCGCCTTCTTGGCGGGCGCCCTCTTCGCCGCCACGGTGGTCTTCTTGGCGGGCGCCCTCTTCGCCGCCACGGTGGTCTTCTTGGCGGGCGCCCTCTTCGCCGCCACGGTGGTCTTCTTGGCGGGCGCCCTCTTCGCCGCCACGGTGGTCTTCTTGGCGGGCGCCTTCTTCGCCGTGGTCTTCGTGGCCGGGGCCTTCTTGGCGGGCGCCTTCTTCGCCGTGGTCTTCGTGGCCGGGGCCTTCTTGGCGGGCGCCTTCCGCGCCGCCGACACGACCTTCTTGGCGGCCGCCTTCTTCGCGACGGCCCGCTTCGCCGGCACCTGACCGGCGCCGGCGCCCGAGGCGTTCGGCGCGGCCTTGGTGACCGTCGCCGTCGGGGCCGTGGCGGCCCCCGTGGACCGCCGCGTCGCGGCGGTCTTCTTCGCGGGCGTACGTTTGGCGGCCGGGCGGGTGGTGGCCTTTTGTGCTTCGGCCATCTCGGTTCCCTCCTTGGGGACGTGCTCTCGCGTGGCTCCTCGCGGAGCACGGAGTACCTCGACGCGGGCCGTCCCGCGCCGCCTACCTGTCCTCCCCGGCCCAACGGGCGTCCTCGGCGTCCCACGCTTCGTTGCGCTCCTGCACCTTCTGCAGGGCGTTCTCCGCGTCGGCGGCTGAGGCATACGGTCCGAGAACATGCTTCGCAGGGCACACGTCGGCATCGGTCTCGACCCGGTGGTGTCGCGCGCACCAGTAGTAGTGCACACCACTTCCGCTGTCGCTCATGAGATCACTGTGCACCGCGTAGCGTCCGGCCGCCACCGGATCGCCACAAAAAGTCGCCGATGTCCTCCACAATAGACGTGCTACCGGCCGCCGGATGCCGAAACGGCAAGGCACGGGGCAGCCGCGCACCGGTCCGGTGACGGACAATCCCGGGGTGCGGTACGGGGGAAGAACATCGGCACGCCTGCGGCGCCGCCTGCTGGCCACCGCAGTGGTCGCGGCGCTCGCCGCGGCCGGGGTGCTGGTGGCGGTGCCGCTGCTGCGGGACCGGTCCCAGCACCGGTTGGACCAGCGTGCCGACCGGGAGGTGACGACGACGGCGCAGCGGACCCGGGCGGCGCTGCTGGCCACGCCGTCGGCGTCCGGGCCGGCGCTGCGGGACGCCGCAGACGCCGTCGACGGGGTCGAGGTGCTGACGGTCGAGGACGCGGATCCGGGTGTCCGGCTGGTCTTCCGGGTCCGGGTGGCGAAGACCGCCGCCTCGGTCTTCGGGTGGCAGCGGGCGAACGTCGGGGCGTGCTTCGCCCAGCTGGTGCGCCCCGCCGCCGCCCCGGCGCCGATGGAGCGGCTGCCCTGCCCGGACTGACCCCGGCCGACACGACAACCGTCCGCCGGCCCGGCCATCGACCCGCCCGGTCGGCTGAACGGCCGGTTCCGCCGGTCACGCCCGCTCGGCAGGATCGGTCGTCATGATCGACACGACGACCGGGACCGGCGCCTGCCCCCGCTGCGCGGCGACGACAGTGTCCCTGTGGGACGCGACGCCGTGGTGCGCCGGCTGCGAGTGGAACCTCGACGCGTACGACCCGGAACGGCGGGCGAGCGAGTTCGGCTGGGCCTGGGTGGACCGGTGGACGTACCGGTTGGCGTACCGGATGACCACGCGACAGTTCGACCGGCTGGTCGGGCGGCCGCTGGACGACCCCGGGCCGGCCACCGCCCGGCTGGTCACCGCGATCGCCTCGATGCTGCTGCTCGGCGGCGCGCTCGCCCTCGCGGTCACCGGGGTGTGGCTGATCGTCGCCTTCTCCTTCCCGAACCCGTCGGTGGTGCTCGGCGTCGCCCTGCTCGGCCTGGCGTACGCGCTGCGGCCCCGCTTCGGCCGCCTGGACGAGGACCTGACGGTGCTCTCCCGGGACCGGGCGCCGGAGCTGTTCGCCCTCGTCGACGAGGTGGCCGCGGCGATCGGCGCGCCGGCACCGCAGGTGGTCGGGGTGGACGGCGACATCAACGCGTACGCCGGCACCGTCGGGGTGCGCCGGCGGCGGGTGCTCTGCCTGGGGCTGCCGCTGTGGGGGTCGCTGCCGGCGCAAGAGCGGGTGGCGTTGCTGGGCCACGAACTGGGCCACTTCGTCAACGGCGATCCGCGCCGCACGCTGCTGACCCAACCCGCCGTCACCATGCTCGGCTCCGCCGCCGACCTGGTGCGTCCGGTGCGTACCGTCTCCGGCGGCGGCATCGCCGAGCTGGTCGGCACCGCCCTGGCGAACGCCGTCCAGTGGGTGCTGGCCGGGCTGCTCTTCGGCGCGCACCTGCTGCTGGTCAGCGTCGCGCTACGGGACAGCCAACGCGCCGAGTACCTGGCCGACGAACTGGCGGCGCGGGTCGCCGGGTCGCCGGCTGCGTGCGGCATGCTCGACGCCTTCCTCGCCGAGGAGTCGATCGCCCTCGCGGTCCGCCGGGAGTCCCGGGCCGGGCACGGGCCCGACCGGTGGCGGGCGGCGGTCGCCGGGTCCCGGTCCGCCGCGGCGGAGCGGCTGCCGCTGCTGCGGCAGCTGTCGGTACGGGAGGAGGCGTCGCTGTTCGCCACCCATCCGCCGAGCGGGCTGCGCCGGCGGATGCTCGCCGGCCCGCCGGCGCACGAGCCGACGGTGGAACTGACCGACGAGCGGATGGCGCGGATCGACGCCGAACTGGCCCGCGACTACGAGCAGGTGCGCCGCGAGGTGAGCTGGTCGGGTTGAGCATCGGCCAGGCGGGGGAGAGTTGCGGTTCCGGCAGGTCGGTGCTCAGCAAGATCTCCCGCGGGTGAGTCCTTCGAGCTGCCGGACGACCGATTCGATCGGCGCCGAGGCGTCGATCTCGACGGTGGCGGTGGCCCGCAACAGCGGCTCGACGACGGCCAGGTGCTCCAGGATGGCGGCTCGTTCCTCGCGCCGCTTGCCGTACGGGTTGTTCGTGCGGGCGGCGATGCGGTCCGGCCAAGGTACGAGGCGGCGGCCTTGATGCTCATCGCCGCGGCGAGAAGCGCCAAGGCGTAGGAACGCCGGAGCGCGTGCATGCCGGTCGACCTACCAGGGACACACGGTCAGCGGCAATAGCGGGTGATTCCTCGTCTGGTGGACGGGACGCGAGTGGCCAGAACGTGAAGGCTCCCCCGGGGCCCGCCACGTGCGGGCCCCGGGGAGGCGGTCTCACCCGGTCGCTTGTGCGTTGCGGACTGTCCGACTGGTCGTGGCGATGAGCGCCAGAAGCAGCAGCCAGACGGCCAGTGCGTAGGTCAGCGTCCGTGCGCCGAGAAGGGCGATGAGGGCGCCGCTGGCCATGGCGCCGATGGCGGAAGCACCGGTGGTCAGCGTGTCGATCGCACTGGTCACACGTCCGCGGAGGGCATCTGGGGTCACGGTGATCCGATAAGTGTCGAGGCCGACGTTGTAGATCGGTGACACGACTGACTCTGCGAACGCCACGACCAGCAGGAGCCACCAGGTCGGGGCCAGGGCATAGAGGGGGAAGGTCAGCGCTTCCACCCACAGCATCACGATCGACAGCCGCCCGAGGGAAAAGCGTCGAGTCAACGCGGGCGCAGCAAGGCTGCCCACCAGCGCGCCGACCGCGGCACCCGTGAAGACGATGCCGACCTGGGTCGGATTCGCATGCAGCTGCTGGGCCAGCATGATGATCAGGAGGTAGCCGGCACCGTAGCGCAGGCTGTCGCCGGCATCGAGCAGCGCCAGAACGCGGATTACCGGCTTGCGCCACAGCCACGCCAGACCTTCGCGAATGTCGGTCAGTAACTCCCGAGGCGAGGCAAGCGCGGTGTTCCGCGCCTCTTGGAACTCCGCACGGACAGCGCGAAGCGCGACCGCCGAGACCAGGAACGAGACGGCGTTGAACGCGAACGGTACGACGCGGCCCAGCGCATAGGCGATGCCCGCCAGGGTGGCCCCCACGATCCGCAGTCCGTTGGACATGGCGCCGATCGCGCCCAACGCCGCTGGAAGTTCGGCCCTGCTGACGATGTTCGGCAACGCCGAGCTGTTCGCCGCCGAGAACAGGGTGCTCAAGACACCGGTCAGGAGCGCGACGGCGTAGAGCTGGGGCATACCCAGCACGCCAAGCGCAGCCGCGACCGGAACGGTAGCTACGAGAAGGCCACGGCCGATCTCGCAGATGATCATGGCGGCTTTGCGGTCCCAGCGATCGACCAGTGCGCCAGCAATCAGGCCGAACACGAGGAAGACGACGGTCTGCAGTCCGAGGACGAGCCCGGCCTGCGTGGATGATCCCGTCAGCGCGACTACCAGGAGCGGGAGAGCGAGAAACTGCAGCTGGTCACCCAGTTGGGAGACGAGCCGGCCGCCGAGGAGAAGTTGGAAGTCAAGGTGGCGCCAGACGCTAGGCGACTGGGCCGAGGTGAGGGTGTCCATGGTGAAGTCCTGTCGACTAATGCGCCATCCGGCGCCCTGCCAAGTGGTCGACAGACACGCGGCTTCCAGGCGAGAACGCGAGCCAGAGGGAGGGGATCATCACCGTGGAGTCACCTGAAAATGCGCAGACTCCACCCGCGTGCCGGGGCGAGGCAGCTAGGACTTACGCGGGCGGGACGTGGGAGGACCATACAGCAGGCCAGCCCCGAACGAGTCTCGCCCGCGTCCCGGGCCGTTACCTGGCCGTGGCCCTGTGCACCGCCGAAGTCTGGGTACGCAGGCACCGCACGGCCATCGGGAGAAGCGGATCAGATGGCCCGCCCGCGCGGTGGTTCGGCGAAGTCGAAGGGTGAGCCGGCTGTGGCAACCGGTGTGAGCGTCAGCGGCCGGCGTCGGGGACGGACGCCGGTAGGTAACCCGGCCGAGGCAGCAGTGCTGCCGCCGCAGACAGGTGGCCGCCGAGATGGTGGCGGAGATCAGGCGTGGGCAGTCCGACGAGGTGGAGGTCGAGCTCGGCCGGCCGGGTTACGCGGGTGGTGGCCAGCCGGGCGTGGCGAATAGGGCGCCGTCGTCGCCGACGAGCAGGGCCTCGTACCCGGGTAGCGTGGCGAGCCATGTCACCGCCTGAGGTCCCTGCGCAGCCGCTGCGGTGGCGTACACGTCCGCCCAGGTCAGGGACGGGCCGATGACGGTGACCGAGCGCAGGCCCCGGGCGGGGGCGCCGGTGTGCGGATCTACGATGTGCGCTCCGCGGTGTGCGCTGCCCGAGGTCGCGACGGCCCCGTCGACGACCTCGATGGTGGTGAGGAGCTGATCGGGCTGTGCCGGATCCTCCACGCCCACGCGCCAGGATCCGCGTACCGTCATGTCCCCACCTGCATTCAGGTAGAACGTGTACCCCTCGAGGTGCTCCGCGGCGCGCTCGACGGCCCAGCCCTTGACGAGGCCGGACGGGTCGAAGCGGGTGCCACCGCCGGGTTCGGGAAGGTACGCGTTGAAGTAGCCGGCCGTACGCTGCCGCGCCTGCTCGCACAGGTCGAGTACCGCGTCGATCAACGGATCATGTACCGGCTCTCCCCGGTTCAGCGCGCTCAGCCGGCTGTCCGGGCGGTACGGGCTGAAGACGGCGTCCATCGCGCGCAGTTCGGCGAAGGCCCCGGCGACGGCGTTCGCCGCCGCCGGGGAGTCGGCACCGGGACCGCGCACATGCACGCTGACCGGCAGACCCATGATCTGCTCGACGAACGCCTGCCTGGTCACGGCTTGGCCGTGAACTGAGCGGAGTCCAGCGCGGCCTGGAGCGACTTCGTGTAGCCCCCGCTGGTCAGCGTCGCCCCGGACACCGCGTCGATCTGGGCGCTCTGCGCGGCGAGCGCCTCCGCGCGCAGCTTCGGCACCGCGTACTTGTTGATCTCGCGGTCGCGGTTGTTCGTGCTCGGCACCGTCAGCGGCGTGATGTCGGTGATCCGGCCGCCGCTGATGTGGGCCTGCACCTGGACGCGCCCCCGCTTGGTCTGCACGGCTGGGCCGTCGGCGACGGTGGTGGAACCGGACCGTGCGACGGTGCCCCGTGACGTCCTGGGGTCCGCCGCCGCGCCGGGGCCGTTCTCCACGCCCGCCGCGCCTGCGCCGCCAACGGTCTCGGCCGAGGGGGAGCTGTCGGGTCCGGTCGATGTCCGGTAACTGAAGAGAAGTACCACTGCGGCGATCGTGGCGAGGAACCACATAGTGATCTTGCGCATGTCGTCCTCCTCGGGTCGGGATTGTGAGCGCCATGAGGATGGGTGGCCGAGTTACCAGGTGAAGCGCTCAAGATGAATGCGCTCCGCCGGCACGCCTGCCTGCCGCGCCGCCCGTACCACCGCTTGCATCCACTCATCCGGTCCGCAGATGAACACGTCGTGCTGCGCGATGTCCGGGACAAGCTCACGCAAGGCTTTCACGTCGTCGCCGACTCCGGCCGGCAACCACGAGTCTTCCCGCCCGCGCGGCCCCAACAGGTACTCCACGCGCACGCCACGGGCGGCCGCGAGGCGCTCCAGTTCCTGGCGAAACACCAGGTCTTCTGCCGAGCGCGCCCGGTACAGCAGCGTGGCTTCGCCCGGCGCGTACGGTAATGCTTCCAACAACGTCCGCAGCGGGGTAATTCCGATCCCGGACGCGATCATGGTGACCCGCGGCGCCGTGCGCCGGGCGGCGGTCAGCCGGCCGTACGGCCCCTCAATCAACACACGGGTGCCCGGCCGTAACTCTGATACCTTCTCGCTGCCCTCGCCGCGGGATCGCACCGTGATCCGCAGCATGTCCTCACGCGGTACCGCGGACAGCGAGTACGGATGGCCGCGACTCCAACCCGGGCCGCTGAGGAAGCGCCACTGGAAGAACTGCCCGGCCCGCACCGGCAACCGGTCCAGGTGGCGTCCGCGCATGTAAATCGAGTGAACGCCGGGAGCCTCTGGGACGACTGCGGCGACCGTGAGTCGGTGCCGCATCGTCCGCCAGGCCGGTAGCCCGAGCCGGAAGCCGACCACCGCGCCGGCGCACGCGGCGTACGCGGTCCACCAGTACAGCGTCGCGGCCCGGGAGCTGGTGAAGTCGGCCCCGGTCCAGAGCTGATGTGGCAGCGCCAGGCCGACGCCGAGGTAGGCGTACAGGTGCAGCAGGTGCCACGCCTCGTAGCGCAGCCGCCGCCGCGCGGCCCGCAGGGAGGTGAGCACGACCATCGTCAGGGCGGCCGCTCCGGCGAGCGCCAGCAGCATGCCCGGGTACGTGGTGACGAGGGTCCACGCCTCGCCTGTCACTGAGGCCCCATCCGTCGCGGCGTACCCGGCCGTGATCAGCACGATGTGCGCGAGCAGCAGATCAAAGGAGACGAACCCGACGACGCGGTGCCAACGGGCGAGCGTGTCCTGTCCGTAGGTGCCCTCGATCCACGGCACGCGCGCAATCAGCAGCACCTGGATGAGCAGCAGGTCGGCCGCGACAAGCCCGGTCAACCGGCCGAGCGACGTCAGGCCCGCCGCCCAGCCACGAAGATCCTGCACACCGCCGCCTCGCACCCAGAGCGCGACGACGATCAGCACGCTGACCGCGCCGGCAGAGGCGATCACATCGGCCCACCACGACCACGCGGCGGTTCGTGCGGGCCTGGCCGCAGCGGCGACCGCCTGCGCCTTCCCGGTCACAAGCCCCCCTCCCGCACCAGCCCCGCCCGTTCGCCCATTAACCGTCGGATTTCCCCATTGCCATCTCCGTGATCCGCCGACGAGCGTGAAGTGCGATCGGAGAATCGGTCAGAAAACGTCGCACCGGACAAAGATGATTGAGCGCGATCGCGTTTATTCACCGGCGAGTTTGGGTAGCGGCACAATGGCTGCATCTCTGCCGATTCTACGTACCGCGTCCGCCGTTTTTTATGGCAGCGGGATTTCAGTAAACGGTTCGATGGTTGGGGCTGCGCTTCGGGTCGTTCGGGCCGTCCTTGGGCCGTCCGGGACCGGCGCTGGGCCGCCAAACGCCGACCAACAACGATGGACGACGACCACTAGCGCCCGGAGAAACAGCAGGTCAGCCGCCATGCGTGGGCGGCCGACCTGGCGGGCGACGGACGAGTGGCGCTGCAGCGGATGCTCGACCTGCCGGGCACGGTGTCGAGCAAGGACTGACCGGGTCCGTCAGCCGGTCCCGGCCATCGCCGCGAGGCGGCGGGCGAGCAGGGCGGCGGCCTCCCGCAGCTCCGGAGGCTCCAGCACCTCCACCTCGAAGCCCAGCCGGGCCACGTGCGCGGCGAGCCAGTCCAGGTCCTCCCCGCCGACGACGAGCACGCACCACCCGTCGCGATCGTCCTCGACGCGCCCCACTTGGGGCGGCACCAGCTCCCGCACCCGGTCCGGCCGGGCGTGCACCCGCACCCGGGCGAGATACCGGTACGGCGCCTCGGTCACGGACCGCTGCACGTAGGCGACCGGGTCCGGATGCTCCCTCGCCCGGAAGTGCCATGTCGTCGCCACCACCTCGCGCATCCGGTCCAGCCGGAAGGTGCGCCAGTCGTCGCGGTCGACGTCCCGGGCCATCAGGTACCAGCGGCGGCCGGTGGCGACCATCCGCACCGGCTCGACCGTGCGCTCGCGCTCCCCGCCGTCGCGGCCGGCGTACCGGAACCGCACCCGCACGGCGTCGCGACAGGCCCGCGCGAGCGTCACCAGCAGCTCCGCGTCGATCTCGACCCCGGGGCCGACAAGGGTCTCGGTGGCGCCGTGCACCGCCCGCACCTCGGCGCGCAGCCGGGGCGGCATCACCTGGTCGAGCTTCGCGAGCGCCCGCAGTGCCGCCTCGCCCGCCCCGGCGACCGTGCCCCCCGACGCCAGCCGCAGGGAAACCGCCGTCGCGATTGCCTCCTCGTCGTCGAGGAGCAGCGGCGGCAGCCGGGTGCCCGCGCCGAGCTGGTAGCCGCCGCCGACGCCCGCCGTCGCGTGCACGGGGTAGCCGACCGCGCGCAGCCGCCCCACGTCGCGGCGCACCGAGCGGTCGGTGACCCCCAGCTCGGTGGCGAGCTCGGCGGCCGTCCAGGACGGCCGCCGCTGCAGCAGCGCCAGCAACCGCAGCACCCGCTCGGTCGTCGCCTCGACGGTCACGCGCTCATCGTTCCACAGATCAAGGAACGATCCTGTCCGCTATATGCGGGAGACTGGAACCATGACCGACCAGACCTGGAACCCCCTGCTTCGAGACCAGCTCGCCTGGCACTGGACCAACCAGCTGCGCGATCGCCTCGACGGACTCACCGACGACGAGTACTTCTGGGAGCCGGCGCCCGGGTGCTGGAGCGTGCGCCCGCGCGGCACCGGCGCCGCACCGGTGCAGGCCGGGTCCGGCGCGATGACCATCGACTTCGCGATGCCGGAGCCCGACCCGCCACCGTTCACGACGATCGCCTGGCGACTCGGGCACGTGATCGTCGGCGTGCTCGTGGTACGCAACGCCGCGCACTTCGGTCGCGCGCCCACCGACTACCAGTCGTTCGAGTACGCCGCGACCGCGGCCGCGGCGCTGGCCCAGCTCGACACGGAGTACGCCACGTGGCTGGCCGGGGTCGACTCCCTCGGCGAGACCGGCCTCGCCCGCCCGTGCGGGGAGGCGGAGGGACCGTACGCTGAGCTTCCTCTGGCAGCGCTGGTGCTGCACATCAACCGCGAGCTGATCCACCATCTGGCCGAGGTGGGCCTGCTCCGCGACCTCCACCTGCACACCCACCAGCAGACCCGGCGGGAGGCGAGCTGAGATGGCCCGCGACGTCCAGATCACCTTCGACTGCGCCGACCCGGCCGGGTTGGCGACGTTCTGGGCCGAGGCCCTCGGGTACCGGGTGCAGGACCCGCCCGAGGGCTTCGAGTCGTGGGAGCAGGCCCTGGAGGCGATGGGCGTGCCGCCCGAGAGCCGCAACGACGCGTCGGCGGTGGTCGACCCCGAGGGCTCCGGGCCGCGGCTGTTCTTCCAGCGGGTGCCGGAGCGCAAGCAGGCCAAGAACCGCGTGCACCTCGATGTGCGAGCCGCCCCAGGGCTCGAGCGCGACGCGCGGATGGCGGCCCTTGAGGCGGAGGCCGAGCGGCTCGTCTCCCACGGCGCCACCCGGCTCCGGCGCTACGAGCCCGCTCCCCCGCTCGGCGCCGGTCACATCGTGATGGCCGACCCCGAGGGCAACGAGTTCTGCCTCGACTGATCAGCCGCGCGGCAAGGCCGGCGACATCAGCGCGGTCCGGACCGAGATTCCCAGATCACGGGTACGCAGGGTGGTGATGATGCGGTTCGGTGGACCGCTGTCGGACAGGGCCGATCGCTCCACGTGGCCGCCGAGACGGGGATCTCACGGGCGAACACAATGCGGCGGTAAACGTCTCCTGGTTGGCCTCGGTGTAGGCGAGTTCGCGTCGGGTCCAAGCGAGAACTTCGGCACAACGTGCGCGATGGGCCGACGCCGCGACGTCGTCCTCCAGAATGTCTCGCCAGAACGCCTCGTTGCGGCGTAATCGCTCGCGGATGGCGGCTGGTAGGTCGTCACGGTCGCTCCGGCTCAAGCCGTAGGCGTCTGCCAAGACCCGCACCTGGCCGGCCTGTTCCGTTGCGGGTCCCCGGTCGGGCCGTGACGAGATGCACCACGCCCACGCCATGTACCCGACGTCCTCCAATCGCCGACCGGGCGCCGCGAAGTCGAAGTCGATGAACGCGACCGGCTGGCCGTCGCGGAATACCACATTGTTCGGCCCTGGGTCGTGATGGCAGACCACCTCACCACCCCCGAGGATGGACGCGAGTTCTTGCGTGGCGTCATGCAGCCGTCGCAGCAGTGCCGCTGCCTGTCCGATCTGGCCGTCGGTGAAGTGCCGCCATCGTGGAGGAACATGACCGGGCAGGAACGACAACTTGCGCAGCAGTTGGCCGCTTCGCTGAGGCCGGGACGGTGGTACGCCGACTACGCGACTGGCAGCATCAGGTGGGTGGTGTTCGCGGGTCGGATCTTCAAGTATCCGCGCGCCGACCGGGACGGGTACGCCGAGGCCGCCGAGGCCGCCCGCAGCGTTGGCGTGCCGCAAGCTCAGCTGGACTGGCCCGCGTGACCTCGACCGCGCAGACCGCGATGGTCGACGTCTTCCTTGTCCTTCGCGACGGGGACGGCCGGGTGCTATTCGGGCTGCGCGCGGCGGACCTGTACGCGGGCGGGCAGTGGAACCTCGTGTCGGGCAAGGCCGATGAGGGCGAGGACGTGATCACGGCGGTGCTGCGGGAAGCCCGGGAGGAGGTCGGGATCACCCTCAGCCGTGCTGATCTCACCCCGGCGGGCGTGGTGCACCTCCTTCCCGGCACCGGCACACCGCGCGTCGGGTTCGGCTTCCACGCCGTCCACGATCCGGCACGGCATGGTCTGGCGGTGAATGCCGAACCTGATAAGTGCGACGAGCTTCGGTGGGCGGCACCGGATACCCCGCCGCAGCCGTTCGAGCGATACAACGCTGCGGTCCTGGCCGTGAGCCGCACCGAGAACGGGTTCATGGTCGTCCGTTGGTCCGAGTAGCCGACCAACTGCGAGGCCGCCGTGGGCCGTGTCATGCAGCCGGCTGTCTTGGGCGAGGAGGTTCCTCGCAGCGTCCAGCGGCTGCCGCACTAGAGATCGTCGGCGGGAGAGGTGTGCCGGTCCAGTTACGGGAGGTCGGTGCCGTTTCCGTCCGTCACCAGCCGGGCGGCCGTGTCGGGTAGCGCCACCTCGTGCCCCTTTGCACACTTCACCACGACGCCGAGCGGACTCCCGCAGCCGGCGTGCACGAGTTCGACGCCGCCCTCCCGGCCGAGCCGCTCCCCCCACTGCATCAGGGCGACGAGCGCGGGGAAGAGCTCTCGGCCCAGTTCGGTGAGGACGTACTCGTACCTGGTCCGCTTGCCCGGCTCCTGGTAAGGCCGTCGCTGCAGCAGACCGTCGGCGACCAGCCGCTTGAGCCGCTTGGCGGCCACCGCCTCGGTCAGGCCGGTATGCCGGGCCAGTTCGTCGAAGCGCCGGCCACCGTAGTAGATCTCGCGCATCAGGATCATCGCCGACCGGGTGCCGATCAGCTCCAGCGCGTGCTCGATGCGGCACCAGCCCTCCGCCTGCCACGCGTCGCGATCGGCGAAGCGGCCGGTCAAGGTGACGACGGCGTCGGTGTCGGGCCCGGCCGGCCCGGCTGGCTGTGTCATGGCTACCACACCCATCTGGCTTGGTGTTTGCATAGCCAGGGGTGCTACCGTCCTGGCTATGGTTTTCACTAGCCAGCCTAACACCGCCGCAGCGGCGCCCACGACCGAGGCGCGGCGACGATGGTTCGCCCTCTTCGTCGTCGGCCTGGGCGTGATGATGACCTTCGTCAACGTGTCGTCGACCATCTCGGCGCTGCCGCCGATCCAGGACGACCTGCACATGTCCGCCAGCATGCTGGTCTGGGTGAGCAGCGCCTTCAGCCTCGCCGTGGTGAGCCTGGTCCTCTCCGCCGGCACGCTGAGCGACCTGCTCGGGCGGCGGCGGGTCTTCTGCTACGGCGTCGCTCTCTTCACGCTCGGCAGCGCGCTCGCCTTCGCCGCCCCGAACGCGGGTTTGCTCATCACGGCCCAGGCCGTGATGGGCGTCGGCGCCGCGGCCGTGTTGCCGTCGAGCCTGTCGATCGTGAGTCACGCCTTCACCGACCACCACGAGCGGACCGGCGCCATCAGCGTCTGGGCCAGCTGCGCCGGCCTCGGGCTGGCGATCGGGCCGCTGGTGGCGGGCGCGCTCCTGGACCAGGCCTCCTGGCACGCGGTCTACCTCACCAACCTCGTCCTCGGGGTGCTCGCCCTCGTGCTCGCCCCGCTGTTCGTGGCAGAGAGCAAGCACCCGACCCGGCAATTCGATCCCGCCGGCGTGCTGCTGGGCACCATCGCGATCGCGTCGGCGACCTACGCCATCATCCAGGGCGGCGCCAGCGGCTACGGCCGGCCCCCGATCATCGTGGCTTACGTGGTCTTCGCCGTCTCGCTGGTGGCCTTCGTCCGGCTCGAACTCCGCCACCACGACCCCATGCTGGACCTGCGGCTGTTCAAGCACGCCTCGTTCGCGACCGTGATGACCATCGGCGCCGTCACCATGTTCGGCTTCGTCGGCATCTCGCTGCTCACCGTCCTTTACCTGGAACGGATCGCCCACGCGAGCGCCCTGGAGACCGGGGTGAAGCTGCTCCCCATGTTCGTCCCCTACATCGTCGTCAGCGCACTCGCCGGACGCCTGGCCCGCCGGGTCGGCATCGCCCCCGTGCTCGCCGCGGGGCTCGTTCTCATGGGCGCCGGGGCCCTCGCGCTGCTGATGGTCGGCCCGTTCAGCGGGTACGGGGCGATGTGGCCGGGGCTGTTCGTCGCCGGCGTCGGCTCGGCGCTGCTGGTGGCGCCGTCGACCGCCGCCGCCGTCAACAGCGTGCCACCGCTGCAGGCCGGCATGGCCGCCGGCTCGGTCAACATGTTCCGCCAGCTGGGCAGCGTGCTCGGCCCGAGCATCCTCGGCACCCTCGCGACGACCCGCTTCCCGAAGTACCTGCACGAGCAGCTCGCGACGGCCGGAGTGCCGTCCGACACGTCCGAAGCGGTCGTCGCGGGAGCCACGCACGGCGGCAGCACGGGTCAGCTCCCGGCCCCGCTGGCACACACGCTCTCCCTGGCCGTGCCGCGGGCCTTCACCGACGCCCTTCACCTCGGCTGGCTCGTCGGCGGCGTCGTCCTGCTCGTCATGGTGATCCCGACGGTGCTGTTCGTCCGGCACCCCCCGGCAACTTCCTGATCCACCGGTCGCCCCGCTCGTCACTGACGATCGAGAGGGGCGTCCCGGCTCAGGCTTGGACGCAAGGTCACGAGTTGAAGCCGAAGGATGACGACGTCACGGGTTGTCAGGTGGCCCACGAGGCCAGAGCCGCCGAGGCGGATCGGATCAGGGCCTCCGCATCAGGGGCGCACAAGCCGGCGCTGAACGGCCATTGACTGCCCGGTATACGCCGAGGTCACCGCCTTGATCGAGGCGGTGACCTGGTGGGCGACGGACGAGTCGACCTGTACGCCGGATTCTGTGACCGACGCCATCCCGAAGGACGTCGTCGGCGGCGGCCATCCATCTCGGCCTGCCGTCGCCGGCAGGCTCCAGCGGCCTACCCGCAGACATCGGGCGGGCAGCCCTCAAGCGTCTGCGCGGACCGTCATCTTGCGGTGACGGCCCTTTCTTGGCCTTGCTCCGGGTGGGGTTTACCGAGCCATCCCGGTCACCCGGGATGCTGGTGGGCTCTTACCCCACCGTTTCACCCTTACCGTCCCATATAGGGCCGGCGGTCTGTTTTCTGTGGCACTGTCCCGCGGGTCACCCCGGGTTGCCGTTAGCAACCACCCTGCCCTGTGGAGTCCGGACGTTCCTCGGCGACGGGCCGAAGCCCGTCGACGCGACCGCCCGGTCGACTCGTCCGTCGCGCACTCATCCTAACGACGCAGCGTCCGCGGTCATTTCCGCCCCGGCAGCCCACGCGGGGGGGCGTACCGGGCGCGCACCGGAACGAGCCGGAACTGCGCTGGCGGGTCGCGGGTACTAGCCTCCGGGACCATGGATCTCTCCGACGCCGCGCTCCTGCTCGCCGCCGGTCTCGCCGCGGGCACGGTGAACGCGGTGGCCGGGGGCGGTTCCCTCATCACCTTCCCGGCCTTGATCGCGGTCGGGCTGCCCCCGGTGCCGGCGAACGTCAGCAACTCGGTGTCGGTCTTTCCCGGGTACGTCGCCAGCGTCGCGGGCAGCCACGCGGACCTGCCGCCGGCCCGGCGGATGGCCACGCTGGTGCCCACCACGATCGCCGGCACCGTGCTCGGCTGCCTGCTGCTGCTGGCCACCCCGGCGCGCGCGTTCGAGCTGGTGGTGCCGTTCCTGGTGCTGGGCGCGACCGCCGTGCTGGCCTTCCAGGATCCGCTGCGCCGGCTGGTCGGTCACCCGGCCGGCCTGAGCCCGCGCCGCCGTACCGTCACGGTGCAGGCCATGGTCGGGCTCGGCGCGGTGTACGGCGGCTACTTCGGCGCGGCGCTCGGGGTGATGCTGGTCGCCGGCCTGGCCCTGGTGCTGGACACCACGCTGGCCCGGGTGTCGGCGATCAAGAATCTGATCTCCGCGGTGGTGGGGCTGACCACGCTGGTCGTCTTCGCGCTCTTCGGCCCGGTCAACTGGGCGGCCGTCGCGGTGGTCGCGCCGGCGACGCTGGTCGGCGGGTACGCGGGCGCCCGGCTGGTCCGCCGGCTGCCGCCGGTGGTGCTGAAGACCCTGATCGTGGTCTTCGGCACGGCGATCGGCCTCTACCTGCTCTGGCGCGCGCTGCGCTGAGACCGGCGCGGGTTGCCCTGAGATGCCGAACCGCCCGGGCGCGACGCTGCGCCGGGGCGGTTCGACCAGGGGCGGAGGGGAAAGCTCAGTACGCCTCGCCGACCGGCTCCTCGGGGGCGTGCTCGGCGTCCCGGGCGGCGCGGTTCCAGCGGGCCCAGAGCACCCGCTCGCCGTAGCCGGCCGCCATCACGTGCGCGAAGGCGAGGTAGACCAGCGCCCCCACGGCGAGCACCAGCGCACCCACCCAGAACGGCAGGGCGAGGCTGTGCTCGGCGAGCTTGCCGGAGATGATCGGGGCCGGTGCCGCGGCGCCCCACCGGACCAGGTTGAACGCGCCGGTGGCGATCCGCCGGTCGGATGAGCCGAGGCCCAGCGCGAGGTCGGTCAGGTTGGCGTTGGCGAGCCCCATGCAGAGTCCGGCGAGGACCAGGACGACGAGGGACCGAGCGGTGCTGTGCGAGGTGGCGAAAAGCACCAGGCAGACGAGCAGGCCGGCGAGGGCGACACCGATGGTCTGCACCGCTCCGATCCGGTGCGCCAGGCGGTGGCCGATCACCAGGATGCCGGCGGCGAGCCCCAGGCCCCAGGCGGTGAAGGCCAGCCCCAGCGGCACCACCTCGAGGCGCAGGAAGAGCGGGGTGTAGCCGAGCACCACGAAGAAGATGAAGTTGTAGGCGGCGGTCACCACGCAGAGCGCGAGGAACGCCGGCTTCCGGTAGGTGGCGAAGATCGACCGGATCTTGACGGGCGGCAGTTTGGTGTCCGGTTCGCGCAGCCTGCGGGACGCCACGGCGAGCGCGACGACCATGAAGACGCCACAGACGAAGAACGGCAGCCGCCAGCTCACGTGGCCGAGCAGACCGCCGAGCAGCGGCCCCACGGCGAACCCGAGGCCGAGGGCGGTCTCGAAGAGACCGACCACCCATTCCCGGTCGATGGCGAGGTTGACCAGGACGACCATGGCGGTGGCGAAGAACATCGCGTTACCCAGGCCCCACACGCCCCGCAGCACGGAGAGCTGCACGATGTTGTGGCTGAACGACGCGAGGACCGCGGCCAGGCCGACCACCGACACCCCGGTGATCAGCACGGGCTTGAATCCGAACCGGCCGCTGGCCAGGGTCGCGGGGATCATGCCGACGGCCATGAGCGCGATGTACGCCGTGAAGAGCAACTCGATCTGCCAGGCGCTGACCCCGATGTCGGCGCCGATGGCCGGCAGGATCGGGTCGACCACGGCGATGCCGGAGATCGCGAGGAACGCCACCGTGACGGTGGCGTAGATGGCACTGCGGTTGGGTTCGGATCGCCGATCCACTCCGCCTCCCAGGGCAGATAGCTGTATCGTACAGGTAATTCCGTTGTATCATACAGCTATGAAGGACGACCACACGACGGGAACGGCTCGGGACGAGGTCACGCTCGGTCGGATCGAGACCGAGGTGGCGCTGCTGCTGCGACTCGGGGAGGCCACCCGGCGGGGCACCGGCACGATGGAGCACCGGCTGCTGGACCGCGCGGCGTACGTGATCCTGCGGCACCTGGCCAACGCCGGCCCGCAGAACGTCTCGGCGCTGGCCGCGAAGCTAAACCTGGACGGCTCCACGGTCACCCGCCAGGTCTCGGCCATGCAGCGGGACGGCCTGATCGCCCGCGCCCCGGACCCGACCGACGGGCGCGGCACGGTGATCTCCGCCACCCACGCCGGCCTGCAACGGATGGCCGCCGTGCAGGCGGCCCGCACCCGCCTCTACGGCGACATCCTGGCCGACTGGAGCGCCGACGACCGGGAGACCCTCGCGGAGATGCTGCACCGCCTCAACGGCGCCCTCGAGTCCCGCAACCGGCGCCGCTGACGCCACGACGCGCCCCCGCCACCCGATCGGTGGCGGGGGCGCGTCGTCGGCCTCAGGCGACCGGCTCCCGGGCGGAGTCAGCGTCGCGCTCGGTGCCGGAGGTGACCCGGGGGTCGCCCTCGTCGGCGAAGTAGTCGTCCGGCGTGGTGTGGTCCACCCCGTCGGTGACCTTCGCGGCCCGCAGGACCAGGGTCAACAGCGCGGCCACCACCAGGTTGACCAGCACGGCCACGATGCCCACGTAGATCGTCTTCTTGGTGTCGAAGCCGAACTCGGAGAGCGGGAAGGCCGAGCCGGCGAAGTGCTTCTTCCCGGTCGTCGGATTCGCGACCTGGTAGAGCATCCACATGCCGAGCCCCATGCCGGCCACCCAGCCGGCGATCAGCGCGCCCCGGTGGAACCAGCGGGTGTAGAGGCCCAGCGCCACTGCCGGCAGCGTCTGGAGGATGATCACGCCGCCGATGAGCTGGAGGTCGATGGAGAACTGCGGGTCGAGGAAGATGATGAACGCCAGCGCGCCCACCTTGACCAGCAGCGAGGTCACCTTCGAGACCTGCGCCTCCTGCGCCGGGGTGGCGTCCCGCTTCAGGTACTCCTTGTAGATGTTGCGGGTGAACAGGTTCGCCGCCGCGATCGACATGATCGCCGCCGGCACCAGCGCGCCGATGCCGATCGCCGCGTACGCGACGCCGGCGAACCAGCCCGGGAACTGCTGGTCGAACAGCAGCGGCACCACGGTGTTGCTGTCCACGCTGCCCGCCTTGGCGCCCGGCAGCGGCTTCACCCCCGCCGCGATGGCCATGTAGCCGAGCAGCGCGATCAGCCCGAGCAGCAGGCTGTACGCCGGCAGCGCGGACATGTTCCGCTTGATCACGTCCCGGTTCCGGCTGGCCAGCACGCCGGTGATGCTGTGCGGGTAGAGGAAGAGCGCCAGCGCCGAGCCGAGCGCCAGGGTGACGTACTGGAGCTGGTTGTTGGCGTTGAGCAGGATCCCGTCCCCGGGGGCGGGTGACGCCTTGAACTTGGCGTCGGCCGCGTTGAAGATGTCGCCCCAGCCGCCCAGCTTGTACGGCAGGTAGATGATCGCCACCAGGATCACGATGTAGATCAGCGAGTCCTTGACGAAGGCGATCAGCGCCGGCGCGCGCAACCCGGACTGGTAGGTGTAGGCCGCCAGGATCGCGAACGCGATGATGATCGGCAGGTGCCGCGCGAGGGCGTTGTCACCCGTCACGCCCATCGTCTTGAGCACCGCCTCGATGCCGACCAGCTGCAGCGCGATGTACGGCATCGTGGCGACGATGCCGGTGATGGCGATCAGCAGCGCCAGGATCGGCGAGTCGAACCGGTTGCGGACGAAGTCGGCCGGGGTGACGAAGCCGTGCCGGTGCGACACGGACCAGAGCCGGCAGAGCACCAGGAACACCAGCGGGTAGATGACGATCGTGTACGGCACGGCGAAGAAGCCGGCCGCGCCCGCGCCGAAGATCAGCGCCGGCACCGCCACGAACGTGTACGCGGTGTAGAGGTCACCGCCGACGAGGAACCAGGTGATCCAGCCGCCGAAGTTGCGGCCGCCCAGCCCCCACTCGTCAAGGTGGGCCATGTCTCGCGGCGCCCGCCAGCGGGCCGCCACGAAGCCCATCGCGCTGACCAGCAGGAAGAGGAACGTGAAGACGATGATCTCGGTCAGGTGGTCGCGCATCACCGGTCACCCCGCTTCTTGGTCATCTGGTAGA
Source organism: Micromonospora inositola (assembly GCF_900090285.1). Classification (NCBI taxonomy): domain Bacteria; kingdom Bacillati; phylum Actinomycetota; class Actinomycetes; order Micromonosporales; family Micromonosporaceae; genus Micromonospora; species Micromonospora inositola. The sequence goes on along the minus strand of NZ_LT607754.1, from coordinate 3,532,982 downwards.
CCAGCGTGGTGGTGGCCACGCCGAGGATGATCCAGGCCAGCTGCAGCCAGTAGAAGCGCGGGAACCCGAACAGCCGGGGTGAGTCGGCGTTGAAGAAGGCCGGGATCAGCGGCACCACGATCGGTATGAAAAGCAACCAGTTCCAGGGACTGTGGTCCTTCGCCCTGGATCGCACCGAGGTCGGCGCCTCCGGTTCGGGTGCTGCCATGTGACACACCTCCGGGAAAGTCGTAACTCGCCATGTGACGGCCGGAGGCTACGACCCTGTGAGCGCGGTCACGTTCAGCGGTGCGACGGCGGTGCGCCGAACGGCGTTCCGGCTGCGCCGAGCGGTGACGGCCACCGCCCGGCGACCCTGGTCAGAAACCGGTGAGGTGGGCGGTGTCGTTGACCGAACGGACCGCGACGCCGCCGTCCGGATACAGGTCGAGCAGCGAGATGCCGGCGGTGTCCAGGTACAGCCGGTGCAGGAAGGCGTCGCCGGCCGTGAGGGCGTCACGCAGCACCAACTTGATCGGCGAGACGTGCGAGACCACCACCACGGTCTCCCCCGGGTACGCCGCGCGCAGCCGGTCGACGGCCCGGCTGGTCCGCTCGGCGACGGCGACGAACGACTCCCCCTCCGGTGGGGCGACCCGGGTCGAGGCGAGCCAGGCGTCCAGTTCGCCCGCCCAGCCCTCGCGCACCTCGGCGAAGGTGCAACCCTCCCAGGCCCCGAAGTCGCACTCGATCAGGTCGTCGTCGGGGCGTACCGGCGGGTTGCCGACGGCTGCGGCGATCACCTCGGCGGTGGCCGTACAGCGGGACAGCGGTGAGCTGACCACGGCCGCGACGGTCGAGGCGAGCGCGGCCACCCGGGCGGCCGTGGCCCGGGCCTGGGCCCGGCCGCGGTCGGTCAGCGGCACGTCGCCGCGGCCGGAGTAGCGCTTCTGCACGGTCCGCTCGGTCTCCCCGTGCCGGACCAGGATGAGCCGGGTGGCCTCCTCGGTGGGGCGCGGCTCCCAGGAGGCGGGGATGGTGGCCGGGTCGGTGCCGGTGGTGCGTCCGGTGGCCGCCCGGGCGGCCACCTCGCGGGCGGCCGCGCGGGCCGCCGAGTCGGGGCCGGCGACCTCGCGCGGCGGCTCCACGATCCGCGGCGGCGCGACGGCGGCCCGGCTCGGGGCCTTCCCGGCGGCGACGTCCATCGCGGCGTTGGCGAGGGCGTCGGCGTGCTTGTTGCGCTCCCGGGGGACCCAGCTGAAGCGGACGTTCGCGAACCGGGCGACCAGCCCGGCCGCCTGGGCGGCGAGCGGCCGCAGGCCCGGGTGCTTGATCTGCCAGCGGCCGCACATCTGCTCGACCACCAGCTTGGAGTCCATCCGCGCCTCGACCTCGGACGCGCCCAGCTCGGCGGCGGCCTCCAGCCCGGCGATCAGGCCGCGGTACTCCGCGACGTTGTTGGTGGCGGTGCCGATCGACTCGGAGCGCTCGGCGAGCACCTCGCCGGTCTCCGGGTCACGGACCACCGCGCCGTAACCGGCAGGACCGGGATTGCCCCGGGACCCGCCGTCGGCCTCGACCACGACCGCGCGCACCGCCACGGCGGCTACAGGCCCGACTCGTTGGTACGGACCATGATCCGCCGGCACTCCTCGCAGCGGACCACGTCGTCCGGGTCGGCCTTGCGGATCCGGGCCAGGTCGGCGCCGGAGAGCTCCAGTCGACACCCGCCGCAGCGGCCCGCGGTGAGCAGCGCCGCCCCGAGCCCGGTGTCCTCGCGGATCTTGTCGTAGAGGCCGACCAGGTCGGCCGGGAGGTCACCGACGAGCGGCTGGCGGGCCGAGCGCTTGAACTCCTCCTCCTTGCCGATCTCGGCGAGGCTGTCGTCGCGGCGCTGCTCCGTCGCGGCGCGCCGGTCCCGGGCCTCGGCCATCCGCCGCTCGATGCCGTCGAGCACCCCCTGCGCGGTCTCCCGCTGCTCCATCAGCTCCAGCTCGGCGTCCTCCAGGTCACTCTGCCGGCGGTTCAGCGAGACCAGCTCGTGCTGCAGCGCCTCCAGCTCCCGGGCCGGGCCGCTACCGGCGGCGAGCCGGGCCTCGTCCTTGCTCTTGCGCGCCCGCACCTGGTCGACGTCCTTCTCCAGCCGGGCGATGTCCCGGTCCAGGTCGTCGACGGCCACCTGGGCGCGGACCCGCTCGTCCTCCAGCGCGGAGAGTTCCCGCGCGAGGGCCTCCAGCTCGGCCCGCTCCGGCAGCGACCGGCGGCGGTGGGCGAGCTGGGCGAGGGCGGTGTCGATCGCCTGGAGGTCGAGCAGCCGGCGCTGCACCTTCGGGTCAGCCTTCACGGGCGGGGCTCCTTGTCGTCGGGACGGGTGCGGCGGCGTGCACGGTCCACGGGTCGGTGTCCAGGTCGGACACCACGGTCTCGACGCCCAGCGCGGCCCGCAGGTGGGCGGCCAGGTCGTCCAACCAGGGGCGTTCGGTCGCCCAGTGGGCGGCGTCCAGCAGGGCGGGGCCGCCGGCGGCGAGGTGCTCACCGGCGGGGTGGTGGCGCAGGTCGGCGGTGAGGAACGCGTCCACCCCGGCGACGGACGCCTCGGCGAGGAAGCTGTCCCCGGAGCCGCCGCTGACGGCGAGGGTACGAACCATACGCCCGGGATCCCCGGCGGCGCGAACTCCCCAGGCGGTGACGGGCAGCACCGCGGCGGCCTGCCGGGTCAGCTCGGCGAGGGTCATCGGGGTGGGCAGCTCACCGATCCGGCCGATGCCCCGCCCCGGGCCGTCGGCCGCGGAGCCGGGGCGCGGCCGGTGCAGCGGGCGCAGCCCGGTCAGCCCGAACCGGGCCGCCAGGGCGTCGGAGACGCCGGGATCGGCCACGTCGGCGTTGGTGTGCGCCACGTACAGCGCCACGTCCGCCCTGATCAACCGGTGGACGATCCGCCCCTTGTACGTGGTCGCGGCGACCGACGAGACCCCGCGCAGCAGCAGCGGGTGGTGGGCGACGATCATGTCGGCCCCGGCGGCGAGCGCCTCGTCCACCGTCTCGGGCACCACGTCCACCACGCAGGCGACCCGGCGTACCCCGGTGCTGGGCTCGCCGAGCACCAGGCCGACCCGGTCCCACTCCTCCGCCCAGGCGGGCGGGTAGCGGCCGTCCAGCACGGCCACCACGTCGGCCACGGAGGGCGGGGATCCCGTAGTGCTCACGGCCGGCCAGCTTACCGGCGCGGGGCGTGACACACGCCCTGGACCACCGGGACGCGCCCCGCGCACGACCGGGCGCCGCGCCGGCCGACCCCGGCGGACGACCCCGCCGCGCGCCCCGAGGCCATCGGTCCCCGGCTCAGCCGACCGGGGCGACCGGACGGCGCACGCCGCGCAGCGCCGCCAGGCCGGCGGCCCACGGAAAGGCGTCCAGATGGCGCTCCCCGGTGCCGGGCGGGTGCAGCGGTACGACGTGGTCGCCGAAGACCACCGCCACCCCCCACTCCCGCAGCCGACCGAGGCTGGCCCGGAACGCCGGATGGGCGGCCATCGCCATGTTCGTGTACGGCACCGCGGCGATCGGCAACCCGAGTCCCTGGCCCTCGATCAACAGCCCGAGGGCGAGGGTGTCGGTGATCCCTACCGCCCACTTGTTGACCGTGTTGACCGTCGCCGGGCAGACCAGCATCGCGTCCGCCGCCGGCAGCACGTCGGGATCGCCCGGGTTCTTGTAGTGGGTGCGGACCGGATGACCGGTCTGCCGGGCCAGCGCGGTCCGGTCCACGAACTTCGCGCCGTCCGGCGTGGTGACCACGCAGACGTCCCACCCGTCCTGCTGGGCCAGCTCGACCAGCCGACCCACGTGCCGAGCCAGCGGCGAACCGCAGGCGATGACGTAGAGCACCTCGCGGCGCCCGTCGCTGCTGCGCGGACCGTTCATTCGACCGGCACCACGCTCATACCCCGACTCCCATGTGCTCAGCCAACTCCGCGATCGGCGGAGGCGGCGTACCCCGGGTGCGACGGAGGACGTCCGCCATCACCTCGTGGGCGATCGGCCGGCAGCGGATCTCGGACGGCGCCAGCCGGTCGCCGCGCAGCAGCATCTCCCCCGCGTTCGCCACGTCGCCGAGCTGCGCGTAACCCCGGGCGATGTCCAGCAGGTGGTGCGCCCGCCGCTCGGGCAGCAGCGCGTTGAACGCCGGCTCGGCGATGGCGTGGTGGATCTCCACCGCCCGCCCGCCGTCGCCCAGCTCCACCGCGGCGGCGGCCCGGTGCAGCTCCAGGTTGGTCGGGCCGAACGAGGTCCAGTAGTGGTTCTGGTCGCCGCCGAGCAGCGTCGCCGCCTCCTGCGCGCCGGTGAGCAGGTCGTCCACCGTGGCGGAGTCGCCGATCCGGGCGGCAGCCATCGCGCCCTGAAGCAGCAGCATGCCGTAGACGGAGAGCCGGCCCGGGGAGGCGTCGTTGCCGCCGCCCGGGGCGAGCCGGTTGGCGATGTTGACGTTGAGTTCGAGCGCCGGCCGGGCCCGGCCCATGGCGACCAGCGCGTTGCAGACCCGGGTGGTGGCGATGCCGGCCAGCAGTTGGTCGTCAGCCCGCTGGGCGACCGCCATCGAACGGTCCGCGGCCAGCCAGGCCAGGTCGCACTCGCCGAGCTTGCGCAGCACCGAGGAGGCGATCTGGTAGACCTGCCCGAGCAGGTGGGCCGACTCCCGGGCCTGGTCGCCGCCGTAGCCGGCGTCGGCCGCCTGGGCGTCGCGCAGCAGCTTCGGCAGGGCGCGGGTGAGCATCCCGTAGCGGCCGTACTGGTAGGTGAGCCAGGCGTGGTTGACCGCCTTGCGCATGTCGGCCAGCGGCGGCGGGTACGGGGCGGCGTCGAAGTAGGCGCTCATCGAGTCGTACCGCTCCAGCGCGGCCCGGATCTCCTCGACCTCGACCTGGTCGATGCAGTTCAACGCGTCGGTACGCCGCTCCGGGTCCTTGCCGAGCAGCAGTTGGACGTCGACCTGGAGGATGTCGGCGATCTCGTAGAGGACGGAGAACTTGTCCAGCCGCCGGACGCCGCGCTCGACCTTGTCCACCCAGCTCTTGGACTTGCCGAGCCGGTCGGCGAAGACCTGCTGGGACATCTTGCGCCGGCCGCGCCAATATGCCACCCGTCGGCCTATGGGTAGTTCGTCCATCGTGTCCTCCCCCTCGCGGTGTCGGCCGATCTCCCCACGTCACCAGGTTTTCGCTGGTCGCACAGTCTGTACGTCAGCCATCCAGCCAGTCCTCGTACTTTTCGTGCAAGTTGCATGGGCCGTTCGTCAGCTCAACGATCGTGGGTTACGGCAGTGACGGCGTTCGACATGTGACGTGGGGACAGCCGGGCAGGGCAAGAGGAGATGGCACACATGTGGGGGAATGTCGGACCGGGCGTCGCTCACCTGTCGCTCCTGGAGCGGGTCCGGCTGCGCCGGGTCGCGGTCCGCTACGCCGGGCACGGCTGGGCGGTGACCCCCGGCGCCTGCCTCGCCAACAGCCGCTTCGTCTGCGGCCGGGCGGGCTGTCCCACGGTCGGCTGCCACCCGGCGCTGGAGAACTGGGAACAGGCGGCGACCGCCGACCCGGCCCGGGTGGTCACCTGGTGGCGCAGCCGCCCGCACGGGGTGCTGCTCCCCACCGGACGCTCCTTCGACGTGCTGGAGGTCTCCGCCCACCTCGGCCGCCACGTGCTGGACGCCGTCGCGACCCACCCCGCCGGCTTCGGAGTACGCGGGCCGGTCCTGGTCACCCCCACCGGCCGGTGGATGTTCCTGGTCCGCCCCGCCGACCCGCTCCGGCCCGAGCTGGAACACTGCTTCCACGTGGTCCGGCACGGCCCGGGCTCGTGGATCCCGGCGCCGCCGACCCGGCTGCCGGAGGGCGTCGTCCGCTGGGCCGTCGCCCCCGAACAGGCCCGCTGGCAGCTGCCCGACTCCTACCTGGTGCAGAACGCGCTGATCGACGCGTTACGGGCGGCCGGGGTGACGCTCGCCTCCGACCTGCTCCCCGGCCAACTACCGCTGCCGCGCCGCGGCTGGTGACCGACCGCCGCCCGGCCGGGTGAACGACCGCCCTGCGACAGCGACCCCGGCCGCGTCGACCTCGTTGAACCGGGTGACGGCGCACCGACGCCCGTGAGCGGGGGTAGACCATGTCCAGGGACGACGCGGCACGCCACACCGGCGGCACCGAGCCATGGCGGCCCCGGCGCCGCCCGTACGGCTGGGCCGGCACCCGCCCGTGGGGCACCCGCCCCGGCCGCCCCCGCCCGCCCGGCTCCCGCCCCGCCACCACCCACCGCCCCCTGCGCTGATCCCCGGGGCCCCGGATCAGTCGACGAGGGACAGGCGGGTGGAGTGGAGGAGGCGGGCGTCGTCGGTGACCACCGCGTGCCCGTGGTCCGGGAGGCGGTCCAGCCAGCCGATCCCGGACCGGCCCATCGCCACGGCGGCGGTGGCGTACGCGTCGGCGACCCCGAGGTCCGCGCCGACCACGGTGACCGAGCGCAGGCCCGGGGCGGGGGCGCCCCGGCGGGGGTCCAGCACGTGCTGACCGCGCTCGTACACCCCCGAGGTGGCCACCGCCAGGTCAGTGCCGCTGAGCACCAGGCAGGTGGCCGACGGGTCCCACGGGTGCCGGACGCCGATCCGCCACGGCTCGCCGGTCGCGGAGTGGCCGCGTACCCGCACGTCGCCGCCGGCGTTGACGCAGTGGTTGGGCGCGCCGGCGGCGAGCAGCCGGTCCGAGGCGACCTGCGCCGACCAGCCCTTCACGTAGCCGGAGGGATCCAGCCGCCCGGTGACGTACGCGTCGAAGAAGCCGTCGGTGGCGTCCCAGAGGTCGGCGCACCGCTCCAGCACCGCCCGCAGGTCCGCCGACGCCTCGGCGAGCGGCAGCTCACCCCGGTCGAACCGGCACACCTCGCTGTCCTCCCGGTAGGTGCTGAACCGGGCGTCGACCTCCCGGAGCCAACGGAAGGTCTCCTCGGCCAGCTGGTGCAGGGTCGCGGCAGGCAGGTCGTCGGCCAGGTCCAGGCTGATCGCCGTACCCATGATCTGCTCGACCCGGCGCAGGCCCGGACGGGCGCGCGACGCCGTCACCTCCACCACTGGCTCAGGCCTTGTCGATCGCGGCCTGGAGCGACTGCCGGTATGCGGTGCTGGTGTAGGTGGCCCCGGAGACGGTGTCCAGGTTGGCGCTCTGCTTCGCCACCACCTCCCCCGAAGTGCCGCTGTAGCGGGCCTGCACGTCGTCGCTGCGCAGGCCCGACTGCCCGCCCACCGGCATGCCGACGGCGGTGGCGTCGACGATCCGGGTCCCGCTCAGGGTGATCCGCACCTGCAGGGAGCCGTACTTGTAGGTGACCGACGGCCCGGTCACGGTACGGGTGCTCGGCCTGGGCGCGGTGGTGGTGGTCCGGGGCGCGGCCGTGGTCGCCCTGGCGGTGGTGTCGGTCTTCTTCGTGCCCGGGGTGCGGCTGGCCCCGGCGCTGGGCGGGACCGAAGGGGCCGGGCCGGAGGCGGAGCCGGGGGTCGGGGTCACTCCGGGCGCGGGCCCGGACGCGCCCGGCGCCACGGACGCCTGGTCGGCGGGCAGGTCCTGAGCGACCTGGCTGGCGCCCGGGGAACCCTTGAGCACCACCAGCGCGGCGGTGCTGGCGGCCAGGCCGGTGATCGCGAGGACGGCGCGACGCATTCCAGGAGTGCCTTTCTACAGCTCGAAGGTGGCCAGGTGGATCTGCCGGCGGGGGACGCCGGCGCGGCGCAGCACCCGGACCGCCTCGTCGACCAGCCCGGCGGGCCCGCAGAGGTAGACGTCGCGGCGGGTCACGTCCGGCACCAGCCGGCGCAGTCCCTCCGGGCTCATCACCTGGCGGGGGCCGGGATCGTCGCGGGAGCCGATGACGTACCAGACGGAGGTCCGCCGGGCCTGGGCCAGCCAGTCCAGCTCCGGATGGAGCAACACGTCGGCCGGGGTGCGGGCGCGGTAGATCAGCGCGGCGCCCGGCGGCAGCTCCTCCAGCATCGCCCGCAGCGGGGCGATGCCGCTGCCGCCGGCGATCAGCAGGGCGCGTTCCCGGGTGCGGTGGGCGGCGGTGAAGGTGCCCGACGGGCCCTCCGCCCAGACCAGGGTGCCCGGTCGGAGGTCACGCAGGTCGGCGGTGTGCCCACCGACGACCTTCACGGTCAGCCGGAGCCAGCGGCCGTTGGCCGCGGCGGAGAGCGAGAACGGGTGGGACTGCCACCAGCCGCCGACGTTGAGGAAACGCCAACGGAAGTACTGCCCGCCGAGCATGTCGATCTGGTTCAGCCGGCGACCGGTCAGGTAGATCGAGATGGTGTCGGGGCTCTCCGCCACCACGTCCGCGACCCGCAGCCGGTGCCGCAGGTTGAAGTGCAACGGGGCCACCACCCGACCCCAGATCAGCGCGGCGAGGACCAGGAGGTACGCGGCGATCCAGCCGGTGCGGACCGGCCCGGGCTCGTAGAGCTGGGCGCCGTTGCTGAACTGGTGGCCGAAGCCGAGCAGCAGGGCGGCGTAGCTGGTCAGGTGCAGGTGGTACCAGAACTCGTAGGGCAGGACGGTGCGGACCGCCCGGATGCCGGTGAACCCAACCAGCACCATGATGCCGGCGGCCACGAACGCGGAGACCATGTCCTCGTAGTCGCGCAGCAGCGAGCCGACCTCACCGAGGATAGACTTCTCCTCCAGGCCGGCGTAGGCGACCACGATCAGCGAGAGGTGGGCGAGCACCGCGACGAGCAGGGTGGCGCCGACGTCCCGGTGCAGGCGGGACAGCCGCTCCCCGCCGACCCAGCGTTCCAGCACGCCGAGCCGGCTCATCATCGCCACCTGGACCAGCAGCAGGTAGCCGGCGACCAGGCCGGTGATCCGGCCGGCCGCGGTGAGGTCGTCGGTGGTGCCGGCGAAGGAACCGGCCGGGGTGTCCAGCCACCAGGGCAGCACCGCGGCCACCAGGCCGAGCCAGAACAGGGCCACCAGGGCCCGCCGGCCGCCGGCCCCCCGGCGGGGCAGCGCCGGCGGCGGGGGTACGGGGGCAGCCGAACGGCCGCCGTACTCCGGGGAGGTCCCGGTACGGCGGCCGGCGGCGCAGGTGTCCTGATATGTCACGCGTACAACTTCATGGGTACGTATTTCTGCCGGGGGAAGACCTTGTCCACTTCCGCCGTGGTGAGGCGGAACCGGCCCTGGGCCACGGACCCGTAGACGTTGAACATGTTGTTGTACTCGGGTACGTCGCCCGAGTCCAGATCGTTCAACCCGTTCCACCTGCCGAGCAGCGACCCGGCGAGCTTACGCCCGGACAGGATCGTCACCACCCCACCGTGCCCGTGGTCGGTGCCGCCGCCGTTGGACCCGACCCGGCGGCCGAACTCGCTGGACACCATGATCGTCACGTCGGCGGCACGGTCGCCGAGGTCGGTGAAGAACGCGGCCATCGCGGCGGCCAGCTCGTTGAGCCGCCGCCACAGGTTCCCGCCGTCCTGGGTGCCCTGGTTCTCGTGGGTGTCGTAGCCGCCCATGCCGACGGTAGCGACCCGCACGTTCGCCCCGCCCTTGATCAGCTGGGCGAGCTGCTGGAACGCGTACCCGACGCCCTCGTACTTCACCCCGGCGGCGGCCTGGTACGGCTTGGCGGCGAGCTTCTGGGCGGTGGCCAGCGCGCCCATCCCCTCGATGACCGCCTCCTCCACCGGGTGGTTGATCCCCGTGAACAGCCCGCGGATCGCCCTCTCGGTGGCGGCCCGGTACTTCTCGTCGCCGTTGAGCCGCAGCTCACCGACGCTGGTCAGGGAGAGCGCGCCGTTGACGCCGACCAGCGACCGGGGCAGCGTGCTGCCGATGCCCACGCTGCGGAACGCGGTGCCCTTGCCGAGCGCGTCGACCAGGCTGTCCAGCCAGCCCCGGCCACCGGTCTCGCCCGGCAGGCCGCCCAGGTTGCAGGCGTCGGCGGCCTGGAAGTGGCTGCGGGACAGCCGGGGGTCGGAGACCGCCGGGACGAAGCCGAGTTGCCCGGCCCTGAGCCACTTCTCCAGCGGGGCGAAGGCGCTGGTCAGCTTGAAGCCGCGGCCCAGGGCCAGCGAGTCGTTGCCGAGCAGCAGGTCCGGCCGGGCCTTGCCGAGGACCGGGTCGTCGGCCGGGGCGACCAGGCTCAGCCCGTCCAGCCCGCCGTAGAGGAAGACGTGGATCAGGGTGCCCGTCCTGGTCGCCGCGAAGGACGCCGAGGTGGTGACGAACTGGGCGGTGGCCAGCGCGGTGGCGGTGGCGGCGGCCCCGGCGACGAAGGTGCGCCGGGTGACGCCGCGCCCGTCCTGCTGGGCCTCCTCCAGCTCCTCCAGCCGTCGGTAGCGGTCCGCCTCGGCGGCGTTCTCCGCCGCGACGATGTCGACCTCCGCGCGCAGCAGCGCCTCGGCCGGGTTGTCGGCCAGCCGCCGCAGGTCCGGGCATTCGGGGTGCAGGGGATACGAGTACACGGTCTTCTCCATCGAATGCCTCACCGGAGGTGGTGCTGGGGGGAAGCGAGGATCGTCCGCGCGACGGCGGCGACGGCCCCGTTGAACGTGGCGTCGACCTTCGTGGTCGCCGGGACTCCGGCGACGCCGAGGATCAGTGCCTTCTCCTTGCCGCTCAGCTTCTGGTGCACCAGCCGCTCGGCCAGCTCGTCCACGTACGCCCCGGCGGTGGCCGGCGGGCGCGCCACCAGCTTCTCCGGCGCGGTGTAGGTGAACTGCTTGCGCCAGCCGCCGAGCAGCTCGCCGGCCTCGTTCCAGCCGTCGACCATGGTGCCGGCCGAGGTCCAGGCGACGTAGACGTCCGCGTAGCCGTCCGGGGTGGGCTTGCCCATCGGGTACTGGCCCAGCTCGCGCATCTTGTCCTGGATCTGCCGCAGGCCCTGCGCGTACGGGGTGCGCCGGTTGTCGCCCTGGAAACCGGGCGACGCCTCCGGCCGGACCCCGAGGGTCCGGTAGGTGGCGACCAGGTACTCCATCGGCCGGCGCACCTTCTGGCCCACCGCGGCCCAGAACTCCGACGAGCTGAAGAGCGTCATCAGCACCGGCTTGATCAGGCCCTTGTTCGCCGCGTAAGTCTTGGCCAGGCGGTCCACCAGGGACTTGGGCGGGGTGTCCGAGACGAACCGGGTGGCCAGGCTGCGGGCCACGTACCGGGCCGTCGACGCGTGCAGCGCGAGGTAGGCGATGTACTGGTCGATCACCCGGTCGGCGACCTTCGGGTCCGCCGAGCTGTTCGGGTGGCTGAAGCCGAGGATCTTCACCCTGCCCACGTAGTGCCGCTCCGGGTGGAAGACGTACTTCCCGTCGGCGACGCCCCGGCCGGTCTGCAGCATCGCGGCCTGCCGGACGTCCTTCTCGGTGTACCCGCCGTCGACGCCGACCGAGTACAGCTCCAGGTTCTCCCGGGCCAGGTTCTCGTTGACCGCGTCCTTGCGGGAGTCGACCTGATTCAGGTAGAGCAGCAGCGCCGGGTGCTTGTTCGCGGCGATCAGCATCTCCGGGTAGCTGCCCAGGGCGTGGGCCCGGACGACGTCCCGGTCGAACGAGTTGCGGTAGACCTCACCGCCGTCGAACTCGGCGGCGACGTGCAGGAAGTCGTTCCAGAAGTCGACCATCACCTCGAAGAGCTGCCGGTCGGACCAGATCTGCCGGGCGATGGTCCCGTCGATCATCTCCCGCTCCGGCTGGGCGCCCCGCTCGTTGAGCTGGTCCCGCTGGTCGCGCAGCTGCTGCGGGGTCAGCTTCAGGGTGGGCAGCTCGGCGAGCTTCAGCTCGGCCCTGGTCGGGGCGATCTTCTCCGGGTCGAGCTGCCGGCGCAGCCAGCCGTCGATGCCGAGCCGCTTGATGTCGGCCAGCACCTTCGGGGTGGCGCCGAAAGTGGCCCGGCTGGCCAGGTGCCGGACCGGGTCCTTGGCGAGCACGGTCTTCACGGTCACCCGGGTCGCCGCGGCGGCGGCCGCCGGGCCGTCGAAGACCCGGCCGCCGGTCGGGGAGTTCCGCTTCAGCGCCGCGCCGGCCCGGGAGCCCATGTAGCTCTCGTTCTGCTCGGTGTAGGTGCGCACTGTGCTCGGCTGCTGCCCGCTGGGCCGGGCGGCGGTGCCGTCGGTGACCACGGTGCCGGTGGCGTCGCCGGCCACCGGGTCGTCCCGGAACAGCCCGCGCACCTGGGGGGTCATGGCGAGGGCGGCCCCGCCGGCGACGACCGCCGCGCCGCCGAGCGCGGCGAGGGCGCGCCGCCGACCGCGGCGACCCGGCTCGCCGTCATCGTCCAGGTTGGGCAGTCCCGCGCCGGGCGCCGGGGCGTGACCCTGGCGGCCGAAGCCGTCCGGGCCGACCCACTGCGATCCCTGGCCGGGGAGGGTCGTGGTGGCACGGCGGTACCCGGCGGGTCCGCCGTAGCCGGCGGCGGGGGCGTACGTCGTCGCGTGGTCCAGGTCGCGGTACCCGTCCGAGGTGGGGTGCTGTCGCCCGTCCCACCCGCGGTCGTCCCGGGGTCGACGTGGTGGCACATTCTGGTCGGCCATGTACCAATCCCGTTTTCTTCGAGCGCCGGCACGCCTGCGACCGGGGAGGACATCAGGGGCGGCGACTGTTGCCGGAGGAGTTGTACGGAAAGTAGCCACGTGTTCCCCGGCGCTCAAGGCGGCCGGAAGGCGCTCCGGAGGGCACTTAAGACGGTGCTCATGCCCCGGCCGGGCGGTCGGTCCGGCACCGCCCGGGCGGCGTCATCCCAGCAGGGTCGACGTCGCCCCCGAACGCCGGGACGTAACGTTTTCGACCGCCGTGGCGCTGCTTGCGCCGTTCAACGGCACAGGCAAACTTAAGGCGCGGATAAGCCTGCGCTGAGGTCGTCCGACCGGAAGCTGCCCACCCGCGCCGAGCCGCCTCCACCTCCCCACCGCCGTGGCCGAAAGTGGCAGCTGGAGCAGCGCGTGACCCGCCTCCGTTGCGGGTATGCCGACGAACCGCTGAAGCCGTGAGGGGAAGGCACCGCCATGCTCAGCAAAGAGGATCAGCGCAGGTTCGAGCAGATCACCCGCCAGCTGCGGGAGAGCGATCCGCAGTTCTTCGCCCGGCTCGACCATCGGGCGCGCGCCCGCCGGGGCCGGTACCTCATGCTGTTGACGATCGTGCTGTGGGCCTCACTGCCGGCGATGACCGTGCTGGCCGGGCGACTGGCCGGCGCGATCTGCGCCGTGGTGCTGCTGGCGAACGCCGGTCTGATGTGGCGATTCCGACGGCGCTGGCTGTGACCGCGCCGACCCCGACCGGTCGGTGGGCGTCGCCTCCGCAGAGCCGGTGGTGGGCAGGTCCGACCGGGGCCGGCCGAGGTCCCGGTAGGCCCGGCGCAGCCGTTCGACCAGCCCCGGGCCGCCGATGGCCGGCCCGGGCGGGCCGAGCTGGCGCAGCAGCAGGTCGGGGGCGGTCGCGAGGGTCGGTGGCCGGTCGGGCACCGGCACCGGCGCCACCCAGAACCGGTCGACCGGGTCGGCCGGCGACGCCGCGGGCAGGGCGCCGAGCACCCGGGCCGCCCCGGCCGCCGTCGACCGTCCGGTCGGCGCCGGACCGGCCGTCGGGGTGGACGGGCGGCTCGTCGCCGGCCCGGCCGGGTCCGGACCGGACCGTGCCGTGGCCACGTGGGCCCCACCGGTCACCGTCTCCGGCGTACCGGTTTCGCCGGCGGCGGCACGCAGCATACGGAGCCGGTCGAGCAGCTCGGCCCGACTGCGGCCGCGCCAGTGCAGGAGCTGGAACGGGTCGGCGTCGAAAGCCTCGGCGAGCAGGTAGAAGGTGGCCGCGAGATGCTTGCACGGCACCGCGAAGTCGGGGCAGCCGCAGCGCTGGGTCAACTCGTCCACGGTGGACGGGAAGAGCGGCGCGCCCGCCCCGGCGAACAGCTCCTCCAGCTCGGTCGGGAGGTCGCCGGCGAGGAGCCGGGCGCTGAAGAACGCCTGCCCGGCGAGTTCCGCCTCGATGCGGGCCCACAGCTCGACCGGATAGGCGGCCAGCTCGATCCGCACCGGGTACGGGTCGGGCCGGGAGCCCTGCACGGCGGCGGTGACCAGCCCGGGGGCGATGTCCAGCCGGAGCACCTGACCGCGGCGCGCGTACGCCCGGCCCCGGGTGAGCCGGGTGCCGAGGGCGAAGGACTCCAGCACCTCCAGGAACCGGCGAGACCACCAGGACTGCCCGATCGCGCCCCGGGTGCTGCGCGCCCGCAGGCCGCCCTCCACCCGGCGCGGCGGCCCGAACTCGGCGAACCGCCCGCTCGCGTTCCCGTCCGGGGTGGTCACTCCACCACCGCCCCGGACTCCAGGGCGAACAGCTCGCGCAGCGCGCCGGTGGAGAGTTCGGTGACCCACTGCTCCCCGCTGCCCACCACGCGCCCCGCCAGGCTCCGCTTGTCGGCGATCATGGCGGCCACCTTCTCCTCCACCGTGCCGGCGGAGACGAACTTGCGGACCTGCACGCGGCGGCGCTGGCCGATCCGGAACGCCCGGTCGGTGGCCTGGTCCTCGACGGCCGGGTTCCACCACCGGTCGACGTGCACCACGTGGTTCGCCGCGGTGAGGGTGAGCCCGGTGCCGCCGGCCTTGAGCGAGAGCACGAAGAGCGGCGGTCCGTCCGCGGACTGGAACCGGGTGACCAGGGTGTCCCGGTCGGCCTTGTCGACGCCGCCGTGCAGGAAGAGCACCTCCCGGCCGACCCGGGCCGACAGGTGGCCGCGCAGCATGCCGCCGAACTCGGCGTACTGGGTGAACAGCAGGGCCTTCTCCCCCGCCGCGAGGACCTCGTCGACGATCTCCTCCAGCCGCTCCAGCTTGCCGGAGCGGCCGGGCAGCGGCGAGCCGTCGCGCAGCAGCTGCGCCGGGTGGTTGCAGACCTGCTTGAGGCGGGTCATGGTGGCCAGCACCAGCCCCCGGCGCTCCATCCCGTCGCTGGACTCGATCTTCGCCAGCATGTCGTCGACCACCGCCCGGTAGAGCGCGGCCTGCTCGGCGGTGAGGTTGCAGAGCACCTCCATCTCCAGCTTCTCCGGCAGGTCGGAGATGATCGACGAGTCCGTCTTGAGCCGGCGCAGCACGAACGGACCGGTGATCCGGCGCAGCCGGCCGGCCACCTCGTCGTCGCCGTGCCGCTCGATCGGCTCGGCGAACTTCTTCCGGAAGGTGGCGGCCGGGCCGAGCAGTCCGGGATTCGCGAACTGCATGATCGACCAGAGGTCGGCCAGCCGGTTCTCCACCGGCGTACCGGTGACCGCGACCCGGTGCCGCGCGGGCAGCGACCGGACCGCCTCGGCCTGCCGGGTCGACGCGTTCTTGATCGCCTGCGCCTCGTCCACCACCACCCGGTGCCAGTCGATGCCGGCGAGCGCGAACGCGTCCCGCGCCGCCACCGAGTAGGTGGTCAGCACCAGGTCCGCGCCGTGCACGGTGGTCCGGAACTCCGCCCCCCGGGCCCGCTCGGCCCCGTGATGCACGTGTACGCGCAACCCGGGCGTGAACCGGGCCGCCTCCCGCTGCCAGTTGCCGACCAGCGACATCGGACAGACCAGCAGGGTCGGTCCGGCCTCCGGCGGATCCCCGGCCAGCAGGGCGAGCAGCTGCACGGTCTTGCCCAGCCCCATGTCGTCGGCGAGGATCCCGCCGAGCCCGAGCGACTGGAGGAAGGCCAGCCAGGCCAGCCCCCGCCGCTGGTACGGCCGCAGCGTGCCGTGGAACCCGGGCGGCGGGTCGGCCGGCGTGAGCCGCCGCTCCGCGGCCCCGGCGAGCAGCTCGCCGAGCGCGCCATCGGCGCTGACCTCCAGCACCGGCAGCTCGTCCGCCCGGTCGGTCTCGGCGAGGCCGAGCCGGAGCAGGTCGGCGACGGTCAGCTCCCCGGTCGAGCGGAGCAGCCGGAGGCCGGCGGCGAGCCGCTTCGGGTCCAGCTCGACCCACTGCCCGCGCAGCCGGACCAGCGGGGACTTCAGCTCGGCCAGGGCGGCCAGTTCCTCGGCCGTCAGCGGCTGGTCGCCGAGGGCGACCTCCCACCGGTAGTCGACCAGCGCGTCCAGCCCCAGCCCGCCGGAGGCGGCGGCGACGGTGCCCGGGGCGGTCCGGCTCCGGGCCCGCAGCCGGGCGCCCAACCGCGTCGACGGCCGCCGCCACCAGGACGGCAGCAGCACCCCGAAGCCGGCCGCGTGCAGCACCGGCGCGCCCTCCCGCAGGAAGCGGTGCGCCCCCTCCGGGTCCAGCTCCATCCCCTCCGGCGTGGCGGTACGCAGCGCGTCGTCCAGCTCCGGCCAGAGCCGGCTGGCCCGGCCCAGCTCGGCGAGCAGGGTCTCCTGCGGGTCTGCGACGGCGAGCGCGGGCAGGCTCCCCGGTGACCGCCACACCTGGCCCGCCTCGATCAGCAGCCCCGGCTCGTCGGCCGGTTGCAGGCCGAACTCCACCCGCCACCGCCCACCCTGCGCCACCACGGCGGTGGGGTCGGCCGGCACCACCAGCAGTGGTTCGGCGATCTCGTCGGGATCCGGCTCAACCAGGCGGAAGCTGGCCCGCACCGGGCCCCCGGCGGCGTCGCGCTGCCAGGCGTCCAGCTCGGCGCGGAGGGTGTCCAGCCCGGCCGGATCGGCGGTGAACTCCCGGCGCTCGCCGGTGAGCGCCGCCAGCCAGGCCGGCACCGGCCCGCCCGGCCGGAGGCCCCGGGTCAGCGCGGTCCCCGCGAGGGCGGCCCGGGCCGCGGCGTCGGTCAGCGCGTCCAGCGCGTCGGCGACCAGCGCGCCGGGCTCGACCAACCCACCCGGCTCGACCCGCGCACCCGGCCCTACTGGCGCATCCGGTTCGACCTGGGCGGGCGGAGCGGCGGCGGCGCGGGCGGCCGGCGGCAGCGCGAGGGCCAGGGACCGGGCCCAGCCGGCGTCCGTGCCGGTCAGCAGGGGCCGCCAGACCGCCCGGGCGGTCACCCCGTCGGCGTCGTCCACCGGGCCGGGCCGGGCCGGCGGGTCCGCGCTGGTAGTCGGCGCGGCGCCGGCCGGGGACGCGACGCCGGGCAGCACCCGGCCGCGGGTGACCAGGTCGGCGGCGAAGTCGGCCAGTTCGGCCAGGTGACGCAGGTCCGCCCCCGGCACGGCCGCGCCGAGGTCGATCTCCCGCAGCACGGCGAAGGCGGCGTCGGGGGCGTACGTCAGGGCGGGGACCCGCCAGCCGGCGAGGGCGACCCGGCCGCGGACCGGTTCCGCGACGGCGGTCCGGACCAGCTCCGGCGAGTCGAGCGGCGAGCCGGCCCGGGTGGGGAGGGTGAGCAGGACGGAGGTGGCCCGGGCCGGGAGGTCGCCGAGCACCCCGGCCAGCGTGGCGTGGCCGGCGGCGAACGGGTGCGGCCGCTCGCGCGGGACCCGGCCGGGCCGGCGCGGCGCCCGCGCCGGCAGCGTGCTGTCCTCGGCCCAGACGGCGAGCCCGACGCCGGACAGCCACACCCCGTGGATGACCAGCACGCACTCCCCCTCGTCGACGCCCGGGGCAAGGATAGGCGGCCCGGCCCGGCTACTGTCGGCGCCATGTTCGATCTGCTCGTGATCGGCGGCCTCGGGGTCGATGTGCGGACCCGGGTGCCCGCGCTCCCGCTGCCGGCCGCCGACTCGCTGACCGTGCCCCCCATCGACCTGCGGATCGGCAACACCGGCGCCGGGGTGGCGCTCGCCGCGCACGCGCTGGGCCTGCGGGTGGCCCTGGTGGACGTGCTGGGCGCCGACCCGGCCGGGGACGTGGTCCGGGCGGCGCTGGCCCGGACCTCGGTGCACGCCGTGCTCGCCGACGCCCCGGCCGGCACCCGC
The DNA here is from genome assembly GCF_900090285.1 of Micromonospora inositola. Classification (NCBI taxonomy): domain Bacteria; kingdom Bacillati; phylum Actinomycetota; class Actinomycetes; order Micromonosporales; family Micromonosporaceae; genus Micromonospora; species Micromonospora inositola. Next base: position 3,515,142 of record NZ_LT607754.1, on the reverse strand, counting down.
CGCTCGGTCAACCTGGTCGACTCCGGCGGCCGGCGGATGTCCCTCTACGATCCGCGGCCCTGGCAGGGGCCACCGCCGTTCCCGCCAGACGCGCTCACCGCGCTGGTCCGGGAGGCGGCCCACGTGCACGTGTCGATCATGGACTGGGCGCGCGACGCGCTGCCGGTCCTGCGCGCCGGGCTCGCCGAGGGCGTAGGGCTCTCCACCGACCTGCACGACTGGGACGGGGACAACCCCTACCACCACCCCTTCGCCGAGGCGGCGGACCTGGTCTTCGTCAGCGGGGTTCGCCTCGGTGACCGCGCCGAAAAGCTCGCGGCGGAGCTGGCGCCCCGGACGGTGCTGGTGACCGGCGGGGAGGCGGGCGCGACCCTGCACCCGGCGGACGGCCCACCGGTACCGGTGCCCGCGGCCACCCTGCCCGGCGCGGTGGTCGACAGCAACGGCGCGGGCGATGCGTTCGCCGCGGGCCTGATCGCCGCCCGGCTGCGCGGCGCCGCCCTGCCCGACGCGGCCGGGTACGCCGCCCGGGTCGCCGCCGCCGCGTGCACCCACGACGGGATGGAGTACCCGCCCGGGCTGCTGCCACGGGGTTGAGCCGGCGGCCGGTCAGCGCGCGCCGGTCTCGCCGTCGGTCAGCTCGCGGAGGATGTCGGCCCGGTGGAAGCGGCCCGCTGCCCCGCTATCCGCTGCGGGCCGGCGGCGTCCGGGGCAGGATGGGCCCATGGCATCCACGGTGCAGATCCCCCTGGCGGGCGGCGCGGCCGATGGCGAGACCGTCACGGTCGAGCTGGACGGCAACGGCCGTCCGCCGCTGACCCACCACCACCTCGGCCCGGAGGGGCTGGCCGAGGCGCAGATCTACGAGCTGGAGTCGGACGACCGGGCGGGCCGGCCGTGGATCTACAACTGGCGGGGGCCGGCGCTCTGACCGGCCGGCGGGGCGCCGGGCCGGCTCAGGCCGCGTGAACCCCGGTCAGGCGGCGGGAGCGGATGCTCTCCAGCACCCCCCGGGTGACCTGGGAGGTGCCCCGGGCCTGCTCGCACACCTCGGCCACCAGGCGGGCGGTCTCGTTCGCCCGGGCCTCCCGCTCGTCCCACAGCCGGTCCACCTCGGCCAGCAGCGGGCCCTCCACCTCCCGCTCCACGCCGCGCAGCGCCGGCACCCCGAGCCGCTGGGCCAGGTCGAAGACCTTTCCGGCGTACGGCAGCGGCAGGAACGGCGTGCCCACCATGGCCGCGAAGATCAGGAAGTGCAGCCGCATGCCGACCGCGAGGTCGAAGTGTTTCATCAGCCCCAGGATCTGGCGGGGCATGTAGTCGCCGTGCAGGACCCGGCCCCGCTCGGCGGCGACCATGTGCGACATCACGCCGTGGGCGTGCCGGATGTCGTCGCGTTCCATCGGCACGAACAGCACGTACGCGTCGATCCGGTGCACCAGGAAGTCACTGATCTGGGCGAGCAGCCGGTGGTAGCCGTCCACGTCGAGGCGTTCCGCCGCCCGGCCCGGCTCGCGGACGCTCAACCCGACGAGCCGCTTGCCCTCCGGGACCCCCTCGTCGCGGAGCCAGCTCGCCGGGAAGTCCTCCGGTTCGAGCAGGAACGCCGGGTCGGCGGTGACGGTGATGGGGTTCACCAGGCCGGCCTCCTCGAGCACCATCCGGGACTCCTGGTCCCGCACGGTCACCTCGGTCGCCCCGGCCAGGGTTTCCCGGACCATGCCGGTGTCCACCCCGTCGCTGAGCGGCCCGACCCCCACCGCGTATGTGAGCAGGGGCAGCCCGCGTTCCTGGGCGACCCGGACCACCCGCAGGTAGCGCCGGGCCTCGCGGTCGTAGAGGATGCCGCCGCCGCCCAGGATGAGCAGGTCCAGCTCGGACAGGGTCACCGACGAGTCGGCCCGGCTGACGCCCTCCCAGGGCACCGCCTCCACGTCCGGGTGGGCCAGGGCGGTGTGCGCCGGGTTGCGGGAGAAGACGATGATCCGCGCGTCCGGCTCCTGGTGCCGCAGGTCGGCCAGGAGCCCGCTGAGGATCGCCTCGTCGCCGAGGTTGCGACCGCCATACGAACCGAGCAGACCGATTGTCAGTCCGTCGCCATCCGTCATCGTCGCTCCTCCCCAGGTGCGTCTCCGGCCGGTTTCCCGCTGCGCCGGTGGACATACCTGGGCGCGTGGCCAGCCCGCCGCCGCACCGACCAGGCGGGACACCAGGGCGGAAACCACCTGATCCGTGTCGAAGCGGGGCCATCCCGTCGAAGATCCGCTCGCCGACGGCGCCGAGCAGCGCCGTGCGGGACGGGAAGTAGTTGGACGCGCGACCCTTCGCCAGTGAACCGGTGATCCTCCGCTACGCCGCGACGCCCCGGTAATCGGCTTGCCCGCCGGGGCGGCCGGACCCACCGTGGAGGGATGGCGAGCGCGACGAAGACCCGGATCGGCTGGGCCGACCTGCCGACCGACGTCCGGGCCACGGTCGAGGAGATCCTGGGCGACCGGGTCGTCGAGGCGGTGTCCCAGCCGGGCGGCTACTCCCCCGGCACCGCCGACCGGGTCCGCACCGCCGGCGGTCGGCGAGCCTTCGTCAAGGCGGTCAGCCCGGCGCAGAACGACCGCAGCCCGCACCTGCACCGCGCGGAGGCGCGGATCGCGGCCGCGCTGCCGCCGTACGCGCCGACGCCCCGGCTGCTGGGCAGCCACGACGACGGCGAGTGGGTGGCCCTGGTGTTCACCGACGTCGACGGCCGGCATCCGGCCACGCCCTGGCTCGCCACCGAGCTGGCCGCCGTGCTCGCCGCCCTGGCGGACATGGCCGCGACGCTGACCCCGGCGCCGGTCGCGGCCGTGCCCACCGCGGCCGAGCAGCTCGGGTACGACTTCGCCGGCTGGCGGCGGATCGCGGCGGACCCGCCGGCTGACCTGCCGCCGTGGGCCCACGCGCGCCTGCCCGAACTGTGCGCCGCGGCGGACCATGGACTCGCCGCGCTGGCCGGCGACACGCTGTGCCATCTGGACGTCCGCGCCGACAACCTGCTGGTCGGCCCGGACGGCACGGTCAGCGTGGTGGACTGGCCGTGGGCCTGCCGGGGACCGTCCTGGTTGGACACCCTGCTCCTGCTGGTGAACGTCCGGCTGCACGGCGGCCACGACACCGAGGCGCTGCTGCGCGACCTGCCGCTCACCGCCGGGGTGGACCCGGCCGCGCTGACCGGGGTGCTGGCCGGTCTCGCCGGCTTCTTCATCGACGGGTCCCGGCAGCCGCCCCCGCCCGGCATCCCGACGGTCCGCGCGTTCCAGCGGGCCCAGGGCGACGCGCTGCTGCCCTGGCTCGCCGAGCGCCTGGGCTGAGAGCCGGCGGGGCCGCGCCGAGCAGCGCCGGTGCCGAACGAGACGTCCGATCTCCGCCGGACCCGCGCCGCCGCAACGGCGATGCTCGTCTCATGACGACCACACTGGACGGAAAAGTCGCCCTTGTCACCGGGGGCAGCCGGGGCATCGGCGCCGGGATCGCCGTGCGCCTGGCCACCGAGGGCGCCGACGTGGCGCTGACCTACCAGCGGGACGCCGACCGGGCCGCGTTGGTGGTGAAGCAGATCGAGGCGCTGGGCCGGCGGGTACTGGCCGTGCGGGCCGACAGCGCGGACCCGGACGCGGTACGGGTGGCCGTGGACCGGACGGTCGAGGAACTGGGACGACTCGACATCCTGGTCAACAATGCCGGGGTGTTCCTGGTCGGCCCGGTCGATGAACTCGGCCCCGACGAGCTGGACCGGACGCTGGCGGTCAACGTCCGGGCACCCTACGTGGCCGCGCAGGCAGCGGCCCGGCACATGACCGACGGCGGCCGGATCATCAACATCGGCAGCAACGTCGCTCGCCGGGCCCCCTTCCCCGGCCTGGCGCTCTACTCGATGAGCAAGACTGCGCTCGTCGGCCTGACGAAGGGGCTCGGCCGGGAGCTGGGTCCGCGTGGAATCACCGTCAACCTGGTGAACCCGGGTCCGACCGACACGGACGCCAACCCGGCGGACGGCCCGAACGCCGCGGCGATCAGCGGCCTCACCGCCCTCGGCCGGTACGCCGCACCGGCCGAGATCGCGGCGATGGTCTGCCACCTCGCCGGCCCCGACTCCGGCTACGTGACCGGGGCGACCATCGACGTCGACGGCGGCTTCGCGATCTGAGCCGCTGGGCGGGACGTCCCGGGCGGATCAGGCCGGTGAGCGCACCTCGTGGGTGAGGAACGGCAGGACGGCGGCGGGCAGCGCCGGTGAGGTGACGATGTCGTAGTGGGTCAGGCCGGGCAGCACGGCCAGCCGCGCGGCCGGACGGTCCGAGCCGTCCCAGCCGGCGTCCCGGTGACCGCCGCCCAGCAGCCCGAAGAACTCCGCCATGTGGCTCACCGGGACCGAGTCGGCGTCGGCGAAGACCAGCATGACGGGCATGGCGAGCGCAGCCACCTCCGCCGACCAGTCGTACTCGCGGCGGAGCAGGTCACCGGTCTTGGCCCAGAGCTTCGGCCAGTCCTCCGGCCGCGGCGCGACGCGGGCGTAGAGCTCGTGCGGCGGGGTGCCGCGCATCTGCTCCCCGACCCGCTCGTCCTGGGTGGCCATCGCGGCCAGCACCTCGGCATACCAGCCCAGCCGGCGGCAGGGGGTGGAGACCAGCACCAACCGACGGACCAGCTCCGGGTGCTGGATCGCGGTCCGCAGCGCCACCCCGCCGCCGAGCGAGTAGCCCAGCAGGTCGGCCCCGGGCAGGTCGAGGTGCCGGAGAAGAGCCGCGACGTCGTCGGCCATCGACTCGTACCGCAGCGGCCGGTCGAGGTCTGCGGTGCGGCCGTGCCCCTGCAGGTCGACCGCGATCACCTGCCGGTGCGCGGCGAGGGCCGGCAGGACCGGCGCGAACATCTCCACCGACCCGTACCCGCCGTGGAGCAGCACCAGCGGCCGGCCGGAGCCGTGGATCTCGTGCCAGAGGCGCACCCCGTTGACGTCCGCGTAGCTCACCCTGAATCTCCTCCGTCGGGTCGTGGACCCGTCGCGACCACCGCCGCACTCCGTGAAACGCCGGCGCCGCCCGGAACTCATCGGTGCCGCGAACATCTGGAAAACGGCGGTGTGCCAGAGTGCGACGTGGCCATCCTCTCCGACGACGAACTCCGGGACGAGATCCTCCGCCGTGAGCCGGTCCACGGCATCCGGATCGTCGGCGTGGACGGGCCGAGCGGCGGCGGCAAGAGCCTGCTGGCCCGTCGCTTGGCGGAGCTGACCTCGGCCCCGGTCGTCGAGATCGACGACTTCGTCTCGTGGGACGACTTCGCCGGCTGGTGGCCCCGTTTCGACGAGCAGGTCCTCACCCCGCTGCTCGCCGGCCGGGACGCCCGATACCAGGTACGCGACTGGGCGCGGGACTGGCGGGGTGGCTCGCTGGGCAGCTGGAAGACTCTCCCGTGGCACCCGCTGGTGATCCTCGAAGGAGTCACCTGCACCCGTCGGGAGACGGTCGGCCGGCTCGCGTACGCGATCTGGGTGGAGGCCGATCCGGCCGTGCGGCTGGCGCGCGGCCTGGCCCGCGACGGCGCCGAGCACCGCGACCTGTGGGAACGGTGGATGCGCGAGGAGGCGGCGTTCTTCGCCGCCGACGGCGCCCGGGAGCGGGCCGACCTTCGGGTGGACACCTCGGAACGCTGACCGCGCCGGCGGTGGGCGGCCAGAACAGGCCGATGGCGCCGACGGTCAGGCCGGTCTCCCGTTCGATGATCTGGCGGTGCCCGTACTCGTGGAGGGAGTCGGGTTGCCGGGCGAGGAGACGGGCGATCATGCGGTCACCCTCGGCGGGGAGTCCTCCGCCCAGTGCTGCGGTCGATCGCCGTCGACGACGGCGGCGACCTCGTCGGCCGACCAGGGGCGCAGGACGAGCCGGTCGGTGATCAGGTCGGACGTACGGAAGGAAAGGTTCTCGCGCGGTCGCACTCTACCGCCCGGTGCGGATACGACGCGCCCCCGCTGACTCGGCCGGAGGCAGCGGGGGCGCGTCGGTGCCGGTCAGCTGACGCCGGTGACGGCCTTGACCAGGTTGATGCCGAAGTAGAACACGAACGCCACCGCGACCGCCCACATCAGCGGGTGAATCTGGCGGGCCTTGCCCTGCGCGACCCGGATCGCCACCCAGCTGACGAAGCCGGCGCCGATGCCGTTGGTGATCGAGTAGGTGAAGGGCATGAGCGTCATGGTCAGGAACGCCGGGACCGCCACCCCGACGTCCGAGAAGTCGATGTCCTTGACCTGACGGATCATCAGCGCGCCGACGACGACCAGCGCCGGACCGGCGGCCTCGCTGGGCACCAGCGACACCAGCGGGGTGAGCAGCAGCGCGCCGAGGAAGAGCAGCCCGGTGACCACGCTGGTCAGACCGGTACGGCCGCCGTCCGCGATGCCCGAGGACGACTCCACGTACGTGGTGGCCGAGGAGGCGCTGCCCGCGCCACCGGCGACCGCGGCGACGCCGTCGACGAAGAGCACCTTGCCCAGCCGCGGCATGTCGGTGCCGTCGGCGGTGGCCAGGCCGGCCTGCTTCGCCAGACCCACGGTCGTGCCCATCACGTCGAAGAAGTCGGCGAGGACGAGCGTGAAGACCAGCAGCACGGCGGTCATCACGCCGACGTGCGCGAACGCCGTGAACGACACGTTGCCGAGCAGGTGCAGGTCGGGCGCCTTGATCAGCGGGTCGGGCAGGGTCGGCACGTTGAGCTGCCACCCGGTCGGGTTCGGCTTGCCGTCGACGAACGCCGGGCCCGGCTTGGCCAGCGCGTCGACGATCACGGCGACGACCGTGGTCGCCACGATGCCGATCAGGACGCCGGCCTTCACCTTGCGGGCGACCAGGATGCCGGTGACCAGCAGGCCGACCAGGAAGACGACGGTGGTCCAGCCGCGCAGCGTACCGTCGCCACCGAGCTGCACCGGCACCGTCGTGCCGGCGGCGTCCGGCATCCGCCGGACCAGACCGCCGTCGACGAAGCCGATCAGCGCGATGAACAGGCCGATGCCGGCGGCGATGGCCGCCTTCAGCTCGCCGGGGATGGCGCGGAACACGGCCTTCCGAAAGCCGGTCAGCACCAGCACGGTGATGATCAGACCCTCGATGACGACCAGGCCCATCGCCTCGGCCCAGGTCATCTGGGAGGCGACGGCGTACGCGACGAAGGCGTTGAGGCCCAGGCCGGTCGCCACCGCGAAAGGCACCCGGCCGACGATGCCCATCAGGATGGTCATCACCGCCGCGACCAGGGCGGTGACCCCGGCGACCGGCGCGATGCCGAGCAGGTTGCCGTCGGCGTCCGGTGCGGTGCCGATGATGAGGGGGTTGAGCACGACGATGTAGGCCATCGTCGCGAAGGTGGTGAGCCCGGCGAGCACCTCACGCTTGACGGTCGAGCCCCGCCGGGTGATCTCGAAGAAGCGGTCGAGACGGCCGCGCTCGGCGGGTTCCGTCGGCTCGACCGGGACAGCAGGATCCTGCGTAGTCACGCTCATGGCGTGGCTTACTCCGTTCCGGGTTGGCCCGCCGGACGTGCCGGTCGGGCGTGGGGGTGCAGCCGTCCCGGAGCGGTTGGCCCGGAGAACGTCGGAACGGCTGGGCTCCACGGATCCCGTGAAGCACTACGAAGCCGCACCCCGGTCGGGGAGCGACTTCGCCCCACCACCTTAACTGCCCGGTAACGCCGGATGACCTGCCCCTACCCGTGCGCCCGCAGTGGGGGTGGGCAACGTCACCGTCAGCCGACTGTCCAGGACAGCGGGCCGCTCGCCCGGCGCGGCGGTGATCGGGTCCGGATCATGGTCGACGGCCGGCGCGAGGGGTTGATCGGTCACCCGCTGGTTCCCGGTGGGTGCGGCGACATCCGCCACCCCGTCGACCCGGCCCGGTGACGGGCGACCCACTCCGCGTTGAGCGCGTCGGCCTGCCGCTGGTGCCGGGGGCGGATCGTCGCGCCGGCGGGCAGGCCGAGGCCGAGGAAGCCGAGGACCTTCCGGGTCACCCCGGTCGGGTCGCCGGCCAGGTCCTCGTAGCGCACCCGGTGGGGCGTCACGTCGTACGCGGCGAACCACTCCTCCCACGCCGCCTGGTGCGTCTCGATGGTCCGGATCAGCTCGTCGATACCCTCGCCGTCGTACCAGGGTGCCGCGCCGTTCGCGTCCGGGCAGCCGACGTACCAGAGGTCGGTCTGCTCCGCGCGCAGCCACGAGACCGCCTGCGTCAGCACGTCGTCGCGCCGCAGGTGGACGAAGGCGGTCCGCCCGAAGGCACGACGCAGCAGCGCGTCGTCCGCGCCGGCCAGCTCGGGGTGGACCGCGGCCAGTCCTTCCACCACCCGGTCCAGCGTCCCCCACATCAGCTTCGCCCCGAAGACCCCGTTGCCCGTCCGCCCGGCCGCCAGCGCCGCGGCCACGAAGTCGCCGTAGCCCCAACCGCCCGCGGGAAGCCCCCACCGCCCGGCCCAGAGTGGCTCGTCGGGCACCCGGAAGTACGCCTCCGGCCGCCCGGCGACCCCGGTGGAGGCGAGCAGGCCGCAGAGCAGCGAACTGCCCGTCCGGGGCGTGGCGCAGATGAAGTACGAGTCGACGTCGGCCACTCCCCCAGCCAACCGACCGACACCGGCAGAGGCAACCGGATAAGCCGTCAGGGCTGCTACCCGCGCCCAGGGTCAGTCCTGAACGGCCGGGATCGGCGTCGGTTCCGCGGCCGGGGTCGGCTCGGCGTGCCGCGCGGTACGCAGCGGGGAGAGCGCGGCGACCACGGCGGCGACCGCCATGCCGGCCACGCCGACCCAGATCGCCGGCCGTGCGTGAGGACGGTCGACGCCAGGCTGGCGAAGAGGAAGCGCGCGTGCAGGGTGACGGCGTACGGCGCCAGCACCGGGTGCCGGTACACCCAGGCGAGACCTTCGCGCAGTTCGTGGCCGAGGTGGCGGCGGCCCGGGTCTGCTCCATCCGGGCGTTGGCCCGGGTCAGTGCCGCGGTGGGCACGAGTCGGGGCAGGTAGGACTGGTGGGCGGCCTCGTAGAGCAGCGACAGCGCGCCGAAGACGGCGACGAGGACCATCAGCGCGGGCACGCTCAACGCCCCGAGCAGGGCGAGCGCCGCTATCAGGGTCAGCAGCACCGCGCGGGCGACGTCGGTGGCCACCAGGATCGGCCGCCGCCGGTACCGGTCGGCCACCATCCCGGCCAGCAGCCCGAACAGCAGGTACGGCGTCCAGCGCGCGCCGTTGACGAGCCCGACCTCGGCGTCGGTCGCGTCCAGGGTCACGATCGCGATGATCGGCAACGCCACCGTGGTCAGGTACGTCCCGAACGTGGAGACCGCGTCGGCCGCCCAGAACCGCGCGTACCCGGGGTGGCCGGACGGTCGTGTCACCCCCCGGACGGTAGTGCGCCCGGCGGGTCCGTCGCCGTCCGGGCCGACCCGGTCGCCGTCGCTACGTAGGCTGTCCGACGTGATCAGGTTGGAACGGCTGCGGGCCGACCACGCGCCGGCTCTCCTGGCCTTCGAGCGGGAGAACCGGGAGTTCTTCGCCCGGACCGTGCCGGATCGCGGGGACGCGTACTTCGCCGAGTTCGCCGCCCGGCATCGCGCCCTGCTGGCCGAGCAGGACGCCGGCTCGATCCACTTCCACGTCGTCCTGGACGAGCGGGGGGAGCTGATCGGCCGCGTCAACCTCGTGGACGTCGAGGACGGGGCGGCCGAGCTCGGCTACCGGATCGGCGAGCGCGCCACCGGTCGCGGCGTGGCGACGGCGGCGGTCGAGGAGGTGTGCCGGCTGGCCGCCACGGCGTACGGACTCACCGCGCTCGCCGCGGTCACCACCCGGGACAACCCGGCGTCCATGGCGGTGCTGGGACGCACCGGGTTCACCACGGTCGCGGACATCGTCCTCGACGGTCGCCCCGGTGTGCGGTACCACCGTCGACTTGCCGGGTGAGCCCGGCCGGCCGGTGCTGGTGGTGATGGGTGGGCGCAGCAGGTTTCGAACCTGCGATGACTGAGCGCCTGGACTGGGTGGACCGCTACGTCGCTGGCGAGCGAGAGCGGGTCTGGCATGAGATGAGACAGCTGGGCAACGGCGTTCGTGACCCAGTGTTTGCCGCAGAGGCGCAGGCGGTCTGCGACGAGATGGCCCGACGAGCGCGGAGCAACATCGAGACGGTCATCGCGCGCCTACGCCAGCAGGGCTACCGGTTCCACGAGAACAACGACGACCAGACTCCGACCGAGCCATACGCTCCGCCCGGACCCGATGCAGAAGACCACCTCCGCTGGCTGGAGGAGCGTCTCGGCCCACTGGCGATGGCGCTGTCGTCGTGGATCCGCATCGTAGGCGACGTGTGGCTGGTGGGAACGCACCCGCAGTGGTCCAGTTCGGCAGCGGCCGACCCGCTCGTGCTCGAAGTGGAGGGTTCCCGCTACGAAGGCATCCGGGATAGCCTCCGAGCATGCGTTACCTCACCCGGTCGTTTGTCCTCGGCGCGCTCGGCCGCAGGAAGGGCGTTGAGCAGTTCGTCGGACCCATCACGCTGGCGGGCGTCCGGGGCATCCGCTGGGTCTCGGTCTGGCCCTGGCAGGACGGCTACAACGTGTCCGTCCATGACGTACAGGATCTGGACGACGAGCACTACCGCGACGTGTCCGTGTTCCCGCCCCTCGATCCAGAAGACGAAGGCGACACGGGCTTTGGCCGCGTGATCGGCCACGTTCAAGACCCGGCCGAAGCATTGGAGCTGGCAAAGCGGGCAACCGGGGCCTCCCCGCATCGGTGGGTCAACCACGGGGTTGCCGGGGACGACTATGCGGACCTCGTGTTGGCGAGGCGCGCGCAGCACCAGCCCTGACCATCAGTTTGGAAGGTGCCTTGCTCGTCACGCTGCGCTCGCTTGTTTCGAGATCATGGCCGCCGTAGCGCTACGGAGTGCCACTGGAAGAGGCCAGGGAAGCGCCGTTGTTGGCCGCTGCTGACCAATGGATCGGGCACGCATCGGGCACACGACCGCCAGCGACCACCCCGGTCATCGGCCGACCTCGGCGCCGCCGCGCACCGGGTAGTACCGACGCAGCCACATGATTGCCCGGTCGATCTGGTGCGGCGACATCTGGCTGCTGTCGGACGGTCGGCTCTGGCGGGCTCGTGGCCGCGTTGGTGACGGAGGGCAGGAGGTCTCGTACGACTTCGCGGATGAGGCGTCCGCCCGGTCGATGGTCGACCGGATGATGAAGACCTCGGCCGGTACGTGGTGCGACCTCACGGAGGCGCTCCGGCAGGAGGCCAATCACCGGCGCAGTGAATAGCTAGACCGCGGTGACTCGCCGCGACGGATACAGCAACGTGGGTGCCCACGCGAAACCAGAACCCCATCTCCCCGCCACGGCGTCGACCAAACCCCTGTCGACCGCGACTCGCCGGATGTGCACCGAGGGAGGTTTGACCAGGCCAGGGCCGGGGACGCGAGTTGGTATGGCGACAGGAGCAGCGGGACAGCGACGGCTGGCGAACGTGGTGGAGGGCTGGATCGGCCGTGGGCTGCTGATGGTGGGCGACGCGATGCTCGGCGAGTGGCGATTCGCCGAGTGAGATCGGCTCTGCCGGGAGGCGCTGGCCCCCGTGCTGACCCTGCGCCGGCGCCCGGTCCTGCCGCGGGCCGGGAACGGACGGCCGGGCCCGGCCTGGAGCCGACCTGCAGCCCCGGGCGGCGGCCGACGCCGTCGGCCGGCCCCCGGTCAGTCCGTGCGCTGCTGCGGTTCGGACTGCCCGGTGCCGCTCTCGGTGAGAGCCGTGCGCGCGGCCTGCAGCAGTTCTTCGGAGAGCGGGTTGCCCCGGGTGGCGCGGGCGAGGACGAGGGCACCGACCATGGTGCAGAGCTGGGCCATGCCGTCGTCGTCGCCGGTGGCCAGCTGAGCGGCGCGGTTCCGTACCGCGTTGATGTAGACGTGGTGGGCGCGGGCGGCCTGGTCGGGCTCGCGCCCCAGGTCAGCGGCGAATCCGGAGACGGGGCAGCCGTCTCCGGCGTGATCGCGGTGCCAGACCGAGAGGTAGTGCTCGATCAGCGTCCGGCGGGCGGCCTCGTGCTCCACGAGCGTCACCGCCGAGTGTGCCGCCTGCTCGGCGAAGGCGTGGGCGATGGCCTCGTCGACCAGGGCCTCCTTGGAGGCGAACTGCTTGTAGAACCCGCCATGGGTGAGCCCGACGGCCTTCATCAGGTCGGCGATGCTGACCGCGGTGCCCTTCTCGCGGAACATCCGGGAGGCGGCGGCTACGACGCGCTGCCGGTTCTCCTGTGCTTGCGCCTGGGACACGCGGCTCATGGAATCACTCTCCTCAGATGGATGATGGATGTCACTTGCCATCTATCCTAGCCTCCGTTTAGATTGTTGGCGACATCCAATTGAGGCCGACTGGGTCACCCGGCAGGTCAAGCAGGGCCTAGCGCTGCCTCCCACCGTCTGAGGGCGACGGCCTCAGTCCAGCAATCGCAGCACCGCCGACAGAACTGGACACCCTATGACATCGCCACCCACCCCCACCGAGTCCACGCCACCCGTGCCGTCCGGGCCGTCCGCCCGCCGGAGGGTGCCGGTGCGGGCCTGGCTGCAACCAGCGATCGTCGGACTGATCGTGGTATCGGCCTTCATCGGCTTATATGTGGGCCTCCAGCGCAACCCCGAGCCGCACGGCGTGCCGCTGGCCGTGACCGGGCAGCAGCTCGCCACCGAGGTCCAGCAGACGCTCGGCGACCGAGTCGACGTGCACCAGGCAGCCGACGCCGCCTCGGCGCGCCGCGCAGTGCTCTACCGTGACGCCGTCGCAGCCCTCGGCCCCAACGGTGACGGCGGGCTGCGGCTGGACGTGGCCGGAGCCAACGGCGTGTCCACCACCAACGCCGTCACCGGCCTCGCCGCCACCTATGCGAACCAGGCGGGGCAGCACCTGGAGACCGCGGACATCGTCCCGCTGGCCAAGTACGACAGTCGCGGACTGAGCGGCTTCTATGTGGCGTTCGGTGTGACCCTCGCCGGGTTCGTCCTCGCCCAGGCCACCTTGGGCCTCAGCCACGTGCTGCCCCTGCGCTACCGGTTCCGGCTGATCTGGGGCTTCTCGGCAGCCTGCGGCACCATCGCGGCCGCCATCGCCGGACCCATCCTGGGAGCCCTACCGGCACCGTTCCTGCCCCTGGCGGGCACGCTCGCGCTGCTGGCAGCCGCGGCAGCGTTCGCCACCAAGCTGCTCGGCACCTGGCTGGGCCCGATCGGCGTCCCGGTGGCCACCCTGCTGCTGCTCACCATCGGCAACTCGACCAGCGGCGCCACCATCGGCGTCGTCCTGCTGCCCCGTCTGGCCCGCATCGTCTCGGGGCTGCTCCCGCCCGGCGCCGCCATACGGGCCGTCGGCGACCTCAGCTACTTCGGCGGTGCCCACGTCGCCGGCCCGCTGATCACCCTCGCGCTGTGGGCCGTGCTCGGGACGCTGCTGGTGGGCCTGCGGTCCCGACAGGTCGCCACCCGGGCCGGACAGGTCGCCACCCGGGGGTGAGGGCCCGCTGCCCGGGACCCGCAGGTCAGGCCCCGTTTGCCGTCCTATGCTCGGTGCCCACCGTGCACATCGCCGCGGCCGACGCCTTGCTGGCAGCTCCGCTGACGCTCTGATCACACCTCAACTCAGATAATCCATTACTCCGAAGGAGATCGACTGATGGTTGCCAGCAACCTTGTTCTCATCCCCGGTGCCGGCGGCGTGGGCCGTACGGTCTTCGAGCAATTGCGCGCTCAGGATGTGCCGGTGCGTTTCATGGTCCGTCGCGAGGACGAGCGTGCGGCTGAGCTGCGGGCGCTCGGCGCGGAGGTCGTCATCGGTGACCTGACCCGGCCCGAGACGGTAGCGGCCGCGCTGCAGGGCGTGGCGCGGATGTACTTCGCGATGCCCGTGTCGCCGGACCACCTGCTGGCGGCGACCGTGGTGGCCACCGTGGCACGGGAGTACGGGAAGCTGGAGGCCCTGGTCGACCTGTCGCAGATGACGGTGTCGCAGATGACCGCCACCAGCACCGAGGAGTCGCACCAGCAGCGGCTGCACTGGCTGGCGGAGCAGGTATTCAACTGGTCCGGCCTGCCCGTGGTGCACATCCGGCCGACGGCGTTCCTGGACACTCCGCTGTTCACCACGATGGCGGCGCGGTCGATTCAGGAGAACGGCACGATCGCGCTGCCGTTCGGCACCGGACGCACCTCGCCGGTCGCCGTGGGCGACGTCGCCCGGGTCATCGCCACCGTGCTCCGCGACCCGGCTCCGCACATCGGGCAGGTCTACGAGCTGACCGGGCCACAGTCGGTCGACATGACGGAGCTGGCCGCGGAATTCTCTCGGGCGCTGGATCGTCAGGTGTCCTATGTGGACGTGCCGCTGGACCGGTGGCAGACCCAGGGGCTCTCCAGGATGGGCCTGCCGCCGCACGTCGAACAGCACATCGCCACCATGGCCCAGCTGCACCGGGACAACCGTTACGACCGTACGGCCGACGGCGTCGAGCGCGTGACGGGCATCCCGCCCCAGTCGATCGAGGCGTTCGTGGCCGCCCGCAGGGACTTCTACCTGGGCTGAGCCGCCCCGGCCAAGGCCGGCCCCGGGGCGACTGCTGTCGCGGGGCCGGCTCAGCCGACGCGTGGCGGCAGCTGCTCAACGGCAGGCATCCGCTCGGACGTGCACACCGCACCACGGCGGCAGGTCGGCTGCCCACACCCGCCAGCCGCCCGCGTCGCACCGCGTCTCGAACCGCCGCGGATGGGCTGTGCCGCTGAGGTTGGCCTGTTCGTTCCACCAGATCGCGTGGACCTGGGCGGTCACCGTCGCACGCTCGTCGCCCTGGTCCTCGACGTCAATCGGTCCGACCGTCTCAAGCTTCGACGGAACATTGGCGCGCTCCATCTCGCCGCGGTACTGACGCCACTGCCGCAGCAGCTCGTCATGACGCCTGCCGGCCAGCACCCGCGACAGACCGATCTCCTCCCCGCTGCTCATCTGGAGTACGTATACGGTCACCGCCGCGTCCCGCGTCGCCTCACCTCGCTCCGCCTCGGCCTGCCGCAGAACAGCCCACGACACCGGCACAGCCACGATCCCGGTACGCCGCCAGCCTGTCCTTGGCCGCGCAAACTCGCGGTCGCCAAGTCCGGCCCGTCCGGCTGGCTTCTCTCGGCTGTCCCGGCCCAGGCGTTCATGGCGCTGGTCAAGCTCGTCCTCGCCCCGGCTCCGGCCGGGTCGCAGGACACCCCGCCGGCCTCTGCGCCGGCTGAGCCGATCCGCGTCCAGATAGCCGAGCAGGTCACCCAGCCGGCACCGCCGGCCGCCCTCACCCCGGCCCCCAAGCCGGAACCCGTCACCGTCCCGACGCACCTGCTGCCCACCGCCCGTTTCGCTGCCGTGCAGCACGAACAGGGTGTGGAGCAGGTTTTCCCTGGTCAGTTGGTGGTGGGCGCGGCAGGTTTCGAACCTGCGACCCCTCGCTTGTAAGGCGAGTGCTCTCCCGCTGAGCTACGCGCCCGGAACGCCCGTACGGCGGGCCGGTGGCTGGCAAGCTTACCTGCCGGTCACCGGCCCGGTCGAACGGTATGCCCGGTTCTGGGATCACGCGGCGGCGGTCTCGGCGAGCGCCTTGCGCCAGCCCTGCTGGTCCCGCGCCTCGCCCGGCATGTTCATCTCGGCGAAGCGGACCACGCCAGCCTTGTCGATCACGAAGGTGCCCCGGTTGGCGATGCCCGCGACGTCGTTGAAGACGCCGTACGCCTGGGCCACCGCGCCGTGCGGCCAGAAGTCGGCCAGCAGCGGGAACTGGTAGCCCTCCCGGTCGGCCCAGATCTTGTGGGCGTAGACCGAGTCGACGCTGACGGTCAGCACCTGGACGTCGTCGTTGACGTACTCGTTGAGGTTGTCCCGCACCTCGCACAGCTCGCCCTGGCAGATGCCGGTGAAGGCGAGCGGGTAGAAGACCAGCAGCACGGTGCGCTTGCCGCGGAAGTCGGAGAGCCGGACCTCCTGGTTGTTCTGGTCCTTCAGCACGAAGTCCGGCGCCTCGGCGCCAACCTCGATGGTCATGCGAGCTCCTCGGGGGGTCGAGTCTGGAGACAATCAGCCTGCCACACCCGGCGGCGCGGGCCGCCGGGGCGTGGACAGTCGCTACTTCTTCGCCTTGGACCCGCGCCGGAGCACCAGGCGCGCGCCGCTCCAGTCGCGGCCCGCGTTGATGGTGGAGGTCTGCTGGAGGCCGGCGGTCTGCGCACTCTCCGCGACCTCGCTCGGCTCGACGTGGCCGTCCCGCCCCGCCTTGGGCGTCAGGAGCCACACCACCCCGTTGTCGGCCAGCGGCCCGAGGGCGTCGACGAGAAGCTCGAAGAGATCACCGTCGCCGTCGCGGTACCAGACGAGCACCGAGTCGACCACCTCGTCGGTGTCCTCGTCGACCAGCTCTCCACAGCGGTCGGTCAGGGCGTCCCGGAGATCCTGGTCGACATCGTCGTCGTACCCCATCTCCATGACGACCATCCCCGGCTCGATCCCGAACCGGTCCGCCAGGCTGCGTACCCCGTCGGCGGCCTGACCAGCGGTCGCGCTCACTGTCGCGTGCCTCCTCATCTCATCCCTGCTCGCGGCGTCGTACGACGCCGTCGGGCCAAGTCCACACAGTTGTGGCTCCCCGCGCAAGTGGCGCACCGGGTGGAACGGAATTTACCGTGCCAGCAGCGTACGGGCACCCTGGGTAATGGCTTCCTCGGAGACCAGAACCTGACGTGCTGCCGGACCTAATGGTACAAAAGAGTCGACGCCGGCCACCCGCCGCGCCGCGCCGACGTACCCGGCGTCGACCAGCGCGGCGATCACCCCCTCGCCCACCCCGCCCGACCGACGGGTCTCGTCGACGACCAGCACCCGGCCGGTGGCCGAGGCCTCCCGGATGATGTCCGCCACCGGCAGCGGGGCGAGCCAGCGCAGGTCCACCACCCGGCTGCCGATCCCCTCGTCGGCGAGGGTGGCCGCCGCCCGCAGCGACATCCGCACCCCGTTACCGAAGGTGATGATGGTGACGTCCTCGGCCGAGCCGACCCCGTACACCCGGGCCCGGCCGATCGGGACGTGGCCGGCCGCCCACGCGCCCGGTTCGGCGTACTCCCTCAGCCACTCCCCGTCGCCGTCGGTGTAGAGGTCCCGGGTGTGGTAGAGCGCGATCGGCTCCAGGAAGACGCCGACGCTGCCGTCCACCGCCGCGGCGGCCAGGCAGGTCCGCAGCATGGGCGCGGCATCGTCCGGCCGCGCCGGCACCGCGATCAACAGGCCGGGCACGTCCCGCAGTACGGCCACCGAGTTGTCGTTGTGGAAGTGCCCGCCGAACCCCTCCTGGTACGCCAGCCCGGCGACCCGCACCACCATCGGGTTGCGGAACGCCCCGCCGGAGAAGAACTGCATGGTGGCCGCCTCGCCACGCAGCTGGTCCTCGGCGTTGTGCAGGTACGCCAGGTACTGGATCTCCGGCACCGGCAGCATCCCGGCGGCCCCCGCGCCGAGGCCCAGCCCGAGGATCGAGGTCTCGTCGAGGAGCGTGTCGAAGACCCGGGCCGCGCCGAACCTGTCCCGCAGCCCCTTCGTCACCCCGTACACCCCGCCCTTGGCGGCGACGTCCTCGCCGAACACGGCCATCCCGGGGTGGTCCAGCATCCCGTCGGCCAGCGCCGCGTTGATGCTCTGCGCCAGGGTGAGCGGGCCGGCCAGCTCCGGCGGCTTGCCGCCGAACGCCTCGGCGCGCGCGCCCGCGTTCGGCCCGGCCGCCCGGGCCGCCGCGTCGGCCACGGCGCGGGAGATCCGCACCGGTCGGCGCGGGGCCAGCGCCGCCACCACCTCGGCCGGGGAGGCGAGCTTCGGCTCGTCGAGCACCTCCTCGGCCACCCGGCGGACCTGCCAGCCCCGCTCGTCGTACCGGGCCAGCAGCTCCTCGCCGGTGGCGAAGCCCCCCTCGACCAGCAGCCGCGCGGTGGCCAGCAGCGGGTCCCGCGCGGCGTCGGCGGCGATCTCCGCCGGGCTCCGGTACGCGGTCTCCGCGTCCGCCCCGGCGTGCCCCATCAGCCGCACGGTGGTCAGGTGCAGCACGGCGGGCCGCCGGTGCCGGCGCACCCACGCCGCCGCCTCCCCCGCCACCCGGTACGCCTCGACCGGGTCGGCGCCGTCGGCGGCGAAGTAGCGGATCCCCGGCTTGGCGCGCAGCGTCGCCGCCACCCAGCCCTGCGGCGAGCGGACGCTGATGCCGAGGCCGTTGTCCTCGCAGACGAAGAGGACCGGGATGCGCAGCCCAGTGTGGTCGTACCAGCCGGCGGTGTTGAACGCGGCGGTGGCGCTGGCGTGGTTGACCGAGGCGTCGCCGAACGAGCAGACCACGATCGCGTCCGGCGGCCACGGCGAGCCGGTCGCCTCGCCGGTCGACGCCGCGGACCCGGCCCGTCGCCCGCCGCCCACCCGGCGCAGCCGTTCCAGGGCCAGCCCCAGGCCGACCGCCCGGGGCAGGTGCGAGGCGATGGTGGAGGTGGTGGGGATGACGGCCAGGTCGGCCCGGCCGAACACCTTGTGCCGGCCACCGGCGATCGGCTCCCGCGCCGAGGCGACCATCCCCCGCAGCACGTCCCGCGCCGCCTCCGCGTACGCGTCCTCGGCGACCGGGACCCGCTCACCGACCACCGCCTCACCCGTCGCGTCGACCGCCACCCCGGCGCCGGCCGGCACGGTGGCCGCCTCGTCGGCGGGGGCGTCCCGGTCCCGGGCCGGCGACGTGGTGGCTGCGGCGGACTCCCGGCCGTGCTCCGGTGACGCGGTCCCGGAAGGCGGCGGCTCGACCGCATCCTCGACCGACCGCCCGGCGTCGGCCGACCCGCCGCCGTCGGTGGAGTCGGCGCCGTCGACCGGAACGCCGACGGACCCCGGGCCGGTCGACGGACCGTCCGCGATCCCGGGCGGGAAGGTACCGGCGGCCTGGGCGGCACGGAGGCAGTAGAAGGCCCCGGAGCGGTAGTGCAGGAGGGCGGGGTCGGTGGGCCGGAGGGCGGCGGCCACCGCCGCGTTGCTCTCGTGACCGGCGGAGCCGATCGTGTAGAACCCCTCACCGAAGCTGCGCAGCCACCGCCCGGCGAGGTCCAGCAGCCGACTGGTGACCTGGGCGTCGAAGAGGGCCAGCGCCTGGGCTCCGGTCAGCGGCGCGCCCTCGGTGAGCGGCTCGTCGAGGTCACGCCGCCGGGCGGGGACGCCGAGCGCGCCCAGAGCCTCCCGGAACCGGTCGTCGAGATCTTGCGGGGTGGTCACGTCGGACAGCATTACCGACGAAGGGCCCCCTCGCCCACCCGGACACGATCCGCCCGCCGACGATCACTCGTCGCCGCACTGCTCCGGGCAGCCGCCGTCGGAGACCTTCCAGACCAGCTCACGCAGGGCGGCCAGCTCACCGGTGGTGAGGCTGCCGAGCAGTCGCGAATCGGACATCACCTGGTGCACCCGGTCCCGCATCCGCCGGCCGGCGTCGGTCACCACCAGCGTCTTCTGCCGCCGGTCGGCGGGGTCGACCCGCCGCTCCACCAGGCCGGCCTGCTCCAGCTTGTCGACCAGGCCGGTGACGTTGGAGCGGTCGCAGCGCAGTTGCTCGGCAAGGTCCCGGGCGGGCAGCGGCCGGTCCGGGTCCAGCTCGTGCAGCGCCCGGGCGACGGCCGGGGTGAGGCCCAGCTCGGAGATCTCCACGTCCTGGTAGTGCCGGATCGCGGAGGCGATGTGCATGATCCGGCGCACCGCGTCCCCGGCCAGGCCGGAGCGGTCGCCCGCGTCGGGGCCGGCGGTGGGGGCGGTGGGTTGCGCCATGCCTCACATCCTACTTGCCATCCAATTGCGCCCTGTTCACCAAGATCCGCGTAACCCAGCTCGCGCTCACCGCCGCCTGACCCCCACCACAACCCGGGGGTGGGGTGGGGCGGGTGGCGTGGTGGGCGAAGAGAGCGCCGAGCGGGAGGAGGGCCGCGGTGAGCGCGGCCCTGACCGGTCCGGCCGGACCGGTCAACACCACCGCGGAAAGGTCGGGGTGTGCGGAGCACCGGACACCGCGACCTGCCGTACCGGGCCCGTCAGCCCGGGAGGAAGGAGAAGCGGACCTTCCGGCTGGGGTTGTCGCCGTTGGTGTCGACCAGGCAGATCGACTGCCAGGTGCCGAGCGCCAGCCGCCCGTCGACCACCGGCAGGGTCGCGTACGGCGGGACGAACGCCGGGAGCACGTGATCGCGCCCGTGACCGGGTGAGCCGTGCCGGTGCTGCCAGCGCTCGTCGGCGGGGAGCAGGTCGTCGATCGTCCGCAGCAGGTCGTCGTCGGAGCCGGAACCCGTCTCGATGACGGCCAGGCCGGCGGTGGCGTGCGGCACGAAGACGTGCAGCAGGCCGTCGCCCTGACCGGAGACGAACCGCTCGGCCTCGGCGGTGATGTCCCGGACGGTCGGCCGGGACCCGGTCTGGACGGTGATCACCTCACTGCGCATACGGCGCATTCTGCCGCAGCGGCTCAGGAACCGCCGCCGCTCCCGCCACAGTCGCCACCGCCGCCGCCGCCGTGGTCACCACCGCTGCCGCCGCAGTCGTACGACGGCATGTGCCCGCCGCCGTCCGGATGCGGCGGCGTGTACGGGAACGGGGCGGCGGAGCGGGGCGTGCCCCGTACCCCCACGGGCCGTCCCGCACCACGACGGCGCCGAAGACCGCGCCGACGGCCACCCCCGCCACCGCCGTCGTCGCGCCCAGGGTCACCGGTCGCCACCGCCACCGCATGCCGGCAGGGTAGCCCCTGGTGGCGAGCGGCGGATCCTGGCGCACCCGGTGATCGCGCAAAGTTACTGGTGGGTACCTGTGTTCAGCGTCGCGTCTGGGGGAGGGAGACGTGACGACGGGCGCCACCAGGGGGCAGGATGGCGCTAGAGACCTATCCCACACACAACCGAGGGAACGCCTGTGGCTACGGAACGCAAGCGCCCGGTGATCACCGCTGGTCTGCCGAGCCAGCTTCCGGACATCGACCCTGAAGAGACCGGCGAATGGGTCGAGTCGCTCGACGGTGTCATCGACGAGCGCGGGACCAAACGCGCCCGGTACGTCATGCTGCGCCTGCTGGAGCGGGCCCGCGAGCGCCAGGTCGGGGTGCCGTCCCTGACCACCACCGACTACATCAACTCCATCCCCCCGGAGCGCGAGCCGTGGTTCCCGGGAGACGAGCACATCGAGCGGCGGGTCCGGGCGTACATCCGGTGGAACGCCGCCATGCTGGTGCACCGGGCGCAGCGTCCCGAGATCGGCGTCGGCGGCCACATCTCCACCTTCGCCAGCTCGGCGTCGCTCTACGAGGTGGGCTTCAACCACTTCTTCCGCGGCAAGGACCACCCGGGCGGCGGCGACCACATCTTCTACCAGGGTCACGCCTCCCCCGGCATGTACGCCCGGGCGTTCCTCGAGGGCCGGCTCAGCGAGGACCAGCTCGACGGCTTCCGCCAGGAGCTGTCGCACCCGGGCGGCGGCCTGCCGTCGTACCCGCACCCGCGGCTGATGCCGGACTTCTGGGAGTTCCCCACCGTCTCGATGGGCCTCGGCCCGATCAACGCGATCTACCAGGCCCGGTTCAACCGGTACCTGCACCACCGCGGCATCAAGGACACCTCCCAGCAGCACGTCTGGGCGTTCCTCGGCGACGGCGAGATGGACGAGGTCGAGTCGCTGGGCGCGATCGGGGTGGCCGCCCGCGAGGAGCTGGACAACCTCACCTTCGTGATCAACTGCAACCTGCAGCGCCTGGACGGTCCGGTCCGCGGCAACGGCAAGGTCATGCAGGAGCTGGAGGCGTTCTTCCGGGGCGCCGGCTGGAACGTGATCAAGGTGGTGTGGGGCCGGGAGTGGGACCCGCTGCTCGCGGCGGACACCGACGGCGCACTGGTCAACCTGATGAACACCACGCCCGACGGTGACTACCAGACCTACAAGGCGGAGTCCGGGGCGTACGTCCGGGAGCACTTCTTCGGCCGCGACCCGCGGACCCGCAAGATGGTCGAGCACCTGAGCGACGACGAGATCTGGAACCTCAAGCGGGGTGGGCACGACTACCGCAAGCTATACGCGGCCTACAAGGCGGCGATGGAGCACACCGGTCAGCCGACGGTGATCCTGGCCAAGACGATCAAGGGCTGGACGCTGGGCTCGCACTTCGAGGCCCGCAACGCCACCCACCAGATGAAGAAGCTGACGCTGGAGGACCTGAAGCTCTTCCGCGACCGGCTCTACCTGGACATCCCCGACAAGCAGCTGGAGGACAACCCCTACCTGCCGCCGTACTACAACCCGGGTGAGAAGTCCGACGAGATCCAGTACCTCAAGGAGCGGCGGCAGCAGCTCGGCGGGTACCTGCCGTCCCGGCGGACCACCGGCAAGCGGCTGCAGATCCCCGGCCCCGAGCGGTTCTCCGACGTCAAGCGCGGCTCGGGCAAGCAGAAGGTGGCCACCACGATGGCCTTCGTCCGCCTGCTCAAGGACGTGATGAAGGACAAGGAGTTCGGCAGGCGCTGGGTGCCGATCATCCCGGACGAGGCCCGTACCTTCGGCATGGACTCGCTCTTCCCGACGGCGAAGATCTACTCGCTGCACGGCCAGCGGTACACCTCGGTGGACCGGGAGCTGTTCCTGTCGTACAAGGAGGCCACCGACGGACAGATCCTGCACGAGGGGATCAACGAGGCCGGCTCGGTCGCCTCGTTCACCGCCGTCGGCAGCTCGTACGCCACGCACGGCGAGCCGATGATCCCGATGTACATCTTCTACTCGATGTTCGGGTTCCAGCGGACCGCCGACGGGCTGTGGGCGGCGGCGGACCAGATGGCGCGGGGCTTCCTGCTCGGCGCGACCGCCGGGCGGACCACGCTCAACGGTGAGGGCCTCCAGCACGAGGACGGCCACTCGCTGCTGATCGCCGCCACCAACCCGGCGGTGGTCGCCTACGACCCGGCGTTCGCGTTCGAGATCGCGCACATCATGGAGAACGGCCTGCACCGGATGTACGGCGAGGCGCAGGAGAACGTCTTCTACTACCTGACGGTCTACAACGAGCCGATCTTCCAGCCGGCCGAGCCGAAGGGCGTGGACGTCGAGGGCATCCTCAAGGGCATCTACCGCTACTCCCCCGCGCCGCAGGTGGACGGGGACGCGCCGAAGGCGAACATCCTGGCCTCCGGCACCGGCATGCAGTGGGCGCTGAAGGCGCAGCAGGTGCTCGCCGCGGACTGGGGCGTGGCCGCCGACGTCTGGTCGGTGACCTCCTGGACCGAGCTGCGCCGGGACGCGGTGGAGTGCGAGGAGCACAACCTGCTCAACCCGGGCGGCGAGCAGCGGGTGCCGTACATCCAGCAGAAGCTGGCCGACGCCGACGGGCCGAAGGTCGCGGTCAGCGACTGGATGCGCGCGGTGCCGGACCTGATCTCCCGCTGGGTGCCCGGCGACTACACCTCGCTCGGCACCGACGGCTTCGGCATGTCGGACACCCGGCACGCGCTGCGCCGGCACTTCCACGTCGACGCCGAGTCGGTGGCGGTCGCGACGCTGCGGCAGCTCGCGCTGCGCGGCGCGGTGCCGGCGAACGTGCCGGCCGAGGCCGCCAAGAAGTACGCGCTGGAGGACGTCAACGCCGCCCCGGTCGGCGAGACCGGCGGCGACAGCTAGGTCGTACGCGAGAAGGGCCCGGCGCGATCCCGCGCCGGGCCCTTCGCCTTCCCTCGTCGATCATGGAGTTGTGGTGGTTGACAAAGGGCAGGAGGGTGTCGAATCGGGCGCCACAAGTCCATGATCGGCGCGCGCGGGGGTGGCGGCGGAATCGACGATGGTCCGGCGTCCCTGGCGGGGACGCCGGACCATCACCATCGCGGGCGACGCCGGGCCGGGCCCGTCAGCCGACGGCGGCCAGGTCGGTCAGTCGGGCCAGCGAGTCCTCCAGGTCGGCGCCGACCCGACGCAGGCCGAGCCGGAGCAGGGCGGCCTTCACCGGGCCGGCGGGCCACCGTACGACGATGAGCCGCACGATCGTCCCGCCCTCCTCCTCGTCCGGGGTCAGCTGTACGTAGATCTCGGTGCGCGCCTCGGCCCGGGCACCGGCGCCCTTGGCCCGTTCGCGCCACCCGATCAGGGTCGGCTCCTGGTAGGCGATCACCTCGGCCTCGTGCGCCGCGCCGCGCCCGGCCTGGACCAGCTGTCGCCGGCCGAAGCCCTCCCCCGAGAGGACCTCCGCCGCGCGAACTCCCGCCAGCCAGGCCGGCAACTGCTCGGCCCGCTGCACGACGTCCCAGACCGCTTCCACCGGCGCCATCACGTGCGCACTGCGTTCCACGAGGATCATTTCTGTCTTTCCCCCACTAAGGACACATCCGCGATATTCCGACTGTATGCGGTAATTCGGACTTACCCGGACGGGTTTGGAAAAGACACGCCGAAAACCCTTGCGCCGCCAGCGCCGCCCGGCCTATAGCGCATCGGCGGCTCGCGTCCTAGAGTCCCGAACACGCTTCGCGTTCTGGGAGGGCGAATGACGACCGCGCCGATGCCGGAGTTCCCCGCCGGGTTCCGCTGGGGGGTGTCCACCTCCGCCTACCAGATCGAGGGCGCGGTCGACGCCGACGGCCGCGGACCCTCCATCTGGGACACCTTCGCCCACTCCCCCGGGCGGATCGCCGACGGCAGCACCGGCGACGTGGCCTGCGACCACTACCACCGGTACCGCGAGGACGTCGCGCTGCTGGCGGGGCTCGGGGTGTCCGCGTACCGGTTCTCGATCGCCTGGCCCCGGGTACAGCCCACCGGGGTCGGGGCGGCCAGCCCCGCCGGGCTGGACTTCTACGAACGGCTGGTGGACGAACTGCTCGGCCGGGGCATCGACCCGGTCGCCACCCTCTTCCACTGGGACCTGCCGCAGGCCCTGGAGGACGCCGGCGGCTGGCTCAACCGGGACACCGCCGCCCGCTTCGCCGAGTACGCCGACCTGGTCGCCGCCCGCCTCGGCGACCGGGTGAAGCTCTGGATCACCCTCAACGAGCCGTTCATCCACATGAGCCTCGGGCACGGCATGGGCGTGCACGCCCCGGGCTGGATGCTGCTCTTCGACGCCTTCCCGGTGGCCCACCACCAACTGCTCGGGCACGGCCTCGCGGTGTCGGCGCTCCGGGCGCGCAGCGCCAGCCCGGTCGCCATCGCGAACAACTACTCCCCGGTGCGGCCGGCCGGCGACACCGACGCCGACCGGGCGGCCGGGGCGGCGTACGACGCGCTGCACAACCGGCTCTTCACCGACCCGCTGCTCGGTCTCGGCTACCCGGAGGGGCCCGACTTCGACCCGGGCGTGGTGCGCGACGGCGACCTCGACCTGATCGCCGCGCCGATCGACGTGCTCGGGGTGAACTACTACAACCCGACGGGGATCCGGGCTGCCGAACCGGACTCGCCGCTGCCGTTCGAGATCGTCCCGCTGGAGGGGTACCCGCGGACCGCCTTCGACTGGCCGGTGGCCCCGGACGGCCTGCGCGACCTGCTCGTCGGGCTGCGCGACCGGTACGGCGACGCGCTGCCGCCGATCCAGGTCACCGAGAGCGGCTGCGCGTACGACGACGTGCCGGACGCCGAGGGCCGGGTCGACGACCCCGAGCGGATCGCGTACCTGGACGGGCACCTGCGCGCCGTGCGGGCCGCGATCGACGAGGGCGTCGACGTGACCGGGTACTTCGTCTGGTCGCTGTTGGACAACTGGGAGTGGGCCGAGGGCTTCACCAAGCGGTTCGGCCTGGTGCACGTCGACTACGCCACCCAACGGCGGACGCCCAAGTCGTCGTACGGCTGGTTCCGCGACCAGGTGATCAAGCCGTGACCACGATGAACCCGACGCCGGCCTCGCTGCCGGCGGCGCTCGCCGAACCGACCGTGCCGGTCCGGCGGAGCTGGATCGCGCTGATCTTCGCGGCCAACCTGGGCGTCTGGATGGCCTTCTTCACCCCGATCCAGGTGCTGCTGCCCCAGCAGATCGAGCGGATCGCGCCGGGCGACAAGGAGGCGATGCTCGCGGTCGTCACCGGGCTGGGCGCGCTCGCCGCGGTGCTGGCCAACCCGCTCGCCGGGGCGCTGTCGGACCGGACGGTGATCCGGGTGGCCAGCCGGCGCCTCGGCCGGCGGCACGTCTGGACCGCCTCCGGCGCGGTGCTCGGCGCCCTGGCGCTGGTGCTGCTGGCCCGGCAGGACACCGTCGCCGGGGTGGCACTCGGCTGGGTGGCCGCGCAGGTCTGCTTCAACGCGATGCTGGCCAGCCTGACCGCCGCCATCCCGGACCGGGTGCCGGTCGCCCAGCGCGGCGGCGTCTCCGGCTGGGTCGGCATCCCGCAGGCGCTCGGCCTGGTGGTCGGGGCGGTGCTGGTCACCGCGCTGGTCACCGGCAACGCCGCCGGGTACGCCGCCATCGCCCTGGTGATGCTGCTGCTGTCGCTGCCGTTCGCGCTGCTCACCGCCGACGACCCGCTGCCCCGGGAGCACCGGCCGGCGCTGCGGCTGCGCGGGCTGCTCGCCTCGATGTGGATCAGCCCACGCCGGCACCCCGACTTCGCCTGGGCCTGGTTCACCCGGTTCCTGGTCCAGACCGGCAACGCGCTGGGCACCCTCTACCTGCTGTACTTCCTCACCGACGGGGTGCGCCACCCGGACCCCGAGGGCGCGCTGCTGGTGCTGATCCTGCTCTACACGCTCGGCATGATGCTCACCGCCGTGGTCGCCGGCCGACTGTCCGACCGGTCCGGCCGGCGCAAGGTCTTCGTGATCACCTCGGGTGTGATCATGGCGGTGGCGGCGCTGCTGCTCGCCGTGGCGCCGGTCTGGTCGATGGCGGTGGCCGCCGCGCTGCTGCTCGGCGCCGGCTACGGCGTCTACCTTGCGGTGGACGCGGCGCTGATCACCCAGGTGCTGCCGGCGGCCACCGACCGGGCAAAGGACCTCGGCGTGATCAACATCGCGAACTCGGCGCCGCAGGTGCTCGGGCCGGCCATCTCCGCCCCGATCGTGGTGCACCTGGGCGGCTACCCCACGCTCTACGCGGTCACCGCGGCGGTCACCCTGCTCGGCAGCGCGCTGGTGCTCAAGATCCGTTCGGTGCCCTGACCGGCCCCCTGGCGGAAAGCGGTCGCGGCCGGCCGTAGGCTGGGGGACGTGACGGTACGTGTACGCTTCGCCCCTTCCCCGACCGGTATGTTCCACGTCGGCGGCGCCCGCTCGGCGCTGCAGAACTGGATCTACGCCAAGCAGCAGGGCGGGGTGTTCGTGCTCCGCATCGAGGACACCGACGCGGCCCGCAACAAGCCCGAATGGACCGAGGGCATCCTGTCGGCGCTGGACTGGATCGGCATCGAGCGGGGCAGCTACGAGGGCCCGTACTTCCAGTCGTCGTACGCCGGCGAGCACCGGGCCGCCGCCCAGCGGCTGTACGACGCCGGCCGGGCGTACTACTGCGACTGCACCCGGGAGGACGTGCAGGCGCGGACCGGCTCGCAGTACCAGGGTTACGACGGGTTCTGCCGGGACCGGGGCCTCGGCCCGGGCGAGGGGCGCGCGCTGCGCTTCCGTACGCCGGACGAGGGCGAGACCGTGGTGGTCGACCTGATCCGTGGCGAGCCGACCTTCGAGAACAAGCTGATCGAGGACTTCGTGATCGCTCGCGGCGACGGCTCGCCGGTCTTCCTCCTCGCCAACGTGGTCGACGACATGACGATGGGGATCACCCACGTGATCCGGGCCGAGGAGCACCTGCCCAACACGCCGAAGCAGCAGCTCCTCTGGGACGCCCTCGGGGTCAAGCCGCCGATCTGGGCGCACGTGCCGGTGGTGGTCAACGAGAAGCGGCAGAAGCTCTCCAAGCGGCGGGACAAGGTCGCCCTGGAGGCGTACCGGGACGAGGGCTACCTCGCCGCCGCGATGCGCAACTACCTGATGCTGCTCGGCTGGGCCCCCTCCGGCGACCGGGAGATCGTGCCCTGGTCGGTGATCGAGGAGGAGTTCCGGCTGGAGGAGGTGAACCCCTCCCCCGCGTTCTTCGACGAGAAGAAGCTGCGCGCCTTCAACGGCGAGTACATCCGCGCACTGCCGGTCGAGGAGTTCATCGCAGCCTGCCAGCCGTGGCTGACCGGCACCGGCACCATCGCCCCGCCGCCGTGGCAGCCGGAGGAGTTCGACCCGGCCGCGTTCGCCGCGGTGGCGCCGCTGGCCCAGACCCGGATCGCGGTGCTCAGCGAGATCGTGCCGAACGTCGACTTCCTCTTCCTGGCCGACCCGCTGATCGACGAGGCGGCCTGGGCGAAGGCGATGAAGGAGGGCGCGGCCGAGCTGCTGGACGCCGCGATCGCTGCCTTCGACGCGCTGGAGTCCTGGGACGCGGAGTCGCTCAAGTCCACCCTGGAGGCGGTCGGCACGGAGCGCGGCCTGAAGCTGGGCAAGGCCCAGGCGCCGGTCCGGGTCGCGGTCACCGGCCGCACCGTCGGGCTGCCGCTCTTCGAGTCCCTGGAGGTGCTCGGCCGCGAGCGCGCCCTGACCCGGCTGCGCGCCGCCCGGGTCCGCCTGGTCTGACCCCGACATCCGAAGGGCCCGCCGGTCGTCCGGCGGGCCCTTCGTCGTACGGCGTGGCCGCGCCCTCAGCACACCGCTGTCCATCCTTTGCTCTGCTGCAGCCCACGCAACAGTGGACGGCGCTCGGTGTTGCGTCCAGTGCAGCAGAGCAAAGGGGCCGCGGCGGAGTGTCGGTCCCACCGTCGAACACCTCGCCCGACCGGCAGGGACGATCCGGGCAACGGCAGGGCGGCCCGCACCCACCGGGTGGCGGTCAGTCGCGCGCGGCGCGGCGGCGGAGCAGGAACGCCCCGCCGAGCAGCGCGAGCAGCGCGACGGCGCCGAGCGCCCAGAGCCAGCCCGATCCGTCGTCGGAGCGGCGGTCGGCGGCGAGCGCGGGGCTGGCCGGCGGGACGGCGGCCGAGCTGGCCGCGGCACCGGTCGGCAGGGCGCTGGCCGACACGGCACTGCTGGCGGTGGTAGTCGCCGACGGCGGCTCGGCCGGCAGGCCGGTGGTGACGGTGAAGCGGATCTCGCCGGTCACCGGGTGGCCGTCGGTCGATCCGACCCGGTAACCGACAATGTAGAGGCCGGCCGCGCCGGGCTTGAACGGCACACTCACCCGGTTGCCGGTGAACGTCGGCGCGCCGCCCGTCGCCGGCACGTTCTCCGGCCCGGTGACTGTGATCTTCGTCGTAGCGGGGGTCGGGGTGGCGAGGAAGCGGAGCTCGATCCGCTTCGGCGCAACCGCCAGTCGTGCCCCGTTCCGCGGGTCGCTGCCGGTCAGCGAATTGTGCGCGGCCGCCGGGGTGGCCGGCAGCATCACCGACACACCGACCGCCACGCCCAGAACCGCCAGCCAGGTACGCGCCACGCGTGCCACACTGCCCCCCATGAGTCCCTCCGCAAAGGTACGATCCGCCCGCTGATCAACGGCCGCTCGTTAGTCGGTCACAGATCGCAGATAGTTCCAATTACTCTTCCAGCAGCTGCAACCGAGCGACGTTCTGCGGAGTCTTTGAGGTGGGCACCCGGTCTGTGGGCTTGACCACCCTCGTCGGCCGATCAACGTGTGACCTGCAGCGGAAGCCACCCATCGAACGGGGCGAGGAGGCGGCGATGGTCCGGAAGGTGAGGCGGCTGCTGGCCGCGGTGACGGGTGCGCTGACAGCCATCGCCTGCTCGCTGGCGTTCGCCGGCACGGCCCAGGCGGCGGGGCCCAAGCTGCCACCCGCCGGAGTGGACATCAGCGGCTACCGGCTCGACCAGCCGCTGCGGCTGCGGGCCGACACCCGGCCGACCGAGGTCGTCGCCGTCATCGACCAGGTGAGCTGGCTCGGCCGTACCGGCCAGCAGCGCGGGCCGGAGGCGAAGAACCTCGGTCCGAAGTACACGGTCGTGGTGCTCGCCGGGGACGTGCCGATGCACACCTACGACCTCTACCCGCTGGCCAAGGGCGGCCCCCGGGTCTACCGGCCGGCCAAGCAGCCCGACCTCAGCAAGACCCGGGCCGGCTGGTTCTTCGGCCGGCTCAACATGTCCGAGACGCTGCGCAGCGTCGGGGTGCCGCTGGAGCGGCAGTTCGACACGGTCAGTGGCGGCGTGGGCGGCGGCGAACGGGTCATCCCGGAGGAGGCGCTGAACCCGGTGCAGGACATCAACGACGCGATGGACGAACTCCAGCGGCTGCTGCTGCTCAACGTCGGGGTGATGGTGGTCATCACGACCGGCCTTGCCGGCATCGCGCTGCTGATCCGGCGCCGCACCCGTTGAGCGGGTCGCCGACGGCGACCGGCCGGCGGCTCCGGCCCCCGCTCAGACCTCCAACACCACCTTGCCCCGGACGTGCCCCGGCTCCACCAGCCGCTGAGCCTCCGCGGCCTCCGCGAGCGGGAACGTCCGGGCCGCGTGCACGGTGAGCCGGTCGGCGTCGACCAGGGTCAGCACCAGTCGACCAGGGTCAGCACCAGCGGTGGGGCGGCCGTTCCCGGCGGAGCGTCCGGCTGCGGGGCCGGACCGGGCCGTGCCGGTGCGCCCCGGCCCAGCCGGCCAGGTCGCTGCGGCAGCCCTGGGCGGCCGCAGGCTCGGGCGGAGCCAGCTCGTCCGGCTCGGGCCCGCGCTGGCGCGGGGCGGGCGGGTCGTCGTCGACACGGTCGGGCCCGCGCCCGGCGGTCGGCTCCCCCTGGTGCGTCGCCCCGCTGAGCCGGCGGGGGTGCTTGGCGGACGCCGCTTGTTCGTGGTGGCCCGGCCGGCAGGGCTCGCCCTGGGCGCAGCCGTGCTCGGCCTCCCCGTGCCCCATCCCGGTCTCCTCACGCTCGCCGTCGCCCGTCGGGCAGGTCGCCCCGACGTGCCCTGACACCGTACTGGCCGGGGCCGACGGGCTGTGCGCCGCGTACCGGATCGGCCTGCGGCGGAGATCGTCCGGCGGACCGGGCCGCCGGCGGCCGCTCAAGCTCGGCGGTGGGCGTCCAGGTTGGCGCGGGTGAGCAGGGCGCGCAGGGCGTCGGCGACGCGGCCGGAGCGGAGCACGAAGCGTCCGGTGAGCCGGCAGGTGGCGTCGATGTCGCGGGCCAGCGCGGCGAGGTCGTGGTCGGTCACGGGAGATCATTCTGACGGGTGCCGCCGCCCCCGGGGTCGAGCGCATCCCCGCCGACCGACCCCTCGGTGTGGAGGCCCTGCTCAGGGCGTGTCAGGCTGGAGCGGTGAGCGAGCCGGGCGGTAGCGACCTGTCGGCCACGCTGCGCCGGATCGAACGGGCGGCGGGGGCGTTGGCCACCGCCAGCGTGGCCCGGATGGACGAGACGCTGCCCTGGTTCCGGGAACTCCCGGCGGACCAGCGCTCCTGGGTCATGCTGGTCGCCCAGGCGGGCGCCCGGTCGCTGGTGCAGTGGCTGCGGGAAGGTGGCGGCACCGCCGACAGCACCCAGGAGGTCTCCGACGAGGTCTTCGCCACCGCCCCCCAGGCCCTGGCCCGCTCGATCAGCCTCCAGCAGACCGTCGCGTTGATCAAGGTGACCATCGACGTGGTCGAGGAGCAGGTGTCGCACCTGGCCGCGAAGGGCGAGGAGGAGCAGCTGCGCGAGGCGGTGCTGCGCTTCTCGCGGGAGATCGCCTTCGCCGCCGCCCGGGTCTACGCCCGCGCCGCCGAGTCGCGCGGCTCGTGGGACGCCCGGTTGCAG
Source organism: Micromonospora inositola (assembly GCF_900090285.1). Taxonomy (NCBI): domain Bacteria; kingdom Bacillati; phylum Actinomycetota; class Actinomycetes; order Micromonosporales; family Micromonosporaceae; genus Micromonospora; species Micromonospora inositola. The sequence continues at coordinate 3,483,257 of NZ_LT607754.1, read as the reverse complement.
GCCCTGCTGGTTGACGCCCTGCTGCGCGGCGACTCGCCGGACGTGCTGGCCAGCCGGGCGGCGGCGCTGGGCTGGACGGACGCGCCGCCGGTGGCGGTGGCGGTGGGCCGCTCCCCGGGGGGCGAGGTGGCCGCCGTGCTGCACACCGTCTACCGGCAGGCCCGGCGGATCGGGGTGGAGGTGATCGGCGGCGTGCACGGCGACCGGCTGGTCATCGTGCTCGGCGGGGCGGCCGACCCGATGGCTGCGACGGAGAAGCTGCTCACGGCGTTCGGCGACGGGCCGGTGGTGGTCGGTCCGGCCGTACTCAGCCTGGACGAGGCGACGGACTCGGCGCGGGCCGCGCTGGCCGGCTTCCGCGCGGCGCCGGCCTGGCCGGCCGCGCCGCGCCCGGTGCCGGCCGCCGACCTGCTGCCCGAGCGGGCCCTGGCCGGCGACGCGGAGGCTCGCCGCCGGCTCCGGCACGACGTGTACGCCACGCTGGTCCGGGCCGGTGGCGAGCTGCTGGAGACCCTGGACGCGTTCTTCGCCGCCGGGGGCACGCTGGAGAGTGCCGCCCGGGCGCTCTTCGTGCACCCGAACACCGTCCGCTACCGGCTGAAGCGGATCGCGGAGGTGACCGGCTTCTCGCCGCTGACGCCCCGCGACGCGTTCGCCCTCCAGGTGGCGCTGACCGTGGGTCGGCTGGACCCGGTCGTCCCGGGGGTCGCACCCGTCCCGACCCAGACAATGACCCCAGGCGTGAGGAAAACGTCACAGGCCGGTGATGATCACCGCCGATTTTTGTAGGAATCCTCCAAAGGTTCTAGTGCGGTTTGGTGTCGCCCGTTACAGCGCGACCCACGAGTATCAGTCAGAGTCATAAGCGTGCTCGCCGTACTCTCGCCCGGCCAGGGTTCCCAGAAACCCGGCTTCCTGACCCCTTGGCTCGACCTGACCGGCTCCGAGGCGCGGCTGCGCTGGTGGTCCGCGCTGGCCGGCGTCGACCTGGTCCACCTCGGCACGAAGGCCGACGCCGAGGAGATCAAGGACACCGCCCGCACCCAGCCCCTGCTGGTCGCGGCCGCGCTGCTCGCCGCCGAGCACCTGCCGATGTACGACGTGGCGGTGACCGCCGGGCACAGCGTCGGTGAGCTGGGCGCCGCCGCCCTCGCCGGGGTGCTGCCCGCCGAGGCGGCGATCACCCTCGCCGGCGTACGCGGTCGGGAGATGGCCGCCGCCTGCGCGCTGGAGCCCACCGGGATGGCCGCCGTGCTCGGCGGCGACCCGGACGAGGTGCTCGCCGCGATCGAGGCACACGGGCTGCACCCGGCCAACCGCAACGGCGCCGGCCAGGTCGTCGCCGCGGGCGCGGTCGACGGGCTGGACAAGCTGGCCGCCGAGCCGCCGGCGAAGACCCGGGTGATCCGACTCCAGGTGGCCGGCGCCTTCCACACCCCGTACATGGCCCCGGCCGAGGCCGCGCTGGCCGGCGTCGCCGCCGGGATCACCCCGACCGACCCCGCCCGGATCCTGCTCTCCAACCTCGACGGCTCGGCGGTCAACCACGGCCGGGAGATGGTGCAGCGGCTGGTCCGGCAGGTGACCGCGCCGGTCCGCTGGGACCTGTGCATGCGCACCCTGGCCGACCTTGGTGTCACCGGGGTGATCGAGCTGCCCCCCGCCGGCACCCTTGCCGGCCTGGTCAAGCGGGAGCTGAAGGCCACCGGCGTCCCCGAGATCGTCACCCTGAACACCCCCGACGACCTGCCCGCCGCACGGGACCTGATCGCCCGGCACAGCGGCCTGGGCGGCCACGAGCCGGTGATCCAGTTCCGGGTGGTGGTCTCCCCCGCCGCCGGCACCTTCGAGCCGGCCGCCGAGCTGGCCGAGGGCGCGGACCTGCGCGTCGGCCAGGTCATCGGTCACGTCGCCACCCGGCAGGGTCCGGTCGAGGTGACCGCGCACGACAGCGGGCTGCTCACCGAGTGGCTCGCCCACCACGACGACCCGGTCGCACCGGGCCAGCCGCTCGCCCGCATCGGAGGACAGCACTAATGGCAGGCAGTCGGATCGTCTCGATGGGCCACTACCAGCCTTCCCGGGTGGTGACCAACGACGACCTCGCCCAGCTCGTGGACACCAACGACGAGTGGATCCGGGACCGGGTCGGCATCGTCACCCGGCGGATCGCCGGCGACGAGACGGTGGCCGACATGGCCACGGCCGCCGCCGGCAAGGCGCTGGCCAACTCCGGCCTCACCGCCGCCGACATCGACCTCGTCGTGGTGGCCACCTGTACCTCGGTCGACCGCAGCCCGAACGTGGCCTGCCGGGTCGCCGCCAAGCTCGGCATCACCGCCCCGGCCGCGTACGACATCAACACCGCCTGCTCCGGCTTCGCGTACGCCCTCGGCACCGTCGACCACGCGATCCGGGCCGGGGCGGCGCGCAACGCGATCGTAATCGGCGCCGAGAAGCTCTCCGACTTCACCGACTGGACCGACCGCTCCACCTGCATCATCTTCGGCGACGGCGCCGGCGCGGCCGTGGTGACCGCCGCCGCCGAGGGCGAGCCCGCCGGGGTGGGCCCGGTGGTCTGGGGCTCGGTGCCGGAGAAGAGCGACGCGGTCCGCATCGAGGGCTGGCGGCCGTACATCGCGCAGGAGGGGCAGGCGGTCTTCCGCTGGGCCACCACCGCGCTGGCCCCGCTGGCGCTGCAGGCGTGCGAGAAGGCCGGGGTCGCGCCGTCGGAGCTGGCCGCGTTCGTGCCGCACCAGGCCAACGCCCGGATCATCGACGGCATCGTCAAGCGGCTGAACATCCCGGACGCGATCATCGCCAAGGACATCGTCGAGTCCGGCAACACCTCGGCGGCGAGCGTGCCGCTGGCCCTGTCCAAGCTGGTCGAGCGGCGGGAGGTGCCCGCGGGCGCCCCGGTGCTGCTGTTCGGCTTCGGCGGCGGCCTGACCTACGCCGGCCAGGTCGTCCGCTGCCCCTGAAGACCCCCTGGGCGCGCACGCGCCGAGGAGTGACGACCGGCAACGCCGGCCGTCGAGAACCCCCGATGAGAGGAACCAACCGCAATGACCCGTGACGAGATCACCGCCGGCCTCGCCGAGATCCTCGAAGAGGTTGCCGGGGTGAACCCGGACGACGTGGCCGAGGGTAAGTCCTTCACCGACGACCTCGACGTCGACTCCCTCTCCATGGTGGAGGTCGTGGTGGCGGCCGAGGAGAAGTTCGGCGTCAAGATCCCGGACAACGAGGTGCAGAACCTCAAGACCGTCGGGGACGCCGTCACCTACATCGAGGCGCAGTCCTGATATGAGTCGCATCGACGTCGTCGTCACCGGGCTCGGCGCGACCACCCCGCTGGGCGGGGACGTCGCGTCGACCTGGGACGCCATGCTCGCCGGCCGCTCCGGGGTGAGTGCGCTCACCCAGGAGTGGGCCGAGCAGTTGCCGGTCCGGATCGCCGCTTCGCTGGCGGTGGATCCGGCCGGGCTGCTGGACCGGGTCAAGCTGCGCCGGTTGGACCGTTCCGAGGCGATCGCGATCATTGCGGCGCAGCAGGCCTGGGCGGACGCCGGCCTGGCCGACTCCGGGCTCGACCCGGAGCGGTTGGGCGTGAGCGTCGGCTCCGGCATCGGCGGCGCCCTGACCCTGCTCGCTCAGGACGACATCCTGGAGGCGTCCGGTCCGCGCCGGGTCTCCCCGCACACCATTCCGATGCTGATGCCGAACGGTCCCGCCGCCTGGGTGGGGCTGGAGCTGGGCGCCCAGGCGGGCGTGCACTCGGTGGCCAGCGCCTGCGCGACCGGCGCGGAGGCGATCGCGCTCGGGCTCGACATGATCCGGGCCGGTCGCGCCGACGTGGTGATGGCCGGCGGCACCGAGGCGGTCATCCATTCGCTGCCGATCGCCGGTTTCGCCTCGATGCGGGCCATGTCGACCCGCAACGACGAGCCGGAGCGGGCCTCCCGCCCCTGGGACAAGGGCCGGGACGGTTTCGTGCTCGGCGAGGGCGCGGGGGTGATCGTCCTGGAACGGGCCGACCACGCCGCCGCCCGGGGCGCCCGGGTGTACGGCCGGCTGGCCGGCGCCGGCCTCACCTCCGACGGCTACGACATCGTGCAGCCGCACCCGGAGGGCGCTGGCGCGATCCGGGCCATCGCGAAGGCCATCGCCGACGCGGGCGTCGCCCGCCAGGACATCGTGCACGTCAACGCGCACGCCACCTCGACCCCGGTCGGTGACATGGCCGAGATCAAGGCGCTGCACCAGGCGCTCGGCGACCACCCGGTGCTGACCGCCACCAAGTCGATGACCGGGCACCTGCTCGGCGCGGCTGGCGCGCTGGAGTCGATCGCCACCATCCTGGCGATCCGTGACGGAGTGGTGCCGCCGACGATCAACCTGGACGACCCGGACGACGGTCTCGACCTGGAGGTGGTCGCCCACAAGGCGCGCCACATGGACATCCCCGCCGCGCTGAACAACTCGTTCGGCTTCGGCGGTCACAACGTGGCTCTCGTCTTCACGCGGGCCTGAGACCACAGCCTTGGAGGCACAAGTGACCACCACCGCCGTCAGTGCGGACAGCGCGACTGTGGACTACCGAGATCCCGAGGTCCGGCTCCGGGCCCTGTTCGACGCCGGCACGCTGCGCCTGGCCTCGCCGCGGGACACCTCCGGGGCGCTCTGGGCTCGGGGTGAGATCGACGGCACGCCGGCGATCGCGTTCGCCACCGACGCCACCAGGATGGGCGGCGCGATGGGCACCGACGGGTGCCGGCACGTCGTCGACGCCATCGACACCGCCGTCCGGGAGCGGGTGCCGGTGCTCGGCCTCTGGCACTCCGGCGGCGCCCGGCTGGCCGAGGGCGTCGTCGCGCTCGACGCCGTCGGGCAGGTCTTCGCCGCCATGGTCCGGGCCTCCGGCCGGGTGCCGCAGATCTCGGTGGTGCTGGGCCCGGCCGCCGGCGGCGCCGCGTACGGCCCGGCGCTGACCGACATCGTGGTGATGAGCGGCGCCGGCCGGATCTTCGTCACCGGCCCCGAGGTGGTCCGCAGCGTCACCGGCGAGCAGGTCGACATGGAGCGCCTCGGCGGCCCCGAGCCGCACGGCCGGCGCTCGGGCGTCGTGCACGTGACCTGCGCCGACGACGAGGCGGCGATGGTCGAGTCGCGCAAGCTCGCCGCGCTGCTGGGTCACCAGGGGCGGCTGTCCCCGGACGACGTGCCGGCCGGCGCGACGGACGGGCACGACCTGGCCGCGAAGATGCCGGCCGAGACCAACCGGGCGTACGACGTGAAGCCGGTGGTCAAGGCGCTGCTCGACGCCCCGGGCGTGGAGCTGCACGCCAAGTGGGCGCCGAACATCGTCACCACGCTCGGCCGGTTCGCCGGCCGCACGGTCGGCGTGATCGCCAACAACCCGCTGCGGCTGGGTGGCTGCCTGGACGCGTCCAGCGCGGAGAAGGCCGCGCGGTTCGTGCGGATGTGCGACTCGCTCGGGGTGCCGCTGATCGTGCTGGTCGACGTCCCCGGTTACCTGCCCGGCCTGGGCCAGGAGTGGGACGGCGTGGTCCGGCGCGGCGCGAAGCTGCTGCACGCGTTCGCCGAGGCGGTGGTGCCGCGGGTGACGCTGGTGACCCGCAAGGCGTACGGCGGCGCGTACATCGCGATGAACTCCCGGTCGCTCGGCGCCACCGCGGTCTTCGCCTGGCCGAACGCCGAGGTCGCGGTCATGGGCGCCAGCGCGGCGGTCAACATCCTGCACCGCAAGAAGCTGGCCGCCGCCCCCGCCGAGGAGCGGGAGGCGCTGCGCGCCCAGCTGATCGAGGAGCAGACCCGGGTCGCCGGTGGCGTCAACCGGGCGCTGGAGATCGGCGTGGTGGACGACATGATCAAGCCGGAGGAGACCCGGCGCCGGATCGCCGAGGCGCTCGCCGCGGCGCCGGCCGCCCGGGGCGCGCACGGCAACATCCCGCTGTAACAAACGGGATTGGACAGGGCCCCTCCGTGCCGGAGGGGCCTTGTTACCGTGTCCGCGTGGAAGCGACCGAGATCCGCAAGCTCGCCGCGCTCGAGGACACCCACTGGTGGTACCGGGAGCGGCGCGCCCTGCTCGGACGGGCGCTGCACCGGCTGGCGGCGACCGGGACGCGGCCGGAGCGGGCACTGGACATCGGCGCGGCCGGCGGCGGCAACACCCGGGTGCTGCGGGCGCACGGCTGGCAGCCGCTGGCCCTGGAGTACAGCGCCGAGGGCGCCGGGGTGGCCCGGGAACGCGGCCTCGACGTGATCCGGGCGGACGCCCGCCACCTGCCGGTCGGGTCGGCCAGCCTGGGTCTGGTGGTCGCCTTCGACATCCTGGAACACTTCGACGAGGACCACCTCGCCGCCGCCGAGATCCGCCGCGCCCTGCGCCCCGGCGCGACCGCGCTGATCGCGGTGCCGTGCGACATGCGGCTCTGGTCCGCGCACGACGTGGCGGTGGGGCACGTGCGCCGCTACGACCGCGCCTCGCTGCGCGCCGTCATGGAGAAGGCCGGCCTGGTCGTCGACGAGCTGTGGAGCTGGAACGTGGTGCTGCGCCCGGTCGCGGCCTGGCGGCGCCGCCGGTCCACCGGCAGTGACCTGGACGACCTGCACCCGATGGTCAACCTCGGGCTGCGCACGATCATCACCGCCGAGCGGTACCTGCCGGTGCGGTCGCTGCCCGGCGTCTCGCTGATGCTCCGGGCCCACCGCCCGACCGAGGGCTGAGCCGACCGCCGGCGGCGGGGGGTCAGCGCAGCCGGTAGACGGCCGTCCGGGAGTTCTCGAAACGAAGGTCGGCCAGGGTACGCAGCGTCGGCGACTCCGGTTCGACCCCGCGGTCGGCGACCAGCCAGCGCACCCCGTACCGGTCGCGCAGCGCGGCCAGCCCGGAGGCGGTCGGGGCGGTGAACGCGGCGTCGTTCGCGCGCAGCCGGTCGGCGTCCCAGAACGGGGCGTACGGGCCCTCGGGCAGCCCGACCATCCGGGGCGCGAACGCCCACCCCTCCACCAGCACCGCGCGCTCGGCGTAGCCGCTCAGCCAGAAGGTGCGGGCGTCGCACCAGCCGTCCACCACGGCCCGGCAGTGCACGTTGGTGGCGACCACGTCGTCCGGGTCGCTGTGCGCGTGGACCCAGCGGGCCGCCTCGACCCGGGAGGCGGGCATCGGCACCACCGGGTACGCCCCACCGTTGGGTTGCTGCCGGGCGGCGGCCGCGTCCATGACGAGGCCCGGCGCGCCGGCGACCAGCACGGCGGTGAGCAGCAGCAGCCCGCCCCGACCGGCCAGCCCGGGCCAGCGCCCGACCAGCGCCGGCCAGCACAGGGCCACCAGCAGCGCCACCAGCGTCAGCGCGACGGCCCACCGGAGCAGCGGCAGCACCGGGGCGTACGCGGGGATCGCGGGCGTGCTGGTCGCCGAGCCGAGCTGGACCGCGGTGAGCAGCACGGCGAACCCGGCGGTGCCCACCCCGAGCAGCAGCCGTCCCCGGGCCGACAGGGCGGCCCGGTCGGCCACCTCGACCCAGCCCCAGGCGGAGAGAAGGACGCCGAAGGCGAAGCCGGTCCGGGTGAAGTACTGGTTGCTGCTGCCCGGGTGGCCGACCAGCAGGTAGATCGCCGGCCCGGCGAGCGCGCCGCCGAGCAGGAGGAGCTGCACCGGCTCGAGCCGCCCGCGGCGCAGCCGCAGCAGCGCCGGGACGCCGGCCAGCCGGAGCTGGAGGCTGAGCAGGAAGGCCAGGAGGACCGCCGCCCAGAGCACCACGGTGACCCCGGCGGAGCGGCCCTCGGGCAGGTACGTCCGCAGCCCGGAGAACGGATCGACGGTGATGCCGTGGCTCTCGAAGGCGAAGAGCACGGCCGTGGCGAAGACCTGCGCCGCGAGGGTCAGACCGGCGGCGACGAGCACCGCGCGGGGCAGCCGGCGCCGGACCGCCAGCAGCAGCACGGCGGTGAACGCGAGCGCGGCCAGCACCACCGGCACCGTGCTGGCCTTCGCCCCGGTGGAGGCGGCCAGGAAGAGCGCCGCGAGCACCCAGGCGCCGCGCCCGAGCGGGGGCACGGCCACCCCGCGGGCCCGCCCGACGATCTCCCCGAGCGCCGCGATCAGCGGCAGCAGCAGCACCCAGCTGTACGTCATCGACGGGCTGCCCCAGACGATGAAGGTGGCCTGGGTGCCGAAGAGCTGCCGCCACCCGTTCTCGAAGCCGAACTCGCCGACGGTGAACAGCAGCGCCGCGGCGACCACCCCGGCGTACGGCCGGCCGGTGATCCGCCAGCCGACCACGGCGACCAGCACGGCCGCAAGCGCGCAGAGCGCCGGCACGGCGAGCCGGAAGAAGACCGTCGGCAGGTCGACGCCGCTGACCAGGCTGGTCGCCGCCAGGTGGGCGAAGCCGAACCAGTGGTAGTGCAGCGGCTCCCCGGCCACCTGCGGCACCTCGAGCGGCACCTGGTGGGTGGCCGCCCCGGCGAGGGAGAGCTGGAACGCCAGGTCGATGTACTGCGCCTGCCCCTCGTCGGTGGGAAGCACCGGGTTGACGGTCAGGAACGACTCGTACAGGTAGAGGGTGAAGCCGGCGACCACCGCGGTCAGCGCCAAGGCCCAGCCGGCCGGGGCGACGGTGTCGTAGCGGACCCGCCAGTGCCGGCGCAGCGCCGGCACGGCGGCGAACGGCGCCAGCACCGCCAGCGGCCAGAGGCGCAGCCAGCCGGGCGCCCCGACGGCGGTGAACGCCGCCCAGGCGGTCAGCTCCAGCACCAGTCCGACTGCCGCGCCCATGGCCAGGTCCTCGACCAGGGTGTGCGGCCGGCGGCGCAGGGCCCGGAACACCAGGGTCCCGGGCAGCAGTACGGCCAGCAGGGCGTACGCCGTCCACCGGCCGAGGTCGGGCGCGGGCGTGCCGGTGGTGAGCAGGACGGCCGCGACGGCCGCGTAGCCGGCGAGGGCCGGGGCGAACCGGACGGCGGCCCGACGGCGGCGCGGCCCCACGGCCGACGGGGCGGCGTCCCCGGTGGCGAGCGTGGTCACCGCAGCGTGTCGGCCAGCTCGACGACGTCCCGGCCGGGGGCCGCCGGTTCGGCGGCGGCGCTGTCGCCGGCCACGAAGTACGCGGGCCGGCCCTGCACCGCCGTGTAGATCCGGGCGACGTACTCGCCGAGCAGGCCGAGGCAGAGCAGCTGCACCGCGCCGAGGAAGAGGATCGCCACGTAGAGCGACGGCCAGCCGCTCACCGTGGCGCCGGCGAACCAGGCGAGCACCGCCACCACCACCAGCACCCCGCAGACAGCCACCCCGGCCAGCCCCAGCCAGGTGGCCACCCGCAGCGGCGCGGCGGAGAAGCTGGTGACGCTCTCCGCGGCCAGGCCGGCCATCCGGGACAGCGGGTACTTGGTCCGCCCGGCGGCGCGTTCCTGCCGCTCGTAGCCGACCTCCCCGCTGGGGAAGCCGAGCCAGGGCACCACCAGGCGGAGCACCGGGTTGCGCTCGGGAAGCTCCCGCAGCGCCTCCACGGCGACTCGGCTGAGCAGCCGGAAGTCGCCGGCCTGGGCGGGCACCTGCTGGCCGACCAGCCGCCGCATGAGCCGGTAGTAGCCGGCCGCGGTCCACCGTTTGAACGCGCTGTCCCGGCTCCGGTCGGCCCGGACGCCGTAGACGATGTCCAGCTCGTCGGCGCGGGCCCGGCGGAGCATCTCGACGATCACCTCGGGCGGGTCCTGGAGGTCGGCGTCAATGCTGACGACGTACCCGCCGCGGGCGCGGAACAGCCCGGCGACCAGGGCCGCCTGGTGGCCGCTGTTGCGGCGCAGCCGCAGCACCCGCAGCTCCGGCCAGCCCGCGCGCAGGGCGGTCAGCCCGGCGACGGTGCCGTCGGTGCTGCCGTCGTCGACCGCCACCACCTCGTACGCCTCGCCGAGGCCGTCGAGCACGCCGCGCAACCGCTCGGCCAGCAGCGGCAGGACGCTCTCCTCGTTGAACATCGGCACCACCACGGAGAGTGCCGGCTCCGGTCGCGTCACGGCGCTCGACCCCCCGTTTCCTGCGGCGGCGGACGGCCCGAACGCTACCAGTCGGGCGGGACCCGCTCGGCCCATCGCGGCCGAAGGCCGGCCCGGCGGGCGACAGCGGCGGGCCGCCGGTCAGGTGCCGCAGGTGGTGGCGGGCAGCCCGGTCACCGGGACCGGCGACCGGCCGCCCGGTCGGGCCTTGCCGGCGAGCACCCCGGCCAGCGCGGTCATCGACGCCCGGCTGGACGAGTACGTTGCCAGCAGCGTCGGCGACTTCGCGGCGGCCAGCACGTACGGGGTGTCCATGGCCACCGTCACCGCGGCGTCGGCGCGCAGGTCGTCGGCGCCGTCGCCGTACCCGACGAGGTGGACGACCGTGCCGCCGCTCGGCACCACCTTCACCCCGGCCGCGGTGAGCGCGTCGGTGAGCGTGGCACGGGTCCGGTCCCGCCCGCTGGAGGAGGTGACGGTGACCGGCCCGGCCACCGGGCCGCCGCACCGGCCGCGCAGCACGGTGACCGCCGCCGCGGCCAGGTCGGCCGCCGCCTTGCGGTGCTCCGGGCCGTTCAGCCCGGACAGCTCCGGGGTCGGCCGGTCGGCCAGCTTGAACTTCATGGTGAGCACCCGGGTGGCCGCCTCCACCAGCCGGTCCCGGGGCAGCGAGCCGTCGCGGAGCGCGGCGAGCAGCCCGTCGTACGCCTGGCTCACGTTCGGGGTCATCAGGATGAGGTCGTTGCCCGCGATGAGGGCGCGCACCGCCGCCTCGCCGGGCGACCAGCGCTTGGCCGGCGGCATGTTCATCCCGTCGGTGATCACCACGCCCTGGAAGCCGAGCTGGCCGCGCAGCACGTCGGTGAGGAGCTTGTGGGAGAAGGTGGCCGGGGTGCCCGGGTCGACCGCCTTGACGTCGAGGTGGGCCGACATGACCGCCATGGCGCCGGCGTCGATGCCGGCGCGGAACGGCGGGAACGCCGTCCGGTCCAGCACGGCGCGGGACTGGCCGATCACCGGCACGTCCTTGTGCGAGTCGGTGGCGGTCAGGCCGTGCCCGGGGAAGTGCTTGACGCTGGCCGCCACCCCCTCGGACTGCAGGCCCCGCACTGCGCCGCCCACCTGGCCGGAGGCGTTGGCCGGGTCGGCGCCGAAGGAGCGCGAGCCGATCACGGTGCTGCGGGTGACCAGCACGTCGGCGACCGGGGCGAAGTCGAGGTTGATCCCCATCGCGGCGAGTTCGGCGCCGGCGGCCCGCCAGGCCGCCTCGGTCAGCGCCGGCCTCCCGGCCGCCCCGGCGGCCATCGGGCTGGGCAGCAGGGTCACCCCGTCGGTGATCCGGGTGACCACGCCGTACTCCTGGTCGGTGCCGATCAGGAAGGGAGCCGGCCCGGCGGGGAGCTTCCCGGCGGCCTCCCGCAGCCCGCTGGTCAGCTCCCGGACCTGCTTGGGGTTGTCGACGTTGGTGGTGGCCTGGTTGCCGGAGGTGGGGTCGTCGGCGCTGAAGCCGACCAGGATCAGCCCGCCCAGCCGGTACTTCGCCACCATCTCCGCGGGGGTGTCGACCCCGGCGAGGGCCCGGTTGCCGGCGGCCGACCCGGGCGACACCTTGGTCGCTGAGCTGCCGTAGGCGTACGGCATCAGCACCTGGCCGACCAGGTCCTCGTCGGCGAGCGTGCGGACCAGGGCCGCCGCCCGGGTGGCCGGGTCAGCGGTGGGCGGGGTGGGGGCGGGGGCGGTCGAGGAGGGGCTCGGCGACGCGGCGAGACGCGGTCCGCCCGGCTCCTTCGCGCACCCGGAGACGAGCAGCGCGGTCAGTGCGGCGAGCGCGACGAAAGCACGTCGAGGGGTGGTCGACACGCGACCCATCCCACCAGTTCACCGCGTACCGGGCAACTTGACCTTCGGTCAGCCGACCCGGGTGAGCAGCGTCACCGGGGCGCCGTCGCCGGCGTACCGGTAGGGCTCCAGCTCGGCGTCCCAGGCGGTGCCGAGCGCCTTGTCCAGGGCGTGCGCGAGAGCCTCCGGGGCGCGGGCGGACGCCATGATGCTGCGCAGCCGGTCCTCGCCGAGCTGGATGTCGCCGGCCGCGCCGACGGTGGCCCGGAACAGGCCACGTCCCGGGACGTACATGAACCGCTCGCCGTCGGCGCCGGGGCTGGCTTCCTCGGTCACCTCGAAACGGATCATGGGCCACTGCCGGAGGGCAGCAGCCAGCTCGGCGCCCGTCCCCGGGCTACCGGTCCACCCGCACTCGGCCCGGCGGGCGCCGGGGTCGACGGGCTGAGCCGTCCACTGCAGGTCGACCGGCGCGGCGAGGACGCGCGCGATCGCCCACTCGACGTGTGAGCACACGGCGAGCGGGGTCGAGTGGACGTATACGACGCCACGCGTTGGCACGGTGACCTCCCGGAGAGCGAGGTGCGTCTTCCCCTACGACCTCGTCCACCCGAGTGGCCTCTGCAACACATGATGACCCTTGTGACGGATGGTGCGCCAGGGAATCGGAAAATTCGCCGGCGGGTCGGGCCGGAATAGCCGGCCGGGTGACCCCGTTGACCACCATGACGGCGCGACGACCAGCCAGGTGTCGCGGTCGTGTACAGTTTCATGGGCGGTTCTGTGCCGCCGTACATCTTCGCGGGCCGAGGCTCATCCGGGCGTCACCCGCAACAGCCCCCGGACGTTTAAGTCCTCCCGTACGTCTGCAAGGAGTACCTCCGTGGCGAGCAACACCTCTAAGACCGCGCGCGCGTCAGTCCGGGCCGGCCAGGCTGGCCAGGGTGGCGCACTCAGCGTGCTGGGCGAGTTCAAGTACCTCATCCCGCTGAACGGCGGCAAGCACGCCTACGTGCGGAACCTGACCAACGGCAAGACCGCGCACCTGCGCACCGACTCCGAGGCCTTCGTCGAGGAGATCCGGGTGCTGGCCGCCGCCGGCCACGCCGCCAAGATCCGGGCGGAGATCAACGGCCTCGCCGCCGCTCACCCGGAGCACGGCTGGGACACCACCGAGAAGCGTCTCGTCGAGGCCGGTGTCTTCGAGGGCTGAGTCCCTCACCCCGCGACACCATGAACCGCCCGTCGGGTGATCCCGGCGGGCGGTTCGTCGTTTCCGCGGCCGGTCACTCCTCCAGCAGGGCCACGGTGCCGGTGGCCAGGTCGTAGAGCGCGCCGACCACGGCGACCCGCCCGGCGGCGACCGGGCCGGCCAGCAGGTCGTCGGCGCGCAGCGTGGCCACCGTGCGCAGCACGTGCCGGCGGACGGCCATCGGGTGCGCCCGGGGGTCGTCCACGCCCGCCTCGACCACCGCCGGCGCGATCTGGTCCACCACGTACGCCAGCGAGCCGCCCGGCCGCTCCCCCGTGCGCAGCGTCTCCACCGCCGAGCCGACCGCGCCGCAGCGCTCGTGCCCGAGCACCATGACCAGCGGCACCCCGAGTTGCCCCACCACGTACTCGATCGAGCCGCAGACCGCCCGGTCGAGCACGTGCGCGCCGGTGCGGATCACGCAGATCGACCCGAACGTCTGGTCGAAGATCGCCTCCAGCGGCACCCGCGAGTCGATGCAGCCCAGCACCACGGCGTACGGCTGCTGGTCGCCCGAGGCGACCGCCGCCGCGGCGGTCACGTCGTGGCCGTGCACCGGCTGGCCGCTGACGAAGCGGCGGTTCCCGGCGAGCAGCTCGGCCAGGGCCGCACGCGGGCTCCGGCCCGCTCCGGCGGCCGGTGTCGGGCGCGGCGGCGGCATGCCCTCCAGCCTGGTCACCGATCCGACCGTACGGGGCCGGTTGCGAATCTTCTCACCACCACGGTTGGCGTGTTGTCATGACGGGTAGCCGGTGTTACCGCCGGGTCAACCGGTGCGAGGAACACCGGCCGGCCCGGGGGAGGTGGCGATGCCGGAGCACCTGGAGGTACGGCTTCCCGACGACGTACGCCTGCACGTGGCGGTGGCCGGGCCGGCCGACGCCGAGGTGACGGCGATCCTGCTGCACGGCTGGACGCTGGACGGCCGCAGCTGGCACCGCCAGCTCGCCGAGATCCGGGAGCGGTTCGGCGACCGGGTCCGGGTGGTCACCTACGACGCCCGGGGGCACGGCCGGTCCAGCTGCATGGCGCTGCGTACGGCCACCCTGGCCCAGCTCGGCGACGACCTGGCGGCGGTGGTGGACGAGGTCGCCCCGGCCGGGAAGGTGGTGCTGGTCGGGCACTCGATGGGCGGGATGAGCGTGATGGAGTACGCCCACCGCCACCCCGGCCAGTTCGCCGCCCGTACCGCCGGCCTGGTCTTCGTCTCGACCACCGCCGAGGGGCACACGCACACCGTCTACGGGCTGTCGCCCCGGATCGCCCGGTTGATCCGGCTCGCCGAGACCACCGGCGCCGGGGTGCTGGCCCGGTGCGGGTCCTGGCGGCCACCCCGGGCGCTGCTGCGCGCACTGCGCCCCAGCATTCGCTGGATGCTCTTCGGCGACCGCTGCGACCCGGCGGACATCCGGCTGGTCACCTCGGCGGTGGCACACGCCTCGTTGCGCTCGATCGGCGGGTTCCGCGCCTCGATCGGGGCCCAGCACCGGCTGGACACCCTGGCCGCGCTGGGCCACCTGCCGGCCGCCGCGCTGGTCGGCGACCGGGACCGGCTCACCCCGCCGCCCTGCGCGGAGTCGATCGCCGCCGCGCTGCCGACCACCGAGCTGACCGTCTGCCCGGGTGCCGGGCACATGCTGATGATGGAGCGGCCGGACGAGGTGAACGCGGCCCTCGCGGCGGTGCTCCGGCAGGTGCTGGAGCGGCCGGCGCCGAGCGCGAGCCGGGCCGGCGACGGCCCGGTGGCCGGGGTGGGAACGGTCGGATAACGGGCAACCCGGACGGGCGGGTCCCCGGACCGGCATGGCCCCGGCGCGGGCCGGAACGCCGGCCCGTACCCTCATTCAGCCACTGTGCCCGCCGCCCTGACCGCAGGAGTTGCCGCGTTGACCGACCAGACCACCCTGGAACAGGAGATGGCCGCCGAACAGCGGCATCTCGACCAGGTGTACGCCCGGCTGGCGGAGCTGCGCCGCTCGGCCGTCGACGCCGAGCGGGAGGGCTACCGGCTGGCCCGGGTGGGCAACTTCGGGGCGCTGGTCGAACGGGACGCGATGGTCTTCCACGCCGCGCAGCGCCGGCACGCGCTGGACGCCGAGCACGAGGGCCTGGTCTTCGGCCGGCTCGACCTGCGTACCCGGCAGGTGTTGCACGTCGGGCGGCTCGGCGTGCGCGGCGAGCACGCCGAGAGCCTGGTGGTCGACTGGCGGGCGCCGGCCGCCGCGGCCTTCTACCAGGCCACCCCGGCCGAGCCGATGGGCGTGGTGCGGCGGCGCACCATCCAGTCCTCCGCGGAGAAGGTGACCCGGATCGAGGACGACCTGCTCGACCCGGAGTCGGCGCCGCCGGACCTGGCGGTGGTCGGCGACGGCGCGCTGCTGGCCACCCTGTCCCGGGCCACCGGCCGGGGCATGCGGGACATCGTCGCCACCATCCAGCGGGAGCAGGACGAGGCGATCCGCTCCCCGGGCTCGGGCGTCACGGTCGTCTCCGGCGGCCCGGGCACCGGCAAGACGGCGGTGGCGCTGCACCGGGCGGCGTACCTGCTCTACTCCGACCGCAGCCGGTACGCCGGCGGCGGCATCCTGGTGGTCGGCCCGTCGAGCGTCTTCGTGGAGTACATCGCCTCGGTGCTGCCCTCGCTCGGCGAGGAGACGGCCACCCTGCACTCGCTCGGCTCGCTCTTCCCGGGCATGTCGGCGACCCGGACGGACCCGCCCGACGTGGCGGCGGTGAAGGGGTCGCTGCGGATGCGCCGGGTGCTGGAGCGCGCGGTCCGGGACACGGTGCCGGACTCGCCGGCCGAGCTGCGGCTGCTCTACCGGGGCGAGCTGCTCCGGCTGGAGCGCCGGGAGCTGGACGGCATCCGGGACCGGGCGCTGCCGCGGGGCGCGCGCCGCAACGAGGTGCGCCGGGCCGGTTTCGACGGGGTCCTCGCGGCGCTGTACGCCCAGGCCCGCCAGCTGCGGGTCGGCCGGCTGCCGGAGCAGCGCGCGTTCGAGGACGAGATCATCGACCGGCCGGAGTTCCGGGAGTTCCTGAAGGCCTGGTGGCCCCGGCTGCATCCCCGGCACGTGCTCGGCTGGCTGGCCCGTCCGGAGCGGCTGCGCCGGTACGCCGGCGGCATCCTCGCAGGCAGCGAGATCCGGCTGCTGACCCAGGCGTACCGGAGCCTGGACGGCGCGGGGCTGACCGTCGCGGACATCGCCCTGCTGGACGAGCTGGACGCGCTGCTCGGCAAGCCGGTGCGGCCGGCGAAGGCGAAGCGCGACCCGTTCCAGCTCGCCGGCGGGGTCCGCGAGCTGAGCACCTTCGCCGACCGGCAGCGGGCCGCCCGGGCCGCGGCCCGGGAGCGGCCGGAGGACTACCGGGAGTACGCGCACGTGGTGGTCGACGAGGCGCAGGACGTCTCGCCGATGCAGTGGCGCATGATCGGCCGGCGCGGCCGGCTGGCCTCCTGGACGGTGGTGGGCGACCCGGCGCAGACCGCGTGGACCGGCGACCCGGAGGAGCTGACCCGGGCCCGGGACCAGGCGTTGGGGCGACGCCGCCGGCACCAGTTCACGCTGACCACCAACTACCGCAACTCGGCGGAGATCTTCGCGGTGGCGGCGGCGGAGATCCGCCGGCTCTACCCGGACCTGCCGCTGCCCACCGCGGTGCGCTCCACCGGGGTCGACCCGGTGGAGCGGACCGTGCCGGCCGCCGAACTGGCGGCGGCCACCGTCGAGGCGGCCGGGGCCCTGCTGGCCGAGGTCGAGGGGACGGTCGGTGTGATCACCCCGGTGCCGCGCCGGGACGAGGTGGCCGGCTGGCTCGCCGACCTGGGCGGCTCCCGGCTCCAGGTGGTGACGAGCCTGCAGGCCAAGGGCATGGAGTACGACGGGGTCGTGCTGGTCGCGCCGAGCGAGATCCGGGCGGAGCCGGGCTCCGGCGTACGGACCCTCTACGTGGCGCTCTCCCGGGCCACGCAACGGCTCACCACCCTCGACCCGCTGGGCTGAGCAGGGCTTTGACCGCGAGCGGGCGGACGCCGGTCAGTCACTTGCATACATAGCGATGTGAGCATAGATTGGCCCCGCCGGGGCGAGGGGCGAAAGGGTGTGGGCGTGGGCGCAGGTCATGACCACAGCGGGGCGGTGACCAACGCCGCGTCCCGCCACCGGGGTCGACTCTGGGCCGCGTTCGGGCTGCTCAGCGCCCTGATGCTGGTCGAGGCGGTCGCCGCGTTCGCGACCGGCTCGCTCGCCCTGCTCTCGGACGCCGGGCACATGTTCACCGACGTGCTGGGCATCGGCATGGCCCTGGCCGCGATCACCGCCACCCGACACGCCGACACCGACCCGCAGCGCACCTTCGGGCTCTACCGGCTGGAGGTGCTGGCCGCCCTGGCCAACGCCGTGCTGCTCGGCGCGGTCGCGATCTACGTGCTGGTCGAGGCGGTACGCCGGTTCGGCGAGCCGCCGGAGGTGCTGGCCGGTCCCATGCTCGCGGTGGCGGTGCTCGGCCTGCTGGCCAACATCGCCGCCTTCGCCCTGCTGCGTGCCGGGGCGCAGGAGAGCATCAACCTGCGCGGGGCGTACCTGGAGGTGCTGGGCGACCTGCTCGGCTCGCTCGGGGTGATCGGCGCCGCGCTGGTCATCGCGCTCACCGACTGGTGGTGGGCGGACCCGCTGGTCGCCGTCGGGATCGGGCTGTTCATCCTGCCGCGCACCTGGCGGCTGGGGCGGGCCGCGGTGCGCATCCTGGTGCAGGCCGCCCCGGAGCACCTCCAGGTGACCGCGGTGCACGACCGGCTGGCCGCGGTGCCCGGCGTCGCCGAGGTGCACGACCTGCACGTCTGGACGTTGACCTCCGGCATGGAAGTGGCCTCGGCGCACCTGACCATGGCGCCCGGGGCCGACGTGGGCGAGGTGCTGGCCGCCGCCCGGGCCGCGCTGCACGAGGACTTCGGGATCGATCACGCCACGTTGCAGATCGAGCCCGGAGCGTCAGCCGGGGCCTGTGGTGCAGTCGAGTGGTAATTAGGGCAAACTTAAATCAGAGTGAGTATTGTGCACCTGTGCCGGTTTTGCTCCCGATCGCGCCCTTCGCTCACCGGGCCGGGACGGGGCACCACCGGTAGGCTCGGCCCCGGCCTCCGCCGGGCGGCGCCCTCCGGCGCCTGCGGTGGCCGCCGCCTAATCGCCGCCCGCGGCGAACCGGGGAACCATGTTCGTGGGGTGCATCCGCGCCAGCGGTAGGGATCTTCCGTCCCGAACCCGTCAGCTAACCCGGTCGGCGGCTGACGGAAGGAAACCTGAATGCCAGCAGTGGCACCAGTACGACGGACGGCCGCCCGGTTGGCGGCCCTGCTCGTGGCGACGCTCGCGCTCGGCGTCGCGACCGCCCCGGTCGGCCCCGCCGCGGCCGCGCCCCGGGCCGGCCTGCTCGCCGCCGCCCCCGGCGACGACGAGGGCGGCACCCCGGCGCTGCGCGCCCAGCTCGACGCGGCCAGCAAGGGCTGGCTGGAGGCGAAGGCGGCGCTGGCCCGCTCGGTCGGACGGCAGAAGCAGCTCACCGACCAGCTCACCACGACCAACGCCGAGCTGAGCGTCCGCGACACCAAGGTCGGCGAGATCGCCGGGGTCGCGTACCGGACCGGCCGGCTCGGCACCGCGGCGGCGCTGCTCAACAGCGACAGCCCGGAAGGCTTCATGGATCGCGCCGCCGCGCTGGGCCAGGTCGCCGCCCACGAGGACCGGGCGTTGCGCGACCTGATCGAGACCCGGGACCGGGCGACGACGACCCGGACGGCGCTGAACGCCGAGATCCAGGAACAGCGCAAGCAGGTCGCGGTGATGGCCAAGCGCAAGCAGCAGGCCGAACGCGCCCTGGAGGTGGCGAACGACCGCGCCCAGAGCAGCAGCGACAGCGGCGGCACGGTCCGGGGCACCTCCACCGCGAACGCCGACCCGGCGCCGCGCAACTCCGACGGCTCCTGGCCGCCCGAATCGTGCAGCGTCAACGACCCCACCCCGGCCGACGGCTGCATCACCCCGCGCACGCTGCACGCGCTCAACGAGGCCAAGTCGGCCGGCTTCACCCGGTACGTCTCCTGCTACCGGCCCAGCGGATCCGGTGAGCACCCGAAGGGCCGGGCATGCGACTTCGCCGCGCAGTCCGGCGGTTTCGGCGGGGTCGCCTCCGGCGGCGACCGGACGTACGGCAACAACCTGGCGGCCTACTTCGTCCGCAACTCCGACGCGCTGGCTGTGCTCTACGTGATCTGGTTCAAGCAGATCTGGCTGCCGAGCAGCGGCTGGAAGGCGTACAGCGGCGGCAACGGCGACCCGTCCAGCGATCACACCAACCACGTGCACCTGTCGGTCTACTGAGCCGAGGGGGTGACCCGTCGCCGGACGGGTCACCCCCGCTACGTCCGCCGACGTACGCCGGATGTCGCCGCCGGCCCCACGACGCGGCCGGGCCGCCGGACCAGCATCGTGGGCATGAGCCGACTCTCCCCCGCCGCCCGCAAGGCCCTGCTGACCCTGCACCTGGTCACCTCGCTGGGCTGGCTCGGCGCGGACCTGGTGCTGCTGATGCTGGGCGTCGCCGGGCTGCGCGGCGCCGACCCCGAGGTGGTCTACCCGGCCGCGGGGCTCGTCGTCACGTACCTCTTCGCGCCGCTGAGCGTCGTGGTCTGGCTGGTCGGGGTGGTCAGCGCGCTGCTCACCCCGTGGGGTCTGCTGCGCTGGCGCTGGGTGCTGGTCAAGTTCGCGCTCACCACGGTGATGCTCGGCCTGGTCCTGCTGCTGCTGACCCCGACCGTGCGCGGGCTCGGCGAGCTGGGCGCGGCGGTGACCATCCGGGACCGGCTGGACCTGGTGATCCCGCCGGCGGTCTCCAGCACGCTGCTGCTCGTCGCCACCGTGCTCTCCACCTACAAGCCGTGGGGCCGGCTGCGTGCCGCGGCCCCGGCCCGGCGCCACCCGGTGGCCGCGGCACGCCGGTCCTGACCGACGACGGTCGGCCCGGGTCGCGGGCGTCCGCGCGGAGCGACGACCGGTCAGCTCACGGCGGGCGCGTCCGGGCCGCGGTCCAGCGCCGCGCCGAGCCGGCTGGCCAGCCCGAGGTGGGCCGCCCGGGCCTGCCGGAAGGCGTACCCGAACAGGGGCGCCGGCGCGGAGAGGGTGATCTCCACGTCGATGCGCGTCACGCCGCCCGGCTCGTCCCGCAGCCGGGTGTGGTTGCGCACGGTGGTGGCCGGGCGCTGCCGGGCCACGGTCACCACCTCGTCCTCGGTGGCGATCAGCACGTCGGCCCGGTAGGTGACCGGGAAGCGCAGCGGCCCGACCGCCAGCCGGTCGGTGATCGCGTAGCTGGCCAGCGCGCCGGGGCGGGGCGTCAGCCGGCGCACGCCGGCGATCAGCGGGTGCAGCTCACCCTGGCGGGTCAGGTCGCCGAGGAGCGCGACCGCCTCGGCCCGCGTACAGCGCGCCTGCACGGTGTAGCTGAACGTCTCGCGGCTGAGCACACCGTCCCCCTCGCCGTCGGCGGTCCGCACGATCGTCCCGTACCGCGGGCGGGCTGGCAACGCCCCGGCATGACGCGGGACTGGCGGGGAATCCGGGCCCCCGGCGGGACGAGGAGGCGGCACGCATGGACGGGTACGGCGGATGAGCGGGCACGTGATGGTCTTCGCGCCGACGCCCCGGCTCACCGTGACCGTCGACCAGCCGGCCGACCACCCGGAACTGCACCTGCACCCCGGCGGGCAGGGGGTCTGGCAGGCCCGGATGATCATATCGCTCGGGGTGGAGGTGGTGCTCTGCGCCAGCCTCGGCGGCGAGATCGGTCAGGTCCTGGAGCCGCTGCTGGTCAGCGAGGGCGTCGACCTCAAGGTGGTGGTCCGCGACTCGGGTGGCAGCGGCGGGTACGTGCACGACCGGCGGGACGGCACCCGACACGAGATCGTCGACCTGCCGGGCCACCCGCTCAGCCGGCACGAGCTGGACGAGCTGTACAACCTGGCCCTCGGCGAAGGGCTGCGGGCCCCGGTCAGCGTGCTCAGCGGGCCGAACGACCCGGCCCTGGTCCCGGCCGACCTGTACCGGCGCTTCGCCGCCGACCTGGGCGCCAACGGCAGCCGGGTGGTGGTGGACCTGGCCGGCGAGCATCTCACCGCGGTGCTGGCGAGCGGCGTCTTCTTCCTCAAGGTCAGCCACGAGGAGCTGATCAACGACGGGCGGGCCGAGGGCGACGACGACGAGCAGCTCACCCGCGCGATGTACGACCTGCACGCGACCGGCGCCGAGAACGTCGTGGTGAGCCGCGCCGACCGGCCGGCGCTGGCTTTGGTGGACGGGGAGGTCTTCGAGGTGGAGATGCCCCGCCTGGAGGCGGCCGACCCGCGCGGCGCGGGCGACTCGATGACCGCCGGGGTGGCCGCCGTGACGGCCCGCGGCGGTGACGTGCGCACCGCCATCCGGACCGGGGCGGCGGCCGGCGCGCTGAACGTGACCCGGCACGGGCTCGGCACCGGGCGGCTGGACTCGATCACCGGACTGGTGGAGCGGGTCCGGCTGGTGCCGGCGGGCAGCCGGCCGCAGGAGCGGACCACCCCCGACGAGCTGGCCGAGCGGGCGGCCGAACGATGACGCTGCGGGTGCTGGTCACCAACGACGACGGCATCGCCGCGCCGGGCATCGGCTGGCTGGCCCGGGCGGCGGCGGACCGCGGACTGGACGTGGTGGTCGCCGCGCCGCTGGAGGAGGCGAGCGGCACCAGCGCCGCGATGACCGCGGTGGAGCGGGAGGGGCACGTGGTGGTCCGCGAGCACCCGCTGTCGGAGCTGCCCGACGTGCCGGCGTACGGGGTGGGCGGCTCGCCCGGTTTCATCGCGCTGATCGCGGTGCACGGAGCGTTCGGGCCACCGCCGACGGTGGTGCTCTCCGGGATCAACCGGGGCGCGAACGCCGGCCGCGCGGTGCTGCACTCGGGCACCGTCGGCGCCGCGTTCACCGCCGCCGCGAACGGCTGCCGCGCGATGGCGGTCTCCCTCGACGTGCTCTCGGCCGGGGAGGCCACCGCGGCCAGCGGCGGCGCCGCGGTGGCCGCCGCCCGGGCACGCGACGCGGAGCGGCACTGGTCCACGGCCGCCCGGGTCGCCCTCGACCTGCTGCCCCGGCTGCTGGCCGGGCCGGTGGAGAGCGTGCTCAACGTCAACGCGCCCGACCTGCCACACGGCCGGCTGCGCGGGGTGCGGAAGGGGAGCCTGGCCAGCTTCGGCCAGGTGCAGATGACGGTCGCCGAGTCGGGACACGGTTTCGTCCGCACCTCGCTCGAGGAGCCCGGGCAGGCCGTCCAGCCCGGCACCGACCTGGCCCTGCTCGCCGACGGGTACGCGTCGGTCACCGCCGTGCGGGCGGTGACCGAGGTCTCCGACGTCGACCTCTCCGGGCTTGGCGCGCCCGAGGGCTGACCCCAGCCGGCGCGGGTCGGGAGCCGTGACCGGTCGGCGCGCTCAGGCGCCGGGGAGCACCTCGGGGGTCGCGGTCCCGGCGAAGTAGGGCTCGGGGGCGCCGAAGAGACCGAGCAGGCCGGTGACCCAGAGCTGCCGGTGCACGAACCGGCTCGGCTCGGTCACGACCAGCTTCACCCCGCTGACCTCGCAGGTCTGGAAGCCGGCGACCATCGCGCTGATGCCCACGGAGTCGATGAAGGTGACCAACCGCATGTTCAGCTCGATCCGGGACGGACGGCCCTTCGCGAGCACCTCCGCGATCGCCTCGCGCACCTCGTACGCGGTGTCGACGTCGATTTCACCTCGCGGGGCGATCTGGATGACACCACCCGACAGCACCGACTTCACGATCGACAGGCTCACGCGAGCACCTCCACTCGCCCGGGACGGGCGCCTCATCAGTACGCGGGCCGCGACCGAGAGTATTCCTCCGACGGCCTCGGTCGCCACCCCTCGGGATGAGCAATTCGCGGATCGGGCACACCTGGGCAGCCCATTCCAGACCTTCTGGTTCCCATCTTCCCGACGTCCGGGTTTCTCGTTCTCCAACGATCGACCGGGGCCGGCCGATCCGCCGCACCAGGGTAGCGGTCCCGCACCCACGGGGCGCGCACCCGGACATCGGCGCGTTCCGTTGACCCCGGCGCCTAGCATCGGCCGGGAGTGCCCCGGACGGAGAGGATGATCGATGATCAGGAGACTGCTCGGGCTGGCCGGCGTCGGCGCCCTGCTCGCTCTCGTACTGGCCTGTGGCTTCGGTGGCGCGGGCGACGACGATGACGACGACGATGACGACTTCGCCCGTGGGGCCTCGACGGTCTCGGTCCGCTGAGCGGACCGGCGGATGGTTTGCGCCGGCGCCCGGACGGGCACTGGCGGGTAAGCGAACAGTCACGCGCCGGACAGCCGCCGGAGTCCGAAGTGGCCCCCGGGCTTCGGCACCCCGAGGAGGTAAGCACCATGTTCGGAACCACCCTGCTGGACCGCCGCAGCAAGCCCGAGCGGATCGCGGATCAGGCGTGGCAGCACCTGGCTTCCGCCGTCAGCTCCGCCGGTGACAGCGTCCGGGACACCGCCCGGTCCGCCCGTCGCGGCGGCTCTGGCCTGGCCGACGACGCCACTGACCTGGTCGGCGCCGCCGCCGATGAGGCCCGCCGCCGGGCCACCCTCGCCTTCGACGCGCTCGCCGGCCGCCGTCCGGCGCTGCCCTGGTCCCTGCTGATCAGCGCCGCGCTGCTCGGCGCGGCACTCGGCTGGGCCGCCGGCACCGCCGCCCGGGCCGCCGGCAGCCGCAACCGGGACGCCGACGAGATCGAGTTCGTCGACGTGGACCGGCCCAACTCCCCGGTCGGCCTGGACGGCTGACCCGACGCGCCGACGACGCGGCGGTGTCCCCAACCCCGGGGGCACCGCCGTTCGTCGTCCGGCCGGATGAGGGGCGGCCGGGCCGGGCGACGACAGCCGTCCCCACCCGGCGGGAGTGGGTCACCCGGGGTGGGTGAGGGCGGGTCACCCGGGGTGGGGACAGGATCGGTCGTGGCGGCGTCCATGCCAGTGGGTGGGCGAACCCTCCGCGAATGCCGATCCGTGAAGGAGTGACCGATGGCCACCGCAACCGTCACCCGGACCGACCAGGACATCCAGACCGACGTCCTCGACGAGCTGACCTGGGAGCCCCGGGTACGCCCCAACGAGATCGGGGTGACCGTCACCGACGGGGTGGTGACCCTGACCGGTTGGGTGGACAGCTACGCCAAGAAGTGGGCCGCCGAGCGGGCCGCGCACCGGGTGTCGCGGGTCCGGGCGGTCGCCAACGACCTGGCGGTCCGCATCGCCACCGCGGCCGAGAAGAGCGACCCGGAGATCGCCATGGCGGCCACCCGAGCCCTGGAGTGGGACGCATTCGTGCCGATCGAGGCCCTCGACGTGACCGTGGCGGACGGCTGGGTCACCCTGCACGGCGAGATCGAATGGGAGTACCAGCGCCGCGCCGCCGAGCGCGCGGTCGGCCGACTGACCGGCGTACGCGGGGTGAGCAACGGCATCACCGTCCGGCCGGCGGTCCGAGCCGACGGTCGCGACCTGGCCGAGCGGATCGTGGACGCGTTGGCCCGCAACGGCGCGACCGAGGCCGAGGGAATCAGCGTCCGGGTGCACGGCGACGCCGTCGTGCTGGAGGGCCTGGTGCACTCGGTGCCCGAGCGCGAGGAGATCGAACGGGTCGTCTGGTCGGCGCCCGGCATCCGCGAGGTGCACAACCACGTCGCGGTGGGCCGCTGACCGGGCCGGCCGGGTGGCCGGCGGAACCACCCGGCCGGGGTGATCCCGGCTCACCCCCTCCGGAGTGAGGGTGGAATGCATGACTGCGGCTGGAGACGGATCGGCGGGTGGTGGCCGGATGACCACGCCGCTCCAGGTCACCACCGCGAAGCTGCGGATCCCGGTGACCGAGGCCGACCACGCCCGCGGGCCGGTGGACGCGCCGGTCACCCTCGTCGAGTACGGCGACTTCCAGTGCCGGTTCTGCGGAGCCGCGTACGCGAACCTGACCGAGGTGCGGCGTCAGCGCGCGGACCAGGTCCGGCTGGTCTACCGGCACTTCCCGATCGCCAACGTGCACCCGTACGCGGAGAGCGCGGCGGAGGCGGCCGAGGCCGCCGGGCGGCGCGGCCGGTTCTGGGAGATGCACGACTGGCTCTACGAGCACCAGGACCAGCTCGACCCGGTGCACCTGTCGCTCGGCGTCGAACAGCTCGGGCTGCCGCCCGACGAGGTCGACGCGGAGGTGAAGGGGCACGCGGACGCGGATCGGGTCCGGCGGGACTTCGTCGGCGGCATCCGCAGCGGCGTCAACGGGACCCCGACCCTGTTCGTCAACGAGGTCCGCCACGACGGCGGCTACGACCTGGCGGACCTGCTGGCCGCGGTGGACGCCGCGGCGAACACCTGATCAGGTCCGGCCAGCGCCGACCCGCCGGCTGCGCCGTCAGATCAACCCTGGCGGACGGCTGCGCCGTCAGATCAACCCTGGCGGACGGCTCCGCCGTCAGATCAACCTCAGCTCACGGGCCCGCCGGACCGCCTCGCGCCGGCGGGTCGCGTCGAGCTTGCGGTAGATGTTGCGCACGTGCGTCTTCACCGTGTTGACCGAGAGAGACAGCTCGCTGGCGATCTCCACGTTGGACAGGATGCTCTGCAGGTACCGCAGGATGGTCAGCTCCCGCTCGGTGAGCGGCTCGTCCAACGCCCCCTCCGACCCACCCGGCCGGTCCACCGAATCGTCCGCGCGCCGCTCGTCCGCGCCGCGAACCAGGTCGCTCACCGTCGGCCAGTGCGCGGTGCCGGAGTCCAGGTGGACGGCGAGCAGGTCGCGCAACCCGGGCTCGGCCCGGGTGAAGACCCGGCGGTACCCCGCCGGCTCGGCCAGGTCGAGCACCCGCTCCACGAGCCGGCCGGCCCGCCGGTCGTCGCCACCCGCCCGGGCCAGGACCGCGTCGAGCACGCCGGCGGCGAGGCGCACCGGCAGCGGCCAGGACTCCGCCTCCGGGGCCGACCAGTCCGGCACCGCGTGCGCGGCGGCCCGCGGATCACCGGCCCGCAACTCCACCCGGGCCAGCGCCACCCCCAGCGCCGCCGCCTCCCCGCTCGACCGCCGGACGCCGTCCCCGCGGCCCGGCATCCGGTCGTCCCCCCACCGCCCTGCCCTGCCCCACCGGGAGCCATCCGGGCCCGCCGCCTCGCCGGGCCCGGATGGCGCAGGCGGCAGCCCGCCGTCGGCCAACTCCCGGGCGGCGTCGGCGTCCGCCCGGTGCAGCGCCTCGACCAGCAGGCCACGGGCGGTGTCGAGGTCGCCGACGGCGGCGCGCAGCTGGGCCTCGGTGGCGGTCAGCCAGGCGGTCAGCTCCGCGGCGGGCCGCACGGCCGAACCGTCCCGGCCGTCGACCAGCCCCGCCCGGGCCTCGACCAGCGTCCGGAGGGCGGCGGCCGGCTCGCCGCTGTCGGCGAGCAGTTCCGCCCGGCAGAGCGCGGCCAGCGCGGCGACCCCGGGCTCCCCGGCGGCCGGCCCGGCGAGGGCCAGGTTCGCCGCCGCCTCCGCCGGCTCGTCCCGGTGCAACGCCACGAGCGCCAGCGCCAGGTACGCGTGCCCGCAGTCCACCCGGCAGGACCACCCCTGGCAGGGCGGCAGGGCCAGCGCCTCCCGCGCGCACCGGTCGGCCGACGGCAGGTCGCCCCGGACCGCGTCGAGCAGGGCCGACCGGCTGAGGCAGACCAGCTCCGTCCGGGGCCGGCCGGCCTGCCGCGCCGCGGCCAGCGCCTCGGCGAACCGGTCCCCGGCCACGCGCGGCTCCCCCTCGGCCAGCTCGACCAGGCCGAGCGCCGTGCCGGCGACGGCCCGGGCGTCGGCGTCCTCGCCGGCCCCCGCCCGCGGGTCGTCGCCCGGACCGGGCGCGGTGCGGGTGGCGAGCAGCCGGGCGGCGGCCCGCCGTACCTCCTCATGGTCGTCGGCCAGGCGGGCCAGGGTGAGTTCCACCGCGGTGGCCAGCCGCCGGAACCGGTCGCGGCGCGGCGCGGGCAGCCCGCGGGCCTGCTCCACGGCCCGCCGCAGATGCCCGGCGGCGGCCGTTCCGTCCCCGGCGTACGCCCGTTCCGCCGCGCACGCCAGCGCGAGTTCCGGGTCCCGCCGGACCGCCTCGGCGGGCGGGTCGGCGGGCGGCGGAGCCGTGGGCAGGTCCCGGTCGTACGGCGCCAGCTCCGGCCAGTCCCCGATGAGCAGCTCGGTGGCCCGGTCCCAGGCGCCCCCGGCCAACGCATGCCGCAGCGCCTCCGCCGGCCGGCCGTTCCCCGCGTACCAGTCGGCCACCCGGGCGTGCAGGTCGCGCAGCTCGTCGGCGGGGAGCCGGCCCAGCTCGTCGCGGAGCAGGTCGGCCAGGAGGGGGTGACAGCGGTACCAGGGCGGGCTGCCCCCGTCCTGCCGCAGGAACCCGCCGTCCCGGGCCAGGGCGGCCAGCAGCTGCCCCGAGTCCGCCCGGCCGGTGACCGCGTCGGCCAGGTCGGCGCAGACGGCGGCGGCGACCGCGCCGCGCCGCAGCACGTCCCGGGCGTCCGGGGCGAGCGGGGCGAGCACCTCCTCGCGCAGGTACCCGGCGACGTCCGGCTGGTCGCCGCCGAACCGCTCCACCCAGCGGGCCGGGTCCGGCTGGGCGCGCAGCGCCAGCGCGGCGAAGCGCAGCCCGGCCGGCCAGCCCCCGGTGCGTTCGGCCAGCCGGGGCAGCGCGGCGGCCGGCAGCGGCACCCCGTGCGCGACCAGCAGGTCGGCCACCTCCTCGTCGGTGAAGGCCAGCTCGTCCGGGCCGACCTCGGTCAGCTCGCCGGCCAGCCGCCAGCGGTGCAGGGCCAGCGGCAGGTCGGTCCGGGCGCCGACCACCAGCCGCAGCCGCTGCTCGGCGTGGCGCAGCAGGAACTCCAGCCCGGTCAGCGCGGCCGGATCGGTGACCCGGTGCAGGTCGTCCAGGACCAGCAGCACCGGGCGCTCCCGGGCGGCGAGCGCCGCCGCGAGCAGTTCGAGCTGGTCCGGGCGGGGCGGGGCGTTCGGCACCGGGGGGCGCGGCCCGTCCTCCGGCGTGCCCTCGACGACCCCCCGCAGCGCCGCCGCCAGGTACGACCAGAGCCGCTCCCCGGTGTCGCCCGCCTCCACCGCGACCCAGGCGGGCGGCGGCTCGGCCCGGGACGCCCGCGCCCACGAGGCGAGCAGCGTCGTCTTGCCCCAGCCGGCGGGCGCGCGCACCAGAGTGACCGGCCCGGCGACCCCCTGGTCCAGCCGGTCCAGCAGCCGCGGCCGGACCACCACCGGCTCGGGCAGGACGGCGGGCGACAGCCGCGACGCCAGCAGCGGCGGAGCGTCGGCGGTCCCGACGCGGTCGCGCTCCTCCGGCATGCGGCCCCTCCCCGTCGCGTCCGCTCCCGGTCGTGCGGCGAGCGGTTACCCGGCCCGCGCCGGTTCACCCCTTCGGGGCGAGCCGGCTTCACCCGGACCGCCCCGATGCTGGACATTCGCGGGCGGTCGGCCGCGCGTGACCGGCCGCCCGCCGACCCGGGACGAGGCGAGGGGCAGGTGGTACGGATGGGACGGCTGACCCGGGGCACGATCGCCCTCGCGGTGGGCGGGGTGGGGGCGACGGCGGTCCGGGCGCTGGTCGTACCCCGGCACCGGAGCTGGCCGCGGGTGGCCGGCACCGACCCGCGACCCGCGCGGTGGCAGGTGGTGACCGTGGCCGGCCCGCCGGAGGCGGTGCTGCCCGAGGGACGGTGGCCGGAGCCGCTGCGCCGGCTCGACGGCGCAGTCGAACTGCACGCCCGCCCGGCGCCCGGGGGGCGCGGCACCGAGCTGGCCGCCCGGCCGCTCGGCGACTCGCCGCCGCTGCCCGGCCTGGCCGCCCACCTGGTCGGCGACGACCCTGGGCTGCTGATCCGGCAGGCGCTGCGGGAGGCCAAGCAGCTCGCCGAGACCGGCGAGGTGCTCCGCGCGGACCGGTCGCGGCTGGACCGCCCGGGGGCCGCCGGGTGAGGGCGCTGTGCTGGGAGGGCGTCGACGCGCTGGCGGTACGGCAGGTGCCCGACCCGGAGCTGCGCAACGCGCACGACATGATCGTCCGGGTCCGGCGCAGCGCCACCTGCGGTGCGGACCTGCCGCTGCTGGGCGGGCGGATCCCGTTCCTCGCGGCCGGGGACGTGCTCGGCCACGAGTTCCTCGGCGAGGTGGTCGAGGTCGGCCCGGAGGTACGGCGGCACCGGCTCGACGACCGGGTCGTGGTCTGCGCGGCGGTCGCCTGCGGCGCCTGCTGGTTCTGCCGGCAGGGCCTCTTCGCCTGCTGCGACAACGGCAGCACCGGCGCGGCCGCGACCGAGTCGGCCTGGGGCCAGCCCACCGGCGGCTGCTACGGCCACCCCGCCCCGCTGGGCGGCTTCGCCGGCAGCCACGCCGAGTACGTCCGGGTGCCGTACGCCGACGTGGGCGCGTTCACCGTGCCCGACCGGGTCAGCGACGACCGGGCGGTGTTCGCCTCGGACGCCGCGCCGACCGGCTGGATGGGCGCCGAGCTGGGCGAAATCGGGCCGGGTGACGTGGTCGCGGTCTGGGGTGCGGGGGCGGTCGGGCAGCTCACCGCCCGGGCCGCCCTGTTGCACGGCGCGGACCGGGTCATCGTCATCGACCGGTACGACGACCGGCTGCGCATGGTCGACCGGCACGTCGGCGCGGAGCCGCTCAACTACCGGTACGTCGACGTCCCGGCGGAGCTGCGGGAACGCAGCGGCGGTCGGGGCCCGGACGTGTGCGTGGAGGCGGTCGGCATGGAACCGGAGCCACCGGGGCTGCTCGGCGGCCGGCTCGGCGGCGGGGCGGACCGGCCGTTGGCGCTCCGCGAGGCGGTGCACGCCTGCCGCAAGAGCGGCACGGTGGTCGTCCTCGGCACCTGGACCGGGTTCGTCGACACGTTCCCGCTCGGCGCGGTGATGAACAAGGGGCTCACCGTCCGCAGCGCCCGGCAGCACGGGCAGCGCTGGATCCCGATGCTGCTGGACCGGATGGCCCGCGACGAGCTGCGCACCGAGCACCTGGCCACCCACCGTCTGCCGCTGGAGCGGGGCGCCCACGGTTACGCGCTGTTCCGCGAGCGGGCGGACGGTTGCGTCCGGGCGGTCTTCGCCCCGTGACCCGCGCGCCCTCGGGTGGCACACTCGGCGGATGCGCGACGACCGCCCGCACGACCTCGTCCTGTTCGGCGCGACCGGCTTCACCGGCGCGCTGACCGCCGAGTACCTGGCCCGGCACGCCCCCACCGGACTGCGCTGGGCCCTCGCCGGCCGCAACCCGGGCAAGCTGGCCGCGGTGCGGGACCGGCTCGCCGCGATCGACCCGGCGCTGTCCGGTCTGCCGCTGCTGACCGCCGACGTGACCGACCCGGAGTCGCTGCGCGCGGTCGCCGCGAGCGCCCGGGTGGTGGCCAGCACCGTCGGCCCGTACATCCACCACGGGGAGCCGCTGGTCGCGGCCTGCGCCGCCGCCGGCACCGACTACCTGGACATCACCGGCGAGCCGGAGTTCGTCGACCTGATGTACGTGCGGCACCACGCCGAGGCGGTCCGCACCGGCGCGCGGCTGGTGCACGCCTGCGGCTTCGACTCGATCCCGCACGACCTCGGCGCCTGGTACACCGTCAAGCAGCTCCCGTCGGACGGGCCGATCACCGTGGACGGCTTCGTCCGGGCCGGCGGCCGGTTCTCCGCCGGCACGTACCACTCGGCGCTGACCGCGTTCTCCCGGACCGGGGAGATGAGCCGGGCCGCGAAGGCGCGCAAGGCGGTCGAGCCGCGCCCGGAGGGCCGCCGGGTCCGCGCGGTGCCCGGGAAGGTGGGCCGGTCCAAGGAGCTGGGCAGGTGGGTGGTGCCGCTGCCGACCATCGACCCGCAGGTGGTCCGCCGGTCGGCGGCGGCCCGCCCGGAGTACGGCCCGGACTTCCGCTACCGGCACTTCGCCGCGGTGAAGCGGCTGCCGACGATCCTGGTCGCCGGCGTCGGGATGGCCGGCCTGGTCGGGCTGGTGAAGCTGCCGCCGACCCGGCGCTGGCTGCTCGGCCGGCTCGCCTCCGGCCAGGGGCCGACCGCCGAGCAGCGGGCGAAGTCCTGGTTCACGGTGCGCTTCCTCGGCTTCGGCGGCGGCCGGAAGGTGCTCACCGAGGTGGCCGGCGGCGACCCCGGGTACGACGAGACCGCGAAGATGCTCGCCGAGTCCGCGCTCTGCCTGGCGTGCGACGACCTGCCGCCGACCTCCGGGCAGGTGACCCCGGTCACCGCGATGGGCGACGCCCTGCTGGAGCGCCTGGTCAAGGCGGGGATGACGTTCCGCGTGGTCGACGCGGGCCCGACGGCTTGACCCTCGACCGGGTTGAGGGCCCAGGATCGGTCGTCGTGGAGAGCGAACTGCGCAGCATCGGCGAGCTGGCCCGGGCCAGCGGGCTGACCGTGAGCGCGCTGCGGTTCTACGACCGTTCCGGCGTGCTGGTGCCCGCGCAGGTCGACCCGGTGACCGGCTACCGCTGGTACACCGACGACCAGGTGGCGCCGGCTCGGCTGGTGGCCGGGCTGCGCCGGGTCGGCATGCCGCTGGCCGAGATCGGCGCCGCGCTGCGGCACCGGTCCGAGCCGGCGGTGGTCGGCCGGCTGCTGGACGCGCACCTGCGCCGGCTGGAGGACGGCCTCGCCGACGCCCGCCGTGAGCTCTCCCGGGTCCGTGCCCTGATCGACCCCGAGGAGACCCCGATGACCACCCGTCTCGTGCTGCACCGTGCCGACCTCGCCGCCGCCGTCGACGCGGTCCGCTTCGCCGTCGGCGCCGATCCGGAACTGCCGGCGCTGTCCGCGGTGCTGCTGGAGGTCGAGCCGGACGGCGTACGGCTGGTCGCCACCGACCGGCACCGGCTGGCGGTGGCCCGGACCGGGTGGAAGATGGACGGCCCGCCGGTGCGGGTGCTCGTCCCGGTCGGCTTCGTCGACGAGGCGCGCGCCCTGCTGGACACCGGCGCCGGGATCACCCCGGACGCGCACGTCACCGTCGACCGGGAGACCGTCGAGGTCTCCGTCGCCGGCCGCACGGTGCGCACCGCTCCCCTGCCGTACGACTTCCCGGACTACCGCCGGCTGCTGCACGGCCATGTCACCGGCGCGCCGGCGCACCGGGTGGTGGTGGACGTGGTGGCGTTGCGCGCCGCGATGACCGCCGAGGGCGCGCCGGTGCTGGTGAAGGAGCACGACGGGGTACGCGCCGAGGTGACCGTGCTGGGGTTGGACGAGCGGGGCGGGCTGCGGGTGGTCGGGCCGGACGAGGCGCCGGAGGCGGACGCCGTCCGGGTCGGGGTGAATCGGGAGTACCTGCTCGACGCCCTCGACGCCGGTGACCGGGGGCAGCTCCTGCTGGAGCTGGACGGGCCGATCGCCCCGCTGGCCGTGCGCCGCCCGGACGACGAGCACGCCTTCTCCGTCCTCATGCCCGTCCGGCTCTGACCGCCGGTCCCGGGTGCGGGACGGCCGGACGGGGCCGCGACGGTAGCATCTGGTGGTCCCACCTGACTGCCTGGACGGAGGCGTACGAGCAGCATGCTCGACATGGAGTTGATCCGGAAGGATCGCGAGGCGGTGGCGACCGCGCTGGCGAAGCGTCTGGATCCCGCCGAGGTCAACCGGGCGCTGGACGAGATCCAGCGGCTCGACCAGGAGCGCCGCGCCCTGATCAGCGAGATCGACGCCGAGCGGCAGCGCCGCAAGGCGGAGGCTCGGGCGTACGCGCAGGCGAAGCGGGCCGGCACCGCGCCGGAGTCCGTCGCGCCGGAGGCCGAGCGCAAGCAGCTCGCCGAGCTGGAGTCCCAGCTGGACGAGGTGCAGTCCCGGCTCCGCACCGCGATGAGCGAGCTGCCCAACCTGCCCGCCGACGACGTCGTGCCCGGCGGCAAGGAGGCCAACCGGGTGGTGAAGACCTTCGGCGAGCCGCCGGTCATCGAGAAGGTCCGCGACCACATCGAGCTGTCCCGCGCGCTCGGCCTGGTCGACCACGAGCGGGGCGTCAAGCTCGGCGGTTCGGGCTTCTGGATGTACACCGGCATGGGCGCCCGGCTGGAGTGGGCGCTGGTCAACTGGCTGATCGAGCAGAACATCCAGGCCGGGTACGAGTTCCTGCTCCCGCCGCACCTGCTGCTGGACAGCGCCGGCTTCGCCGCCGGCCAGTTCCCGAAGTTCTACGACGACGTCTACCACCTGGACCGGGAGTCCGCCCCGCGCGGGCAGTTCCTGCTGCCCACCGCGGAGACGGCGATCCTCGGGGCGTACCAGGACGAGATCCTGGAGACGGCGAAGCTGCCGCTGAAGGCGTTCGCCTATACCCCGTGCTACCGCCGCGAGGCCGCCGGCTCGCACTCCGACGAGCGGGGCACCGTACGCGGCCACCAGTTCAACAAGGTGGAGATCTTCCAGTTCACCCTGCCCGAGCAGGCGGACGCCGCCCTGGAGGCGATGGTCGCCCACGTGGAGGGCCTGGTCGAGCAGTTGGGGCTGCACTACCAGACCAGCCTGCTCGCGGCCGGCGACGCCAGCGCCGCGATGAAGAAGACCCTCGACGTCGAGGTCTGGATGCCGAGCACCGGCAAGTACAAGGAGGTGTCGTCGGTCTCCTGGGGCGGCGACTACCAGGCCCGCCGGGCGGCGATCCGCTACCGGGAGCCGGGCGGCAAGCAGACCCGGTTCGTGCACACGCTGAACGGCTCGGCGCTGGCCACCAGCCGGCTCTTCCCGGCCATCCTGGAGCACTTCCAGCAGCCCGACGGCTCGGTGCTGGTGCCGGAGGTGCTCCACGACAAGCTGGGCGCCGACCGGCTCACGCCGGTCCGCTGACCGCACCCGAACGGCGGGCGTCGGGTCCTCCCGACGCCCGCCGTTCGTCGTCCCGGCCCGGCTCGGCACCTCCCTGCGCGCGCCGCGGGACCCGATCCGGGTCCAGGCTGACGGCGGGCCCGCCGCGCCGGGCCGCGGCCGTCGCCCGCCGCGGCAGGGCCACCAGCAGCAGCGCGACCAGGGCCACCGCGAGGACCGCCGGGCCGGCCGCGTCCAGCCCGGCGGACAGGGCCTGCTGGACCCGGCCCGCGGCCACCACGACCGGGTCGCCGAAGGCGTCGTGCCGGCCCAGCGCGAGCCGGACCTCGTACCAGCCGTACCAGGCGACGTAGCCGCCGGCGACGAGCAGCACCAGGCCGCTCAGCCGGGGCACGAGCGCGCCGGCGCCGCGCAGCCGGGCCACCACCTGGCCGCGCAGCAGCGCCACGCCGAGCGCGGCCACCGCGACCACCAGCCCCATCCCGACCGCGTACGCCCCGAAGAGCGCCAGCCCGCGCAGCGTCGAGCCGGCCTGGAGGCTGGTCACCACAATGGCCAGGAACGGGGCGATCGTGCACGTCAACGAGGCCAGCGCGTACGCCATGCCGAAGAGCGCCATGGACGCCCAGGAACGGCTCAGCCGGGGCGCCCGGGCGAACGGGCGCGGGGTGGGCAGCCGCTGGCCGGCGAGCAGCCAGCAGCCGACGGCGGCCAGCAGCAGGCCGAGCGTCACGGTGGTCCAGGGCAGCCGGGGGCGCAGCCGGTCCGCCAGCGGCGCCAGGGCGAGGCCGAACGCGCCGAACACCACGACGTAGCCGAGGGTCAGCCCGGCGGTCGCGGTGAGCGCGCGGCCGACCGCGCCGCGCCTGTCCGGCGGGCCGGCGACCAGCAGCGACAGGTACGCGGGCAGCATCGCGAAGCCGCACGGGTTGACCGCGCCGAGCATGCCGGCGGTCAGCGCGAGCAGCAGCGGGGTGGTCATCATCCGGCCAGCGCGGCGACCCGCCGGCTGAGGGACTCGCCGTCGAGGAAGCCCTGGTGGACGACCCGGCCGTTCCGGTCGATGATCAGGAAGGTGCTCTGCTCGACCACCTCGAACCGGCGCCACAGCGTGCCGGCCCGATCGTCGAGCTGGGGGGTGCCGGCCAGGTCGAACTCGGTGACGAACTCGTTCATCGCCTGCTGCTCGCCCAGGCCGGCGACGCCGACGATCGGCACGGTGTCCCGGTACTTCGGCGCGATCTCGGCGACCGTCCACGCCTGACTGGCGCAGGTGGCGCACCAGGGCGCCCAGAACCAGAGCACCACCGGCTTGCCGGCCAGCTCGGCGGCGGAGAACCGCGTACCGTCGAGGGTCTTCGCGGTGAACTTCAGCGTTTCCGGCACCCGGGCCGGGACCACCGGCGCGGCGGCGGGCGAGGCGGCGGCGACCGCGCCCACCGGCGCCCCCGGCTCCGGGCCGACCGCGCAGGAGGCCGCGCCCAGCAGCGCGGCGACCAGCACGGCCGCGGTGACCAGGCGTCCGGACCGGACCGCCCGGGTCGGCGCTGACGTACGACGCGACATCCGCGTCTCCTCTCGGTCGGCTACTCGGCCCTGGCGAGCCTGAGCGCGAGTTCGGGACAGACCTTGACCGCCTTGAGCGCGCCCTCCCGCAGCCAGGTCGGCACCGGGGTGGGCGGGAAGGCCGGGTAACCGTTGGCGTCGAGCCGGATGAAGTCCGGCACCACGTGCGCGCAGAGCCCGTGCCCGTCGCACCGGGACCAGTCCAGGGTGAGCTTCTGCGGGTTCACGTCGGGCGCCCCGGGCAGTCCCATCACGCCCGTGACCCGCTTGCCGCAGCCCTCGCCGGTGGTGTGCAGCCGCAGGTCCTCGGCGAAGACCTCCAGCGCGGAGAGGGCGAACCGTGCGGTGCCGTCCGGGTGGCTGCACGCGCCGCGCCCCTTCACGTCGCCGGCCGCGGCCCGGACGATCTCGACCGGGGCGCTGCCGGAGACCGCGAGGTCGACGGCGCGGGCCAGGTCGGGCAGGCCCATCTTGCACGGCCCGCACTGCCCGGCGGACTCGCCGGCCAGGTAGCGGACCACCTGGGCGGCCTCGCCGAGCGGGCAGGTGTCCCGGCCGAGCGGGACGATGATGCCGGCGCCGAGGGTGCCGCCGACGGCGGTCAGCCCCTTGCGGGAGATTTCCGCGCGGTCCGCGGCCTCGGGAGTGATCCACTTGCCGTGGTAGCCGCCCATCAGGATCCCGGGCCCGTCGGGCACCTCGCAGAGCTCGAGGATCTCCCGCAGCGGGGTGCCCGCGGCGCACTCCACCACCGCCGGTCGGGCGGCCGCCCCGGTGACGGTGAGCAGCACGGTGCCCGGTTCGTCGTCGGTGCCGAGTGCGGCGTACTCGTACGGGCCGAGCCGGGCGGCGACCGCCAGCTGGGAGAAGGTCTCGGCGTTGGAGAGCAGGGTGGGCAGCCCGCCGACCCCGGAGTCGCTGGAGCGCTTCTTGGTCCCGGGCGGGATGTGCGGCAGGCCGTTGATGCCGTTGACCAGCGCGCCGCCCTCGCCGGAGATGAACCGGTGCGGCACGGTGACGATGCTGGTCGGCACCGGCATCCGGCGCTCCTGCAGCGCCTCGGTCAGCGACGGCCGGCCCACGTCGTCGTCGGCCACCCCGATCACGATCTCCTCGGCGTCCAGCGCGTACGCGGCCAGCGCCGCGCCGTCGAGGATCAGGTGCGGCGCCCGGGTGAGCAGCACCTTGTCCTTCCAGCTCGCCGGCTCCCCCTCGGTGGCGTTGACCACCACCACGGCGGAGAGGCTCTGCCGTTCGCAGGACCCCAGCACGGCACGCAGCTTGCGGGCGAAGGGGAAACCGGCGCCGCCCTTGCCCTTGAGGTCGATAGCCTCGGCCAGCCGGAGCAGGCTGGCCGGTTGCATCGGCCCGATCGGGCCGTGCACCTCCTCGTGGGCGAGCAGGTCGAGCCGGCCGAACTCGGCGAAGCCGGCGGTGAGCCGGGGTTCGCCGACGCACGCGACCGGTGGCACCGTCGTCCGCATCACCTGGCCTCACCCCGCAGCCCGGCCCAGTACGCCCCGTCGACCGCCTCCGCGCTGGCCCGGCGCCGCCGGGACGACCGGCTCTCGCCGGAGGCCCGCAGCGCCCGCCGGGAGGCGAGGTCGACCAGGGTGGGGGTGTCGTCGACCGGCAGGTCGTCCGGGACGTACCGGGCCGGCGGCCGCCAGTAGTCCGGCTCCTCCGGCACCTCGTCCTCGACGCTGTGCCGACCACCGCCGCTGCGCGGCGCCGCGGAGATCGGCCCGGCCGACACCGGGCCGGCCGAGATCGGCCCGGCGGAGCTGGGCTCCGCGGAGACCGGCCGTTCGCTGCTCTCCCACCGCCGCGGGCTGTCCCACGGCTCCTCCGGCGCGACCGCCCGCCGCGGCGGCGCCGAGTAGCGGGCGTCCACCTCGGCGCGGGACCGTCGGGAGGCAACCTCTTCCTCGTCCCGGTACCGGCGGTCGGACCGCTCGCCCGCCCGGCCCCGGCTGGCGGGCTCCGGCTCGGCGGCGCGTCGCCGGGCCGGCCGTTCGTCGTCCCGGCGGCGGGCCGCCGGGACCTCGCCCCGCCGTACCGCGGCCGGCGCCAGCTCCTCCTCGCGCCGGCGCCGGGTCGCCGCCCGGACGGGCTCCCGCAGCGAGCCGGGCTCGGGCACCACCGGCACGGCGAACCGGTCGGGGTCGCGGCGGCGGGCGGTGCCGGCCGGCGCGGTCCACGAGGTCGCGGTGGTCTCCGCCCAGCCGCCCTCCCGGCCCCGGCCGGCGCGGCTCTGCTCCTCCTCGGCGGAGCGCCGGCGGACCAGGCCGGCGAAGAGTCTCCGGCTCTCCTCGGCCGGCCTGCCGGCCATCGCCTGGTTCAGCGCGGCGGCCCGGTGCTGCTCCCGGCTGCGCCTGCCGAGGTGGACGGAGACGCGGACCAGCAGCGCCGCCACCACCAGCAGCACGCAGGCGAGGTAGCTCACCACCACCCAGGACTTCGCCGGTCGCCCGGCGTTGAGGCCGTGGATCAGGGCGAACGGCCAGGAGACGTACGCCATGGAGTGCAGCGCCCGCCAGAGCCACTTCGGACCGACGCCGGCGAAGCGGACCCGGATCAGGCCGGTCCAGAGCACGCTGACCATGAGGAAGGAGGCCACCGTGCCGAGTCCGACGTAGAGCCCCCGGCCGCCGATGAACGGCACCACGGCGTCGGTCGGCCCGGCCCGGCCGATCGAGATCTTGGTGATGACGTGGACGACCAGCCCGGCCACGCCGAGGATGCCGGTGGCCCGGTGCGCGGACTGGAGCAGCACCCGGTGCCGGATCAGCAGCACCAGCCGGTCGGTGGCGAGCAGCCCCATCATCACGGTGAGGCTGAGCGAGACCAGGGCGACCACCCCGGCGAAGAACTCGGTGAAGAAGAAGCCGTACGCGTACATCATGGTGCCCGCGCCGGCCAGCTCGACGCCGGCCCAGGCGAGGGCGAGCGCGGACAGGGTCAGCGCGACCATCGCGGACTTCGACCGGGTCCGGGCACCTCGACTGGTGCTGGTGGTCCGGACGGTCGCCGCCTTCTCGTTCTGCTCTGCCCGGGCCATCTGCTCCTCGATCGTGTCTCACGGCGGCGCCCCCACCGGCCGACCCTGCTCCCTCCTCAGGTACGGAGCGGCACGGCGAGCGGATCAGCCCGGTGGCGAATTTCTCGGCCGGCCGGTCGAACCGTCCCGGCCCGACGCGCGTGTAGCGCACTACGCAACGACGCATTTCCATCCGTTGACAGTTGTTGCAACACGCTTGTAACCTTGCCGAAAATTTCAGGCCGGATCTGCAAGAAGCCGGCACTGAGATCCCTCCCCCGCGCCGCGCCACCCCCGTCCCCGTACCCCCAGGAGTCCCGATGCATCGACGCCGATGCCGCTCGGCGGTCCTCGCCCTCGGCATGATCGCCAGCCTGCTCGTACCGACCGCAGTGGCGGCTCCCCCGGCTGCCGCGGCCCCGTCGGGCACCAGGAAGGTCATCGCCCAGCTCTTCGAGTGGAACTGCCCCTCGGTGGCCAGCGAGTGCACCACCGTGCTCGGCCCCCAGGGTTACGGCTACGTCCAGGTCTCGCCGCCGCAGGAGCACGTCAAGGGCAACCAGTGGTGGGTGGCCTACCAGCCGGTCAGCTACCGGATCGAGTCCCGCAAGGGCACCCGGGCGCAGTTCCAGTCCATGGTGAACACCTGCCACGCCGCCGGCGTGAAGGTGGTCGTCGACGCCGTCATCAACCACATGTCCGGCCAGGACAACGGCGGCACGGGCTGGGCCGGCTCGTCGTACGGGCACTATGACTACCCGGGCATCTACCAGACCCAGGACTTCCACCACTGCGGCCGCAACGGCGGCGACGACATCGTCAACTACAACGACCGGTACGAGGTGCAGAACTGCGAGCTGGTCAACCTGTCGGACCTCAGGACGGAGTCGGACTACGTCCGGTCAAAGATCGCGGGGTACCTCAACGACCTGCTCTCGCTCGGCGTGGACGGGTTCCGGCTGGACGCCAGCAAGCACATGCCGGCCGCCGACATCGCCGCCATCAAGGGCAAGCTCTCCCGCTCGGCGTACGTCGTGCAGGAGGTGATCTACGGCGCCGGGGAGCCGATCCAGCCGACCGAGTACACCGGCAACGGCGACGTGCACGAGTTCCGGTACGGCAAGGACCTCGCCCGGATGTTCAACAGCGAACGGCTGGCGTACCTGAAGAACTTCGGTGCGGCGTGGGGCTACCTGCCCACCGGCTCGGCCGCGGTCTTCGTGGACAACCACGACACCCAGCGCGACGGCGGGGTGCTGACCTACAAGAACGGCGGCAGCTACGCGCTCGCGAACGCGTTCATGCTGGCCTGGCCGTACGGGTCGCCGACGGTGATGTCGAGCTTCACCTTCAGCAACAAGGACCAGGGGCCGCCCTCGGACGCCAACAACAAGACGCTCAACACCACCTGCTACTCGGGCTGGCAGTGCGAGCACCGCTGGCGGGTCATCGCCAACATGGTGGCGTTCAACAACGCCACCCAGGGCGCCGCGGTGGCCAACTGGTACGACAACGGCTACCAGCACATCGCGTTCAGCCGGGCCGGCAAGGGCTACCTGACCATCAACGACGAGGACTTCGCCATCACCGGCCGCTCCTACTACACGGGGCTGCCCGCCGGCCGGTACTGC
This sequence comes from Micromonospora inositola, assembly GCF_900090285.1. Lineage (NCBI taxonomy): Bacteria > Bacillati > Actinomycetota > Actinomycetes > Micromonosporales > Micromonosporaceae > Micromonospora > Micromonospora inositola. The sequence goes on along the minus strand of NZ_LT607754.1, from coordinate 3,442,980 downwards.
GACGTCATCCACGGCGACTTCAGCAACGGCTCGTGCAGCGGGCCGGTGATCACGGTGGACGGCAACGGCTGGTTCGCGGCGAACATCAACGCCCATGACGCGGTCGCCGTCCACATCGGCGCGAAGCTGCCCTGACCCGGCCCGCCCGGCCCGATCTGCCCGCCCCGACGGCCACCGCCTGAGGCTCACTCGCCGAGCAGCCAGCCGTTCTCCTCGGCGACGCGCACCGCGTCGGCCCGGTTCCGGGCGCCGGTCTTGCCGATCGCCGCGGAGAGGTGGTTGCGCACCGTCCCCTCGGACAGGTGCAGCACGGCGGCGAGCTGGGCCACCGTGCCGCCGCCGCGGGCCGTCCGCAGCACCTCGGTCTCTCGCTCGGTCAGCGGACTGGCCCCGGTGGCCAGGGTCTCCGCCGCCAGGGTGGGATCGACCACCCGCAGCCCGGCGTGCACCCGGCGGACCGCGTCGGCGAGCTGCCGGGCCGGGGTGTCCTTCACCACGAAGCCGTTCGCGCCGGCCTCCATCGCCCGCCGCAGGTAGCCGGGACGGTCGAAGGTGGTCACCACCAGCACCCGGCAGCCGGGCACGGCGGCGCGCAGCGCGGTGGTCGCGGCGATCCCGTCCAGGCCGGGCATCTCCACGTCGAGCAGGGCCACGTCGGGCGTGGTACGGCGGGCCTCGGGGACCACCTCGTCGCCCCGCCCCACCTCCGCGACCACAGTGAGGTCCGGCTCCAGCGAGAGCAACGCGGCCAGCGCGCCCCGGACCAGCGCCTGGTCGTCGGCGAGCAGCAGCCGGATCGGCTCGGTCACTGGTCGACCGGGAGGGTGACGCGGAGCAGAAAGCCCGGGCCGTCCGGGCGACGGCCGACGGTGACCGCGGCATCCAGCCGCCGGGCGCGCTCGCGCAGCCCGACCAGCCCGTGCCCGCCCGGCCCGGACGACGCCGCTTCGGGTCCCCGCCCGTCGTCACGGACCTCGACCAGGCCCGGTTCCACCCGGATCACGCAGCGCCGCGCCCCGCTGTGCCGGACCACGTTGGTCACCCCTTCCCGTACCGTCCAGCCGAAGAGTTCGTCCCGCTCCGCCGGCAGCTCCGGCGCCGTGTCCGGCAGCTCCGCGGCGATGCCCGCGGCGGCGAGCGCGGAGCGGGCGCCGGCCAGTTCCCCGGCCAGGCTGATCCCCCGGTACGCCCCGACGGTGCCCCGCACGTCGGCCAGCGCCTCCCGCGCCAGCCGCTCCACGTCGGCGATCTCGGTGGCCGCCCGGGCCGGGTCCAGTTCCAGCAGCCGGCCGGCCAGCTCGGCCTTCACCGCCACCACGGTCAGCGAGTGGCCGAGGATGTCGTGCAGGTCCCGGGCGGTACGCGCCCGCTCCTCGGCCACCGCCAGCCGGCGGATCTCCTGCTGGGCGGCCTGGAGCTCGCTGTTGCGCTGGGTCAGCCGGGTCACCCCGAACATGGCGAAGGAGGCGAGCAGCACCGCGAAGACCACGGTGCCCTCCGCCTCCCAGCCGGGCACCAGCGCGGCCGTCACCGGCGGGGTGAGCGCGGCGAGGGCGACCACCACCAGCGACTGCCGGCTCGGCAGCAGGAACACCGCCGCCGCGGCGACGAAGACCAGGGTGGTCAACCAGTCGCCGCCGGTCCCTGGGATGCCGGCCAGCCCGAGCCCGAGCAGCAAAGCCACGGCCGCCCACGCCCGGGCGACGGGGATCCCCCGGCGCTCCAGACGCCGGCCGCGCGCCCACTGAAAGACGAAGACGTACAAGACGCCGAAGGCGACCAGGGTCGCCGCGCCGACCACCCGTCGCCACGGCTCGGGCTGGTGCAGGGCGGCGAGCAGCGGGATATTGAGGAAGAAGAGCCAGACCGCGGCGAGCAACCAGCCGGTGACCCGCCAGTGACGGGTCTCCAGATAGTTCCGGTCCGGCGGAAGCTGCATCCTGAACACGCTAGCGTCCGCCGTCCCCGTCAGACCCGCGTGGTGTCGCGGCGGAACAGCCGGGCCGCGCCGAGGCCGAAGAGCACGGTCCAGCCGGCCAGGTTGGCCAGCGCCACCCAGTCCATCCCGGCCCCGGTCAGCGGGGCCCGGGCGAGCTGGCCGACCCCGTACACCGGGGTGAACTTGGCGATCTGCTGGAGCGCGTGCGGCAGCAGGTCGAGCGGGACGAAGAGACCGCCGAGCATGGCCAGGATCGCCAGGATCGGGCCCATGAACTGCATGACGTTCTCGGCCGGGGCGAGGTAGCCGATGAAGAGCCCGAAGGCGGCGAAGACCAGCGAGCCGAGCCAGGCGGTGAGGCCGGACAGCAGCCAGACCTGGACGGGCAGCCGGACCCCGGCGGCCGCGCCGACCGCGAACTCCACGAGCACCGCGATTAGCCCGAGCACCATGGCGGTGGCCACCTTCGTCGCCACGTACGCGGGCGGGCGCAGCGGGGTGAGCCGGAGCTGCCGGCTCCAGCCCAGCGCCCGTTCGGTGGCCACCGCGGCGCCGGCGCTGGTGGTGGCGACCATGGCGCCGTAGACGGCGAGGCTGATCATGATCCAGCCGGTGACCGGGCGGCCGTTGGGCAGCTCCTGTCCCCGCTGCGGGAGTCCGAAGAGGAGGAAGAAGACCGCCGGCATGACCAGGATGAAGATCAGCGTCCGGCGGTTGCGCAGCACCCGGCGGATCTCGATGGCCAGCACGGCGGTGGAGAACCCGCCGAGGGCGGGCGGCCGCCGGTCGGCGCGAGCGGTGGACGAGGCGGGCGGGGCGGCGACGGTCATCTCAGGCTCCGATGGTGTGGGCGGTCGGACGGGCGGCGGTCGGACGGGCGGCGATCGGGCTGTCGGCCGTCGGGCCGTCGGTGGTGAGGGCGAGGAAGGCGTCCTCGAGGTTGCGGGAGGTGATCTCGAGGTCCCGGGCGGCGGTGCGGGTGAGCAGGTGCCGGGCGACCTCGTCCGAGTCGTCGGTGCGGACCAGCACCGCGTCGCCGCGCACCTCGACCGCCCGGACGCCGGGCAGGGCGGCGAGCACGGCCTGGTCGGCGTCCGGCAGGGTGGCCCGGACGACCCGACCGGCGGCCAGGTTCTTGATCTCGGCGGTGGTGCCGTCGGCGACCACCCGGCCCTGCCGCACCAGCACGATCCGGTCCGCGTACGCGTCGGCCTCGTCCAGGTAGTGGGTGGCGAAGAGGATGGTCCGGCCGGCGCGGGCGTCGGCGCGGATGGCCTGCCAGAAGTCCCGGCGCCCCTCGACGTCCATGCCGGTGGTCGGCTCGTCGAGCACCATCAGGTCCGGGTCCGGGAGCAGCGCCAGGGCGAAGCGCAGCCGCTGCTGCTGGCCACCGGAGCACTTGCCGACCAGGCGGTCGGCGATCGGCGCGATGCCGGCCCGGTCCAGCACCTCGCCCACCGGACGGGTCCGGCCGTAGAAGCACGCGGTCATCCGTACCGTCTCGGCGACGGTGAGGTCCTTGAGCAGCCCGCCGGTCTGCATCACGGCGGCGACCCGGCCGTGCCGGACGGCGTCGGCGGGGGTGCCGCCGAGGACCCGGACGCTGCCGGCGTCCGGGCGGGCCAGCCCGAGCAGCATGTCCACGGTGGTGGTCTTGCCGGCCCCGTTGGGGCCGAGGAAGGCCACCACCTCACCGGGTTCGATCCGGAGGCTGAGCCCGTCGACGGCGGTCACCGGGCCGAAGGTCTTGGTGAGTCCGGCCAGTTCGACGGCCGGTGCGGTGTCGGTCATGACAAGAATGCTCCGGCGAGCGGCCGTCCCGTCCCCGGAGCGGGCGTCACCTTCCGACCATGACATTTGTCAGGTCCCGGCGGGTGCGCTCCGGCCCGCGCCGGGTAAGCGCCTCCGGTCCACGTCCGCGCCACCGGGGAGGGCACCATGGCCAGCGCGCCAACCGGACGGGTCGACACGATCGTGCTGATCCACGGCCTCTGGATGACTCCGCGCAGCTGGGAACACTGGGTGGACCGGTACGAGGCCCAGGGCTTCCGGGTGCTCGCGCCGGCCTGGCCGGGCATGGAGGGCGAGGTCGAGGCGCTGCGAGCGGACCCGACCCCGATCGCCCAGCAGCGGATCGCCGACATCGTCGACCACTACGAAGCGATCATCCGGGACCAGCCCCGGCCGCCCATCATCATGGGGCACTCGTTCGGCGGCCTGTTCGCCCAGCTGCTGATCTCCCGCGGCCTCGGCGCGGCGGGCGTCGGGGTGGACCCGGCACCGGTCAAGGGCGTGCTGAAGCTGCCGTTGAGCACCCTACGCTCCGGGTTCTCCATCCTGCGCAGCCCGGCCAACCGGCACCGCGCGGTGCCGTTCACCGCCGACGACTTCGCGTACGCCTTCGGCAACACGATGAGCCGGTCGGACTCCGACGCGGCCTGGAACCGGTATGCCGTCCCCGCTGCCGGACACGTCTTCTTCGAGGGCGCCTTCGCCAACCTGGACCCGAACTCCGCCGCCAAGGCGGACACCCACCGGGACGACCGGGCGCCGCTGCTGCTGACCACCGGGGGCGCCGACCATGTGGTGCCGCCGTCGCTGGCCGCCGCGAACGCCCAGCTCTACCGGAGCTCCCGGGCGGTGACCGCCTACCACGAGTTCCCGGGCCGGTCGCACTTCGTGGGCGGCGAGCCGGGCTGGGAGCAGGAGGCCGACTACGCGCTGGACTGGGCGGTGGAGGCGGCCAACACCGTGTCGCCGAACGTGGTCAGCGAGGCTCCCCGCCGGTGAGCGACGCGGGCGGTGGCATGTCGGGGCGACGCGGGGGTATGACGGACGTATGAGGGCGAGCTTCCGGCTTGGCCGGATCGCGGGCGTACCCGTCGGGGTCAACTGGAGCGTCCTGGTCATCTTCCTGCTGATCGCCTGGGCGTTGTCGGCCAGTCTGTTCCCACGCTCCTACCCCGGCCACTCGACCTGGGCGTACGTGCTGGCGGGGCTGAGCGCGGCGGTGGTCTTCTTCGTCGGCCTGCTCGCCCACGAGGTGGCCCACGCGGTGGTGGCCAAACGCAACGGGATCGGCGTCGGAGGGATCACGCTCTGGCTCTTCGGCGGCGTGTCCGAGCTGAAGGGTGAGGCGCGGGACCCCGGCGCCGAGTTGCGCATCGCCGGCGTCGGGCCGCTGGTCAGCCTGCTGATCGGGTTCTTCTTCGGCGGCATCGCGGTGGTGCTCGCCCTGGCCGGTGCGCACGGGCTGCTGCTCGGCGCACTGTCCTGGCTGGCCGGCATCAACATCCTGCTGGCGATCTTCAACGTGCTGCCGGCCGCGCCGCTGGACGGCGGCCGGCTGCTGCGGGCCGCGGTGTGGAAGGCGACCGGTGACCGGACGAAGGCGTCCGTGGTGGCGGCCCGCGCGGGCTGGGGCCTCGGTGCCCTGTTGATCGCCTTCGGGCTCTGGCGGTTCCTGACCGGCGCCGGGGTCGGCGGGCTCTGGCTGGCGCTGATCGGCTGGTTCCTGATCGGTGCGGCCGGCATGGAGGAACGGCAGGCCCGGATGGGCAGCGCGCTGCGCGGGGTGCGGGTCGGCGAGGTGATGACGCCGCAGCCGCAGACCGCTTCCGGCGACATGACCGTCGCCGACTTCGTGGACCACTACCTCTTCGCGTACCGGCACTCGGCGCTGCCGCTGACCGAGGACGGCCACCCGGTCGGGCTGGTCACCCTGGACCGGGTCCGCGGCATCCCCGCCGAGCGGCGGGCCACCACCACGCTGGGCGAGGTGTCCTGCCGAGCCGACGAGCTGGTGCTCGCCGCCCCGGACGAGGCGCTCAACGACCTGCTCCCCCGGCTCAGCGAGTGCGCCGATGGCCGGGCGCTGGTGGTGACCGACCAGCGGCTGGTCGGGATCGTCTCGCCGAGCGACATCAGCCGCGCGGTGCAGCGCGGCAGCATGCGCGAGCAGATGACGACGAGGGGCCGCTAGGCGTCCAGGCTCGCCGGGAGGGCGAAGGCAGCGAACAGGCCGGGTGCCTCGAACACCTCCATCGCGGCGAGGAGGCCCGCCTTCGGGCGCAACACGATCAGCGCGAAGGGACGGAGCACGGCCCGCTGGCGGGGCGGCAGCAGCTGGATGGCGGCGAGGAACGCCCCCGCAGGAACACCTCCTGCACGTGATCCTCGGGGATCCCCCTCCGGCCGCGACCGACGTTCGGCACCGTCGCCAACATCGTCGTGATGACCGGCGGCGTCCGCCGCCATCGGCCGTTCCATCCGGCTCGTCCGCACCCTGATCGAGATCACCGTGCTCGCCGTGGGCTGGCTGCTCGGCGGGAGCGTGGGCGTCGGCACCGTGCTGTACGCGCTGGCGGTGGGCCCGATCACCCAGTTCTTCCTGCCCTGGTTCGCCTACCAGGTCCAGCCCGGCCTTCAGCGCCGGGGAAGGTAGCGGTCCAGCAATTCGGTCCGGAACTTCCCGGCCGGGTCCAGCTCCGCCAGCAGGGCGAGGAAGTCGGCGTACCGGGGATACGCGGCGGCGACCGCCGCCGGGTCCAGGCCGAATACCTTGCCCCAGTGCGGGCGCGGCGCGAACGGCGCCAGCCGCTCCTCCACCGCGGCCACCACCGGCAGCACCGCCGCCTCGTCACCGATCCAGGTGAAGTGGATCGCCAGGCTGTCCCGCCCGTGGTTCGGGCTCAGCCAGAGCGGGTCGGCGGCGACCGTACGCAGCTCGCAGATCTGCAGCACGGCGGCGATCCGGTCGGCCACCGCGTCCAGGGCGGCCAGTGCGTCGGCGGCCACGTCGCGCGCCACGTGGTACTCCGACTGGAGCTCGTCGCCGCTGCTCGGGGTGAAGCCGAGCCGGAAGTGCGGCAGCCGTTCGTGCCACGGCCCGGCCACGCCGAGCTGCGGGGTGCAGTTCACCGCCGGCATGCCGGGCACCGGGTGACGCTGCGCCGGGGCCGCCGTCGTGCCGAGCCAGTCCGCCGCGGGCGGCAGCTGGTCGGCGCGCTGCTTGCGCCACACCTGATCGACCCGCGCCGAGCGCCAGTCGGTGAAAGCGCTGACGCTGTACGCGGAGGCGAAGGCGGCATCGAGGGCGTCGCGCGGCAGGCCGAGCCGGACGTACTGCCGGACGTCGAAGGTGGGCACCACGTCCAGGGTCACCCGGCTGACCACGCCGAGCGCGCCGAGGTTGACCACCATGCCGGCGAACCGGTCGTCGGCGCGGTCGACGGTCAGCAGGTCACCGTCGGCGGTGACCAGTTCGAGGGCGGCGACCGCGGTGGCCAGGTTGCCGTGGGCGTCGCCCGAGCCGTGGGTGCCGGTGGCCACCGCGCCGGACACCGAGATGTGGGGCAGGGAGGCCAGGTTGGCCAGGGCGTACCCCTGGGCGTGCAGCCGGGTGGCGACGTCGCCGTACCGGAGGCCGGCGGCGACGGTGACCGTGCCGCGCTCCGGGTCCAGCGCGATGGCGGGCGGCAGGCCGGACAGCGAGACCAGGTCGCCGGTGGTGTCGCCGAGCCGGTTGAAGGAGTGCCCGGTGCCGACGGCCCGGATCCGGGCGCTGCCGGCGACCAGTCGGCGCAGTTCATCCACGCTGGACGGTTCGTGTCGCCGTCGGGCGGCGTAGCGGACGTTTCCGGCCCAGTTCCTGCCGGCGTGGCGGTACGGGGTGACGGCGCTGGTCGTCCGGGCGGCGCCGGTGAGCGGGCCGTCGGTGGCGGTCGGGGCGTCGGTCACAGGGCGGTCTTCCGGTCGTTGGCGGCGGGGTCGGCCAGCGCGGCGCAGAGCGCGTCGAGCGCCACGTCGACCTGGAGGACGGAGTACCCGCGCAGCGCCACCGGCAGACCGGCCGCCCGAGCCTGCTCGATCTCGGAGCGGGCCGCCTGCCGCGCCACCGCGTCGCCGTGGGCCAGCGCCACCTGAGCACGCCGGACCAGCTCGTCGATCCGCTCGGTCCGGTAGCCCCGCAGGCTCTCGGTGAAGTCGAGGTCGGTGCCGACGAGCCGCGCGGCGACGCGGGTCCGGGTGTCGGTGAAGCGGTCGCCCGCGTGCCGGGCCAGGGCGGCCGCCACCTCGTCGGCGCTCTGGCGCACCTGGACCAGGTCGAGCAGCTCGACGGCGGCCCGCCCGTCGACGGGGTGGCGCGCGGTGGCCCGCACCTCGGGAGGCAACGCCGCGCCGGGCACGCCGAGCAACCGTGGCGTCCCGGGACGGCCCTGCACCGGCGGCCCGTCGGCGAGCGCCAGCGCGTCGAACTGCTCCCACCGGTACGTCCCGCGCAGGCCGGGCCGCCGGACGTCCAGACCGTCCGGGCCGATCGCGAAGCGGAACGGCCGCAGCGCGCCGAGCAGCACCACGCCGCCGAGCACGGCTGCGCCCACCGCGACCAGCGTCGACAGGAACCGGCTGGCGCCGCCGACGGCCAGCACGGTCACGCCGCCGACGACGCAGACGGCGGCCAGCACCAACGGCCCTCGGTTCCGGTGCAGCTCCATGTCGTACCCCCGTTCGCGGCGTCGTGGTCGGGTGCATCATCCGTCGGCTTGTCAAGGGGTGGACACCGGGCGATCGGGCACGGTTGCGGCGGCGTCGAGGGGGAAACATACGCGGATGAGCAGCTATCGCGATCCGACCCTGCGCGGCGACGTGCACCCCTCCGAGGAGGAGATCGACCCGACCGGGGTGGGCCCCGACCCGGCCGGCGCGCCGTCGGCCTACCCGACCGCTCCGGTGCCGGCGCCCACCCCGGAGCCCGAGCCCGGCCCCGCGCCCGGACCGGGACCGGCGCCCCGGACGGCCGCCGGCGGGTGACCCGGGCCGGTCCGGTCGGCGTGGGCGGCGTGGTCCCACGGAGCCGGGACCGTGCCATATTCCTTGACAGTCATATGCTTTAGGAGGCATATTGGGGTGGTGTCCGTCGACGCCTTCGCCGTGCTGGCCGAGCCGAGCCGGCGCCGCATCCTGGAACGGCTACGCCGCGCCGAGAGCAGCGTCGGCGACCTGGTGGAGGCGCTGGGGATGAGCCAACCGGCCGTCTCCAAGCACCTCAAGGTGCTCCGCGAGGCCGGCTTCGTGACCGTCCGCACGGCGGCCCAGCAGCGCATCTACCGGCTCGACGTACGCCCGCTGCGGGCCGTGGACGACTGGCTCGGGCCGTACCGCCGGCTGTGGGCGGACCACCTCGACGCCCTCGAACGCCATCTCGACAGTCAGGAGTGACCATGGACCGCGACAGCTTCCGACCCGGCCCGCTCGCCGAGGTCGCCCGGGTGCCCGCCGACGACGGCTGGGACCTGGTCTTCGTCCGGGACGTGCGGCACCCGCCGGAGAAGGTGTGGGCCGCGCTGACCGAACCGGACCGGCTCGCCCAGTGGGCGCCGTTCCTGGCCAGCCGGGACCTGGGCACCCCGGGCGAGGCCACGCTGACCACGGTCAACGGCGACGAGAGGTTCCCCGGGCCGGCGACCGTGCTCCGCGCCGAGCGGCCGGCCCTGCTGGAGTACACCTGGGGCGACGGCCTGCTGCGCTGGGAGCTCACCCCGTCGGCCACCGGCACCCGGCTGACCCTGCGGCACACCGTCGACAAGCCCGAGCTGGCACCGATCATGGCCGCCGGCTGGCACCTCTGCCTCGACGTCGCCGGCCACCTGCTCGACGGCGACCCGGTCGGCCCGATCCGCGGGGCCGAGGCGACGAACTTCGGCTGGGACGAGCTGCGGGCCGCGTACGCCGAGCACCTGCACACCGAACCGCCGGCGCACTGACCGGCGGACCTCACGCCCCGCGCGGCTCCGGGGTGTCCGGGAGGGTGATCGCGGTGGCCGCCCTGCGGATCGGCTCGGTCACCCGGCGGATCATCCGCTCCCGGCCCGGCAGGTGCGGCATCAGGCGCAGCATCAGCGTCTGGAACCGGATCTGCGCGGCCGAGCCGAGCACCATGCCCTTGAGGTTGCGCTCGGCGAGGGACTGGTTCGCCTCGACGAAGGAACGCATCCGCCGCTCGTAGTCGGCGAAGCCGGCGACCGGGTCGCCCGCCGCCGCGGCCAGGGAGGTGGCCAGCACGTACGCCCCGACCAGACTGAGGCTGGTGCCCTGCCCGGACGCCGGTGACGGCCCGTACGCCGCGTCCCCGACCAGGGCGACCCGCCCGGTCGACCAGCGGTCCATCCGGGCCTGACTCATCGAGTCGAAGTAGAAGTCGGAGGCCTTCCACATCGCGTCGAGCAGGCGCGGCACCTGCCACCCGACGCCGGCGAACGCCTCGGCCAGCAGCGCCTTGCGGCCGGCGACGTCCCGGTGCCCGGAGGCGCCCTCCGGCGACGGGAAGATGAACATCGCCCTGGCGTCCGGCGCGCCGGACGTGCGGTAGACGCCGACGGTCCGCCCCGGCGTCGGGTGCATCAGCTCGACGCGCTCCTCGCCGAACTCCGCCGGCACGGTGAAGATGGCGATGTGGTGCCCGAGCGGCCGCAGGTGGGCCGACTCAGGGCCGAAGGCCAGCCGCCGCACGTTCGAGTGCAGCCCGTCCGCGCCGATCACCAGGTCGAACGTCCGGCGCGGACCCCGCTCGAAGCTCACCTCGACCCGGTCGGCCGACGGAGTCAGCGTGGCGATCGAGTCGTCGAAGAGGTACTCCACCTCGCGGGTGACGTCGGCGAGGATGCGGGCGAGGTCGCCGCGCATGATCTCGGCGTCGTCGCCCTCCCGGCCGCCGAAGAGCGCGGCGTCCATGGTGGCGAGCTGCGCCCCGGCCGAGTCCACGAAGCGGGCCGACCGCATCCCGGTGTCGTGCCGCTCGACCTGCCCGCGCAGGCCCATCCGGTCGATCACGGCCAGGGCCGCGCCCCGGATGTCCACCTTGTAGCCGCCGTCGCGCAGCGCGGGGGCGCGCTCCACGACGGTCGGACGGAAGCCGTGGCGGCGCAGCCACCAGGCGAGCGCGGGGCCGGCGACGCTGGCGCCGGAGATCAGGACGGTCGTCATGCAGTTCACTGTACGATTGTCTAAGACGTTTGTGCAAGACGTTTGTTCCAGAATCGGCTAGGCTGTCGACCATGGGAAATCGGGAAGACCTGCTCGCCGGCGCCAGGCGCTGCCTGATGGAGAAGGGGTACGCGGGCACCACCGCCCGGGACATCACCGCCGCGTCCGGCACCAGCCTGGCCGCCATCGGCTACCACTTCCGCACCACGAAGGCGCTGCTCAACGAGGCCCTGATCGAGGCGATGGCGGAGTGGGGCGAGGAACTGCACCGGAGCCTCACGGCGGACGTCGGCCCGGACGCCACCCCGGAGCAGCGATTCGAGGCGGCCTGGACCCGGGTCATCGAGTCCTTCGCCCGGCTGCGACCGCTCTGGGCCATCCAGTTCGAGCTGATCGCGCAGATGGATCGGGCCCCGGAGCTGCGCGAGGCCTTCGCCACCGCCAACCGGCAGGCCCGGCTGGGGCTGGCCGAGATCTTCCACCACCTCGACCCGACCACGGACGAGGCGGAGGCCCTGACCCTCGGCGCCTTCCACCAGACGCTGCTCGGCGGGCTGGCGACCCAGTGGCTGGTCGACCCGGACAGCGTCCCCACCGCGCGGGACCTGATCCGGGCGATGCGCACGGTCACCGCCGAGTTCACCGGCTGACCGGGGCGGAGGGGGCAGCGCGGGACCGCACCGGTCGGCGGAGGGGGTCGGCCGGCAGAGGGGGTCGGCCGGCGCCCGGCGAGCGCCCACCTCGCATCCGCCCGTCCGCGGCGACCGCGGAAGTCAGGCAGATCGCGGCAGCCGCCACGAGCGTGGGACGGCCGCCGAGGTGGACGACGGCGGAGCCGAGTGGGATGGCCAGAGCGATGGGTCCGAACATCGCGGTGTTGGCAGTCGCGGCCACTCGACCGAGCAGCGCGGTCGGCGTGTGCGTCTGCACGGCGGTCACCGCTGCGACCAGGGTCCAGGGCAGGCCGATGCCGGCAACCACTGAGGCGGCAACCGTGCCGGGCCACCAGGGTAGGCAGCGCACCAGGCAGTTGACGGCGAACAGCGCGGTACCGGCGATGCCCACGGTGACCGGACTCCACCGGACGATGAGCCGACCCACGACGAGGCCGCCGAGGATGGACCCGGTGCCCTGCGCGCTGAGCAGTACGCCCAGAAACGTCGTCGGCAGGCCCAGCTCCGTGGTGACGATCGCGTAGTTGGCCGCGGTCGTGAAGCCGGACATCGCGATCGACACGGCCGCGAGCGCGACGGTGATCCGCATCGTCCGGTGTCCCGACAGGACGGCGAGCCCTGCGCGGAAACCGTGCTGCCGGGCTGTCGGCAGGTCGGGTGGCGGCCGCCTCAGTCGCACGGCCGCGTAGAGGACGGCGACCAGGACCGGCGTCGCCGCGCTGAGCACGACGACCGCGTGGCCGCCGTGCCAGGCGTAGAGACCTGCGCCGACCAGGGGCGCCACGAGCTTCATGCCCTCCTGAGCGCTGGACCGCCAGCCGTTGACGTCGCCGAGTTCCGTGGGCGACAGCGCGGATGGCAGCAACGCCGTCTCGCCCGCGTCGATCAACACGTAGCTGACGCCGTAGGCGCACGACACGGCGAAGATGAGCCACGTCTGGCTCGGTCCCCGCACGGTCAAGAGGCTCAGTAGGACGGTGGCCAACGTCAGGTTGACCGCCATCACCAGTGGTCGCCGCGGCGCCCGGTCGAGCAGACCTCCCAGCCACGGGCCGGCGAGTACGGGGGCGTACACGCAGAGCCCGGCGAGGGCCGCGAGGCTGGTGGAACCGGTGAGGTCGAGAATCCAGATTCCGGCCACCAGGGACATGGCGCTGCTACCGAAGCCCGACAGCAGCGAGATCGCCACGAACAGGGCAGCATTGCGGCGCATGAGTCCTCCAAAGCTTGAGCCGGGACGACTCACATCCTCGATCTTGAGTGGAAGGGCGGCAATGTTGACAGGCGCTGTCAATGTTCTGTTGACAGCAACGCGTCCATGCTCATCGCGACAGCTCGCACGGGCGCTGGCAACGGTTCCCGCCCCGCGTTCGTCAGGTCAGCCGAGATGTACGAGGCCAACGCGTACAGCGAGCCCGGGTCGGCATCAAGGGCGGCCGCTGCGGTGCTCCGCACCAGAGCCGCACGCCGGAACCGCGAATCCCAGCGCCGGTCCGCGTCGATCCACCGCTGAAGATCGGATACTGCGCCCCGTAAAGCCGCGATCCGCGAGGAGTACCTGAGATCGAGGATTCGCCGGCGCGACCATCGTGCGGCGGCCAGGCGTTGGCGGCGTTGCTCTGCGGCCTGCCGACTGCCGAGGCCCAGCGCGGCAGCCAGCTGCGCCCACGTCGCACCCCCGTGCCGTGCGCGGTCGATGAGCTCCAGCTCCTGCTCGTCCAGCCGGGCGCGGGTAGCTGCCACTTCCGCCAGCCGGGCCATCTCGGGCATCACGTGTCAACGCTACATTGACGAATTGACGACCCGCGTTGCCGCCTCGCGCGGGCGCCTGCCGAAGGCGTACGCCGTGCTGGCCCCCCACTCAGCCCGGGGGCCATCTTCGCCAGCAGCGCCGCGTTCCGGAAGCTGTTACTAGAGCCAGACGCGCGGGGATCCCGGCCACCAGGCAGATGCTCAGCGGCGGTCACGGCGCCGGGGCTTCCACCAGAGAATCTCCGTACAGCCGATTCACCTCGAACGACGACAAGCATTTCGCGGTGGAAAACCGGACATCGCGACGACCGTCGACATCCACGCCGAAAATTGTCGAGTATGACGGTTCTCGATCAGCCGGTCGGAACCTCCCCGAACGCTGCGTGGAATCGCCCACCAGCGGGGCCTGGACATCCCAGCGAAGGCCCCACCCGGGACGTCGTTTCGGCGAGCTGGCACGATCGCACACAAAACACCCCGGCCACCCCGGTCGGCCGCCCTTCGACCTGGCCCGCTCGGTCGCCCCACCTCGTACGGGATGACCGGATCCGGCGCCCCGCCACGCACACCCACGGCGTGAATTTCTGTGGGCAGATCCACAGTCCCCGCATTCCGGACTGGCTTTTCGTCAATTGCATCGGTAAGTTTCCGGGCCTGCCCCTGTGGCCGGCTCAATGTGACAGATGTTGATATCGACGGACGAGACGCGAAGATGACCACCGATGGCATGACCCGCCGGAGGTTTTCGTCGGAGAGGGGATCGTGTCCGCGCTCGCAGTTAAGTCACTCTATAAAATATTCGGCAGTAGAGGTGAAGAGGCGGTGAGGCGCCTCGCGAACGGCGCGCCACGCGCCGAGGCCCTGGTCGGTCTTCCGGCCACCGCCGCCGTGATCGACGCGGACTTCGAGGTCAAGCCCGGCGAGATCTTCGTCGTGATGGGCCTCTCCGGCTCGGGCAAGTCCACGCTCATCCGGATGCTCAACGGCCTGCTCCGCCCGACGAAGGGCAGCGTGCGGGTCGACGGGGTCGAACTGACCTCGCTCAAGCCCGCGGCGCTGCGCAAGCTGCGGCGCGAGAAAATCAGCATGGTCTTCCAGCATTTCGCGCTCATGCCTCATCGGACCGTGCTGGAGAACGCCGGCTACGCGCTGGAGGTCGCCCGTCTGCCCAAGGCGGAGCGCCGCGAGCGCGCCCTCGACGCCCTGCGAATGGTCGGCCTGGAGGACTGGGCGGACAAGCTGCCGCACGACCTCTCCGGGGGCATGCGGCAGCGGGTCGGGCTCGCCCGGGCCCTCGCGGCCGGCACCGACATCCTGCTGATGGACGAGGCGTTCTCGGCGCTGGACCCGCTGATCCGCCGCGAGATCCAGGACCAGCTCCTGGAGCTGCAGGCCGAACTGGGCAAGACGATCGTCTTCATCACCCACGACCTCAACGAGGCCATGCGGCTCGGCGACCGGATCGCCGTGATGCGGGACGGCCGGATCGTGCAGATCGGCACCGCGGAGGAGATCCTCACCGACCCGGCCAACGGCTACGTCGCGCAGTTCGTCGCCGACGTCGACCGGACCAGGATCCTGACCGCCTCGTCGGTGATGGAGAAGCCGCACCACGTCCTGGACGTCAACGCCGGCCCTCGGGTGGCCGCCCGCGCGCTGCGGGAGACCCAGACGTCCGTGGTCTACGTGACCGGCCCGGGGAAGCGGTTCCTGGGCACGGTCACCGAGGACGAGGTGCTGCGGGCGCTGCGGGAGGGCCGGCAGAGCCTCGACGGGTACGTCTCGACCGAGCGGGTCCGCACGGTGTCGGAGGACACCGCCGTGGCCGATCTCTTCGCCGACTGCGCGGAGAGCCAGCACCCGATGGCGGTGCTGGACGCGAAGGGCCGGCTGGCCGGCGTCATCCCGCGGATCACCCTGCTCAGCGCCCTGGCCAGCGCCACTCCGGACGACGTGTCCATGGTGGACGACACGGCGCCGATGGACGAGCCGACGCGGCCCGACACCGAACTGCTCGGCGCGAAGGGAGAGCCGGCATGAGCCTGACGCAGTCGCCGCTCGACGCCGGACTGCCCCGGGTGCCCCTGGGCGCCTGGACCGAGGCGGCCGTCGACTGGGCCACCCGCACGCTCGGCCCGTTCTTCGACGGGGTCGCGGCCGTGGTCGACGCCCTCGTCCGTCCGCTGGACGACCTGCTGACCGGCGTGCCCGCGGTGGCGGTCGTGCTGGTCCTCGCCGCGCTCGGCTGGTGGCTGCGCGGCTGGAAGTTCGGGCTCGGCACCGCGGTCGGCCTCGGTCTGGTGGCCGGGATGCCGTACTGGGAGGAGACGATGAGCACCCTGGCCCAGGTCCTGGTGGCCAGCGCGCTCTCCCTGATGCTGGCGATCCCGCTGGGCATCCTGGTCGCGGAGAACCGGCGCGCCTCCGCGGTGGCCCGGCCGGTGCTGGACCTGATGCAGACCATGCCGGCGTTCGTCTACCTGATCCCCGCGATCTTCTTCTTCGGCATCGGCACCGTGCCCGGTGTGCTGGCCACCCTGGTGTTCAGCATGCCGCCCGGCGTACGGCTGACCGAGCTGGGCCTGCGGCAGGTCGACAAGGAGATCGTCCAGGCCGCGGAGTCGTTCGGCGCGCCACCGTGGATGGTGCTGCTCCGGACGAAGGTGCCACTGGCCCTGCCCACGATCATGACCGGGGTCAACCAGGTCATCATGCTGGCCCTGTCGATGGTGGTCATCGCCGGGATGGTCGGCGCCGGCGGTCTGGGCGACGTGATCATGTTCGCGTTGTCCCAGGTCGAGGTCGGTAGCGGCTTCGAGGGCGGGATCGCCGTCGTGGTCCTGGCCGTGGTGCTCGACCGGATCACCGACTCGGTGGGCGACCGCTTCCCGTCCGCGCGGGCGCAGCGCCTCGCGCGGCAGGCCTGACCGCCGCCCCTCGGCCGGCACCCCTGTACCCGCGTACGCGGGTCCGCCGGCTGCTCAAAGACAGGCAAGGAAGGACATACTCGTGTTCACGACCCTGAAGCGCGTCGTCGCGCTGGCGGTGACCGCCGCCCTGGCCCTGGGTGGCGCCGCCGCCTGCGGTGAGAACTCCGGCGGCTCGTCCGGCAACGGCAAGAAGATCACCATCGGCTACATGGCCTGGGACGAGGCTATCGCCGCCTCCCACCTCTGGCAGCACATCCTGGAGGAGAAGGGCTACCGGGTCCAGCTCAAGAACCTGGAGGCCGGGCTCGTCTACGGCGGCCTCGCCAGCGGCGACATCGACCTCTTCCTGGACGGCTGGCTGCCCCAGACCCACGCCTCCTACCTCGAGAAGTACGGCGACAAGCTGGAGAAGATCGGCGTCTGGCACGACGACGCCAGCCTCAGCATCGCCGTGCCCAAGTACGTCGAGGGCGTCGACTCGCTGGAGGACCTGGCCGCCAGGGCCGGCACCTTCGGCGGCGAGATGATCGGCATCGAGCCCGGCGCCGGCCTGACCAAAGCCACCCAGGAGAAGTTGCTCCCCGGCTACGGCCTGGACGGCACGATGAAGCTCAAGACCTCGTCCACGCCGGCCATGCTCGCCGCCCTGGACGGCGCGATCGCCGACAAGAAGCCGATCGTGGTCACCCTGTGGCACCCGCACTGGGCCTACGCCAAGTACGAGCTGAAGGACCTGGCCGACCCGAAGGGCACGTTGGGTCAGGCCGAGCAGATCAACACCCTCGGCCGGAAGGGCTTCGGCAAGGACTTCCCCGAGGTCACCAAGATGCTGGAGAAGTTCAAGATGGACGGCCAGCAGCTCGGCTCGCTGGAGGATCTGATGTTCAACGCCCACAAGGGCGATGAGGCCAAGGCCGTCGACGAGTGGCTGAAGACCAACCCCGACTACCTGAAGACGCTCTCCTGAGCGTTCTTTAAGGCGGGTGGCCGACGCGGGCGGCGAGGCGACTGCCTCGCCGCCCGGCGTGTTCCTGCTCGACGTGGTCGGCCGGCGAGGTCTGCAGCCGCCAGGCCAACGGCATCCGTCAGCCGGGCGATCTGCGCGTACGGCGGCGGATCAGCCCGGCTCCGGCACTCACCATGGAGGTACCGGCGGCCGTCCCGACCAGGACCAGGACCGCTCCCACCGCCCAGAGGCCGGTGTCGTCGGTCGAGGCGGCGTGCGCCGCCCAGGCGACCGTGAACGCGACCGTCATCACCGGCACCACCACCCACGGGCTGAGCAGCCAGCCGCCGACGGCGGCGATCAGGGCCAGGGTGAGGACGCAGCCGACCACCTGCCACGGCGCGTACGGGCCGCTGGTCGCGCCGGTCTCCGGGTCCACCGTGTACCCGGTCTCCCAGCCCAGCCAGGCCCACCATGCCCCGACCGTCGCCGCCCCGATGATCAGGCCGCCGAGCAGGGTACGCGTCCACGTCGTCTGGTTCACAGCCTGATCCTTCCCGTCGGGGTCGGTATCCGGATGAGCACGCGTACCCAAGGTCGCCGTACGGTGGATCCTGCTGTGCGGCCGGCGCTCACGCCGGCGCCGTACCGCGAACCGCCCCGGCCCGGGCCGTCAGCCGAATCGACCCGTCCGGGTCGGCGGCGGCGGGCTCGGGTGGGCGAGTCTGCCCGCGAACGTTTTCGGGTGTTCGGCCGCCACGCGCAACCTCTCGATCGCCATCAAGATCGCCTGGCTCCTCAGCGCGACCGCTGCCGCTACCGGCGCCGGGTGCCCGCACGCATGGCGAGGGTGTCGAGGGCGGCAAGACCGATGTCGGCCAGGGCCGCCGCGCCGGTCGCGGCATGCTCACCGCTGGTGAGTACGAGCGTCCGCGCCCACTGGTAGCGGCAGCCGGCGGCGTCGAACGCCGCCGCGGCGGCGAGCATCCGGTCCTGGTCGCCGTCGAGTAGGGCCTCTGCCCGCTCCAGCTGGGCGCCGGCGATCGGATTGCCGGCCACGATCGTTCGTGCGGCGGTGATGCGGCGGCGTGCGTCGGGGTTCCCGGTGAGCGCGGCCGCCTCGGCACGCAGCGCGAGATACCAATGCTGCCACACCCAGATGACCCACTCGTCCATCTCGTCGGGCTCGGCCACTAGCCCCGCCATGGCCCGGTCGGCCCGACCGTGGTGGAGGAAGACGATCGCATCGAACACCGCGCTGTAGCCGGCCTTCTGCTCTGGTGCCATATCGAGCTTGTCGACGACGGCCAGCCACTCGGCTCTCGCCCCGTCGTCCTTGCGCAGGCCGTGGACCATCGCCACCGCGGCCGCCGCCATCGCGAGGTTGGGGGCATGCCGGCTTCCGGAGCGCTCCCACGCATCGAGGAACCGCCTGCTGCCGACGAGCACATCGTCGACGTTGCCCGCCAGCGCATCCGCCACCAGTAGCCGGGACGTGGCGAAGTCACCCCGTTCGGCCAGTAACGGCAGGTCGCGAAGCTGCTCGCCCCACCGGCGGGCCCCCTCCAGGTCACCCACTCCGATGCAGGTCTCGGCCGCCTCGGAGAGCGCGTTCGCCCGCTCATGCGCGCTGGCTGGCGTCACCGGCACCGAGGCGAGCAGCTCGACTCGTCGATGGGTCGTGTCCGCGGTGGCGAAGGTATCGCCTGCCCAGCACTGGGCAGCGGTGAGCGCGTCGAGGGCCGCGCTGTGGGCCAGCGGATCGCCGGTCCGGTGAGCCAGGTCGACTGCCCGCTCGGCGAGCGCGATTGCCTCCGGCACGGCCGTGTCTGGCTTCCCCCTGTCCGCATCGACGGCGTCCGTGAGAACCCCGCACTCGGCCAGGGCCACCGCGGCCTGGGCAGCGGGGTCGTCGCCGGCCAGCTCGCGTGCCGCGGAAAGCAGCACCGCAGCCTCACCCGGCGGTGGCGGCAGGGAGAACGTGCCGGAGAACCGATAGACGGTGGCCGCGGCCGTGGCCAGGTCGCGGGCGGCCCCGGCGGTGTCCCCGGCGCTACGTGCGGTGTCTGCGGCGGCGCGGTAGAGCCGGTACATGTCCTCGCCACGCATGCGACAACCAGCCACCGCCGCGGCGTACCGGAGCGCCGACCCCGCGGCGACCGGGTCACCGGTGAGCGATGCCGCCTGTTCGTACCGCTGCTGGGCCTCGCCGACCAGATTCCTGGTGAAGGTCAGCTGAGCTAGGGCCAGTGCCAGGCCGTACGCGTTGGCACGGTGATCGGGCTCGTCGGCCGCCCAACCGAGGGCGGCCCGGATGTCATCGGCCGCCGTGTCGAACCTGGCTCGCCACACCCCGGTGCCCGGCGGCGTATCCCGCGCCAGCTCGGTGGCAGTCGCCAAGCACCAGCGCAGGTGGCGAGATCGGACATCGTCGAGCTCGCCGGCACTAGACAGCTGCTCCACTCCGTACTGGCGGATGGTCTCCAGCGTGCGATAACGGGTGCCGCCAGGGGAAGGGGTCGCCGTCAGCAGGCTCTGCTCGGTGAGCCGGGCCAGCCCGTCCACCACCGCGGCCGTTTCGAGCGGCGCGAACCCGGCCACCTGCCGAGCGGCGTCCACCGTGAACGGAGCCACGAAGACCGCGATGCGGCGCAGCAGCGTACGATCGGCCAGCTCGAGGAGGGCGTGGCTCCAATCCAGCATGGCCCGTACCGACCGGTGCCGGTCGTCGGCCCGGGCGCCGCCGGTCAGCAGCCGCAGCTGGTCGGAGAGCACGTCGGCGAGGCCGTCCAGGCCGAGCGTGGGCAACCGGGCGGCCGCCAGCTCGATCGCCAGCGCCACGCCGTCCAGCCCGCGGCAGATCTCTGCGGCCTGGTCGCGCTGCTCCGGCGCCAGCGGCGAGCCCACCGCCGCGGCCCGGTCGAGGAACAGCGCGACCGCATCCGAGTCACCGTCGCCGGTCAGCGACAGCGGCGGGATGGGATAGACGCGTTCGAACGGCACCATCAACCGGGCCCGGCTGGTGGCCAGCACGGTCAGCCGCGGGCAGCCGGCGAGCAGCCGCTCCAGGAACGGTGCCACGCCGTCTCGCACGTGCTCACAGTTGTCCAGGACGAGCAGGGCGTGCCGGTCGGCCAGCGCGGCGATCACCGACTCGTCCATGCCACGGCTCTGCTGCTCGCCGATGCCGACCGCCGCGGCCACCGCCGCCCCGACCATGGCGGGGTCGGTGACCGGGACCAGGTCGACGAACCACACACCGTCGGCGAAGTCGCCGGCCGCCTGCGCCGCGATCGCCAGCGCCAGCCGGGTCTTCCCGACCCCGCCCGGGCCGACCGCGCTCACCTGCCGGTGCGCTTTGACCGCCTCGGCCAGCGCCGCCCGCTCCCGTACCCGGCCGACGAACGAGGTCACCGGCGCGGGCAGCCCGAGGGCCGCGTCACCCCCGCGCGCGGCCCGACTCCACTCGGTCGCGAGCTGCGCGAGCGCCCGCCGGTCCGGCGCACCGAGCTTGCGCAGCAGCGAGGACACGTGGGTCTCGACGGTGCGGACGGAGATGAACAGCCGCGCGCCGATCTCCGCGTTGCTGAGGTGCTCCCCGAGCAGGGACAGCACCTCGGCCTCCCGGCCTGAAATCCCTGCCTGAGCTACCACGGGTTCCATCCTGCCGTATACGTAGGCGCCACTCCGTGGTGGTTCCCGTGGTCGGCACGGATGTTGGCCTGCCGCAGCCGGGAGATGCTCTAGCCGTGGTCATGACCGACCACACCAACCAGGTCGATGTGACCCACGACTTCAGGAGCAATCATGATCAAGACCGTGCTGCATCCCGTTTCCGACCTCCCGAAGGCCAAGGAGGTGTATACCGCGCTGCTCGGCGTAGCGCCGCAGACCGACAGCTCCTACTACGTCGGCTACGAGGTCGACGGCCAGCAGATCGGGTTGGTGCCGGCCGGCGGACCGCAGGGCATGACCTCGCCGGTGGCCTATTGGCACGTGCCGGACATCGAGGCGAAACTGGCCGAGGTGACCGCGGCGGGTGCCACCGTGAAGGAGCCCGTGCGCGACGTCGGTGGCGGCCGCCTGGTGGCCACCATCACCGACCCCGACGGCAATGTCCTCGGACTGCTACAGGACCGCTGAGCGGGTCTGTATCTGTTCATGCTGCCGTATGCCGCCAAGTGGCGCAGCGTACGGCGCACCACTGACGAGATGTGAAGTACTGGCCATGGACCTGGGCGCTGGACTGCGTGCCGATCCAAACCGCGATGTCATAGCCAACTCGTAGGAGAGGAAGACCTGCAATGAGAGACAGGAAGAAGTCCGCCGAGAGCACCGCCGCGAACGACAAGACCTACGAGGGATTCACGGGCGAGGAACGAGCCGCGATGAAGGAACACGCCCAGGAACTGCGGACGGCCGCGCGCCGCGGGCCGCGTACGGCCAAGGCGGACGGTGAAGGTGACGTGCTGGCGAAGATCGCCGAGATGTCGGAACCGGATCGCGTCATGGCCGAGCGGCTGCATGCCGTCATCACAGCCAGCGCGCCAGCCCTCTCGCCGAGGCTCTGGTACGGGATGCCCGCGTATGCCAAGGACGGCAAGGTCGTCTGCTTCTTCCAGAGCGCACAGAAGTTCAAAACGAGGTACGCGACGCTCGGCTTCAGCGACGAGGCGAACCTCGACGACGGCGCCATGTGGCCAACCACCTTCGCTCTGCCGAAGTTGACCGCCGAAGACGAGGCAAGAATCGGCGCGCTCGTAAAGCAAGCGGTGAACTGAGGACTGCGAGCGCGACGATCAGACCGTCGCGCCGCAGCAGATCAATAATCATCGCTCGAATCGTGGACAGGAGGCTCGACGCCATGGCACCCCCACCCCGACCGCCCGAGCAGCGCAAAAAGGACACACTGCACCGGCTCGAACACGACGTCGACGCCTGGGTGGCCACCGCCGATCCCGTGGGCACGCCGTATCTGGTACCCCTGTCGTTCCTCTCGGACGGCGAGACGCTCTTGATCTCGACGGCGGCCACCAACCCCACGGCTCGGAACCTCCGCGCCAGCGGGCGGGTCCGCCTCACGATCGGGCCAACCCGCGACGTGGTGCTCATTGAGGGATCTGCGGTGGTCGTCGACGAGGTCACGGACGAGGTTGGCGACGCGTTTGCGGCAAAGACAGGGTTCGACCCACGGAAACAGCGGAACTACCCGTACTTCCGCATCCGACCGGAGCTGATCCAGGCCTGGCGCGAGGCCAACGAGATCGTGGGCCGGGATTTGATGGTCGCCGGTGAGTGGCAGGTGTAGTGCTCTTAGCTGGAACCGTTGCCGCCGAGGTACATGGGCCGTTCGAAGAAGGTCTCCAGTACGACGATGGTCTGGGTGCCGGTGACGCCGTCGACGGCGAAGACTCGTCGCAGCACGGCCTGCAGCTCCTCCGTGGTCGAGGTGCGGATCTTCACCAGCAACGACGCCGACCCGGCGATGACGTGCGCCTCCTGGATCTCGGGGATGTCCGCCAGCGCGTCGCGGGTCGGCGGGTCGCCCATCCAGGCGCTTCCCTGCAGCATGACGTAGGACAGCACGCCGCGGCTGGCCGCGGCTGGATCGACGTCGACGGTGGTACGCCGGATGACACCGCGCTCGCGCAGCTTGCGCACCCGCTCATGGGCCGACCCCGCCGACAGCCCGACCGCCTGACCCAGGGACACGTACGACTGCGTGGCGTCGACCTGCAGCTGCGCCAGCAAAGCTCGGTCGATGCTGTCCATATGCGCTCCAAGATGTGAATCGTATAACACTGCTGTTGACCATATCAGATTCGGCAGGACAGGCTTCTTATCGAACATCATCTCAAGCCGAGGAGGCTTCGGTGGCTGAGACCATCCCTGCTCAGTTCCAGGTGCTCGACGAGCGCTTCCGCTACTGCGACGGCGACTACGTCGTCGAACGCCTGCACACCGGTTCACGCAAATCGGAGGGCCCGGTGTACTTCCCAGCCGGGCGCTACCTCGTCTGGAGCGACATCCCCAACGACCGGCTCATGCGCTGGGACGAAACCACCGGCGCCGTCGGCGTCTTCCGGCACTGCTCCGGGTACGCCAACGGCAACACCATTGACCGCCAGGGCCGGCTCATCACCTGCGAACAGGGCAATCGGCGGGTGACCCGCACCGAACACGACGGCGCCATCACCGTGCTCGCCGACCGCTTCCACGGCAAGCGGCTCAACAGCCCCAACGACGTCGTCGTACGCGCCGACGGCACGATCTGGTTCACCGACCCGAGCTACGGCATCCACAGCGACTACGAGGGCAACAAGGGCGACAGCGAGTTCGGTGGTGCCTGCTACGTGTTCCGCCTCGACCCGGCCACCGGCGACCTGCGAGTCGTCGCCGACGACTTCTGCCGGCCAAACGGTCTTGCCTTTTCCGCCGACGAGCAGCGAATCTACATCGCCGACACACGCCAGGAACCCAGTCACATCCGCGTCTTCGACGTCACGGCCGAAGGTGCCCTGACCGGCGGGAAGATCTTCGCCGAATGCGACTTCGGACGCTTCGACGGCCTGCGCCTCGACGACGCCGGTCGGGTCTGGGCCGCAGCCTGGGACGGCGTGCACTGCTTCGACCCCGACGGCACCCTCATCGGCAAGCTGCTGCTGCCCGAGTCCGTCGCCAACCTCACCTTCGGCGGACCCAAACGCAACCACCTGTTCATCACCGCCGCCACGAGCCTGTACGCGCTGCGCGTCACCGTCAACGGCGCCCGTTATCCCGAGCCGATCCAGCAGGTGCAGCGGTGAGTCACGCACACCTCGCATCGGCCGGATGGCAGCGCCACATCGCCGAGGACCTGGCGGTGACAGCTGGCTTCGACCCTGCAGCCGAGGCCGACCGGCGAGCACAACTACTCGTCGACCAGTTGATCACGACCGGCCGCCGGACCCTGGTCCTCGGCATCAGCGGGGGCATCGATTCGGCTGTTGCCGGGCGGCTGTGCCAACTCGCCGCCGAAGAAGCCCGCCACGCCGGGCACCACGCCACATTTGTTGCGATGCGCCTGCCGTACGGCAGCCAGCGGGATGAGGACGACGCTCGCCTAGCGCTCACGTTCATCCAACCCGACACCGTGCTCACTGTCGACATCCGGCCAGCCAGCGACGCAGCCCTGTGTGCACTGGCAACCGCCGGGCTTACCTTCCGCGACGCGCACCACCAGGATTTCGTGCTCGGCAACATCAAGGCGCGGCAGCGAATGATCGTGCAATACGCCGGGGCAGGCGCACTCGACGGTCTTGTGGTCGGCACCGACCATGCTGCCGAGGCGGTCATGGGGTTCTTCACCAAACACGGCGACGGGGCCGCCGACATCGTGCCCCTGGCCGGGCTGACAAAGCGGCGAGTCCGAGCCGTGGCCCGAGCACTTGGCGCTCCTGAACGCCTGATTCACAAGACCCCAACCGCCGACCTGGAAGACCTCGCACCCAGCAAGCCAGATGAACACGCATTAGGGCTGACCTACGCTGACATCGACGACTTCCTGGAGGGACATCCCGTCGCACCGGACGTCGCCGACACAATCATTGCCCGCTATCGCCTCAGCGCCCACAAACGCAACCTGCCCATCACCCCCCGCACAACACTCCGCCCCGGCTCCCTGGAACACGACAACCAAACTGCAAGCCCACGAGCGGGGAAGGACTCGGTCGCCGCCGGCTCGGTCTCGTAGGGAGCGAATGTGGAGGCCGTTCAACGCGTGCTGGGGCATGCGTCGGCAGCGATGACGCTGGACGTCGTCTACGCGAACCTGTTCGAGGACGACCTGGACCAGGTCGCCGAGCGCCCCGACCGCGCTGCGGCTCGTGCTGCATCTGCGGGCTGGGCGAGCTGCCGTAACGGTGCGGCCGGCGGGACCGCCGTGTCGACGGCCCCACCGGCCGCTGCGGCGTCAGCCGCGGTACGACCTCTCGAAGTAGTCCAGCTCCATCCGGTACCTCTCCCGGTGGCGCTCGATCCCCTCGACGTCGATCAGCATCGGGTCCAGCTCGCCACGTCCGTCCCGCGCCGCCGCGAGGACCGCGTCGATGCCCTTGGAGGCCGCTTGCATACCGCTCAGCGCGTCGAGCAGATCCCGATCGGCCATTACCGCTCCCCCTCCAGACGCCGGGTCCGGAACTCGTTCCAAGCCAGGGTCTCCCGCTGCCGCAGCGCGGTCAACGCCGCTCGGTCCACACCGGCGTCCATCCGCCGCTCCAGCGGCTCGAAGGCGGCCTCCAGCTGGGCGCGGGCGGCCAACCAGGCCCGCAGCGCCTCCGCTGCCGGCGTGTCGCCCCGGACCGCGTACCGGTCCCCGCTGCGACCGGCCGGGACCGGCCCACCTGCGCCCAACTGCTTGCGCAGCCAGCGCCCGAGGCCTCCCGCCACTGGTTCTCCGTCCTAGCGCACGCTGTCGCCGTCCGCCTCACTTGAGCCCTCGCTTGATGATGCCGACGCCGGTCACCAGAGGATTGCTCTGCAGAGCCGGCAGTTCCGTCTTCCAGAACACCGCGTCGCGCCAGTATCCCCTCGTGAAGGCGGCAACCTGACCGGAGGCGTCCGACCATCTCGGCGTGACGTCAGCTCGGACTTCTGAAACGCGGCAATACAGGCCCTGGCGTATCACCATCGATGCCGGCAAGTAGCGTCACGCGCCCGATGCCGCCTCTTTGTGGCTCACATCCGCTCGCGGCCGGGCCGGCATCC
This sequence comes from Micromonospora inositola, assembly GCF_900090285.1. Taxonomy (NCBI): domain Bacteria; kingdom Bacillati; phylum Actinomycetota; class Actinomycetes; order Micromonosporales; family Micromonosporaceae; genus Micromonospora; species Micromonospora inositola. The sequence goes on along the minus strand of NZ_LT607754.1, from coordinate 3,417,009 downwards.
GCGCAGCGGACTCGAACCCGCGACCGAGGGATTATGAGATCAAAACGGGCGACCAGGCAAGCAGCGAGGATGGGCTCCTAGCAGCGGAAACACCTTTCGGCATCTCTCACCACTCCCCTGCCGTCCGTGGACCTCTTGCGGATTGGATGCGGACCGCCTCCGCTAGGCGGACGGGGACGGGGCCTCCGGTGGGCGGCCGGCGGCGCGTCGAGCGTCCGCGACGGCGACCCCGAGCAGCACGACCGCAGCGACGATGGCGGCGAGCAGCGGCGGGCCGAAGAACAGCGGCGGCGCCAGCAGGACCAGAGCGGCGATGCCGACGAGCCGGCGCACGGCGAGCCGGTTGAAGACGACCCGTTCCAGCCGACTGCGGCCGAACAGGAAGACCGCCGGCCCGCCGAGGATGACCATGAGCCAGGCCGGCACGGAGGGCCCCTGGGGGTGCGCCAGCACGATTTCCGAGCCAGCCGCGGTGGCGGTGATGCCGAGCACCATGAGCACATGGGCCACGCCGACGATCCCGCCGGCAGCTGCCTTGTTCGACGACATCTCGACGGCCTCGGCCAGCACCTGGCCAGCGCGATAGAAGTAGATCCGCCACATCAGCACGGACGACAGGAATGTGATCACCAGGGCGGTCGTTGCGGCGAGCGTGGCGGGGTGGTTGGCGTACGTGAGGCCTATGGACAGCACCGTCTCGCCGAGCGCGATCAGCAACAGTTGCTGGTAGCGCTCGGGGAGGTGTCGGCTGCTGGCCATCGCCCACGCGCTGGTGGGCGCTCGGTGCATGCCGGGTACCGGCCATCCGAGCCGCGCCACGACCATGTCCACGGTGATGGCGATCAACCACAGGGCCAACCGGTAGTTTCCGCGCATCACCGCCCCGGCGAGCCAGATGACGCCGGAGACGCTGGCCCAGATGGCCAGGCGGGTGTAGAGCGCCCGTACCTCCTCGTGCTCCCGTAACAACGGCCGGAGCAGCAAGGGGCGTCCGATATGCAGCAACACGTACACAACGGCGAAGGAGGCGCCGCGTTGCTCGAACTCGTACAGGGACGTCGCCATGATCAGCAGGCCGAACGCGCTGACCAGGACCAGCAGCTGAATCCAGCCGTTGCGGTAGTCGAACCGGCTCGTGATGTACGCGGTGGTCGTCCACAGCCAGAGCAGCGGCAGGACCAGAACGACCGTGTACAGCAGCGCCAGCCAGCGCACGCCGACGTTGTCGGAGAGAAGGTCCGGCACCATCCGGCCTATGACCCCGATCAGGGCGAACACCAACACCAGGTCGAAGAACAGCTCCAGGAAGCTGGCCTGCTGGGCGTCCTCCTCGCCGCGCAGGATGCCCCCGGTCGGTGCCGGCTTCGATGGTCGCCCCATCCCACCATGATCGCCGGAGCATTGCCTGGCGCGTACCGATTTCACCCGTTTCATCGACCCAGGCGGTGACGGCGGTAAACGCTTGCGCGGGCCAGGCACGGATGACACCCGCGCCGATTCGTCCGCGTTTTTGGACGCCCAGCTGAGTAAAGAGCGGATCTCTGAGGAGGGCCGGGGCTCGGGGCGGAGCCCCGAGGTCTTCGTGATCCTGATCGCTCGTCAGCGTGGCCGGCCAGGCCCGGCCGATGCCGGCCGAAGGTAGCCAGCAGGCCGGAGCCGGGCCGGCGCGGCCCGCTTGCGGGCCGCCCTTGATCCATAAGAGAACAATTCGGCAGCATCAGCGCACTTGGGGAGTGCGTGGCCGCGCTACGGGTGCGGCGCTGGACCTGGTGAAGCGTCGGTTGCTCGTGGCGGAGTCGGTGACTGAGGTCAACGGACGGGCGGTGTTCGGCACGCCGAAGACGCACCAACGCCGGTCGGTGCCGCTCCCCCGGTTCCTGGTCGAGCCGATGGCCACGCAGCTCGCCGGCCGCGCCCGTGACGAGCTGGTGTTCACGTCCCCGGCTGGCGAGGTGCTGCGCAACAACAACTTCCGCCGCCGCGTCTCGACCGAGCTGCGGAGTCGATCGGCCTCGCCGGCCTGACACCGCACGAGCTCCGGCACACTGCGGCCAGTCTCGCGGCGGCCGAGGGCGCCAACGTGAAGGCGGTGCAGCGCATGCTCGGGCACGCCTCGGCGGCGATGACGCTGGACGTCTACGCGGACCTGTTCGAGGACGACCTGGACCAGGTGGCGGACCGCCTGGACCGGGCGGCGGGTCGTACCGCTGCGAACTCAGTGCGGACTGACGGCGTTGGTCCGGATCTTGACGCGGTTCGTTCAGGTCCTCGTCGGCATGCCTGACCAGGGGTTTCGCGTGGTGGGGCGGGCGGGACTCGAACCCGCGACCGAGGGATTATGAGTCCCCTGCTCTAACCCGCTGAGCTACCGCCCCGCTACCGCGCCGGATCGTAACCCGCCCGGTCGATCTCCGACCACCACCGAAACGGGCGGTCTCTCAGCGTCTCCGCCGCCGCAACAGCACGATGGGCAACGCGAGGATAACAGTGAGCAGACAGCCCACCCCGACCATGCCCCACAGCCAGCCGATGTCGCCGTCCGACTCGTCGGCGACGAAGAGGCCGAAGGTGAGCAGCAGGGTGATCCCGCCGACGCCGAGGGTGGCGAGGCCGCTGAGCACCATCAGCGGGACCTCCCACCAGGCGCGCTTGACCGGGGCCGGGCGCTGCTGCGGATGCGGCCGGTTGCCGCCCGCGTACGGCTGGGGGATCTTTTCCGGCGGACGGGCCGGCATGGGGACGCGCCGATCGGCGGGGACCTGCTGGTCGATGACCCCGACGGCGCCGGGGTGCAGGTCGAACAGGGTCGGCTCGATGTGCATCGAGATGGCGTCGTGGCCGATCAGCCGGCGGGCCCCGTCCGGCCAGGCGAGCAGGGCGGCGCACTCGGCGTAGCGGACGGTGAGCGGGCCGCCGGGGCCGACGTAGCTGACGCCGTCGATGCCGACCCGCAGCTCGCCGTCACCCTCCCGTTCCCGGTAGGCGGTGCCGGGCACGGTGTGGGTGGAGCGGGTGGGCGCCTCGGTGAAGCCGGCCCAGTCGGCGGTGGTGCCGTCGGGCACCATCAGCAGCGCGGTGGCGGTGACCTCCTGGGCCACCTGGTGCAGGTCGGCGAGGGTGACGGTCTTGAGTTCCGCGCGCAGCTCGTCGACGGTGCGGGTGGGTTGGCCGGTGAGCAGGTCCAGCGCCTGGCTGGGCAGCCGCGCGGCGTCCACCTCGGCGGCGCCGAGGGTGTCCTCCCGCTTGGCCACGGTGGCGTCCAGGTCGGCCTGTTCGATCCGACCGACCCGCAGCTTGGCCAGCACGTCGATGAAGCCGCCGAGCACCGCGTCCTGCTTCTCCGGCAGCGCGTCGGCGAGGGCCCGCAGCGTGGCGTGGCCGTCGCCGCGCGGCTCGTACCCGGTGTTGATGGTGTAGGAGAGCCCGTCCTCCTGGCGCAGCGAGCGGTACATCTCCCGCTCCAGCACCCCGGCGAAGACGCCCGCGGCGATCCGGCGCCGCACGACCGAGTCCAGCACCACGGCCCGCGAGCCGTTGACGAAGTACGCGGGGGTGTGCGGCAGCGCCGACGACACCGGCGGCACCGGCTGCCGTACGCCGGCGGGCAGCGCCAGCCGCAGCCCGGCCGGTACCCGGTCCCCGGCGATCCAGAGCACCGCGTTCTCCCGGGTGAACCAGCGGGCCGCCCAGGCCCGCAGGTCGTGCTCGGTGATCGCGTGCAGCCCGAACTCGGGGTAGCTGGTCAGGCCGTGGTCGCGGGCGCCGTGCCGCCACAGCGGCACCGAGTCGACGGCCGCGTTGCCGCGGCTGCTCCATTCGGTGCGCAGGATCTCCTTCTCCACCTCCAGCCGGGCCATGGGCAGCTCGTGGATGGTGCGGCAGACGGCGGTGAGGAAGCCGCCGATGTCTGCCTCGGAGCCCTGCATGTAGAAGGAGGTGAAGATCGGCGCGGTGGCGCCGTTGAAGTGGTAGTCGGTCAGCCCGAGCGGGGCGAGGGCCAGGTGCTCCAGCAGGTGGGTGATGCCGCTGCGGCCCAGCGTCTCGTCGGCGGTGCCGACCCGGAAGGTCAGCCCAGCCCGCATCGGTCCGGCGGTGGGGGCCAGCAGCGTGGGCACCCCGTCCACGTCCAACTGTCGGATCATCGGGGGCCACCCTTCGCGTACGCCTCGGTGCGGAACTTGTCGAGTGTGCTGGTCCCACCCAGGTACGACCAGGGGTACTCGCTGCCCAGGTGTCCCAGGGCGGCGAACTGGGCCGCCGCGGCGGCCCACTGGTCGAGCAGACCGAACCAGAGGGCGAAGACGGACCGGGTGGAGACCCAGCCGGGTTCGTGCCGGAAGTGCGGGTGCAGCACGGACCGCTGGGCGGCGGTCCAGATGTCCTGCACCACCTGCGGGTCGCGCACGTACGCGGCCCGCTCCCCGTCGGTGTCGAAGTCGAAGTACCGCTCGAAGTGCGCGTCGGCGAGCAGCACGCCGTTCTGGGCGCCCTCCGGCGCGGCCAGCATCCGCTCCCGGGCGAACGCGAAGACCTTGTCCCAGCTGCCGCCCCACTTCGGGCAGAGCTGCTGGAGCAGCGCGGACTGCGACCGTCTGTCGTGCGGCGCGTACCGGGCCAGTCGGTCGTAGCGGCGGCGGGCCTCGGCCTGGCCCAGTTGCAGCCCCATCGCGGTGGTCAGCCGCTCCTGCCAGGCGAGGACGTTGCCGGAGTCACGGGCGCAGACGTCGATGAGGATCTGCTCGGCCTGCCGCAGGTGGTCGTGGAGCTGGGCGAACTGCTCCCGGCTGACGTGCTCGGCACGCAGGCTGGTGCGGATCTTCCAGCCGGCGTCGACCAGGTGCGCGGCGAGCATCGTCGCGGCGACGGTGTCCCCGGGGTTCTGGGCCAGCACCGCACGGAGGAAGTCGCCGACCCCTTCGACGTCCTCGGCGGCGCTCACCAGCAACGACCGGCCCGCCCAGTCGCGGGGGTCGAGCAGCTGCCGTACCCGGGGCCAGTCCCGCGCGGCGAGCGCCGCGCGCATGTCGTTGACCTCGGGAAAGGCGGCGGCCGGGTCGAAGTCGATCGCCGGGAGGGGTGCGGGCATGGCGGCGATCATAGGTGATCACGAGATGGCTTCGGCTCCCCCGTCCGGCTCGGACGGACCGCCCTGGCTGGGGCGGAGCGCGGTGAGGACGGCTCCGGCGGTGCGCCACCCGCTGGTGAGCGCCCCCTGGATGGAGGGGCTGTCCCGGTGGTCGCCGGCGACGAACAGCCCGTCGCCGAGCGCGACGGGCTTGCGCAGCCGGCCCTGCGGTGGGGGCGCGGCCGGCAGCGCGGCCGGAATCGACACGGTGGTCAGGTGGGTCCAGTCGGCGGTGGACCGCCCGTAGAGCCGGTCCAGCTCCCGCCGGATCACCGGCTCGGGCGGGGCCTGCGGGCCGACCACCGAGGTGGCCACCAGGTGCCGCCCGGCTGGCGCGTACGTCGGCGCCGCGTTGCTGAGCACCACGGTGTTGGCGACCAGTTCCCGTCGGTCGCCGTCGACCAGCAGGATCGGCTCGTCCAGCGGCGCGGTGTCGGCGGCATGGTAGTAGGTGTGGTAACTGTGCATCCGTACCCGACCGAGGCGGGGCAGCAGGGTGGCCGCCGCCGGCGGGTCCACCGCGACCACGACGGCGCGGCAGCCGATGTCGCCGGCCTGGGTGCGGACCCGGCCGGGCGCGACCTCGGCGACCGGGGTGTCCAGCTCGATCAGGTCGGCGGGCAGCGGGTCGGCGATGGCTCGGGGCAGCGCGCCCATGCCGTGGGCGGGGAGCCCGAGCCGGCCGCGGGCGAAGGAGCGCAGCACCATGGCCAGCACGTGGCTGGAGGTCTCCAGCTCCCGGTCGATGAGGACGCCGGAGAGGAACGGTCGGAGCAGCTCCTCGATCATGGCGTCGGAGAGGCCGGCCCGGCGCAGCGCGGCCTCGCTGGTCGTCTCCGGCGCGGCGAGCAGCCTGCTCACGGGCAGGGTGGCGCAGCCGGTCGCGAGCGCGGCGAAGCGCAGCCGGTCCAGCAGGGATCCGACTGCGGCGGTGGCGGTGCGCGCCGCCGCGGTGGGCTCGCGCAGCGGGTTGACCAGCCGGTCGAGGCGGTCACCGCGGCGGACCAGCACGCCGGAGGTGAACCAGCCCAGGTCGAGGGTGTCCACGTCGAGCAGGGTGCCGAGCCGGGGGTAGGCGGTGTTGAGCACCTGGAAGCCGCGGTCGAGCAGGTAGCCGTCGACCTGGTCGGTGGCGACCCGGCCGCCGAGCCGGTCGCCGGCCTCGAGCAGCCGCCAGGGCACGCCGGCGCGGTGCAGCCGGCGGGCGGCGGCGAGGCCGGCCAGGCCGCCGCCGACCACGACCACGTCGGTCTCAGCGAGCATGCTCCACCTCCGCGCCGGCCCGGTCCCCCGCGCGGCTCGTCCGGGACAACCGGCTCGGCCACCAGATCTTCGGCCCGATGTCGTACGCCAGGGCGGGCACCAGCAGCGACCGTACGACGATGGTGTCGAGCAGCACCCCGATGGCGACCGCCACGCCCAGCTCGACCAGCACCACCAGCGGCAGCACGGCGAGCGCGGAGAAGGTCGCGGCGAGCACGATGCCGGCGGAGGTGATCACGCCACCGGTGACGGCGAGGCCGCGGAGCACTCCGGCGCGGGTGCCGCGCTTGACCGACTCCTCGCGGACCCGGCTCATCAGGAAGATGTTGTAGTCGATGCCGAGGGCGACCAGGAAGACGAACGCGAAGAGCGGGAAGGACTGGTCGACGCCGGGGAAGTCCAGGACGTACTTGAAGATCAGCGCGCAGAGTCCCAGCGTGGCCAGGAACGACAGCACCACGGTGGCGATGAGCAGCACCGGGGCGAGCAGGGCGCGCAGCAGCAGCGCCAGGACGACGGCGATGACCACGAGCACCACCGGGATGATGACGTTGCGGTCCCGGGTGGAGGCGGCGGCGGTGTCCACGTTGATGGCGGTGAAGCCGCCGACCACGGAGTCGGAGCCGGGCACCTTGTGCACCGCCGCGCGCAGGTCGCGGATGGTCCGTTCGGCGCCGTCGCTGTCCGGCGGGTCGGCCAGTGTCACCTGCAGCTCCACCCGGCCGTCGACCACCTTGGGCTGCGCGTTCTCCTCGGGCGGGCCGGCCTGGCCCTGCTGGGTGAGCGGGCGGACCGAGGCCACGCCGGGCACGCCCTGGGCCACCTGGGCCACCTGCTGCGCGGTCGCCTGGGTGGTGAAGACGGTGGCCGGGCTGCCGGTGCCCGCGGGGAAGTGCCGGGCGATCGCCTCCTGGCCGGCCACCGAGTCGGTGCGGCTGGTGAACAGGTCGGACTGGCCGAGGGTGGTGGCGCCGAGCTGGCTGAGGCCCAGGGTGAGCGCGGCCAGCGCGACGGCGGTGACCAGCCAGATGGCCCGGGACCGGCGGGCGACGAAGCCGACGATCCGGCTCCAGATGCCGTGCTCGGCCCGCGGGTCCGCCTGGTCCTCCCGGGGCGTTCGCGGCCAGAACGCCCAGCGTCCGCCGAGCACCAGCAGCGCGGGCAGGAAGGTGAGCATGACCAGCAGCGTGGCGGCGATGCCGAGGGCGGCGACCGGACCGAGCGCCCGGTTGGAGTTGAGGCTGGACAGCAGCAGGCAGAGCAGGCTGACGATGACGGTGATGCCGGAGGCGATGATCGCCGGGGCGGCGCCCCGCCAGGCGGTCTTCATCGCGTCCCACGGCCGGTGGTGGCGGTGCAGTTCCTCCCGGTAGCGGGCGATCAGCAGCAGGGCGTAGTCGGTGCCGGCGCCGAAGACCAGCACGGTGAGGATGCCCTGCGCCTGCCCGTTGAGCTTGATCACGTCGTGCTTGGCGAGGTAGTAGACGAAGACCGACGCCAGCGAGTACGACATGCCGGCGGCGAGCATCGGGAAGATCCAGAGCACCGGGCTGCGGTAGACGATCAGCAGGATGATCAGGACGACGACCAGGGTGACCAGCAGCAGCGGACCGTCGATGGCGGTGAAGACCTCGATCAGGTCGCCGAGCAGACCGGCCGGCCCGGCCACGTTGACGGTCAGCCCGTCCCGGTCCGGGCCGGCGATGTCGCGCAGTTCGTGGACGACCTGCCGGATCTGTTCGCCCTCGGCGGCGTCGATCGGGACGATCACCTGCACGGCCTGGCGGTCCTGGCTGACGATCGGCGGCGGCAGCGGGCTCACCACGCCGGGCAGCTGGGCGAACCGGGCGGCGTCGGCCCGCACCCGCTGCTCGTCGGCCGGGGTGACCCCGGAGGTGCGCTCGTAGACGACGAGCGCCGGGGTCGTCTCCTTCTCCAGGAAGCCGGCGGAGAGGTCCTGGGCCCGGGTGGCCTCAGCGTCGGTGGGCAGGAACGCGGCGTTGTCGTTGGTCGCGACCTCGCCGAGCTTCCCCGAGTACGGCCCGGCGATCCCGCCGACGACCAGCCAGCCGAGCACGACCGCCACCGCGATCAGGGTGGCCGTCCAACGACCCCGTCCTCCGGTCATCTCCACCCCTTGGAATCGACGCACCAATCGACGCAGCGGGAGCCTGGGTCGACATCGACCATCCTGCCGGTGAAGGGGTGACTCCGGGGCGTAAACGGCTCGTCGGGGACCGCCCGGTGCAGGGGCCGGTTTTGCCGCCACCGGCCCGGGTCGGCACAACGGAAAACGCCCGCCGGCGGGGCCGACGGGCGTGTCGCGAAGCTGAGCTCCCCCGTTTGGACTCGAACCAAAAACCTGCCGGTTAACAGCCGGCTGCTCTGCCAATTGAGCTACGGGGGACCGTAGATCGCCCGGTTCCGGATCTCCCCGGTGCCGTGCGACGGGACAAGAGTACAGGACATCCGGGGGTGTTGGTCCAGGGGGTTACCCCACGGGTCCGGAACCCGTGACGCCACTCAGAAAAGGACAAATCGTCATCTGGGCGCACGGAGGCATGAGCGCGGAGCAGGATGGGTAGTTAGCCGCCGACAGAGGACGTAGGCGCGAGTGGGTCGTTCCCGGTCGGGGACGACAGCGCGTCAGGTACGAGAGGAGCCGCCATGCGCGGAAAGATCATGTTTCTTGGCGGGCTGGCTGCGGGATTCGTCCTGGGCGCCCGTGCCGGTCGGGAGAAGTACGAGGAGCTGGTGGTCCGAGGCCGCAAGGTGCTCGACCATCCGACCGTCCAGGAGGCGGCGGGCGTCGCGCAGGCTCAGGCGACCCGGCTGTACAGCGAGGGCAAGGACAAGCTGGGGCAGACCAAGCTCGGCGAGAAGCTCAGCGGCAACGGCAGCACGCAGGAGCTGACCGCGGCCGACAAGCCGTTCGCCGGCACGCCGGCCACGGTGGGCGCCAAGGCCGGTTCGTCCAGCACGGGCGGGACGGGCTCGACCTCCGGGTCGTCGACCGCCACGACCCCGCGCACCAAGCCGTCCGGCACGGGCACCAACGCCAGCACCCTCTGACCCGCACCGACGACAGCGGGCCGGCCACCTTCGGGTGACCGGCCCGCTGTCGTATGTCCAGCCTCGACCCCGCGCGACTTTTGCCGATGGCGAACAAAAGTAGGAGCAGTTCCTCTGAAACTTTCGCCTCGAACCTCTTCTCTTTCTTCCCGTACGCAAATATCGTCCTGCGTAGAACCTGGCCAGGCTCTCGTCACCTCCCCAGCGAACCTCCTCAGCCTCGTCCCGGCTGAGGCGGACCCGCCTGACCAGAGCGAGGTTCGATGCGCAGACCATTCGGCCGCAGGGCCGCCATCCACTTGAGCCTGCTCGCCCTCGTCGGAGCGACCGTCGTCGCGACGGCGCAACAGCAGCCGACCCCGGCGCAGGCCGCGCCGGCACTCACGACACCCGCACCCGTCAGCAACGGCATCGAGTACAAGGTGCTCGTCTTCACCCGCTCGGCCAGCGGCAGCAACGCCGCCACCGCGGCCGGCGTGCAGGCCATCCAGCAGCTCGGGCGCGAGCGGCGCTTCACCGTCGAGGTCACCAACGACGCCCGCAAGTTCGACGAACCACACCTGAAGCAGTTCCGCGCGGTGGTGTTCCTGAACACCACCGGCGACGTGCTCAACGACGCCCAGCAGACCGCCTTCGAGCAGTACTACCGCGACGGCGGCGGCTTCGTCGGCGTCCACTCCGCGATCGAGGCGGAGCCGAGCTGGTCCTTCCTCACCAACCTGCTCGGCACCCGGGCCACCGGCGCCGCCTCCGCGGTCAGCAAGGCCACCGTCACCGTCGCCGACCGGGTCCACCCCGCCTCCGAGACGCTGCCGCAACGCTGGGCCACCACGGACCGGTGGTACAACTTCGCGGCCAACGTCCGGGGCGTCTCGCACGTGCTGGCCACCGTGGACGAGAAGACGTACCCCGGCGGCACCATGGGCTTCGACCACCCGGTGACCTGGTGCAAGGACTACCAGGGCGGCCGGTCGTTCTACACCGGACTCGGCGCCACCCCGGAGAGCTACAGCAGCACCGACCTGCGCGCCCACCTCGGCGGCGCGATCCAGTGGGCGTCCGGGGTGACCGACGGCGACTGCGGCGCGACGGTGCTGGCCAACTACCAGATGACGGTGATCGGGGCGCAGCCCAACGTCAACGAGCCGATCGGCTTCGACGTCCTCCCCGGCGGCCGGGTGATCCAGACCGACCGGCGCGGCGGCGTACGCCTGCACGACCCGGCGAGCAACCAGACCACCGTGCTGGCGCAGATCCCGGTCTACACCAACAGCGAGGACGGGATGTACGGCCCGGCGATCGACAACGACTTCGCCACCAACAAGTGGGTCTACCTCTACTACGCGCCGCCGCTGGACACCCCCACCGGCAGCGCGCCCACCACCAGCACCGACCCGACCGCCTGGGACCAGTGGAAGGGCTACTTCCAGCTCTCCCGGTTCAAGTTCGTCGACGGGGACACCCCGTCGCTGGACCTGAGCACCGAGCAGAAGATCCTCCAGGTGCCGGTGGACCGGGGGGCCTGCTGCCACGTGGCCGGCGACATCGCGTTCGACTCGAAGAACAACCTCTGGCTGGTCACCGGGGACGACACCCCGGCCGGCGGCGGCGGCTCCGGCGGCTTCTCGCCGCACAACGACTCGGTCAGCGCCACCGGGGTCTACCAGGCGCCCTTCGTGGACGCCCGGCGTAGCGCCGCCAACACCAACGACCTGCGCGGCAAGATCCTGCGAGTCACGGTCGGGGCGGACGGGTCGTACACCGTGCCGGCGGGCAACTTGTTCCCGGCGGGCACCGCGAAGACCCGGCCGGAGATCTACGCCATGGGCTTCCGGAACCCGTTCCGGATCACCCTCGACAAGAACGACGTCGCCTACATCACCGACTACTCCCCCGACTCCTCGACCCCTCAGGTGGGCCGCGGACCGGCGGGCACCGGGCGGATGATGGTGGTCGACAAGCCGGCGAACTACGGCTGGCCGATGTGCGTGCAGCCGAACCTGCCGTACATCGAGATGAACTGGACCACCAACCCCATCTCGCCGGTCGCGCCGTTCGACTGCGCGGCGCCGAAGAACACCTCCCGGCACAACACCGGTCTGACCGACCTGCCGGCGGTGGAGAAGTCCGAGCTGTGGTACTCGTTCCAGGCGCCCACCCCGTGCCCGGAGTCGTACCTGTCGACGCCCACGCAGACCTGTCCGGTGCTCTTCCCCGAGCTCGGCACGGGCGGCGTCGGCCCGCACGGTGCGGCGAAGTACGACTTCGACCCGGAGCTGAGGTCGGAGACGAAGTTCCCCGAGTACTACGACGGCGCGATCTTCTTCGGCGAGTTCACCCGGGACACCCTCAAGGAGGTCCGGCTGGACGACAAGGGTGACATCCTGAAGATCAACAATGTGCTGAACTGCGGACAGGCACCCACCACGCCGGCCAAGCCGTTCCTCTGCGACAACCCGATGGACATGCGCTGGGGCGCGGACGGCAACTTCTACCTGCTCACGTACGGGGACGGGTTCTTCAACGTCAACCCGGACGCGGCGATGCTGAAGTTCAGCTACGTCAAGGGCCTGCGGGCGCCCACCGCCGTGCTGAACGCGACCCCGACCAACGGCACCGCGCCGCTCACCGTCGCCTTCTCCAGCGAGGGCTCGAAGGACCCGGATCCGGCCGACTCCATCTCGTTCGCCTGGGACTTCGACGGCAACGGCACCACCGACTCCATCGACCCGAACCCGACGCACACCTACACCGCCAACGGCGTCTACACCGCCCGGCTGACGGTGACCGACTCCAGCGGCAAGACCGCGTCGGCGAACACCACCATCACCGTCGGCAACACCGCGCCGACCGTCACCGTCACCACCCCGCTCGAGGGCGGCTTCTTCAGCTGGGGCGACGACATCCCGTGGTCGGTGACCGTCACCGACCCCGAGGACGGGCCGGTCGACTGCGCCAAGGTCGAGGTGACCTTCGTCCTCGGCCACGACCAGCACGGTCACGGCGAGGCCAACCAGTTCGGCTGCTCCGGGGTGCTGCCCACCGACCCGGACGACGCCTCCCACGGCGGCTACATCTACGGCGTGGTCAGCGCGTCGTACACCGACGGCGGGGCGAACGGGCAGCCGGCGCTGACCACGGTGGACCAGCAGATCGTCCAGGCCAAGCGGCAGGAGGTCGAGTTCGCCACCGACGAGTCCGGCACCACGGTGGGCACCAGCGCCGACACCGGCGGCGGCCAGCAACGCGGCAGCCTCGACCCGGGCGACTGGATCGCGATCAACAACACCGTGAACCTCAAGAACATGCAGTCGGTGACGCTGCGTACCTCCGGTGGCAGCGCGGCCACCGCCGGACAGCCCCGGTTCGGCGTCGAGTTCCGGCTCGACTCCCCCACCGGCCCGCTGCTGACCACCGCGACGGTCAACGCGACCAGCGGCAACAACGCCTTCACCAGCACCACCGTGCCGCTCACCGACCCGGGCGGCACGCACCGGCTCTACCTGGTCCTCACCACCGTTCCCGGTGGCCCGGCCAGTGGTTTCGGCAACCTCAACTGGGTCGAGTTCACCGGGCAGGGCATCGGCGTCACCCCGTGACCACCGCACCGGGTGGGGTCGCCGCCGGCGGCCCCACCCGGACCACCGGAGCACCACTCCCCCATCACCAGTCAGCACGGAAAGGCAGCCAGGACATGAACGACACACAGCACGGAATGAGCCGTCGCCGGATGCTCGGCACCGTCGCCGGCGCCGCCGGCGCGGTCGCCGTCGGCGCCGCCGGCTGGGCCCCGTCGGCCGCCGCCGAGGGCAACGGCCTGCTCGTCCCCACCGGCAAGCGCGGCATCATCCTCTACAGCGTCCGCGACCGGATCGGCGCCGCACCGGACACCTCCGGCGTGCCGTACGGCTTCGAGCGGGTGCTCGGCCGAGTCGCCGAGATCGGCTACAAGGAGGTCGAGTTCGCCGGCTACACCCAGCACACCTCGATCCTCGGCCGGCAGATCACCCCGGCGGAGATCCGCAAGATCCTGGACGACAACGGCCTGCGGGCGAACGGCTCGCACGCCTCGGTCCCGAGCGCCGTCACCCCGGACACCATCGCCGCCTTCGAGCAGACGCTGGACACGGCCGAGATCCTCGGCATGACGCACATCGGCACCGGCAACGACCCGACCGGCAGCAACTACAAGGCCGACTGGGACGCCGCCGCCGACCGGTGGAACACCTTCGGTGAGATGGCCGCCGCCCGGGGGCTGAAGCTCTACACGCACAACCACGACGCGGCGTACAACTTCCTGCTGGACAGCGGCCCGCTGGACGGACTGGGCCGGCCGACCCGGTCCTCCGGGGTGCGGAAGCTGGAGTACTTCTTCGGGCTGACCAACCCGGAGTGGGTCTGGTTCGAGATGGACATCTACTGGGCGCACGTGGCGCAGTACCGGTACCGCAGCTACGTGGACCCGGACGGTGTGACGCAGACGAACGTCTTCGACCCGCTGGCCACGGTGGCGACCCGGACCACGCGCTTCCCGCTGTTCCACGCCAAGGACGGCGCGTTCAACCCGGCCAACTCTGCCGGCTACGACATGGTGCCGCTCGGCCAGGGCGACATCGACTACGGCACCTTCTTCGCCAACATGGGCGCGAAGGGCTACCACAACCCGATGTGGGAGCAGGACAACGCGCCGGGCGGCGCCGCCGACCCGGGCCGGTCGCTGCGCTACGCGGAGGTCAGCTACCAGCACATGTCGGGTCTGCGGGGCTGACCGACCCGACCGAAGCACCGCAGGGGCCGCGCCCGGGGAAACCGGGCGCGGCCCCCTCGCGTCACGTGCCCGTGACGGTGGTGTGGAAGATTCGCCGATGGAGGTGATCGCGATGACGTTGATCGGGCCGGAAAACCCGGACCAGGCGCGGCTGCTGCGCCGGCTGCGCGACGACGGCGCCCGCTCGCGGGTCGAGCTGGCCGACGCCCTGGGACTCAACCGGGCCCGGTTCATCGCGGAGGTGGACCGGCTGACCAGCCAGGGCCTGGTGGAGACGGCCGGGCCGGCCGCGTCCCGGGGCGGGCGCCGCTCATCCCTGCTCCGCGTCGCCGGGCAGGTCCGCTTCGGCGCGGTGGCCGTCAGCGCCGGGCGGCTCGACGTCGCGCTGACCGACGGCGAGCTGGCCGTGCTCGCCCGCCTCGGCGAGCCGGTCGACGTCCGGGGCGGGCCGGAGGCGCTCGTCGGCCGCGCCGTCGAACTGCTCGGCAAGCTCCGCGCCGAGGTGGGGCTGTCCCGGTTGACCGGGGTGGGCGTGGCCCTGCCCGCGCCGGTCGCGGTTCCGGAGGGAGCCGCGGTGTCCTCGCCCGCCCTGCCGGGCTGGCACCAGTTCCCGGTCCGCGACGCGATCGCCGCCGAGCTGGGCTGCCCGGTGCAGGTGGACAACGACGCCAACGTGATGGCGCTGGGTGAGCTGCACGCCGGCACCGGCCGGGCGTTCGACGACTTCCTCTACGTCAAGCTCGGCAGCGCCATCGGGTGCGGTCTGGTGCTGGGCGGCGCGCTCTATCGGGGCGCTACCAGCGGGGCCGGCGACATCGGGCACCTGCGGCTGACCGACGACGGCCCGCTCTGCGACTGCGGCAACACCGGCTGCCTGGAGGCGTACTGCGGGGACGGCGCCCTGGTCCGGGAGGCGCTCGCCGCCGCGCACGGCAGCCGGTCGGCGGCGCTCGCCGACCGGGTGGCGGAGGCCGGTACGCTCACCGCGGCCGACGTCGCGCGGGCGGCGACGGCCGGGGACCCGACCGCGCAGACCCTGGTCCGGGACGGCGCCCGCCGGCTGGGGCAGGTGCTGGTCGGCCTGGTCAGCTTCTTCAACCCGGCCATCGTGATCATCGGCGGGGCCGCCCCCGGCATCGGGCCCGTGCTGCTCGCCGAGATCCGCGGGGTGGTCTACCGGCGCTCGACGCCGCTCGCCACCGGCAGCATGCCGATCGTCCTGTCCGATCTGGACGAGCGGGCCGCCCTGGTCGGCGCGGCCCGCCTGATCAGCGACCACGTCTTCGCGGCCCGCTGACCCAGGCTGGGCGCGCGGCCCTCGGTCCGACGGCGTGAGCACGGCGCTCCGTCCGGCCACGTCGGACCCGCAGCCTCGGTCCTTGCCGCGCTCACATCGGGGCGGGCGGGCGCCGGCCGCCGCCGGGGATCAGCCACCAGCGCGGACGTTACCAACCTGATGACGTGGGTGAATCACCGCGCCGGGCAGGCCGCCGCCATCCCGCGGCCCGGGCGGCCGATGCGTCGTCGGCGGGGCCGACGGTGAATCATTCACGTCATCAGGTTCGTAGCCGCCGATCAGGCATCTGCCGGACAGCCGCGCCGGCCCCGGCCGGGACCCCACCCGTCACGACGCCCGCCCGGGGCCGGCGGCGCCGGCCCCGGCGGCGTGGGTCAGTCCCGGTTGCTGCTGAAGGCGGCGTCGAAGGCGGCCGCCGGGGCGTCGAAGGCGAGCCGGCGGACGAACTGGAGCGCCTCCGGCGCGCCGACCAGCCGGTCCATGCCGGCGTCCTCCCACTCGATCGAGATCGGGCCGGTGTACCCGATGGCGTTCAACGCCCGGAAGCAGTCCTCCCAGGGCACGTCCCCGTGGCCGGTGGAGACGAAGTCCCAGCCGCGGCGCAGGTCCGCCCAGGGCAGGTGGGAGGAGAGCCGGCCGCGCCGGCCGTCGCCGGTACGGACCTTCGCGTCCTTGCAGTCGACGTGGTAGATCCGGTCGGCGAAGTCGAAGATGAAGTTGACCGGGTCCAGCTCCTGCCAGACGAAGTGCGACGGATCCCAGTTCAACCCGAACGCCGGGCGGTGGCCGATCGCCTCCAGGGCCCGCTTGGTGGTCCAGTAGTCGTACGCGATCTCGCTGGGGTGCACCTCGTGGGCGAAGCGGACCCCCACCTCGTCGAAGACGTCGAGGATCGGGTTCCACCGGTCGGCGAAGTCCTGGTAGCCGCGTTCGATCATGGCCGGGGGCACCGGCGGGAACATCGCCAGGGTGTGCCAGATCGACGAGCCGGTGAAGCCGACCACCGTCTTGACGCCCAGCTTCGCCGCCGCGCGGGCGGTGTCCTTGATCTCCTCGGCGGCGCGCCGGCGTACCCCCTCGGGCTCGCCGTCGCCCCAGATCCGCGCCGGCAGGATGTCCTGGTGCCGCTCGTCGATCGGGTGGTCGCAGACCGCCTGCCCGACCAGATGGTTGGAGATGGCGAAGACCTGCAGGTTGTGCTTGGCGAGGGTGGTCAGCTTCCGGTCGACGTACGACTCGTCGGCGAGGGCCTTGTCGACCTCGAAGTGGTCGCCCCAGCAGGCGATCTCCAGGCCGTCGTAACCCCACTCGGCGGCGAGCCGGCAGACCTCGTCGAACGGAAGGTCGGCCCACTGGCCGGTGAAGAGCGTGATGGGTCGCGCCATTGTCCTTCTCCCCTGTCGTGGTGGGGGATTCCGTAGCGGACCGGGGCGAGGGCGACCGGGTGCGGGCGGCCTCGACGGAGGACCGGTGGGCGCGGGTCCGCGCCTGGGCCCGACGGGTTGCGCCTCCCGTCGGGTCACCGGCCACCTCGCGGTCGCCGCCCTCACTCTAGGTCGACGGAGACCGTCGGGGAAGGGCCCGGCACCAGCAGCAGCTGGACGGTCATTCGGCCTCCTCCTCGGGGGCGGGCAGTTCGGCCCGCACCAGCCAGCCGCCACCCGGACGCGGCCCGGCGGAGAAGGCGCCGCCGACGGTCTCGGCCCGCTCGCGCATGCCGACCGCCTCCGGGCGGGGCGGGCCGTCGTCGCGTACCTCGATGGTGACGCCCTCGGGGTCGTAGCGCAGGCGGACCGCGACGGCCGCGCCCGCGGCGTGCTTCTGCGCGTTGGTCAGGGACTCCTCGATGATCCGGTACGCCGCCACGTCGACGGCGCCGGGCAGCGGCCGGGGCTGCCCGGCGACGGTCCAGCGCACCGGCCGCCCGGTGCCGAGCCCCTCCACCAGGGCGTCGAGCCGGTTGAGGCTGGGCGCCGGCTCGGTGGGCGCGTCGGTCCTGCTCAGGGCGACCGCGGCGCCGAACCAGAGCAGCAGCACCACGACGGCCGCGTCCAGCCACGGCACGTCGAGGGTGAGCACCGCCGCCGCGCCGAGCAGGAACAGCACCGCGGCCAGCAGCGCGTCGGCGAGCGTCGGGTGCGCCCGGACGATCCGGCGCCACTGCGCGAGGCGTCCCATGCGGCCCAAGGTACGGCAGCCGGCCGGTCCCGGGACCGGCGCACCCGTGGATCGGGAACGGGCGGCGTGTCGGCCCTCGGAGGCACGGTCCGCACCGAGCGGTCAGTGCCGGCGGTACACCGCGCGGGCCGCCAGGTCCGCGAGCGCCGACCGCGCCGGCTCCGCCAGCGACTGCCGGTCCAGCGCGGCCCGCGCCTGCTTCGCGCGTACCCGGATCATCCGCTCCACCTGCTCCCGGGCCCCGGAGTCCTCGATGAGCTCGCGCAGCTCGGCCGCGCCCGCCGCGTCCAGCGCCGGATTACCGAAGAGGGCCCGCAGCCGTGCCGACCCGGCCCGGTCGGCGGCAACCCGCGCCAACGCCATCAGCACCGTGGGCTTGCCCTCACGCAGGTCGTCCACCGTGGACTTGCCGGTGACCGCCGGGTCGCCGAAGACCCCGAGCAGGTCGTCGCGGAGCTGGAAGGCGTCCCCCAGTGGGTCGCCGAACTCCGCGAGGGCGGCCACCGCGGCCGGATCCGCGCCGGCCAGAGCCGCGCCGATCTGCAGCGGCCGGGTCACCGTGTACCGGGCGGTCTTCATCCGGATCACGGTCAACGCGGTCGCCACCGAGCCGTCCCCGACGGCCGAGACCAGGTCCAGGTACTCCCCCGCGATCACCTCGGCGCGCATCAGCGCGAAGACCGCATACCCCCGGCGGAGCTGCTCGGCGCCCAGCCCGCAGCCGTGGAACATCTCCTGCGACCAGGCGACGCAGAGGTTCCCGCAGAGCAGGGCGGCGTGCCGCCCGTACGCCTCGGGGTCGCCCCGCCCGGACGACCGGGCGTGCAGGTCGGCGAAGTGCCGGTGCACCGTGGGCTGGCCGCGCCGGCGGTCGCTGCCGTCCAGAATGTCGTCGTGGATCAGCGCGAAGGCGTGGAACAGCTCCAGCGCCGCCGCCGCGCCCACGATGGGTGGCGCGTCCGGGCCGCCGAAGCCCCGCCAACCCCAGTAGCAGAACAGGGGCCGCAGCCGCTTGCCTCCGGCCAGGACGAACCGGTGCAGGACGGCGTGAACGGCCCCCGGAACGCCGTCCGACCGGCCCGGCCCCTGCTGGTGCAGGAACGCCGCGAGTTCCGCGTCGAAGCGCGCCCGCAGCAGGGTCGGGTCGGTCGGTACGACGGTCATGGTCATGGCGCCTCCCGGGCCAGTCCGGCGAGCTGGAGCAGCAGCGCCTTCACGTCGGTCGCGGCCAGCCGGTCCCGGGCGGAGGACGGGTCCGAGCAGAGCAGCACCGGCCCGTCCGCCGGGTCGGCGGACAGCCGGCCGTGCGAGCCGCGGACCGCCCGGGCGCCGGCGTCCAGCCCGACCACGCTCATCAGGTAGCGCATGCCGAGCTTCTTGCGGGCCAGCGCGACCCCGGCCCGGCGCTTCGCCGCGCCCGGGGCGGCCGGGTCGAAGAAGAGCTCGGCGGGGTCGTACCCGGGCTTGCGGTGGATCTCGACCAGCCGGGCGAAGTCGGGTGCGCGGGCGTCGTCGAGCCAGTAGTAGTAGGTGAACCAGGCGTCCGGCTCGGCCACCAGCACCAGCTCGCCGGAGCGGGCGTGGTCCAGCGCGTACCCGGCCTGGCCGTCGGCGTCGAGCACCTCGGCCACCCCGGGCAGCCCGGCGCAGAGCTTCGCCACCGCAGGCACGTCGGCCGGGTCCCGGACGTAGACGTGCGCCACCTGGTGGTCGGCGACCGCGAAGGCCCGGGACGTCCACGGGTCGAGGTACTCCATGCCGGCCTGGGTGTAGACCCGCAGCAGTCCCTCGGCGCGCAGCAGCCGGTTGACGTCCACCGGCCGGGAGACGTCGGTGATGCCGTACTCCGACAGCGCCACCACCGTGGCGTCCCTCGCCCGGGCGGCGTCCAGCAGCGGGGCGAGCACCGCGTCCAGCTCGGCCGCCGCCGCGGCGGCGCGCGGCGAGTTCGGGCCGAAGCGTTGCAGGTCGTAGTCCAGGTGCGGCACGTAGACCAGGGTCAGGTCGGGCGCCTGGTCGGCCAGGATCCGCTCGGCGGCCCGGCAGATCCACCGGGACGAGGGCAGCCCTGCCCCCGGCCCCCAGTAGGTGAAGAGCGGGAAGGTGCCGAGCGCGTCGGTGAGCACGTCGTGCAGCTCCGGCGGGTCGGTCCAGCAGTCCGGCTCCTTGCGGCCGTCGGCGTGGTAGACCGGGCGGGGGGTGACCGTCCAGTCCACGTCGGCGCCCATCGCATACCACCAGCAGACGTTCGCCACCGTGTACCCGGGCTCGACCCGGCGGGCCGCCTGCCAGAGCTTCTCCCCGCCGACCAGCGCGTGGTGCTGCCGCCATAGCAGCACCTCGCCGAGGTCCCGGAAGTACCAGCCGTTGCCGACGATCCCGTGCCCGGAGGGCGGCTCGCCGGTGAGGAAGGTGGACTGGACCGAGCAGGTGACGGCGGGCAGCACGGTGCCCAGCTCGGCGGCGAAGCCGGCCTCGGCCACCGCGCGCAGCCGGGGCATGTGCGCCAGCAGGCGCGGGGTCAGCCCGACCACGTCCAGCACCACCAGCCGCTTGCTCACCGCCCCACCCCCGTTCCGGCCGGGGCGGCGAGGCCGACGGCGACCAGCTCGTCGCGGGCGAAGGCCAACTCGGCAGCGATCCCGGCGGCCAGCTCCGCGTCGGTGCGCGGCCGCCGCGCCGCCGGCAGCACCCCCCAGGTGTACGTCTCGACGTCGAGGTGGTCGCAGCCGGCGGTCGGCCCGGCGAACAGCCCGGCGAGGGCGGCCCGCAGCACCGGCAGGGTGGAGGTCAGCGGCGGCTCGGGCGGCGCGTGCAGCGGCACGTGGTAGTGCACCCGCCACGGCCCGGGCAGCCGCGCGTCGAGGGCGGCGTCCAGGTCGTCGGCCGCGTACGCCGGGTCGGCCGGGTCGGCGGCGGAGGCGCAGCCGGCGGCCCGGGTCTGGTGCAGGAAGCGGGGCTCGACCCAGCGGCGCAGCGTCTCGGCCGAGTCGCCCGGGTCGGCGGCCTCGACGGCGGCGGAGACCTGCACCTTGACCACCGGCAGCCCGGCCGACTCCAGCCGGGCCAGCGCCTCGACCGGCTCCTCCCAGGCGCACGCCAGGTGCGCCAGGTCGAGGCAGACCCCGAGCCGGCCGGTATCCATGGCTGACAATACCGCGCCCGCCTGTCCCGTGGACTCCACAATGCACCCCGGTTCCGGTTCGAAGCCGACCCGGATCGGCCGGCCGGTCTCCCGCTCGACCGCGGAGAGCCCGGTGGCCAGTTCCCCGAGCCGCCGCCGGGCCGCCGCCGCGCGGTCGGCGTCCCACGGCTCCCGCCAGGCCAGCGGCAGGGTGGAGACCGAGCCCCGGGCCGCGTCGTCGGGGAGCAGGTCGGCCAGTACCCGGGCCAGGTGCAGGGTGTACGCCAGCCGGTCGCCGGTGGTCCAGTCCGGGTGGTAGACGGCGCCCTTGACCACGGGCGCCTGGAACGACGCGTACGGGAAGCCGTTGAGGGTGACCACCTCCAGCCCGCGTACGGTCAGCTCGGCCCGCAGCCGCCGGCGCAGCGCAGGGTCGGCGGCCAGCTCGGCGGCGACCGGGGCGGCCAGCCAGAGCCCGAGGCCGAGCAGGTCGGCGTCGAGGGCTCGGCGGACCGGCACGGCGTAGCGGTCGAGCTGGCCGAGGATGCCGGTCAGGTCCTCCGCCGGATGGACGTTCGTGCAGTAGCCGAGGTGGACGGTGCTGCCGTCGGCGTGCCGGAGCCGCATCACTCGCCCCCGCGCAGGATGGAGTTGCCGGCGAAGGTGGGGGCGGGCGCGTCCAGGTCACTGAGGTCGAGCCGGCCGGACTGCCCGTAGAACTCCACCGGGTTGCGCCACAGCACCCGGTCGACGTCGTCGTCGGTGAAGCCGGCGAGCAGCATCGCCTCGCCGGTGGCCCGGGTGAGCAGCGGGTCGGAGCGCCCCCAGTCGGCCGCCGAGTTGACCAGCATCCGCTCGGTCCCGTACGTCCGCAGCAGCTCGACCATCCGCGGCGGCGTCATCTTGGTGTCCGGGTAGATGGAGAAGCCCAGCCAGCAACCGGTGTCCCGGACCAGCTTCACGGTGACCTCGTTGAGGTGGTCGACCAGCACCCGCCCGGGCTCGATGCCCGACTCGGCGACCACCGCGAGGCTCCGCTCGACGCCCCGCGCCTTGTCCCGGTGCGGGGTGTGCACCAGGGCGGGCAGGTCGTGGGCGACGGCCAGGGCGAGCTGGCCGGCGAACGCGGCGTCCTCGGCCGGGGTCATCGAGTCGTAGCCGATCTCACCGACCGCCACCACGCCGTCCTTGTCCAGGTAGCGCGGGAGCAGGTCGAGCACCGCGTGACAGCGCGGGTCGTTGGCCTCCTTGGGGTTCAGCGCGACGGTGGCGTGGTGCCGGACGCCGAACTGCCCGGCCCGGAACGGCTCCCAGCCGATCAGCGAGTCGAAGTAGTCGACGAACGTGGCGGCGCTGGTGCGCGGCTGGCCCAGCCAGAACGCCGGCTCCACCACCGCGCGCACCCCGGCGGCGGCCATCCGCTCGTAGTCGTCGGTGGTCCGTGAGGTCATGTGGATGTGCGGGTCGAAGATGCGCATCACGCCTCCCTGGCGGTGGTCAGGTCCGAGCCGGCGCCGAGCCGGTCGAGCAGGTCGGTGGCGTCGGCGGGCATGGTGCGGCCGGCCGCGTGCCGCTCGGCGGCCAGCGCGGCCAGCATCGCCGCCAGCTCCCCGTCGGCCCGGCCGCCGAGGTCGTCCACGACCGCCAGCGGTACGCCGGTGAAGACGCACTTGAGCACCGCCTGCCGCCAGGCCGCCTGCTCCAGGTGCCGGGCGTACGGGCCGAGGGCGGCGGCGACCAGCCGGGTGTCGTTGGTGCGGATGGCGTCGTGCAGCAGCGGTACGCAGGCCGCGCCGATCGGCAGCAGCGGCAGCGCCCGCAGCACGGCCCGCTTCTCGGCCGCGTCGCCGTGCCGGTAGAGGGTCTCGGCCGTCGTCGCCGCGTGGTCGGCGGGGAGGGCGGTGAGCAGCAGCACCCGGGCGGCCTCGTCGACGGTCCAGCCGGGCGGGTCGGGCAGCGGCCCCCGCCCGCAGCGCCGCGCGGCGGCGGGGAAGAGCCGGGCGACCGCCGCGGGTTCGGTCGCGACGCGGCGCAGCGCCGCGTCCAGCCACCGTTGATCGGGTACGCCCCGCAGCGCGGCGCGCAGTCGGTCGGGTGTCATGCCGTCTCCCCTCTCAGGTACGTGGTGCGCCGCCGCCCTTCTCGGCCGTCCGGGCGACGGCGTGCAGGAACTCGATCGAGCCGGCGGCGACGGTCGGCGCGGCGTGCGAGTGCCGGGGCAGTTCCACCGCCACCAGGCCGCGGTAGCCGGCGTCGGCGAGGGCGCGTAGCACCGGCGGGAAGTCGATCTCGCCGGTGCCGAACTCCAGGTGCTCGTGCACGCCCCGGCGCATGTCGTCGATCTGCACGTTGACCAGGTGGTCGGCGACCGCCGCCACGCAGTCCGGCACCGGTGTCGGCTCCAGGCAGCGGCAGTGTCCGATGTCGAGGGTGATGCCGAAGCCGGGTGGCGCGCCGAGCGCGGCCCGCAGCCGCCGCCAGCCGGCGATGTCCTCGACCAGCATTCCCGGCTCGGGCTCGAAGCCGAGCGGCACACCCGCCGCCGCCGCCTCGGCGCAGACGGTGGCGCAGCCGGCCACCAGCCGGTCCCACGCGACGGCGGCCGGCACCGCCGGCGGGCGTACCCCGGCCCAGCAGGAGACCGCCTCGGCGCCCAGGTCAGCCCCGATCCGTACCGCCCGGCGCAGGAAGTCGACCCGCCGGGCCGGGTCGTCGTGCAGCAGCGTCGGCGCGTGCTTGTGCCACGGGTCGAGCAGGTAGCGGGCCCCGGTCTCGACCACCGTGGCCAGGCCGAGCGCGGCCAGCCGGCGGTGCACGGCGGCGACCCGGCGGGCCAGCCCGGGCGCGAACGGGTCCAGGTGGTCGTGGTCCAGGGTGAGCGCCACCCCCTGGTAGCCGAGGTCGGCGATGACCGCCAGCGCGTCGAGCAGCCGGTGGTTGGCGAACCCGTTGGTGCCGTAGCCGAACCGCAGCGCGGTCGGGCGAAGCGGAGCGTGGGCCGCCCCGGCCGCACCCGATGCCGCCCGCCCGGTCATGTCGGCGACACCAACCGGGCGAGGCGGCGGCCGAGCGGGGCGGCGGCCGCGACGGCCAGGCCGAGCAGTCGGGCGCCGGCCCGGGCGGTCAGCGCGCCCTGCAACGCGGGCAGGCCGGTGATGCCGGCGGTCACGGCGGTCCGGACCCGACCGGGCGACGGGTCGGCCAGCACCCGGGCCTGGGCGGCGCCGTACCGGGTGGCGTAGCCGGCGGCGAGCGCGACCGGGACCGGGTCGGCCCGGCCCAGGGCGGTGGCCGCCACCAGCGCCGTGCCGGCGAGGGTGGCCCGGGGCAGCCGCCGGTCGGCCCCGCCGACCTCGCGCCGGGAGAGCGCGGTGACCGTCCAGGTGTGCGCGGCCACGGTCAGCGCCGCCGGCAGCGCCCTGGCCAGGCGCCTACCCGCAGACGGTGACCCGCAACCACGCGACGCCGAGGCGCCGGCGCGGCCGGCGGCCGGAGCACGGCCCGGCCCGGCGGAGGCGGCGCCGAGGAGCACGTCCAGGCCGCGGCAGGCGGCCATCACGGCGGGGCCGGCCGCGGTGTTCTTGGCCAGCAGGTCGTACCCCCAGATGGTGGTGGCGAGCGGCACCGCGACGGCCGCCGCCCGCCGGCCCCCGGCGGCGGTGGCCAGGGCGAGCCCGGCGGCGGTGAGGCCGGCGGCGAGCCCGAGCGCGGCCGGCGGGCTCACTCGGCCGGAGGGAATCGGCCGCTCCGGCCGCTCCACCGCGTCCAGGCGGCGGTCGGCCCAGTCGTTGGCCGCCATGCCGGCCCAGTAGAGCAGCACCGACGCCCCGGCCAGCGCCGGCGTCCGGCGGTCCAGGACGCCGGCCGCCGCCGCGCCCGCCAGCACATCCCCGGGTACGGAGAGCGCGGCCGGTGCCCGGACCAGTTCGGCGAGGTCAGCGAGGCTGGCCATCGGCGCCTCCCCGGTGCAGGCCGGCGACGAGGTCGCGCAGCAGGGCCCACTGCTCGGCGAGCGAGTGGGTCGGGGCGTCGAGCGGGTCTTTGAAGAAGAAGGCCAGCTCGCGGAGGGGGCCACGCCGGCCGGCGGCGTGCGCGGCGGCGGTGAGCCGGGCCAGGTCGAGCACCAGCGGGGCGGCCAGCGCCGAGTCGCAGCCGTGCCAGGTGAACTCCATCCGCATCCCGGTGCCCAGGAAGCCGGCGAAGGTGACCAGGTCCCAGGCGGTCTTGAAGTCGCCCAGTTCCTCGACGTGGTCGATCCGGGTGTCGCCCTGCGGGACGTAGCCGAGCGTCTCGCCGAGCACCCGCTGCTTGCTGGCCACCTTGGCCGCGTTCGCCGCCGGGTCGGCCAGGTTCGCGCCGTCCCCGCCGCCCAGCAGGTTCACCCCCGACCAGGACCGGACGGCCAGGTGGCGCATCGCGAACATCGGCGCGAGCACCGACTTGACCAGCGTCTCCCCGGTCTTGCCGTCGTGCCCGGCGTACGGCAGGCCGCGCTCCGCGGCCAGCGCCGCCAGCGCCGGCAGCCGGGCCCCGGTGGACGGCGTGAAGTCGACGTACGGGCAGCCGGCGGTGAAGGCCGCGTACGCGTACAGCGAGCTGGGCGGCAGCACCTCGTCGGGGCCGGCCAGCGCGGCCCGCAGGGCGACGAGGTCGGCGTGCGCCGGGTGCGGGACGGCGGCCGGCTCGGTGGCGCAGACGTTGACCACCACCACCCGGTCCAGCCCGTGCCGGTCCCGGAAGTCGGTCAGGTCCCGCTCGACGGCGCCGGCCCGGTCGGCCTGGGTGCCCCCGGCCGGGGCGGGGCGCAGCGCCCGCTCGACCTCGGCCAGCTCCCCCGCGAGCGCGTCGACCAGCCGGCCGGGCAGCACGCCGGCGGTGGCCAGCGCCTCGGCCCGCTTGATCAGCGGGGTCGCTACCACGTCGTGGCCGCCGAGGACGAGATCGGCGAAGGCCGGCAGGGCCGGACCCCGCAGCTCGGGCAGCTCGGTGACGCAGCCGGTCGGGCCGGTGAGCCCGGCCCGGAGGGCGAGCGCCCCGACGATGCTGGTGGTCGCGACCGAGCCGCGCGCCCCCATCAGCCAGATACCCGTACGCATCGTGCTCCTTCCCGTGGAACCTCCGTGCCGAGATCTCGCTGGTCGTCGGTGTGCGGATGGGCCCCGTCCGCCGGTGCGGCCGGGGAATCCCGGTCCGGCCGCACCGGACGGCGGTGCTGCTCGTGCCGCACCGGAGAAGCTCCGGTGGCACGCCCTCCGGGGCCGGCCTCGTCCCCGCCGCGGGGCGCAACCGCGGCCGGTCCCTCGCCGGCCGGCTCCGGAAAGCCGTTCGGGCGGTGCCGGCGGGTCGGCCGGCGCCGCGACGGGTCAGGCGGCCAGTTCGGCCGCCACGGCCGGCTCCACCTCCGTCCAGGAGGAGCCCAGCTCCGCCGAGCGGGTCACCGCGTCCAGCACGAGCTGGACCTGCAACGCGTCGGCGAAGGAGGGGGTCGGGTCGACGCCGGTGGCGACCGCCTCGACGAAGTCCCGCATCTGGTGGGTGAAGGAGTGCTCGTAGCCGATGATGTGGCCGGGCGGCCACCAGGCCGACATGTACGGGTGCTCGCCCTCGGTCACCAGGATCCGGGTGAAGCCCTGCTCGGCGGCGGGCCGGGTGGCGTCGTAGAACTCCAGCTCGTTGAGGCGTTCCAGGTCGAACACCACGGTGCCGAGCGAGCCGTTGATCTCCACCCGGAGCGCGTTCTTGCGGCCGGTGGCGAACCGGCTCGCCTCGTACGTGGCCAGCGCGCCGCCGTCGAGCCGGGCGACGAAGACCGCCGCGTCGTCGACGGTGACCGTGCCGGTGGCCCGGCCGTTGCCGTCCGCGTGGGCGGCCAGGCCGCTCGACCCGGCCGGCAACGGCCGCTCCTTGACGAAGGTCTCGGTCAGCGCGCTGACTCCGCCGATCCGCTGCCCGGTCACGTACTGGGTGAGGTCGATGATGTGCGCGCCGATGTCGCCGAGCGCGCCGGAGCCCGCCCTGTCCCTCTGCAACCGCCAGACCAACGGGAACTGCGGGTCCACGATCCAGTCCTGCAGGTACGCCGCCCGGACGTGCCGGATCACGCCGAGCCGTCCGTCGGCGACCAGCTGCCGCATCATGGCGACCGCCGGCACCCGGCGGTAGTTGAACCCGCACATGGCGCGTACCCCGTCGGCCCGGGCCCGGGCGGCGGCGGCCGTCATCTGCCGGGCCTCCTCGACGGTGTTGGCCAGCGGCTTCTCGCAGAGCACGTGCTTGCCGGCGGCCAGCGCGGCGATCGCGATCTCGCAGTGGCTGTCACCCGGCGTGCAGATGTCGACCACGTCGATCTCGTCGGACTCGACCAGCCGCCGCCAGTCCGTGGTGTGCCCGTCCCAGCCGAGTCGGTCGGCGGCGTCGGCCACCTTCGACTCGTCGCGGCCGCAGATGAGCGACATCCGGACCCGCGCCGGCAGGTCGTACACCCGGTTCACGGTGCGCCACGCCTGGGAGTGCGCCGCGCCCATGAACGCGTAGCCGACCATGCCGACCCGCAGGTGTCTGTCGTGAGTGGACAAGGTGGGACTCCCCCCGTGTGTCAGAACCCGAGCTTCAGGTAGTTGCCCGCGTTCTCCTTGGTGATCGTCTCCGAGGCGAGCACGATCTCCTTCGGAACCTGGAGTTCCACCAGGTCGGACATCCCCTTCCCCTGCCCGATCAGGCGGGCCAGGGAGATGGCCGAGGAGGCCATCGAGGGGCTGTAGGTGACGGTGGCCTTGAGCACCGTGTTGTCGGCCTGGATGTCCTCCATCGCCTTCTTCGAGCCGGCGCCGCCAACCATGAAGAACTCCTTGCGGTTGGCCTGGTTGACCGCGGCGAGCACACCGATACCCTGGTCGTCGTCGTGGTTCCAGAGCGCGTCGATCTTCGGCAGCGCCTGGAAGAGCCCGGTGGCGGCCTGCTGCCCGGAGTCGGCGGTGAACTCGGCCGGGCGGCGGTTGGCCACCTTCAGACCGTTCGCGGCGAGGGTGTCGGCGAAGCCCTTGGAGCGTTCCTGGGTCAGCTCCAGCGAGTCGATGCCGGGGATCTCCCCGATCACCGGGTTGCTGACCCCCTTGGCCTTGAGCTGCGCGACGACGTAGGTGGCGGCGGCCACCCCCATGCCGTAGTTGTCGCCCTTGATCTGGAGCCGGTAGGCCCGCGCATCGGGGAAGGCCCGGTCCAGGTTGACCACCGGGATGCCGGCCTTCATCGCCTCCAGGCCGAACGCGTTGAGCTCCTTGCCGTCGTGCGGCAGCAGCACGATCACGTCCGGCTTCTGGGAGATCAGGGTGGAGAGCGCCGCGCGCTGGGCCGCCGCGTCGGCGCCGGCCTCCACGCTCTTGAACTCCACGTCGGAGTACGCCGCGGCCTGCGCCTTGGCGTTGTTGGTGATGGCGGCGATCCAGCCGTGGTCGGCGGCCGGGGCGGAGAAGCCGATGGTCACCTTCTTGCCCGGGTCGGCGTTCCCGCCGGCCGCGGCATCCTTCGTCTGGGCGGCGGTCGGCGCCGCCTCGTTGCTGGTGCAGCCGGCGAGCACGACGCCGGCGGAGAGCGCGGCCCCGCCGAACAGCAGCCGGCGGCGCGACAGGTCGCGACTGTGCTGGGTCATGACGACCTCCTGGATGAGGTGGTGGGGTGAAAATGGGTGTGCTGTGCCCGGCCACCGTCACTTGTCGAGGTGGCCGCCGGTGTCTCGTGGGTCAGGTGGTGGTGGCCCGGTTGCGGCCGAGGAACTGGGTGAGGCTGCGGAACTGCACCTGCTGGATCAGGACGGCGGCGACGATGATGCCGCCCTTGACCATGTTCTGGGCCTCGGTGGAGAGGCCGTTGATGGCGAAGAGGTTGGTGATGGTGGAGAAGATGACCACCCCGAGCAGGGAACCGATGATGGTGCCCCGCCCGCCGCTGAGCAGCGTCCCGCCGATGATGGCGGCGGCGATCGCGTCCAGCTCGTAGAGGTTCGCCATCGCCGCCTGCGCGGAGGTGGCCTGCGCGGTCAGCATGACCGCGGCGATGCCGCAGCAGAGGCCGGAGAGCGCGTAGAGGAGCACGGTGTGCCGCCGGACGTTGATGCCGGCCAGTCGGGCGGCCTCCGGGTTGCCGCCGACCGCCACGGTGCGGCGGCCGAAGGTGGTCCGGTTCAGCAGCACCCAGCCGGCGGCCACCACCGCGGCGAGAATGTAGACCAGCAGCGGGATGCCGAAGAGGTCGGTGCTGGCGATGCCGTTGATGAAGCTGTTGGTGGAGACCTGGGTCTGCTTGTCGGAGATCTCGGCGGCCAGCCCCCGGGCGGCGACCATCATGGCCAGCGTGGCGATGAACGGCACCAGCCGCCCGTACGAGACGAGCAGGCCGTTGACCACGCCGACGGCGAGCCCGACGGTGAGCGCGCTGAAGATCATGCCGCCGGCGCCGTAGCTCTGGGTGGCGAGCGTGGTGCACCAGACGCCGGCCAGGGCGACGATCGCGCCGACCGACAGGTCGATGCCCCCGCCGATGATCACGAAGGTCATCCCGACGGTGACCACGCCGACCACCGAGGCCAGCTTGAGGATGGTGAGGGTGTTGCCCCACACCCAGCTCGCGTTCCCGTACAGGTCGGGCCGGGTGAGGATGCCGATGACGACGAGCACCACCAGGGTCGCCAGCAGGCCCAGGTTTCGCTTGGCGCCGTCGCCGCCGTCGCCCCGCCACCAGGAGAGCCGGCCCGGCGCGTCGGACTTCGCGGTCGCCGCGGCGGTCTCGGCCGGGTCCACCGGCGGCGACTGCGCCGGCAGGTCCGCCGCCCGCGCCGGCGTCGCCGTGGGAGTCGTCTCACTCATGCCGCCGCCTCGCTTCGCTCGGCGCCGCCATGAGGCTTTCCGGCGCTGCGTTGATGATTCGCTCGCTCATGCTGGCGTACCTTCCATGAGGGACCCCGCCATGACGAGGTCGAGCACCGTGTTCTCGTCGAGTTCGCCGGCCGGGGCCTCGCGGACCATCCGGCCCTCGCGCATCACCAGGACCCGGTCGGCGAGCCCGAGCACCTCGGGCACCTCGCTGGAGACCAGCAGGACGCCGACGCCCCGGGCGGCCAACCGCCGGATGACCTGGTACAGCTCGGCTCGGGCCCCCACGTCCACGCCCCGGGTCGGCTCGTCGAGCAGCAGCAGCCGGGTGTCGCCGAGCAGCCAGCGCCCCACCACCACCTTCTGCTGGTTGCCCCCGGACAGGGTGCGCACCGGCCGCCGCACGTCGCGGGGACGCAGCTCCAGGGAGTCGGCGATGCGGTCCGCCTCGGCCCGCTCCCGCCCGGCGTCGGTGAAGCCGAGGCGGGCGTACCGGCCGAAGGTCGCCAGGGTGACGTTGCGGTAGATCGGCTCGCCGAGCAGCAGCGCCTGGCTCTTGCGCTCCTCGGGGGCCATCCCCATGCCGGCCCGCACCGCCGCGCCGACGCTGCCGGGCCGCAGGGTACGGCCGCCCATCCGGACGGTGCCGGCCTGCGCGCGGCGGGCGCCGTAGATGGTCTCCAGCAGCTCGGAGCGGCCCGAGCCGACCAGCCCGGCGACCCCGACGATCTCGCCGGCCCGCACGGTCAGCGAGACGTCGGCGAACTCGCCGGCCCGGGTCAGGCCGTCCACCCGCAGCAGCTCGGCGCCGTCGGGGTCGGCGGCCGGGCGGTCCGGGAAGACGTACTCGATGCTGCGGCCGGTCATCAGGGCGACCAGGTCGCGGGTCGGGGTGTCGCGCGCCGGCAGGTTCGCCGCGGTGGTCCGGCCGTCCTTGAGTACGGTCACCCGGTCGCCGATCTCGCGGATCTCCTCCAGCCGGTGCGAGATGTAGATGACCGCGATGCCCTGCGCGGTCAGCTCCCGGATGATGCGGAACAGGTTGTCCACCTCGTCGTGGGCCAGCACCGCGCTCGGCTCGTCCATGATGATCAGTCGGGCCTCGTGGGAGAGCGCCCGCGCCATGCTGACGATCTGCTTGCCGGCGGCGGGCAGCGCCCGGACCATCCGGCCCGGCGGGATCTCCGGGTGGCCGAGGCGGCCGAGGATCTCCCGGGTGCGGCGGGCCATCCGGCCGCGCCGGACGAACCCGAACCGGCGCGGCTCGTGGCCGAGGAAGGCGTTCTCCCCTACCGAGAGGTCCTCGACCAGGTCGAGTTCCTGGTAGATGGTGGCGATCCCGGCCCGCATCGCGGCCTGCGGGTTGGCAAAGGCCGCCGGCTCGCCGCGCCAGTGGACCTCGCCGGAGTCCGGCCGGTGCACCCCGGAGAGCACCTTGATCAGGGTGGACTTGCCGGCGCCGTTCTGCCCGAGCAGGCAGTGCACCTCGCCGGCGCGCACCTCCAGTTGCACCCCGTCCAGCGCGCGTACGCCGGGGAAGGTCTTGACCACGTCGGTGAGGCGCAGGACCACCTCGCCCGCGACGGTGTCGGCGGGGGCTTCGACCAGTGGCGCCTTCGTCACGGCGGCCTCCTCGCTCTCGCTCGCCGGTGGCCGGCCCCGGCCGGCCGACTCCCCCGTGTCGTCGGCGCCGGCCGGGCCAGCCCCCGCGACGGCCGGGTCGCTGTCGCGGGCACTCATGACGCCTCCCCGAAGGCCAGGTCGCTGGCGAGCACGGCCGCCCCCGCCACCCCGGCCCGCGGGCCGAGCTCGGAGAGGACGACCGGCAGGTTGCCGGTGGCGAGCGGCAGCGACCGGCGGTAGACCACGCTGCGGATCTCGGCGAGCAGGATGTGCCCGAGCTGGGCGAGCCCGCCGCCGATCACGATCATCGACGGGTTGGTGAAGCTAACCAGCCCGGCCAGTACGCCGCCGACCCGCCGGCCGCCGTCGCGGATGAGCTGGATGCAGGTGACGTCCCCCTCGGCCGCCCCCTGCGCGACGTCCAGCGCGGTCAACGCGCCCCGGGCGTCGAGCCGCTCGGCGAGCGCCGGGGAGATGTCGGCACGGGCCGCCGCGGTCGCCTCCTTGGCCAGCGCGGCGCCGCTGAACAGCGCCTCCAGGCAGCCGAGGTTGCCGCAGGAACACATCGGACCGTTCGCGTCGACCTGGATGTGGCCGATGTCCCCGGCGCAACCGTCGGTGCCGCGGTACACCTCGCCGCTGAGGTAGATGCCGCAGCCGATCCCGGTGCCGATCTTGATGAAGAGGAAGTCGTCCACCGAGTGGGCTACCCCGCCGTGCCGTTCGCCGATCGCCATGATGTTGACGTCGTTGTCGACCACCGCCGGGCAGCCGTGCTCCCGGGTGAGCAGCTCGCGGACCGGGAAGCGGTCCCAGCCCGGCATGATCGGCGGCGAGACCGGCACGCCGTCGCGGAAGCTCACCGGCCCGGGCACGCCGATGCCGACCGCGTCGAGCCGCTCGTACGCGCCGTCCACCTTTGCCTTGTGCAGCAGCTCGTTGACCCGCTGGAGGGTCACCTTCGGGCCGGAGCGGATGTCGGCCGGCTCGGTGTAGGCGACCACCGGTTCGAGGCGGCCGTTGACCACCTCGACGTCGATCGAGCTGGCGCCCAGGTCGACCGCGGCGAAGCGCAGGTGCGGGCTCAGCTCGACCAACGTCGAGCGCCGCCCGCCGCGGGACGCGGCCAGCCCCGCCTCGGCGACGTAGCCGAGGCCGACCAGCCGCTCCAGCTCGGTGAGGAGGCGGGGCCGCGGCATCTGCAACCGGTCGCCGAGCTCCGCCCGGGACACCGGCCCCTCGTCGCGGAGCAACCGGAGCAGCCGTACGTGCAGGGGGTCCACCGTTCGCACCGGGACTCACCTCCGCATCGGAGTCGTTCACATCGACGCAACTGCGATGTGTCGTGTCCGACACAGTAGGAGGCTTCCGGCCCGCGTGTCCATAGCTTCAGCGCGATCCGAGCCAAACTTTTGTCCATCTGAGCAAAAGCGCGTAGTGGATCACTAAAAGCCGCGCTGGTCACCGGGGTCGGACGGCGCCGACGCGACGGTCCGCGAGGGAGCCGACGCCTGGACCGGCTCCGGGAACGGAGAAGGGACCGCCCCGCCGCGCGGGGTGCGGCGGGGCGATCGGGTCGCGCGGGTCAGCGGCCGGAGGCGGAGTTGCGCTTCTTCTTGACCTTGCGGTCGTCGCGCAGTTCGACGTACGGCTCCTCCTCGGCCGGGTGCCCGGCCTCGATGGCGCGTCCGCGCTCCAGTTCGGCGTCGAACTCCGCGCCGAGCAGGATCGCGATGTTGCTCAGCCAGAGCCAGACCAGGAAGATGATCACGCCGGCCAGCGCCCCGTAGGTCTTGTTGTACGAGCCGAAGTTGCTGACGTAGAGGGCGAAGAGGCCGGAGATCACCAGCCAGATCACCACCGCCAGCACGCCGCCCGGGCTGACCCAGCGGAAACCGCCGTGCCGGGCGTTCGGCGAGGCCCAGTAGAGGATCGCGAACATCAGGCTGACCAGGATGAGCAGCACCGGCCATTTGACGATGTTCCACACCGTGACGGCCGTCGAGCCCAGCCCGATCGCGCTGCCGACCTGCTCGGCGAGGCCGCCGGTGAAGACCACGATCACCGCGGCGGCCAGCAGCAGGACGCCGACCAGGGCGGTCACCCCGAGCCGGATCGGCAGGGTCTTCCAGATCGGCCGCCCCTCCGGCACGTCGTAGATGGTGTTGGAGGCGCGCATGAAGGCAGCGATGTAGCCGGAGGCCGACCAGAAGGCGGCGAGCAGACCGATGATCGCGGCGATGCTGGCCAGGCCGCCGGAGGTGCCCGCCTGGGTGATAGCGGTCTCGATGATCCCGCGGATGTTCTTCTCGGGTACCGCCTGGTTGACGGTGTCCTTGACCCCCTCGGTGGCGCTGTTGCCGAGCAGCCCGAGCACCGAGATGAGCACCAGCATGCCCGGGAAGATCGAAAGCACTCCGTAGTAGGTGAGCGCGGCCGCCCAGTCGGTGAGGCTGTCGTCCTGGAACTCCTTGACCGTGCGCTTCAGCGCGGCCTTCCACCCGGCGCCCGGCAGTTGGGTCGGGCTGTCCGGCCCGTCGTCCGGGCCGACCGGCCCGCGGTTGCGCCCCCTGCGGGCGGAAGTCTCGTCGGAGGCCATCGCCACTCCCTCGTCGTCGGCGTCGCCCCTGGACATGCCCTGTGAGGGCCGGTGATTAACCAGCTACTTGTAGAGCAACCTCCCCATCCGTCGCGATGCCACCAACAGCCCGACCCCGGTCAGCACCAGCAGGTACGCCACGTCGAGCAGCCACGACCAGCCGGCCCCGCCGACGGAGATGCCCCGGA
The DNA here is from genome assembly GCF_900090285.1 of Micromonospora inositola. Taxonomy (NCBI): domain Bacteria; kingdom Bacillati; phylum Actinomycetota; class Actinomycetes; order Micromonosporales; family Micromonosporaceae; genus Micromonospora; species Micromonospora inositola. Next base: position 3,382,905 of record NZ_LT607754.1, on the reverse strand, counting down.
TCAGGTGCACCGACCGGTAGAGCGGGGTCAGCTCGACCACCCAGCGCAGCACGGCAGGGTACGCCTCGGCCGGGACGAAGGTGCCGGAGAAGAGGAAGAGGGTGAACTGGGCGGAGCCCATCAGGTCGAAATCCTGCCAGCTGCGCATGAACGTGGCGACGGCCATGCCGAGCGCGCCGAACGCGAAGCCGACCAGCACCGCCGCCGGGAACGCGGTCACCGCCCGGCCCACGCTGGTCAGGTCCATCACCACCATGACGACGAGGAAGGCCGCCGAGTAGAGCGTGCCCCGGATCATCGCCCAGCCCAGCTCGCCGAGGGCGATCTCGAACGGCTGCACCGGGGTCGCGATGATCCCGTCGTACAGCTTCATGAACTTCATCTTCCCGAAGAAGTTGAAGGTGGTCTCCGCCAGCGCGCCGCTCATCGCCGACGAGGCCAGCATCGCCGGCGCGACGAACCCGGCGTACGAGACGACCCGGCCGCCGGGGAGGGTGAGGTCGCCGACCAGCGCCCCCACCCCGATGCCGATGGAGAAGAGGTAGAGCACCGGCTCCAGGAAGCCGGAGATGAGCACCAGCCAGTACGCGCTCTTCAGCGACGTGAAGTTGCGCTCGGCCACCGAGGCGGACCGGCGCGGCGCCCCCTCGAAGCTGACCAGCCGGGGCAGGACGAGACCGACCACGACACTCCTCCCCTAGACGACGAGATTGCGGCGGAACGCGCGCCGGGCCAGCAACCAGCCGGCGAGCGCCCAGGCGGCCAGGTAGAGCAGGTGACCGGGGATCGACCACTGCGGCGCCACCCCGAGCGTGGCGGCCCGGCAGAGGTCCACCCCGTGCCAGAGCGGCGTCGCGTACGCCAGCCAGCGCAGCCCCTGCGGCAGCGACTCGACCGGGAAGAACACCCCGGCGAAGAGCGTCATCGGGATCACCGCGAAGCGGAACAGCAGCGCCAGGTAGCTGTCGCTCGGCGCCCAGGCGCTGAACGCGAAGGTCGGCGCGGCGACCGCCAGGCTGAGCAGCAGCACCACCGGCAGCACGGCCACCGCCCACGGCGAGCGCAGCGCCCCGAACAGGGCGGTCACCAGCAGGAACGCGGCCGTGCTGGTGAACGCCCGGAACAGCACGAAGGCGAGGTGGCCGGCGAGGATGTCACCCACCCGCAGCGGCGCCGCGACCTGCGCGAAGTACGTCTTGATCCAGCGGAAGTTGCTCAGCACCGGCCAGGTCGACTCGCCGATCGCCACCTGCATCGCGGTGGAGGCGATCAGGCCCGGCACCAGCCAGTCGAGGTAGCGCACGCCGCCGACGCCCTGGTCGACGTAGGCGCCGACGCCGAACCCGAAGCCGACCACGGTGAGCACCGGCAGCAGGAAGGACGAGAAGACGCCCGCCCGCCAGGTGCGCCGGTAGCCCACCAGGTAGTGCGCGAGCACCGCCAGCGCCGGCACCCGCGGCAACGCCGGCCGGGCCCGCTCCGCCACGCTCACGTCGACCACCCCCGCTCTCCGCCCGTCACGGCCTTCCTACCTCCGGGGTACGACAGACCGCCGGCCACCCTACGGCCGCCGACCGGCGATGTCGCCTCTATTCCCCATCCGCCCCGCAACGGCGGCGTCGATCATGGGGTTGTTGCCGCGACACGCCGATGTGGACGGCAACAACTTCATGATCAACGAGGTGGGCGGGCGTCAGCGGGGGACGGCGTAGTGCAGGATCACCCCGCCGCGCGGGCTCCTCTGACCAGCGCCAGCAGCGCGTAGCCCCAGAGCAGCAGGCCGGCGCCGCAGCCGACGACCAGGCCCGCAGAGACGGAGGAGGCGAGCCCCACGACCAGCCCGGCCAGCGCGACCAGGGAGAGCGTCACCCCGAGCGGGACCAGCAACCGGTCGCGCAACACGGGGGCCAGGGGGAAGAAGTGCACGCCGACCACGGCGCAGACCAGCACCGGGATGAGCTCGGTCCGGCCGGCCGCAGCCAGCGCCAGCGCACCGAGCGCACCGACGGCGAGCTCGACCAGCACGATGATCCCGTACCGGCGGTCGGTGGCCGGGTTGCGGACCGCCGGCCGGCCGGCCCGGATCAGCATGGCCGCGCCGACCAGCGCGGTGAGCAGGGCCGCACCGCTGCCCGCCACGAGCAGGGTGCGTAGCGGCGGATCCGCCGCCGGCACGCTGAACCAGATCGTGGCAAAGACACCCAGGTAGAGTGCCGTCAACCCGGCCTGGCGACGCGCTTGACTTTCCATTGTGGACCTCCCCCGTCACCCGCCGATGCTACGTGGGGCCGCGGCAGGCCGGCCCGCAGGTCGTCAGTCCACCAGCGTCCGGCCGGTGAGATGCAGGAACACGTCCTCCAGGCTGCTGCGCCGGACCAGGACGCTGGCGGGGACGAGGCCGAGCGCGGTGACCTCGGCGACCGCCGCGTCGCCGTCGGCGACGTAGAGCAGGATCCGGTCGGGCAGCACCTCGACCCGCTCCCCCAGCCCGTCGAGCTTGCCGGCGAACGCCTCCTGCGAGTCGGCGGCGAAGCGCAGCTCCACCACCTCCCGGGTGGAGTGCTCCTCGATCAGGGCCCGGGGCGAGCCCTCCGCGACGATCCGACCGCCGTCCATCACCACGAGGCGGTCGCAGAGCTGCTCGGCCTCGTCCATGTAGTGGGTGGTGAGCACCAGGGTGACGCCCTGCTGCTTGAGCCGGAACAGCCGCTCCCAGACCAGGTGCCGGGCCTGCGGGTCGAGCCCGGTGGTGGGTTCGTCGAGCAGGACGATCTCCGGGTTGTTGACCAGCGCGCGGGCGATGGTCAGCCGGCGCTTCATGCCGCCGGAGAGCGGCTCGACCTTGCTGTCGGCGCGCTCGGCGAGCTGGACGAAGTCGAGCAGCTCGGCCGCGCGCCCGCGGGCCACCCGGCGGGGAATGCCGAAGTAGCGGGCGTAGGTGGTGAGGTTCTCCCGGACGGTCAGCTCCGGGTCGAGGTTGTCCAGCTGGGGGCAGACGCCCAGCCGGGCCCGGATCGCCGGGCCGTCGCGGACCGGGTCCATGCCGAGGATGCGCAGCTCGCCGCCGCTCGGCGGGGAGATGCAGCCGACCATGCGCATGGTGGAGGACTTGCCGGCGCCGTTCGGCCCGAGAAAGCCGAACGCCTCACCGGGTCGCACCTCGACGTCGATGCCGTCGACGGCGGTGAAGTCGCCGAACCGCTTCACCAGCCCCCGAGCCTGGATGAGTGGTTGAGCAGTGGTCACCGGCCGACCCTAGCGGCCGGGTCCGACATCATCGACCGGTTAATCCAATTGCTAGTGGACTACCGGAGCGGCTGGGCGTCAGACGTCGGCCGGGGCGGTCGCGGCGCGCGCGGCGGCGACCAGCCGGTCGGTCTCGGCGGCCACCTCGTCGTCCCCGGTCGGGGTGCCCGGGTCGTAGCGGACCGTCCAGGTCAGCCCGTCCACGCCGGCCACCCGGCGGGCGGCGACCCGCCCGGCGCCGCCGGGCACCTCGTGGTGCGCGGTGTACGCCACCGAGCGGGTGACCCGCGCCCGCACCTGGTGCGGCAGCTCCCCGGGGTCGAGCAGCAGGTACGTCTCGGCCGGGCAGTCGGCCACCACCAGGTAGCCGTCCCGTTCGGCGACCCGCTCCGCCGGCGTGACGGTCAGCTCCCGCCCCGACCAGATCGCCTTGAGGATGTCGTGCCAGCCCAGCCGGTGCCCCCGGCCGGGCAGCCAGAGGCCGAGGTTGCTGGCGACCAGCACGCCGTCGCCGTCGCCCTCGCCGTTGCCGGCCGCGGCCCAGGCGAGCACCCGTTCGTCGGGCGCCAGCGGCGGGCGGTCGGCGGGGGGCAGCTTCGGTTTCCGGTTGAACAGTCCCATCACAGTCCTCCGGCGGCCTGCTCGCGCAGCGCCCGCGCGTGCTGCTCCAGCGAGAGCAGTTCGCCGAAGAGCGCGAAGTACTCGTCCTTGTTGCTGACCGGGTTGATCCGTTGGACCTTGGACTTGAGGTCCTTGATCCGCGCGGTCACCGAACCCCACTGGAGGCGGGCCATGGTGATCGAGACGTAGCGCGGGTCGGGCTCGCCGTCGATGCGCAGCGGCTCGACGGCCAGCTCGCCGACGAGCGCGCTCGCGGCCAGGTCCTCGCAGGCGTCGCGGACCTGCTCGATCCAGACCGCGCCGCCCGTGGCCGCCGCCGCGCCGCCGGCCGAGGCGATGGCCGCCCGCACCGCCACGTGGACGGGGTGGCGGTATTCGGAGGCCTCGACCGCGTCGAACATCGGTCCGGCCAGCACCGGCTCCTGGACGGCGAGCTTGAGCGCCTCCCGCTCGACCATCGACTGCGGACTGTCCACGGCGGGGGCGGCCGGGGCGGGCCGGGCCGAGGCGGGCCGCTCGCCGGTCGGGTGGCCGTTGCCGGCGACCAGCACCGCCCGCTGCACCGGCTCGATCTCCATGCCGAGGTCACCGGCGAGCTTGCGGACGTACTCCGGGCGCTTCTCCCGGTCCTTGATCTTGGCGACCAGCGGGGCGGCCCGGCGCATCGCCTCCACCCGCCCGTCGACGGTGTCCAGGTCGTACCGGTTGATCATGTGGCGCAGCGCGAAGTCGACCAGCGGCTCGCGGCGGGCCACCAGGTCGCGGACCGCCAGGTCGCCCTTGGCCAGGCGCAGCTCGCACGGGTCCATGTTGTCCGGGCTGACCGCGATGAAGGTGCGCCCGACGAAGCGCTGGTCGTCCTCGAACGCGCGCAGCGCGGCCTTCTGGCCGGCGGCGTCCCCGTCGAAGGTGAAGATGATCTCGCCGGCCACCGCGTCGGTATCCAGCAGCAGGCGGCGCAGCACCCCGATGTGGTCCGAGCCGAACGCGGTGCCACAGGTCGCCACGGCGGTGGTCACCCCGGCCAGATGGCAGGCCATCACGTCGGTGTAGCCCTCGACGACGACCACCTTGCCCTGCTTGGCGATCTCCCGCTTGGCCTGGTCGATGCCGTAGAGCACGTGCGACTTCTTGTAGATCGGCGTCTCGGGGGTGTTCAGGTATTTCGGGCCGTCGTCGTCGTCGAAGAGCTTGCGGGCGCCGAACCCGATGACGTCGCCGGTGAGGTCGCGGATCGGCCAGAGCAGCCGGCGGCGGAACCGGTCGATCAGGGAGCCCGACCGGGCCGGTCGGGACAGCCCGGCGGTGACCAGCTCGTCGTGGGTGAAGCCCTGCTGGCGCAGGTGCCTGGTGAGCAGGTCCCAGCCCTCGGGGGCGAAGCCGCAGCCGTACCGGTCGGCGGCGGCCCGGTCGAAGCCCCGCTGGGCCAGGAACTCCCGGGCCGGGCGGGCGCCGGCCGTGGTGAGCTGGGCGCGGTAGAACTCCACCGCGGCCGCGTGCGCGCCGACCAGCCGCTGCCGCTGCCCCTGCTGGGGCCGGCTGCGCGGGGCGGACCGGTCCTCCTCCACGTACCGCAGTTGGATGCCGGCGCGGGCGGCGAGCCGCTCGACGGACTCGACGAAGCTGAGGTGCTCCGCGTCCATCAGGAACTTGATCGCGTCCCCGCCGGCCCCGCAGCCGAAGCAGTACCAGACGTTGCGGGCGGGCGAGACGTTGAACGACGGGCTCTTCTCGTCGTGGAACGGGCAGAGGCCCTTGAGGTTGCCGCCGCCGGCCGACTTCAGCGTGACCGTGTCGGAGATGACCTCGGCGATGGAGGTGCGCTCGCGGACCAGCGCGATGTCCTCGTCCCGGATCCGCCCCGCCATCTCCGCCACCTCCTCGGCGTACATCCTGCCCTGCCGGACCGACGATCCGGTGGTTGGGGGACGCCCCGTGTGGCGAAGGACGCCGCGGCCCGCCGGACCGGCGGGCCGCGCGGTCAGGCGGAGCGGCCCGCGCCGCTGGTCACGTCGCCGATCCGGGGGAACGGCTCGATGGAGAAGACCACCTCGACCGGCACCTCGAAGAACGCGGCGATCCGCAGCGCCAGGTGCAGGCTGGGCCGGAACTCACCCCGCTCCAGGTAGCCGACCGTCTGGTAGTGCACGCCCAGCGCGTCGGCGAGCTGCCGGCGGGAGATGCCCCGCTCGGCGCGCAGCACCGCGATCCGGTTGTGCACGGTCTCGCTCATTGACGCCCTCTCATCCGACCCGCTGCATGGCCCGCTCCCGGCGGGCGGCCACCCGCGAGCCGGATTCCCGGCGGGCCATCCGGCGCAGCACGACCGGCGCCAGCACGAGCCCGAGCACCGCCCACGCGCCGAGCACGCCGAGCGTCTCCAGGTGCCGCCAGGAGCCGTCGAGCTCGACCGCGGCCATGCCGTCGGGCAGCAGCGCCGAACGCATCCCCAACCCTAGCCAGTAGATCGGGAAGACCTGGGCGACGCCCTGCAGCCACCCCGGGTAGCCGTTGATCGGGTAGAAGATGCCGGAGAGGGCGATCAGCCCCATGTTCGGCAGCATGACCAGCCCGAGGTTGCGCGGGTTCTCGATCAGCGCGCCGAGGACCGCGCCCATCGGCAGGGTGGCGACCAGGCCGAGCACCGCCACCCAGAGCAGGGTGAACCAGGCGGACGCGCTGGTCACCCGGAGCCCGTCCAGGAAGAACAGCGCCGGGACGAGCTGGACGGACATGCTCACCAGCGCCACCGTCGACATCAGGATGATCTTGCCGACCAGGTAGCCGAGCATCCCGTTCGGGGTGGCCTTGGCGCGCAGCAGGGTGCCGTCCTCCCGCTCGATGACCAGCTGCGAGGCGAGGACCAGCATGCCGCCGAAGGCCAGCCCCATGCCGAGGGCGCTGGGCAGCGTTCGGGCCCCGAGGGAGAAGGAGGTGCCGGGCACCGTGGAACCGCGCATGAAGAACATGGCGGTCAGCAGGGCCGCGGTCGGGAAGAAGTAGTTCCACAGGTCCTGAGCGTTGGTGAAGGAGTTACGCAGCTCGATCACGCCGCGCTGGACGCCGGCCCGGACGGCCGCCACGGTCGGGTTCATCGGTCGCTGCTCCCCTGCCGCCACACCCGGGTCGCCGTGCCGGCCCGCACCCCGGATTCCTCTTCGTAGACCAGTGCCATGTACGCGTCCTCCAGGCTCGCCCGGCGGACCTCCAGCTCCTGCACGGCGTCGCCGTACTGGCGGAGCAGGTCGCGGACGAAGCCGGTGGCGTCGGCGGCGGAGTGCACGAAACGCTCCCCGTCCCGGGTCCAGCGGATCTCCGCGTCCCCCGCGACCCGACGGGACAGCTCGTCCGGCGAGCCGTCGGCGACGATCCGGCCGCCGGCCAGAATGAGGATCCGGTCGGCCAGCTTCTCCGCCTCGTCCAGGTCGTGCGTGGTGAGCAGGATGGTGGTCTCGTCCAGGTCGGCGAGACGGTGCACCAGCTCGTGGAACTCGCGCCGGGCGGCCGGGTCGAAGCCGACCGTCGGCTCGTCCAGGAAGAGCAGCTCCGGGCGGCCCACGATGCCGACCGCCACATCGAGCCGGCGGCGCTGGCCGCCGGAGAGCTGGTGCACCCGCTTGCCCGCCTGGGGGGCGAGGCCCACGGCGTCCAGCAGGTCGTCGACCGGCCAGGGCCGGCGTATCCGGTCGGTGTCGTACGGGGCGTAGAAGGCGCCCAGGTGGGTCAGCACGTCCCGGACCCGCCACTTGCCGTGATCCCGCCAGGACTGGAGCACCACGCCCATCCGGGCGCGCCAGCGCTCGTCGCCCCGGCCGGGGTCGACGCCGAGGACCCGGACCTCCCCGGCCGAGCGCATCCGGAAGCCCTCCAGGATCTCGATCGTGGTGGTCTTGCCGGCGCCGTTGGGCCCGAGCAGGGCGAGCACCTCGCCGCGCCGGGCGGTGAAGTCGACCCCGTGCAGCACGTCGACGGTGCCGTACCGCATGCGCAGGTCGCGGACGTCGAGGACCAGGCCCTCGTCAGGCGGGTGGGGAGTCGCGTCGACTCCCGGTAGTTGAACCGCGGTCATGACCGCTCCCCCGGGTGTGTCGGATCAGTACCGCGAAATGTAGCACTCCTACTACATTTCGAGGTAGACCGACTTCGTCGGGAATCGGGCTGCGGTTCAGCCCCGGGGACGATGGAACCAGCGGGTCACCGGCGGCGGTTCCTCCTCCTCGTATGACCGGGCGGCGCGCACCGCCGCGGCCAGTCCGGAGCGGCGCGGCCGGGCCCGCGGCTGCACCGCCGGGTCGGTGGCCATCTCCCGGACGAGGGCGACCGCCAGGGCGAGCATCACCACCACGAAGGGCAGCGCGACCAGGATGGTGGCCTGCTGCAGCGCGGCCAGGCCGCCGGCGAGCAGCAGCGCCGCCGCCACCGCGCCGATCAGTACGCCCCAGAGCACCACCACGCCCCGGTGCGGCCGCAGCGCGCCCCGGGAGCTCAGCGAGCCGAGCACCAGCGCGGCCGAGTCCGCGCCGGTGATGAAGAAGAGCGCCACCAGCACCGCCGCCAGCACCGTGGTGACCGTCGCCAGCGGCAGCGCGTGCAGGAGCCCGAACAGGGCGTTCTCGGCGCTCGCCCCGACGTCGGCGACCAGGTCCCGGGTGCCGGTCCGCTGCACCCGCAGGGCGGTGCCGCCCATGATCGCGAACCAGATGATGCTCGCCCCGCTCGGCACCAGCAGTACCCCGGTGACGAACTCCCGGACCGTACGCCCCCGCGAGATCCGGGCGATGAAGATGCCGACGAACGGCGCCCAGGAGATCCACCACGCCCAGTAGAAGATCGTCCACGAGCCCAGCCAGGCCGGATCGCTGAACGCGCCGGTCCGGGTCGACATGACCACCAGGTGACTGAGGTAGTCGCCGACCGAGGCCGGCAGCACCTCCAGCGTGTAGATCGTCGGGCCGGCCACGAAGACGAAGGCCATCAGCCCGGCGGCCAGCACCGCGTTGCTGGTCGACAGCCACTTGATCCCCTTGTGCAGCCCGGTGAACGCGGAGACCACGAAGGCGGCGGTGAGCGCCGCGATCACCACCAGTTCGACGGCGACGCTGTCCGGCACCCCGGTGGCGGAGTCGAGGCCGGCGGTCACCTGGAGCGCGCCGAGCCCCAGGCTGGTCGCCGAGCCGAACACGGTGGCGAAGACCGCGAGCAGGTCGATGGCCCGCCCGACCGGACCGTACGCCCGCGCGCCGAGCAGCGGCTCGAAGGCGGCCGAGATCCGGCTGCCGCGCCCCTTGCGGAACGTCGAGTACGCCAGCGCCAGCGCGGCGATCGCATAGATCCCCCAGGGGTGCAGCGTCCAGTGGAAGAGCGTGTACTGCATGGCCACCGAGGCGGCCTCGGCGCTCTGCGGCTGCACCCCGGCGGCCGGCGGCGGCGACGCGTAGTGCTGGATCGGTTCGGCGACCGCGTAGAAGACCAGGCCGATCCCCATGCCGGTGCTGAACATCATCGACACCCAGGCGAGCGTGCTGAACTCCGGCTCGTCGTCGTCCGCGCCGAGCCGGATCCGGCCGAACCGGGACGCCCCGAGCACCACGGAGAGGACCAGGAAGGCGTCCGCGGCCACCACGAAGAACCAGCCGAACGTGTTGATCACCCAGGCCAGCCCGGACTTGCCGAACCCGGCGAGGGACGTGCCGCCGAACAGGCCCCAGCCGACCACCGCCAGCACCCCGACGACGCCCAGCCACAGGACCACCTGGTCGGTACGCCCCGCACCGGCCGCACTCTCCCCCGCCTGCTCCGCCATGGCCCAATCCTGATCGGACGACGGTTCCCGCCGGGCCGATACCGTGCATCTCCACCCTTGCGGATCTTGGCTACGGTGGGGGCCGCGACCGCGAGGAGGAACGCCGGATGGCCCAGGACACGGACGTACCGCTGACCATCGCCCTCGCCGAGTACGAGCACCTGCGGGAGCTGAGCCGCGCGGTGCACGACCAGTCGGCGGCCCGGTTCACCTTCTTCCTCGCGGTGGCCTCCGCCGCCACCGCCGTCTCCGCGGGGCTGATCACCACCGGCAGCCCGGACGGCCGGGCGCGGCCCGCCGTCCTGGCCGGCGTCGGGGTGCTGGTCCTGCTCCTCGGGATCTCGGTCTTCGCCCGCCAGGTCGAGCTGAACGACCGGGGCCGCCGGTACGCCGTGGCGGCCACCGTGCTGCGCACCTACCTGGCCCGGCGGGCGCCCGACCTGACGGCGTACGTGATGATGCCGACGCTGGACGACCATGGCCCCTTCGCGCCGGAGCCGTTCCGGCGGCACTGGTTCCGCGACCTGGTCAGCCAGGCCGGCATGATCGCCCTGCTCAACAGCGTGCTGCTGGGCCTGGCCGCCGCCCTGGCGGTGCTGGCCGCCGGCCCGCCCTGGCTGGCGGTCACCGTGGCGGCCCTGGTGGTCCCCGGCGCGGTCGCGGCGCACCTGCGGGTCATCCGCCGCCGCATCGCCCGCTCCGCCGACCGGGTCGGCACCGTCCTGGCCGACCGCTGTCTCGCCTCCACCACCGGGTGACACCGGCGCGGCCGGGTGTAGACCCGGCGGCGACGGGGACAACCGGCGCATGTCGGGTGCAGGCGGACCCCGGATCGCGTACCAGCCGGCGCTGGACGGCGTCCGGGCGTTGGCGGTGGCCGCGGTGCTCGCCTTCCACGGCGGGGTGGCGGCGCTCCCCGGCGGATTCCTCGGCGTGGACGCGTTCTTCGTCCTCTCCGGGTTCCTGATCACCTCGCTGCTGCTCGCCGAGCACCGGGACACCGGGCGGATCGACCTGACGGCCTTCTGGGGCCGGCGCATCCGCCGGCTCCTCCCGGCGCTGCTCCTGGTGCTCCTCGTCGTCCTGCTGGTCTCCCGCCGGCTGCTGCCCGGCACCGAGCTGCCCGCGCTGCGCTGGGACGCGCTGGCCGCGCTCGGCTACCTGGCGAACTGGCGGATGGCGCACCGCTCCGGGGACTACTTCGCCGCCACCGGCAGCCCGTCGCCGTTGCAGCACACCTGGTCGCTCGGCATCGAGGAGCAGTTCTACCTGGTCTGGCCGCTGCTGCTGGTGACGCTGCTGGCGTGGACGGCGCCCCGCGCCCGACGACGTGGGGCAGGCGCGCCGCCGTCCCCGCCGGGACTCGGCGGGCTCCGCACGGTGACCCTGCTCGGCGCGGCCGGTTCGGCGCTCGCCGCGGCGGCACTCTTCGCGCCCGGCGCGGTGGACCGGGTCTACTACGGCACCGACACCCGGGCGGTGGCCCTGCTGGTCGGCGCCGGGCTGGCCGTGTCGCTGTCCAGGAGGACGACACCGGCCGGCACGCCGGCGCGGGTGCGGCACCCGGTGCTCGGCGGGCTCGCCCTGGCCGGGGCCGTGGGGACCGGCTGGCTCTGGGCCACCGCCGACGGCGGGGACGGCTGGGTCTACCGGGGCGGCCTCACCCTGGCGGCCCTGGCCGTGGCGGCCGTCATCGCGCACGCCACGGTGAGCCCGACCGCGCCGACCGCCCGGCTGCTCGCGCTGCCCCCGCTGGTCCGGCTCGGCCGGATCTCCTACGGCGTGTACCTCTGGCACTGGCCGCTGTTCCAGTGGCTCACCGGGGAGCGCACCGGGCTGACCGGGGTCGCGCTGCTGGCCGTCCGGTGCGCGGTCACGCTGGCCGCCGCGACCGGGTCGTACCTGCTGGTGGAGCGGCCGATCCGGCGGGCCCGACGGCTGCCCCGCCCGGCGCCGGCGGTGGCGGGCGCGGCGGTCGCCGGGGTGGCCGCGGTCGCCGTGTTCGGCACGGTGCCGCCGGCCCCGCGGTCCCGCCCACCGATCGCGCTGGACGCCCCGGCCGCGGCGGCCGGCGGCGCGCCGGAGTCCCCCGCCTCGGCCCCACCGGCCCGCCGGCCCGGCCGCAAGCCCGGGGCGCCGCGGATCGACTTCCTGGGCGACTCGGTCGCCTGGTCGCTCGGCACCTACCTGCCGCCGCAGGAGAAGCTGACCGTGAGCGTGCGCGCCGTGCAGGGCTGCGGCATCGCCCGCCTGCCGGAGCTGCGCTACCTCGGGGAACCGCATCCCAACTACCCGGGCTGCGAGCACTGGGACGAGCGCTGGCGGCGGGGCGTAGGCGCCGACGACCCGGACGTGGCGGTGATTCTGCTGGACCGCTGGGAGCTGATGGACCGCAGGCTGGACGGGCGCTGGCAGCACGTCGGCGACCCGGCGTTCGACCGGTACCTGACCGGGGAGCTGGACCGGGCCATCGGCATCGCGGCCGAACGGGGTGCCCACGTCACGCTGCTGACCGCGCCGTACACCCACCGGGCGGAGCGGCCGGACGGCGGGCTGTGGCCGGAGGACGGCGCCGACCGGCTGGACGCCTGGAACCGGCTGCTGCGGGCGGCCGCCGAGCGGCACGGCGCGACGGTGCTCGACCTGAACCGGCGGGTCTGCCCGGACGGGCGGTTCACCTGGGAGGCCGGCGGGGTGCGGGTCCGCAGCGACGGCCTGCACTTCACCCCGGAGGGGGTGCAGGAGTGGATCGCCCCGTGGCTGCTGCCCCAGCTCTACCGGATCGCCGTACGGGGCGGGTGACCGGGGCCGCCGCTCAGGCGACGGCCGCCACCTCTTCCGCCTCGACCTGGGCGTTCCAGCCGGCCTTCGTCGAGCGCCAGCCCTCGTCGTCCATGCCGAGCCGCCAGTAGCCGGAGATGGAGAGCGCCTCCCGGGGCACCCCGCGCTCGACCCGCAGCAGCCGGCGCAGCTCCTTGACGTATCCGGCCTCACCGTGGACGAAGGCGTGCACCGCGCCGGGCGGGAACTCCAGGGCGGTCACCGCCGCCACCAGCGCCGCGCCGACCGGGCGACCGGACCGGTGCAACCAGGTCAGCTCCACCGCGGCGGGGCTGGCCAGCGGCAGCTCGTCGGCCGGGCCGTCGACCTCGACGAAGACCTTGGCGGCGGCGCCGACGGGCAGCCGCTCCAGCGCGGCGGCGATCGCCGGCAGGGCGCTCTCGTCGCCGGCCAGCAGGTGCCAGTCGGCGGCCGGGCTGGGGGCGTACGCGCCGCCAGGGCCGGTGAACAGCACCTCGTCGCCGGGGCACAGGGCGGCGGCCCAAGGGCCGGCCAGCCCCTCGTCGCCGTGGTGCACCACGTCGACGGTCAGCTCGGCGGCGGCCGCGTCCCAGGCCCGGACCGTGTACGCCCGCAGCCGCGGCCACTGCTCGCGGGGCAGGTCCCGCTTGAGGGCGGCCAGGTCCACCGGGTGCGGGTAGCTCATCCCGGCCGGCGGGAAGACGAACTTGATGTAGTGGTCGGTGTACGCGCCCACCGGCAGGCCGGTCAGCTCCGCACCGCCCAGCACCAGCCGGATCAGGTGCGGGGTGGGCCGCTCGGTCCGCAGGACCTTCGCGGCGGTGACCTTCTTCGGGCGCTCGCTCATGCTGCTTAGGCTAGCCTAAGCTGTGCCGGCCACCCACTGCTGGTCGGAACCCGCTCAGCCGAGGCCGGGCCGCGCGCCCACCAGGCGGCCGTGCCAGGCCAGCGCCGCCGGGTCGGTGAGGGAGGCGACCTGGTCGATCACCACCCGCAGCCGGGCGGCGTCGTCCGGGGCGTCCCGCCACAGCAGGGCGAAGACCGGGTCCAACCCGTCCGGGGCGCGGTCGATCAGGGCGGCGACCAGCTCGGCGAGGATCTCCCGCTGGCTGGCGTACCGGGGGCCGGCGGCCGGGCGCCGCATCACGTAGCGCAGCGCGATGCCCTTGAGCAGCGCGCACTGCGCCCGGATGCGGCGGGGCACCACCAGGTCGGCGGCGTACCGGCGGTGCGGGCCGGGGCCGAAGCGCTCCTGGGTGGCGGCCACCACGGTCGAGACGAACCGGCCGGTGAGCACGCTCGTGGTCGCCTTCAACGCCGCCTGCGCCCGGTGGCTGCCGTCGTACGCGGCGAGCGGGGCGAGCGCCGGCTCGGCCACCAGCTCGACCAGCACCTCACCGAGGTCGTCCGGGGACTCCCCCGAGTACGCGGCCGCCACGTCGGCGCAGAGCGCCCGCCGCTCGTCGGCGTCCTCCAGCAGCGGGCGCAGGCTCACGTACCCGCCGTGGATGCCGTCCTCCACGTCGTGCACCGAGTACGCCACGTCGTCGGCCCAGTCCATGACCTGCGCCTCCAGGCAGCGCCGGCCGCCGGGCGGGGCGCCGGCGCGCAGCCAGTCGAAGACCGGGCGGTCGTCGGCGTACACGCCGAACTTGCGCTGCCCGGGGCGGCGCGGCCACGGGTACTTGCCGACCGCGTCGAGCGACGCCCGGGTGAGGTTGAGCCCGACGGAGCGGCCGTCCGGGGCGAGGACCTTCGCCTCCAGCCGGGTGAGCACCCGCAGCGTCTGCGCGTTGCCCTCGAAGCCGCCGCAGTCAGCGGCCAGCTCATCGAGCGCGTCCTCGCCGTTGTGCCCGAACGGTGGGTGGCCGAGGTCGTGCGCCAGCCCGGCGGTGTCCACCACGTCCGGGTCGCAGCCCAGCCGCGCCCCCATCTCGCGGGCGATCTGCGCCACCTCCAGCGAGTGGGTCAGCCGGGTACGCAGGAAGTCGTCGGTCCCGGCCGTGTGCACCTGGGTCTTCGTCGCCAGCCGGCGGAACGCCGCCGAGTGCAGCACCCGCGCCCGATCCCGCTCGTACGGCGACCGCCCGTACCCGGTGTCCTTGGGCGCCTCGTCGATCAGGCGCGCCGTGTCGTCCCACCGGCCGCTCAACCGCTATCCCCGCTGCCGCACCGCCTCTGCTCGCGACTGCGGGGCTCGCAAACCCGGCTCACTCCTCGCGCTCACGAAGCACGCAGAACTCGTTGCCCTCCGGGTCGGACAGCACCGTCCACTCGACCCCGCCCTGGCCGATGTCGACGTGCCGGGCGCCCATGTCGACCAGCCGTTCGACCTCGGCCTCCTGGTCCGCCGGGCGCAGGTCGATGTGCAGTCGGTTCTTGGTCGTCTTGGGCTCGGTGACCGGGACGAAGACGATGCCGGGGGCCTGGTCCGGCGCCTTGCGGATCTCCACCTCGTCCGGCTTCTCGGTGATCACCTGGTAGCCGAGCGCCTCGGCCCACCAGTGGGCGAGCCTGGACGGGTCCTGGGCGTCGACGGTCAGGCTCTCCCAGACGCTGGTCATGCGGCCACCCTTCCCGGTTGATCGAACAGTGCGCCCAGGTTACGCCCGAGCGGGTCGATCGGCGCGCCGGGCGACGCGCCGCGACGAGCCGGAGACGGAGACGGGGCCGCCGGCCGGCGCGCCGGCGACCCCGTGTCCGACTCCGATCAGCGGGAGTCGGAGCCGTCGGTCTCCACCACCGCGCGGCCGGCTTCCAGGCGGGCCACCGGGACCCGGAACGGCGAGCAGGAGACGTAGTCCAGCCCGACCTCGTGGAAGAAGTGCACCGAGTCGGGATCACCGCCGTGCTCGCCGCAGACGCCGAGCTTCAGCTCGGGCCGGGCCGCCCGGCCCTCCTCGGCGGCGATCCGGACCAGCCGGCCAACGCCATCCCGGTCGATGGACTCGAACGGCGAGATGCCGAAGATGCCCAGCTCCAGGTAGCGCCAGAAGAACGCGCCCTCGACGTCGTCGCGGGAGAAGCCCCAGGCCATCTGGGTCAGGTCGTTGGTGCCGAAGGAGAAGAACTGCGCCGCCTCGGCGATCTCCCCGGCGGTCAGCGCCGCCCGGGGCACCTCGATCATGGTGCCGATCAGCACCTCGACGCCGCTGTCCGCGACCACCTCGGCGATGATCTTCTCCGCCTCGGCACGTACCGTCTCCAGCTCCTGGACGGCGCCGACCAGCGGGACCATGATCTCCGGCTTGGCCACCGCGCCGTCGCGGGTGACCGCGACCGCGGCCTCCGCGATCGCCCGGACCTGCATGGCGAAGAGACCGGGGATGACCAGGCCCAGCCGTACGCCGCGCAGGCCGAGCATCGGGTTCTCCTCGTGCATCCGCCGGACGGCGGCGAGCAGCGCCTCCTCCTTGGCCACGTCCTCGCCACGCTCCTGGGCGACCGCGACGTTGACGGCGAGCTGCTCCAGCGGGGGCAGGAACTCGTGCAGCGGCGGGTCGATCAGCCGGACGGTGACCGGCAGCCCGTCCATCTCGCGGAAGATCTCCACGAAGTCCTCCCGCTGCAACGGCAGCAGGGCGGCCAGCGCGGACTGCCGCTCGTCGTCGGTGCGGGCCAGGATCAGCCGCTCGACCAGCTCCCGGCGGTCGCCGAGGAACATGTGCTCGGTGCGGCACAGCCCGATGCCCTCGGCGCCGAACCGCCGGGCCCGCGCCGCGTCGGCGCCGGTGTCGGCGTTCGTCCGGACCGCCAGCCGCCGCTTGGCGTCGGCGTGCGTCATGATCCGGTGTACGGCCCGGACCAGCGCGTTGTCGACGTGCTCGGGGTCGAGGCTGCCCTCGAAGTACTGCACCACCTCGGACGGCATGACCGGCACCTCGCCGAGGTAGACCTTGCCGGTGGTGCCGTCGATGGAGACGATGTCGCCCTCGTTGACGGTCTGCCCGGCCACGGTGAACTTCTTGGCCGGGATGTTGACGTCCAGCTCGTCGGCACCGGAGACGCAGGTCTTGCCCATGCCGCGGGCCACCACGGCGGCGTGGCTGGTCTTGCCGCCGCGCGAGGTGAGGATGCCCTTGCTGGCGATCATGCCGTTGAGGTCGTCGGGGTTGGTCTCCCGGCGGACCAGGATCACCGACTCCCCCTCGGCGGCCAGCTCGACCGCGCGGGCGGAGGTGAAGACCACCTTGCCCGACGCCGCGCCCGGCGACGCCCCGATGCCCTTGGCCACCGGCCGGAACTCGTGGTCGAGCCGGAACCGGGGGAACATCAGTTGGGCGAGCTGCGCACCGTTGACCCGGTGCAGCGCCTCGTCCGGGTCGATCAGCCCCTCGTCGACGAGCTGGCCGGCGATCACGAAGGCCGCGGCGGCGGTGCGCTTGCCGACCCGGGTCTGCAGCATCCAGAGCTTGCCGCGCTCGATGGTGAACTCGATGTCGCAGAGGTCCTTGTAGTGCTCCTCCAGCCGGGCCATGAAGCCGAGCAGCTCGTCGTAGGACTTCTTGTCGAGCTGCTCCAGCTCCTGCAACGGCACCGTGTTGCGGATGCCGGCGACCACGTCCTCACCCTGGGCGTTGGCCAGGTAGTCGCCGTAGATGCCCTGCGCGCCGCTGGCCGGGTCCCGGGTGAAGGCGACGCCGGTGCCGGAGTCGGGGCCAAGGTTGCCGAAGACCATGGACACCACGTTGACCGCGGTGCCGAGGTCGGCCGGGATCCGCTCCTGCCGGCGGTAGACCACCGCACGCTCGGCGTTCCACGACTCGAAGACCGCGCGGATGGCCAGGTCGAGCTGCTCGCGCGGCTCCTGGGGGAACTCCCGGCCGGTGTGCTCGGCGAAGATCTTCTTGTACCCGTCGACCAGCCCGCGCAGGTCGTCGGCGTCGAGGTCGAGGTCGTTCTTCGTACCCTTGGCGCGCTTGGCCTCTTCGAGCGCGTGCTCGAACTCCTCGCCCGGCACGTCGCAGACGGTCTTGCCGAACATCTGGATCAGCCGGCGGTAGGAGTCCCAGGCGAACCGGTCGTTGCCGCCGGCCTGCGCGCTGAGTCCGACGACACTCCGGTCGTTGAGGCCGACGTTGAGGACGGTCTCCATCATGCCGGGCATGGAGAACTTGGCGCCGGAGCGGACGGAGACCAGCAGCGGGTCCTGCGGGTCGCCGAGCCTGCGGCCCATCTCGCGCTCCAGGGACTCCAGGTGCGCCTCGATCTGGGCGGCCAGCCCGTCCGGCTCCCGGCCGGTCGCCAGGTACGCCTTGCAGGCCTCGGTGGTGATGGTGAAGCCGGGCGGGACCGGCAGGCCGAGGTTGGTCATCTCGGCCAGGTTGGCACCCTTGCCGCCGAGCAGGTCCTTGAGCTCCTTGTTGCCCTCGGCGAAGTCGTAGACGTACTTGTGATCGACCGAATCTTGCGCTGCCACCAGAGCCTCCCACGCCCGCCGGAATTGACACTTAACGAAGGTTCAGTTGCCTCATACCCCGGGGCCGACCGCCGGTAATCCCGGCGTCATCAGCGATCGGTGGGCGAAGGTTAAGCGAAGTTCGAGTGACCTGGGACCGTTCGGTGACAATAGGCACAGCCATCACAACTTTCCGCGTTCGTGCAGGTTTCTGGGAACGCTTCCACGCGCAGGATCACGCAATCCCGGCTCCCCTCGTACTCTTGACGGCACTGGTTCTGCTGAACCTGATTTTTGCCATATCCCTCGCGAATACACCCCCGGAGCCGTCGCCGTGCCGCCCACCCCTTCCGCCACCCCCGCCACCGGCCCGGGCCCGCTCGGCGCGGCCGCGCTCGGCCCGGACGTGGCGGCGCTCCCGACCGACCCGGCCGGCCTCCCGGCGCAGGAGCCGGCGGCGGCCGACCTCGCCCGGGCCGCCGCGCGGACGGCCGGGGATCTGCTCGCCCCGCCGGCCCCGGTCCGGCTGGGCGACGTGATTCCGGCCCCCGAACGGGTGGCGCCGGACCCGACGGCCGATTTCGTGCTTTCCGAGGACGCGGCGATCCGGGTCAGCCCCGACCCGGCCGCCCGGGACGTCGCCGCGCAGCTCGCCGAGCTGCTCCGGCCCGCGACCGGCTACCCGGTGCCGGTCACGGAGGTGGCCGACGACGCGACCGCCGGGCACCTGGTGCTCACCCTGTCCGGCCCCGCGGCTTCGGCTTCGGCTTCGGCTTCGGCTTCGGCTTCGGCTTCGGCTTCGGCTTCGGCGGGAGAATCCGCCCCGGACCGGCCGGGCGGCGAGGGCTACCGCCTGCACGTCACCCCCGCCGAGGTCCGGATCATCGCCGCCACCGCGGCCGGCCTCTTCCACGGCGTGCAGACGCTGCGCCAACTGCTGCCGTCCTCGATCGACAGCCCGGTCCCGGTGGCCGAACGCTGGGTGGTGCCCGGTGGGCTGATCGTCGACCGGCCCCGGTTCCCCTACCGCGGCGCGATGCTCGACGTGGCGCGGCACTTCTTCGGCGTGGCAGACGTGCTCCGGGTGATCGACCATCTGGCCCGGTACAAGCTCAACCACCTGCACCTGCACCTCACCGACGACCAGGGCTGGCGGATCGCCGTCGACTCCTGGCCCCGGCTCGCCACCGTCGGCGGCGCCACGGAGGTGGGTGGCGGCCCCGGCGGCTGGTACACCGCCGCCGACTACCGCCGGATCGTCCGGTACGCCGCCCGCCGACACGTCACCCTCGTGCCGGAGATCGACCTCCCCGGTCACACCAACGCGGCGCTGCTCGCGTACCCGGAGCTGGCGCCGGACAAGGTCGCGCCGGCGCCGTACACCGGCACCGAGGTCGGCTTCAGCTACGTGGACCCGGCCGACGAGCGGACGTACGACTTCGTGGCCGACGTGCTCGGCGAGGTGGCCGCGCTCACCCCCGGGCCGTGGCTGCACATCGGCGGCGACGAGGCGTTCAAGGTGAAGGGCGAGGCGTACACCGGCTTCATCGAGCGGGCGCAGCGGATCGTTGCCGCCACCGGGAAGACCGTGGTCGGCTGGCACCAGCTCGCCCCGGCCGCGCACCTGGACGGGCGGGTGCTCCAGTGGTGGGGCACCAATGGCGACGACCCGGTGGTCGCCGAGGCGGTACGCCGGGGCGCCCGGCTGATCCTCTCCCCCGGCAACCACGCCTACTTCGACATGAAGTACGCCCCGGACACCCCCATCGGGCACGACTGGGCCGGCCTGATCGACGTACGGCGGTCGTACGACTGGGACCCGGGGGCGCACCTCGCCGAGGTGCCGGCGGAGGCGGTGCTCGGCGTCGAGGCGCCGCTCTGGACCGAGTCGGTCACCTCGCTGGCGGAGATCGAGTTCATGCTGCTGCCCCGGCTGCCCGCCCTCGCCGAGCTGGCCTGGTCACCTCGGGCGGCTCACGACTGGGCCGGGTTCCGGGACCGACTGGCCGGCCACGGCCCGCGTTGGGACAGGGCCGGGATCGCGTTCCACCGGTCCCCGGAGATCCCGTGGGCCGCCGAGCCGGCGCAACCGGCGGTGCCGCGCCAACCGACCGCCGAGGTGGCGGATCGGGCCTCTGTCCCCGTCCGCCCCGACCCGGCCGCAACGCCCGGGCCGCCGCCCGCCACGAACGGAGCGTGACGGCCTACGGCCGAACCCATCGCCGTACGCCCAGTGACCGGTTTCCTGGGGAAGGCGACACGCTGTTCGCCTTCCCGACCCGTCGCAGACCCCTGACCAGGCCTCTCCTACTCGACCGCCCCGACCGACGACCACCCCTCGGCCCCGCTTTGCTCTGCTTCAGCGGACGCAACAGTTACCGATCGTGTCTGTTGCCTATGGTGAAGCAGAGCAAAGTGAGCGATGGGGATGGTTGGCCAGCAGAGCAAGGGTGACCGTCCGTAGCTCGACGGGGCGGCCGCACGTTGGGACGGGTGTTCCTGGAGTCCGGGTCGCCCGGCCGAAGTCACGCCACCCCAGGCTCGCGCCTCGCGCCCGGACGGCTGGCCGGTGTGTACCGGATATCCGGATCGGCACGGCCCCGACTGCGCGTGGTGTCCGGTTTGGGGCGGGCCGTCCGGTGGTCCGGCCACCCCGGCGGTGGAATGGGGGCCGGGGTCGGGGCGTTGTACCTGGCATGCCACCGCGGGTCTGCCCGGTGGTAGGGCCCAGAGCCCTGGCCGTGGGGAACACCCGGCCGCCCGGCCCGGTTACCTCCCCTGGAACGCCGGCCTTCCAGCCGGAACCGCAGGGAGCCCGTGAGCCTGGTGGAATGCCTGGCCGGCCCGGGTGGTTACATCCCCCTGGACGCCCGAGCAGGCCCCCGGCCGCCGGGCAGATCCCCCTCAAGACTTTCCCCCCGTTTTTGCGCGCACCACCGCACCCCCGTGCGGGACCCCCGAGCAGAGGAGCACGCCATCATGCGTACCGATCTGATCCGTAAGACCGCTCTGACCGCTGCCGGCCTCGCCGCCACCGCCGCCGGCATCGCCGGCCCGGCCATCGCCGCCCACGCCGCCCCCGCCGAGAAGGCCACGGCGCAGGTGCACACCGACCGCAAGCAGACCGACCGCAAGCACAGCGAGCGGGAACTCAACGTCCGCTACGCCGCGCAGCCGAACTTCTACTACTGCGGCCCCGCCGCCACCCGCAACGCCCTGTCCGTGCAGGGCAAGGACATCAACGTCGACGCCATGGCCAAGGAAATGGGCACCACCGAGGCCGGCACCAACAGCGTCAACGACATCACCCCGGTCCTGAACAAGGAAACCGGTAAGGACGTCTACCACAGCGTCGAAATCCGCGACGCCAAGGCCGACGACAAGCAGACCGACAAGCTGCGCACCGACATCGTCGCCACCGTCGACGACGGCCGGGCCGTGGTCGCCAACATCGCCGGCACCGCCGTCGACACCGACGGCACCGTCCACTCCTTCGAAGGCGGGCACTACATCAGCGTCGTGGGCTACCGCGACGGCGGCCACACCGTCACCATCGCCGACTCGGCCGACCCGAACATGGCCTCCTACCGCATCAGCGTCGACAACCTCGCCGACTGGATCGCCACCCGCGGCTACACCGCCTCCTGACCCACCGCACCAACCACGAAAGGGCCGACCCCACCACGGGGTCGGCCCTTTCGCCGTCTCGCTCGGGCGCGGTCAGCCGCCGGAGTCGTCCAGCTCGGCGCCGTCGGGCACGTTGTCGTCGTCCCGGCTGGCCAGCCAGCCGTCGGGCAGGAAGACCTTGCCCGGGGAGTTGGTCCGGCCGCGCGGCTGGCCCAGGGTGGCCACCGGGAACGGCTCGGCCGGGTCGAGCTTGCCGAGCAGGTCGTCGAGCTGCGCCAGGCTGTCGATCATGGCCAGCGAGCGGCGCAGCTCGCTGCCGACCGGGAAGCCCTTGAGGTACCAGGCGACGTGCTTGCGGAAGTCGGTGCAGCCGTCCCGCTCGCCCCGGGCCGGGTTGCGAGCGCCCGCGATGAACTGGTCGACCAGCAGCTCGGCGTGCCGGCGCATGGTCACCGCCACCTCGCCGAGGCTGGGCAGCCGCCGCTCCGGCCGGCCGTTGAACGCGGCCTCCAGGTCGGCGAAGAGCCACGGGCGGCCCAGGCAGCCCCGCCCGATCACCACGCCGTCCACCCCGGTGTGCGCGACCATCCGCTGCGCGTCGTCGGCCTCCCAGATGTCGCCGTTGCCGAGCACCGGGACGTCGAGGGCCTGCTTGAGGGTGGCGATCGCGTCCCAGTCGGCGGTGCCCGAGTAGCGCTGCGCGGCCGTACGCCCGTGCAGGGCCACCGCCGCGACGCCGGCGTCCTGCGCGGCGAGCCCCGCCTCGACGTACGTCAGATGGTCGTCGTCGATGCCCTTGCGCATCTTGACGGTGACCGGCACCCCGGCGGGCGACGCGGCGTCCACCGCGGCCCTGACCAGCCGGGCGAAGAGCCGGCGCCGCCACGGCAGCGCCGAGCCGCCGCCGCGCCGGGTGACCTTGGGCACCGGGCAGCCGAAGTTGAGGTCGATGTGGTCCGCCAGGTCGCGCTCCACCACGATCCGCACCGCGGCGGCGGTGATCTCCGGGTCGGTGCCGTAGAGCTGGAGGCTGCGCGGCTGCTCGTCGGCGCCGAAGGCGATCATGCGCAGCGTCTTCGGGTTCCGCTCGACCAGCGCCCGCGTGGTGATCATCTCGCAGACGTAGATGCCGCCGCCCTGCTCCCGGCAGAGCCGCCGGAAGCCGACGTTGGTGATGCCGGCCATCGGCGCCAGCACCACCGGCGGCCACACCTGGTGCCGCCCGAGGGTCAACGGGCGCAGCGCGGGCAGGGTCGGGGCGGTCACCGGACAAGTGTACGGGGCCCTGACCGGCACTCCTCCCGCGCCGGTCAGGGCCCCGTCAGCGACTCAGCAGCCGGGCAGGCGCTCGATCAGGTACCGCTCGACCTGGTCCAGCGAGATGCGCTCCTGGCCCATGGTGTCCCGGTTCCGCACGGTCACCGCGTTGTCGTCGAGGGTGTCGAAGTCGACCGTCACACAGAACGGCGTGCCGATCTCGTCCTGCCGGCGGTAGCGGCGGCCGATGGCCTGCGAGTCGTCGAACTCCACCACCCAGCGCTTGCGCAGGTCCGCCGCGAGCCCCTTCGCCTTGGGCGAGAGCGCCTCGTTGCGGGACAGCGGCAGCACCGCCACCTTCACCGGGGCCAGCCGCGGGTCGAAGCGCATCACGGTGCGCTTGTCCACGCCGCCCTTGGTGTTCGGGGCCTCGTCCTCGTCGTACGCCTCGAGCAGGAAGGCGAGCACCGCGCGGGTCAGGCCCGCGGCCGGCTCGATCACGTACGGCATCCAGCGCTCGCCCTTGGTCTGGTCGAAGTACGACAGGTCGACGCCGGAGTGCTTGCTGTGCGTGGAGAGGTCGAAGTCCGTGCGGTTGGCGATGCCCTCCAGCTCGGCGAACTCGGTACCACCGAACTGGAACCGGTACTCGATGTCGACGGTGCGCTTCGAGTAGTGGGAGAGCTTCTCCTTGGGGTGCTCGTAGAGGCGCAGGTTGTCGGCGGAGAGGCCGAGGTCGAGGTACCAGTTCCAGCGCTCCTGGAGCCAGTACTCGTGCCACTGCTCGTCGGAGCCCGGCTCGACGAAGAACTCCATCTCCATCTGCTCGAACTCTCGGGTCCGGAAGATGAAGTTGCCCGGGGTGATCTCGTTGCGGAACGACTTGCCGGTCTGCGCGATGCCGAACGGCGGCTTCTTGCGGGCGACCGTCTCCACGTTCTTGTAGTTGACGAAGATGCCCTGGGCGGTCTCCGGGCGCAGGTAGTGCAGGCCCTCTTCGCTCTCCACCGGGCCGAGGTACGTCTTCATCAGGCCGTTGAACATCTTCGGCTCGGTGAAGGTGCCCTTGTTGCCGCAGTTCGGGCAGTTGATCTCGGACAGCGAGACCGGCGGGCGGCCGTGCTTGGCCTCGAACGCCTCCTCGAGGTGGTCGGCGCGGAACCGCTTGTGGCAGGACTGGCACTCGGTCAGCGGGTCGACGAACTCGGCGATGTGGCCGGAAGCCTCCCAGACCTGGCGGGCCAGGATGACGGCCGAGTCCAGGCCCACGACATCGTCGCGCTGCTGGACCATCGTCTTCCACCACTGCCGGCGGACGTTCTCCTTGAGCTCCACGCCGAGCGGACCGTAGTCCCACGCCGACCGGGTGCCCCCGTAGATCTCGCTGGAGGGGAAGACGAAGCCTCGGCGCTTGGCGAGGCTGACGACGGCGTCGATACGGTCGGCTGGCATGTTTCCTCCTACGCCGGCTGGCGGTCGGCGGGGGCGATGTGGATGGAACGGTCAGTTCGCGACAACGGTACGGCTACCGTTGTCCCGAGCCCAGCAGAATACCGGGGGCGGTTCAGCTCACCCCGCAGACCTCCATGCCACCGGTCTGCGGATCCGCCGCCAGGGTCACCTGCTGGGCCTCCCGCTTGCCCCCGCTGAGCGTCACGTCGACCGGCACGGTGCGGGTCTGGGCGTCGACCTTGCCCACCCGGTAGCCGGAGATCGACGGCTCGGCGGCGACCCGCTGCTCGAACTCCGGCCGGGACTCGCGCCGCTGGGCGTCGTCGCAGAGCCTGTCGTACGCCCGGGACCAGTCCTTCTCCACCAGGGCCTGGTAGTAGTCGTCGGTCACCGTCCGGCCCTGCTCCTCGATCGCCTGGACGTTGCTCACCGCCAGTCCGACGATGGCCGCGCCGCCACCGCCGCAACAGAGCAGCACGGCGAGCGCCCCGACGCCGAGGCCGAGCCAGAGCCGGGCGCGGCCGCCCTCGGTGGGCGGGGCGGCGAACGGCGGGGCCACCCCGGGGCCGGCGGGGACGTCCGGCTCGGACGGCGGCCCCGGGACCGGCGGCGCGCCACCGGAGCCGGGCAGCACGGGGTGAGGGGGCGGGGCTGCCGGTCCGGGAGCGGTCATACGCCAGAGGGTAGTGCCCGCGGGGTCAGCGGTAAGGACCTGCGGCCCGATCACTGGCGACGACGACGATCTCGCCGTCGGGCGCGGCGCTGGCGAGCGTCTCGTACGCCGATGGCTCGTCGACCGACTGGGCCAGCAGCGGCACCGCGGTGATCTTGACGTCGAAGCCGCCCAGCGCCCGCCGGTACGCCCCGACCGACTCCCACTCGGTGAGCAGGCACCAGTACGTCGGGTCGTCCAGCGCCCGCAGCAGTTCCCCGCGCAGGTAGCCGGGGCGGGCGGCGAGCGCCGCGAGGGCGGCGTGGGCCCGCTCGGTGAAGTCGGGCGCGACCTCGGCGTCCACCACGAACCGGTTGGTCACCAGCACCGGCGTCCTCCTCGTAGAGTCTGTGGGATGCAGCGTACGCAGAGCTCCCTGCTGGCCCGCCTGGCCCGGGTCAACCCGACGACGGTGTTCCTGGCCACGCTGGTCCTGGTGCTGGTGGCGCTCTTCGCGCCCGGCCCGGTGGGCGGCCTGCTGTTGCTGGCGCTGGCCGCGGGGCTGGTGTGGCTGATGGTGACCACCTGGCCGGTGCAGCGGCCGGCCACCCGGGTGCTCCGTCTGGTGATGCTGACCCTGCTGATCGCGGTGGCCCTGGCCAAGCTGTTCTGACATGCAATCATGCGTTTTTGACAATCAATTTCGTTATCGCGGACAGTTGAGGGCATGACCGCCCGCTCCGTCCCGCGCCTCCTGGCCGCCGTCACCGCCCTGCTCGCCCTGGGCGGCGTCGCCGCCTGCTCCGACGAAGGCGCGAGCGCCGACCCGGACCGGGTCGACGTGGTGGCCGCCTTCTACCCGCTGCAGTTCCTCGCCGAGCGGATCGGCGGCGACGCGGTCAGGGTCACCAACCTGGCCAAGCCCGGCGCCGAGCCGCACGACCTGGAGCTGCACCCGCGCCAGGTCGGGCAGGTCGTCGACGCGGAGCTGATCGTCTACCTCTCCGGCTTCCAGCCGGCCGTCGACGAGGCGGTCGAGCAGAACGGCGGCGACCGAGCGTTCGACGTGGCCGGCGTCCAGCCGCTGCTCGACGCGGCGGCCGGCGGGCACGAGCACGAGGGCGAGGCCGGCCACGACGAGGAGACCGGCGGCAAGGACCCGCACCTGTGGCTCGACCCCACCCGGCTGGCCACCGTCGGCGACCGGCTCGCCGAGCGGCTCGGCCGGGCCGACCCGGACCGGGCCGCCGACTTCACCGCCCGGGCCCAGGCCTTCCGCGCCGACCTGGCGAAGCTCGACACCGAGTACGCCGAGGGACTGAAGACCTGCCAGCGCCGGGAGATCGTGGTCAGCCACACCGCCTTCGGCTACCTCGCCGCGCGCTACCAGCTCGAGCAGGTCGGCATCACCGGCCTCACCCCGGACAGCGAGCCCTCCCCACAGCGCCTCGCCGAGGTGGCGAAGGAGGCCCGGGAGCACCGGGCCACCACGATCTTCTTCGAGACCCTGGTCAGCCCGAAGGTCGCCGAGACCGTGGCCCGCGAGGTCGGGGCGAGGACCGCCGTGCTCGACCCGCTCGAGGGCCCACCCGCCGACGGGGACTACCTGTCCGCGATGCGCGCCAACCTCCGGACCCTGCGAACCGCCTTGGACTGTTCATGAACGCAACCGTGATCCAGGTCGACCACGCCGCCGTTGGCTACGACGGCCGCCCCGTGCTGCGGGACGTCTCGCTGACCGTCACCGCCGGCGAGGTGGTCGCCGTGCTCGGCGCCAACGGCTCCGGCAAGTCCACCCTGATCCGCGCCGTGCTCGGGCTGGTCCCGCTCAGCGCCGGGTCGGTCACCCTGTTCGGCGCCCCGCAGCGCCGCTTCCGGCAGTGGCGCCGGATCGGGTACGTCCCGCAGCGCCTCGGCGCCGGCAGCGGCGTACCGGCCACGGTGGGCGAGGTGGTGGCCTCGGGGCGGCTGGCCCGTCGGGGCGTACTGCGACCGGCGGGACGCGCCGACCGCGAGGCGGTGGCCGCCGCGCTGCGCGCCGTCGGGCTCGCCGACCGGGTCGGTGACCCGGTCGCCACCCTCTCCGGCGGCCAGCAGCAGCGCACCCTGATCGCCCGGGCCCTGGCCGGCGAACCCGAGCTGCTGATCCTGGACGAGCCGACCGCCGGGGTCGACGCGGAGAGCCAGGAGGCGTTCGCCAGGGCGCTGCGCGGCTTCCTCGCCGGCGGCGGGACCGTGCTGCTGGTCGCCCACGAGCTGGGCCCGCTGCGACCGCTGATCAGCCGGGCGGTCGTCGTGCACGAGGGTGGCGTCTGCCACGACGGCGCCGTCCCGGAGCCGGCCGGGCACCACGCGGAACCCGACCACGACCACGTGCACCCGCACTGCGACGAGGAGCCCGCCGGGCTGTGGAGCATCTGACATGGACCTCTTCCAGTACGACTTCATGCTGCGCGCCCTGGTCGGCGCGCTGGTCATCGGGCTGGCCGCGCCGGCGCTCGGCATCTACCTGGTGCAGCGGCGGCTGGCGCTGATCGGCGACGGGATCGGGCACGTGGCGCTCACCGGCGTCGGCGCCGGGCTGCTGCTGAACCGCTCCCCGGTGCTGGTGGCGGTGATCGCGGCGACCCTCGGCGCGATCGTCATCGAGCTGGTCCGCTCCCGCGGCCGCACCTCCGGCGACCTGGCCCTGGCGCTGCTCTTCTACGGCGGCATCGCCGGCGGCGTGATGCTCGTCGGGCTCTCCGACGCCAGCAGCGCCTCGCTCAACTCATACCTGTTCGGGTCGCTGACCACCACGTCGCCGGCCGACCTGACCACGATCCTGGTGCTCGGCGTGGCCATCGGGGCGCTCATGCTGGCGCTGCGCCCGGCGCTCTTCGCGGTCTGCCACGACGAGGAGTACGCCCGGGTGTCCGGGCTGCCGGTCCGGGCGCTCAACCTGCTGCTGGCGGTGACCACCGCGGTGACCGTGACGATCGCCATGCGGGCGGTCGGCGTGCTGCTGATCAGCGCGCTGATGGTGGTGCCGGTGGCCACCGCCCAGCAGGTCACCCGGGGCTTCCGCAGCACCATGACGGCCGCCATGGCGCTGGGGCTGTTCGCCGCCGGGGCGGGCATCTGGGTGGCCGCCACCGCCGACACCGCGCCGGGCGCCTCCGTGGTGCTGCTGGCCATCGCCTCGTTCCTGGTGGTCGCGCTCGGCGCGGGGGGCTGGCGGGCGCTGCGCCGACGTAACAGCCCGGCGGCCGCGCCGGCCCCCGAGCCGCACGAGGTTGTGCTCCGGTGAGCCGCCCCCGACCGCTCCTGCTGGTATTGGTTACCGTTACGGGATGACGGGCGCGAACGGGTACGACGCCTTCGAGGGCGCGGGCGACCTGCTGCGTGCGCTGTCCGCGCCGATCCGGCTGGCGATCGTGACCGAGCTGGCGCAGGGTGAACGGTGCGTGCACGAGCTGGTGGAGAAGCTGGGGGCCCCGCAGCCGCTGGTCTCCCAGCACCTGCGGGTGCTCCGCGGCGCCGGCGTGGTCCGTGGCTCCCGGCGCGGCCGGGAGATCGCGTACGCCCTCGTGGACGAGCACGTCGCACACATCGCGGCGGACGCGGTCAGCCACGCCGGGGAGGGGCCGTGACCGAGGGGACGCTCAGGAACACGCGTCAGCGGACGGCCGTGAGCACGCTGCTGGCCGAGGTGGAGGGCTTCCACAGCGCGCAGGACCTGCACGCGATGCTGCGCCAGCGGGGCGAGCGGGTCGGCCTGACCACGGTCTACCGGACGTTGCAGGGGCTCGCCGACGCCGGCGAGATCGACGTGATGCGGCCGCCCGGCGGCGAGCACCTCTACCGGCGGTGCAGCGAGGGTCACCACCACCACCTGGTCTGCCGGGCCTGCGGGCGGACCGTGGAGGTGGCCGGGCCGGCGGTGGAGAGCTGGGCGGAGCGGGTGGCCGCGCAGCACGGGTACGCCCAGGTCAGCCACACCCTGGAGATCTTCGGCACCTGCCCGGCCTGCGCCGGCTGAAAATTCTCCCCCGTGCCCCGGCGGCCCGGCCGTGGCACGCTGTCCGGCGTGAAGATCTACGCCGACCGTTTTCCCACCGCCCTCCGCCAGCTCCTCACCGACCTCCTCGTCGTCGTCTGGGTCTATGCGGCGATCCGCTTCGCGCTCTGGCTGCACGACCTGGTGCAGAAGCTGGCCGTACCCGGGCAGAAGCTGGAGGGGGCCGGCGGCGGCCTCGCCGACAACCTGGCCGACGCCGGCGGCAAGGTCGGCCGGGTGCCGCTGGTCGGCGACGAGCTCACCGCCCCCTTCAACCGGGCCGCGGACGCCGCGCGAGCGGTCGCCGAGGCGGGCCGCGACCAGCAGGAACTGGTCGGCCAGCTGGCCCTCGCGCTCAGCATCGCGGTGCTGGTCTTCCCGCTCGGCCTGGTGCTCTTCGGCTGGCTGCCGCTGCGGGTGCGCTGGATGCGCCGGGCCGGCGCGGCGAAGGCCCTCGCGACCGCGCCCGCCGGCCGCGATCTGCTGGCGCTGCGGGCCCTCGCCGGTCAGCCGCTCGGCAGGCTGACCCGGCTCGCGCCCGACGTGGCCGAGGCGTGGCGCCGCGGCGACGACGCCACCGTCGACGCGCTGGCCGCGCTGGAGCTGCGCAGCCTGGGGCTGCGGTCGGGCCGCTAGTGTGTGGCGGTGCTGTACTTCCTGATCGTCGTCGCCGTGCTGCTGCTGGTGTACGCGGGCGTCCTGGTGAGCTTCGTCCGCAAGGGTCGCAAGATCCCGCCGCAGGCGTACCTGGTGCTGGCCCTGCTCAACGGACTCATCCTGGCCGCCGTCATCGCCTGGGCCATCGCCCGCTGACGCCGGCTGGCGGGATGCGGCGGGTCGCGGTGTCGGGTCGCCCAGACACCGCGACATGCCGCAATCCGTTACGAACGGGGTGGGATGCGGCGGCGGACGTCCGGCGCGGTGGACGGGCCGGGGGTCCAGCGGGCCACCCAGGGTGCGTCGGCCGGCGGCGTCGCCACGCCCTCCTCCAGGGCGGCGTACCGGCCGGCGAGGATCCGCTTCGCCGACGCCACGTCCAGCGAGTCGGTGTTGGACCAGAGCCCGGTGAACAACTCCTCGATCCGCAGCCGCGCCTGCCGGCAGAACAGGTCGGCCAGCTCGACGTTCTCCGGACGGGTGTCCCGCTCCGCGTACGCCCGGACGCAGACCGCGGACATCGCGAACAGCTCCGCGCCGATGTCCACCACCCGGCCGAGGAACGCCTGCTTGCGCTCCATCTTCCCCTGCCAGCGGGACATCGCGTAGAACGTCGACCGGGCCAGCTTGCGCGAGGTCCGCTCGACGTGCCGCAGGTGGCCGGCGAGCGGACCGAACTCGGCGTACGCGCCGGGGGCCTGGCCCTTGCCGACGGCGAGGGTGGGCAGCCACTTCGCGTAGAAGACGCCGGCCCGCGCGCCGGCCTTCGCCTTGCGGGCGAGACCGGCGTCCGGGTCGATGATGTCGCCGGCCACCGAGAGGTGCGCGTCCACCGCCTCCCGGGCGATCAGCAGGTGCATGATCTCGGTGGAACCCTCGAAGATCCGGTTGATCCGCAGGTCACGCAGGATCTGCTCGACCGCGGCGGGGCGCTCGCCCCGGGCGGCGAGGGAGTCGGCGGTCTCGTACCCGCGGCCGCCCCGGATCTGGATCAGCTCGTCGGCGATCTTCCAGGCCATCTCGCTGGCGTAGAGCTTGACCAGCGCCGCCTCGATCCGGATGTCGTTGCGTTCGTCGTCGGCCAGCAGGCAGCAGAGGTCGAGCATGCTCTCCATGCCGTACGTGGTGGCGGCGATGAAGGCCAGCTTCTTGGCGACCGCCTCGTGCTCGCCGACCGGCCGGCCCCACTGGACCCGGTCGGCGGCCCACTCCCGGGCCACGTTGAGCGACCACTTGCCCGCCCCGACGCACATCGCCGGCAACGAGAGGCGCCCGGTGTTCAGCGTGGTCAGGGCGATCTTCAACCCCTTGCCCTCGCCGCCGATCACGTTCTCCTTCGGCACGAAGACGTCGTGGAACCGGGTCAGGCTGTTCTCCAGGCCGCGCAGGCCGATGAAGGCGTTACGGCGTTCCACCGTGATGCCCTCGCTGTCGCCCTCGACCACGAAGGCGGTGATCCCGCCGCGCCGGCCCTCGGCCGCCGGCACCCGGGCCATCACCACCAGCAGGGTGGCGACCGTGCCGTTGGTGGCCCAGAGCTTCACCCCGTTGAGCCGGTACCCCTTGCCGTCCGGGGTCGGCTCGGCGGTGGTGGCCAGCCGGGCCGGGTCGGAGCCGACGTCCGGCTCGGTGAGCAGGAACGCGGAGACCTCACCACCCGCGAGCCGCGGCAGGAACCGTTGCTTCTGCTCCGGGGTGCCGAACATCTTCAGCGGCTGCGGCACGCCGATCGACTGGTGCGCCGAGAGCAGCGCGCCGATGGCGGGGCTGATCGACCCGGCCCGCATCAGCGCCCGGCAGTAGTGCAGGTTGCTCAGCCCGAGCCCGCCGTACTTCCGGTCGATCTTCATGCCGAAGGCGCCGAGCCGGGCCATGCCGTGGAAGACCTCGTCCGGGATGGACGCATCCCGCTCGATCGCCCCGCCGTCCACCTCGGCGTCCAGGTACGCCCCGAACGCGCCGAGGAACTCCTCGGCCCGCGCGACGTCATCCGGGTCCGACCGGGGCCACGGGTTGATCAGGTCGAGCCGGAACCGGCCCAGGAAGAGCTCCTTGCCGAAACTGGGCCGGTCCCAGGCCGACTCCCGGGCCGCCTCGGCGACCTGCCGGGCCTCCTTCTCGGAGACCTGCCCCGCCTCGGCCGGCAGCGGGGCCGCGCCACCCGCCTCGTCGATCGCGGCGGCGGTTTCGGCCGCCTCGCCCGCCGACGCCGCGGGACCGGTGTCGGGGTCGTCGATCGGCGCCACCCGTCCAGTGGGGCCGCCCGTGCCCTGCGTTCCGTCCGGTCGGTTGTTCTGTGTCGTGGTCACGGCTGCCCCCTCGAACCTCGGTCCGGCTGCGTCAACGTGCTCGACGAGAACGACGCTACCCCCGGGTGTTACCCAGGGGTAGCGTTCTTGGCAAGTCCGATTTGGCGGGACGCCAGCGGGGCTCAGTCGCCAACGAGCACCTGCGGGTCGTCGTCATCGTCGTCGATCTCATCGTCCCCCCAGCCGCGCCGGGCGAACGGCAGGATCACCCAGAAGCCCAGGAACCAGAGCGCGGTGACCCCGCTGAGCACGAAGGCGACCGGCCGGCTGAGCACGAAGTCGGTGATCAGCAGCACCGCGCTGACCATCGAGATCAGCATGAAGGCCAGGCCGCCGCTGGCCATCCGGTGGGCGAACCGCACCAGCTCCGGCTTGCGGCCCTGCCGGAACAGCGCCCGGTGGAACGCGACCGGCGAGATGATCATCGCGGTGGCCGCCGCGGCGGCCAGCAACGCGACGATGTAGACGTCCCGCTGGAACTCGGTGATCCGGGTGAAACCGTTGCTGAACGGCAGGGTGAGCAGGAAGGCGAAGAGGATCTGCACCCCCGTCTGCGCCACCCGCAGCTCCTGCAGCAGGTCGGCGAAATTGCGCTGCCAGCGCTGCTTCTCGGTTTCCCTGGACACGCGCTACCTCCGCAGCAGACGGTACTGCCGGCGGGGGGAGCACCCGCCGGCAGCAGAGCCTTTGCCCCGTCGGGCGTGTCGCGAAACCGCCTCGTGATCACCGGGCTGATGCGCGTCGGCCGGGCCGGCGGGGCGAACCGGTCACGCCCCCCGGCGGATCCGGCCGGCGTACCGGGCCTCCAGTTCGGCGTTGTGCTCGTCGCCGCCGGTGATGTTGGCCGACAGGTAGACCGGGGGCCGCTCCCCCGCCGCCAGCAGCCGGGCCACCACCTCCGCCACCAGCTGCTGGGCCAGCAGCGCGGCCGTGATCGAGGAGACCGCGCCGACCGCGCCGCCGTCGGGCAGCGGCAGGGTGGCGTCGCCGTACGGGGCGCCGTTGTCGAGCACCACGTCGGCGAAGTCGGCGAGCTTGCGGCCCGACGGGTGGCGGGACGTCATCCGCCCGGAGTGCTCGGCCGAGGTGATCGCGACGAGGACGTGCCCCCGATCCTTGACCAGGGACGCGAACTCGACCATGGCCCCGTTGACGCCCGAGTTGGAGGCGAGCACGAAGACGTCCTGCGGGCGTACCGGGGCCAGCTCGTAGAGCCGGTGCGCCACCGCCGGGTCGCGTTCCAGCTTCGGGCCGAGGACGTCGGCCGGCTCACCGCCGTAGAGCACCAGGTCGCGCAGCGCGATCCGGTTGGTGGGCACCAGCCCGCCGGCCCGCCCGGCGATCTCCATGGCGAGCGCCTCGGAGTGGCCGGTGCCGAACGCGTGCACCACCCCGTCGGCGCGCAACGCCTCGGCGATCAGGTCGGCGGCCCGACCCACCCCCTCACGCTGACCGGCGGCCACCCGAGCCATCGTCTCGGTCACCACCGCCAGGTACGCCTCCGCGCTCACCGTCATGCTTCCTCCGTCCGTCGGTTCCGGGCCAGCCACTCCACCGCGAAGTCGACCGCCGCCCGCTGCCTCATCAACCGGCCCGTCCCGTCGCCGACCACGCCCACCCGGACCGCGCCGGTGGCCTCGAAGTCGTCGCCGAGCCGGGCGAAGTCGCCCTCGTCCAGCAGGATGTCGTCCCACCACACCCACTCCCGGCCGCCGTCGCCAGTGCGCACGGCGGCGCCGCAGCGCTGCCGGGGCGGCGCCGGCTGCCGGTACTCGGCCAGGTGCAGCGAGGTGTTCGAGCCGTGGTCGACGCCGAGCAGCAGCACGTCGGCGTCGAGGTCGTGGAGCCGGGCCAGCGGGGAGCCCTCGCCCAGCATGTCGGCCAGGGCGTGGTCGGCCACGATCCGCCCGGCGGCCGGGCCGAGCGCGGCGAAGGAAACCTGCGGGTGGTCGCCGCGCACCGCGCCGGGCCAGGTACGCACCTGCTCCGCGAGCGTGCCCATGAACCGGCTCGGCGTCAGCGCCGGGTCGAAGCCGGGCAGCTCCGCCCGGATCACCGGCCACCAGTCCGCCGGCACGGGCGGGTTGTTCCAGCCCGCCGGGTCGCTGTTCTCCGGCGTGTGGGTGGGCACGACGAGGGTCCCGTCCGGCCCCAGCACGTCGCGCAGGGCCGGCACCACGGCCTGCGGGCCGCCGCAGACGAAACCGAGCGGGCGCAGCGCCGCGTGCACCAGGAGGACACCGCCGGGGCGTACGCCGAGGTCGCGGAACTGCGCGGCGAGCGACGCGCGGGTGTGCGGACGGGCCGGCGCGGGCGTCGCGATCACGTGGCGGCCCGGGCGAGGATCGCCTCGGCCAGCGGGCCGGGCGCCTCGTCGGGGATCCAGTGGGTGACGCCGGAGAGTGTGACGAAGCGGAAGTCGCCGGTGACGTGGGTCGCGCAGTCCTCGGCGGCGGTCCGGCCGATCGCGATGTCCCGGTCACTCCAGACGAAGGTGGTCGGCACGCTCACCGGGCCGACGGCCTTCATGTCGGTCCCCGACATCGCCCGGTACCAGTTCAGCGCGGCGGTCAGCGCGCCCGGCTCGCGCATCGGGTCGGCGTAGCGGGCGACCCGCGCCGCGTCGCCCACCCCGCCGAGCAACTTGCGCAGCGCGGCGGCGTTGAGGGCGAGCAGCACCTTCGCGGCCATGCCCGGCTTGCGGAACAGCGCGATGTAGGACGACCGGGCCTTCTGCCGCGGGTCGGTGGCGAGCGCGTGCCCCATCGCGGCCGGGTGCGGCACCGAGACCGCGGTCAGGGTGCGCACCCGTTCCGGGTGGGCCGCGGCAAGGCCCCACGCCACGATCGACCCCCAGTCGTGCCCAACCACGTGCGCGGACTCCACCCCGAGCCCCTCGAGCACGCCGGCCGCGTCGGCCACCAGCTCCGGGATCCGGTACGCCTCGACCGCCGCCGGCCGCGCGCCCGGCGCGTAGCCTCGCTGGTCCAGCGCGTACGTCCGCAGCCCGGCGGCGTGCAGCGCGGGCACCACGTCGTCCCACTCGCCGCCGTGCTGCGGGAAGCCGTGCAGCAGCAGGACGGGCACGCCGTCCTCGGGACCGCCGGTGCGTACCTCGAACGTCAGACCTCGCGCCTCGACCCGCATGATCGTCACCCTACCCAGCGGGCGGGCCCACGACCGCCCTGCTGGGTCGGGGGCCCAAGTGGTGCTAGCGTCTGCCGAGACAACTTCACATCCGACAGGGGAGCGCACAGCGCTGAGAGTGCGGGCACCGCCCGCAGAC
Source organism: Micromonospora inositola (assembly GCF_900090285.1). Classification (NCBI taxonomy): domain Bacteria; kingdom Bacillati; phylum Actinomycetota; class Actinomycetes; order Micromonosporales; family Micromonosporaceae; genus Micromonospora; species Micromonospora inositola. Next base: position 3,347,756 of record NZ_LT607754.1, on the reverse strand, counting down.
CCTCGAACCTGATCTGGGTAATGCCAGCGCAGGGAGTTCGGTCGACCTCCAGCCGCGCCGCCGTCCGGTGACACCGGGCGCGGCGTGCGTCTTCTCCTGGTTCGTTTCACTGGACTGGGAGCAACCATGGACAACACCGCCAACCGGTGGCGCACCATCGACATCGTCATCGCCTCGGTGCTCGGGGTGGCTTTCGGCGTCATCTTCTGGGCCTGGGGCCTGCTGTGGAACGGGCCGGCGGACGCCATCCCGCTGCCCGGCCGGGCCGTCCTGTACGGCGTCTGGCTGGTGCCGGCCGTGCTGGGCGCGCTGATCATCCGCAAGCCGGGCGCCGCGTTCTACACGCTCACCTTCGCCGCCCTGGTCTCCGTGGCGCTCGGCAGCAGCTGGGGCTGGACGCTGGTCGTGCAGGGCCCACTGGAGGCGGCGGCGGCGGAACTCGCCTTCGCGGTCTTCGGGTACCGCAACTACCGGCTGCCGGTGGCGCTGCTGGCGGCCACGCTCGCCGGGCTCGCCGCCTCGATCTACGACGTCTTCATCTGGTACCCGGGCACCGCGTGGGGCAGCTTCCGCCTCCCGTACATCCTGATCACGGCGGTCAGCTCCCTGGTCGTGGCCGGCCTCGGCAGCGTCGCCCTCACCCGCGCCCTGGCCGGCACCGGCGTCCTCGACCGCTTCCCCGCCGGCCGCGAACGCGCCGCCGTCTGACCGCCACCCCGCACCCGGACCTGCGTTGATCATGAAGTTGTTGTCCTCCGGCGCGGCGTGTCGCGACAACAACTTCATGGTCAACGGACGGGAGGAGGTGGGACGGTGAGCGGGGTGGAGCTGCGCGGGTTCGGGTGGCGACATGCCGGGCGGAAGCGCTGGGCGGTGCGGGGCGTGGACCTGCGCGTCGAGGCCGGCGAGCGGGTGCTGCTGCTCGGGCCGTCCGGGGCCGGGAAGAGCACCCTGCTGGCCGCGCTGGCCGGGCTGCTGCCGGAGGACTCCGGTGAGCAGGAGGGCACCGTCGAGGTCGACGGGCTCGACCCGCGCAAGGCCCGGGAACGGGTCGGCATCGTCTTCCAGGACCCGGAGACCCAGCTGGTGATGGCCCGCTGCGGCGACGACGTCGCGTTCGGGCTGGAGAACCGGGGCGTACCCGCCGACGAGATCTGGCCCCGGGTGGACGAGGCGCTGCGCCGGGTCGGCTTCCCGTACCACCGGGACCGGCCCACCGCCGCGCTCTCCGGCGGCGAGCAGCAGCGGCTCGCCCTGGCCGGGGCGCTGGCCCTGCGGCCGACGCTGCTGCTGCTCGACGAGCCGACCGCTAACCTCGACCCGGCCGGCGCGACCCTGGTCCGGCGGGCCGTCGCGGACGCCCTCGACGCCGACACCACCCTGATCCTGGTCGAGCACCGGGTCGCCGAGGCGCTGCCGCTGGTCGACCGGGTGGTCGTCCTCGAACCCGGCGGCGGGGTCCGGGCCGACGGACCGCCGGCCGCGGTCTTCGCCGCGCACGGCGACGCGCTCGCCGCCGACGGGGTCTGGGTGCCGGGCCGGGTCGTGCCGCCCCGGCACGCGACCGCGCCGGCCGGGGAGCCGCTGATCACCGCCGACCGGCTCGGCCTGCCGCCCCGGCTGGCCCCCACCGAGCTGTCCGTACGCGCCGGCGAGGCGCTCGCCGTGCTCGGTCCCAACGGCGCCGGGAAGTCCACCCTGGCCCTGCTCCTCGGCGGCCTGCTCCGCCCCGGCACCGGTACGGCCACCGCCACCGCCGCGCTGGCCGGCCGGGACGCAGGTACTCCCCCGCACCGCTGGCGCGCGCCCGCCCTGGCCGGGCGGATCGGCTCGGTCTTTCAGGACCCGGAGCACCAGTTCGTCACCGGTACCGTCTTCGACGAGCTGGCGCTCGGTCCGCGCCGGACCGGCCGGTCGGAGGCGACGGTGAAGACCACCGTGGACGCGCTGCTGGAACGGCTCCGGCTGGCGAAGCTGGCCGGCGCGAACCCGTACACCCTCTCCGGCGGCGAGGCGCGGCGGCTGAGCGTGGCGACCGCCCTGGCCACCGCGCCCCGCCTGCTGATCTGCGACGAACCCACCTTCGGCCAGGACCGGCGGACCTGGCGGGAACTGGTCGACCTCTTCGCCGAGCTGCGCGACGCCGGGCACGGCGTCGTCACCGTCACCCACGACCCGGACTTCGTCGCGGCCCTCGCCGACCGGACCGTCACCCTGGAGCACCGGTGATCACCATCGAGCCGGTCGCCGCGCCTGGCGCGCCGCTGGCCCGGCGGAACCCGGTGGCGAAGCTGGCCGCCGCGCTGGTCTTCTCGTTCGCCCTGATCGCCACCCTCGACCCGGTGGCCCCGGCGCTGGCCATCGTCGTCGAGCTGGCCGTGCTGCCGCTCTTCGGCATCCGCTACCGGGTGCTGGCCCGCCGGGCCTGGCCGCTGCTGGCCAGTGCCGCCGGGATCCTGCTCACCCTGGTGCTCTTCGCCGCCGACCGGTCCGGCCGGGTGCTGGTCGACGCCGGCCCGATCCTGGTCACCTCCGGGGTGCTGGTCACCGCGCTCGGCCTGGTGCTCCGGCTGCTCGCCGTGGCGCTGCCCGGGGTGATCGTCTTCGCCACCACCGACCCGACCGACCTGGCCGACGCGCTGATCCAGAACGCGAAGGCGCCGGCCCGGTTCGCCATCGGCGCGCTGGCCGCGTTCCGGCTGGTGCCGCTGCTCGGCCAGGAGTGGCAGATGATCAGCATGGCCCGCCGGGCCCGGGGCGTGGACGCCGGCCGCAACCCGCTGGCCAAGCTGCGGCTCTTCGTCTCGACCGCGTTCGCGCTGCTGGTCGGGGCGATCCGGCGCGGCACCCGGCTGGCGGTGGCGATGGACGCCCGCGGCTTCGACGCCGGCATCCCGCGTACGGTCGCCCGGCGGCAGCGCTTCACCACCGCCGACGGGCTGCTGGTGGTCGGGGCGGCGGTGCTGGCCGGCGCGGCGCTGGCGGTCAGCATCGTCCTCGGCACCTTCCGCCCGCTGCTCGGCTGATCCGGTCCGGTCCAGGTCGCTCATCTGCTCGTCCCCGTCGGCTTCCGCGCGGGCTGGTCACCGCCTGCCGCGGTCGTCCGGCCTTCGGCGCCGGCGGGCGACGGTGGTAGCGGCAAGACCTCGGGCGGCGGCAGCCCATGCCGGGACCGGCCCAGTCCCAGCCCGGCTGGACAACGGCAGGGCGGGACGGTCGCCCAGCGGGTCAGCTGCGGCGGAAGGCGTACCGGCGGGTCTGGCCGGCGCGCTGGCTGCGCCCGGCGAACCGGGCGTCCCGACCGGGCGGCGGGCCGGCCTTCGGCGGTGGCGGGGTCTCCGCCTGCGTCGACGCCGGCAGGGTGACCGGCGCGTCCGGCGTCACCGCAGGGATGTCGACGTCGGGCAGGGCCACGTCCATCAGGGCTGGCCCGGCGGACGGCTTGCGGGACTTCTTCGGATTGCGTTTGGCGGGCATACGCTGCCTCCTGACTGCGGGCGCCGGTGGCGCGGCGAGCGGGAACGGGCTGCCCCGGTGGGCCCGACCACGGAAGGCGCCGCGACGACGGCGGGTGGAATGCGGACGCCCCGGAGCAGCGGCCCGCGGCGACGGCGGCGGGCCAGCTTGCGAAAGATGGCGTCAGTTACGCATACCGGCAGGCTAACCGACGGTCCGGGCGACCCGCAGCCGAATTACTGGCACGATCGGCGGCATGCTGATCGCGTTCTCGATCACCCCGCTCGGCGTGGGTGAGTCCGTCGGTGATCTGGTCGCCGACGCCGTCCGGGTGGTCCGGGAGTCCGGGCTGCCGAATCGGACCGACGCCATGTTCACCACGGTGGAGGGTGAGTGGGACGACGTGATGGCGGTGGTGAAGCGGGCGGTCGACACGGTCGCCGCCCAGGCGCCCCGGGTCAGCCTGGTGCTCAAGGCGGACATCCGGCCCGGGGTCACCGACGCGATGCACGCGAAGGTCGCCCACGTCGAGGCCCGCCTCGCCGAGGGCTGAGGACCGACCGCCACCGCCCGCTCACCGGCCGTCGATGAGCCGGCCCGGGCCGCCGCCGACCGCGATACGGTCGCAGAACGGGCAGTCCGACGAGAGGTGGCGGTACGGATGGCACAGCAGGCGACGGCGCAGATCGGCGTGACCGGTCTGGCGGTGATGGGCCGCAACCTGGCCCGGAACCTGGCCCGCAACGGCTTCACCGTGGCGTTGCACAACCGCTCGCCGGAGCGCACCCGCAGCCTGGTCGCCGAGCACGGCGACGAGGGCGCCTTCGTGCCGTCCGAGTCCCTCGCCGACTTCGTCGCCTCGCTCGAACGCCCCCGGGCGGTCATCGCGATGGTCAAGGCGGGCGCGCCCACCGACGCGGTGATCGACGAGCTGGTTCCCCTGCTCGAGGAGGGGGACATCGTCGTCGACTGCGGCAACGCGCACTTCGCCGACACCCGCCGCCGGGAGGAGGCGCTGCGCGGGCACGGGTTGCACTTCGTCGGCACCGGTGTCTCCGGCGGTGAGGAGGGGGCGCTGCGCGGTCCGAGCATCATGCCCGGCGGCTCGGCGGAGTCCTATCAGAAGCTCGGCCCGATGTTTGAGAAGATCGCCGCGCAGGTCGACGGCACCCCGTGCTGCCGGCACATCGGCCCGGACGGCGCCGGCCACTTCGTGAAGATGGTCCACAACGGCATCGAGTACGCCGACATGCAGCTCATCGCCGAGGCGTACGACCTGTTACGGGCCGGGCTGTCGGCGAGCCCGGCGGAGATCGCGGAGATCTTCCGGGAGTGGAACGGCGGCGAGTTGGAGTCGTTCCTCATCGAGATCACCGCCGACGTGCTGGCGCACACCGACGCCGCGACCGGCCAGCCGTTCGTCGACGTGGTGCTCGACCAGGCCGAGCAGAAGGGCACCGGCAGGTGGACCGTGCAGAGCGCTCTCGACCTCGGCATCCCGATCACCGGCATCGCCGAGGCGACCTTCGCCCGGTCGCTCTCCGGCCACGCCGACCAGCGCGAGGCCGCCCGCCGCGCCTTCGCCGACGCGGGCGAGAAGTGGCAGGTCGAGGACCGGGAGACGTTCGTCGAGGACGTGCGGCGCGCGCTGCTGGCCAGCAAGATCGTCGCGTACGCGCAGGGCTTCGACCACATCCGGGCCGGCAGCCGGGAGTACGACTGGGACATCGACCTGGGCGGCACCGCCACCATCTGGCGGGGCGGCTGCATCATCCGGGCCCGCTTCCTGGACCGGATCCGGGAGGCGTACGACGCCGAGCCGGAGCTGTCGACGCTGCTGGTGGCCCCGTGGTTCGCCGACCGGGTCGGCGCCGGGGTGCCGAGCTGGCGGCGGGTGGTGGCCGACGCGGCCCGGGCGGGCGTGCCGACCCCGGCGTTCTCGTCGTCGCTGGCCTACTTCGACGCGCTGCGCGCCGAGCGGCTGCCGGCGGCGCTGATCCAGGGGCTGCGGGACAACTTCGGCGCGCACACCTACCACCGGGTGGACCGCGAGGGCTCCTTCCACACCCGCTGGGCCGGCGACCGCTCCGAAGTGGAGGCCTGACCATCAGGCGAGGGTGGCGTGCATCTCCCAGACCAGGATCTCCGCCGGCTCGGTGGCGGCCACCCGTTGCCCACCGGTCATGATGATCCGGGCGGCGTCGCCCTCGCCGAGCCGGCCGGCGCCCTCCAGCGTGACGGCGCCGACCGGCACGTAGAGGTGCAGGAACGGCGCGTCCGGGAGGGTCACCTCGTCGCCGGGGGCGAGTCGGGCGGCGTGCAGGGTGGCGTACCGGTTGCGGATCCGGATCGCGGACGCGCCGTCGTACCGGTCCATGCCGGAGGCGACCGGGACGAGGCCGCCACGGAGCAGCTCGTCGCCGATCTCCAGCTGCTCGTAGCCGGGGTCGACCCCCTCGGTGTCCGGGAGGACCCACATCTGCACGAAGTGCACGGGGTCGGTGTGCGGGGTGGTGCCAGCCAGCCGCCAGGCGTCGTTCTTCTCCGAGTGCAGGATGCCGGTGCCCGCGCTCATCCGCTGGGCCAGGCCGGGGTAGATGACGCCGGAGTGGCCGGTGGAGTCCTGGTGCACCAGCGAACCCCGCAGCACCCAGGTCACGATCTCCATGTCCTGGTGGGGGTGGGTCTCGAAGCCGGTGCCCGGGTGCACCACGTCGTCGTTGTTGACCAGCAGCAGGCCGTGGTGGGTGTTCGCCGGGTCGTAGTGCCGGGAGAACGAGAACGAGTGTTTCGAGTCGAGCCAGTGCAGCCGGGTGGCGAACCGGTCTTCGGCCCGCCGGACGTCCACGGCGGGCGTGGGTACGACCGCGGTCACCAGGCACGCTGCCCGGTCTCGGTGGGCGCCCAGGTCAGCGCCGGCTCGCCGGTGGCCAGCTCGGCGATCTCACCGGAGGCCACGCTGGGCGTGTGACCGAACTCGGCGCAGTGCTGCTCGGCGATCTCCGCGCAGATCTCGGCGACCTGCTCGCAGATCGGACTGCCAAGGTCGGCCGCGTTCAACGCCATGATCATCTTGTACCGGAGATCCCGCATTCCCACCCCCGTGGCGGGCGCGTCCGGGCGGCGCGCCCCTGCGCCGATCGTATGCGCCGAACGCCCCGCCGCCGGCCCGAAAGCCGGATGCGGGGCGTTCCCGGGTCGGCGGCGCCGACCGTCGACGTCAGAAGAACCGACGACGCTTGGCCTTCTGCGGCCGCAGCATGTCGGCGCCCTTGGCGAGCACTCGGCTCACCCCGGTGGGCCCACGCCGGGCCTCCAGGGTGTGGCTGAGCCGCCGGGCGCCGGCCGCCGCCAGCGGCACGGCGACCGCCATGACCGCCCACTGGGCAATCCGCTTCTGAATCATGTGGGTTCACCTCCGCGATTGGCTGCTGTCCGGATTGGTACCCAGCCAGCCGCGTCGGTAAGCGTGACTCAGATCCGGGGCGCGACCGGGTTGGGCAGCGCGCCACCGAAGCGGCGGTCCCGCTGGGCGTACAGCTCGCAGGCGTACCACAGGTGGCGGCGGTCGAAGTCCGGCCAGAGCGTGTCGAGGAACACCAGCTCGGCGTACGCGCTCTGCCAGAGCAGGAAGTTGGAGGTGCGCTGCTCGCCGGAGGGACGCAGGAAGAGGTCGACCTCGGGGACCTCCGGGTGGTAGAGGTACTTCCCGATGGTCTTCTCGGTGACCTTGCCCGGGTCGAGCCGGCCGGCGGCCACGTCGCGGGCGATCGCCGCGGCGGCGTCGGCGATCTCCGCCTGGCCGCCGTAGTTGACGCAGAACTGGAGGGTCAGCGTCGAGTTGCCCCGGGACATCTCCTCGGCGGTCTGCAGCTCGGAGATGACGCTCTTCCAGAGCCGGCCGGCCCGGCCCGACCAGACCACCCGGACGCCCAGGTCGACGAGCTGGTCCCGGCGCCGGCGGATGACGTCCCGGTTGAAGCCCATCAGGAAGCGGACCTCGTCCGGGGAACGCCGCCAGTTCTCGGTGGAGAAGGCGTACGCCGACAGGTAGGGGATGCCCAGCTCGATCGCGCCCTCGATGGTGTCGAAGAGGCTGTGCTCGCCCTGCTCGTGACCCTTGGTGCGGGGCAGGCCGCGCTCCTTGGCCCACCGGCCGTTGCCGTCCATCACCACGGCGACGTGCCTGGGCACCGCGTCGGCGGGCAGCGCCGGGGGCCGGGCACCCGACGGGTGCGGGGTCGGTGGCACCGGCTCGCGCCGGCCGGCCCTCATCGATCGGATCACTCGGTCCTCTCCCTGTTCACACCGTCCGCCTCCGCTACCGCGCCGACCGGCGGTGGGACCGCGGTGGCCGCCGGGGCACCCCGGTCGACCAGCGGCAGCGAGCGTAGCGCGCGCTCCAGGTGCCACTGCAGGTGCGCCGCGACCAGGCCGCTGCACTCCCGGCGTACGCCGGTCCCGGTGGCGTCGGCGAGCACCCAGTCGCCGGTGGTGAGCGCGGACATCAGGTCGATGGTGGCCGGCGCGGGGTGGGCCGCGCCGGGCGGCCGGCAGTCCGGGCAGACCGCACCCCCGGCCGGCACGGAGAACGCCCGGTGCCGCCCCGGCGTGCCGCAGACCGCGCAGGCGGTCAGGGCCGGCGCCCAGCCGGCGAGGGCCATTCCCCGCAGCAGGTACGCGTCGAGCACCAGCGTGGTGGCGTGCTCGCCCCGGGCGAGGGACCTCATCGCGCCCAGGGTGAGCTGGAACAACCGCAGCGACGGCTCCCGCTCGACCGGGGTGAGCCGCTCCGCGGTCTCCGCGATCGCGCTGGCGGCGGTGTAGCGGGGGTAGTCGCCGAGGAACCGCTTGCCGTACAGGTCGATGCCCTCGACCTGGCTGATGGTGTGCAGCGAGCTGCCGTGTTCGCCCTTCGGGTCGCCGGCGAGCTGGAGGTCGACGTGGCCGAACGGCTCCAGCCGGGCGCCGAACTTGCTGGTGGTGCGCCGGATCCCCCGGGCGACCGCGCGCAGCCGGCCGTGCCGGCGGGTGAGCAGGGTGATGATCCGGTCGGACTCGCCGAGCTTCTGCACACGCAGGACCACCGCGTCGTCGCGGTAGAGCTGTCGGCGGTACCCGGCCATCCGGTCATTCTCCCTCGGGGTGCGATCTCAGGGTCGGTTCGGGGTGGACGGGCGGAGGAACCCCGATGTGCGCCCGGCCGCCCCGGTCGTAGCGTGCTGGCCATGGCTCTGCACCGGACCGCTGTCACCGCGCGGACGGGGGCCGCCGCCGCGGCGGCCGCCGCCCTGATCCTCCTCGCCGGGTGTGACACCCTCTCGTTCCGCCGGCTCGACTTCGACAACACCGAGGCGGTGAAGATCAGCCGGATCACCGTGCTGCCGGGCTCCGGCGACGTGATGGTCCGCGCCTCCGGCACCGCGCCCGAGGTACGGATCAAGCGGATGCTGCGCTACCAGGGCGGCCAGCCCGACGCGCGGTACGAGATCAAGGGCGACGAGCTGGTGCTGGACACGGACTGCGGGGACCGGTGCAGCATCTCGTACGAGGTGACCGCCCCGGAAGGGGTGACGGTCCGGGGTGAGACCGGCTCCGGCAACGTGGAGCTGACCCGGGTCGGCCCGGTGGAGATCAAGCTCGGCTCCGGCGACATCAGGGTGACCGGCAGCACCGGCCCGGTACGCGCCGAGACCGGCTCCGGCAACATCGAGGTGGTCGACGTGGCCGGCCGGGTGGACCTGCACGCCTCCTCGGGCGACATCAGCGCCCGCCGGCTCGGCGACCAGGTGGACGCGGAGACCAGCTCCGGCAACGTCACCGTGGAGCTGGACCGGCCGGCCTCCGCCCGGGCCCACGCCTCCAGCGGCGACGTCGCGCTGACCGTGCCGGCCGGCCGGTACCGGGTCCGCTCCAGCACCGGCTCGGGGGACGCCGCCGTGGGGGTGACCGACGACCCGACCGCGTCCCTGGTGATCGACGTCAGCACCGGCAGCGGGAACGTGACGATCAGCCAGCGCTGATCGTCGTACCGTCCCGCGCGCCACGCGGCGCGGGGACCCGTGCGGACCCGCCGCCGGCCGGCAGGGCCGAGGCGGCGGGAGACCAGGTCGGGTTCGCCGGCGCGCCGCCCGCCCGGCCGACGGCACCGGTCGACCGCACCCCGGCCCCGACCGGCTCGGCCGCGGCTCCGACCGGCGCGGGGCTGGCCGGCGGGGCGGCGGCCCGACCGGCCGGCGTCGAGCGGACTCCGCCGGGCAGCAGCTCCGGCGCCCGCCGGGCGGCCACGTCCTCGACCCAGCCGACCAGCACGGTGACCAGGCCCAGCAGGGCGAAGACCAGCACCACCCGGACCGCCAGGCCGACCGGGTCCCGGCGGGACCAGCCGACCAGGTCCACCAGCGGGGTGAGCGCCACCACGAACGGCATGTGCCAAAGGTAGACGGTGAGCGCCCGCCGGTTCAGCACGGTGACCACCCGGCGGAGGACAGCGGTGCGGTCCACCAACTCGGCGCGGGCCGGCGCCCGGCCGATCGCCACCAGGATGAATGCCGCCGACCAGAGGGCGTTGCCGAGGTGGATGTCGTTGAGGTCGTAGCCCCGCGGGCCGGGGTGGGTGAAGATCCAGGTCAGCCCGGCGGCGCCGAGGGCCAGCGCGGCCGGCACCAGCACCCGGTCGCCCAGCCGGCGCAGCAGGCCGTCGTGGTGGGCGAAGCCGAGCAGCCAGGCGCCGAAGTAGAGGCCGAACTCGCGCAGGATGGTGGGCGCGGCCGGCAGGACGCCGAACTCGATCACCGCGAGCAGGGCGTACGGGGCGAGCAGGGTGGGCAGCGGGGCGCGGCGGAACAGCCACAGGGCGAGCGGCGAGGCGAGCACGAACCACAGGTAGTCCCGGAGGTACCAGATCACGCTCAGCGCCACCGCTCCCCAGCCGTTGGTCGGCGGGTCGCTGACCGGGAGGAGCCAGAGCAGCACCTTCGGGGTCAGCGGCAACCCGGTGAGCAGCATGGCCGGTACGAAGACCGCCGCCAGCACCCAGAGCGACGGCAGCAGGCGGCGCAGCCGGCGCAGGACGGCCGGCGGGCCGGTGCGGTCCAGGGAGGCGGCCATCAGCGAGCCGGCGAGCGCGAACATCACCGACATCGCCGGGAAGATCAGGGTCAGTGCCGCCCAACCGGTGACGTGGTAGACGACGACTCGGACGATGGCCAGGGAGCGGAGCAGATCGAGGTATCGATTGCGCATCAGCCTGCATCTATGTCGGGGGCGGGGGGACAACGTCCCCTACCCTCCGACTCGCCCGGACGAAACGGCGAGCGGGCGGGGTGAAAAGTGAAACTTGCCATAGGCTCGACCGATCTCGGCCACCCCGGACAACGCCGAACCGCCGGCCCCGGAAGCGGGACCGGCGGTTCGACGTACGGTCAGAAGCCGAGCTTGCGCAGCTGCTTCGGGTCGCGCTGCCAGTCCTTCGCGACCCGGACGTGCAGGTCCAGGTAGACCCGGGTGCCGAGCAGCTCTTCGATCTGCCGGCGGGCCGTGGTGCCGACCGCCTTGAGCCGGCTGGCCCGGTGGCCGATCACGATCGCCTTCTGGCTGGGCCGCTCGACGTAGACGTCGGCGTAGATCTTCATGACCTGGCCCTCGGGGATCATCTCCTCCACCACCACGGCGATGGAGTGCGGCAGCTCGTCGCGGACCCCCTCCAGGGCCGCCTCCCGGATCAGCTCGGCGACCAGCACCTGCTCCGGGTCGTCGGTGAGCATGTCGTCCGGGTAGAGCTGCGGCGACTCGGGCAGGTAGCCGGTCATCACGTCGACCAGGGTGTCCACCTGGTGGCCGGAGACCGCGCTCACCGGCACCACGTCGGCGAACTCGCCCAGCTCGCTCACCGCGAGCAGCTGCTCGGCCAGCCGCTTCTTGTCGACCAGGTCGGTCTTGGTCACCACGGCGAGGACGGTCGCCTTCAGCTCGGCCAGCTCGCCGGTGATGAACCGGTCGCCCCGGCCGACCGGCTCGTCGGCCGGGATGCAGAGGCCGATCACGTCGACCTCGCTCCAGGTGGAGCGGACCAGGTCGTTCAGGCGCTCGCCGAGCAGCGTCCGGGGCCGGTGCAGACCGGGGGTGTCGACCAGCACCAGCTGCGAGTTGGGGCGGTGCAGCACCGCGCGGATGATGTGCCGGGTGGTCTGCGGCTTGTTCGAGGTGATCGCGATCTTCGTACCGACGATCGCGTTGGTCAGCGTCGACTTCCCGGCGTTCGGCCGCCCGACGAAACAGGCGAAACCGGCCCGGTAGGGACGGGGGCCATCCGGGTCCGGCACGCCGGTCACTCGACCACCGTGCCGAGGACGGTGCCGTCCGGCGCGGCCACGTGAATCGGCGCGTCGACGGAGAGGTCGCGGACCGCGGCATGCCCGGCGCCGTCCAGCGTCGACGCCTCGGTCACCACCACGGCGGCCTCCAGCCGGCCGGCGCCGGCGGCCACCGCCGAGGCGACCGCGAGCTGGAGCGCGGTCAGGGTGAGCGAGGGCAGGGCCACGCTCGCCGCCGCGTACGTCCGGCCGTCCTGGTCGCGGACCGCCGCGCCCTCCACGGCGCCGACCCGGCCGCGCGCACCCCGGGCCAGGATGACCAGCTTGCCGTCCTCGGCGCTCAGCTCGGCCGGATCGGACGGGGTGGGCCGGGCCGCCGGCACGGCGGGTGACTCAGGCATCGGCGGTTTGCCTCTCCTCGGATCGGTTCTGGTTGCCGCGGGACTCGGCGTGCTCGCCACGCCCCGCAATGTCCTGCCCGTCGGTCGGCTCGATCCGGCTCACCAGCACGGTGTCGATCCGGTTGCGCCGACCGGTGGTGCCCTCGGCGATCAGCCGCAGCCCGGCCACCGCGGCCTCGGCCCCGGGGATCGGGACCCGGCCGAGCGACTGGGCGAGCAGACCGCCCACCGTCTCCACCTCGTCGGTGGGGAGCTCGGTGTCGAAGAGCTCGCCCAGATTCTCCACCGGGAGGCGGGCGGTGACCCGGACCGCCCCGTCGTCGAGGCGCTCGACCGGCGGGCGTTCGACATCGTACTCGTCGGTGATCTCGCCGACGATCTCCTCGAGGATGTCCTCGATGGTGACCAGGCCGCCGGTGCCGCCGTACTCGTCGACGACGATGACCAGGTGGTTGCGGACCGCCTGCATCTCCGACAGCAGGTCGTCGACCGGCTTGGACTCCGGCACGAACGTCGCCGGGCGCATCAGCTCCGACACCGGCAGCTCGTCGGCCCGCGGGTCCCCGCCCTGGGTACGCCGGATCAGGTCCTTCAGGTAGAGCACGCCGAGCACGTCGTCGACGCTCTCGCCGATCACCGGGATGCGGGAGAAACCGGACCGGAGGAAGAGCGCCAGCGCCTGGGAGAGCGTCTTGCCCTCCTCTATCCACACCATCTCGGTGCGCGGCACCATCACCTCGCGGGCGATGGTGTCACCGAGGGCGAAGACCGAGTGGATCATCTGTCGCTCGCCGTGCTCCACGACGCCGCGCTGCTCGGCCAGGTCGACCAGCTCACGCAGCTCCAACTGGGTGGCGAACGGCCCCTCCCGGAAGCCGCGCCCCGGGGTGACCGCGTTGCCGATCAGGATCAGCAACGAGGCGAGCGGATTGAGCGCCCGGCCCAGCCAGCGCACCAGCGGCGCGACCGCGCGCCCCACCGGGTACGCGTGCTGCCGGCCGATGGTGCGCGGCGCGACGCCGACCACCACGAAGCTGACCACGGTCATCGCGCCGGCCGTGACCAGGGCGGCCCGCCAGCCGGCGCCGAAGGTGTCCACCGCGACCAGCGCCACCAGGGTGGTGGCGGTCAGCTCGGCCAGCAGCCGGAGCAGAAGCAGCAGGTTGAGGTGGCGGACCACGTCACCGGCGACCACCTGGAGGGCGCGGGCGCCGCGGGCGCCGTCCCGGGCCAGTTCGGCGGCCCGGGCCGGGGAGACGGCGGCCAGCGCCGCCTCGGTCATCGCAATGAGGCCGGCGAGCACCACCAGCCCCGCCGCGAGGACGATGAGCTGGAGGTCGGGCAGGCCGGCGGTGGGACCCGCAGCCAGGATGGTCATCACCGGGACCGGGTCGACCGCCAGCTGGACAGCAGGCGGGCCTGGAGCGCGAACATCTCCCGCTCCTCCTCCGGCTCAGCGTGGTCGTACCCGAGCAGGTGCAGCACGCCGTGCACGGTGAGCAGGTGCAGCTCGTCGGCGGGCGAGTGGCCGGCGGTGGCCGCCTGCTTGGCCGCCACCTCCGGGCAGAGCACGATGTCGCCGAGCAGGGCGGGCTCGCCGCCGGCCTGGGCGGTCTCGCCCGGGCCGTGGTCGACGCTGCCCTCGTCCATGGGAAAGGCGAGCACGTCGGTGGGACCGTCGCCGCCCATCCAGCGATGGTTCAGCTCGGTCATGTAGTCGACGTCGACCAGCAGCACGGAGAGCTCGGCGAGGGGGTTGACCCCCATCTCGTCGAGGGCGTGCCGGGCGACGGCGAGCACGGCGTCGGTGTCGACCTCGACACCGGACTCGTTGGCGATCTCGATGGACAACTGTCTTCCCTTGATGAGTTAGCGGCGCCGGCCGGCGCGACCGCCCTGGGCGGTCCGCCCGGGCACGGCGTGCACGCTCTGCGCCTGCTGGTTCTCCCGCTCGGCGTCCCAGCGGGCGTACGCGTCGACGATCTCCCCCACCAGCCGGTGGCGGACCACGTCGGAGCTGGAGAGCTGGGCGAAGTGCACGTCCTCGACGTTCTCCAGGATGTCCCGGACCACCCGCAGGCCGCTGGTCGTCCCGCCGGGAAGGTCCACCTGGGTGACGTCACCGGTGACCACGATCTTGGAACCGAAGCCGAGCCGGGTGAGGAACATCTTCATCTGCTCGGGCGTGGTGTTCTGCGCCTCGTCCAGGATGATGAACGCGTCGTTCAGCGTACGGCCCCGCATGTACGCCAGCGGCGCCACCTCGATGGTGCCGGCCGCCATCAGCTTCGGGATGGTCTCCGGGTCGAGCATGTCGTGCAGCGCGTCGTAGAGCGGACGCAGGTACGGGTCGATCTTCTCGTTGAGCGTGCCCGGCAGGAAGCCCAGCCGCTCCCCCGCCTCGACCGCCGGCCGGGTCAGGATGATCCGGTTGACCTGCTTGGCCTGGAGCGCCTGGACCGCCTTGGCCATGGCCAGGTACGTCTTGCCGGTGCCCGCGGGGCCGATGCCGAAGACGATGGTGTGCGAGTCGATGGCGTCGACGTAGCGCTTCTGCCCGAGGGTCTTGGGTCGGATGGTACGACCGCGCCGGGAGAGGATGTTGAGCGTCAGGACCTCGGCGGGCCGCTCCGCGCTGCCCTGCTCGAGCATGCCGACGGTACGCCGGACGGCGTCAGTGGTCAGGGTCTCGCCTTTCTCGATGAGTTCGAGGAGCTCACTGAAGAGGCGCTCGGCGAGGGCGTTGTCCGCGGGGGCGCCGGTGATGGTGATCTCGTTGCCACGCACGTGGACGTCGCTGTTGACCGAGCGTTCGACGAGTCGCAGGATCTCGTCGCCCGCGCCGAGCAGGTTCACCATGATCTTCGGGTCGGGGACCGTGATCCTGGTCTGCACCCGGGGCAGGCCGGGAGGTGGGGTGCCGGTCATAGATCGGGCCCGTCGGGCCCTGCGCCACCTGCTTCCGATCTCGGCGCCGGGCCCTGCTGGCGCGGCGTACGGACGTTCTACCCATCGTATCCGGTCAACACCGCCCGCACCTCGCCCATTTCCTGCGCGTGAAGGTCAACTCCCGGTGCGGAAGTCGTACCCGTCGAAGGTCTCCTGCGTCCGGGTGAAGCGGTAGGTGGCCCAGTGCATCCGGACCACCGTGCCCCGTTCGTCCCGGGTCAGCCGGAGCAGCTCGCCCACCTCCCGGCCGGCGACGGTCCGGAACGCGTCCGGCCGGTCCGGCAGCGGCGCGAAGACGGCCGGGGGCTTGCCCGCCGGGTCGTCCGCCCCGCGGGCCCGCAGCGCGCCGTCGTGCCACGAGAAGACGTACTCGAAGCCCTCGCCCCACCAGCGGCCGAGCACCCCGCGCAGGTGGTCGGGGGCGGGCGGGCCGGGCCGCCACGGCTCGACGTCGGCCGGGTCGTGCTCGGCCGCGGCGGCGAGCAGCTGGTGCGGCAGGTCGAAGACCGCCACCCCGGTGCCGGAGGAGCCGAGCACGGCGCAGCCCATCGCGCCCGCGGTGCCGTCGCCGCCGCGCCGGCCGTAGACGGCGGCCAGGAAACCGGGCATCGCGCCGTCGTGCCCCACGTGTACCACCCGCTGCGGCTGCGGCTGCGGCTGCGGCACCAGGATCAGGCCGAGCCCGAAGCCGGCCGCCCAGAGCGTCTCGTCGGTGGTGGTCAGCGGCCAGCGCATCTCGTCGAGGGTGGCCGGGGCGAGCACCGCGCCGGCCGGGTCGAGCGCCGTCGGGTCGGCGAGGAAGGCGGCCCAGCGGGCCATGTCCGGCGCGGTGCTCCAGAGCTGGGCGGCCGGGGCCACCGCCCCGAAGTCGGTCGGCGGCTCGGGGTGGGCCTCGTCGGAGTACGCGTCGACCAGGAACCCGGTCGCGGCCCCGTCGCCGGGCGTCGGGCCGGTGGCGGTCAGCCCCAGCGGGACGAGCACCCGCTCGGCCAGCACCTCCGCCCAGGTGCCGCCGCGCAGCCGGCCGACCAGCTCGCCGAGGAGCGCCATGCCGAGGTTGGAGTAGTGGTAGCGCCGCCCGGTCGGCAGCACCCGCTCGACCCGGGCCAGGTCGGCGAGGAGCTCGTCCACGCCGGGCGCGCGCAGCGAGTCCCAGACGTCGCCGTGCGGCTCGCGTTGCAGGCCCGCGGTGTGCGACAACAGCCGGCGTATGGTCAGCTCGCCGTGCGCCGGCAGGTCGAGGTGCCGCCCGATCGGGTCGTCCAGGTCCAGCAGGCCGTCGTCCCGGCACTGCATGACCAGCACCGAGGTGAAGGTCTTGGTGACCGAGCCGATCCGGAACACGGACTCCGGGCCGAGCGGGGTGTCGTTGCCCGTGTCACCCACCGCGCAGGTCCAGAGCGGGCGGTCGGCCCGGTGCAGGGCGGCCGATATCGCCGGAACCCGGCCCCGGGCCTGCGCCTGCCGCACCATCCGGCCGAGCCGGTCGTTCACCGCGATCATGGGTGCAGTCTAGGGACGGGGTCAGCGGCAGAGCATCGGGCCGAGCGGGGCGCCGCCGAACAGGTGCGCGTGCACGTGGAAGACCTCCTGGCCGGCGTACGGCCCGGTGTTGAACATCAGCCGGAAGCCGTCGGCGAGCAGCCCCTCCTCCTCGGCCACGACGGCGGCGGTGGCCAGCACCTCACCGGCCAGGCCCGGGTCGCCCTGGGCGAGGGTGGCCACGTCCGCGTAGTGCTCTTTCGGGATGACCAGCACGTGGACGGGCGCCTTGGGGTCGATGTCCCGGAAGGCGAGGGTGGTGGCGGTCTCCCGCACGATGGTGGCCGGGATCTCCCCGGCGACGATCCGGCAGAACAGGCAGTCGGTTCCCATTCGGGCATGCTAAGCGCCGCACCGGACCGCGCCGCGCTGGTGGGGCCGGGGCGAGGCATGATGTCCGGCGTGACTTCTCGGGCGGTACTGGTGACGGGGGCCTCGCGCGGCATCGGACGCGCGGTGGCCCGGGCTTTCGCGGCGGGCGGGGACCGGGTGGGGATCCACCACCGGGACTCGGCGGAGCTGGCCGAACGGCTCCGCGACGAGCTGCCCGGCGACGGCCACGTGGTGGTCCGCGCCGACCTTGCCGACCCGGACGCGGTCCGGGCGATGGTGGACGAGGCCGCGGAGCGCCTCGGCGGGCTGGACGTCCTGGTCAACAACGCCGGCGTGTACGGACCGCGGGACCTGCCCCACCCGGTCTTCGGCAACACCTACGAGCAGTGGCGGCAGCAGTGGCGGCTGGTGCTGGAGACCAACCTGACCGGGGCCGCCAACGTGACCTGGTGCGCCGCCCAGCACATGCGGGAGCGGGGCGGCCGGATCGTCAACGTCTCCTCGCGGGGCGCGTTCCGGGGCGAACCGCAGCAGCCCGCCTACGGGGCGAGCAAGGCGGGGCTGAACGCGCTCGGCCAGTCGCTGGCCCTGGCCCTCGCCCCGTACGGCATCGCGGTGGCCACGGTGGCGCCCGGCTTCGTCGAGACGGACATGACCACCGAATATCTGGCCGGCGAGCCCGGCGAGACGATCCGCGCCCAGAGCCCGTTCAACCGGGTCGCCCGTCCCGAGGAGATCGCCGCCGCCGTCCACTGGCTGGCCAGCCCCGAGGCCGAGTGGGCCTCCGGCACCATCGTCGACCTCAACGGCGCCTCCTACCTCCGCACCTGACCCGGGTCCAGCCCCGGGTTACCAGCGGGAGAGGCGCGTCGAGAGGACGCTCAGGGCGGCGATGCCGGCCGTGGACGTCCGGAGCACCGACGGGCCCAGCCGGACCGGGCGGGCGCCGGCCTCGCGGAAGGCCGACAGCTCGGCCGGGGCGATGCCGCCCTCGGGGCCGACCACCAGCACGATCTCGCCCGTGGCGGGCAGGTCGGCGGTGGTCAGCCCGTCCTCGGCCTCCTCGTGCAGCACGAACGCGGCGGCGGCGCCCGCGATCCGCCGGACGACCGTCTGGGTGGACTCGTCCGGGGACCCGGCCACCACCGGCAGCCAGGCCCGGCGGGCCTGCTTGGCCGCCTCCCGGGCGGTCGCCGCCCACTTCTCCCGGGCCCGTACGCCCCGGTCGCCGCGCCACTGCGCCACCGAGCGGGACGCCGCCCAGGGGACGATCTCGTCCACCCCGACCTCGGTCATCGCCTGCACGGCCAGCTCGCCCCGGTCGCCCTTGGCGATGCCCTGCACCACCACGAGCCGCGGGACGGACGCGTCGACGTACCCCCGGGAGGTGACCTGGAGGTCGAGGGTGCCCTTGCCGACGGCGGTGACCACGGCGGCGGCCGTGCCACCCCGGCCGTCGGCGAGCAGCAGTTCCTCGCCGACCCGCAGCCGCTGCACGTTCGCGGCGTGGTGCCCCTCGGGACCGTCCAGCGTCAGCGCGTCACCGGTGGGCAGCGCCTCCACCAGGAACAGCGGCGCGGACACCTCAGGCGTGCCCGTTGAACGCGTCGCGCATCCGGGAGAAGAACCCGCCCTGCTTGGTCAGCTCGGCGACCTCCTCGCCGCGGGTCTTGGCGAAGTCGCGCAGCATCTTCTCCTGGTCGGCGTCGAGCTTGGTCGGGGTCCGCACGTCCAGGTGGACGTAGAGGTCGCCGCGGCCGGTGCCGCGCAGGTGCGGCACGCCGCGGGCGCGCAGCCGCAGGGTGCTGCCCGGCTGGGTGCCCGCCTTGACGTCGACCGGCTCCTCGCTGTCCAGCGTCTTGATGGTCAGCCGGGTGCCGAGCGCGGCGGCGGTCATCGGCACGGTGACCCGGCAGTGCAGGTCGTCGCCCTTGCGGGAGTAGACGTCGTGCGGCCGCTCGTGGATCTCCACGTACAGGTCGCCGGCGGTGCCGCCGCCCGGGCCGACCTCGCCCTGCTGGGCCAGCCGGATCCGCATGCCGTCCTCGACCCCGGCCGGGATCTTGACGGTCAGCGAGCGGCGGGTCCGCACCCGGCCGTCACCGGCACAGGTCGGGCAGGGGTGCGGGATGGTGGTGCCGTACCCCTGGCAGACGGTGCACGGCCGGGCGGAGACCACCTGGCCCAGGAAGGTCCGCTGCACCGACTGCACCTCGCCCCGGCCGCCGCACGCCTCGCAGGTGGCCAGGTGGGTGCCGGCTGCGGTGCCGGCGCCGGAGCAGGTGGTGCAGAGCACGGCGGTGTCGACGGTGATCGGCGCCTCGACGCCGAACGCGGTCTCGTGCAGGTCCAGTTCCAGCCGCAGGATCGCGTCCGCGCCCGGCCGCGTCCGCGGGCGCGGCCCCCGGGCGCCACCGGCAGCGCCGCCGAAGAAGGCGTCCATGATGTCCTGGAAGCCGACGAACGGGCCGGCCCCGCCGGGACCACCCGGGCCGCCGGCACCCCCGCCGCCGGGCGCGAGCGGGTCGCCCCCGAGGTCGACGATCTGCCGTTTCCGGTCGTCCGAGAGGACCTCGTACGCGGCGTTGATGTCCTTGAACTTCTCCTGTGCCTCCGGATCCGGATTCACGTCCGGGTGGAACTGCCGCGCCAGCTTGCGGTAGGCGCGCTTGATCTCGTCGTCGGAGGCCTCCCGGCTCACGCCGAGAATGCCGTAGTAGTCCCTGGCCACTGCGTTCCGTGTCCTCATGTTCGTCTCGCGTTGCGCCGGTCGGCGGCCGGAGCCGGCCGTCGGCCCTGACTGGTCAGTTCTGGGCCAGCAACTCGCCCACGTAGCGTGCCACGGCCCGCACCGTGGCGATGTTGCCGGGGTAGTCCATCCGGGTGGGCCCGAGCACGCCCAGACCGCCGACGATGGTCGCCCCCGGGCCGTACCCGGTGCTCACCACCGAGGCGGCGCGCAGGTTGTCGATCTCGTTCTCGTCGCCGATCAGCACCCGGGTGGTGCTCGGCTCGGCCTCGCCGATCAGCTTGAGCAGCACGACCTCCTCCTCGAGCGCCTCCAGGATGGGACGCAGCGAGCCCTGGAAGTCGAGCAGTCCGCCGCGGGTGAGGTTGGCCGTGCCGGCCAGCGCGATCCGCTCCTCGTGCCGCTCCACCAGCGTCTCCAGCAGCACGCTGGAGAGCGTGGTCATGGCGCCCCGCAGGTGCGGGGCCGACTCGTCGACCAGCGCCTGGACCAGCGGCGGGGTCTCCGAGAGCCGGGTGCCGACCAGCTTCTCGTTGACCAGCCGGCGCAGGTCGGTGACGTCGTCGGCGGGGATCGGCGCGGGCAGCTCGACCAGCCGCTGCTCCACCCGCCCGGTGTCGGCGATCATGACCAGCATCAGCCGGGTGGTGGAGATCGGCACCAGCTCCAGGTGGCGCACCGAGGAGCGGGCCAGGCTCGGGTACTGCACCACGGCGACCTGGCGGGTGAGCTGGGCCAGCAGCCGGACCGTGCGGTGCACCACGTCGTCCAGGTCGACCGCGCCGACCAGGAAGCGCTCGATCGCCCGGCGCTCGGCCGGGCTGAGCGGCTTGACCCGGGAGAGCCGGTCGACGAAGAGCCGGTACCCGCGGTCGG
Source organism: Micromonospora inositola (assembly GCF_900090285.1). NCBI lineage: Bacteria > Bacillati > Actinomycetota > Actinomycetes > Micromonosporales > Micromonosporaceae > Micromonospora > Micromonospora inositola. Next base: position 3,327,135 of record NZ_LT607754.1, on the reverse strand, counting down.
TGGGCACCCGGCCCGCGCTGGTGTGCGGCTGCCGGATGTAGCCCTCCTCCTCGAGCACCGCCATGTCGTTGCGCACGGTCGCCGGGGAGACGCCCAGCTGGTGCCGCTCGACCAGGGCCTTGCTCCCCACCGGCTCCTGCGTGGCGACGTAGTCCTCGACGATCGCGCGCAGCACGGCGAGCTTGCGGTCGTCGAGACCCATCTCCCACCTCCTGACGCACCTGGACCCGCCGGCGCACGGCGCCGGCCGGGCGTCTGGCACTCGACTGTAGCGAGTGCCAGTCTACGTCGGCGTCACCCCTGACGCGATGATCAGCGACGGACCACCGGTGCGGCCCGCCGCACAGCCGCCGCGCCAGAGCCGTTCAGCCGGACATCCCGGGCGGTGTCGCTCTGGTGCCGCCTTGCGGGCAACCCCTACCGTGACGTTCATGACTGAACCACCTCGCCCTCCCGGAGCGGGGGACGCCGGCGCCCAGCCGCCGGACCCGACCCCGCCGTCGGCACCGTACGGCTCGTCGGCGGACGAGCCGCCCACCGCACCACTGTCCGGGGCGCCGGGCGCGGGCGGCTATCCCCCGCCCGGTGGCTACCCACCTCCGGGCGGCTACCCACCTCCGGGCGGCTACCCGCCCCCGGGCGCCGGCTATCCGACCGGCGGCGCGTACGGCGCCCCGAGCGGCGGCTGGGCCAACAACGAGGACAAGACCTGGGCGCTCATCGCGCACTTCGGCGGCGCGGCGGCGATGTTCGTCAGCGCCGGCGTGCTGGGCTGGCTTCCGCCGCTGGTCGCCATGCTGGCCCGGGGCAACCAGTCGCCGACGGTGCGCCAGCACGCGGTCGCGGCGCTCAACTTCCAGCTGCTCTGGTCGATCGTCGGCCTGGTCGGCTGGATCCTGGCCTGCATCGCGATCGGGTTCCTCGCGGTCGGCGCGGCGGTCATCCTCGGCATCGTGTTCGGCGTCCTCGCGGGCGTCAAGGCCAACGAGGGTCAGCTGTACCGCTATCCGATGAGCATCAGCCTGGTCAAGTGACGCCCCGCCCGGCCGGCCCACGGGTCGGCCGGGCGTCCGGCGGTCAGGGCAGCAGGTCGCGGACCACCGCGTCGGCCAGCAGCCGGCCGCGCAGGGTGAGCACCGCCCGGCCGGCCGCATACTCCGGCGCGGCCAGCAGCCCGCCGGCCAGGGCCCGTTCGGCCCCGGCCCGCCCCGTGTCGTCCAGCACGGCGAGCGGCAGCCCGGAGGACAGCCGCAGCCGCAGCATGACGTCCTCCATGTGCGCCTCGTCGGGCGTGAGCACCTCCCGGGCCAGGCCGGGTGACTCACCGGCGGCGAGCCGCTCGGCGTACGTCGTCGGGTGCTTGACGTTCCACCAGCGCACCCCGCCGACATGGCTGTGCGCCCCCGGCCCGAGGCCCCACCAGTCCGCGCCCGTCCAGTAGAGCAGGTTGTGCCGGCAGCGGGCCGCCTCCGAGCGGGCCCAGTTGGAGACCTCGTACCAGGAGAAACCGGCAGCGTCGAGGGCGGCCTCCGCGGCCAGGTAGCGGTCCGCCGCCACGTCGTCGCTCGGGTACGGCAGCTCGCCGCGCCGCATCCGCGCGGCCAGCCGGGTGCCGTCCTCCACGATCAGGGCGTACGCGCTGACGTGGTCCACCCCGGCCGCGACCACCTGGTCCAGGGAGGCGGCGAAGTCCTCGGCCCGCTCGCCCGGCGTGCCGTAGATCAGGTCGAGGTTGACGTGCTCGAACCCGGCGTCGCGCGCCTCCAGGGCGGCGGCCGTGGCCCGCCCGGCGCTGTGCTTGCGGTCGAGGATCGCCAGCACCCCCGGCGCGGCGGACTGCATGCCCAGCGAGATCCGGGTGTAGCCCGCGGCCCGCAGCGTCTTCAGCGACTCCGGCGTGACCGATTCGGGGTTTGCCTCGGTGGTCACCTCGGCGTCGGCGGCAAGCCCCCAGACCCGGTCGATCCCGTCCAGGATGCGGGCCAGGTCGTCGGCGGGCAGCAGGGTGGGCGTGCCGCCGCCGACGAAGACGGTGTCCACCCGCGGCGGCGGGCTGCCACCCAGCACCCGGCCGGCGAGGGCCAGCTCGGCCAGCACCGTGTCGGCGTACGACTCGCGGCTGGCCCCGCCCCCCAGCTCCGCGGCGGTGTACGTGTTGAAGTCGCAGTAGCCGCAGCGACTGGCGCAGAACGGGACGTGCAGGTACACGCCGAAACCGCGCGCGCCGACCGCGCGGGTGGCGGCAGCGGGCAGCGATCCGTCGCGCGGGACGGATTCGCCTTCTGGAAGAGCGCCGGGCATGGCAACTAGTGTGCCCGGCATGACCTCTCCGGACGCTCTCGTGCGGGTCGCCACGGCCCGTGGGGTGACCACCCTCACCCTGGACAGCCCGCACAACCGCAACGCGCTCTCCACCCCGCTGATGACCGAGCTGCTGGCCGGGCTGGCCGCGGCGGTCGCCGACGACGCGGTCCGGGCCGTCGTGCTGGACCACACCGGCCCGGTCTTCTGCTCCGGCGCCGACCTGAAGGAGACCGCCGCCGCGTACGCCAGCGGCACCGTGCCGGCCGGGATGCTGGGCGACGTGCTGGTCGCCGTGCGGGAGTGCCCGAAGCCGGTGCTGGCGAAGGTCGCCGGGCCGGCGCGGGCCGGTGGGCTGGGATTGATCGCCGCGGCCGACCTGGCGGTCTGCGCCGAGGAGGCGACGTTCGCCTTCACCGAGGTGCGGATCGGGGTGATCCCGGCGGTCATCTCGGCGACCGTGCTGCCCCGGCTGCAGCCCCGGGCCGCCGCCGAGCTGTACCTGACCGGGGACACCTTCGACGGCCGCCGGGCCGCCGAGATCGGCCTGGTCACCGCGGCCGTGCCGGCGGACGGGCTGGACGCGGCGGTGGCGCGTTACCGCGACTCGCTGGTCCGGGGTGCGCCGCGGGCCCTGGCGGGCGCGAAGGAGCTGCTGCGCCGGCCGGCCGCCACCGACCTGCGCACCGAGATCGCCGAGTTGGCCGCCCTCTCCACCGGGTACTTCCTCTCGGCCGAAGGCCGGGAGGGCGTGCTCGCCTTCCGCGAAAAGAGGGCCGCGGCCTGGGTGCCGACCGGGGACGCCGGCGACTGAGCACGAACGCTCCGGGTGGCCGGTTGGTGACGGAACGGGAGGCAACCGGTCGGACGACCCGGGCGGCGCGGCGGGGGACGTACGCTTGGCGGACTGTCGAACAGGGGGTGCGGGTGCGAACTCGGGCAATCGGGGCAGCCGGTGTGGTAGTGGCCGTCGTCGCCGTCCTCGGGATCTGGTTCGTGGTCCGGCACGTCGGGCATCAGCTCCGCCTCCCGACGGCCAGCCGCATCTGCACCGTCCAGGCCGACGGCCGGGTCGTGCTCGGCGCCGACCAGATGGCCAACGCGGCCACCATCGCCGCGATCGGCGTGCAGCGGAAGATGCCGGAGCGGGCCGTGGTGGTGGCGCTGGCGACGGCGTACCAGGAGTCGCACCTGAAGAACCTCGCCCACGGCGACCGGGACTCGCTCGGCCTGTTCCAGCAACGCCCGAGCCAGGGCTGGGGCACCGCGGAGGACATCCAGGACCCGCGGTACGCGGCGAACCGGTTCTACGCGGCCCTGAAGAAGGTTCGGGGCTGGGAGGAGATGCGGGTCACCGAGGCCGCCCAGCGGGTGCAGCGGTCGGCCTATCCCGAGGCCTACCAGAAGTGGGCGGACGAGTCGCAGGTCCTCACCCGCGCGCTGCTCGGCCACGCGACCGGCGCGGTGGCCTGCACGGTCGGGCCGACGCCGACGATGCGCGGCCAGGTCGCCGCGGCCGCGTTGATCCAGGGGCTGACCCTGGACTGGGGGTTGCCGGGCGTCGCCTCGCCGACCGACCTGACCGGGCTGGCGGTGTCGGCGCCGGACAGCCGCAACGGCTGGCGGTACGCGCACTGGCTGGTGTCGCACGCCGACGACCACGGCGTGAAACGGGTCCGTTTCGGCGGCCTGGAGTGGACCGCCGAGCAGGGCACCTGGGCCAAGGTGGCCGACGGGCGGACGGCACCGACCCAGGTGCTGGCGGAGGTCTTCGCCGACACGTAGGCCGACCCGCGACGCGCGGGTCGGGGCGACGCGGGCGGCCGGGTCAGGGGCGCCTGCCGGAGAGCCGGCGGCGGGCCTTCTCCCGGATCGGCTCGGGCAGCTCCGGGGCGTCCAGCAGCCGGGGCAGCAGTTCCGGCTCCAGGCTCATCGCCCGGAACACCTGGCCGATGGTCACCCCGTGCGCCGGGCGCGCCACCACCTCGACCGTGTCGCCGGCGCCGACCTCACCCTCCCGCAGCACCCGCAGGTACGCCCCGGGCGCGGCCCGCGCGGTGAACCGTTTGATCAGGTCGGGCATTCCCCAGAAGCCGGCGAAGGTGGTGCAAGGCGTGCGCGGCTTGGTCACCTGGAGCAGCGCGTCGCCGATCGCCCACTGCTCGCCGATGACCGCCCCGGTGACGTCCACCGCGTACGTGGTCAGGTTCTCGCCGAAGCCGCCGGGCCGGATGCCCCGGCCCAGCTCGGTCGCCCACCACTCGGCGTCCTCCTCGGCGTACGCGTAGACGGCCTGGTCGGGGCCGCCGTGGTGGGCCCGCTCGCCGATGAAGTCGCCGGCCACCCCGTCGACGTGCAGCAGCACCGGCCCGTCGACCGGGCGCTTGTCGATGCCGCTGCGACCGCTCGGGTCGCCCGCCCACTCCGCCTCGGTGACCACGCCGAGGTTCACCGCCGCCAGCCTGCCCGTCATGGCCGTGAGCCTAGTCGGGCGGAAGCGTACGGGACACCGGCGTGATCAGCCCTTGACGGCGCCGGCGACCAGCCCGGAGACCATCCGGCGCTGGACCAGCAGGAAGAAGACGATCACCGGCAGGGTGAAGAGCGTCGAGGCCGCCATCACCGACCCCCAGGCGGTGTCGTCCCGCCCGAAGAAGAAGGTCATCGCCACCGGCAGGGTGTATTTGTCCTGGTCGTTGACGAAGGTCAGCGCGAAGATCAGCTCGTTCCAGGCGGTGATGAAGGAGAAGATGCTGGTGGCCACCAACCCCGGGGCGACCAGCGGGAAGAGGATCCGCCGGAAGGTCTGGGCCCGGCTCGCGCCGTCGATGGCCGCCGCCTCCTCCAGCTCCTTGGGCACCGCCGCCACGAAGCCGCGCAGCATCCACACCGCGAACGGCAGCGAGAAGCCGAGGTAGGTCAGGATCAGGCTGGGCAGCGTGTTGTAAAGCCCGAGGCGCTGGATCATCAGGAAGAGCGGGATGACCAGCGCCTCCAGCGGGATCATCTGCACCACCAGCAGCAGGATCAGGAAGGTGGTGCGCAGCCGGAACCGGAACCGGGCCACCGCGGTCGCCGCGAGCAGTGCGACCAGCCCGCTGAGCAGCACCGTCGCCAGCGCGACCAGCGCGCTGTTGAGGAAGAAGTCGGCGAACGTCACGCCCGGGATCAGGTTGCCGGTGAGGATCTCCCGGTAGTGCTCCAGGGTGGGCTCCGCCGGCACCGGGCGCGGCGTGGCCGAGAAGATCTCCCGGTTCGGCTTGAGCGAGGTGGCGATCATCCAGTAGACCGGGAAGGCCGCGAAGAGCGCGACCAGCAGGCCGGCGCCGTTGAGGGCGAACTTCTTCACGACTCGTCCTCCTGCCGCAGCACCATGCGGACGTAGACACCGGTCACCACGAGCAGGATCAGGGTGAGGATGACCGCGATCGCCGCGCCGAGGCCGTACTTGGGCGGCGGTGAGAACGCCTCCGCGTACGAGTAGATGGAGAGCATGAACGTCGGCCGGTCCTGGGTGCCGCCGGCCAGCACGAACTGCTGGGTGAAGACCTTGAAGTCCCAGATCGTGGACAGCACCACCAGGATGCCGAAGACCGGTCGCAGGGTCGGGAAGGTGACCGACCAGAAGACCCGCCACGGCCCGGCCCCGTCCACCCGGGCGGCCTCCTGCAGCTCGCTCGGCACGCTCTTCAGGCCGGCCAGCACGCTGACCGCGATGAACGGGAACGAGTGCCAGACCACCACCAGGGTCAGGATCGAGAAGAACAGCAGCGGGTCGTTGAACCAGCCGTAGCCGGTCCAGTCGCTGCGTCCGAAGAGCGTGGTGGAGAGCCCGTCCGGGAGCTTGTTGAACAGCCAGGTGACCAGGCCGCTGGTGTCGTCGAAGATCCACTTCCAGACGATGGTGCCGGTCAGCGCCGGGGTGGCCCAGGCCAGCATCACGCAGCTGGCGACGAAGGTGGCCATCCGCTTGCCGAGCCGGTTGAGCAGCAGCCCGACCAGGGTGCCGAGGATCATCGTCAGCACCACGTTCGCCGCGGCGAAGAGCACCGTGTTGCGCAGCACCGTACGGAAGAACGGGTCACCGAGGATCTGCGCGTAGTTGGCGAACCCCACCCACGGCCACTCGCGGTCCCCGCGCAGCTGCCGGACGCTGTCCAGCTTGTAGAACGACATGCCCACCACCTGGCCCAGCGGCCAGAGCAGCAGCACCCCGATGATCACCAGGCAGGGCAGGAGCAGCAGGTACGGCAGGTGGTCGACGCGGCGAGGCCGCCGCGCGGGGGTCTCCCGCGCGGCGGCCTCGCCGGTGGCCTTGGTCAGCGTGGTCACTTGGCGTTGAGGATGCTTTCCATCTCGGTGGCCGCGTCGGCGGTGGCCTTCTCGACCGTCTTCTGGCCCTTGATGACCGAGCTGTTCATCGCCTGGGTCACCGTCTTGGTCCGGCTGACCTCGACCCACTTCGGGGTGAGCGGGGTCAGCTTGGTGTTCTGCATGGTGGTGGCGAACGCGGCCATCACCTTGTCGCTGGCGTAGTTACCGCCACCGACCAGATCCTGGTAGACCGGGAAGAAGTTGAGGCTGCTGGCGAACTCCTGGTCCTTCTGCTTGCTCAGCAGCACGGTCAGGTAGTCCCAGGCCAGGTCCTGCCGCTTGCTGTCCTTCCACAGGGCGACGTCGGAGCCGCCCGCGAAGGCCGGGGCCGGCTTGCCGTCCGGGCCGGGGATGGGGAACGTGCCCCACACCTTCTCGATCTCCGGGTTGTCCTTCTTCATCGCGCCGCCCTGCCAGCTGCCGGCGAACGCCATCGCCGCCTTGCCGGTGGCGAACTGGGTCCGCGCGTCGACCTCGTTCCAGCCGGCGGCGGCCGGCGGGGCGACCTTGTGCACGGTGACCAGATCGGTCCAGAACTTGACCGCCTTCTGCGCCTCCGGCGTGTTGTAGCCGGACTTCCAGGTGTCGCCCTGCTTGGTGGCGATGTCGCCGCCGGCGGCCCAGAGGAAGGAGTAGAACGGCAGCTCGGAGTTGCCGGGCAGGGCGATGCCGTAGGTGCCGGGCTTCTTGGCCTGGACGGCCTTCGCGGTGGCGACCAGCTCGTCCCAGCTCGTCGGCGGCTTCACGCCGGCCTCGGCGAACCAGTCGGTGCGGTAGTAGATGGCCCGCACGCCGGCGTACCACGGCACGCCGTACTGCTTGCCGTCGAGCTGGGCGTTCTTGACCAGGTCGGGAAGGATGTCCTTGCCCTCGGACCAGCCGCCGAACCTGTCGGTGACGTCGGCGAGGGCCTCCTGCGCCGCCCAGCCCTGGGTCTCGGTGTTGCCGAGCTCGGTGATATCCGGCCCCTCGCCACCGGCGAGCGCCGCCTGGAACTTCTTCGGGGCCTCGAGCCAGGGGATGTACTGGACGACCACGTCCGTCTCGGGGTGCTTCTTCTTGAACTCGGTCTCGACTCCGTCGAGGAACTTGGTCTGGGCGTCGCCGCCCTCGCCCATCATCCAGACCGTCAGCTTGCTGTTGTCCGCCGCCTGGTCGTCGTCACCCGAACCACCGCACCCGGAGAGCACCATCGCGGCCGAGGCCACGATGGCGGTGACCGGCGCCAGCCGCTTCCACCTGTTCACGCCCATATCTCCCTCGCGCCGTTTGGCACTAACCTTCTCCGCCGCACCCTAGTAGGAAAAAATCCTTTACGACAGGGGGTAGCCGGGCGAGGCGACCGTATCGCAGGGGGCGGGGGCGGGGGCAAGCGTGCCGTCCGGGCAGGTCGCGGACGTCAGGGGCAGCACGCACGACGCGGGCGCCCGACCCTCCGGTCGGGCGCCCGCGTCAGCGGTTCAGCGGGTCAGTACCGGGAGACGCTCCGGCGACGCCCCACGCCGGCCACCAGGGCCACGGCGATCGCGGCGAACAGGACCTGCAGCAGCAGCTCCCGCCAGTCGATGCCGGCGGTGTCGGCGAAGCCGGAGGCGCGGGCGACGATCGTGCCGAGCAGCGCGGCGCCGACGCCGATCAGCATGTGCAGCCACATCGGCATGTTCTGACGGCCCGGCACGACCAGGCGGCCGAGAGCGCCGACGATGAGACCAACGATGAGCGCGGTGATGATGCCCCAGACGGTGAGCTCCACGGTCGCTCCTCCTTCAGTAATCGAGTCACACGATGTCGTGTGGTTCCTGTCGTGACCGCTAAGTGCCCGACCGGCCGAAAAACCAAACCGACTCCCGTGACGAACGGCGCGACAAGGCCCTGAACAGGCCTTTCACTGCCCTCGACGCGCCGGTGGACGGCATGTGGGCGGTAAGCGTCATGCCTGAGAGGCTGGACCCGGGGCACGACGCGAAGCGGGCGCCCGACCTTCCGGTCGGGCGCCCGCTTCAGCGGTTCAGGGTGTGTCAGTAGCGGGAGACGCTGCGGCGACGGCCCACGCCGGCCACCAGGGCCACGGCGATGGCGGCCACCACGACCTGGACCAGCAGTTCCATCCAGTCGATACCGGCGGTCTCGGTCGCGATGCCCACTGCCCGCGCGATGACCGTACCGAGCAGCGCGGCACCGATACCGATCAGCATGTGCAGCCAGATCGGCATGTTCTGGCGACCCGGAACGACCAGGCGGCCCAGAGCGCCGACGATGAGACCAACAACGATGGCGGTGATGATGCCCCACACGGTGAGCTCCACGGTCGCCCTCCTTCTCAAGAAGTTTTTCACACGGTCTGTGTGGTTCCTGTCGTGACCGCTAAGTGCCCGACCGGCCGAAAATTCAAACCGACTCAATCGCCCTCAGGTTGTGGAACGTCGATGTCCGGCCCCGCGTCGATTCGGCCCAAGGGCTCGATCATGCAGGTAGGAGCGGCTACCGGCTGGTCCGGCGCCGGCGCCCCGGACCGGGAAAATTCATCGACGCTACGACCGCGAAAGGCCGGCGCCCCGCGCGGAGGACCCGGGTGCGGGTCGCTCCGGCGGGGCGCCGGCCGTGCCTGTGCGAACGGAGTCGGACTACTTCTTGCCCGGAGCCTTGCCGTCGCCGGAGTCGGAGGAGAGGGCGGCGATGAAGGCCTCCTGCGGGACCTCCACCCGGCCCACCATCTTCATCCGCTTCTTGCCTTCCTTCTGCTTCTCCAGCAGCTTCCGCTTCCGGCTGATGTCACCGCCGTAGCACTTGGCGAGAACGTCCTTGCGGATCGCCCGGATGGTCTCCCGGGCGATCACCCGGCTGCCGATGGCGGCCTGGATCGGCACCTCGAACTGCTGGCGCGGGATCAGGTTGCGCAGCTTCGCCGCGATGGTGACGCCGTAGTTGTACGCCTTGTCCTTGTGCACGATCGCGCTGAACGCGTCCACCGGCTCGCCGTGCAGCAGGATGTCGACCTTGACCAGGTCGGAGGCCTGCTCGCCGGAGGGCTCGTAGTCCAGCGAGGCGTAGCCCTTGGTCCGGCTCTTGAGCTGGTCGAAGAAGTCGAAGATGATCTCCGCGAGGGGCAGGGTGTAGCGCAGCTCCACCCGGTCCGCGGAGAGGTAGTCCATGCCGAGCAGGCTGCCCCGGCGGCCCTGGCACAGCTCCATCACCGCGCCCACGTAGTCGTTCGGGGTGAGCACGGTGGCCCGCACCGTCGGCTCGTACACCTCGGCGATCTTGCCGGTGGGGTACTCGCTCGGGTTGGTCACGACGATCTCCTGACCGTCGTCCGTGATGGCCCGGTAGACCACGTTCGGCGCGGTGGAGATCAGGTCGAGGTTGTACTCCCGCTCCAGCCGCTCCTGGATGATCTCCAGGTGCAGCAGGCCGAGGAAGCCGCAGCGGAAGCCGAAGCCGAGCGCCCCCGACGTCTCCGGCTCGTAGTCGAGCGCGGCGTCGTTGAGCTTGAGCTTGTCCAGCGCCTCGCGCAGGTTCGGGTAGTCGGACCCGTCGATCGGGTAGAGGCCGGAGTAGACCATCGGCTTCGGGTCCTTGTAGCCGCCCAGGGCCTCCGTCGCCGGCCGGGAGTTGATGGTGATCGTGTCACCGACCCGGGACTGGCGGACGTCCTTCACGCCCGTGATCAGATAACCCACCTCGCCGGCGCCGAGCGCGTCGGCCTTCACCATCTCCGGCGAGATGACGCCGATCTCCAGCAGCTCGTGCACGGCGGCGGTAGACATCATCTTGATCCGGTCGCGGGCGCTGATCCGCCCGTCGATCACCCGGACGTAGGTGACCACGCCGCGGTAGACGTCGTACACCGAGTCGAAGATCATCGCCCGGGCGGGCGCGTCCGCGTCGCCGACCGGCGGCTGGAACTGCCGGACGATCTCGTCCAGCAGGTACGGCACGCCCTCGCCGGTCTTGCCGGAGACCCTGATGCAGTCCGCCGGGTCGCCACCGATCAGGTGGGCCAGCTCCTCGGCGTACTTCTCCGGCTGGGCGGCCGGCAGGTCGATCTTGTTGAGCACCGGGATGATGTGCAGGTCGTTCTCGAGCGCCAGGTAGAGATTGGCCAGGGTCTGCGCCTCGATGCCCTGCGCGGCGTCGACCAGCAGGATCGCGCCCTCGCAGGCCGCCAGGGACCGGGACACCTCGTAGGTGAAGTCGACGTGCCCCGGGGTGTCGATCATGTTGAGCACGGCCTGCTCGCCGGCCCGGTCACCCTCCCGGATGGTCCACGGCATGCGGACCGCCTGGCTCTTGATGGTGATGCCGCGCTCGCGCTCGATGTCCATCCGGTCGAGGTACTGCGCGCGCATCTGCCGCGGGTCGACCACGCCGGTGAGCTGCAACATCCGGTCGGCCAGGGTCGACTTCCCGTGGTCGATGTGGGCGATGATGCAGAAGTTCCTGATGCGCGCCGGGTCGGTGGCACCAGGAGCGTTCGCGCCGGGATCGAGCGTCGGTGGCACAGCGGTCCGTTCTGGTCGGCTGACGTGAGCGGGCCGGCACGCCGCCGGCCCCCTCTATGCTCCCACGTCGCTCCGGACGCGGTCCGATCACTCCTGGGTGCCGCCGAAGCCCGGACCGGTCACTCCTCCGGCGGCTCGACGAAGAGAGCGGCGAGCCGGGGCAGCCGGCGACGGGCCTCCTCCTCGTCGTCGAAGTCCCAGAAGTCGTTCAGGTCGGGCACGGGCACCGGATCGCGGTCCGCGGGCAGTTCGGCCGCGGTCGCCTTCCGGTACGCCTCCCAGGGCACCGCGAGCATGTCCTCGCACTCGAACTCCTCCCCGCTGAGCGCGGCGGCCCGGACCCGGGGCAGCTCGGCGAGGGAGTCGGGGTCGGCGACCGCCCCGGCGAACACCGCCCGGCCCTGGGCCATCAGCCAGCCGCGGAAGTACTCGAAGCCGTCGTCGGAGGCGCCCCCGTTGATCAGATAGGCCGCGCCCCACAGGTCCACCCGGTAGGACGCGGCGAGCACCCGCCGCTGGTGGTGGGCGTACCCGACGATGTCCTCCGGGTCCCGCTCGGCCAGCAGGGCGACCGCCCGGGCGGCGATGGCGTCGGGCTCGCCCCCGCCGCCCTCCCGGGCCCGGTCGATCAGCTGCCAGAAGTCGTCGGTCCGCATGGCTGGCAGTCTGGCAGAGCCGACCGACACCCGACGGCCGGCACGACCGGGCGGCCGCCGGTCGGGCAGCATGGGCGGGTGCCCGCGATCTCGTTGCCCCCGGTGCCGCACGACGCGACCGCCGTCCGCCCCGACTGGGCCGCGCTGCCCGCCGGCCTGCGGGACGCGGTCGCGGCCCGGCTCGGCGGCCCGCCGGTCGCGGTACGGGTGGCCGGCGCCGGCTTCACCCGCGGCTTCGCCGCGGTGCTGGAGACCGCCGACGGCACGCGGGCCTTCCTGAAAGCGGCCTCGCTGACCGGGCAGCGGCACCTGGTCGACTGGTACGCCCACGAGGCCGCCGTCCTCGCCCGGCTCCCCGCCGGCCTGCCGGTCCCCCGGCCCCGGTGGACGCTGACCGAGGCCGGCTGGTACGCGGTCTGCCTCGACGCCGTCGACGGTGCCCCGCCCCGGCTGCCCTGGGACCCGGGCGAGCTGGCCGCCACCCTCGCCGCGTACGCCGAGGTCGCGGCAGCCCTCGCCGACCCGCCCCCGGCGCTCGTCGGGCTCGGGCTGCCCCGCCTCGCCGACCTGGCCCGCGACGACATCCTCTGCTGGGGCGAGGTGACCGCCGGCCGGGAGCCGGCACCGGAGCTGCCGCCGTGGGCCCGAGCGCGGCTGCCGGAGCTGGTCGCCCTCGAGTCCCGCCTCCCGGCGTACGCGGACGCCCCGCCCGTCGGGTCGGGCCACCCGCCGACCGGGTTGATCCACTGCGACCTGCGGGTGGACAACGTGCTGATCGACACCACCGGCCGGGCCTGGATCTGCGACTGGAACTGGCTCTGCCACGGGCCGGCCTGGTTCGACCTGGCCAGCCTGCTGATCACCGGGTACGCCAGCGGCCTGGACGCGGACCTGGCCTTCGCCACCCACCCGGCGGCGGCCGGCGCGCCGCCGGACGCGCTCGACGTGACCCTGGCCGCGCTGTCCGGGTACCTCCTCACCAGCGCGGCCGCCGGCCCGTCCTCCGCGTCGCCGCACATCCGCGCCCACCAGCGGTGGAGCGGCGACCAGGCGCTCGGCTGGCTGGCCGCCCGGCGGAGCTGGGGCTGAGCCGTTTTGGCTCGTTCCGGCCGACCTGGTAACCTGGCTCTTCGCGCAGCGATGACGCCTGCTCGTCGTGCGTGGAAGCAGACCAAACCGAGCTATCAAGACGAGGCTGTCGCGTGGCGAACATCAAGTCCCAGATCAAGCGCAACCGGCAGAACGAGAAGCGCCGGCTGCGTAACAAGTCGGTCAAGTCGTCGCTGAAGACCGCCATCCGCAAGTTCAACGAGGCTGCGGAGGCCGGTGACGCCGAGAAGGCCACCGCCCTCATGCGTGACGCCGCCCGCAAGCTGGACAAGGCCGCCAGCAAGGGCGTCATCCACGGCAACCAGGCGGCGAACCGGAAGTCGGCGATCGCCAAGCGCGTCGCCTCGTTCTCGGCCTGACGAGCGCCTGTAGATCTGCCGGAAGCCCCGGGCACTGACCCGGGGCTTCCGGCTGTCTGCGTATCCGCGGTCAGCGCGTCGGGTCGCGCCGGACCGGGTCCGTCCATGAGGCGCCCTCGTCGTACCGGGCGACCTGGTCGCCGGGGCGGGCGGCGCGCAGCGTCGGGTCGGAGCCGAGGACCACGCCGGGGAGTGCGCGCGGGGCGGACGGCACCCGGGCCCGGCCGACCACCGGCTCCATCTGCCGGCGGAACCGGTCGCGTTCCTGCTCCGGCACCAGCGCCGCGGTGCGGACCACCACCTCGGCGACCAGGTCGTTGAGCTTCACCATCGCCGCCACCGCGACCGGCAGCACCAGCACCGCCCACCAGGTGACCAGCTCGGCGAGGGCGAGCAGCACCGCGAGCGCGACGGAGCCCTCGAAGAAGAGGAAGCACAGCACCCCGCCCGGGTTGACGAAGCGCAGCGCGAGGACCCGGGCGTACAGCGGCCGGTACCGCTCCTGGTCGGTGGGGACCGTCGCCCAGCCCATACGGGGGGATCGGGTCACCGGGCGCCGCCCCGCCGGGCGGCGGCGACCGAGAAGACCGCCCGCTCCAGCGCGTACGCCCGGTCGTCGGCGCCGCCCTTGACGGCCGCGTTGCACTCGGCGGCGGCGCGCATCGCGTGCACCAGGCCCTCCGGCGTCCAGCCCCGCCCCTGTCGCTGCGCCCGCTCGATCTTCCAGGCCGGCATGCCGAGGCTGCTGGCCAGCTGGTACGGCGTGCCTCGGCCGGCGGAGGCCACCCGGGCCACCGTGCGTACGCCGTCGGCGAGCGCGTCGGCGATCGGCACCGGGTCGACGCCGACGTGCAGCGCCCAGCGCAGCGCCTCCAGCGCGGCGGGGACGTCACCGACCATGGTCGCGTCGGCGACGGTGAAGCCGGTCACCTCGACCCGGCCGCGGTAGTAGCGGGCCACCGTGTCGGCCCCGATCCGGCCGTCGGTGTCGGCGATGAGCTGCGAGCAGGCGGCGGCCAGTTCCCGCAGGTCGGTGCCGACGGCCGCGATGAGCGCCTCGGCGGCGTCGTCGGTGCACCGGCCGCCACCCCGGCGGATCTCGTCCCGGACGAAGGCCGCCCGCTCCCGGTGCCCCTTCAGCTTCGCCGCCGGCACCACGGTCGCGCCGGCCGCGCGCAGCCCGTCGGCGAAGGCCTTTCCCTTCGCGCCGCCGAGGTGCAGCACGACGAGCTGCACCTCGGGGTCGGGGTTCTTCGCGTACGCCAGCAGCGCGGTGACCAGGTCCTTCCGGGCGTCCTGCCCGGCGCGCAGCACGAGCACCCGGCGGCCGCCGAACAGCGACGGGCTGAGCATCTCGGCGATCTCCCCCACCGCCAGGGCGCCGGCCTGGTACTCCCGGACGTCCACGTCCGGGTCGACGGCACGCGCCTTGGCGACGGTGTCGCTGACCGCTCGCGTGGCGAGCAGCTCCTCGTCGCCGAGGACAAGCAGAATAGGAGGCAGGCTGGCGGGGGTCACGCCGCCCATATTCGCACGGCCCTCGACCGGATCGTGCCTGGTCATCGGCGACTGTGACGGCGCAGCCCGCACTCAGCGCCAATCCCGACATTTGAGTCGACCCACCTGCTACCGCAACAAGCTGCCTCGATTGGTCGGCCACTCCGTCCGGGCGGCCCGCCTGCCTGCTTCGCCAAAGAAGGTGACGGCTGCGACGGACCGGGGGCGTGGACGCCAGGACGATCGCGCCAGCAGCCCCGCGCACCGGAACGCGTCACGGCTGCCGTCCCGGTCGGGTGCCGCGGGCCACCACCGCCAGTCCGCGCCGGTCCCGCACCACCGCGACGTCCCCGTCGATGTCGGTCCGCAGCACCCGGGCGCCGGCGCGGGACAGTCGGGTCAGCAGCCCGGGGTTGGGGTGTCCGTAGTCGTTGCCCACACCGACCGAGACCAGCGCGACCGACGGCCGGACCGCGTCGAGGAACTCCGGGTCCTGGTACGCCGAGCCGTGGTGGGCGACCTTCAGCACGTCGGCCCGGAACGCCCCGGACGGCAGCGCCTCCCGCAACGCCCGCTGCTCCTCGGTCTCGGCGTCGCCGAGCAGCAGGATCCGCACCCCGGCCACGGTTGCGGCCAGCACCAGGGAGTTGTTGTTCGGATCCGACCGGCTGCCCCGCAGCGGGTACGGCGGCCCGAGCGCCACGAGCTCCACTTCCCCGGCCCGCCAGCTCCAGCCCACCGGCGCGGTACGCAGGCCCGCCGCACCGGCCAGTGCGGCGACGCGTACCTGGGACACCCCGAAGGCGGGCTCCGACCACTGTGGGGCGAGCACGCCCGCCACCCGGCGGCCCCGGAACACCCCGGCGACCCCGCCGACGTGGTCGGCGTGGAAGTGGCTGACGACCAGCAGCGGCACCTCGCGTACGCCCAGCCGGCGCAGGCAGCCGTCCACACCGGCCGGGTCGGGGCCGGCGTCGACGACCACCGCCCGACCGGCGGCGACCGGCAGCACCAGCGCGTCGCCCTGCCCCACCGCGCAGGCCACCACCACCCAGCCGGGCGGTGGCCAGCAGCCGGCCAGCAGCCGGACGGGCAGCGTGCCGAGCACCACCGCGACGGCGCACACCGCGACGAGCCGCCGGACCAGCGGTCGCCGGGTGGCGAGCAGCAGCGCCACGGTGAGCCCGGCCAGCAGCAGCGCCCCGGTCAGCCCGCCGGGCCACGGCAGGGTCCCGGCCGGCAGCCCCGCCCCGTACCCGGCCACGGTCACCAGCCAGCGGACCGGCCAGCTCGCCAACCAGGCGGCGAACTCGGCTCCCGCCGGCCAGACCGGCGACACCACGGCCGCGGCGACGCCGAGCACGGTGGCCGGTGCGATGGCCGGCACCGCCAGCAGGTTGGCGGGCACGGCGACCAGGCTGACCGTCCCGGAGATGCCGGCGACCACCGGGCCGCAGGTGAGCTGGGCGGCCGCCGGCACCGCCAGCGCCTCGGCCAGCCCCACCGGTACGCCCCGACGACGCAGCGCGTCCCGCCAGCCGGGGGCGAGCAGCAGCAGCCCGGCGGTGGCGAACACGGACAGGGCGAAGCCGGCGTCGCCGGCCAGCTCCGGGTCGACCAGCACCAGCACGGTGACCGCGGCGCAGAGGGCAGGCAGCGCGGCCCGGGGTCGGCCGGCGGCGAGCGCGGCCAGGCCGATCGCCCCCATGGTGGCGGCCCGGACCACGCTCGGCGACGGTCGAACCAGGATGACGAAGCCGATCAGGGCCAGCCCGCACGCCACGACGGCCGTCCGGGGACCGGCCCGGGCCCAGCGGGCGAGCAGCAGCACCGCGCCGACCACGATGGCGACGTTCGAGCCGGAGACCGCGTTCAGGTGGGTCACACCGCAACCAAGGCGGGTTAAGAACCTTCGGTGTCTGCCCTGCTCACGGGCACCCACTTACTAAGAACACACTAAGAATTGCGTAGGAATGGAGACTTACTAACAATTTAGTAATAGCGGATTGCGTTAGCGGCTTGCTACATTGGAGGCAGAGCAGGGAACGGACCCTTCCGCCACGGCGGACGCTAGGCCGGCTAGCAAACCGGAATGCGGCTCCCCTCGTATGGCGCACGTTCCGGAGCGCGCATCCGGCAGGGCTAGGAATCGGTTAGCGCCGACAGAGAGCCCACTCACAATCCCTTTGTTGAGTGGAGCAATCCAATGCCCATGTCCACCACCGAGCGCGCGTCCCGTGCCGGCCGCGCCCGCGCCGCTAGCCTCTCCCCGGACCGGCGTAAGGAAATCGCCAGTCAGGCGCACCTCGCCAGTGCCGTGGCCGCAGTGGTGAACCGGGCTCCGGACCTGTCCGCCGATCAGGTGGCCAAGCTGCGAGCCGTGTTCGCTCCGGCGGTGGCCGCGCGATGACCGACATGGAAAAGCGCCCCGCTCCCCAGCAAGGCGCTCCCACTATGACCACCGCCTCCGATTCTAACGCGGAAGTTGGTAATTCGGGTCCGTACGCCTCGCACGCAATGGCGTACTGGCGCGCCGGTTGGGCCAATCCGATCCCGGTCAAGGAAAAGAAGTGGCCGCCGCGGGGATACACCGGCAGGGAAGGTCGTAACGTCTCCGGCCCGGATCTCCACGCCTGGACGGAGGGTCCGGAGGCAGCGCACAACATCGGGCTCCGCATGGCCGGCACGGTCGGAATCGACGTGGACAGCTACGGAGACAAGCGCGGCGCGGAATCGCTGGCAAAGGCCGTAGCGGACCTCGGGGAGCTGCCGGCCACATGGTCCAGCACATCGCGCGGCCCCGGGCAGCCGTCCCGGATCCACTTCTTCCACGTCCCCGGCACCGGTACCGACCTGGCCGACGCGGAGCAGCGTTTCCGCAAGGCGTACGGGGAGGACGTGGAGATCATCCACCGCGGCCACCGGTACGCCGTGGTAGCGCCGAGCATCCACCCCGGGACCGGGCAGCCGTACCGGTGGTACGGACCGGACGGGGAGCCGAGCGGCCGGGTGCCGGAGCGGACGGAGCTGCCGGAGCTACCGGCCGCGTGGCTCGCCTTCCTGACCGAGCCGGAGCCGGCTCCGGTGAGCACGCCGGGCACGGTGGCGGACCCGTTCCCCCCGGCGTCCATGCTGATCGGTGGCGCTGGCACGAAGTCACGTGCCGGTGGGCTCGCCACCTTCGCGGAGCAGGTGGACCGCTTCCGGTCGCTGACCACCGAAGGCAACGGGCGGAGCAACCTCCTGGCCGGTGTCGCGGTGATCGCGGGTCGCTGCGTGGCTGCCGGCTTCATGACGGAGCCGGAGGCACACCGGACCCTCCTGGACGCGGCGCAGGCCAACGGATACCAGCGGACGCACCGGGACGCAGACACGCAGATCCGCAACGGCATCCGGGACGGCAAGGCGGACCCGTGGACCGTCGTGCCGGACCACCTGGAGAGCACCGGCCAGGGAGAGCAGGCCGCGCCGGGCTGGACGGCTGATGACCTCACGGACGTGCTCTCCGGGAAGCGCGTGCGGGTGGTGCCGGAGCTAGCGCAGCGTCAGGACGGCGTGGCGCTGCTCTACCGGGGCAAAGAGCACGCGGTGGCCGGTGAGCCGGAGAGCGGCAAGACGTGGTTCGCGCTCATGTGCGCCCGGGACGTGCTGCTCTCCGGTGGCCGGGTGCTGTACGTGGATTTCGAGGATGACGCGGCAACGGTGGTCGGTCGCCTGCTGGATCTCGGCGTACTGGCGGACCGGCTCCGGCCGGCATCCGGACAGTTCCGCTACGTCCGGCCGGAAGGCGCGCCGCGGGCCGGTGACGTGCTCGCGCTGCTCACCTTCCCGGACGGTCCGGCGGAACTGCTCGTGTACGACGGATGGACCGAAGGTGCCGCGCTCATGGGTCAGGACATCATGAGTCAGGACGACATCGCGAAGTGGCGTCAGGCGCTCGTGAAACCGGCTCTGACCCTCGGGACGGCCACGCTCACCACTGACCACGTGGTGAAGAACCGGGACGCGCGCGGCCGGTACAGCATCGGGGCGCAGCACAAGTTGGCCGGACTCACGGGCGTGATGTTCACGATGGAGGTCACGAAGACGTGGGGACGCGGCTCCAAGGGCGTTTCTAAGGTCCTGATCACCAAGGATCGCAACGGTGGACTCCGGCCGTACGGCAAGGCGGACGAGGCCAACCTGACCCACATCGGGGATCTCGTGGGGGATGCCACGAGCGGCGAAATGGTCAGCCTGATCCTGTGGCCTCCGTTCGTGGACGAGGACGAGGCGGACGACACCAACCCGATCCCGAGCCACCTCCGTAAGCCCGTGGCCGCCGTGGTCGCTGCCCTGGACGGTCGCCCGGAGCCGCTGTCCCTGGCCGAAATTGAGAGACGCGCCCACGTCCGCAAGGGAGACGTGGGCAAGGCGCTCGCGTGGCTGGAGGACTCCGGCCGGGTGCTCGTGGAGCGGGGACTACGCAACGCCAAGCTCCACCGCCTCGCGCCGGAGGTGGACGGCCAGAGCGGCCAGGGAGAGAGCGCCGAGCAGTGACCTCCCCCCACGTCCCCCCACCTCCCCCCGGGGGAGCGGGGGAGGTCACCTCCACCTCCCCCGCTCCCCCGCCCTCTAGGGGGAGCGGGAGGGGGGAGGTCACCGGGGCCGGTGGGGGAGCAATCGAAAAGCAAGGCGGGGGGAGGTCATCCCTCCCTGGCCGATCAACCTGACCACGAAGGAAACGGTCATGACGCAGACCGTCACCGGCTACCTGGCCGCCAGCAACCGCCACCTGTCCACCGGTACGCCCCTGTCCCTCGTGGTCCCCTGCGAGCCGTGCAACGGCCTGCACTGGCACGGAGCCGGCACCGTGGAGCAGCCGGACCACTCCCCCGGGGACGTCACCGAGCGGATCTCGCACTGTCACCGGGGCAATGAGTACGAGCGGATCCGGATCGCGGCGGAGCCGTTCCGGCCGGAGTGGGTGACGGCGCTCCGTGGCCGGCAGTCGTCCGCGTACCGGCGCCACCTGGAGTTGGCCCGGTGAGCCATGGTCCCCTCCTGATGCTGGTGCCTCTCTCCGTAGTCAGCGACCATGTCGGGATGCCACTCGACGTGAACGATCCAGAGGTGAGGGAGCTGTACGGCCGGATCGTCCTCGGCGGTGCGCGGCTGGAGGTGAACATCGCTAGCCTGCTCGCCTGGCTTCAGACACCGAGGATGACGTCGCCGGACGCGGCGCGACGGGCCAACAAAAGGATGACGTTCGTCCGGATAATCGAGCAGTGCCGGCTATGCCTGGCGATCAGGGAGGACGACGGCGTCATTGAGCAAGAGGTTGCCGACCGGTTGCGAAGCTTCCTCGACAAGGCTGATCGGGCCCGCGTCTTGCGCAACCGTTTCGTCCACGCGAGCACGGTCATCATCGACGAGGCTGAGCCTGACATCCGTGGGGCTGTCGATTTCATCGGTGATCACGCGGTAACCGCGACCAGGGAAGAGCTGGAAGACGCTGGTCGGGTGATTGATGACGCCGGATCGGATGCTCACCTCGCGCGGATGGTGGCCGAGTATCAGATGGGGCCACGGCCCTGGGGATGATGCGGGGTGCACACTTCCCGGGTCGGCCGGCAGTCGTGTCCGCGCTGCGTCCGTCGTAAGCGCGTCCTGTCCACCGTGTCCGGACAGGACACGTAGGACGGACAGCCTGGACAACGCGCCTGGACACTTCCCGTCCGGGCGCGTGTCCGTGTCCTGATCTTGTCCGCGTGTCCGTGGACATGTCCGCGGCTCGGGTGTCTGCGTGTCCACCGGCAACCTAGGTTGTCCGGAGCCGTAACCGCAGGTCAGGGGCGGTATGGGGCCGAACCTAGGTTACGTGTCCTAGGTCGTGCGGAGCCGTTTTCCCGGGTCAACGCAGGTATGGGGCCGGACCTAGGACACCCTGAACTAGTTCACCCGGAGCCATAACCGCAGGTCAGGACATGTCCGGGCCGGCTATTGGGTCACCGTGTCCGGCTGTCCTGTCCAGCCTGTCCGCGCTGTCCGGACACCGGGTGTCCGTCCGTGTCCACTGTCCACGGTGTCCGGACAGTTGTCCGTGTCCGGGGTCCTGATCTTGTCCACGGTCGGCGTGTCCGTGTCCGTCCGTGTCCGCCTGTCCATGGTGTCCGTGGCCTTGTCCATGATCTTGTCCACGTCTCCGCGTGTCCCGTGTCCATGTGCATGTTGACGAGGTTGGTGAAGCCGGCACCGATGAACTCGGCACCGGCTCCACCAACCCGGCCCGCAGCTAGGACCGACGCGACCGACCCGGCCGCTTCCGCAGCACCACCGCGATGGCGCTGATCGCGGCCAGGGAGATGGCGCTGCTGGCCGGCACCACCACCGGGGCAACGCTGCTCGGGTCGTCAGCGAGCTTCAGGGTGTAGACCATCGTGGCCTGCGCCACCACGAAGATCAGGACAAGCGCCCCGATCAGGAACTTCTCCGGCCCGTTGCCGGTGCCGCTCTGGTGCTGCTCAGACCCTCTCGGTACCGTGGTCATCGGTTGTGGTTCCTCCCCTTGCATGTTCATGGCTGGACATTCGGTGAGACGCGACCTGTCAAGGCGGCCCCGGGGATGGCAGTCCCCGGGAACCCGCCGCCTTGATGACCCCCGACTGCGGGTCATCGGCCACGTTCAAAGCACTGTAATGGCCGGGGCGTACAACTCCGTCCCGCCCGACCGTGCGGCAGGGCGTCGCACCTAAGGCGCTCCGCCTTGCCACTAACCCAACGTGCTAGCCGCGCGGATGTCTTCTCTGCGGCTGCACGCCCACGTTGCCGCCGGTAGGCGGGTCCCGCAGGGGGCAAGCTCTACGGAATCACAGCGACCCGACAGAGCCGTGGCACCCGGTGCGCATATCTTGCGGGCTCGGTCTGAAAAACGGCGCTCGTACCCCGGACTCTGTGAGCTAGTCGTCGTCGGGAGTGGACGTTTCGGGCAAGCGGAGGTACCTCCAGCGGCATCGATTGCCCAGGTCAGAGACCACGGGAGGCAGGGACCTACCTCAGCGGTGGATGCGCTAGAAGGGGAGCCTGAACGGGGCTTGCAACCGATGTACATGCCGGGGCGCTTCCGGACCGCGTACAACCGGCGGGCCGCACGAGCGACAGCGCCCGCTCCCCCCGGCCGCGCACGATCCGTCTTCTCCGCGTTCAGGTTCATGCTGCGGATCGGGTCCACCACGCCGGATCACCCCCACCATAAGCGGTATTATGATGCGCCCGATCTGATACAAACCTTGATACAATGAGACATGCCCCGAATGACAGCCGGAAAGCGCCATGAGCAGGAGATACGGGCTCTGGAGCTGAGCAACGCCGGACACTCCATCGACGTGATCGCGGAGCGCCTGGAGATCGGCCGTGCGACAGCCTCACGACGCGTACAGGCCGCGCTCCAGCGCATCCCGGCACAGGAAGCGGACACCCTCCGGCGGCAGTCGGAAGCGCGGATTAACGGGTGGATGCGCCGCTGCAACACGCTGCTGGACTCGGATCTGTCCACGCAGGACACCGTGCGGGTGCTCAACACGCTGCTCTCCCTGGAGCGCGAGCGCGTCCAGCTCTACGGGCTGCGCCTGCCGGCTGCCTTCGTAGTCAGCATCGAACAGGGAATCGCGCAGTGAGCCCGCTCGCCCGGCCGGACATGGCTACCCCGGGCGCGCTCGGGAAGTGCCGGATCCACCGCCGACCCCTGATCCCGTCCCGGGTGACGGACCTGGAGCACCTGGCCGCGGATCTCGTGGCACGGCAGGCGCGCTCATACCTGGAGCAGTGGGGCGAGCCGGCCCCGGAGCCGGCCCGTAGCAAGCGCAAGGCCGCTCCCCGTGGCTACTGCCCCGGGTGCGCGGATGACGCGGCGGAAGCCGCCTGGACCCGACTCATGGAGGCTTCCCGATGACCATCTATCCGACCGACGATCGCGTGCGGTACTCCCCGTCCCTCCACGTCTGGACCGTGGACACGAGGGAGCATCACAGCGCCAGTGCCTCCACCATCCTGGCCGCGATGCTCGCCTACGCCGCAGAGTCCGGGGACATGCCGGACGGGTGCACCTGCGCCCCCGAGTCGTTTAGCTACAACGGGGCGAGCGGCATGCAGACGTCCGGGGCGCTCGTGCACCCGATCTTCCGGCAGGGTGCCGTGGTGATCGTGGGTCACGGCACTGCCACGGAGCACGGTCCGGCGCAGGAGCAGGCCAACGCGAGCCAGTGCCCGCTCGCGGACGCGGAAGGCGAGCGGCAGGCTCGGGACATGGCGCAGGCCGGCCAGATGGACGAGCTGTGGACCCTCACGGAGCCGTTCCCGATCAAGCCGGGGATCCTGGAGCCTGCTCCGGCCGGTAGCAAGGCTCCGCGCGTGTGGACCGGTGAGCCGCTGTCCGTCCGGGGCGTCGGCACCATCCCGGACCGGCACGTCCACGCGGCCACGAGGGCGGATCTCACGCGCCTGGCCGGCATGGCGGAGCACGCGGACCGGCTCGCCAGTGAGGCGCACGCGGCTCGCACTGCGGCTATGGAGGGTCCGGCCACGGTGCGGCGGCTCGCGTCGGAAGCGGCCATGGCCGGGAAGGCGCTGGACACCGAGGAAGTCTCGAGACTCGGGCGCGACCTACAGGAAGCGGCGGACACCGCGGAGGCCGTGGCCGCGGGTACCCGGGATGCCGTGGAGAAGGTGCAGCACGAGGTGGCGGCCGGTATCGCGGAGCGCCGGGACGAGTACGTGACGTACCTCCGGGATCAGGCCGCTCACGGGCTGGCGCGCCTGGACGCCGCGATCGGGGAGCTGGACGCCACGATCGCGGACCTGATGGAGATCGACCGGGTACGGCAGACCGTGGACGACCCCGGAGCGGGACGCCTCTTCTCCGCCGGGTCCTTCCTGGCCGGCAACGCGGTGGAGGCGGCCAGGGAGACGCGCGAGCGCGCCGCTGCGACCCTCGCGCCCCTGGAGCGTGCCGCTGCGAAGGTGGCGAAAGCGAAGGCGTCTCAGAGCGCCTGAGTCACCTGGACGAACGGCCCGGACCTGAGCAGGTCCGGGCCGTTGTGTCGTCCACCCGACAGATCGACCACCGGCACCGGTCCGGACGGTCAGGATCACGGGACCGCCGGATCACTGGAGGAGACGCCGTGGCCAAGCCAACCGCGCGCACGATCGTTTTGGACCTGCTCGGGGATGCCCACTCAGATGATGTGACGGCCGCCGAAGCAGAGGAACACCGCCATGAAGCGCTGGTCTACGCGCTTCTCTCCGTGGCCGACGAGATCCGCGAGCTGCGCCACGCAGTCAGCGGCGTGGAGGTTGCCTTGAAAGATCAAAGTGGCTTCGGGGTCGGCACGCACGCGCGGTACATCTCCGATTGGCTGGAGAAGATCGCTAGCCGCTGAGCCACCTGGACGAACGGCCCGGACCTGATCAGGTCCGGGCCCTTCGCTGTCTCAGCACTCGTCCGGGTCGGCTCCGCGCGCCTGGTGCGGCCGGTGCTCCGCGATCCACGCTTCCACGTCTTCCACGAGCCACACCGCTCCCCCGGCCAACCGATCGAACGGCTCCGGGAAGTCCGGGCGGCTCGTGATCTGTACGACCCGAGCACGAGACACCTGTAGGCGCTCCTGTAGCTCTGCGCTGCCGTACAACCTACGGACCATGATCCGACGCTATGCAACGCGAGACTGTCACATCCGACACCTGTCACTCTTGACACTAACGGGTGTGACAGGTCACGGTGGGTGGCGAAGGCACCCCGGGTACGTGACTAGTCTCCGTGCCCGGGGTCCGCCGTTTCTGCGGAGGGACCGACCATGCCCATGGATGACGGACCGATCACGCCGGCTCTCGTGCTCTGGACGGCTAAGCGCGTGATCACGGCACACTCCGAGCCGGCCACCCCGCACCGTGCTACCGGCCGCTGCGCGCAGTGCCGGGACGACGGTTGCGGGATGCTCGCGTGGGCGGTCGGGGTGGTCAAGGCGCACCGGGTGGATTGCTCCGCCGCGCAGTGACACTCGACAATGCGCAGTGGAGAAACCCGGCGCGTCGGCTCCCCTGCTCATGCTCCAGTGGCTAGGGTCCGCCACATGGACACCCCTACCTTCACCAGCGCTACCCGACACCTGTACAAGCCCAAGCCGTGCCCGTCCTGTGGCCAGCGGCGGGAACTCGGGTGGGCCAACGCGGGCAGCCTGGATGACACGGACCAGTGGCAGCCCGTGGAGAAGTGCCGCAACCGGCAGTGCGCGGAGTACCGGGACCCGACCAGTCTGTGACCTTGGTCAGCGCCACACGATCTCAATCCCGTCCGTGCTGAAACCCGGTCCGCGCCGGCCCCGGCTCACCTTGATCTCCATGAGCAGGCGGACCACGGTCCGGCGCGCGTCCGGGCTCAGCGCCTCCCACGCCTTCGCCACGTCCCCGGCCGTGACGAGTTCCCCGAGCACGGAGGCGCGGTCCGGCGGAGGCGCGGCGGCAGCCTCCAGCGCGGCCAGTTCTGGCCGGAGCTGCCCGGTGATCGTGGCTAGCTGCCGCGCCGTGATCACGCCGGACGCGAAGCTAGCCGCCGCGTCGTCCAGCCGTTGCCGTACCCGCTCCGCCGCCTGAGCGGCGCGCTCGCGCTCTCCCCCGTCATCCTCCGGGGCGAGCAGGGCGGCAGCGTCCGCGCGGCTCAGGCGCGCGATCACCACGGCCTCCACGTATTCCTCCAGCCGGTCCCGGCGGCGGCTCACGCACGCGGACGCCATGCAGCGGTACGCCTCCGTGGACCTGCTGTGACCCACGCGCAGGGGCGAGCCGCACACGCCGCAGACCGCGATCCCGGAGAGCAGGTGCAACCGGCCCCCGCGTCCTGGAGTGGTCACCCGGTCCGGATCGTTCAGCACCCGGCGCACGGCGCGCCACGTCTCCGGCGGGATGATCGCCGGCCACGCGGCCACGCTCACCTCCTGGCCGTTGTGCTCGCGGAGTCCGGCGTGGCGAGCGTGGAGCAGCACGTTACGGAACGTCGGGTGGGTCCACGGCTTCCCGCTCGCGTTGTGGAGGCCGCGTGCGTTCAGGTCACGGAAGATCGAGCGCAGCGGCTCCCCGGCCAGGATGCGCGACGTGGCTTCCCGGATGACGGCAGCTTCACTCTCCCGGATGATCATGCGGCCCGGCTCCCACCCGTACGGCCGGTGTCCGCCGTGCGGCTTGCCGTCCTTCGCGTTCTGCGCCATCTTGAGCCGGATACGGGCCGACTTGTGTTCGCTCTCGTACCGGGCGACAGTGCCGAGCAACCGGGCACGCATCCGGCCGTCCGGGCTGGACAGGTCCACCCGGCCGGACTGGACGGTCTGGACCTGGAGGCGGGTGCGCTCGGCCAGGTCAATGAAGCGCTCCAGCTCCTTCGGAGAGCGGTGGAGGCGGTCCGCGTGCCAGACGATCAGGCCGCGTACGGTGCCGGCCTCCACGTCGGACAGCAGGCGCTCATACCCTGGCCGGAGCTTGCCGGAGTAGGCGCTGATGTCGTTGTCCCGGTAGACCTCTGTGACGGTCCATCCGAGCTGTTCGGCCGTGGCGCGGCACTCGGCTTCCTGCCTGGCCACGCCGAGCCCTTCCCCAGTGTCGTCCGAGCTGATGCGGACGTAGATCGCGGCGGTAGTCACCGCCTTAGGGTAGCGATGACATGCGTCATGCCGGTGGCCCGGAAGTCCGCCTCGACGGCGGGCGTCAGCCGGCTGGTGTCGCCGACGACCAGACCGGGCAGCAGACCGCCCGGCTCGTCCGGCAGGGGTGCGCAGGCGCGTTGCAGGCCGGCGCGGAGCGTGCCGGCCGCGCGCTGGAGCCACGGCGGCGGGCCGTGCGGCGTCGGCGGGCCGGTCACGGTGAGCACCGCGGCGGTCAGGTCGCCGCCGCGCGGCGCGGTCAACCGCCCCTGCGCGCCCACCCGCTGCCCGGGCAGCAACCCCCGCCAGGCCGAGCCGGTGGCCAGCACCAGGCCACGGACCGGTCCGGCCACCCGCTGGCCGTCCCGACCGGTGAGGTGTTCGAAGTCGGCCCGGACCAGGAGGGTCGCCGGCCGGCCGGCGGCGCCACGGACGGGCCGTGGGTCGTCGCGGACGACCAGTTCCACGGTGACCAGGGCCCGCTCGTCCACCAGCTCCCGGATCGGGGCCGCATCGCGGACCACCAGGCGGGCGGCGGTCGCGCTCGCACCGCAGACCACTCCGATCAGCACGGCGACGACGACCCAGCCGTGCCGGCGGACCGGAGCTGCCGGACGCCCGAGGACGCCGAGCAGGTGGACGCCGACGGGGGCGGCGAGGCCGGCGGCGACGGCGGCCAGCGCGGCCGCCCCCGCGGCGGTGAGGTGCAGCCCGGCCAGCGCGGCGAGCCAGGCCGCCACGGCCAGCCCGGCCAGGCGCAGGTCGGGGGCCACCTCCGGGGTCCCGTCGCCGGCGGGTGGGGCGTCCGGAACAGCGGGACCGTCGTCCATCGTCATCCGGCGGTCGGCCGGCCCGTCGCCGCGGCGGTTCTCGGCGGTGGCGCTCCTGCTGCTCACACCGTCACCAGGTCCTTGAGCTGCTCGTACCGGGCGTCGCCGATGCCCTCGACCTGGCGCAGGTCCGCCACCGACCGGTAGCCGCCGTGCTGCTCCCGATGGTCGAGGATCCGCTGGGCGAGCACCGGTCCGACCCCGGGCAGGGCGTCGAGCTGGGCCAGGGTGGCGGTGTTCAGGTTGACCGGCCCGCCCGGTGCCGCGCCAGCAGCCGCCGGGCCGGCCGCTCCGCCGGCCGCGGGCTGGCCGGCGGGGCCGGGCGGGGCGGCGACGCCGACCAGGACCAGTTCGCCGTCGGTGAGCTTGCGGGCCGGGTTGAGCAGTGCCACGTCCACGCCGGGCAGGGCTCCCCCGGCCGCGTCGACGGCGTCGGCGACCCGGGCGCCGGCCGGCAGTCGCACCAGTCCGGGGCGGCGTACCTTGCCGGCGACGGCGACCACCATCTGGCCGTTCGCCGCGCCGGGCGAGCCGGCGAGGGACGGCGCCGGAGCGACCGGCGCGGCGAGCGTCGACGCCGGCCGGACGGGCTCGGCGTGCGGCCGGGACCGCCAGGCCCAGAGTGCGGCACCGAGCACCACGACCAGGGCGACGGCGATCAGCGCCCGCACTCCGCGCCGTCCGGGGTCGAACGGGCCAGGGCCGGGCAGGCGGGAGGGCGGGCCCGAGGGCTTCTCGTCGTCCCGGACGGCGGCCGGGGGTGCCCTGACCGCGGCCGGGGACAGGATGAACTGATTTCCCACGGCGACCCGGGGCGAGGTGGACCGGCGCGGCCCGGACAGGCGACGCGGGCCGGAGTTCGACCCCTCGGGCGACTCCGACGTGACCGATCCGGGCGACTCCGCGGCTTCGATGCCCAGGACCGGGCCCTGGGACGGGTCCGGCATCGGCGGGTGCGACCGGGCCGTGGGAAGCAGGTCGAACGTCGGCCAGTCGGGTTGGATCGCGACCAGCGGACCCGCCGGCCGCGGGCGGGAACGGGCCGCCGGGTCGGGATCGGCGGCCCGCAGGTCGGCGGGAACCGCCGAGCCCGACGACGGGTCGAGACGGGCGGCCCGAAGATCGGCGGGCAGCGCCGAGCCCCATGACGGGTCGGCCGTGGCCGTCGGCGGCGGGTCGAACAGTCGGGACAGCCGCTGCCGCACCCGGCTCTCCTCGTCATCTGACACGAGGCGAGGCTAGGGCGGGCCAGCGGCCCCGCTCAGGCCCGAGCGAGCCCTGTGTGGACGATGGGCTCCCCTGTGGACAACGCCCTGATCATGAGGCGACGTGGTAAGGGACGGATGCGGACCTCACCGGGCCTGCGGGTCGAGGCCCAGCGCCGCGCGGCCCTCGTCCACCGGCAGGGTCACCCCGTTGATGAGGCCGGCCTGCGGCGACAGCAGGAACGCCACGGCGGTCGCGTACGGCAGGGCGCCGGGCACCGGGCGGCGGGCCTGGTGGGAGGAGATGTTGACGATCGCGCGGCGGGATGCGCCGGCAGCCAGGCCAGCGCCTCCGGGTCCCGTTCAACGACGACCACGGTGCCGCCGTCGGCGGACAGCCGCTCCACGATCGCCCGGCCGACGCCCCGACCCCCGCCGGTCACCACGTAGGACCGGTCACCACGTCGGACCCGGTCACCACGGAGGACCCGGTCAGCCCTCCGACGCCGTGTCCGTCCCCGGGCGGCGGTGGATCACCACGCAGGCCAGGCCCGGTCCGGCGTGCGCCGCCACCACCGCCCCGGCCTCCGTGACGTACGTGTCGTGCAGGCGGTCGCCGAGCCGGTCGGTGAGCGCCGCGAGCAGTTGTTCGGCGCGTTGCGGCGCGGCGAGGTGATGCACGCCGAGGTCCACGGCCGCGTCGCCGACCGCCTCGACCGCCAGGGCCACCAGGCGGGCCACGCCCCGGCTGGCGGTGCGCACCTTGTCCTTGAGCACGATCGCGCCGTCCGGCATGTGCATGATCGGCTTCACCGACAGGGCGGTGCCGAACAGCGCCTCGGCGGCGTTGATCCGGCCACCCCGGCGCAGGAACTCCAGCGTGTCGACGTAGAAGAAGACGGTGGTCCGGTCGACCGTGTCCAGCGCGGCCTGCCGTACGGCGGCGAGGTCCGCGCCACTCTCGGCGGCCGCGGCGGCGGCGAGCACCGGGAAGCCGAGGCCCATCCCGGTGGCGCGGCTGTCGACCACCGCGACCCGGTCGCCGACCTCGGCGGCGGCCAGCCGGGCCGCCTCGACCGTGCCGGAGAGCTCGGCGGAGAGGTGCACCGAGACGACCCCGTCGGCGCCCCCGGCCAGCAGCGAACGGTAGACCTGCGCGAACTGCTCCGGCGACGGGCGGGAGGTGCTCACCGAGACCCGCCGCCCGCTCAGCGCCCGGGTGGCGTCGGCCGGGAAGGTCTCCACCCCCTCCAGCCCTTCGGACCCGTTGAGCACGACGGTCAGCGGGACGACGGTGAGCCGGTGCGCCCGCACCAGCTCGGGAGGGAGGTAGGCGGTGGAGTCGGTGACGACCGCGACGGGCATGCCCGGCACGCTAGCCGATGTCGTCGCGGCGTGCCTGGGCCGTACGGTCAGACCGCCTCGGTCAGCGCCGGCTGCGTGATCAGCCCGACATTGTGGGCGCGCAGGTGCCAGCCCCGGACGTCGTCGTGGCGCAGTTCGGTCCAGTGGCAGTTGGACAGGGAGCCGACGCTGCGCAGCACCGCGTGGTCCCAACCGAGCAGGTGGCCGACGCCCTGACGGGCACCGCCACCGTGGGTGCTGACCACGACGGTCCCACCGACGGCCAGGTCGGCCGCGTCCTGGAAGGCCGCGCCAATCCGCTTGCCCAGGTCGTCAAGAGTCTCGATCTCCGCGCCCGGATCGGGGTCGCCGGCCCGCCAGCGGGCGTACTCGTCGGGGAAGCGCTCGGCGACCTCGCTCAGGGAGAGACCCTGCCACAGGCCGAAGTATCGCTCGCGCAGCCGGGCGTCGGTGCGTACCGGCAGCCCGGTCAGCGCGGCGAGCGCCGCGGCGGTGTCGACCGCCCGGCACAGATCGCTGGCCACGATGGCGTCCGGGCGCAGCCCGGCGAGCAGCGGCGCGGCGGTCCGGGCCTGCTCCCGACCGAGGTCGTTGAGCGGCACGTCGGTCTGCCCCTGCACGCGGTTGGCGGCGTTCCAGTCGGTGTTGCCGTGCCGCCAGATGATCAGGCGGGTCATTCCGCGGCGGAGGCGCCGGCGGCGGAGTCGGCGTCGACGAGGTCGCGGTCCACGAACGGGATCTGCGGGCAGTCCTTCCAGAGCCGGTCGAGGGCGTAGAACTCGCGCTCCTCGGTGTGCTGGACGTGCACCACGATGTCGACGTAGTCGAGCAGCACCCAGCGGCCGCCCCGCTCGCCCTCGCGCCGGACCGGCTTGGCCTTCTCCGGCAGCTCGAGCAGGCGCTCCTCGATGGCGTCGACGATGGCCAGCACCTGACGCTCGTTGGGGGCCGCGGCGAGGACGAACGCGTCGGTGATGGCGAGCTGGTCGCCCACGTCGATGATGACGATGTCCTGTGCCTTCTTGTCGGCCGCGGCCTGGGCGGCGGCCATCGCCAGCTCGTGAGCGCGTTCGGAAACTGTCACCGTTCTCCTTCGATCAACCGTGCGACCCTCCAAGCCTCTCACACCCGGCTGGGCGACGACTTGTCAGTTCTGGTCGATTACGGGGACATACGCTCGCATTCCGGGCGGTATCACTCCTGATAGAGGCGCCGTTTCGCGATGTACTGCACCACACCGTCCGGTACCAGGTACCAGACCGGCTCACCCCGGGCGACCCGGGCGCGGCAGTCGGTGGAGGAGATCGCCATCGCCGGCACCTGCACCAGGCTGACCGTGTCGGCGGGCAGGTGCTTGTCCGTCAGCTCGAAGCCCGGCCGGGTCACCCCGACGAAGTGGGCCAGCTCGAAGATCTCGTCCAGGTCCTTCCAGGAGAGGATCTTCTCCAGCGCGTCCGCGCCCGTGATGAAGAAGAGCTGCACCTTCGGGCCGTACTCGGCGTGCAGGTCGCGCAGGGTGTCGACGGTGTAGGTCGGGCCACCCCGGTCGATGTCCACCCGGCTGACCTGGAACCGGGGGTTGGAGGCGGTGGCGATGACCGTCATCAGGTAGCGGTCCTCGGGCGGGCTGACCGGCTCGTCGGCCTTCTGCCACGGTTGGCCGGTGGGGACGAAGACCACCTCGTCCAGCTCGAACCGGTCCGCCACCTCGCTGGCCGCGACCAGGTGCCCGTGGTGGATCGGGTCGAAGGTGCCGCCCATGATCCCGATCCGCCGGATGTCTTCCTCCACCAAACGATCGTAGGCCGGTGCCGGGTGGACGCCAGGCGGGGCCGCCGGCGGTCCCGATCATCGGTCGCCGCCGCGGCCCCGCGCCGGGCCGGGCCGGGCCCGTGGCGAGCCCGGCCTCGACCCCGGTCAGGCCGCCGCGGCGGCCACCGCCGTCCGGGCGACCAGCGCGCGGCGCAGGTCGTCGTCCATGTCGGTGACCCGCCGCCGCAACCCCGGCGTGAGGTCGTCGCGGGCCAGCAGGGCCGCGGCCAGCTCCCGGGTGGGCTGCGCCACGGCGTAGCGGGGGAAGGCCAGGGTCGCCACCCGGTCGGCCGTCCAGGGGGTACGCAGCCGCGCGGCGGCCGGCATGTCGGCGAAGTACCGCTCGACGTACGGGCCCGTCAGCTCGGCCTGCTCCGGCTGCCAGAAGCCCTCCGCGGTCGCCTCCACGAGGCGGTTGGAGAGCTCGGCGTTGACCGTGACGATCTCCCACGCGGCCCGCTTGGCGGCCGGGCCGGGCAGCGCGGCGCGGCAACTGGCGGCCCGCTCCGCCCCGGTGGCGCTGCGGTCGGCGGTCGCCTCGGCGGCGATCTCCGGCTCGCCGGCCGCGCCGAGCACCACCAGGCGCAACAGCAGCGCCCAGCGCAGGTCGGCGTCCACGGCGAGCCCCGCCGGCACGCCGTCGCCGGCCAGCCAGCCGCCGAGCAGCGCGGTGTCGGTGGTCGACGAGATCAGGCCTCGGGCCGCGGCGAGCTGGAGCGACCCGCCGGCCGGCGCCCCGGCGAGCAGCGTGGCGCAGGCCCCGGCGACCCGGAGCAGGGCGGCCTCCCGCGCCAGCGGGTCCAGGTAGCGGTCGATCAGGCCGCGGCTGAGGGTGAGCACGTCCTCCGCGATGATCACCTCGGTCTCGGCGGGCAGCGCGGTCGCGATCAGCGCCACCACCGCGGCCACCGGCCGCTCGCCGTCGGTGGCCGCGTCGAGCGCCTCACCCCAGAGCAGCGCCCGGGCCAGCGGGTCGGCCAGCCCCGGCAGCACCGTCGGCACGGCGTCGGCGGAGGCCGGGTCGAGGCGGATCTTGGCGAAGGTCAGGTCGCCGGCGTTGGGCAGCAGCAGGCCGGTGGCGGCCTCCCCGACCAGCCCGGTCAGCTCGGTACGCCCCTTGTCGGCGTCCGGGTCGAGGTCCACCTCGAACCGGCTCGCCGTCCCGTCGGCGGCGTACCGGCCGACGCCGATGCGATGCGGCCGCAGCACCGGGTAACCGTCCGGCGCGGTCTGCACCACCGCCACCTCGGTCCACCGGCCGTCCGCGTCCACCGCCGTCTCCATCCGCAGGGTGTTCACCTGGGCGCGGCGCAGCCAGCGCTCGGCCCAGTCGGTGAGGTCCCGCCCGCTGGCGGCACTGAGGCTGCCGAGCAGGTCGGCCAGGGTGGCGTTGCCGAACCGGTGGGCGGCGAAGTGCGCGTTCAGCCCGGCCAGGAAGTCGTCGTCACCGAGCCAGGCGACGAGCTGCCGCAGCACGCTGGCGCCCTTGGCGTACGAGATGCCGTCGAAGTTGAGCAGCCCCTGCGCGGCGTCCGCGACCTCCTCCGGCGCGACCGGGTGGGTGGAGGGCCGCTGGTCGGCCGCGTACCCCCAGGCCTTGCGGCGCATGGCGAAGGTCGTCCACGCCTGGTCGAAGCGGGTAGCCTCCGCGGTCACCCTGGTGCCGAGGTATTCCGCGAAGGACTCGTTCAGCCACAGGTCGTCCCACCAGCGCATGGTCACCAGGTCGCCGAACCACATGTGCGCCATCTCGTGGGCGATGGTGGTGGCGCGCAGCTCCCGCTGGCTGTCGGTGACCGCGGACCGGAAGACGTAGTCGTCCCGGAGGGTGACCAGGCCCGGGTTCTCCATCGCGCCGGCGTTGAACTCGGGCACGAACGCCTGGTCGTACTTGCCGAACGGGTAGCGCTCGGCGAAGAGCTGGTGGAACCGGTCGAGGCACTGCTTGGTGACGGTGAAGATCTCGTCCGCGTCGGCGTCCAGGTGGGTGGCCAGGGAGCGCCGGCAGTAGACGCCGAGCGGGATGCCGTCGTGCTCGTCGTGCCGGACGTGCCACGGGCCGGCGATCAGCGTGAAGAAGTACGTCGCCAGCGGCGCGGTGGGGGCGAACTCCCAGCGCCCGGGCGCGGGCCGGGCGGCGAGCTGGCCGTTGGCCGCGACCGTCCACTCCGGCGGGGCGGTGACCGAGAGCGCGACCGGCGCCTTCAGGTCCGGCTGGTCGAACGCGGCGAAGATGCGCTGCACGTCGTCGAGGAAGGACATCGCGTACAGGTACGTCTCGCCGTCGGCCGGGTCGACGAAGCGGTGGATCCCCTCGCCGGTGTTCGAGTACACCATCTCGGCGCGGACGGTCAGCGTGTTCTCCTCGGCCAGGCCGGTCAGCGGGAGCCGGTTGTCGGCCAGCGCGGCCGGGTCGAGCGCCCGGTCGTTGAGTCGCACCTCGAGCAGTCTGGCGGGTTTGACCTCGGCGAAGGTCTCGGCGCCGGGGGTGGCCCGGAACCGGATCGTGACGGCGGAGCGGAACCGCTCGCCGGCACCGGTCAGGTCGAGGTTCACCTGGTAGGACTCGACGGCAATCAGCGCGCCACGCGCGGTCGCCTCTACACGGGTCAGGCTCGGCATCCGCTTATCCTGCCCGATGGGGATCCGGACCGGCTCCCCGGTGACGCGCGGCGATGGAGGAACAAGGATGGGTCAGCACCCCAAGGGCGACTTCGACCTCACCCGGGCGGTCTGGCAGCGGGCCGAGGGCGACACCTCCGACAGCGCGGTCGAGGTGGCCTTCGTCGACGACCTGATCGGCATGCGCAACTCGGCCGAGCCGGACGGGCCGGTGCTGGTCTTCACCCAGGCCGAGTGGGACGCGTTCGTCGCGGGCGCCCAGGACGGCGAGTTCGACCTGGACTGACCGCGGCGCTCCGCCGCCGGGACGGTGCGCCACCTCCCGGCGGCGTTCACAGATCACCTTCGCCCCAGCCGAGACCGCCCGTACCCGGGGGCGTGGTGGAAGCCCGGACGCCGGCGCCGAGCGCGTCGACCACCCGCCGCTGCCGCCAGGACGGCGACCTGTTGTCCCGCATTCGTCCTCCCGTCGTCGATCCGGCCCGGCCGGCCGGCCTCGCATGCGGCGGCCAAACAGATTTCCGTCGTCCGGGGAGGGGCCAGCGCGACGAGCTTCGGCTGGCCCCTCTCCTGGGCGGTGGATTCGGTGATGATGGGCGGTTCAGCCGGCCGCCCGGGGGTAGACGCAGACGGCCGAGGGCCGAGCCCGCTGCCGGAACCAGGTCAGGAGCAGCAGATGAGCAGGATCCCCGTCGACCGCAGCCCGGAGAGCACCCTGGCGTTCCTTCGGGAGGGTTACCGGTTCATCGCCGACCGCTGCGACCGGTACGGCAGCGACATCTTCCAGACCCGGCTGCTGCTGGAACCGACCATCTGCCTGCGTGGCCGGCCCGCCGCCGAGCTCTTCTACGACGACGACCGCTTCCGGCGGCGGGGGGCCATGCCGATGCGGGGGCAGCGAACGCTCACCGGGGTCGGCGGGGTGCAGGGGCTGGACGACGCCGCGCACCGGGTGCGGAAGGCGATGCTGATGTCGATCATGACGCCCGCCGCGATCCACCAGCTCGGCCAGCTCTTCGACGACGAATGGCGGGCCCGGATCCCGGTCTGGGAGCGGTCCGGCCCGGTGGTGCTCTACGACGAGGTCGCCCGGATGCTGACCCGGGCGGTCTGCGCCTGGGCCGGGGTGCCGCTGGCCGACTCGGAGGTGGCCCTGCGCACCGCCGAGCTGCACGCGATGATCGACGCCTCGGCCGCGCTCGGCCCTCGGCACTGGCGGGGCCTGCTCGGCCGCCGCCGCGCCGAACGCTGGACCGGCGCGGTCGTCGACCGCGCCCGGACCGGCGCGCTGCCCGCCCCGGAGGGCAGCGCGCTGCGGGTGATCGCCGAGCACCGGGACGACCGGGGCCGCCCGTTGCCCCGCCGGATCGCCGCGGTGGAGCTGCTGAACGTCCTCCGCCCGACCGTCGCCGTGGACCGCTTCGTGGTCTTCGCCGCGATGGCGCTGCACGACCACCCGCACTGGCGGGAACGGGTCCGCGGCAACGAACCGGCCACCGAGACCTTCGTGCAGGAGGTGCGCCGCTACTACCCGTTCTTCTCCGTGGCGGCGGCCCGGGTCCGGCGCCCCTTCGAGTGGGCGGGCCACCACTTCCCGCTGGGGCGGCGGGTGCTGCTCGACCTTTATGGCACCAACCACCATCCGGAGCTGTGGCCGGGGCCGGAGCAGTTCCGGCCCGACCGGTTCGTCGGCTGGCGCGGCGACCCGTTCAACCTTGTCCCGCAGGGCGGCGGGGACCACCTCACCGGCCACCGCTGCGCCGGGGAGTGGCTCACCATCGAGCTGATGAAGCGCGCGGTGACCAACCTGACCGCGGCCATGAGCTACCGGGTGCCACCGCAGGACCTGGCGCTCAGCCTGCGCCGGCTACCCACCCTGCCGCCGAGCGGCTTCCTGATCGACGGCGTCCGCCGCACCGCGTGAGCCGGGCTCACTCCGCCACCACCAGCGCCTGCGGGGCGGCCTGCTTCATCCGGGTACGCAGCCACTTGAGCTGGATCGCGGTCTCCTGCTCGCAGGACCTCACCACCGCCAGCAGGTCCTCGTCCCGGGCCCCGTACGCGGCCTGACCGACCACCGCCCAGCAGATGTCGCACTCAGCCGCCATCAGGTAGAGATCCTGCAGGTCGCGGAGCAGCCCGATGCCGCCGGTCCGGGTGCCGGAGAAGAGCTGCGAGTGCAGCCGGTCCGGTTCCGCCGGGGCGTCCTCGGCGTACCGGCGGGAGAACGGCTCGAGCTGCTCCGCGTGCCGGCGGCACTGGACCGTCAGCTTCTGGCAGGTGTGGAAGACGTCCGGCTCCTCCCGGTGCGCCTCGCCGACCTCGGTGAACGCGTCGCCGAGGCGGGTCTGAGCCTTGTGCAGCAGCCCGAGATAGTGCGCCAGCTGCATGTCACTCCCCCCTCGAGGATGCCTCGGCGGCCGGCCCGCCGACGGTGGCCGGGATGCCCGATCCCTCGGGCGGCGCGGAGCCCCCGACGGTGGGCGCGGGCGAGGGGCGGCCCCCGGAGTCCGCCTCCTTCACCACCCGCACCGCGGCGACCTTGAAGATCGGCTGCTTGGAGACCGGGTCCCAGGCGGTGATGGTCAGCTCGTTCGCGGCCCGCTCGTGCCGCCCGTCGGCACCGCCGTGGGGAGCGCCGCCATCCGGGCCTTCGCCGGGAGCGCCGCCATCCGGGCCTTCGCCGGGAGCGCCGCCATCCGGGCCTTCGCCGGGAGCGCCGCCTCCCGGACCGCCGACCCCGCCGGGCCCGGGCCCGGCGGGGTCGGCGGCGTCCCAGTAGCCGTAGTGGAAGGGGAGGAAGACCACGCCGGGGCGTACCCCGCAGATCCGGGCCCGGGCGCGGACGGCGCCGCGCGGCGACTCGACCCGGACCAGGTCCCCCTCCCCCACCCCGAGCGTCCGGGAGTCGGCCGGGCTGAGCTCCACCCACACCTCGGGCGCGGCGTGCATCAGCTGGCTGGCCCGCCCGGTCTTGGTACGGGTGTGGAACTGGTAGACGGTGCGCCCGGTGGTGAGCAGCAGCGGATAGTCGCCGCTCGGCACCTCCGGCGACGGCTGGTACGGCGTCGCGTGCAGGAACGCCCGCCCGCGCGGTTCCTTGGCCCGGTACTCGTCGGGCAGCAGCTCCGCCCCGGTGGCCAGGTCGTGACCGTACGACTCACAGTAGTCCGGGTCGGTGTTGAAGACCCCGTCGGTGTAGAGCCGCTCGGTGCCGTCCGGGTGCTCCTCGGTGCACGGCCACTGGATGCCGCCGGCGCGCAGCCGCTCGTACGTGATCGCGGTGTAGTCGCAGGGCCGGCCCCGCGAGCACTCCTGCCACGCCTCGAACGCGGACTCCGGGTCCGACCACTTGATCAGCGGCGCTCCGGCGGAGTCCCGGAAGTCCATCCGGCGCGCGTAGTCGAGGAAGATGTCCAGGTCCGGACGGGCCTCACCGGGCGGGTCGACGGCCTTGTCGGAGATGTGCACGGTCCGGTCGACGCTGGTGAAGGTGCCGGTCTTCTCGCCCCAGGTCGCGGCCGGCAGCACCACGTCGGCCAGCTCGGCGGTCTCGGTCAGGAACAGGTCCTGCACCACCAGGAACAGCTCCGGCTTCGCCAGGATCCGGCGGGCCCGGGCCAGGTCCGGCAGGGAGACCGCCGGGTTGGTGGCGGAGATCCAGAGCAGCTTGATCGAACCCTGTTCGGCGTACCGGAAGATCTGCATGGCGTGGGTCGGCGGCGCCCAGTGCGGAATGGTGTCCACCTCGACGTTCCAGAGCCGGGCCAGCTCCGCGACGTGCTCCGGGTTCTCCCAGTTGCGCAGGCCGGGCAGGTCGCCGTCGGCGCCGCACTCCCGGTTGTTCTGCGCGGTCGGCTGGCCGTTCATCTGATAGATCCCGGCCCCGGGCCGGCCGATCATGCCCCGGATCAGGTGCAGGTTGTTCACCTGGCAGGCCGCCGCGGTGGCCTGGTTGGACTGGTAGAAGCCCTGGAGCACGGTGGAGAGCAGCCGGGAGGAGTGGCCGAGCAGGTCGGCGGCCCGCTCGATGTCGCGGGCCGGCAGGTCGCAGATCTCGGCCACCTTCGCCACCGGGTAG
Source organism: Micromonospora inositola (assembly GCF_900090285.1). Lineage (NCBI taxonomy): Bacteria > Bacillati > Actinomycetota > Actinomycetes > Micromonosporales > Micromonosporaceae > Micromonospora > Micromonospora inositola. The sequence goes on along the minus strand of NZ_LT607754.1, from coordinate 3,288,755 downwards.
TCGTCGACCACCCGGCACAGCTCGTCGAAGCCGACGGTGTGCGCCCGGACGTACTCCTCGTCGTACCAGCCGCGGTGGATCAGCTCACGGAGCAGGCCGTTGAGCAGCGCCACGTTGGTGCCGTTGCGCAGCGCCAGGTGCACGTCGGCCTCCCGGGCCGCCGGCGTGGCGCGCGGGTCGACCGCGAGCATCGCCGGCGGGTTCGGCCCTCGCCGCCGGTCCAGCATGCGCATCCAGAGCACCGTCTGGGTCTCCGCGACGTTGTGCCCCCAGAGCGCGATCGCGTCGCAGTGGTCCACGTCGGTGTACGACCCGGGCTGCCCGTCGGTGCCGAACGACGCCTTCAGGGCGGCGGCGGCGGTGGCGGTGCAGAGCCGGGTGTTGCCGTCCATGTGCGGGGTGCCGAGCCCGGCCTTCCCGATCAGGCCGAGCGTGTAGTACTCCTCCAGGAAGAGCTGGCCGCTGGTGTAGAAGCCGAAGTGCCCCCAGCCGCCCGGGCCGTCCAGCAACTCCTTCGAGCGGGCCACGATCCGGCCCATCGCGGTGTCCCAGTCGGTCTCCACCAGGCGGTCGCCCTCGCGCACCAGCGGCCGGCGCAGCCGGTCCGGGCTGTGGTTGGCCTGCCAGCCGTACAGGTCCTTCGGGTCGACCCGGCCGTGGTTGATCCGGTCGCCGGCCCGCCCACGGACCCCGACGATCCGGTCGTCGACCACCGCGATGTCCATCGCGTCGCCGTTGGAGTGCAGGATCGACGCGGTCGGCACCCAGCGCTGCACGTCGGCCTCGGTGTGCCCGTCGGCGAGGAAGCTGTCCACCCGCACCGGCCACCGCTCCCCCGGCCCGTACGGGGTGCGCGGCCCCCACGGGTCCGCGATCCGGTCCACCATCTCTCACCCCTCCTCTGGAGCTTCCCGCCACAGCGGCATCCGCCGGCCGGTGGCCCGGTTGAACAGCAGGTCGACCACGGTCACCAGGAGCACGGCCGCGAACGCGGTCACCAGTTGGGTGGGGGTGCGCAGCAGCCCCAGGCTCACGATCAGTGTGGTCGCGCCCGCCGGCGGGTGCGCGGCGCTCAGCAGCACCAACACCGCGGCGGTGACCGCGAGGGAGCCCACGGCCGCGATGACCCGGGGCACCGAGACGCCCTCCTGGAGGGCGGACTGATGGTCGGCGAGCCCGGTCAGCACCAGCATCGCGTACCCGGCGAGCAGCGCCACCAGGTGCCCGATGAGGGTGTTGCGGGGCGAGGACTCGGGCTTGCCGGGCTGCTCGACGTGCAGCACGACCGCCGGGCCGAGACTGGGGAAGAGCCACGGCTGCCGGGTCAGCAGGGCGACCGTGCCGGCCACCACCAGGGCGACGGCGCTGCCGCCGAACGCTCTTGCGGCGGTGCCGGCAGGGGACGGTTTCTCCTCGTTCTGCGCAGGCATGACGACTGCTGTACCCGGCCGCCCGCCGAACGAATCGACCGCGTCGGGCCGGCTGCGCCGTCGGTCGGGGGGGCCAACTGGCCGGCGGTCGGGTCCAGCGGCATCCGGAACTAGCCGGTCTCGACCAGCGACTTGACCCGGCGCAGCGTGTCCCGCAGCCCGATCTCCGGGTCCCGGCCGGTGGTCAGCCCCAGCGCCCGGCGGACCGGGCTGGACCGCCAGCGCATTTCGGTCCGGATCTCGGTGCCCCGGTCCTGCGGGGCGGAGACCAGCTCGACCCGCCCCTGCTCGGCCACCGGCCCCTCGGTAACCCGCCAGCTCAGCCGGCCCGGACCGTCGACGGTGAGCTCGGCACGCCACTCGGTGCCCCTGCCGGCGGGGTCGCTCGCCACGCAGCGCCACAGGTTCTCGTCGAGCCGCTCCAGGGTGGCCCACTCGGCCAGCGCCCGGTCCAGCCGTTCCCGGTCGGTCCAGAAGCCGATCACGGCTTCCATCGGGCGGTCCACGATGATCCCCCGCCGGACGACGTACCAGCCGTCCACCCGCTCGAGCTGGTGTGGACGCCGCCGTCGGGCGACCATCCGGCCGACACCGATCGCGGCCGCCGTGGCGGCGCCCGCCACCGCCCACCTCGTTCCTCTGCTGGCCATCACATCTCCTCAGCCCGGGCGTCCGGGGATGGACCGCCCGCATCCCGCAGCGCTACCCGGCGCGGAGGCGTCGAAACGACAAAACGGTTTGATTAGCAGAGATCCGGGCAATCGGCCGACCCCGCCCCAGCGCTCATCCGGGAGGCAGCGTGGCCGTCGATCACCGCGGACCGGGCCGGCACGCCGGCAGCCGGCCGTTCGCCCCGTCGGGCCCGGGGTCGGCATGAGCGCCCCGGCCCGCGACCAGCACGCGGCGTTCGCGCCGGCCCCGGTCGTCGGTGGCGCGGCCACCGCGGCGGGCGGCGGCCTGCCACCCGATCGGCTCCCCGTCGAGTACGTCCTGCCGCTGCGCCGGTCCGACGACACCGGCCTCACCGGGCTGACCGACTACCTGCGCGATCTCACCCGGTGGGTGGACGTCACCGTGGTCGACGGCTCCGCATCGGACCTCTTCGCCCGGCACGCCGCCGCGTGGCGGAACCTGGTCCGACACGTCCGCCCCGACCCCACGCCGCGCGGCGCCAACAGCCAGGTGCTCGGGGTGCTGACCGGGATCGGCCTGGCCCGGCACGAGCACGTGGTGATCGCCGACGACGACGTCCGGTACGACGAGGCCGGGCTGCGGGCGGTGCACGAACTGCTGGACCGGGTGGACCTGGTCCGGCCGCAGAACCACTTCGACCCGCTGCCCTGGCACGCCTGGTGGGACACCGGCCGCATTCTGCTCAACCGCGCGTTCGGCGGCGACTGGCCGGGCACCCTGGCCGTGCGCCGGAGCACCTTCCGCGCCACTGGCGGGTACGACCCGGACGTGCTCTTCGAGAACCTCGAGCTGGTTCGCACCGTGTGCGCGTACGGGGGCGCCACGGCGACCCCGGCCTGGCTGCACGTACGCCGGGTCCCGCCGACCGTCGCGCACTTCCGCGGGCAGCGGATCCGGCAGGCGTACGACGACCAGGCCCAACCGGTCCGGCTGGTGGCGGCGCTGGCGGTGCTGCCGGGCGTGGCGGCCGCGCTCGCGGCCCGCCGGCCGGGCCTGCTGCTGCGCGCCGCCGTGGCGACGGTGGCCGTCGCCGAGGTGGGCCGCCGGCGGGCCGGCGGCGCCCGGGTCTTCCCGGCGCGCACCGCGCTGGCCGCCCCGCTCTGGGTGCTGGAACGCGGAGTCTGCTCCTGGCTCGCGCTGGGCCGGCGGTTGCGCGGCGGCATGCCCTACGCCGACGCGCGGGTGCGCGACCCCGCGCATTCCATCCGGACGCTGCGCCGCCGGCTGGCCGGGAACGGTCCCGGTGACCTGGTGCTGTGGGTGGAGTCGGACGTGCGCGCCGCCGGCCGACCGACGGCGGCGGTCGCGGGCTGCCGCAACGAGGTCACCGGCTCAGCCGCCGGCCGGCTGCCGAGCTGAATCGTCCACGCCATCAGCTCCACAGCGTTCGCCGACAGGTCCGCCGGGCACGCGACAGCTCGCGGCCACTCCCCGGTCGGGCCGGGTGTGACCGCGAGCTGCGGCGTACGAGGGTCCGGGTCAGTACCGGACCTGTTCGCGGGACTGCTGCGCGGTGCCCTTGACGTCCTGCGCGGCCGACTTCGTGTCGTCCTTGACCGCGTGCACTGCGTCCTGGGCGGTGGAGCGCACCGACTCGGTGGCCTGCTGCGCCGGCTCGCGCAGCTCCTCCTTGAGCTCGCCGGCCACCTCGCCCAGCTTCTCCTTCACCGCGCCGGCGTGCTCGCCGGCCTTCTCCTTGACCTGCGCCGCCACCTGCTGCTCGCGGCGGCTGGCCGGGATCAGCGAGGAGACCAGCATGCCGGCGCCGAACGCGATCAGGCCGGCGGCCAGCGGGTTGCCCTCGGACTTCTCCCGCAACACGTGCGGGGCCCGCTGGGCGGCGTCGCCGACCGTGGAGGCGGCGGCGTGCGCCTTGTCGCCGACGGTGGAGGCCGCCGAGGAGGCGTGGTCGGCCGCCGAGTGGGCGGCGTGACCGGTGCTGTGGCCGTAGTCCGAGGCGGTTCCCATGATCTTGTCCCTCACATTCTGGAGCGCGTTGCGCGCCCGCTGCTTGCGGTCGTCGACGATGCGGCTCGGGCTGACCTTGTACGCCAGCGCGTCCACGTCCGAGCTGAGGCTGTTACGGGTGGCCTCGATCTCCCGCCGGATCTGGTCGGGGTCGGTGCTCATCGGGTGACTCCCTCCGGGTGCGGCTTGAGCGCGTCGGGGATGCGCTGCACGCTGTCGTTGGTCTGCTTGAGGCCGCGAATCCGCTCGGCGTTCTTCTTGGCCATGGAGTAGAGGACCGCCGCGATCGCGGCCCAGATGACGGCCACGATCAGCGCGGCCAGGCCCGAATCCATCACGTTGTCCAGGGCCTGCCACAGCGCGATGGAGAGGAAGAGCGCCACCATGTAGCCGCCGAAGCCGGCGCCGCCGAACAGCCCGGCGGCCTTGCCCGCCTTCCTGCCCTCCTGGCGGATCTCCGCCTTGGCCAGCTCGACCTCCTGCCGCATCAGCGTCGAGAGGTCGGTGGTCACCTGGCGCATCAGCTCACCGAGGGAGCTGCCCCGGACCTCGTCCGCGGTGTGCGGGGCGCCCGTCTCCGCGTGGTAACCGGAGTCCAGTCCGGACCCCTGCGTCGGCATGTCATGCCGTCGCCTCCCTTCTGACGGATCGGCCGCTCACGGACGGGTGACGCCGCTCGACGGCACGCCCGGCAGCGGGTCGGTCTGGCTCACCGGCGGCAGCGGCTGGCCGGTGCCGGTCTGCGGCTCTGCGTAGCCGCCGCGGGTCGGGTCGGTGTAGCCGCCCGGCTCGGCGTAGCCGGTCTGCGGGTCGGCGTAGCTGCCCGGGGTCGGGTCGAGGTAGCCGCCCGGCGGCACGGCCTCCGGCACCGCGCGCGAGGTCGGGATGACCGCGGTCCGGTCCGGGTCGTAGCCCGGGCCGTACGCCCGGCGGGCCGGGTCGTCGTCGCCGGTGGCGGCGATGTTCTTGGTCAGCCGGCCGGCGAGGACGCCGAGGACGGCGGCGCCGACCAGGAAGGTGCCCGGGTTGCGGCGGGCGTAGCTCTTCACCTCGTGCAGGATGTCGCCCGGCTCGCGCTGCTCCAGCCAGCCGGCCACGCCGTGCACCCGGTCGGCGGCCTGGTGGGCCAGCTCGGTCACCGGGCCGGACTGGCCGCTGCCCTGCGCCATCGAGCGCATCTCCTCGGCCAGCGAGCGGAGGCCGCCGGCGGCGCGCTGCTGCTGCTGGCTGGTCTGGGCGGCGACCTGGTTGCGGGCCTCGCCGTAGAGGTTGCGGGCCTGGCGCTTCGCCTCGCCCACCACCTCCTTGCCCTGCTCCTTGGCGGTCTCCGCGACGGCGCCGCCCGCGTTCGCCGCCTCCGAGCCGACCTGGCGGGCCTGGTCACGGACGCCACCGCCGTTGTGCGACTCCTGCCCGTAGGTGGAGGACGTGGGGGAAAGATCGTAGGTCATGATTACCCTTCCGCTCGGATGGTCGTAGCGGTTGTGTCGTGGGGTCGTGCCGACGTGTTGTCGGCGTGACCATTGACCTACCCCCAGTCGTCGGGTCCATGCCTGATTCGTCATTTCTCTGCGGAACCGCCCCACCTCGATCACACAATGGAGGGTCGTCCGGCCCCGGGCGGCGGCTGCTCCACGGAGGTGACAGCGATGGCACGTGACGTGCGCGGACGCGCCCCGGCCGGCCCGAAGCCCCGGATCCAGCCGGTCGCCGCCGCGGTGGCCGCCGTCTTCGTCCTGATCGGCGTGCTCGGGTTCGTCCCCGGGGTCACCACGCACTACGGCGACCTGACCTTCGCCGGGCACCACTCGGAGGCGAAGCTGCTCGGCCTGTTCCAGGTGTCGGTCCTGCACAACCTGCTGCACCTGCTCTTCGGCCTGGTCGGGCTGGTGCTCGCGCGTCGGGTCGCCGGGGCCCGGCTCTTCCTGGCCGGCGGCGGCGCCGTCTACCTGGGCCTCTGGCTGTACGGCTTCGGCATCGACATGAAGACCGCGGCCAACTTCGTGCCGTTCAACGACGCGGACAACTGGCTGCACCTGTTCCTCGGCTTCGGCATGCTCGTCGTGGGGCTGCTGCTCTCCAACGACGTCGGCACCGGCGGCCGGCTGGACACCCCGATCGACCGCCCCTGATCTGCGCCTTCACCCGGTCGGGTGGTCCGTCACCCGACACACTGGGCGCGGGTTTGCCGAATCCTTGCCCGGGGCAACGGAGGGTCACCACGGGGAGTGATCCGACGGACGAGGAGGTCCTGCGATGCCACGGTGGTTGCGGGAGAACGCGCTCACGGTCGCCATGCTCGGCGCATTCCTGGTCTTCCTCGCGTTGCAGAGCGTGACCGGCTGGCAGGTCCACAACGAGGAGCTGACCCAGTACGGCGCGGCCCCGCTGAGCTGGTGGGCGTACCTCGGCACCGGGCACTTCGCCGAGGCGGTCTTCGAGAACTGGGAGTCGGAGTTCCTCCAGATGGGCGGCTACGTGCTGCTCACCGCGTACCTGGTGCAGAAGGGCTCGGCGGAGTCGAAGCCCGAGGGCCAGGACGACCGGCCCGACGACGACCCGCGCCGGGCCAAGCCGGACTCCCCCTGGCCGGTCCGGGTGGGCGGCTTCCCCCTGGCCGTCTACCGCAACAGCCTCTCGCTGGCGCTGCTGCTGATCTTCGCCGGCTCGTTCCTCGGCCACCTGTTCGGCGGCGTGGCGGAGTACAACCAGGAGCAGGCGCTGGAGAGCGGGGCCGCCCCGATCGGCGCCTGGCAGTTCCTCTTCACCAGCGACTTCTGGTTCCAGTCCATGCAGAACTGGCAGAGCGAGTTCCTCGCCGTCGGCGTGCTGATCCTGCTCAGCATCGTGCTGCGGCAGCACGCCAGCCCCGAGTCGAAGCCGGTCACCGCCGCGCACGCCGAGACCGGCGCCTGACCGGGGGCGCCCCCGCCGCCCGGGTCGGCCGCCGTCAGGCGGCGACGGGCAGCCGCTTGGCGAAGCAGACGCTGTACGGGTTGCCGACGTACTCGCCGTAGACCGGGATGGGCTCGTACCCGCTGGAGGTGTAGAGCCCGATCGCGGCCGGCAGGTACGTCCCGGTCTCGAGGCAGACCACGGCGTGTCCGCGCTGGAAGGCCAGCTCCTCGAGGGCGGCCAGCAACTGCCGGGCGATGCCCCGCCCCCGGTACGCCGGGCGGACGTACATCCGCTTCAGCTCCCCGGTGTCGCCGTCCAGCGCCTGGAGGCCGCCGCAGCCGACCGCCCGGCCGCCGACCACCGCCGCCAGGTAGTGGATGTCGTCCTGGGTCAGCGTCGCCTGCCCGTCCAGCCCGCCGTCGGCCGCCCGCAGATCACGTTGCTGGGCCGTGACCAGGGCGGCGATCTCGGGATCGGTGGCGGGACGGGATTCGATCAGCATCCCGTCACGCTAAGCCGAGCGGATTTCGCGGAGGTTTCCGGCCAACGACCCGAACACGGACGTAGCCGAGCTATTCGTCGTCGTCCAGGTCGTCGGAGAGGTCCGCGTCCAGGCCGCCGGACTCCAGCTCGTCCTCGGGACGCCGGCGGCGGGCCTTGCGGGCGGCCAGCCGCTCCGCCGCCGAGGCGCGGGCCGACTTGTCCTCCAGCCGGACGTCGGTGCCCCGGTTGCCCGGGACGAAGTCCACCCCGGCGTAGAGGGTGGGCTGCCAGTCGAACTCCCGATCGCCGATCCGCACCAGGTCGCCGGGGTTCGCGCCGGCCTTGGCCAGCTTCTCCTCGACACCGAGCCGGGCCAGCCGATCGGCCAGGTAGCCGATGGCCTCGTCGTTGTCGAAGTTCGTCTGCCGCACCCAGCGCTCGGGCCGGACGCCCCGGACGGTGAAGGAGCCGTCCTCCTCCGCCTCGATGGTGAAGCCGGTGTCGTCGACCGCCTTCGGGCGGATCACGATCCGGGTCGGCTCGGCCGGCGGCGCCGCTTTGCGGCCCTGCTCGACCAGCTCGGCCATCGCGTACATGAGCTCCTTGAGCCCCTCGCGGGTGGCCGTGGAGACCTCGAAGACCTGGAAACCGCGCGCCTCCAGGTCCGGCCGGACGATCTCGGCGAGATCCCGCCCGTCCGGTACGTCGATCTTGTTGAGGGCGACGAGCCGGGGCCGGTCGGCCAGGCCGCCGTACTCGGACAGCTCCGCCTCGATGGTGTCGATGTCGGCGAGCGGGTCCCGGCCGGGCTCCAGCGTCGCCGTGTCGACCACGTGCACCAGCACGGCGCAGCGCTCGACGTGGCGGAGGAACTCCAGCCCAAGGCCCTTGCCGGTGGCCGCGCCCGGGATCAGGCCCGGCACGTCGGCGACGGTGAAGGTGTGGTTGTCCACCCGGACCACGCCCAGGTTCGGCACCAGGGTGGTGAACGGGTAGTCGGCGATCTTCGGCTTGGCGGCGGAGATCACCGAGATCAGCGAGGACTTGCCGGCCGACGGGAAGCCGACCAGGCCGACGTCGGCGACGCTCTTCAGCTCCAGCACCACGTCCAGGAGGTCGCCGGGCTCACCCAGTTCGGCGAAGCCGGGGGCCTTGCGCCGGGCGTTGGCCAACGAGGCGTTGCCCCGCCCGCCGCGGCCACCCCGGGCCGCCTCGAAGGTGGTGCCCGCGCCGACCAGGTCGGCCAGCACCTCACCGTCGAGGCTCTGCACCACGGTGCCGTTCGGCACCTTGATGATCAGGTCGTGGCCGTTGGCCCCGTCCCGGTTCGAGCCGGCGCCGCCCTTGCCGTTCTCGGCCTTGAGGTGCGGGCGGAAGTGGAAGTCGAGCAGCGTGGTCACCTGCGGGTCGACGACCAGCGAGACGCTGCCGCCGTGCCCGCCGTTGCCGCCGTCGGGGCCGCCGAAGGGCTTGAACTTCTCCCGGTGGATGGAGACACAGCCGTGCCCGCCGTCGCCGGCCTGCATGTGCAGGACGACCCGGTCAACGAACGTCGTCACGACGCCAATCCTTCCAGCGGGGTCCACCCCCGCGTGAGAAAAGACGAAGCGGGCCGGGACACGAGGTCCGCGGCCCGCTTCGCCTTCGAACTACTGCTGCGGCACGATGCTGACGGTCTTGCGACCCCGCTTGGTGCCGAACTGGACCGAGCCGGCGGCCAGCGCGAACAGCGTGTCGTCGCCGCCACGGCCGACCAGGTCACCGGGGTGGAACTTGGTGCCACGCTGACGGAGGAGAATCTCACCCGCGCTGACGACCTGACCACCGAAGCGCTTCACGCCGAGCCGCTGGGCCGCGGAGTCGCGACCGTTACGCGAGCTGGACGCACCCTTTTTGTGAGCCATTGGAGGACGACCTACTTCCCGCTGGAGATGCCGGTCACCTTGACCTGGGTCAGCGGCTGGCGGTGACCCTGGCGCTTGTGGTAGCCGGTCTTGTTCTTGAACTTGTGAATCTTGATCTTCGGGCCCTTGGTGTGCGCGGCGATCTCGCCGGACACCGCGACCTTGGCAAGCTTCGCCGCTTCGGTCACCAGGTCGTCACCGTCGACGAGGAGCACCGCGGTGAGCTTCACCGCGTCACCGGGGGCACCGGTGAGCTTCTCGACCTCGATCACGTCGCCCTCGGCGACCTTGTACTGCTTGCCGCCGGTCTTGACGATCGCGTACATCGGAGGCGGACTCCCTGTCGTTGAGGCTGCTGGCGGTCGTTCCCACGGCGACTCGCCGGGCAGCAGTGACACCGGCGGCGCGGGCACGCGGGAACTCGGCACACCAAAGTGCGCCGCAGGCAAGCGTACGCCATACCCGGCCCGCCGCCCAAACCGGGCCGCTGGTCAGCGCGGGCAGAGCTCGTCGAGGCGCTGCTGGAGGCGGTCGAACTCCGCCTCGTCGATCTTCTCGACGTCGGTGCCCAGGCTACCGACCTCGGTGGCCAGGTCGGCCAGCAGCGTCTTGAGCTGCGGGTCGGTCGCCCGCCCCGACTGCTGCCGGAGGGCGTCCCGCCAGCCCGCCAGGGCCGCCTCGGCGTCGCGGCGGGCGGCGTCGGCCGCCGCCCGGTCGGTGCGACCGACGGTCAGCATCTCGGCCAGCTTCTGGACGTACGTCTGCACGGCGGTCGAGCCGGCCCGCTTCGCGGCCAGGCAGACCCCCGCGTCACCGGTCGGCGTCGGGGTGGGCGTGCCGGAGACGCCCGGTGCAGCCGTGGCCGACGGCGCCGGTGAGGCGAACCCCACACTGAAGGGGTTGGAGTCGTTGTCGGCGCAGGCCGCGCCGGTCAGCAGCACGGCGGTCACCATCGTGGCCGCGAGCGGGCGACGCATGTCTCCTCCTGTCCGAGGAGCCGCCGTCCGGCCGGGGGTCGTCGAGACGGCAGAGCCCCTCCCACCGGACACTGTTGCCGGGGAAGGGGCTCTGTCAAACGTCGCGCCGGTCAGCGACTCACGGCCGGGTACGCCGCCGGGCGCCGCCGCGACGGGAGCGCCGCCGGCCGGTGCCGCCCTCGGCGCCCTCCTCGTCGGTGTCACCCAGCGCGTCCGGGTCGTCCGGTGCGGCCAGCCGGGCGGACTCGCCCTCCTGGCTGTCGGCGACCGCCGGGGCGGCCGGCGTCTCGGACTCGTACCGGGACAGGTCGTAGCCCATCGTGTCGTGGTACTCCGACTCCGCCTGCGCCACGGCGTCGGTGGTCTCGGTCACCTCGGCCACGGTCTTCTCCGGCGCGGCGGCCTTGCGGGCCCGACGCCGGGACGAGGCGGTGCCGCCCTGCTCGGCGGCGGGGGTGGTGACGGCCGAGGCGACCGCCTTGACCTTCTCCCCCGCGCCACCGCCGGCACGCGGCTTCTCCGGCACCGGCTCGGTGTGGATGATCAGACCGCGGCCCTTGCAGCACTCGCAGGTCTCGCTGAACGCCTCCAGCAGGCCCGCGCCGATCCGCTTGCGGGTCATCTGCACCAGGCCAAGCGAGGTGATCTCGGTGACCTGGTGCTTGGTGCGGTCCCGGCCCAGGCACTCGGTGAGCCGGCGCAGCACCAGCTCCCGGTTCGACTCCAGCACCATGTCGATGAAGTCGATCACCACGATGCCCCCCAGGTCGCGCAGCCGGAGCTGGCGGACGATCTCCTCGGCCGCCTCCAGATTGTTCCGGGTGACCGTCTCCTCCAGGTTGCCCCCGGAGCCGGTGTACTTGCCGGTGTTGACGTCGATGACGGTCATCGCCTCGGTCCGGTCGATCACCAGCGAGCCGCCGGAGGGGAGGAAGACCTTGCGGTCGAGCCCCTTCAGGATCTGCTCGTCGATCCGGTACTCGGCGAAGACGTCGGTGGTGCCGGCGTGCCGGCGCAGCCGGGCGACCAGGTCCGGCGAGACGTGCGACAGGTACGACTCGACCTCGCCGTACGCCTGCTCGCCCTCGATCACCAGGTCGCGGAAGTCCTCGTTGAACAGGTCCCGCACGACCCGGATGACCAGGTCCGGCTCCTCGTAGAGCAGCACCGGGGCGCCACCCTCGGCCGCCTTGGCCTGGATTTCCTCCCACTGCGCCTGGAGCCGCTTGACGTCCCGGGCCAGCTCGTCCTCGCTCGCCCCCTCGGCGGCGGTCCGCACGATCACGCCCGCGCCGTCCGGAACCAGCTTCTTGAGCACGTCGCGCAGCCGCTTGCGCTCGGTGTCCGGCAGCTTCCGGCTGATGCCGGAGGCGTTGCCGTTGGGCACGTAGACCAGGTGCCGCCCGGAGAGCGCGATGTGGCTGGTCAGGCGGGCGCCCTTGTGCCCGATCGGGTCCTTGGTCACCTGCACCAGCACCGAGTCGCCGGAGCGGAGCGCCTGCTCGATCGAGCGGGCCCGGCCCTCCAGGCCGGTGGCGTCCCAGTTCACCTCGCCGGCGTAGAGCACGGCGTTGCGGCCGCGACCGATGTCGACGAAGGCCGCCTCCATGCTGGGCAGGACGTTCTGCACCTTGCCCAGGTAGACGTTGCCGGCCATGGTGCCGGAGGAGTTGCGGGTGACGTAGTGCTCGACCAGCACGCCGTCCTCGAGGACGGCGATCTGGGTGCGGTCACCGCGCTGGCGGACCGCCATCACCCGGTCGACCGCCTCCCGGCGGGCCAGGAACTCCGACTCGCTCAGGATCGGCGGCCGGGTACGCCGCTGCTCCCGACCGTCCCGGCGGCGCTGCCGCTTGGCCTCCAGCCGCGTCGAGCCGGAGACGCCCTGCACCTCGTCGACGGCCCGGCGCGGCTCGCGGATCTTGACCACGGTGGGCACGCCGTCCTCGGCGCCGCCCTCCACGTCACCGGCGCCCCGACGACGGCGGCGGCGCCGGCGGCGGGTCAGCCCGTCGCCCTCGCCCTCCTCGTCCTCGGTCTCCTCGGCCTCGGCCTCGGCGCTCTCGGCCTGGATGGCCTCCTCGGCCTCCTCGGCCTCCTCGTCCTCCGCGCCGCCCTTGCCCCGGCCGCGACCCCGCCGGCCGCGACGGCGACGGCGACGCGCCGCGGCCGTCTCCTCGTCCTCGTCCTCGTCCTCCGCCTCACCGATCTCCTCGGCTTCGACGGCGGGCTCCTCCTCGACCTCGACCTCGGCCTCGACCGGCTCCACCTCGCGGCGGCCGCGCCGCCGGCGGCGACCGGTCTCGACCGGCTCCTCGGCCGGCTCCTCGGCGGCCGGCGCGGGCGCGGTGACCCGGACGACCGGCGCCTCCTCCGGCTGCGGCGCCATGAAGAGCACCGTCGGCGCGGAGAGCGCGGCCCGCCGCCGGCGGGTACGCGGCTCCGGCTGCTCGGCCGGCTGCTCGCCCGGAACCGCCGCGCCGGGCGCGACGTCGCCGCTGCGGTCCCCGGCCCGCGGCGGGGTGGCGCCCTCGGCGGCCGGGGGGATCTCGGCGGTACCCGAGGCGGCCGGCGTCGGCTCCGCGGCCGGGGTCCGCTGCGCGGTCTCCTCGGCCTCGGTCGGCTCGGCGGCCTCCTCCTCGGCGGTGATCTCGTCGGCCGGGGTCTCCTCGGCCGGCGCCTCCTCGGCCAGGGCCGGCGCGGCGTCCTCCCGCGGCTCGGCGGCCGGGGTCTCGGCCTCCGGCGGGACGGCCTTCCGGCGCCGGGTGCGGGTCACCTTGACCGGGGGGACGACCTCCGCGGAGGCCTCCTCCGCGCCGGTCGCCACCACGGGCTCCTCGGCCGCCTTGGCGGTGGTCGCCTTGCGGCGGCGCCGGGGGGTCTTCGGGGCGGCCTCCAGCTCACCCACGACCGGGGCGAACACCTCCGCCTGGGGCGACTCGCCGGTGGTCGTGCCGGCCTCGGTGGGCGCCTCGGCCGGCGCGTCGGTCTGTTCCGGCTGGTTCAGCGGGGCGGTCCGGCGGCGGCTGGTCCGCTTGCGGGCCGGCGGCCGGGCCTCGGCGGTGCTGTCAGTGCTGTTGTCGGCGGTGTCGCCGGCCGGCTGTGAACCGGTCCGTTCGCCGCCCTCGGGCTCGTTCTCGAGCATGGACGTTCTCCAGTTCTGGCTGCCCCGGGCGCGGGTGAGCGCTGCCACGCAGGGTCGCCGCAAAAGTGTTTCCGCCGGGCGCGCGAGGTGCACGACCGCCGAAGTCTGCCTGCTTCGAGCACTGACCGTCGGTCAGTGCTCACCGATGGCTGCCCCGTCGCGGTCCGCATCCAACGGATCCACGATCTCGCCCTGCGCGGTCAGCGTGCCCTGTGCCAGCCGGATCACCCTCGGGGCGACCGGCGGCTCCAGGGCGGCCACCACGCGGAGGCCGGAAAGGACGTCATCGGGCCGTACGGACGGGGTGACCTGCCGCACGACCAGTTCGAGTATCGCACACGGTACGGCCGGTGCCCCGGAAGGCGTCTCGGACTCGGGAACGACATCGATGCCGATGACCGCCGCCCGCGCGTCGAAGATCCGCCGGCCCTGCTTGGTCATCCGCTCGACCTGGATCTCCTCGGCGGCGGTGAAGGCCGCCGCCGCCTGCCGCGCCAGGGCCGGGTCGACCTCGGGCAGCTCGATCCGCCAGCGCGACGCCTCGATCCGGTCGGCGAGGCTGCCACCCCCGGCCACGACCGCGTCGAGCACGTCGAGCCCCGGCGAGAGCGCGGCGTCCAACGCGGCCCGCAGCTGGGCCGGGTCGACCGGCTCGCGGAGGCCGATCTCCAGGTACTCGGCCTCGCTGGCCACCCCGGTGGGCGCGGCGCTGGCGTACGAGATCTTCGGGTGCGGGGTGAAGCCCTGGGAGAAGGCGATCGGTACGCCGGCCCGGCGCAGCGCGCGCTCGAAGGCCCGGGCGAAGTCCCGGTGCGAGGTGAACCGCAGCGGTCCGCGCTTGGCGTACCGGATCCGGACGCGCTGGACGACGGGCGCCTGCCCGCCCTCCGGCTGTGGTTTCTTGCTGATCGTCGTGCTCCTCGAGGTCAGGAACGGTTGATCATGAAGTTGTTGCCGGCGACACGCCGTGCCGGTGACAACAACTTAATGATCAACGGTGGCGGCGGGCGGTCGGATCGCCGACCGCCGCGGTCACTGCGGGAAAGCGGTCAGTGCGGGACAGCGGTCAGTGCTGGGCGCCGGTGGGGACCTTCAGGCCAGATCCGCCGATCGGGGTCAACGGCAGGAGCTTCTTCCCGGTCGGGCCGATCTGGATCTCGGTGTCCATGGACGGGCAGACGCCGCAGTCGAAGCACGGGGTCCACCGGCAGTCGTCCTGCTCGTACTCCGACAGCGAGTCCTGCCAGTCCTGCCAGAGCCAGTCCTTGTCGAGACCCGAGTCGAGGTGGTCCCAGGGCAGAACCTCCAGCTCGTCGCGCTCCCGGGTGGTGTACCAGTCGAGGTCCACGCCGAAGGTCGGCAGCACCTCGGCGGCGGCGTCCACCCAGCGCTGGTACGAGAAGTGCTCGCTCCAGCCGTCGAACCGGCCGCCGTTCTCCCAGACCTTGCGGATCACCGCGCCGACCCGGCGGTCACCGCGGCTGAGCAGGCCCTCGATCAGCGACGGCTCGCCGTCGTGGTAGCGGAAACCGATCGCCCGGCCGAGCGAGCGGTCCGAGTTGATCTCCTGCTTGAGCATCTTGAGCCGGCTGTCGATGACCTCCGGCCGCGCCATCGCCGCCCACTGGAACGGGGTGTGCGGCTTCGGCACGAACCCGCCGATGGAGACCGTGCAGCGGATGTCCTTCGAACCGGTGGCGGCCCGGCCGGCCTTGATGACCTCGTGGGCCATCCGGGCGATCTGCAGCACGTCCTCGTCGGTCTCGGTGGGCAGGCCGCACATGAAGTAGAGCTTCACCTGCCGCCAGCCGTTGGTGTACGCGGTGACCACGGTGCGGATGAGGTCCTCCTCGGACACCATCTTGTTGATCACCTTGCGGATCCGCTCCGACCCGCCCTCGGGGGCGAAGGTCAGGCCGGTCCGCCGGCCGTTGCGGGACAGTTCCTGGGCCAGGTCGATGTTGAACGCGTCCACCCGGGTCGACGGCAGCGAGAGCGAGACGTTCGTGCCCTCGTACTGCTGGGCGAGGCCGGAGCACATGTCGCCGATCTCGGAGTGGTCGGCCGACGACAGCGACAGCAGGCCCACCTCGTGGAAGCCGGAGAACTCCAGGCCGTCGCGGACCATCTGGCCGACGGTGGTGATCGACCGCTCCCGCACCGGGCGGGTGATCATGCCCGCCTGGCAGAACCGGCAACCCCGGGTGCAGCCCCGGAAGATCTCCACCGCGTACCGCTCGTGGACCGTCTCGGCGAGCGGCACGAGGGGCTTCTTCGGGTACGGCCAGGCGTCCAGGTCCATGGTGGTGCGCTTGTGCACGCGGAACGGCACGTCCGCCCGGTTCGGCACGACCCGCTGGATCCGGCCGTCCGGCAGGTAGTCGACGTCGTAGAAGCGCGGCACGTAGACGCTCTCGGTGCGGGCCAGCCGCAGCAGCAGCTCGTCCCGGCCACCCGGGGAACCCTCGGCCTTCCACTCCCGGACGATCGTGGTGATCTCCAGGACCGCCTCCTCGCCGTCGCCGAGCACGGCGGCGTCGATGAAGTCGGCGATCGGCTCCGGGTTGAACGCGGCGTGCCCGCCGGCCACGATCACCGGGTCGGCGTCGGTGCGGTCGGCGGCCAGCATCGGGATGCCGGCCAGGTCGATCGCGGTGAGCAGGTTGGTGTAGCCCAGCTCGGTGGAGAACGAGACGCCGAACACGTCGAAGTCGTGTACCGAGCGGTGCGCGTCGACGGTGAACTGCGGCACGCCGTGGGCGCGCATCAGGTTCTCCAGGTCCGGCCAGACCGCGTACGTCCGCTCGGCGAGCACGTCGGGCAGCTCGTTGAGCACCTCGTAGAGGATCTGCACGCCCTGGTTGGGCAGGCCCACCTCGTACGCGTCGGGATACATCAGCGCCCAGCGGACGGTCGCCGCGTCCCAGTCCTTGACCACCGCACCCAGCTCGCCACCGACGTACTGGATGGGCTTGGTCACCTGGGGCAGCAGCGGCTCAAGCTGGGGCCAGACGGAGTTCGCCGCGGCGGGGCGCGGCGTCGTGGACGGGGCACTCATGATGCCCAAGGGTACGCGCCCGTCGGCCGGGCACCGCGCCGCACCGCCCGCCGGCCCGGCCGCCCATGCCGGGAGGAACCGGACCACCAGCGGTCAGTGGCGCTCCGCGCGGCGGTGCGGCCGCCCCCCGGCGTACGCCCTCGCTGGTCAGCGCGTGATAGACGATCATGACCACGATGCCGATCACCCCGAGCACCGGACTGACGAACCAGCCCAGCACGCCGCTGAACAGGTAGAGCACCATGCCGGTGACCGGGCGGCCCGCTGGGCGGCGGGCGGGGTGGGCGACGGTGGCACGCCGGTACTAACCTCGCAACCGGCGCGAGAGGAGATTGCCGCGATGCCGGAGCCGCAGCCGGGAGCAGACCGGCCGGCCGACGGGGGCAACCCGGTCACGGGCCGGGACCGGGATCCGGCGGTCATCGACGAGCCCGTACCGCCGTCTGCCGCGCCCACGGGCCCGGACGGCCCCTCCATGCCGCCCACCGACTCCCCGGCCGCGACCGACGACGGCGAACCGCCCGTGGCCGGCGACCGGTCCGGGACGGACGACGCCGCCGCCCCGGGCGGCCGGCCCGACCCGACGCGGGTGGAGACCCGGCCGGAGCCGGCGGCCCCGCGGTGGAGCGGCTCGGCGGCCGTCCCGCCACCGCCGCCCCGCAAGCGCGGCTGGGGCGAGTCGGCCGAGCCCACCCCGGTCCCACCTCACGCGCCGGAGCACCAGGTCCCGGTCGACCCATGGGCGGGTGCCGACACGAGCGGCTGGGAGCTGCACTCCGCCGACTTCCCGGCCCTGCCGCCGACGCTCCCCTACCCGGCGCCGCCGCACACGCTGCCCTACCCGGCGCCGCCGGTCGCCCCACCGCCCGGCCCGCCGGGCACGCCCACGCCGGTCGCCGCCCGTCCGGTGTCGCCACCGCCGGTGCCGGTGTCCCCGCAGCCGCCCGCCCCGACCCGGCCGCCGAAGCAGCGCCGCCGGGCGACCCCGCCGCCGGTCGCCCCGCCGCCGGACTGGCGGGCGCCGAAGGGGTACGTCCCGGTCCCGGTCCGCCGCCGGCGACGCTGGCCGTGGCTGCTGCTGCTCAGCCTCGTCTGCTGCTGCGGCGTTCCGCTCTGGTGGGCCCAGCCGCTCTCCACCCAGTACCCGGCCAGCGCGGCGCTGCCCGACCAGGTCGCCGGCCTGCGGCTGCGGGAGGACGAGCGCAGCCAGGCCACCGCCGAGCGGTTGAAGACCGAGGTACGCCAGGCCCACCTGCTCGCCGAGGACACCTTCGCGGGCGTCTACGCCACGGACGACGGCAAGCGGGTGACGATCTTCGGCGGCACGGGCTTCCGGCTCAGCCCGGAGTCCGACGCGAAGGCGGAGATCGCCCGTCTCCAGGAGCAGTACGCGCTCGATCCCGCGGTGCCGGTGGAGACCGGCGTCCGGGGCCGGTACGAGCGCTGCGCGGTGGGCCGCGTTGACGGCGACGCGGTGGTGGTCTGCACCTCGGTCGACCACGGCAGCCTCACCACCGGCGTCTTCACCCGGCTGTCGGTGGACGACAGCGGTAACCTCCTGGACAAGCTGCGGCGGCAGATCGTCATCCCGGACCAGCCCTGATCGTCACGCTCCGCGTTGTTGCAAATACATAAAGTCCACGATTCCCGTGGTTGCATAACCGGCGGAGAGTCCACAATCGGGACATGTCGCGGCGTTGGCTCTTCGCCGATCAGCTGGGGCCGCACTTCCTCGACGACCGGCGGCAGCCGGTCCTGCTGATCGAGTCGAAGGCGGTCTTCCGGCGTCGCGTCCACCACCGGCAGAAGGCCCACCTGATCCTCTCCGCGCTGCGGCACCGCGCCGCCGAGCTCGGCGACCAGGCCGTCTTCCTGCGCGCCGAGACGTACGGGCAGGCGTTGAAGAAGGTCCGCGAGCCGCTGGAGGTCTGCCACCCCACCTCGCGACGGGCCCTGGACTTCGTCCGCGGCCTGGACCGGGTCACCGTGCTGCCGGAGCGGGGCTACGTGACCAGCCTGGCGGACTTCGCCGAGTGGGCGGACCAGCGCCGGGGCGCGCTGCGGATGGAGGCGTTCTACCGGTTCGCCCGGGAGCACCACGGGGTGCTGCTGGACAGCGGCGACCCGGCCGGTGGCCGGTGGAGCCTGGACGCCGAGAACCGCGAGCCGCCGCCCAAGGACGGAAAGCTCGACGTGCCGGCGCCGCCGATGCCGAAGGAGGACGACATCGACGCCGAGGTCCGGGCCGACCTGGACCGCTGGGAGCGGGACGGGATCCGGTTCGTCGGCCGGGACGGGCCGCGCCGGTTTCCCGCCACCGCGAAGGAGGCCAAGGCCCGGCTGCGGCACTTCCTCCGGCACCGGCTCGCCGCGTTCGGCCCGTACGAGGACGCGATGCTGTCGACCGATCCGTGGCTGGCGCACAGCGTGCTGTCGTCGTCGTTCAACCTGGGCCTGCTCGACCCGATGGAGGCGGTCCGAGGCGCGGAGCGGGCGTACCGCAGGGAGGGCGCGCCGCTGCCGAGCGTGGAGGGCTTCGTCCGGCAGATCCTCGGCTGGCGGGACTACATCTGGCACACCTACTGGTACTTCGAGGCCGGCTGGCGCAACAGCAACGAGCTGGGCGCGCGGCGGTCGTTGCCGGGCTGGTGGAACGACCTGGACGCCGACGCGGTCGACGCGCGCTGCCTCTCCGACGTGCTCGCCGGGGTCCGCGACCGGGCCTGGGTGCACCACATTCCCCGGCTGATGGTGCTGGGCAACTACGCACTGCAGCGCGGCTGGCGCCCCGCCGAGCTGGTCGAGTGGTTCCACACCCGTTTCGTGGACGGCTACGAGTGGGTGATGACCGGCAACGTGGTCGGCATGAGCCAGTACGCCGACCTGGGCCGGATGACCACCAAGCCGTACGTCGGCGGCGGCGCGTACATCAACCGGATGAGCGACTACTGCGGCGGCTGCCGGTACGACCCGCGCAAGCGGCTCGGCGAGGACGCCTGCCCGTTCACCGCCGGTTACTGGGCGTTCCTGTCCCGCAACCGGGACCGCATCCCGGGCAACGCCCGGATGGCCCGCACCATGAAGCAGATGGAACGCCTCGCCGACCTCGACGCGGTGGTGGCCCAGGAGAAGCGCCGCGGCAACGACCCGCCGTGACGGCGCGGGAGGCAGCGCGGCGCGCCGCCCCGGCTCAGGACGCGGTCGGCGGCTCGCCGCTGACCGGCGGGTGGGCGCGCGGCGGGGCGTAGCGCGGCACGTACTCCTGGCCGGTCAGCTTCTGGATCTCGGCCATCAGCTCGTCGGTCATCGCCCGCAGCGACGTCCGGTCGTCCGAGCGGCCGGTGAAGTCCAGCGGCTTGCCGAACCGGATGCTGATCTCGGCCCGGCCAGGCCGGGGCACCCGGGCCCCGATGGGCTGCGCCTTGTCGGTGCCGGTCACGCCGACCGGGATGATCGGCACGCCGGCCGCCACGGCCAGCCGGGCCGCGCCGGTCCGCCCCCGGTAGAGCCGGCCGTCGGGCGAACGGGTCCCCTCCGGGTAGACGGCGACGAGGTCACCGGCCTTGAGCACCGGGATGGCGGCGTCGAACGCCGACAGCGCCGCCCGGCCGCCGGCCCGCTCGACCGGGATGGCGCCCAGCCCGGTGAGCACGAACTTGGAGAAGGCGCCCTTCACGCCGGTGCCCGTGAAGTACTCCGACTTGGCCCAGAAGGCCAGGTGCCGAGGGACGACGGTGCCGAGCAGCAGCTCGTCGGCGACGGAGAGGTGGTTGCCCGCGAAGATCGCACCACCGGTCGCCGGGATGTGCTCCAACCCCTCCACGTGCGGACGGAAGGCCAACCGGAGCGCGGGCGCCACGGTGAGCTTGCCGATGGTGTAGAGCAGGGGCACTGGTCCTCCGGCGGTCGTACCTGAACGGGCGGTGTCACGGTAGCGGACGGTCCCACGCCGACCCGATCGGGTGGCCGGCCGCCCGGGTGGTGGCCCGGCGGCGCGCACGCCGCCGGACCACGCGTCACCACCTCATACCCGCCGGACGACCACCGTCACCCGCTCGCCCTCGCCGGCCTCACCGGCGAAGCCGTCGGCGCCGTCGATCCCGTCGGCGAAGTCGATGGTGTCGGCCAGCACCTCCCGGGCCACGAAATCGGCGTACGCGGACACCGCCGCCCGGACCTCCTCGGAGGCCGACAGCGACACCACGATCCGGTCGGAGACGTCCAGGTCGGCGTCCCGGCGGGCCTGCTGCACCACCCGGACCACGTCCCGGGCCAACCCCTCGGCGGCCAGCTCCGGGGTGACCTCGGTGTCCAGCACGACCACGCCCTCACCGCCGGGCAGCGGCGCGGAGTGCTCCGCGTCGGCGGCGACCAGGCGCAGCTCGTACTCGCCCTCGGCGAGGGTGACCCCGGCGGCGACCGGGGCGCCGTCGGCCAGCTCCCATTCCCCTGCCTTGACCGCCTTGATCACCTGCTGGACCGCCTTGCCGACCCGGGGGCCGAGCGCCCGGGGCACCACGGTCAGCACCTGCTGGCAGTACGCGGACACCTCGTCGGTGAACTCCACCGCCTTCACGTTGACCTCGTCGGCGACCAGCTCGGCGAAGGGGCGCAGCTGGTCCGCCACCGGCGAGGCAACGGTCAGCTTCGGCAGCGGCAGCCGGACCCGCAGGCCCTTGGCCTTGCGCAGCGAGAGCGCCGCCGAGGCGACCGCGCGGACGGCGTCCATCGCGGCGACGAGATCGTGGTCGGCCGGGAACTCCTCGGCCGACGGCCAGTCGGTCAGGTGCACCGACCGTTCGCCGGTGAGGCCGCGCCAGATCTCCTCCGCGGTCAGCGGCGCCAGCGGCGCCACCACCCGGCAGAGCGTCTCCAGCACCGTCCACAGGGTGTCGAACGCCTCGGCATCACCCGACCAGAACCGGTCCCGGGAGCGCCGCACGTACCAGTTGGTCAGCGCGTCGAGGAAGGAGCGGACGGTGGCGCAGGCGCCGGAGATGTCGTACGCCTCCATCTGCCCCTGGACCGTCGACACCAGCTCGTTCGTCTTCGCCAGCACGTACCGGTCGAGCAGGTGCGTGCTGTCCACCCGACGGCTCGCCTGGTACCCGTCGGCGTTGGCGTAGAGCGAGAAGAAGTACCAGACGTTCCACAGCGGCAGCAGCACCTGCCGGACGGCGTCCCGGATGCCCGCCTCGGTGACCGCCATGTCCCCGCCGCGCAGCACCGGCGAGGACATCAGCATCCAGCGCATCGCGTCGGAGCCGTACGCGTCGAAGACGTGGTACACGTCCGGGTAGTTGCGCAGGCTCTTGGACATCTTGCGCCCGTCGGAGCCGAGCAGGATGCCGTGGCTGAGGCAGTTGCGGAACGCCGGCCGGTCGAACAGCGCGGTGGCCAGCACGTGCATGGTGTAGAACCAGCCGCGGGTCTGTCCGATGTACTCGACGATGAAGTCGCCCGGGTAGTGGTGCTCGAACCAGTCGCGGTTCTCGAACGGGTAGTGCACCTGGGCGAACGGCATCGAGCCGGACTCGAACCAGCAGTCCAGCACCTCCGGCACCCGGCGCATCATCGACTTCCCGGTCGGGTCGTCCGGGTTGGGGCGGACCAGGTCGTCCACCGCCGGCCGGTGCAGGTCGGTCAGGCGTACGCCGAAGTCCCGCTCGATGTCGGCCAGCGAGCCGTACACGTCGAGGCGCGGGTAGTTCGGGTCGTCGGACTTCCACGCCGGGATCGGCGAGCCCCAGAACCGGTTCCGGCTGATCGACCAGTCGCGGGCGTTGGCCAGCCACTTGCCGAACGAGCCGTCCTTGATGTGTCCCGGTGTCCAGTTGATCTGCTGGTTGAGCTCGACCATCCGGTCCTTGAACTGCGTCACCGCGACGAACCACGACGAGACCGCCTTGTAGACCAGCGGGGTGTCGCAGCGCCAGCAGTGCGGGTACGAGTGGGTGTAGGTGTCCTGCCTGAGCACCACCCCCCGCTCCTTGAGCTCCCGGATCACCGGCTTGTTGACGTCGAAGACCTGCTCGCCCTGGTACGGCGGGACCAGCGCGGTGAACCGGGTGTGGTCGTCCACGGTGACGATGGTGGGGATGCCGGCGGCGTTGCAGACGTTCTGGTCGTCCTCGCCGAAGGCCGGGGCCAGGTGGACGATCCCGGTGCCGTCCTCGGTGGTGACGAAGTCCGCGCCGAGCACCTGGTACGCGTTCTCCCCGGCCTGCT
Organism: Micromonospora inositola; assembly: GCF_900090285.1. Classification (NCBI taxonomy): domain Bacteria; kingdom Bacillati; phylum Actinomycetota; class Actinomycetes; order Micromonosporales; family Micromonosporaceae; genus Micromonospora; species Micromonospora inositola. Next base: position 3,265,971 of record NZ_LT607754.1, on the reverse strand, counting down.
CGACGAGAAAGTCGTAGAGCGGCGTGTAGCGGCGCCCGACCAGGTCCGCACCGCGCACGGTGCCGACCTGCTCGTACCCCTCCAGCTCCTTGGCGTACGCGCCGAGCCGCGCCGCGCCGACCACGTAGCGCTCCCCGTCGCGCTCCAGCACCGCGTACTCGATGTCCGGGCCGACGGCGAGCGCCAGGTTCGACGGCAGGGTCCACGGCGTGGTGGTCCAGACGCCCAGCTTGACCGGCCCGCGCACCAGCTCCGGCGCGTTGTCGTCCCGGGTCAACCCGAACCACACCGACAGCGTCGGGTCGTGCCGGTCCTTGTAGACGTCGTCCATCCGGGTCTCGGTGTTCGACAGCGGCGTCTCGCACCGCCAGCAGTACGCCAGCACCCGGAAGCCCTCGTAGACCAGACCCTTGTCGTGCAGGGTCTTGAAGGCCCACATCACGCTTTCCATGTAGTCCAGGTCGAGGGTCTTGTAGTCGTTGGCGAAGTCGACCCAGCGGGCCTGCCGGGTGACGTACCGCTCCCAGTCCTGGGTGAACTCCAGCACCGAGGTGCGGCAGGCCTCGTTGAACCGGGCCACGCCCAGGTCGAGGATCTCCGCCTTGCTGGTGATGCCGAGCTGCTTCTCGGCGACCACCTCGGCGGGCAGGCCGTGGCAGTCCCAGCCGAACCGCCGCTCGACGTGCCGGCCGCGCATGGTCTGGTAGCGCGGCACCACGTCCTTGACGTACCCGGTGAAGAGGTGGCCGTAGTGCGGCAGGCCGTTGGCGAACGGCGGGCCGTCGTAGAAGACGTACTCGTTCTTGCCGTCGTCGCCGGCCGGCCGGGCTTCGACCGAAGCCTCGAAGGTCTTGTCGGCCGTCCAGTGCTCCAGGACCCGGCGCTCGACCGCGGGCAGGTCCGGGCTCGCCGGGACGCCGGCGGCGGTCGGGTCGTGCAACGGATAGGCCATCGGGGGTCGCTCTCCTCGCGCAGCTCACTGTCGTGTGGTCTGCGAGGACGAGCTTCCCGGGTACGCCTCGACGGCGTGCCCGAGCGGCCCGCGGTACCACCCCGCTTGGCGGTCAAGGTGCGACCGCCCGCTCGTTGGCCGGCTGTGACGGGCCGTCCCGTCCGGTTCTACTGGGCCGGTCACCCGGCTGTTCTTCCGGAGGCTCGCCGGTGATGGCCGGGTCGTCGCCTGTGTGCGACAAGCGTACTCGATCGGGAACGGAGATCGCTCGCGAGTAATCTCGGCGGGTGATCCGAATCGAGTTGGACGAGCCGACGCTGGCCCGTACCCGGATCGCGACCAGCCCGCTCTGGGAGGCCAAGTGCAGCCTCTACCTGCTCGACCGGTACCCGGACGAGGCGCCCTGGCCGTACACCGGCTGGGCCCGGCACGCCCACAGGGTGCTCGCCGAGCTGCCCGCGGCGGCCCCGGCGAGGCTCTACGCGCAGACCGGCCCCTGGTACCCGGACTTCCTCGGCCCGGTGCCGCCCACCGCCAGCCCCACGATCGAGGAGGAGTTGGCGGCGCTGCGCGCCACGCCGGCCGAGGTGATCGCCGAGCAGATCCCGCGCTACCACCGCGCCGACGACCTGCCCGGCTGGCTGCGCCCGTTCGTCACCGACCGGCAGGCGGCCCTGGACCGGCTCGCCGACGGCCTCCAGGCGTACTGGGACGCGGCGATCGCGCCCTGGTGGCCGGCGATGCGCGCCGCCCTGGACGAGGAGGTGCTGCACCGGGCCCGGGCGCTCGCCGCCGACGGCCCCGACGCGCTCCTGGCCGACCTGCACGAGCGGGTGCGCTGGGACAAGCCGGTGCTGACCCTGGTCAAGCCGAGCGAATGGCGCTTCGCCGCGGTCGACCAGCGGCTGCTGCTGATCCCGCTGATCTTCTCCCGGGGCGCGCTGACCCACTCCACCGACCATCCCGAGGTCATCGCGGTCTCGTACCAGGCCCGGGGGGCGGTCCTGCTCGCCGACCGGCCGGCGCCCGGCACCCCGCCCGCGACAACCGACCGGTTGGCCGTCCTGGTGGGGCGCGGCCGGGCCCAGGTGCTGCGCGCGCTCAGCCGCCCGGCCACCACCGCCGGGCTCGCCGCCACCCTGGGGCTCGCCCCGAGCACCGTCTCCGAGCACCTCGCCGCGCTGCTCACCGCCGGGGTGGTGCACCGCCGCCGGGTCGGCCGGCGGGTGCTGTACGGCCTGGAACCGGCCGGCGTGGCCCTGGTCAGCCTGATCGGCGCGGACCCGGCGACCGCCTCGGCCTGAGGATTCGGCCAGCGCCGAATTCGTTTCCCCGTCCCGGCCCGACTCTCTACATTCCCCGGCATGAGCGAGTACGCGATCGAGGCGGCCGGGCTGCGCCGCACCTACCGCAGCCGAACGGGATGGATACGACCGCAGCGTCGGGAGGTGGAGGCGGTCCGCGGCGTCGACCTGACGGTCGGCAACGGGGAGCTGTTCGGGCTGCTCGGACCGAACGGCGCGGGCAAGACGACCACCATCAAGCTGCTGAACACGCTGCTCATCCCGACCGCCGGCACGGCCCGGATCTGCGGCCACGACGTGGTGGCCGAGACCCGGGAGGTACGCCGCCGGATCGGGTACGTCTTCGGCGGCGACCGGGGCCTCTACGACCGGCTCTCCGCCCGGGACAACCTGCGCTACTTCGCCGAGCTGTACGGCGTGCCGGGACGGGAGCAGCAGCGGCGGATCGTCGAGCTGCTGGAGCTGGTCCGGCTCGCCGGCCGGGAGGACGAGCGGGTGGAGGGCTACTCCCGGGGCATGCGGCAGCGGCTGCACATCGCCCGCGGCCTGCTGCACCGCCCGCAGGTGCTCTTCCTCGACGAGCCGTCGATCGGGGTGGACCCGGTGGCCGCCCGGGAGCTGCGGCAGACCGTCGCCGACCTGGCCGCCACCGGCACCACCGTGCTGCTGACCACGCACTACATGGCCGAGGCGGACGAGCTCTGCGGCCGGATCGCGGTGATCGCGAACGGCGCCATCCAGGCGCTGGGCACCCCGGCGGAGCTGCGGCACCACGCCGACGGCCGGCAGGTGCTGGAGGTCGAGGCGTACGGGGTGACCGACGCCCAGCTCGCCACGATCCACGCCCTGCCCGGGGTCCGCGAGGCGAGCGTGACCGTCACCGGCGCGGCGCAGACGCTGACCGTGCAGTCCGACGCGGGGGTGGACGTGCAGGCCGACGTGCTGCGCGAGCTGGACGGCGTCCGGCTGGGCCGGGTCACCGCCCGCCAGCCCACCCTGGAGGACGCGTACGTGGCGATCGTGAACCGGGTCGCCGCGCAGGCCCGCCCGGTCGAGGCGGTGGCCGCGTGAGGACGCTGCGGATGATCGCGGTGGGCGCGCTGCTGCACGCCAAGCAGCTCAGCCGCTCCCCGTTCGAGATCGCCACCGCGCTGATCGTGCCGGTGGTGCAGGCGACGCTGGCGGTCTACCTGTTCCGGGCCGGCGGCGAGCCGGGCCGGCTGCTGGAGGCCGCCGTCGGGGCGGGACTGATGGGGGTCTGGTCGTCGGTGCTCTTCGGCTCCGGCGGTGCGATCCAGGGGCAGCGCTGGCAGGGCACCCTGGAGATGATCATGCTGGCGCCCCGCCCGCCGGCACTGGTGATCCTGCCGATCACCCTGGCCACCGCGCTCACCGGCACGTACGCGATGCTCGCCACCCTGCTCTGGGGCCGGGTGCTCTACGGCATCCCGCTGGACTTCGCGCACCCCCTGCTCTTCCTGGTCGCGGTGCCCGGCTGCGTGCTCGGCCTGGGCATGTTCGGCCTGCTGCTGGCCTCCACGTTCGTGCTGATGCGCAACGCCAACGCGCTGACCAACACGCTGGAGTACCCGATCTGGCTGGTCTCCGGGATGCTGGTGCCGCTCACCGTGCTGCCCGGCTGGACCGGACCGATCGCCGCCGCGCTGCCCACCACCTGGGGCGCCCGGGCGGTCCGCGAGGCGGCCACCGGCGGGCCGGTCTGGCCCTCGCTCGGCATCTGCCTGGCGATCAGCCTCGGCTGCCTGGCCGCGGGCGCGCTGATGATGACCCACGTCGAGCGACGGGCCCGCGCCGCGGCGACCCTCGCGCTGGCCTGAGGAGACGACGATGACGGCACTCTTCCGGCTGATCGGCGTGGGCGGCGTGATCGCCTACCGGGCCCTGTTCAACTGGACCACCCCGGCGATGTTCATCGGCTCGCTGCTGGTCGGCCCGATCTTCCAACTGCTCTTCTTCGCCTACCTGGGCCGCCAACTGGGCGTCGCCGACGACCGGTTCTACATCGTCGGCAACGCGGTGCTCGCCGCCTCGCTCTCCTGCGTCTTCGGCGGGACGATGGCGGTGGCCAACGAGCGGCGCTTCGGCACCCTCGGCCATGTGCTGCTGTCGCCGCGCAGCCGCACCGCCGTGTTCCTCGGCCGGGCCCTGCCGTACGCCGGCAACGGCCTGCTGATCGCGGTGAGCACGCTCACCGTCGGCTCGCTCCTGCTCGGCCTGCGGATGCCCGTCGACGCCCTGCCCGGCCTGCTGCTGACCCTGGCCACGGGCTCGCTGGCCTGCGGCTTCTTCGGCCTCACCCTGGGCGCGGTCGGGCTGCGGTTCCGGGACGTCTGGGTGGTCTCCAACGTCTCGGTGGCGCTGCTGCTCCTGCTCACCGGGGTGAACGTCCCGGCCGCCGGGCTGCCGGCGTGGATGCGCGCGGTCGGCGAGGTGCTGCCCATCACCCACGCGGCCCGGGCGGCCCGCCGCCTCGTCGCCGGCGAGGGCTTCGCGGCGGCCGCCCCGGCGCTCGCCGCCGAACTCGCCGTAGGTCTCGGGTACGCCCTGCTGGCCGCCGTGCTCCTCAAGGTCTTCGAGGCCGAAAGCCGCCGCCGCGCCTCCCTCGACACCCTCTGACCCAACCCCCACCCCACCCCACCGGCCCGGCCCGGCCCGGCCCCGGCCCCGGCCCCGGCCGTCACCAGTGGTCTACCGGGCAGAGATGAGGTGTTCCGGCGGTGCGGGTAGCCGGCGGGGGAACCCCGGCTGACCACTGGTGGACCGCCGGGGCATGACCACCGTCACAGCCGTCCGCTGTCACGTCGGCGGCGCGGTCTCCCGTCGTACGCGTGTAGCCGTTATCGAGGGAGGCCGGAAATGAGTCGGATCAACATGGCCGCCGTGGTGCCGCAGGCGTACCAGGCGGTGCTCGGGCTGGAGAAGTACATCCAGACCAACGTCGACCACACGGTGCTGGAGCTGGTGAAGCTGCGGGCGTCGATGCTCAACGGCTGTGCGTTCTGCGTGGACATGCACAGCCGGGACGCGCTCGCCGCGGGCGAGTCCAGCCGGCGGCTGTTCGCGGTCGCGGCCTGGCGGGAGGCGCCCTTCTTCGACGAGCGGGAGCGGACCGCGCTGGCGCTGACCGACGCGGTCACCCGGCTCGGCGAGCACGGCGTGCCGGACGAGGTCTGGGACGCCGCCGCCAAGGTGTGGTCGGAGAAGGAGCTGGCGGATCTGGTCGTCGCGATCGCCACAATCAACGTGTGGAACCGGATCGCGGTGACCAGCCAGGCGCAGCCGCCGACCGAGGGGTGACCGGCACCCCGGCGGCGCAGGCGGCCGGTGCGCTCACCGCGCACCGGCCGATGCTGCTCGGGCTGGCGTACCGGCTGCTGGGCAGCCTGCACGACGCGGAGGACGTGCTCCAGGAGGCGTACCTGCGCTGGCTCGACGTCGACCGGGAGTCGGTCGCCGAGCCGCGCCGGTACCTGTCCCGGGTGGTGACCCGGCTGGCGGTCGACCGGCTGCGCGCCCGGCAGGCCGCCCGGGAGACGTACGTCGGGCCGTGGCTGCCCGAACCGGTGCCGACCGGCGCGGCGGAGCCGTTCGGGCCGCTGGACAGCGCCGAGCTGCGGGACTCCGTGTCGGTCGCGCTGCTGCACCTGCTGGAACGGCTCACCCCGCCGGAGCGCGCGGTCTACGTGCTGCACACCGCGTTCGCCCTGCCGTACGCGGAGATCGGCGAGATCCTGGACCGCTCGGCGGCCGACTGCCGGCAGCTGTACCACCGGGCGGTGGCCCGGATCGCCGACGGCCGGCCACGCTTCACCGCCGGCCCGGCCGAGCAGCGGCGGCTGCTGGACGCCTTCCTGGCCGCCGCCCGCGACGGCGACCTGGCCCGGCTGACCGAGCTGGTGGCGTCCGACGCGGTCTCCTGGAACGACGGGGGCGGCGCCGTCCGTGCGGCGCGCAACCCGGTGCGCGGCGCGGACCGGATCGCTCGCTTCTTCGCCGGCGTCTACGGCCGGCCCCGCAGTATCGAGGCGGCGCCCACCGAGCTGAACGGCGGGCCGGCGCTGGTGCTCCGCTGGCCCGACGGGACCCGCTACACGCTGGCCATCGCGGCCGCGGACGGCCGGATCACCGACCTCTACCTGGTCGGCAACCCGGCGAAGCTGTCCCGGCTGCCCGGCTGAGCACACGGAACGGCCCCAACCCCGGTCCGGGGTCGGGGCCGTCGGCGGCTCAGCCCAGCTCGGGGAACCAGAGGGCGAGCTCGCGCTTCGCGCTGTCGGTGGAGTCGGAGGCGTGCACCAGGTTCTCCCGGTTGGACAGGGAGAGGTCGCCCCGGATGGTGCCGGCGGCGGCCTTGCGGCCGTCGGTGCTGCCGAGCATGCTGCGCACGACCTCGATCACCTGATCGCCGGAGAGCACCAGGGCGACCAGCGGACCGCTGGTCATGAAGGCCTTCAGCGGCGGGTAGAACGGCTTGTCGACGTGCTCGGCGTAGTGCTGGTCGGCGAAGTCGCCGTCCATCGTCCGCGTCACCATCGCGTCGATCCGCAGGCCCTTGCGCTCGAAGCGGGACACGATCTCGCCGACCAGACCGCGGCGGACCGCGTCGGGCTTGATCAGTACGAGCGAGCGCTCATCCGGGCTGCTGCTGGACACGCTGGGTTCCTCCTGTGCGCGGAAGCCGGTCTGGCTGGGTAGGTTCAGCCTAGCGACCCGGTCCCGGCGTCGGCGCGGCGGCCGCTCTTCCCCTCGGTCGCCGGTCCGGCCTAGCCTGGCCGTAGACCCCTGGGAGGTCCACTGTGGCGAACGGCGGGAACCGGCCCATCGCGCCGGTGCGCAAGCTGATCGGCGCGGTGCTCGGCACCGTGGCGACCTTCATCGTGCTGTTCGGGCTGGGGATGACCAGCTGGGCCATCGTGGCCCTCGGCGTCGCGCTGCTGGTGCTGGCGATCGCCCTGGCCACGGTGCGCGGGGGCGGGCGCACCTGGGTGGTCGGCGTCGGTCACGTGCACAGCGCCTCCGAGCCTCCCACGCAGTACGCCTTCGGCCGCTGCGAGCTCCAGCTGGTGATCGACGCCCCCGGGCTGCCGCCCCGGTCCAAGAAGATCATCGAGCCCCGGGTGCCGGTCGCCAAGTGGCCGTCGCTGGGTCAGCCGCTGCCCATCCGGGTCGCCCTGGACGATCAGCGGCACGTCCGCGTCCTCTGGGACGAGGTGCCCACCCATGCCGAGACGGCCGCCGCGACGGCGGACCTCCCGCCGGAGTACGCCGGCCCCGACCCGGTCGACGAGGTGCTGATCGCCCAGGAGGCGCCGCCGTGGGCCGACCGCGCCCCGGAGGACGACTTCCGCGACGACTTCCCACCCGCGCCGGACCCGCTCCTCGACGACGTCACCGTGCTGGCCGAGGAACGCGAACCGGTGGTGGTGCACCAGCGTCCGGGCGGCCCGGTGGTGCTGGAAGGCACGGTGGTCGAGCAGGCGGCCGGGCCGCTGCCCCGCCGGGCGACCCCGGCGCCGCGCCCACCCGCCGAGGAATGGTTCGACGCGACGGTGCTCGTGGACCCGATCGACGTGCCGCTGGACCCGATCGACGTGCCGCTGGACGACCCGGCGCCGGAGGCGCCGCCGACCGCGGAGGAGCTGGACGAGGCCATCTTCGGGTACGCGGGCGACGACGCCGCCGAGGTGGCCGGCCCGATCAGCGGCATCGGCATCACCCTGCTCGTGACCGACCTGACCCGGTCGCTGGAGTTCTACCGGGACCTCGGCTTCGACGAGGTGGACCGGGGCTCCGGCAACGCCGTCCTCGCTTCCGGCGCCACCCGCCTGGTGCTGCGCGAGATCACCGGAGCGGCCCCGATCAGCCGGCGGCTGGTCCACGTCAACCTCGAGGTCGACGACATCCAGTCCGCGTACGAGCGGCTGCGCGGCTCCGGGGTCCGCTTCACGTACGCCCCGCGGGTGGTCAACCGGGGCGCGAAGCTGGAGGTGTGGGCGGCGGCGTTCCGCGACCCGGACGGTCACGGCATCGCCCTCACCCAGTGGCGCACCCTCGCCGACGTCTGACGGCCGGGCCGGGCGCCGCCGGGCGCCCGGCCCGCGGCTCAGCCGAGGATGACCCGGCGGACGTGCAGGGCGTAGGCCCACACCAGGGCGAAGATGACGCCGAGCACCAGCAGCGACCAGTGCAGCAGGCCCGAGAGCATCAGCAGGCCCTGCAGCAGGCTGCCCGCGTGCCAGGCCCACGGCCGCCCCATCCGGCCGGCGAGCACGACGCAGGCCACGGCCAAGGCCACGATCGCCGCCATGGCGGCGCCGCCGAGGTCCCCGCCGACCAACCGGATCGGCTGGATGGCGAGCAGCAGCACCAGGGCCTCCAGGGCCAGCGTGCCGGCGCCGAGCCCGCGCACCGCCTTCTCCGGGTTCCGCAGCCCGGACCGCCGCTGCGCGGGCTCGGGCGCGCCCGCATCCGGCCCCTCGGCCGCCCGTTCCGCCCCGCCGGCACCGGCCGCCGGCACGGCTCCGACGTCCGGTCCGTCAGCGGGCCGGCCGGTGCCGCCCGGACCCTCCTCCACCTGGCCGGTCATCGCTTCAGCAGCCGGCGGGCGTCGGCCACGGTCACCACCGACCCGGTGATCAGCACGCCGACCCCGGACAGCTCGCCGGGCACGTCGGACTCGGCCTCGGCGATCGCCGCCTCGATGGCGTCCGGCATGTCCTCGGCGACCTCCACCCGCTCCGGTCCGAAGACCTCCCGGGCCAGCTCGGCCAGCTCGTCGACCGGCATTGCGCGGGGCGAGCTGTTGCCGGTGACCACCAGCGAGTCGAGCACCGGCTCCAGGAGCTCCAGCAGGCTGGCGGCGTCCTTGTCGCCGAGCACGGCCAGCACGCCGACCAGCTTGCTGAACGCGAACTCCTCCTGCAGCGCGGTGACCGTGGCGGCCATCCCGTGCGGGTTGTGCGCGCCGTCGAGCAAAACCGTCGGGGCGGTGCGGACCTTCTCCAGCCGGCCGGGCGAGCTGGCCGCGGCGAAGCCCTCCCGGACGGCCTCGATGTCGAGCTGCCGCCGGGCCCCGGCGCCGAGGAACGCCTCGACGGCGGCGAGCGCCAGGGCCGCGTTCTGCGCCTGGTGGGCGCCGTGCAGGGGGATGAACACTTCGTCGTACACCCCGCCGAGGCCCTGGATGCTGAGCACCTGGCCGCCGACCGCGACCGCCCGGCGGAGCACGCCGAACTCCGCGCCCTCGCGCGCGACGGTGGCGCCCACCTCGGCGCAGCGCTCCAGGATCGGCCGGGCGGCCTCCTCCTCCTGTGCGGCGCAGATGACGGTGGCGCCGGAGTGGATGATGCCGGCCTTGTGCAGCGCGATGTCCTCGATGGTGTCGCCGAGCCACTCGGTGTGGTCCAGCGCGATCGGGGTGAGCACGGCCACCCCGGCCTGGATCACGTTGGTGGCGTCCTCGGCGCCGCCGAGACCGACCTCGACCACGGCGACGTCGACCGGCGCGTCGGCGAACGTCGCGAACGCCAGCGCGGTGGTCAGGTCGAAGTAGGTCAGCGGCTCCGCGGACCGCTGGTCGACCAGCTCGGCCAGCGGCTCCACCTCCCGGTACGTGGCGACGAAGCGCTCCTCGCCGACCGGCTCGCCGTCCAGGCTGATCCGCTCCCGGACGGTTTCCAGGTGCGGGCTGGTGTAGCGCCCGGTGTGCAGCCCGAAGGCCCGCAGCAGCGAGTCGATCATCCGGGCCGTCGAGGTCTTGCCGTTGGTCCCGGTGAGGTGAATCGACGGGTACGCCCGCTGCGGGCTGCCGAGCAGGTCGAGCAGCATCTCGATCCGGTCCAGCTCGAAGTGCATGCGAGTGAAGCCGCGCGCGGCCAGGGCGGCGTCGACGGCGGCGAATTCGGTGCGGTCGGTCACGAGGGCAGCGCCTCCAGGGCAGCGTCGATCCGGATCAGGTCGGCCTCGGCCACGGCGAGCCGTTCGCGGATCTTCGCCACCACCGGCTCCGGGGCCTTCCCGACGAAGGCCGGGTTGTCCAGCTTCGCCCGCGCCTGCGCGGCCTCCTTCTCGGCGGCCGACCGGTCCTTGGTGAGCCGGGCCCGCTCGGCGGCCACGTCGATCGAGCCACGGGTGTCCAGCGCGACGCTGACCTCCCCCGGCATGGCGAGCGTGGCGCTGGCCTGGAAGTCCCCGGTGGGCGCGTCCAGCCGGACCAGCGACCGGATCAGCGGCTCGTGCGCGGCGATGCCCGCCGGCGCGAGGCCGTCCAGCCGGGCCGCGACCCGCTGCGTCGGCCGCAGCCCCTGGTCCGACCGGAACCGGCGGATCTCGGTCACCACCCGCTGGAGGGTGCCGACCTCGCCTTCCGCGGCGTCGTCGACCAGCGTACGGTCGGCCACCGGCCAGGCGGCGGTCAGCACCGTCTCGGCGCCGGTCAGGGCGCTCCACAGCTCATCGGTGACGAACGGGATCACCGGGTGCAGCAGCCGCAGCAGCTGGTCCAGCACGTGCCCGAGCACCCGGCGGGTGGCGTCGGCGGCCGGGCCGCCCTCGGCGAGCACCGGCTTGCTCAGCTCCACGTACCAGTCGCAGACGTCGTCCCAGGCGAAGTGGTACAGCAGGTCGCAGACCTTCGCGAACTCGTACGCCTCGAACTGCTCGTCCACCTCGGCGGTGACGTGCGCCAGCCGGGACAGGATCCACCGGTCGACGGTCGACAGCGTCCCGGCCTCCGGCAGCGGGCCGTCGGTGTGCGCGCCGTTCAGCAGCGCGAACCGGGTGGCGTTCCAGAGCTTGTTGCAGAAGTTGCGGGAGCCCTGGCACCACTCCTCGCTGACCGGCACGTCCTGCCCGGGGTTGGCGCCCCGGGCGAGGGTGAACCGGGTGGCGTCGGCGCCGAACCGGTCGATCCAGTCCAGCGGGTCGACCACGTTGCCGAACGACTTCGACATCTTCTTGCCGTGCTCGTCGCGGACCATGCCGTGCAGGGCGACCACGTCGAACGGCTGGACGCCGTCCATCGCGTACAGGCCGAACATCATCATCCGGGCGACCCAGAAGAAGAGGATGTCGTACCCGGTGACCAGCACGCTAGTCGGGTAGAACTTCGCCAGGTCCGGGGTCCGCTCGGGCCAGCCGAGGGTGGAGAACGGCCACAGTCCGCTGGAGAACCAGGTGTCGAGGACGTCCTCGTCCTGGCGCCAGCCCTCGCCGGTGGGCGGCGCCTCATCGGGGCCGACGCAGACGATCTCGCCGTCCGGGCCGTACCAGACCGGGATGCGGTGGCCCCACCAGAGCTGCCGGGAGATGCACCAGTCGTGCATGTTGTCGACCCAGGCGAAGTACCGCTTGGCCAGCTCTGCCGGCTCGATCTTCACCCGGCCGTCGCGGACCGCGTCACCGGCCGCCTTGGCCAGCGGGGCGGTGTTGACGAACCACTGCAGCGACAGCCGCGGTTCGACGGTCGTACGGCAGCGGGAGCAGTGCCCCACCGCGTGCACGTACGGCCGCTTCTCGGCCACGATCCGGCCCTGCTCGCGCAGCGCGGCGACGATCGCCGGGCGGGCCTCGTACCGGTCCAGGCCCTGGAACGGGCCGTGCGCGGTGATGACGCCCCGCTCGTCCATGATCGTCAGTGCGGGCAGGTCGTGCCGCTGGCCGATCTCGAAGTCGTTCGGGTCGTGCGCCGGGGTCACCTTCACCATGCCGGTGCCGAAGGCCGGGTCGACGTGCTCGTCGGCGACGATCGGGATCCGCCGGTCGGTGAGGGGGACCGCCACCTCGGTGCCGATCAGGTGCTGGTACCGCGGGTCGTCGGGGTGGACGGCCACCGCGGTGTCGCCGAGCATCGTCTCCGCCCGGGTGGTGGCCACCACCACGTCGTCGCTGTAGCGGATGGAGATGAGCTCACCCTCGTCGTCGGTGTGCTCCACCTCGATGTCGGACAGGGCGGTCAGGCAGCGCGGGCACCAGTTGATGATCCGGTTGGCCCGGTAGATGAGCCCGTCCTCGAAGAGCTTCTTGAACATGGTCTGGACGGCCCGGGTCAGGCCCTCGTCCATGGTGAAGCGCTCACGGTCCCAGTCCACGGCGTCGCCGAGCCGGCGCATCTGGCCGAGGATGGCGCCACCGGACTCGGCCTTCCACTGCCAGACCCGCTCGACGAACTTCTCCCGGCCCAGGTCGTGCCGGGACAGGCCCTCGCCGGCCAGCTGCCGTTCGACCAGGTTCTGGGTGGCGATGCCGGCGTGGTCCATGCCGGGCAGCCAGAGCGCCTCGAAGCCCTGCATCTTCTTCCGCCGGGTGAGGGCGTCCATCAGCGTGTGCTCGAACGCGTGGCCCATGTGCAGCGAGCCGGTGACGTTCGGCGGCGGGATGACGATGGTGAAGGGGGGCTTGTCGCTCTCCGCCGACGCCCGGAAGTGGCCGGCGGCTACCCACTGCTCGTACCGTCGCTGCTCCACCTCGCCGGGCTGGTACTGGCCGGCAAGGGTCGGGGCGTCGGGGCGTCGGGCATCCAGTCTCTCGGTCACCCTGAAAGTCTACGGAGCGCTTCGGCGGACCCGACGTGCGCCACCTGTTGTTCGCGTACGGTGGCGGACATGTCCGACGCACATCTCACCGAGCGTCCGCTCGGCGACGGGCCCGAGCCGGTCGACCTGACCCACGAGCCGATCCAGCTGAGCCGCCGCGACCCGGAAAGCGACCCGGAGCGGGGCGCCGCGCCCTCCCGCCGCCGGCGAGTGGTGCTCGCGGGCGCGCTGGTCGTCGGCCTGGCGGGGCTCGGGGCGCTCGGCGCCGGCGGCTGGCGGGTGCTGGAGCAGAAGGACACCGACCTGGCCACCCCCGCGAAGGTGGCCGGACTCACCCGGGACGACAGCGATCGGGCGCGCAGCACGGCCGACTACCTGCGGGACGGCTTCGCCGCCGACATCGACCTGGACAAGAGCTTCGGCACGGTCTACAAGGACCCGGCAGACGCGAAGCGCGCGGTGCTCGTCTTCGGCGGTACCACCCTGCTCTGGCAGCCGGAGCGCGATCTGGACAGCCTCTTCGGCCTGATGACGGACGCGACCGGCAAGGTCACCGGGCTGCGCGAGGTCGACGCCGGCCGGTTGGGCGGCGTCATGAAGTGCGGTACGACCAGCGGCGACGGCGGCGACTTCGCCGTGTGTGGCTGGGCCGACCACGGCAGCGTGGTGATGGCGATGTTCCCGGGGCGTCCCGTCGACCAGGCCGCCGGCCTGTTCCGCCAGCTCCGCGAGGGCATCCAGACCCGCTGACCAGTTTTCGGGGCACGTCGCCGGCTCGCCCGCGGCGTGCCCTCGGTCCTCCGCACGGTCGAATTCCGGGGCCGGAAACGCAGATGAGGCCACCCCGAAGGGTGACCTCATCTGGAAAGATTGTCCGGCGGTGTCCTACTCTCCCACACCCTCCCGAGTGCAGTACCATCGGCGCTGGAGGGCTTAGCTTCCGGGTTCGGAATGTTACCGGGCGTTTCCCCTCCGCCATGACCGCCGTAACTCTATCGACATGTCAAACAACCAACCAACCAGCGATGCTGGGGTGTTGTTCGTTTGTCGGGAGTTGCACAGTGGACGCGTAGCAGCTTGGTAGTCAAGTCCTCGGCCTATTAGTACCGGTCAACTGAACCCGTTACCGGGCTTACATTTCCGGCCTATCAACCCAGTCGTCTAGCTGGGGGCCTTACCCCACAAAGTGGGTGGGATACCTCATCTTGAAGCGAGCTTCCCGCTTAGATGCTTTCAGCGGTTATCCCTTCCGAACGTAGCTAACCAGCCGTGCCCCTGGCGGGACAACTGGCACACCAGAGGTTCGTCCGTCCCGGTCCTCTCGTACTAGGGACAGCCCTTCTCAAGTATCCTACGCGCACGGCGGATAGGGACCGAACTGTCTCACGACGTTCTAAACCCAGCTCGCGTACCGCTTTAATGGGCGAACAGCCCAACCCTTGGGACCTGCTACAGCCCCAGGATGCGACGAGCCGACATCGAGGTGCCAAACCATCCCGTCGATATGGACTCTTGGGGAAGATCAGCCTGTTATCCCCGGGGTACCTTTTATCCGTTGAGCGACACCGCTTCCACATGCCAGTGCCGGATCACTAGTCCCGACTTTCGTCCCTGCTCGACCTGTCAGTCTCACAGTCAAGCTCCCTTGTGCACTTGCACTCAACACCTGATTGCCAACCAGGCTGAGGGAACCTTTGGGCGCCTCCGTTACCCTTTAGGAGGCAACCGCCCCAGTTAAACTACCCACCAGACACTGTCCCTGAACCGGATAACGGTCCGAAGTTAGATACCCAAATCAACCAGAGTGGTATTTCAAGATTGCCTCCACCCATACTGGCGTATGAGCTTCACCGGCTCCCACCTATCCTACACAAGCTAATTCAGATACCAATGTCAAGCTATAGTAAAGGTCCCGGGGTCTTTCCGTCCTGCCGCGCGTAACGAGCATCTTTACTCGTAATGCAATTTCGCCGGGCCTGTGGTTGAGACAGTGGGGAAGTCGTTACGCCATTCGTGCAGGTCGGAACTTACCCGACAAGGAATTTCGCTACCTTAGGATGGTTATAGTTACCACCGCCGTTTACTGGCGCTTAAGTTCTCCGCTTCGCCCCGAAGAGCTAACAGGTCCCCTTAACGTTCCAGCACCGGGCAGGCGTCAGTCCATATACATCGAATTACTTCTTCGCATGGACCTGTGTTTTTAGTAAACAGTCGCTTCCCCCTGCTCTCTGCGGCCATACCACGCTCCAGGAGCAAGTCCCTTCACGCGTCCGGCCCCCCTTCTCCCTAAGTTACGGGGGCAATTTGCCGAGTTCCTTAACCACAGTTCGCCCGATCGCCTCGGTATTCTCTACCTGACCACCTGTGTCGGTTTGGGGTACGGGCCGCTAAGAACTCGCTAGAGGCTTTTCTCGGCAGCATAGGATCACTGACTTCACCTGAATCGGCTCGGCATCACGTCTCAGCCTATGTGCACCACGGATTTGCCTATGGTGCGGCCTACACGCTTACCCCGGCACAACCACCGGCCGGGCTCAGCTACCTTCCTGCGTCACCCCATCGCTTGACTACTACCCGTCAGGTTCCCACGCTCACCGCGTTTGGTCCGAAGACCGCCCACAGCTCGGGTGGTTAGCACAACGAGGTTCGTCAGGGTCGCTCTTTCGCGGGTACGGGAATATCAACCCGTTGTCCATCGACTACGCCTCTCGGCCTCGCCTTAGGTCCCGACTCACCCAGGGCGGATTAGCCTGGCCCTGGAACCCTTGGTCATCCGGCGGAAGGGTTTCTCACCCTTCTTTCGCTACTCATGCCTGCATTCTCACTCGTGCCGCGTCCACAACTGGGTCACCCCGTTGCTTCACCCCCGGCACGACGCTCCCCTACCCATCCACACACCTGCACAAGGAATCAAGTCCAAGCGAGGTTGAAATGTGAATGCCACAGCTTCGGCGGTGTGCTTGAGCCCCGCTACATTGTCGGCGCGGAACCACTTGACCAGTGAGCTATTACGCACTCTTTAAAGGGTGGCTGCTTCTAAGCCAACCTCCTGGTTGTCTATGCGACTCCACATCCTTTTCCACTTAGCACACGCTTAGGGGCCTTAGCTGGTGATCTGGGCTGTTTCCCTCTCGACTACGAAGCTTATCCCCCGCAGTCTCA